>NZ_JALQEM010000013.1 GCF_023630705.1 Caballeronia sp. GAFFF1
GGTGGGGGGTTTTTTTTTAACTTTCGCGGGTACGGCGGCGCGCCCCGGGGGGGGGTGGGGTATGGAACACGGGTACGTTTTCAAGACACGTGGCCCCGCGGCCCGGGTGAGAAAGCGGGCCGCGGCGCATCAGATGATCGGCGACGACACTCCGTCCATCGGAATGATCGCGCCCGACACATAGCTCGCGCGGCGGCTCGCCAGAAAGACGGCGACGTCGGCGATTTCTTCCGGTTTCGCGTAACGCCCGAGCGGCACCTTGGCCTGGCTTTCGGCGAGCACCTGATCGCGCGTGACGCCTTGTCGTTGCGCCTCCAGTTGCAGCGCTTCCTCGACGCGCTCGGTGAGCGTCGCGCCCGGATTGATCGCGTTGATGCGAATGCCGAGCTTCGCGTAGTGATGCGCGAGTCCGACCGTGTTGAGCATGAGCGCCGCGTTGGCCGCGCCGCCCGCGATATGAATGTCCGTCGCAATCTTGCCGCCCATGCCCACGATGTTGACGATCGCGCCCGGCTCCGCGCCGGGGTCGTTGCGCAGGCGCTCGGCCATGCGCTTGAGCACGACTTGCTGCGGGTAGACATACGAGAAGTATTTCGCGTCCATCGCGGCTTTGTAGGCGGCGGCGTCGAGCGTATCGGGGTCGTAGCGGCGGGCGGCGCCTGCGCTGTTGATCAGGATATCGATGGGACCGAGCGCCGCGCTCGCTTCTTCGACCACGTCTTCCGCGCTGTGCGCCTCGTGCAGATCGGCGCGCGCGAGGTGGACGTGATGGCCGTCGGCCGCCAGCTGCTCGCGCGCACGGGCGAGATTCGCGGCATCGCGCGAGACGATTGCGACTTTCGCGCCTTCGCTCGCGAACGCCTTCGCGCACGCAAAGCCGATTCCCTTGCTGCCGCCCGTGATCAACACGACCTTGCCGGCCAGTCCCAGATCCATGATCTTGCGCTCCTATCGGTTCTTTGATGCCGCTGTCGAGGAAGTATCGGACACGATAGCAGAGCAGGGCGCGGGGTGCGCGAACCGTGCGGCGGTCGGGTGCTTTCTGCTGGGCGTCAATCGGCGCCTGTTGCAAACCGGGCGATAGGATCGTCGTTCGATGCGGCGCGCGGCGGAGTGAGCGAGCCCGTCGACGCCCGCATCGCGCGCACGGGCGGTTCGGCAGCCTGCGACGCCATGGCCGCTTGCGCTTGCTGCCGGGCGGCGCGTGACAGCGGCGGCGGAGGCTCGTAGGCATCGGCGGCGGCCTGGATGGGATCCGGTGCCTGGCTCGCGGACGCGGTTGTTCTCGCGCTGGCATGCTGCGACTGACGCTGCGCCGCGCTCAACGATGCGGGCGGCGGTTCGAAAGCATCCGCGCTGGCTGATGCCGCAGGCGTTTGACGCGCGTAAGCCGAAGCCGCAGCAGACGACTGCCGCTGCGCCGCGCTCAACGATGCGGGCGGCGGTTCGAACGCGTCGGCGCTGGCTGATGCCGCAGGCGTTTGACGCGCGTAGGCCGAAGCGGCAGCAGACGATTGCCGCTGCGCCGCGCTCGACGATGCGAGCGGCGGTTCGAAGGCATCGGCGCTGCCGGCTGCCGCAGGCGTTTGACGCGCGTAGGCCGAAGCGGCAGCAGACGATTGCCGCTGCGCCGCGCTCAACGAAGCGGGCGGCGGTTCGAAAGGATCCGCGCTGGCTGATGCCGCAGGCGTTCGACGCGCGTAAGCCGAAGCCGCAGCAGACGACTGCCGCTGCGCGGCGTTCATCGACGCTGCCGGCGGCTCGAAAGGGTCCGCGCCAGTGGTGGCGGCCGGCTTTTGGCGGCCGTAGGCCGAGGCGACGGAAGCCCCGGTCGTCGTCGCCGAGACGGGCGTCCGGCCCGCATAAGCCGAAGCCGCAGACGTTTGTAGCTGCGCCGCGCCGATTGACGTCGACGGTCGCTCGACTGCAATCGCGCTGGCAGTTGCCGGCACCGGCTGACGCGGAGACGCGGCCTCCTCAGACCCAACTCCACGCCCCGCCACATACGTCGGCCCATCGAACGGCGTCGGCGCCGTCTTTGGCGGCGCGACGCGGCGAATGCCGTCGAACCGCTTCGCCCAGTAGGGGTTCGTCAGGTAATCGAGCCGCACGGTGCCGCCCGTCGACGGCGCATTCACGAAACGCAGCTTGCCGACATAAATGCCGACGTGCGAATGCGGTCGCCCGGTCGTGTTGAAGAAGATCAGATCGCCGGGCGCGACTTCGTCCGGCTCGATGGACTCTCCGCGCCCGCTCATCTCGGCGGTCGTGCGCGGCAGGTTCACGGACGCGGCGCGATCGACCACATAGCGCACGAGCCCGCTGCAATCGAAACCTGCCTCGGGCGTATTGCCGCCCCAGCGGTACGGCACGCCGACGAGCGACATCGCCTGAATGGAGATCTCCTCGCGCCCGACGCTGTGATCGACGAAGTTCGGGAAGCCTGACGGCGGCTTATACGCGCGCGGCGTCGTGCTGGCCGAGACCGCGGGCTTGTGCGCCGCTTGTTGCGGCGCGCTTCCGCACGCGGCAAGCACGACGGACACGAAAAGCGGTAGCCAGATTCGACGCATTGAAGCCGAGCAAGCGCGCTCGCCGAAGAGAAGACAGTCCGCCGATACTAGCCCGCCGCACGGCCGTGCGGCAAGACATCGTGAGGTTCCACTTTAACTTTGTGCGATAAGTGTTGCGGGAGCGGAACGCGCGGACAAAGAAAAAGCCCGGCGGATCGCTCCGCCGGGCCGTGTCATCCAACTGCACGTGCTTTACAGGATGTCCGACGCGTAGTCCGCGAGCCGCGAACGCTCGCCGCGCGCCAACGTCACATGGCCGCTGTGCGTCCAGCCCTTGAAGCGGTCAACGACATACGTCAGCCCCGAACTGCCCTCGGTCAGATACGGCGTGTCGATCTGCGCGATGTTGCCGAGGCACACGATCTTCGTACCCGGACCGGCGCGCGTGACGAGCGTTTTCATCTGCTTGGGCGTCAGGTTCTGCGCTTCGTCGATGATCACGTATTTATCGACGAACGTCCGCCCGCGCATGAAGTTCATGCTCTTCACCTTCAAGCGCGAGCGGATCAGTTCCTGCGTGGCTGCGCGGCCCCATTCGCCGGCGGCATCGTCGGTTTTCTGGAGGACTTCGAGGTTGTCGTCGAACGCGCCCATCCACGGCTGCATCTTCTCTTCCTCCGTGCCCGGCAAAAAGCCGATGTCCTCGCCGACCGGCACCGTCGCGCGCGTCACGATGATCTCGTTGTAGCGCTTGTCGTCGAGCACTTGCGCGAGGCCGGCTGCGAGCGCCATCAGCGTCTTGCCGGTGCCCGCCTGACCGAGCAGCGTGACGAAATCGACTTCCGGATTCATCAAGAGATTCAGCGCGAAGTTCTGCTCGCGATTGCGCGCCGTGATGCCCCACACATTGTTCTTGTGATGCCCGTAGTCGCGCAGCGTCTGAAGGAGCGCCGTCTTGCCGTTGAGTTCGCGCACGACCGCGTGGAACGACGGCTCGCCGTTCTGCGGCTCCAGATAGACGAACTCGTTCACGAGCATGGACGGGCAGAGCGGCCCGGTCACGCGGTAATACGTGGTGCCGGTCTTGGTGTCCTGCCAGCTTTCCATGCCCTTCGCGTGCTTCGTCCAGAAATCCTGGGGAAGCGCGCGCACGCCGGAATAGAGCAGGTCCTTGTCTTCCAGCACCTGATCGTTGAAGTAATCCTCGGCGGGCAGGCCGAGCGCGTGCGCCTTGATGCGCATGTTGATGTCTTTCGACACCAGCACGACCTGCCGATCCGGCCGCTCCTTCTGAAGCGCGCGCACAACGCCGAGAATCTGGTTGTCCGCCTTGCCGACGGGCAAGCCTTCGACAGGCTCGATATCGGTCAGCGTCGTCTGGAAGTACAGGCGGCCGAGCGCGTCGCGGTTGCCCTGCGCGGCAAGCGGAATGCCCTCCGACATCTGGCCCGCGTGCGCGACGAGCGCGTCGAGCGTGCGGCTCACCTGACGCGCATTGCGCGCCACTTCCGACATGCCCTTCTTGTGATTGTCGAGCTCTTCCAACGTCATCATCGGCAGATAGACGTCGTGTTCCTCGAAGCGGAAGAGCGAACTCGGGTCGTGCATCAGCACGTTGGTGTCGAGCACGAAGAGCTTGCGCAGTTCCTCCTCGACCGCGCCGCGCTGGCGGCGCTTGTTCTGCGTGCGCGCATCTTTGGCGGGCGCGGCGCTCGGAGCCGGCGTCGCGGCGGGCGCGTCCGCGCGCGCCTCGCGCCTCGCGGGACGGGCTTCGTCGCTCGTTTCTTCGTCTTTCTGGCGCGCAGCGGGCACCGGTTGCAAGAGAGCGGCAGTCTGCTTCGTGCGACGGCCGCGCGCAACGGGCGCAACCGGCGCAACCGGCGCGGCAGCGGATGTCTCGGCCGAGGCGTCTTGCGGCGCCTGCGCGAGCACGTCACTGGCGATGGAGCGCAGCGTGTTCGCGGCGTTTGCGGAATTGGCGGCTGCGGGACGCTCCGCGGCGACGGTCTCGACCGAGCCGATGGCGTCGTCGTCGCTCGCCGCAGCCGGTTTTTTGGGCTGCTTCGAAGGCCGGGCTTTGGCCTTGTACTCTTCGGCCGGAAGGAGATGGCCGAGCTTGGCCGGGGCGGTAGGCAAAGGCATGGTGTTCCCTCGAAAGGAATCGGGTCGTGTATCGTGCGCCGCCTGTCGCATCCTGCTCGTCCGCCCGTAAGCTACGTGTGCCGCAGTTTGCGCCCGGTGGCGCGCTTCGTTGTCGAAAACGCCGGTTCGCCTAGGTTTCGATCTGCTCCTTGAGGTTGCGTCGCGCCCTCGACAAAAAGCGAGGAAGCGCGCGACACCAATAAAAAAGCCGCCGTTCCGGCTACCGGAACCAGCGGCTGACTTCTCTTTCAGAGCGCCTGCGCCGTGCCCGTTCCACATAGCCCGGGTCCATGCCGACCGCGCCAGACGGCATGCGGCGGCTCGCGCAAAGGCTTGAGGAATGGGGTGGACAGGCGCTCATTGCGAATCAATATAACGTGCCTCAAATGGCTTGTACAGCCTCGACGATGGCCTCCACGTGCCCCGGCACCTTGATGCCGCGAAACTCGCGCCGCAGCACGCCCTGGGCGTCGAGCAGAAACGTCGAACGCTCGATGCCGCGCACTTCCTTGCCGTACATCTTCTTCATCTTGATGACGTCGAACAGCGAGCAAATGGCTTCGTCGGCGTCGGAGACGAGCGTGTAGGGCAGTTCCAGCTTGGCCTTGAAGTTTTCGTGCGACTTCACGCTGTCACGCGAGATGCCGACGATTTCCGCGCCGGCCGCCTTGAACTGGTCATAGTGGTCGCGAAATTGCAGACTCTCCGTGGTGCAGCCCGGCGTGTTGTCCTTCGGATAGAAGAAGAGCACGACTTTCTGGCCGCGCAGGCTGGACAGCGTGAACTCGCCGCCGGTGGCGGGCGCGGTGAAGTCGGGAACGGGCTGGTCGACTGCGACTGGCACGAAGGTTTCTCCTGTTGTTGGCTCTTGTGTTGTCCATGAATCGCCGATGCGCAAACGGCGTCTCAGCCCGGCTGCACGATCAGCTCGCCCGCGCGTCCCGGGATCTCGCCCCACGTCACGGGATAGGACGGCAAGCTCGCGCGGTCGAGCGTCGCATGATAGTCGCCCATCGTGGCGAAGCTGTGTCCCTGCGCGCGCCAGCCCGCGAGCAGCTGCTCGAATACCGGCGCGAGCTTTTGGCCTTCCAGTTCGGCGTGCAGCGTGAACACCTGATCGTGCGGATTATTCGCGGTATGACGCAAGACGTGCGCCGCGACGCTGCTCTCGTCGATGCCGTCCACGCCGAGCACTTCGTCGAGCGTGGGCAGCGTGGTCGGCATCTGGATGTGCGCGAGCGTGCGCCCATCGAGCACCGGAATGTACGGCGTGTGTCCGCGGCCGTCGGAGGCATAGCGCATGCCCCAGGCGTCGATCTGCTCGAACGCATGGCCGTTCATCTGCCAGCCGGCCGCGCCGTGCGTGACGGGCGGCGCGCCGAAAATCTCGACGAAGCGCGCGTGACTTTGCTCCATCTGCGCGACGGTCCACGCGCGGTCGCGCGAGCGCACGTTGTCCTGCCAGTAGACGTGATCCCACGTATGGATGCCGCACTCGAAGCCGGCTTCGTGAATCGCGCGCATCTCCGACACCGCGCGCCGGCCGATGTCCGGCCCCGGCAGCAGGACGCCGTACATGAGCGTCCTGATGCCGTAGTGTTCGACCACCGACGTGCGCGACACCTTTTGCAGAAAGCCGGGCCGAAACACGCGGCGCAGCGCCCAGCCGGTGTGATCCGGGCCGAGGCTGAAAAGGAACGTCGCGCGGGCGTTGTACTTGTCGAGCAGACGCCCGAGGTTCGGCACGCCTTCGCGCGTGCCGCGCAGCGTATCGACGTCGATCTTGAGGACGATGCGGGCCACGCTACTGTCTTACGCCTGTTCGACGAGCTTGCGGGCTTCGCCCACGTGTCCGCGATACGCCTCGAAAATCTTGCGCAGCGCGTCGTCCATGGTGGCTTGCGGCGCCCAGCCGAGTTCCTGCATCGTGTTGTCGATCTTCGGCACGCGGTTCTGCACGTCCTGATAGCCCGTGCCGTAGTACGCGCCCGACGACGTCTCGACCAATTGCACTTGCTTGGCCGTGTCCGCGTATTCGGGGAACTCGCCGGCGAGCGCGAGCATCTTGTGCGCCAGTTCGCGCACCGAGAAGTTGTTCTTCGGATTGCCGATGTTATAGATCTTGCCTGTCGCGACGCCGCCTTTGTTCTCGATGATCTTCATCAGCGCGCCGATGCCGTCGTCGATATCCGTGAACGCGCGCTTCTGCGCGCCGCCATCCACGAGACTGATGTTCTCGCCGCGCACGATATGGCCGAGGAACTGCGTCACCACGCGCGACGAACCTTCCTTCGGCGTGTAGATGGAGTCGAGACCCGGGCCGATCCAGTTGAACGGGCGGAAGAGGGTGAAATTGAGCCCTTCCATGCCGTAGCCCCAGATCACGCGGTCCATCAACTGCTTCGAGCACGCGTAGATCCAGCGCGGCTTGTTGATGGGGCCGTAGGAGAGCACGGATTCTTCCGGGTCGAACTGTTCGTCGGTGCACATGCCGTAGACCTCGGAGGTCGACGGAAACACCAGATGCTTGCCGTACTTCACGGCCGAACGCACGATCGGCAGGTTCGCCTCGAAGTCCAGTTCGAACACGCGCAACGGCTGCTTCACGTACGTCGCGGGCGTGGCGATGGCAACCAGCGGCAGGATCACGTCGCACTTCTTCACGTGATACTCGACCCACTCCTTGTTAATCGTGATGTCGCCTTCGAAGAAGTGCATCCGCTCGTGATTCGCGAGGTCGCCCAGACGATCGGTTTGCATGTCCATCCCGAAGACTTCCCAGTCGGTGGTTTCGAGGATGCGCTTGGACAGGTGATGGCCGATGAAGCCGTTGACGCCCAGGATGAGAACTTTTTTCATGAATGACGAGAGGATTGAATGAGTCGGCCGAATTCGGCGGAATCGACGGCGCGTTCTTCGCCCAAAGGTTGCGACGCGCTATCGAGCAGCCGGTGACGCAGCTCGTACACGGCGATCACGCGGCCATCGCCGCAGACGCCAAACAGCGCATTATCCGTCACCGTCAGGCCCGGCGGCAAACTGGCCATTGCCGCGAGGCGCGCGGGCGGCATGCCGGGCGCGCCGGTCGGGGGCACGAGCCGCGCGCGCGCGACGACGAAGCGATGCTCGCCGATATCGGTGAAGGCGCCCGGATAAGGCGGCGCGACCGCGCGAATCAGGTTGTAGACGCGCTCTCCCGGCTGCGTCCAGTCGATGCGGCCGTCTTCCGGCTTGCGCCCGCCGTAGTAGCTGCCGGCGGCGAGATCGTTCGGCAGATGCGGCGCTTCGCCCGCGAGCAGGGCGGGCAGCACGCGCCAAAGCGTCTGCTCGGCCGCGACCACCGTCTTGTCGAAGACCTGCGCGGCGGTGTCGTCCGGCAAGATCGGCACGGGCGTTTGGGCGAGAATCGCGCCGGCGTCGGGCTTTTCGGCCATTTCGTGCAGCGTCGCGCCGGTTTCGGTCTCGCCGTTGAGCACCGCCCAGTTGGTCGGCACGCGGCCGCGATACTTCGGCAAGAGCGAGCCGTGCATGTTGTACGCGCCGCGCTTCGCGAGCGCGAGCAGCGCGACGGGCAGCATGTGCCGGTAATAGAACGAGAAGATGAAATCGGGCGCGGCTTTCTGCACGGCTTCATGCACTTCAGGCGCTTTCGGATCGGCCGGCGTTATGACGTCGATGCCGCGCTCCGCCGCGACCTGCGCGACGCTGCCGAACCAGATGTTCTCGCTCGCGCTGTCCTCGTGCGTGACGACGAGCGCGACGTCCACGCCGCGCGCGAGCAGCACTTGCAGGCAGCGAACGCCGACATTGTGATACGCAAAGACGACGGCGCGCGGCTTCATCGACCCGGTTCCTCGCGGCCGATCACGGCAGCGGCGACCGGCTGCACCGGTTCCTGCATCGGCTTGCTCGCGATGGAAAGCCCGTCGCGTTGTTCGAGAATGGTCTGCACGAGATAACGCGGACGCGCGCGCACCTGCTGATAAATGCGGCCGATGTATTCGCCGAGCAGCCCGAGCGCGAAGATGATCACGCCGAGCATGAAGAACGTGATGGCGAAGAGCGTGAACACGCCCTGAACTTCCGCGCCGAACATGAAGCGGCGAATCAGCAGCAGCACGAAGAGGCCCGCGGAGCCGACCGACAGAATCACGCCGATGAACGACAGCCATTGCAGCGGCACCACCGAAAAGCCGGTGACGAGGTCGAAATTCAGGCGGATCAGGCTATAGAGCGAATACTTCGATTCGCCCGCGAAGCGTTCCTCGTGCGCGACGTCCACTTCGATTGGATTCTGCGCGAACGTGTACGCGAGCGCCGGAATGAACGTGTTGATCTCGCCGCAACGGTTGATCGTGTCGATGATGTGCCGGCTGTACGCGCGCAGCATGCAGCCCTGGTCGGTCATGCGAATCTTGGTGATGCGCTCGCGCAGGCGGTTCATCGCGCGCGACGCCTTCTTGCGCCACAGGCTGTCCTGCCGCTGCTGGCGGATGGTGCCGACGTAGTCGTAGCCCTCGCGCATCTTCGCCACGAGCTTGCCGATTTCCTCGGGCGGATTCTGCAGATCGGCGTCGAGCGTCACGACGATCTCGCCGCGCGACTGCTCGAAGCCCGCGAGAATCGCCATGTGCTGGCCGTAATTGCCGTTGAGCAGAATGACGCGCGTGGTGTCGGGGCGCGCGTGGAACTGCTGCGCGAGGAGCGCGGCCGATTTGTCGCGGCTGCCGTCGTTGATGAAGATGACTTCATACGACGCGCCGAGCGCATCCAGTGCCGGGTACAGGCGCTCGAAGAGGGCGGCGAGACCGTCCGCCTCGTTGTACACCGGAATGATGACCGAGACCTCGGGCGAACTCGCCGGAAAATCGGTATGACTCATGTGGCTGTGCGTTTCCTTAACGATTGTGTCCATACTGCTCGCAGATTTCGTCGACGGACTTCACGACATGCGCGACATCGTCCGCGCTCATGCCGGGAAAGAGCGGCAAGGTCACGGTGCTCGCGCCGAAGCGCTCCGCGTGCGGGAACATGCCTTCCTTGAACCCGCGCCCACGATATAGCGTGAACAGATGCAGCGCCGGATAGTGCACGCCGCTGCCGACGTTGCGCTCCTTCAGTTGTGCCATGAACTCCGCTCGCGTGAGGCTCAGGTTGTCGAGCGGCAGCGCGATCTGGAACATGTGCCAGTTGCTGTCGGCGAAGTTCTTCACCGGCAGGCCGACGCCGAGCCGCACCGCCGCGCCGCCTTCGAACGCGTCGAAGTAGAGACGCGCCAGTTCGCGGCGGCGATCGGTGATCGACTCGATCCGGCGCAGCGAACCGAGCCCGACGCGCGCCGCGACATCCGTGAGATTGTATTTGCCGCCCAGCACGTCGCAGTCCATGCCGTCGAAGCCCGTGCGCGTGATGCCTTGCAGCCGGTACTTGCGCGCGAGTTCGGCTTCGTCCTCGTTGTTCATCACGAGCGCGCCGCCTTCGATCGACGTCACGTTCTTGTTCGCGTGAAAGCTGATCGAAACCAGATCGCCGAACGACCCGATGCGCTTGCCGCGCCAGCTTGCGCCGACCGCCTGCGCGGCGTCCTCGATCACGCGCAGCTTGTGGGCGCGCGCAATCTCGTAAAGCCGATCCATGTCCACGGGCAAGCCCGCGAGATACACCGGCATCAGCGCCTTCGTGCGCGGCGTGATCGCGCGTTCCAGCAAGTTCAGGTCCATGTTGCGCGTGACCGGGTCGATATCGACGAAAACCGGCGTGGCGCCCACTTCCAGAATCACGTTCGCGGTCGAGACCCAGGTCATCGGCGTCGTGATGACTTCGTCGCCCGCGCCGACGCCCGCGATCCGCAACGCGATTTCCATCGTGCAGGTGCCGGAGTTGAACGCGCGCACCGGACGGCCGCCGAAATACTCGGACAGCTCCGCTTCGAATTGCTGATTCTGCGGGCCGGTGGTGATCCAGCCGGAGCGCAGCACGTCGACGACGCCCTGGATGGTCTCTTCGTCGATCTCGGGCTTGACAAAGGGCAGGAACGGCCGCGAGGTCTGAGTCATGGAGTGTGTGCTTAAAGAGAGTGGAGAGAATCCGGGGTCAGCCGCGCGCGAGCACGGCCACGCCGACGAGAATGATGCCGATGCCGACGAGCCGCTGCACCGACAGCACTTCGCCGAACAAATACCATGCCGCGAACGCGTTGACGACGTAGCCGAGCGAGAGCATCGGATAGGCGACCGATACGTCCACGCGCGACAGCCCGACGATCCACACGACGACGCTCACGACGTAGCACGCGAGGCCGCCGATGATAGGCCACTGCGTCGCGATCCTGAAACCGACCGGCAGAATGTTCGCCGGCGTCATGTCGAAATGGCCGACGGCATTCACGCCCGCCTTGAGCAGCAACTGGGCGCAAGCATTCAACAATACGCCGATGACGATGCAAGTGAAGGAAATCGGGTTCATCGATGAAAAGTAAGGATACTCGGTTCGCCGCCGGATGCCGGACGCTCGTGCGCCGGCGACACTTCGGCGGGGCGGGGCCGCGCCATCAGGGCTGCGGCTTCTCGACGATCACGCGGCGCGCGTCCCGGGCGATGACCTGCATCGGCACATGTCGCGCGAGCATTTCGTCATAGCGCGACGGCGGCAGCAGCGCAAGCGCGTAGCGGTGGGCGTCCCATTGTTTCACCCAGTCGTCGAGCGTCGGCAGCCACTTCTGCGGCTCGGCATGCACGCCGAAATTCAGCTCGTCGGCTTCCTTGACCATGATCATCGTATGGCCGAGGTAGAAGGGCATGGTGTGGTCGAGCTTCGCGACCGAATAGAACGGCGTGTCGGGTGGCAGCTTCGCCATCGCGGCCTTCACGGCGGGCACGAGCTTCACGCCCGAGCTGTCCGTGCCGAAGACGTCGTGGCCTGTGCCCGCGATAGTCCCAAGCAGCAGCCACGCCGCGCCGAGTCCCGCCGCGCCCGCAAGCACGCTGCGGCGGTTGAGCCACAACGCGACGATCGTCACGACGAACGCCACCGCGAGTCCCGCATAGACCCACACCTGGAACTCGCGATACAGCGCATTCGGCGTATTCGCGCTGCCCGCCCGGCCGATGAAAATCGCGCCGAACGCCGCGGCGATCAGAAACACCGCATAGCCAATCAGATGCCGGCGGTACTGCGTGCGCGTGAGCGACGGCAGATAGAGCGCGAGCACGAGCGCGATGGCCGGCGCGATGGGCAGCACGTACGAAATCAGCTTGGAGTGCGACGCGCTGAAGAACAGGAAAATGAACGCGGACCAGACGAGCAGCATCGTCACCGGCGCGAAGCCGTTTGGCTGGCGCGGCGTCTTGATGCCGTGGCGCACGCTCTGGAACGCGATGGACAGCCACGGCAGGAACCCGACGATCAGCACTGGCACGAAGTAATAGAACGCGCCGGGGCGGTTCTGCTCGGGCGTCAGATAGCGCTTGAACTGCTGGACGATGAAGAAGAAATCGAAGAATTCGGGATTCTTCATCTGCACGAGCACGAACCACGGCGCGGCGACGACAAGGAACACGATCAGCCCGCTGCCGATATAGAGCCGCTTCCACAGCGCCCAGTCGCGCGAAACCAGCGAATAGAGCACGAGCACCGCGCCCGGCAGAATCAGCCCGATTAGACCCTTCGAGAGCACGGCGGCGGCCATCGCGGCCCAGCAAACCCACATCCACAGGCGCACTTGCCGCGTGGGCAGGCCGGGGCGCTGCGCGAGCAGCAGCGCGCAGAGCGTCACCTCCATCCAGAACGACAGGCCCATGTCCAGCGTATTGAAGTGGCCCATCAGGTTCCAGTACGGGCACGTCGCGAGGATCACGGCCGCGGCGAAACCGGTCATCGCGTTGAACACGCGCGTGCCGGTGTAGCCGACGAGCAGCACGCCCGCGAAGCCGGCGAGCGCGGTATAGAGCCGCGCCTGCCATTCGCCGATGCCGAACCACGCGAACGTCAGCGCGTTCGCCCAGGTTTGCAGCGGCGGTTTCTCGAAATACTTGTAGCCGTTGTAGCGCGGCGTGATCCAGTCGCCGGTCACGAACATCTCGCGCGCCATTTCGGCGTAGCGGCCTTCGTCGCTCGGCACCAGATGACGCAGGCCGAGCGGCGCGAACCAGACGATCGCGAGCGCGAGTACGAGAAGAATGAGCGAAAGACGTGTGAGCGGTAGCCGCGAAGGCGTATCGTTCATGAAGTCGACCTGTCCGATGCCGCAATTGCGGCGCTAGTGATTCGAAATGGCTTGGCGAGGCGCGATGCCGGCGCTTCCATGCTCCCGGTGTTTTCGGTGCGCCCGGCATCCTGAGGCACGCATGCGCCGCGGAAGTTCGCACGCAGCGGCCATGACGTGCGGACGCGGTGGCGTGCGCGCCGGGCGGGAGTGTATCGCACGGGCGGCCGCGATTCGTCAATTTGGCGCACGCAAACCCCGCGCGGAGGCCGTGGGAGCCGCGAGTGTGCCCGACGCCGGCTTATCGGACGCTTATCCGCGCCCCGGCGACATCACCCTTCGATCAGGAGCGCAGCGGCCACGCGCCGCCCCTCGGACATCAGAATGTTGTAGGTGCGGCAGGCCGCGCCGAAATCCATTGTCTCGACGCCGATGTGATGCTTCGCCAGATTCGCGACGAGGCGCGGATGGGGAAAGCGCAGCTTCGAGCCGCTGCCGAAGATCACCACTTCGGGCGCGGCTTGTATGAGCGCGTCGAAGTCGGCGGGGGTGAGGGCGTCGAACGCGGTGACGGGCCAGTGCTGCACGGGCGCATCCGGCACGATGATGACGCTGCCTTCGTGGCGCTGAAGATTGACGGCCACGAAGCCTTCGCCGTAGCTCGTGATGGTGTTGAGCGCGCCGCTGGATTCCTGATGAAGTTTCAAAACGATGATCCGGCAAGGAAAGAGGGGGCGGGCCCGGTTCCGGCAGACGCGCGGCGCCCGATCCGGCGCGGCGCGGCGCTGCAACGGGGCGGAACACTCCCGCCGATGATGCACGATGGTGCATTGCGGAACTGAGCCATAATCAGTAAATTATAACTTTCCGGCCGCCGGGTTCGCTTGCGGCGCCCGTTGCGCTCGCGTGCCGCCACAAGCCGCCTTCGACACGCAATCCGGCCGGCAGCGCCCTTGCCCTATCTGGCCCGGCGTCAATCGCGGCGCCGGCCACGCGCATAGTCGAACGGCTGGGTCGGCCGCACAACTCCGTAACATCCCGCTTTGCCTGTCCGGCGCTGTTTCGTCGATACTCGTCGACACTTCGGCGATACTTCGAGCGGCGCCGCGCGTCCGGACGGCGCAGCGGCCGCCGAAATCGCCGCTTCAGCAGCCGCACAACAAGCGAACCCGACAGCCCGTTCAACAAAAGAGCCGCTAGCCGTGAAACCGATCCTTAAATCCAATAAGCTGCAAAACGTCTGCTACGACATCCGCGGACCCGTGCTCGAACACGCGAAGCGCCTCGAAGAGGAAGGGCATCGCATTATCAAGCTGAACATCGGGAATCTGGCGCCGTTCGGCTTCGAGGCGCCGGACGAGATCATTCAGGACATGATCCGCAATCTGCCCGGCTCGTCGGGCTATTCGGACTCGAAGGGCGTGTTCGCGGCGCGCAAGGCGATCATGCACTACACGCAGCAAAAGGGCGTGGCGGGCGTCGAACTGGACGACATCTTCATCGGCAATGGCGCGTCCGAGCTGATCGTGATGGCCATGCAGGCGCTCCTGAACGACGGCGACGAAGTGCTGCTGCCCGCGCCCGACTATCCGCTGTGGACCGCCGCCGTGAGCCTGTCGGCGGGCACGCCGCGCCATTACATGTGCGAGGAAGGCAACGGCTGGATGCCCGATCTCGACGATATCCGCGCGAAGATCACGCCGAATACGAAGGCGCTGGTCGTCATCAATCCGAACAACCCGACGGGCGCGCTGTATTCGGACGAACTGCTGCTGGAACTGATCGGCATTGCGCGCGAGCACGGTCTCATCATTTTTGCGGACGAGGTCTACGACAAGATCGTCTACGACGGCAAGACGCACACGTCGATGGCCGCGCTCTCAGAGGACGTCATCACGGTCACGTTCAATAGCCTCTCGAAGAGCTATCGCTCGTGCGGCTACCGCGCGGGCTGGATGGCGATTTCGGGGCTCATCGAAGAGAACCGTCGCCGCGCGAAAGACTATCTGGAAGGGCTCGGCATTCTCGCGTCGATGCGCCTGTGCCCGAACGTTCCGGGCCAGTACGCCATTCAGACGGCGCTCGGCGGCTATCAGAGCATCAACGACCTGATCGTGCCGGGCGGACGGCTTTTCAAGCAGCGCGATCTCGCCTACGACATGCTCACGGCCATTCCCGGCGTGAGCTGCGTGAAGCCGCAGGCCGCGCTCTACATGTTCCCGAAGCTCGATCCGAAGATGTACCCGATTGCCGACGACCAGCAGTTCATCACCGATCTGCTGCTCGAAGAACGGGTGCTGCTCGTGCAAGGCAGCGGCTTCAACTGGCCGACGCCGGACCATTTCCGCGTGGTCTTCCTGCCGAACATCGACGATCTGGCCGATTCGATCAACCGCATCGCGCGCTTTCTCGACGGCTATCGCAAACGGCACTCCGCTTAAATCTCCCTTTATAAGACTCGCGCAGTATGGAACCGATCAAAGTAGGACTCTTGGGCTTCGGCACGGTGGGCAGCGGCACCTTCACGGTGCTGCGGCGCAATCAGGAAGAAATCAAACGACGCGCGGGCCGCGGCATCGAGATCGCGCGCGTCGCGGTGCGCACGCCGGCCAAGGCGAAGGCTGCGGAGGGCGTCGCGGTAACCGACGACTTCCACGCGGTCGTCGATGATCCTGCCATCGATATCGTGTGCGAAATGATCGGCGGAACGGGCTTCGCGCGGGAGCTGGTGCTGCGCGCGATCGCCAACGGCAAGCATGTCGTGACCGCGAACAAGGCGCTGCTCGCGGTTCACGGCACCGAGATTTTCGAAGCGGCGCGCGCGAAGGGCGTGATGGTCGCGTTCGAGGCGGCCGTCGCGGGCGGCATTCCGATCATCAAGGCGCTGCGCGAGGGGCTGACCGCGAACCGCATCGAGGCCATCGCGGGCATCATCAACGGCACCACGAACTACATTCTTTCGGAGATGCGCGACCGCGGCATCGACTTCGCGACCGCGCTGTCGGCCGCGCAGGAGCTGGGCTACGCGGAAGCCGACCCGACCTTCGACATAGAAGGCGTCGACGCCGCGCACAAGATCACGATCATGAGCGCGATTGCGTTCGGCGTGCCGGTGCAGTTCGACCGCGCGTACGTGGAAGGCATCAGCAAGCTCGCGGCCATCGACATTCGCTACGCCGAAGATCTCGGCTATCGCATCAAGCTGCTGGGCATCGCGCGGCGCACGGAGAAGGGCATCGAGTTGCGCACGCATCCGACGCTCGTGCCGGAAAAGCGCCTGCTGGCGAACGTGGAAGGCGCGATGAACGCGGTCGTCGTGCACGGCGACGCGGTGGGCATGACGCTCTACTACGGCAAGGGCGCGGGCGCGGAGCCGACGGCCTCGGCCGTGGTCGCCGATCTTGTGGATGTGACGCGGCTGCATACCGCCGATCCGGAGCATCGCGTGCCGCATCTGGCTTTCCAGCCCGATAGTCTTTCGAACACGCCGATCCTGCCCATCGACGAGATCACGAGCGGCTACTACCTGCGGCTGCGCGTGGCGGACGTCACCGGCGTGCTTGCCGACATCACGCGCATTCTGGCGGACAAGGGCATTTCCATCGACGCGCTGTTGCAAAAGGAATCGCAGCAGGTCGACGGCGGCCACAAGGGCGAAACGGACATCATCCTCATCACGCACGAGACCGTGGAAAAGAACGCGAACGCGGCGATTGCCGAGATCGAAGCGCTCGCGACGGTGGTCTCGAAGGTGACGAAGCTGCGCATCGCAGCCCTCAATTAAGCGCAGGAAAGCGACATGAACTACATTTCGACGCGCGGCGCCGGCACCGGCGAGCGCCACACGTTTTCCGACATCCTGCTCGGCGGTCTCGCGAAGGACGGCGGCTTGTACCTGCCGGCGGAATATCCGCGCGTATCGGCCGATGAACTCGCGCGCTGGCGCGCGCTGTCGTACGCGGATCTCGCATTCGAAGTGCTCTCCAAGTTCTGCGACGACATTCCTGCCGACGACCTGCGCTCGCTCACGCGCAAGACGTACACGGCGCAGGTTTACAGCAACGTGCGCCACGAGGAGAGCGCGTCCCAGATTACGCCGCTCAAGACGCTCGGCGTGGAAAACGGCGCGCCGCTTTCGCTGCTGGAACTGTCGAACGGTCCGACGCTCGCGTTCAAGGACATGGCCATGCAACTGCTCGGCAATCTCTTCGAGTACGCATTGGCCAAGCACGGCGAGGAACTGAACATCCTCGGCGCGACGTCGGGCGATACGGGCAGCGCGGCCGAATACGCGATGCGCGGCAAGACGGGCGTGCGCGTCTTCATGCTGTCGCCGCACAGGAAGATGAGCGCGTTCCAGACCGCGCAGATGTTCTCGCTTCAGGACCCGAACATTTTCAATCTGGCCGTGGAAGGCAACTTCGACCACTGCCAGGACATCGTGAAAGCCGTGTCGAACGATCACGCGTTCAAGGCGAAGCACAAGATCGGCACGGTCAATTCGATCAACTGGGCGCGCGTGGTGGCGCAGGTCGTCTACTACTTCAAGGGCTATTTCGCCGCGACGAAGAGCAATGACGAGCGTGTGTCCTTCACCGTGCCGTCCGGCAACTTCGGCAACGTCTGCGCGGGACATATCGCGCGCATGATGGGCCTGCCGATCGACCAGCTCGTCGTCGCGACGAACGAAAACGACGTGCTAGACGAGTTCTTCAGAACAGGCGTGTATCGCGTGCGCGGCGCCGCGGAGACGTATCACACGACCTCGCCAAGCATGGACATTTCGAAGGCGTCGAACTTCGAGCGTTTCGTGTACGACCTGCTAGGCCGCGATCCGGCGCGCGTCGTGCAGCTTTTCCGCGATGTCGAGGAGAAGGGCGGGTTCGATCTCGCGGCGAGCGGCGACTACGCCCGCGTGAAGCAGTTCGGCTTCGTGTCGGGCAAGAGCGGCCACGACGACCGCGTGCAGACCATCCGCGATGTCTTCGAACGCTACGACACGATGATCGACACCCACACGGCGGACGGCGTGAAGGTGGCGCGCGAAAACCTGAAGCCCGGCGTGCCGATGATCGTCCTCGAAACGGCGCAGCCGATCAAATTCGGCGAAACCATCCGCGAGGCGCTCGATCGCGAGCCCGAGCGGCCGGCTGCGTTCGTGGGACTTGAAAAACTGCCACAAAGGTTCGATATCGTTCCTGCCGATGCGGCTGTCGTGAAGGCATACATCGCCGAGCGGACCTGAGTTTCGCGAGCCACACGACGCGCGGGGGCGCGGCCTGACGAGGGTCGCGCCCCCGCGGTGCTTTCAGCGCGCGCACCGCGCCCATCACGCAGATCGCGGGCATTTTTGCCGGACGCCGTGCCGGACAACCGCCCGCAGAACAGCCGCAGACGGCGAAAAAGCCGTCAAAAGCTGCTAAAATCTCAGGTTTTTCGCCGTACTCCATTCGAAAGGACGCGCCGTGCTGTCTACCGCCAATATCACCATGCAATTCGGGCCCAAGCCCCTCTTCGAGAACATCTCGGTCAAGTTCGGCGAAGGCAATCGCTATGGCCTGATCGGAGCGAACGGCTGCGGCAAGTCGACGTTCATGAAGATTCTGGGCGGCGATCTCGAACCGTCCTCCGGCAACGTCATGCTGGAACCGAACGTGCGTCTCGGCAAGTTGCGTCAGGACCAGTTCGCGTACGAAGACATGCGCGTGCTCGACGTCGTCATGATGGGCCACACCGAAATGTGGGCCGCGATGACCGAGCGCGACGCGATCTACGCGAACCCGGACGCCACCGACGACGACTACATGCGCGCCGCCGAACTGGAAGCGAAGTTCGCGGAATACGACGGCTACACCGCCGAAGCGCGCGCAGGCGAACTGCTGCTCGGCATCGGCATCAACATTGCCGATCACACCGGTCCGATGAGCAACATCGCGCCGGGCTGGAAACTGCGCGTGCTGCTCGCGCAGGCGCTGTTCTCGAAGCCCGACGTGCTGCTCCTGGACGAGCCGACCAACAACCTCGACATCAACTCGATCCGTTGGCTGGAAGACGTGCTCAACCAGTACAACTCGACGATGATCATCATCTCGCACGATCGGCACTTCCTGAACCAGGTCTGCACGCACATGGCGGACATGGACTACGGCACGCTGAAAATCTGGCCGGGCAACTACGACGACTACATGCTCGCGAGCACGCAGGCGCGCGAGCGTCAGCAGGCCGCGAACGCCAAGGCGAAGGAACGCGTGGCCGACCTGCAGGACTTCGTGCGCCGCTTCTCGGCGAACAAGTCGAAGGCGCGCCAGGCTACCAGCCGCCTGAAGATGATCGACAAGATCAAGATCGAGGAATTCAAGCCGTCGTCGCGGCAGAACCCGTTCATCCGCTTCGACTTCGAGAAGAAGCTGCATAACATTGCGGTGGTGGCCGAAAGCATTACGAAGAAGTACGACCGCACCATCTTCCAGAACTTCAGCGTAAGCGTGCAGCCGGGCGAACGCATCGCGATCATCGGCGAGAACGGCGCGGGCAAGACCACGCTGCTCAAGGCGCTGAAGGGCGCGCTGGAACTGGACGGCGGCACGGTCAAGTGGGCGGAAAACGCGAACGTAGGCTACATGCCGCAGGACACGTACGAAGAGTTTCCGAAGGACGAGACGCTGACCGAATGGGTCGACCAGTACCGTCAGGAAGGCGACGACGACCAGATGGTGCGCGGCACGCTCGGCCGTCTGCTGTTCAACGCCGACGACATCAAGAAGAACGTGAAGGTGCTGTCGGGCGGCGAGAAGGGCCGCATGATCTGGGGCAAGCTGATGCTCGGCCGCCACAACGTGCTCCTGATGGACGAGCCGACCAACCACATGGACATGGAGTCGATCGAGTCGCTGCAGATCGCGCTGGACAAGTACGAAGGCACGCTCATCTTCGTGTCGCACGACCGCGAATTCGTGAGCGGGCTGGCGAACCGGATCATCGAGGTGAAGACGGACGGCACGCTGCGGGACTTTGGCGGAAATTACGAGGATTTCCTGGCAAGCCAGGGAATTCAGTAAGTCGGCGAGTTCGGCCGCAGAAGAGAAAAAAGCCGCGTTCGCGGCTTTTTTCGTTTGCAGACGCCGGTTTTGTCGTGTCGGGCAACCGGCAACCCCGCATCGGCAGCCCATCCCAGGTTTCGCCATGGCGGAGGCGGATGCCGCTTTCTGGGTCCGCCAATCGCATGTTAAGCAGGGCCGGCCGCACGATCAACCAGTCCGACCGGCCAATTTTCACAGCTTGTCGTTGCGAAACCGCATCGCGGTTCCCTCGCGCGTGATCCGCTCCCAGATCACGCGCTTTTCCTTGTCGCTCAGGAACACCCAGTTCGAGACTTCGCCCGCCGTGCGGCCGCAGCCTTTGCAGACTTCGTCGAAAAGCGTGGAGCACACGCCGATGCAAGGGCTGTCGGGAAGGTCGTGGAGAATCGAAGACATGAGCGGGATCGTCGGAAATGAATCAGCGGGCAATACTGTAGCCTATACGCGCGATCCAGTGATGCCGCTGGTTGTAGTCCAGAATGTCCTCGCCGTAGCCGTTGAAATAGCTCACGAAGACATAGCCGCCCCACGCGCTGCCGATCAGCTTCGCGAGCGGATAGGTCAGTTGCGAATCGACGCTGCCGTACCAGTGCTTCGTGCCCTTGCGCAGCGTGGTCGCGAGCTGCCAGCTATCCGGGCTGCCGTATTTGACGAGGAAATCGACGTACCCGCGATAATCCGCGATATCTTCGTTGCCGCTCTTCGACAGGTAGTAGTAGAACTTCGGCGATAGCGTCAGGTGATTGCTGTTGATGTCGCCGAAGTCCCAGGTCGGTCGCACGAACGCGATGTTGATCGCGCGCGACTCGGGGCCGCTTCGCCCGTTCGACTCATGCCCGATACCCGCCGCCACGCCCATGCGCGTGAAAAGCGGGCTCTTCCAGCCGGTGTCCTGCACGTAGTAGAAAAGCTGCGGCTGATAGCTCGTGTCGCGAAAGGGCGCGGACGGCGCCGACAGGTTCCAGATCGACGTCTGCGTGTACGCGAAATACAGGTTGTCGAGAAAGCCGCGCGAGCGCGGATCGTCGGGCAGATGCAGCCGGTATTTGAAGCTGAACTGGAACTTGGCGAGATTGTCGCCGTTGCGGCCGTCGGCGAAATAGATCGGCTCGAAGGTCGAGAAGCGGCCTGAGAGCATGGTGTCGGTCGTCGTGGTCGGCACGTCGGACGTGTTTGCAACGGCGGCCGCGCTGGCGAGTTGCGTCGGCGTCGCCGCTTGCGTCTCGCGCTTCTCCGCGGCGACCACCTGCGTCTGATCCTCGCCTCGATTCAGCGTGACGAGCATCGGCGAGGCATCGAAGCCGACCGGATCGATCTTGATCGTGCCGCGCGCCGAGTCCGGCCAAGGCGCGGAATAACGCACGCGTCGATACTGTCCCGGCGCGAGCCGCAGGCGGTCGGGTGTCTTCGGATCGCGCGCGAGGGCGAGCGGGGCGGGCGGCAAATCGCCGTTGGTCAGGCGCACGGTGAGTTGCTTCGGCACGTCCACGGTGAGCGGCTTCTCGTCGTCGTCGGTATAAAGCAGCGTCAGTTCGAGCGGTTGCGCGGCCGCCGCTTCGCGCGCCGGCTGCAGCACGGCGACGGTCGCGTGGGCGCCGGCTCCGACGGAGAGACCCGACACAAGGAAAATGCACCGCAGCGCGCGGCGGGTTCGAAGGTTGATGAACGGAATCGCAAGCAAACGGGGGCCTGAGGCCATGTAGTCGGCATCCTGTTGGCAAAAGGGGGATCGTCGGATGGCGGTCGGACTGCGGCCGCACTGTGGTCTCACGGCGTCCGACGAAGAGCACGAACTTTCGATCCTAACCGGATGACGCCGACCTTGCCCGGACGCCCGCTCGCTCTCGTGAGCGACGAGGGGCGTTCAATGCCCCGTCGCCGCCTGCCAGAGCATCGCGGCATTGAGTGCGACGATCACGCTCGCGCATCCCCACGACAGCAGGAGCGGCACCCGCGCGATGCGCCAGCGGCCCATGAGGCCGGCGTCCGAAGCGAAGCGCACGAGCGGGATCACCGCGAGCGGCAGCTGCACGCTCAGGACGACCTGCGTGGCGACGAGCAGCGCGTTCGAGCCGTGCTGGCCGAAGCTCGCCACCGCCGCCAGCGCGGGGCCGATCGCGAGCCCGCGCGTGAGCAGCGCCCGCGCCCAGCGCGCCACTTTCAGATTCAGAAAGCCTTCCATCACGGCCTGGCCGGCAAGCGTGCCGGTCACCGTCGCGTTGAGTCCGCACGCAAGGAGCGCCGCCGCGAACGTAATGCCCGCCCAGTGACTGCCGACGAGCGGCGCGATGAGCCGATGCGCGTCCGCCAGATCGTCGACTTCGGCGTGGCCGCCCGCGTGGAAGACGGCGGCCGCCACGATCAGCAGCGACGCATTGACGATGAACGCAATCGCGAGCGACGCGAACGTGTCGATGTTCACGCCCTTGAGCGCGTCGCCGATCGCTTCGTCGTCGCGGTCCGCCGCATGGTCGCGCACGAGCGACGAGTGCAGATAGAGGTTGTGCGGCATCACGGTTGCGCCGAGCACGCCGGCCGCGAGCCAGAGCATGCCGGCGTCGCGGATCAGGGCGCGCGGCGGCGCGAAGCCTGCCAGCGCCTCATGCCACGCCGGATGCGCGAGCGCAAGCTGGATCACGAAGCAGAAGCTCACGAAGAGGATCAGCGCGGTCACGGCGCGCTGCAACGGCCGCTTGCCGCGGCTTTGCAGCGCGAGCATCGCGAACGTGCCGACCGCCGACATCAGCACGCCCACCGTGAGCGAGACGCCGAGCAGCATCTGCAAGGCGACCGCGCTGCCGACCACTTCCGCGACGTCGCACGCGATGATCGCGACTTCGCACGCGAGCCACAGCACGATGGTGGTGCGGCGGCTGTAGCGTTCGCGGCAAAGCTGCGCGAGATCGCGCCCGGTGACGACTCCCACGCGCGAGGCCACCCACTGGAGCAGCATGCCCATCAGGCTCGCAAGCAGCACGACGAAAAGGAGTTGATAGCCGTAACGCGCGCCGCTGGAAAGCGCCGTCGCCCAATTGCCGGGGTCCATGTAGCCGACGGCGATGAGCGCGCCGGCTCCGGCGAACGAGTACCAGCGGCCGCGCGGCCGCCGGGGCGGGACATCGCGCGTGCCGGGGCGGGACGGTGCGCCGGACTTCGAGGCGGAAAGTTGAGCAAGCGCGGACGGGTTGGTGTTCATGCAGACGGTGGCCTCGAGGTGCGGTGCGACGGCGCGCTCGGGCGGTTCCCGAGGCCGCCGTGGCAGCGTGCGTGACGGATAAGCGTGACGGATGCCACGACGGCGACGCTTTCCCGCGACGCACGCCGGTTGGTTAAGCAACGACTGTTCCGCTGATCGTTTCCAAGGCCCAGAAGCGCCGCGTGCCCTTTTCGCGGCGGGACGAAAAGGGCACGCGACGGGCGGCCGGATGACCACCACGAATATTGACATTACTGCCGGCTTTCGGCGCGGCGCGCGGTTTTATCCGGTGTCGCGCGGGGCGATTAGGGGCTAAAATGCGCGCACTTTTGCGGGCAACGGGCGTTGGCGCCGTCGCCCGTGTGCTTTGCGCGACAAGCGGCGCATTATTTTTTGTCGCACTTCGGTTTAGTGGTAGTTTTCGGGGTTTTACAGGCTGTCGCGGGCCGCTCGACCAGACCAGGCGGACCGCGTGCGCGATGCCATCGAGAAGTCGGAACAAGGGAGAATCGAGATGAACAACAAACTGGCGAAGCTCGCGGGCGCGCTCGGCTGCGCGGCGATGCTGCTTCCGCTCGGGGCATCGGCGAAAGATACGCAACTCAACGTGTACAACTGGTCGGACTACATCGCCAAGGACACGATCCCTAACTTCACCAAGCAGACGGGCGTCAAGGTGAAGTACGACAATTACGACAGCGACGACACCCTGCAGGCCAAGCTGCTCACGGGCAATTCGGGCTACGACATTGTCGTGCCGACAAGCAATTACGCCGGCAAGCAGATTGCCGCGAACATCTTCTCGCCGCTCGACAAGTCGAAGCTGCCGAACCTGAAGTATCTCGATCCCACGTTGATGCAACTCGTCGCGGGCGCGGACCCCGGCAACCAATACGCGGTGCCCTGGGCGTACGGCACGACCGGCCTCGGCTATAACGTCGACAAGGCGAAGCAGATTCTCGGTGCGAACGCCGAACTGAACAACTGGGACATCCTCTTCAAGCCCGAAAATATTTCGAAGCTGAAGGCGTGCGGCGTGTCCGTGCTGGATGCGCCCGACCAGATGTTCGCCGCCGCGCTGCATTACATCGGCAAAGACCCGATGAGCACGAACCCGGCGGACTATCGCGAAGCACTCGCAATGCTGAAGAAGATTCGCCCCTACATCACGCAGTTCAATTCGTCGGGCTATATCAACGACATGGTCGGCGGCGACGTCTGCTTCACGTACGGCTGGTCGGGCGACGTGGTGATTGCCAAGCACCGCGCCATCGAGGCGAAGAAGCCGTTCAAGATCGATTACTACATTCCGAAGGGCGGCGCGCCGATCTGGTTCGACGTGATGGCGATTCCGAAGGACGCGAAGAACAAGGAAGCCGCGCACGAGTGGATCAACTACATCGAGACGCCGCAGGTGCACGCAGCGATCACGAACGCGGTGTACTACCCGAGCGCGAATCTGGAAGCGCGCAAGTATGTGAGCAAGGACGTGGCGGACGACCCGGCGGTGTATCCGTCGCAGGACGTGCTCAAGACCCTGTTCCTGCTAAAGCCGCTGCCGCCCGAGATCCAGCGTCTGCAGACGCGGCTCTGGACGGAATTCAAGTCCGGCCGCTAAGTCGACGGAACCGGTTATTCATTGAAATGACGAAGCCCTCGGACCTCCGGGGGCTTTGTTCGTGATTCGTCGGCGCAGGTGAAAGCGGCGAACCACAGACGCAGGAGTCGAACACGCAATCATGAGTGAGCAGTCGAGCGCGTTGAAGGCAGCGCCACAATCGGGCCGGCCGCAGCCGGGCAGTGCGGCATCCGGTCCGGGCACGGACGACAACTTCGTGCAGGTCGTGAACGTCGTCAAGAAATTCGGCGAGACGGTGGCCGTTCGGGGCGTCGATCTGTCGGTGAAGAAGGGCGAGCTATTCGCGCTGCTCGGCAGTTCCGGATGCGGAAAGTCGACGCTGCTGCGCATGCTGGCGGGCCTCGAATCCGTGACGGAAGGGCAGATCCTGATCGACGGCGAAGACCTCGCGAAGATGCCGCCGTACCGCCGGCCGGTCAACATGATGTTCCAGTCGTACGCGCTCTTTCCGCACATGAGCGTGGAGTCGAACGTCGCGTTCGGGCTGAAGCAGGAAGGCGTGAAGGGCGGCGAGCTGAAAGACCGCGTGGAGAACGCGCTGCAACTCGTGCAGATGGCGCAGTACGCGAAGCGCAAGCCGCATCAACTTTCCGGCGGGCAGCAGCAGCGCGTGGCGCTCGCGCGCAGTCTCGTCAAGCGTCCGAAGCTGCTTTTGCTCGACGAGCCGATGTCCGCGCTCGACAAGCAGATTCGCCAGCGCACGCAGATGGAGCTCGTGAACATTCTCGACAAGGTCGGCGTCACCTGCATCATGGTCACGCACGACCAGGAAGAAGCGATGACCATGGCGAACCGCCTCGCCGTGATGAGCGAAGGGCGAATCGTGCAGCTCGGCACGCCGCATGAAGTCTACGAATATCCAAATACGCGCTTCTCGGCGCAGTTCATCGGCTCGACGAATCTCTTTGACGGCAATGTCGTCGAAGACGAGCCGGACCACATCTTCGTCGAGTCTTCCGAGCTGCCGGTGCGCCTGTACGTGAGTCACGGCATTACCGGGCCGCTCGGCATGCCGGTGACCATTTCCGTGCGTCCCGAACGCATCGCGCTCACGCGCAAGCCGCCGGAAGGCGCGTTCAACTGGGGCCGCGGCAAGATCACCAACATCGCGTACATGGGCGGCTACACGCTCTATCACGTGACGCTCGACAGCGGCAAAACCGTGGTCGCGAATCTGTCGAGCCTCGCGATCGGCGAGATCGAATCGCCGACGTTCGACGACGAAGTCTACGTGCGCTGGAGCGCGTCGGCGGGCGTGGTGCTGACGTCATGATGATGAACGTGCTCAAGCGCATTGGCGTGAGCGGGCGCACCGCGGTCATCGCCGGGCCGTATCTGTGGCTGTTGCTGCTGTTCTTCGTGCCGTTCCTGCTGGTCGTGAAGATCAGCTTCGCGGACAGCGAACTCGGCATTCCGCCGTACACGCAACTCGTGGCGATGAAAGACGGCGTGATGAACATCGCGCTGGATTTCTCGCACTACGCGTTCCTGTTGACGGACAGCCTGTACTTCGCGACCTACATGAATTCGCTGCTGGTCGCGGCGGTTTCGACGGTGCTGTGCCTCCTGATCGGCTATCCGATGGCGTATTACATCGCGCGTTCCAATCCGGCTACGCGCAATGTGCTGATGATGGCCGTGATGCTGCCGTTCTGGACGTCCTTCCTGATTCGCGTGTACGCGTGGATCGGCATTCTGAAGAACAACGGACTCCTGAATAATTTCCTGATGTCGATCGGCCTGATTCATACGCCGATCGAGCTGTATCACACGAATATCGCCGTCTATATCGGCATGGTGTATTCGTATCTGCCGTTCCTCGTGATGCCGCTCTACGCGCATCTCGTGAAGATGGACCTGACCTTGCTCGAAGCCGCTTACGACCTCGGCGCGAAGCCGTGGAAGGCGTTCGTGCACATCACGCTCCCGCTGTCGAAGAACGGCATTATCGCGGGATGCCTGCTCGTGTTCATTCCGGCGGTGGGCGAGTACGTGATTCCGGAACTGCTCGGCGGCGCGGATACCTTGATGATCGGCCGCGTCATGTGGAACGAGTTCTTCGATAACGCCGACTGGCCGATGGCTTCGGCCGTCACCTGCGCGATGGTCCTGCTGCTGCTCGTGCCGATGGCGCTTTTCCAGCACTTCCAGGCGAAGCAACTGGAGGAAAATCGATGATCAAGCCGAGCCGTTCGCTGCAAATCACCGCGTTGGGAATCGGGTTCGCCTTTCTGTATATCCCGATCATCAGCCTCGTCGTGTACTCGTTCAACGACTCGCCGCTCGTCACCGTGTGGACCGAGTTCTCGCTGAAGTGGTATCGCGCGCTGTGGTCCGACGACGAACTCATCAACGCCGCGTGGCTGTCGCTGCGCATCGCGTTTCTGACGGCGTGCGCGTCGGTCGTCATCGGGACATGGGCCGGCTTCGTGCTCGCGCGCATGGGGCGCTTTCGCGGCTTCACGCTGTACACCGGCATGATCAACGCGCCGCTCGTGATTCCCGAAGTCATTCAGGGCATCTCGCTGCTGCTGCTTTTCGTCGAAATGGCGAAGCTGATCGGCTGGCCGGCGGGGCGCGGAATCTTCACCATCTGGATCGGGCATGTGATGCTGTGCATCTCGTATGTCGCGATCATCGTGGAATCGCGCGTGCGGGAACTGAATCCGTCGCTCGAGGAAGCCGCGCTCGATCTCGGCGCGACGCCGCTGCGCGTGTTCTTCTCGATCACGCTGCCGCTCATCTCGCAGGCGCTCGTCGCGGGCTGGCTGCTGTCGTTCACGCTGTCCATCGACGACCTCGTGTTGTCCGCGTTCCTGTCCGGGCCAGGATCGACGACACTGCCGCTCGTCGTGTTTTCGCGCGTGCGTCTCGGCCTGAATCCGGAGATGAATGCGTTAGCGACGCTCTTTATCGCGCTGGTGACGGTGGGAGTGATCGCGGCGAACGTCTTCATGCAGCGCAGCGAGCGGCGGCGGCTCGCGGCGGTGAGTTGACGCGTTCACGCTCGCAAGCGAGAAAACGGCCCCGGAAGGGGCCGTTCGCACATCAGGGCGTGGCGATATGCTTCGCGAACGTGTCGGCGTCGGTGTTGGTCCCGCAGAGCAGCAGGCCGACGCGCTTGCCTTGCAAAGTCTCGCGCAACGGGCCGAGGAGGGCGGCGGTGGACGCCGCGCACGCCGGCTCGACCGCCAGCTTCAGTTCGCTGAACAACTGCCGCATGCCGTTGCGCAACTCGCTGTCCGACACAGTCACGACGGCGTCGATATGACGGCGGCACAGTTCGTAGCTGTACTGCTCGGTGTGCGGGGCCATCAGCGAATCGGCGATGCTGTGCATCGCGCCCATCTTCACCGTATGGTTGGCCGCGAAGCTGCGGCTCATTGCATCGGACCCTTCCGGCTCCACGCCGTACACGTGCAGCGCGGGATTCGCGAGACGCATCGCGGTCGAGACGCCCGCCGCGAGCCCGCCGCCGCCGATCGGCACGATGACCGCATCCAGATCGGGCGCTTGCGATGTCCACTCGTAGCCGAGCGTCGCGGTGCCGAGCACCGTGCGGTAGCCGTTGAACGGATGGATGAACACGCGTCCTTCTTCCGCTTCGACGCGCCGCACGACATCGAATGCTTCGGCGACGTTCTCCGCGAACACGATGTCCGCGCCGAAGCGCCGGCACAACTCGACGCGCGCCGGGTTCGCCGTCTTGATGATGACGACCTTTGCACCGACGCCCATGCGCTGCGCCGCGTACGCAACCGCGACCGCGTGATTGCCCGCCGACACGCAGGTGACGCCTGCGGCACGCTCGCTCTCGGTCAGCGCAAGGATGTTTGAGAACGCGCCGCGCGCCTTGAACGTGCCGCTCGCCTGCAACAGCTCGAACTTGAAGGTGACGGGCGTGCCCTCCAGCTTCGGAAAGTCGTGCCGCTCGAAAACCGGCGTGCGCGCGACCCACGGGGTCAGCGCCATATGCTGTTCGGCGATCTCGTCGAGCGTCGGGATCGGCGTGCCGTCGATCGTGTTGTCGGTAGGCTGTATCGCGCTGGACATGGCGTGCAATGCGGTTTCCGATGGACGCAGGTCAGCGCGATTGCGCGTCGACCGACATGCTGTGAATGAACTTGCCGAGGAACGCTTCGCAGGCGGCCAGCTGTTCGAGCGACACGTACTCGTTCGCCTTGTGCGCCTGCTCGATGTTGCCCGGCCCGCACACGATGCTCGGCACGCCCGCGAGCGCGAAGAGTCCCGCCTCGGTGCCGTACGCGACCTTGCGCTTCTCCTGGTTGCCGGTGAGCGCGCGCACGAGTTGCGTGATGGCGGCCTGCTCGGTGGCATCGAGCCCCGGCGCCGACGCGATCTTCGAGAACTCGATGGCGCCGTTCGCGTGTTCTTTCTGCATCTTCGGCACGAGCGTCTCGCGCGTGAACGACTCGATGCGCGCGAAGATGGCTTCGGGATCCATCGTCGGGAGATTGCGGAATTCGAAGTCGAACGTGCATTCGGCGGGCACGGTGTTGAGCGCGTTGCCGCCTTTGATGGTGCTCGTCTGCGCGGTCGTGAAGGGCACGTCGTACAGTTCGTCGAACGGGCCTTTCGCGCGGAATTCGTCGGCGACATCGCGGATAAAGCAGATGAGGCGAGCCGCATATTCGATAGCGTTCAGGCCCTTCGGCGTCAGCGACGAATGCGCCGCCGCGCCGCGCACGCAGCAGCGAAACGCGTTGATGCCCTTGTGCGCGATGATTGGGCGCATGGACGTCGGTTCGCCGACGATGCAGCCGTAGGGGCGCACGCCGCGCTTCTTGAGGTCTTCGATCATCAGCGGCGCGCCTGCGCAGCCGATTTCTTCGTCATACGAAAACGCGAAGTGGATGGGCTTGGCGAGCCTGGTCGACTGCATGACGGGCAGCATCGCGAGCGCCGCGCCGATGAAGCCTTTCATGTCGCACGCGCCGCGGCCGTAGAGCAGGCCGTCGCGCACTTCCGGCCTGAACGGATCGCTTGTCCAGTCCTGTCCGTCGACCGGCACGACATCCGTATGACCCGACAGCACGATGCCGCCGTTGGTCTCGCCGTCGTGCGCGGGCACGGTCGCGAAGAGATTCGCCCATTGGCCGCGCGGGTCGGTCGTGATGACGGCTTCGACGCCCGATTTGCGTAGTTCGTCGCGGACGGTTTCGATTAGCCCGAGGTTGGGATTGCGGCTTACCGTATCGAAGGAAATGAGCCGTTCGATCCACGGCAGGGATTTCGGAGTGCTCGAGCTTGTTGCGGCTTCTTGCTGCCGATGCGCCGGGTCAGCGACCTGTGACATTTTTTCTCTCCTGCGGGTAGGGTTCGATCATAGCTGAAAAGAATTAGTCGGGTCTTTGGGGGTTTTCTAGCTGCCGGTGCTCGTGTCGGGCGAGTTGTTTTCGCGGCGGTTGTTGGCGTTGTTCGTCCCCGGGGCGCGCCGCACTAATAGACCGCGACGAAAGCAAGTTTCACCAAACAAGCAGCAGAAGAAGCGTTACTGCTAGTTGTGGAAACTCACCTCCGGCAAGAAGCAAGAGAACCCTCTCATTACCGCTCGCCGGCAGCCGCAACCGTCTTCCGCACCGGCCCCCCCAACGCCCGCAACGTCTCCTTCACAGTAGCAATCCGCACCGCAAGATCCGGACTACGCGTCTCGATCCGCAACTTATCCTGCCCCGCGAGCTTGATGTGCTTGTTCTTCTGCACCATCTCGATGATCCTCATCGCATCCACAGGCGGATTCGGCACGAACTGCAGCGCGATGGAAAGCTCCGCCGCGTCGATCTTGGAAATCCCGAGCGGCTTCGCGGCCAATCGCAGCCGATGCGTCTCCACGAGCGCATGGGCCTGCGGCGGCAGCTTGCCGAAGCGATCGACCAACTCTTCGAGTATGCCGTCGATCGCATCGCTCGATTCGCAATTCGCAAGCCGCTTGTACAGCGACAGACGCTCCTGCACGTCGCCGCAGTAATCGGCGGGCAGAATGGCGGGCGCGTGCAGGTTGATTTCGGTCGTCGCGGCGAGCGGCGCGTTGAGGTCCGGCTCTCGACCGTCCTTCAGCGCGCGCACCGCGTCGTTGAGCATGTCGGTGTAAAGCTGGAAGCCGATCTCGTGAATCTCGCCCGATTGCTTGTCGCCGAGCACTTCGCCGGTACCGCGAATTTCGAGGTCGTGCATCGCGAGATAGAAGCCGGAGCCGAGTTCCTCCATCTGCTGAATGGCTTCAAGCCGGCGCTGCGCCTGCTTTGTCAGCGACTGCGGATCATGCACGAGCAGATACGCGTACGCCTGATGATGCGAGCGCCCGACGCGCCCGCGCAGCTGATGCAACTGCGCAAGCCCGAACTTGTCCGCGCGATGCATGATGATCGTGTTCGCGCTCGGCACGTCGATGCCCGTCTCGATGATCGTCGTGCACAGCAACACGTTCGCGCGCTGGCCGACGAAGTCGCGCATCACGCGTTCGAGCTCGCGCTCGTGCATCTGCCCGTGCGCAACCGCGATCCGCGCTTCAGGCACGAGCGCCTCCAGCATCGCGCGGCGGTTGTCGATCGTCTCCACTTCGTTGTGCAGGAAGTACACCTGGCCGCCGCGCTTGAGTTCGCGCAACATCGCTTCGCGGATCACGCCGTCTTCCTCGCGGCGCACGAAGGTCTTGATGGCGAGACGCTTCTGCGGCGCGGTCGCGATCACCGAGAAGTCGCGCAGTCCTTCGAGCGCCATGCCGAGCGTGCGCGGAATCGGCGTCGCAGTGAGCGTGAGGACGTCGACTTCGGCGCGCAGCGCCTTGAGCGCCTCTTTCTGCCGCACGCCGAAGCGGTGCTCCTCGTCGATGATGACGAGCCCGAGCCGCTTGAACTTCACATCGCTCGACAAGAGCTTGTGCGTGCCGATCACGATATCGACCGAGCCTTCGTTGATCTGCTGCACCGACTGCGACACTTCCTTCGTGCTCTTGAAGCGCGACAACTCCGCGATGCGCACCGGCCAGTCCGCGAAGCGGTCCGTGAAGGTCTGCGTGTGCTGTTCGGCGAGCAGCGTCGTGGGCGAGAGAATCGCCACCTGCTTGCCCGCCATCACTGCGATGAACGCGGCCCGCAGCGCGACTTCCGTCTTGCCGAAGCCGACATCGCCGCACACGAGGCGGTCCATCGGCTTGCCGCTCGTCATGTCCGCGATGACCGATGCGATCGCCGCCGCCTGATCCGGCGTCTCCTCGAAGCCGAAGCTCTCCGCGAACTTCGTGTAATTGCGCGGATCGAGCTTGAACGCAAAACCTTCGCGCGCGGCGCGGCGGGCGTAAAGGTTCAGCAACTCGGCGGCGGTATCGCGAATCTGCTGCGCGGCCTTGCGCTTGGCCTTCTCCCACTGGCCGGAGCCAAGCGTGTGCAGCGGCGCGCTTTCCGGGTCCGCGCCGCTGTAGCGCGAGATCACATGCAGCTGCGCGACCGGCACGTATAGCTTCGATTCGTTCTGGTATTCGAGGTGCAGAAACTCGGTCTCGCCTTCGCCGAGGTCCATCGACACCAGCCCCATGTATCGGCCGATGCCATGCTGGGCGTGCACGACCGGGTCGCCGACCTTCAGTTCGGCGAGGTCGCGCACCATCGAATCGACGTTGCTCGCCTGTTCCTGACGCCGCCGCCCGGCGCGACGCGCGAGCGGCCCGTACAGTTCGGTCTCCGTGATGATCGAAAGCTGCTCGGCGGGCAGCGCGAAGCCGTTGGCAAGCGGCGCGATGCCGAGCGTGAACTTCGCGTCGCTCGCGAGCCATTCCTGGAACGTGTCGTGAAGTTCCCCGCGCAAGCCGTTGTCCGCGAGCAATTGCTGAATGGTCTCACGCCGTCCCGCCGATTCCGCGACGAGCATCACGCGGTTCTGCGTCTGCTCCAGATAGTGACGCAGCGCGAGCAGCGGCTCGTCCGCGTGACGATCGATGGCGAGACCCGGCAGCGGCACGGCCCAGCCGCCTTCGGGCGTCGGCGGAAACTTCAGTTGCGCGAACGGTTTGGCGAACGTGAAGAAGTCGTCGTCGGTCAGGAATAGGCGGCGCGGCTCCAGCAGCGGACGCTCGCGGTCGTGCGAGAGAAATTCGTAACGCTGCTTCGTGTCGTGCGTGAAACGCTTGATCGCGGCGTCGAGATCGCCGATGAACGCGAGTTGCGAGCCTTGCGGCAAGTAGTGAAAGAGCGTCGCCGTTTCTTCGAAGAAGAGCGGCAGATAGTATTCGATACCCGCCGACGGCACGCCATTGCCGATGTCCTTGTATATCTGCGAGCGGCTCGGATCGCCCTCGAACACTTCGCGCCAGCGGCTGCGAAACGCGGTGCGCGCGGCCTCGTCGAACGGAAACTCGCGGCCCGGCAGCAGACGCACGTCGCGCACGGGATAGAGACTGCGCTGCGTGTCGGGATCGAACGCGCGGATCGAATCCACCTGATCGTCGAAGAGGTCGATGCGGTACGGCAGCGGCGAGCCCATCGGATACAGGTCGATCAGCGAACCGCGCACGCAGTATTCGCCCGGCCGCACGACCTGGCTCACGTGCTCGTAGCCCGCGAGCGTCAATTGCGCCTTGAGCTTGGCCTCGTCGAGACGCTCGCCTTGGGTGAAGGAGAACGTGTACGCCGCGAGAAACGACGCGGGCGGCATGCGATACAGCGCCGTTGTCGCCGGCACGATGAGAATGTCGCAGCGTCCTTCGCCGAGATCGTGCAGCGTCGCGAGCCGCTCGGAGACGAGATCCTGATGCGGCGAAAACGTGTCGTAGGGCAGCGTTTCCCAGTCGGGCAAGAGACGGACGCGGGCGTCCGGCGCGAAGTAGGGCAGTTCTGCCGCGAGGCGCTGCGCGTCGACGGCGCTCGCGCAAACCACCGTCAGAAGCGGCACCGCCTCGCGATGCGCCGTGAGATAACGCGCGATGGCGAGCGCATCGGCGGAGCCAGACGCGCCGTCGAAGACGAAACGCTGACCTGCCTTGACGAGCGCGATGGGAGAAGTGGACTGCGCGGTGACGGCTTTCGAAGACATAAGGTGTGCATTGAACCGCCCGCGCTGCGACTGAATAGCCGCGCGCTGGACGTGGTCGCGAAAGACCTATTATAAAATCCGGGCTTCACTTTGACTTGGCCACATGATTTTCTCGTGACTTCGCCCGCCGCCCCGTCTACCACTGCGCGTCTTTTCGCGCTCATTCCCTGCGCCGGAACCGGCAGCCGCTCCGGCGCGCCGATGCCCAAGCAATACCAGACAGTCGCGGGACGGCCGATGCTCGGCTATACGCTCGCCGCATTCGACGCGTGCCCTGAATTCTCGCAGACACTCGTCGTACTCGCACCGGACGATCATCACTTCGACGCGCGCCGCTTCGCCGGCCTGCGCTTCGTGGTGCAGCGCCGGGGCGGGGCGTCGCGGCAGGCGTCGGTGTATAACGGCCTCGTCGCGCTGGCGGAATTCGGCGCGCGCGACGACGACTGGGTGCTCGTGCACGACGCCGCGCGTCCCGGCATCACGCCCGAGTTGATTCGCAAGCTCGTCGCCGAAGTGCGCGACGATCCCGTCGGCGGCATTCTCGCGCTGCCGGTCGCGGATACGTTAAAGCGCGTCGCACCGACCATGCCCGATGCGCCGGCAGGCGGCGCGCGCATCGCGCGGACCGAATCGCGCGACGGCTTGTGGCAGGCGCAGACGCCGCAGATGTTCCGGCTCGGCATGTTGCGCGAAGCGATCGATCGTGCGCGCCGCGACGGCCACGATCTCACGGACGAAGCCAGCGCCATCGAATGGCTCGGCCACTCGCCGAAGCTCGTGCAGGGCAGCCTGCGCAACTTCAAGGTGACTTATCCGGAAGACTTCGGTCTCGCCAGCGCGATCCTCTCGGCGCGCGCCTGACGGACCGCTCACTCTCTACTGCTAGGTGGCATCGATGGATTTCAGAATCGGACAGGGGTACGACGTGCATCAGCTCGTCGAAGGGCGCGAGCTCATCATCGGCGGCGTGACGATTCCGTACGAACGCGGGCTGCTCGGCCATTCGGATGCCGACGTACTGCTGCACGCGATCACCGACGCGTTGTTCGGCGCGGCGGCGCTCGGCGATATCGGCCGGCATTTTCCGGATACGGCCACCGAGTTCGCCGGCGCGAACAGCCGCGTGCTGCTGCGCGAGGCGGTCAAGCGCGTGTCGGAAGCGGGCTTCGCGATTGCGAACGTCGATAGCACCGTGATCGCCCAGGCGCCGAAGCTGAGTCCGCATATCGAGGCGATGCGCAGGAACATTGCCGCCGATCTCGACTTGCCGGTCGATCGCGTCAACGTGAAGGCGAAGACCAACGAGAAGCTCGGCTATCTCGGCCGTAAGGAAGGCATCGAGGCGCAGGCGGCCGTGCTGTTGCGGCGCACGTCGATCGACCACTGAGCGAGCGACGCCACGTTCGAACGACGTGGCGTCTAAAAGCGCGTTACTTCCCTTCGGCTTCGATCGCGAGCGCCACCGCGCCGATCACCGCGGCGATGCGGCCGACATCGCGCAATTGAGTCGTCGACATGCCCTCGGTCACGAGATTCTCGTAGTGCGACTTCACGCAGAAGTGGCACTTGCCGATGATCGACGCGGCGAGCGCGTACATCTCGAAGCGCCGCTTGTCCACGCCGCCATGCGAAGCGTACGCGTTCATGCGCAGCCCGGCGGGCTGCGTTTTCAGGTCGGCGTTGTCGGCCATCTCCAGGTACGGATACCAGACGTTGTTCATGCCCATCAGCGCGGCGGCGGTAAGGGCCGCGTTCGTCTCTTCGGGCGAGAGCACGCCGGCATTGCGGATGATCGACACGAGCTTCGTCGCCTTGGCCGCGTAGGCCGCTGCAAGCGCGACGCCCACCGCGTCATTGCCTTCCAGCGACGAACGGGCGATCGTGCCGTCGACGTTCAGGCGAATGTCTTTCGCGTAATCGGGAACCAGCTCCTTGATCGACGACAGGAATTCCATTGATTTCTCCTATTCGATGGCGTTGAAAAAGCCCGCCGGCTCCCGAGCTTGCACTCGAAAGAAGGCGGGCTCACGCATGCGCTCGAGCGCCAGGCAGTTCAGAGCGTCGCGCCGCCGACCGCGCGGTTGCACGGGCACAGCTCGTCGGTTTGCAGGCCGTCCAGAATACGTAGCACTTCTTCCGGATTGCGGCCCACGTTCAGGTTGTTCACCGACACGTGCTGAATGACGTTGTCCGGATCGACGATGAACGTGGCGCGCAACGCGACGCCCGCTTCCTTGTCGCGCACACCGAGCTGGTCGATGAGTTCGCCCTTCACGTCGCCGAACGAATAGTGGTTCAGCTTGTTCAGATCCTTGTGCTCGCGGCGCCATGCGAGCTTGACGAATTCGTTGTCGACGCTGCCGCCCATCAGAACGGCGTCGCGGTCTTCGAAGTCCGTCGCGAGTTTGCCGAACTCGACGATTTCGGTCGGGCACACGAACGTGAAGTCCTTCGGATAGAAGTAGATGATCTTCCACTTGCCCGGAAACGACTGCTCGGTGATTTCCTCGAAGGCGGACTGGCCGTTTTCCTCGTGGTTGTTGAAGCCGGGTTTTGCAGCGGTGACGGTGAATGCTTCGACTTTATCGCCTACGGTCTTCATGCAACGCTCCTGTGTTCGTTGAAAGGACAACTCAAGCCAAACTACCGGAAAGCGGTAACGCGCGCATGACAGCATGGCCGTGAATGCCGCGCGTCGAACCGGATCATCATAACCCCACGGCAGAACCGCTTCAAAAGGTTTGCCCAATGACGCGGATAGCTTTTTTCGAACGTGCGGGCGAGTCGCGCATTGAACGCGAATACGCGGGCTAGTCGCGCGGGCCCTCGAAGCGCGCGCCCTTCATCTGTGGAAAGTCGATGGTCACTTCGAAGCCGGGCAGCGGCGTGCGATTGCGCAGCCTGAGCACGCCACGCTGCCGCGTGACGAGCCGTTGCACGATCGCCATGCCGAGGCCCGTGCCGTTGGCCTGCGTGCGCGCCGCATCCACGCGATAGAAAGGCCGCGTGATGAGCGCAACCTGATCGTCGGGGATGCCGAGGCCTTCGTCCATCACGGAGAGTTCGACGCGCCCGTGCGCCACGCGCGTTTGCAGCGTGATGCGGGCGATATCGTCGCGCTCGCTGCGGCCATACTTACGGGCGTTTTCGAGCAGATTGCCGACGACGCGGCGCGCATCCGTCGGATCGCCCTCGATGACCGCGCCCGGCGCGAGGTCCGTTCGCATCACGACGCCTTCGTCCGCCTGGAAGCGCGCGGCGAGTTCGCTTGCGATCATGGAGAGATCGACGGCTTCGGGCATGCGCTGCATCGGCCGCGCGTAGTCCAGAAAGCGGCCGATGATCATGTCCATCTGCTCGATGTCGTCGATCATCGCGAGCTTGGTCGCTTCGTCCGACGGACTCATTTCCGTTTCGAGCCGCAGGCGGGCGAGCGGCGTGCGCAGGTCGTGCGAGATGCCGGCGAGCATCAGCGCGCGGTCCGCTTCGAGCTGTTCCAGGTCCTGCACCATCTGGTTGAAGCTGCGGTTGGTTTCGGCCGCGACGCCCATGCCGCGTTCGGGCAACGGTTCCGGCGACTGTCCGGAGCCGACCTTGCGCGCCGCCAGCGCGAGACGCGCGAACGGCCGGTTGACGAGACTCGTAATGAACGCCGCGCCGAAGAGCGACAGCGCGAGCGCGAACACGCCCCAGCCGGCCCATTGCAGGCCCGTCACGGTGTCGAGTTGATCGCGGTCGAGCGCGACCCAGTAGTCGTCATCGTCGATCTTGAAGCTGATCCAGACGCCCGGAATGTCGTTGACCGACTGCGCGATGATCGTGTCGTTGCCGAGCCGCCCGCGCACGTCGCGCTCGATTAGCCGGTTGAGCGATTCGTCCGGCTGGAGCTTGTACTTGTCCGTGGTCTCGCGCGGATACACGCGCACGCCTTCGTTGCTTTCCAGATCCTGCAGCAGCGCGCGGCGCAGATCGGGATCGGAATAGAGAAGGGCAGTGCGCGTGAGCTTCACGACAGCGACGAGCTGAAGCGCCACGCGCTGCGCGCGCGGCTCGCGTTCGATCACGCGAAAGCTCTGAAACCAGGCGGTGAGGCTGACCGCGATGAGCAGCGCGATCAGCGCGAAAGTTCGCCAGAACAGGCCGCCGAACGCAAGCGCCAGTAGCCGCCTGTCGATGCGCATGGGTCTATCGGGTTCCGCTCGGTGAAGGGGATAAAGCGTATCGGACTCGCTTGAAGTGCGTGGGACGAGGCGGCGGGACGTGCTTTAAGCTGCGCCGTCGGGAATGAAGACGTAGCCGAGGCCCCACACCGTCTGAATGAAGCGCGGGCTGCTCGGATCCGGCTCGATCAGCTTGCGCAGACGGGAAATCTGCACGTCGAGGCTGCGATCGAACACTTCGTATTCACGGCCGCGTGCGAGTTCCATCAGCTTTTCGCGCGACAGCGGCTGGCGCGGGTGACGCGCGAACACTTTGAGCACCGAGAATTCGCCGGTGGTCAGCGGAATCTCCTGGCCGTTCTTGGTCAGCGTGCGCGTGGCGAGATTCAGCGCGAACTCGCCGAACTCGAATACTTCCGTGGTTTCGGACGGCGCGCCGGGCAGTTCCGACGGCGTCTGACGCCGCAGCACCGCATGAATGCGCGCGACGAGTTCGCGCGGATTGAAGGGCTTCGGCAGATAGTCGTCCGCGCCCATTTCCAGACCGACGATGCGGTCCACGTCTTCGCCCTTCGCCGTGAGCATGATGATGGGCGTGCGGTCGTTGCTGCCGCGCAGACGCCGGCAGATGGAAAGGCCGTCTTCGCCGGGAAGCATGAGATCCAGCACGAGCAGGTCGAAACGCTCGCGTACCCAAAGCTTGTTCATCGACGGGGCGTTTTCCGCGACATACACGTTGAAGCCCTGCTCGCCGAGATAACGCCGAAGCAGATCGCGCAGGCGCGGATCGTCATCGACTACCAGAATTTTCGAAGGATTTTTGGTTTCCATGGCGGCATCTTAGCGCGTTTGTTCGAACGCCGAGTTTGTAACAAAAGCGAGTGTAACAGTTAGTTACAAAATTTACGGAGCCTGTGGCACGGGCCCTGACTTCTCTGCGTACACTGCTTTACCTAAGCCCGCCATTCGGTAGATACTCCATTACACCAGCGGCCCCATGCGGCGCGACCAGGCCGCGTGAGGCGCATGAAAAGAATGAGGCTGTCCGGTTGTCGAGCAACGAAGGGAACAACATGAAGGGAGCGCGGCGGCGCGGACCTGTGCGCACCGAGCGCATTTTCGGAAAGACGTTAGTGGCAAGTGCGCTGTACGCTGTACTGAGCGCACAGCATGCCTATGCGCAATCTTCCCGCCTCGCTGCGTTTCCGTCCTCGTCTGCGCCATCTAACGAGTTCGACCGCTCCGTCCACATGCCCGCCGGTCGCTACGACGGCCGCATGATCCGCGCGCAGGATCGCACCGGCAAAGGCTCGAACAAGCGCGAGCGCGACAGCAGGCCCGCCGCGCTGCAACCCGTGCAGCAAGTCGATGACACCCCGCCCGCGCGCCCGCCGCGCCACACCGTCATGACGGCCGACGAGCGGCGCCTCTTGCGTCAGCACATCGAAGAGGCCGTGCGGGATCTCTACAAACGCTGATCCACACAGGGACGAACGCGATGAACAGACGTGAGTTCCTGTCGATCGCAAGCGTCGTCGCAGTACAACCGGTCGCGCTCTGCCGCGCATCCGAAGCGCGTCGCCCGTTGACGAGGGCGCTCGTTCTTGTCGACTTCAACGGCGGCAACGACGGACTCAATACTGTCATTCCTATTGCCGATCCCCGCTACTGCGCGCTGCGGCCGACGCTCGCCATCTCGCGGAATCACGCGTTGCGCATCGACGAGCGCACCGGCCTGCATCCGTCGCTGCGTGCCCTGATGCCCGCGTGGCATGCGGGCGAATGCGCCATCGTGCAAGGCGTCGGTTATGCGCGGCCGAACCGCTCGCATTATCGCGCGCAGCAGATCTGGCACACGGCATCCGAGGCGGACGAATATCGCCGCGATGCGTGGCTCGCGCGCGTGCAGGCGCCGCAAAGCGCGATGGTTCATCCGGCAAGCACGCCGTTCGATACGCGATCGTTCATCGCATCCTGCGAGGCGGCTGCGCGCGTCATCGCGGCACATCGCGCGCAGAGCGGCGTCACGCTGATCCGACTCACGCTCGATGGCTTCGACACGCACCAGCATCAGGCGGCGCGGCATGCGGCGCTGCTCGCGCAGTTCGCGGACGGCATCGCTTCGCTGCGGGCCGCGTTGCTCGCGACAGGCGACTGGCGCGGCACGCTCGTGATGACTCGTTCGGAGTTCGGACGATCGGCGCGCGAGAACGAGACACGCGGCACCGATCATGGCGCGGCCGCGCCGCAGTTCGTCTTGGGCGGCGCCGTGCGCGGCGGTCTTTTCGGCGAAGCGCCGCGACTCGATGCGCTGGACGCGGAAGGCGGGCTGACGGCCGCCGTCGACTTCAGGCGGCTTTGCGCCACGGCGCTCGATGCATGCTGGAACGCGAACGCCGCCGATGTCCTCGGGCGGCCGTTCGCGCCGCTGCCGGTCATGCGCGCGTGAGCATCGCGCTTAGCGCGTGCGCGACCTTTGAGCGGGAGTTCGCGCCGCTGCCGATTATCCGCGCGTTAGATCCAAGCTCACCGCGCGCGTCACGGTTCTCGGGCGGCCGTTCACGCCGCTGCCGGTCATGCGCGCGTGAGCATCGCGCTTGGCGCGTACGCGACCTTTTGAGCAGCCGCTCGCGCCGCTGCCGATTATCCGCGCGTTAGATCCAAGCTCACCGCGTGCGTCACGGTTCTCGGCCGGCCGTTCGCGCCACTGCCGGTCAGGCGCGCGTGAGCATCGCGCGTAGCGCATGCGCGACCTTCGAGCGGCAGTTCGCGCCGCTGCCGATGATTCCCGCGTTAGATCGAGGTTCACCGCGTGCGCCTCGTTTCGCAGGCGGCCGTTCCGGCCACTGCCGGTCATGCGCGCGTGAGCATCGCGCCTAGCGCGTGCGCCACGTAATCCACAGCTTGCGGATCGGCGTGAGCGTAATGCGCTGGTGCAACACCTTGAAGCCTTCGCGCTCGATTTCATCGAAGCGGGCCAGCGACAGCGCCGCCTGTGCCCGCAGCACGCGCTGCGAGGCGCGCTCGGCGGGCGGGATGGCGGCAAGCGCTTCGTCGAGCGCGCGGCGCGCGCGCTCCGTCTGAAAGCGCATGAGTTCGGTGAAAGCGTCGCTGTACTTGCGGTTGATGATATCCGCCGCCGTGACATTGAACCGCTGTAACTCGTCGATGGGCACATAGACTCGGCCGTTGCGCGCGTCGTCGCCGATTTCCTGCACGCGTTCTGCGAGCAGCAGCGCGCAGCCGAGCGGCGCGGCCCACGACGACACGTCGCCACGCGCGGTGGCACGCGCGACGGCGGTCGCGAACGCGCCGCCCGTCTGGTCCAGATAGCGCCGCAGGCCGGGCCAGTCAAGATAGCGCGCCTGGTCGAGGTCCATCGAGAAACCGTCGACGAACATCGCCAGCGACGCGCGGCCTTCTTCGTCGAGCACGCCGCTTCCGTCGGCGTGAGCTTGCAGCGCCTTCGTGACCGGATGCGTCGGCTCGCCGAGATAGAGCCGCTCGAGTTCGCTCCGCCACCACACGTGCTTGGTGCGGCCGATGGTCGGATCGCTCGTCTCCTTCACCGTTTCCTCCAGTTCGCGATAGAGCGCATAGAGGGCGGTGAGAAGCGGCTGACGCGCGGCCGGGGCCCGGCGCAGCGCGTAGTACGTGCCTGAGCCTTCGGGAGCGGCCTTCTGCTGGCAATAGTCGTCGAAATTCACGGACGGGGGGCTTGTGGTGGGGAAGGCGAATAGGTTGTTCTGTGCTCGCGGTTTCGCAAGGCGTCGAGCGAGGCGGGCGCTCATTTTATCCCGGCGCGGCATTCGCAGCCGCCTGCGCCGCGCTGCCTTCGCGTGTGCGCCGACCCACCGACGCGGCGAACGGCCCGCGCAACACTGCGCGAAACACGCACAAGCGCGAGACCAACGGAGACAGCAGCCATGCCGCTCAGCAAAACGGAAAACAAACAGTTCGGCGACAGGTGCCTGCCGCTCATCGTGAGGAGCGTGGCAACGGGCCTCGGCTTCGATTTTCGCGTATGCCCGCGTCAGATGAGCGTCTCGCCGACGCCCGGGCTGCATATCACGGCGGCGCGTCGCGCGGACGCGAAAGCGTCGTATCCGCTCAACGTGTTCGTGTACTTGCCGCCGTCGAGCGTGCGCCAGTTTCTATCGAACCTGGACCGGCCGATTGCCGCGGCGCGTGCCAGCGAGCGCGTGCCGGAAGAAATCAGGAAGCTGATGAATCAGACGGGCGTGGACTTCGCGGGACGATCGCAGGAGAAGGGCGAAGTGATGATGGTCGAACTGAGCGACATCGCGCTGTAGCCGCTCCGAACGAGCGGTTGGGGAAGTGGTGCGAGGAGGGGGACTCGAACCCCCACACCCTTGCGGGCGTCAGGACCTAAACCTGGTGCGTCTACCAATTTCGCCATCCTCGCAGCACGGGGCTTTGCGAGCCAGCGGATTCAATCCTGCCGCACTTGACACACCCCGTGTCCGGCACCGGTCCACTGTGCCAAGCCGGGCATTCTAACGCATTCGTCAGGCGATGTCTGAGAATTTGCGTGACGATCGCATGGCTCGCGGCGACATGCAGCGCGCGATGCTGGCGATATGGGCTTCAGCATTGCGGCGAGGCAGACGTCTGCCTAGAATCTCGCTCAATCCTTCCGTTTCGCTTTCTCGCTCTCAATGACCCGCAACGCGCGCAATCGCTTCGTCGCATGGCTCGGCATCGCCGCCATGTGGCTCGCCATTGTCGCGCCGGTCATCAGCCAGAGCATCGCCGCGCGCAACGCGGCACTCGATCCCGAGGCGCCGCTTTGTACCGTCAGTACGCTCGCGAGCTTCTTCGCGCAAGGCGGCGAGCACGCTGATCACCATCCAGCGCATGCAGACGCCGACGAGCACGCGGGCCATCACGACGCCGCAGGACACTTCGACGCCTGCGCATATTGCGGGCTGCTCGCGCATCATCTGCCGGTCGCGTCGGCGGCGGCGCATGCGGTCACGCCTGTCGAGCGCGTCACGCGCGCGGCGCCCGTCGCGGCGGTCGACGCCCCCTGCTCGAAGTCGTTCAACGCCGCGGCTGCGCGCGCGCCGCCCGTCCTTTCCTGAAGCCGTTCTCCGTCCGATCGCACCGATTCTCGCCCGGCGCCTGAGCGCCCGGCGACGCGCGCGTTTCGCTCGTCAGCTCATTCAGGAACTCACCATGTTTACGCTCCTCACGCGAGCGCGCCGACACGCGCGCCGTCGTGCCGTCGCGTCCTTGCACGCCGCATTGCCGATGTCCTTGTTCGCCCACGCCGCGTGGTGCGCCACGCCGATCGACGCTGCCGCTGCGCCGGCTTCCGACGCCGAAACCACGCTCGCGCCGGTGATCGTGTCCGCGCAGTCATCGTCCACGCGCTCGCCGCTCGATCCGAACCTGCCCGCGAGCGTCGCGACCGTGACCGCGGACCAGTCGCAGTACTGGAACGTCGTCACGCCCGAAGACGTGCTCAAGTACGCGCCGAACATGGCGGTGCGCAAGCGCTTCATCGGCGACGTGAACGCGCCGATTGCCGTGCGCGGCACGAGCAACGCGCAGACGGCGCGCGGCCTCGTGTATGCCGACGGCCTTCTCCTTAGCAATTTTCTCGGCAACACGTTCACGTTCACGTTCGCGCCGCGCTGGTCGATGGTCTTCGCCGACGACATCTCGCGCACCGACGTCATCTACGGTCCTTACTCGGCGCTCTATCCGGGCAACTCGATCGGCGCGACCGTCGCGATCACGACGCGCATGCCGACGCAGTTCGAATCCGACGCGAAAGTGCAGGCCTTCACGCAGCACTTCGATCTCTTCGGCATCAACCGCAGCTTCAACGGCACGAATACGACCGCGACCGTCGGCGACCGCATCGGCAAGCTGTCGTTTCTGATCGGCGTCGATCATCTGGAAAACACGGGGCAGCCGCTGCAATTCGCGACGCTCGCGCAATCGAGGACACCCGCCACCGCCGCCGACCGGCCCGTGACCGGCGCGACGTTCTACAACGATCAGAACGGCGCGCGCACGGCGGTGCTCGGCACGGCGTCCGAGGGCATCGAGCGCACGTTTCAGGACCAGTTGCGCGTGAAGCTCGCCTACGACATCACGAACGCCTTGCAAGCCGGCTTCACGCTCGGCTACTGGCATCAGAAATACAACAGCGATACGACGACCTTCCTGCGCGACGCGGCCGGCAACCCGGTGTATAGCGGGCGCGTGAACATCGGCGGGTTCGAATACACGATCCCCGCCGCGACGTTCGCGCCGAGCATGGGATCGAGCGAGAACTTCCTCTACGGCCTCACGCTGCGCACGCACCACGACACCGGCTGGAACGCGGAAGCCGTCGCGTCGTACTTCGACATCACGCAGAGCATCGCGCGCACCGCGAATTCCGGCGTGCCGGGCGACGGCCCCGGCACGCTCACGGACGGCTCCGGATCGGGATGGAAGTCGCTCGATTTGCGCACGAGCTGGACGCCGACCGCCCGCTCGGGACTCGCCGCGCATGCGCTGTCGTTCGGCTACCACTACGACAATTACTTTCTCAACAACGTCACCTCGAACACGGCCGCGTGGCGCGATGGCGCGGGCGCCTCGTTCGCCAACGCGTTCGGCGGGCGCACGCGCACGCAAGCGGTCTATGCGCAGGACGCGTGGCGCTTCTTGCCACGCTGGGCGTTCACTTACGGCCTGCGTTACGAGAACTGGAATGCCTATGACGGCACGCGGGCCGTCGGCGCGACATCGCTCGATTACGGCGCTGCGAGCCAGAGCCACTGGTCGCCCAAGGCGGCGCTTTCGTTCGACGCCACGAACGACTTGACGTTGCGCGCATCCATCGGGCGGGCGTATCGCTTCCCGACTGTCGGCGAGCTGTTCCAGGGGCAGATTAACGGCGTGTCGATCGTCAACAGCAATCCGAACCTCCAGCCGGAAGACGATCTTTCTAAAGAACTGACCGCGGAATGGACGCACGGCAACGGCTTCTACCGCTTCACGCTCTTTCAGGACGACGTAAAGAACACCATCCTGAGTCAGACGAACACGACTGTCATTCCGAACGTCACCAACTTTCAGAACATCGACAAGGTGCGTTCGCGCGGCGCCGAAGCGAGCTACGAAGGGCAGGACGTGTGGTTACGCGGGCTCGATCTCGCGGCCAACGTCGCGTACACGCAGTCGAAGATTCTTGCCAACAGCGGCAATCCGGCGTCCGTGGGCAAGTATTTCTATCGCATTCCGCTGTGGCGGGCGAACGCGGTGGCGACGTATCGTGCGAACGCAAAAACCGCCGCGACGCTCGCGGTGCGTTATTCGGGACGCCAGTACAACACGCTCACCAACACGGACGTCAATCCGGACACGTATGGCGGGACGAGCACCTATGCCGTCGTCGATGCCAAGTTCTCCTACAAGCCGACGAAGCGCGCGGAGCTGGGCATCGGCGTCGACAACCTGTTCGATCGCCGCTACTACGTCTTCCACCCGTATGCGGGACGCACGTTCTATGTCGAAGGACGCATCGGCATCTGATCTCCGTTCATTCGCATTCATTCGATTCCAAAGGACACGTCATGCACGCACCTTCCTTCACGCCCGCTTCGACTCAGGGCGACGCCGTCGCCGAGCGCCGCACGCTGTGGCGCTGGCACTTTTACGCCGGCCTCTTCGTGATGCCGCTTCTCCTTGTGCTCGCCATCACGGGAACGCTGTACTGCTTTCAGCCGCAGATCGAGCCGATGCTGTATCGCGACCGCATGGTTGTCGCCGACACGCACGGCCCGCGCCTTTCCACCGATGCGCTGCTCGCCAAAGCCATCGCCAGCGAGCCGCGCGGCGCCGTGCCGACGCTCGCCCAGATCGACACGCGTCGCACGCGCAGCGCCGAATTCGTGTTTCGCCTGCCTTCCGGCGAGAGCGAGAGCGTGTACGTGAACCCGTACGACGGCGCGGTGCTCGGCACGCTTTCAGTCGAGCATCGGCTGATGAAGCAGATTCGCAATCTGCATCGCGGGCTCATGCTCGGCAAGACCGGCGAACTGGCGATGGAACTGGCGGGATGCTGGACGCTCGTGATGATCGGCACGGGCGTCGCGCTATGGTGGCCGTGGGGCGGCGCGGGCCGTCGCGCGGGCGGCGTGTGGCTGCCGCGTCTCGCGCTCGAAGGCCGCGGGTGGTGGCGCGATCTGCACGCGGTGGGCGGCGTGTGGCTCGCTATCGGCGCGCTTTTTTTCGTGCTGAGCGGACTGCCGTGGTCCGGATCGTGGGGCAAGCAGTTCAAGGCGCTGGCGACTTCGGCATCGCTCGGCTATCCGAAAGGGGCGTGGGGCGAGGCGCATGTTCATTCGAGCGTGCCGGCCGATCACGCGATGCACGCCATGCCGATGAAAATGGACGATCTCCCGCTGCATCAGACGCCGTGGGCCGTCGGCGCGACGGACGTGCCGCAGACCGCGAAGGCGTCGGTAGCGGCGAGCCTCTCGCTCGACGATGTGATCGCGCTCGCCGCGAAACACGGCGTGACGAGCGACTACGGCATCGCGTTGCCGACGTCACCGACGGGCGTCTACACCGTGTCGTATTTTCCCGCCGATCCGCGCTCGGAACGCACGCTGCACATCGACCAGTACAACGGCCGCGTGGTGTCCGACATCTCGTACGGCACCTATGGCACGGTCGCGCGCTTCATCTCGTATGGCACGTCCTTGCACATGGGGCGCTACTTCGGCCTCGCGAATCAACTCGTGTGTTCGGCGATCTCGCTCGGGCTGGCCGCGCTGTCCGTCACAGGCTTTGTGATGTGGTACAAGCGCCGTCCGTCGCGCACGCTCGGCGCGCCGTCGCGGCCCGCAAAACGTCCGCCGATGCGCGCGTGGCGCACCGGCCTCGCGATCGTCGGCGCGGTTTTCCCGCTGATGGGCCTGACGATGCTCGCTGTCTGGTGTCTCGACCGCCTCGCGTTCGGCGCGCGGGCACGAGCGCAAGGCTGACGCTCTTACGCGACGCCGAAGTTTAAGCGCGTCAGTTGCTCCGCTTCGTTCGCGAGCAGGCGCGCGGCGTCGCGGATGGCGACATCGAGCGTGATGGGGCCGGGCGAGAATCGGGGCGCGTCAGAGGCGCAAATCTAGCGCCTCCTCCTTCTCACGCGACGCTGAACTCGAAACGCGTCCGTTGCTCCGCTTCGTTTGCGGGCAGACGCGGCGTCGCGGATGGCAACATCGAGCGTGATGGGGCCGGGCGAGAATCGGGGCGCGGTCACGGGCGCAAATAAAGGCCCGCCTCCTTCTCGCGCGACGCCGAACTTCAAGCGCGTCCGTTGCTCCGCTTCGTTGGCGAGCAGACGCGCGGCGTCGCGGATGGCAACATCGAGCGTGATGGGGCCGGGCGCGGGCGAGAATCGGGGCGCGTCAGAGGCGCAAATCTAGCGCCGCCTCCTTCTCACGCGACGCCGAACTCGAAACGCGTCCGTTGCTTTCCGCCATTCGAAGCGGGTGCGTGGCGCCGCGGATGGCGACACCGCGCGTGATTGATCGGGGCGAGAATCGGGGCGCGGTCACAGGCGCAAACTTAGCCCCGCCTCCTTCTCATGCGACGCCGAACTTCAAGCGCGTCAGTTGCTCCGCTTCGTTCGCGAGCAGGCGCGCGGCGTCGCGGATGGCGACATCGAGCGTGATCGGGCCGGGCGCGGGCGAGAAGCATCCGCTGAAATATTCCGAGAGGCGCGGCAACGCGGCCGAATCGACCGCGCCGGAGAGCAGCGTCGCCGGCACGCCCGACGCCCGCGCATGCTTGCACGCGATGAAGGGCGCCTTGCCGTGCAGCGTCTGCACGTCGGAGCGGCCTTCGCCCGTGATGAGCCAGTTCGCGCCTTCCAACGCGGCGTCGAGACCGATTTCCCGGGCGACGACTTCCGCGCCGGTTTCGAAGCGCGCGCCCAGCATGTGCAGCGCGAAGCCTAGGCCGCCCGCCGCGCCCGCGCCCGGTTCGTTCCGTTTCGCGAGACCCATCGCCGGTTCGAGCCGGTCCGCGAAATGGGCGAGGGCGGCGTCGATGGTGGCGATCTGCTCGGGCGTCACGCCTTTCTGCGGCCCGAAGACGGCGGTCGCGCCGTGCTCGCCGGTGAGCGGATTGTCCACGTCCGACATGCCGACGAACTCCGCTTCCTTCACGCGCGGATCGAGCCCCGATGCGTCGACCCGCGCGATCCTCGCCAGCGACGACGGCACCGGCGCCAGCTCGTTGCCGTCGGCATCGAAGAGCTTCACGCCGAGGCCGACGAGCAGCCCGGCGCCGCCGTCGTTCGTGCTGCTGCCGCCGAGCGCGACGAAGAACCGGCGCGCGCCGGAGTCGAAGAGCGCGCGGATCGCTTCGCCCATGCCGAGCGTGCTGCGTTCGGTGACGGGCACGGCCATGCCGTCCGGGTCCGTGATGCCGACGACTTCCGCCGTCTCGATCATCGCGCTGCCGTCGGCGAGCAAGCCCGTCGCGGCGTCGCGGCGTGCCGCCGCCGCGCCGCGCACGTTGAGCATGCGGCGCTCGCCGCCGGCCGCGAGCATCGCGTCGAGCGTGCCTTCGCCGCCATCGGCCATCGGGCGAATGCGGATTTCCGCGTCGGGCCGCGCCCGCCTGATGCCTTCCGCGATCGCGTTCGCGACGCCTTCCGCGGAGAGCGATCCCTTGAACGAATCGGGCGCGATGACGACAACGGGAGCGGGCGTGATAGGCATGGTGTCTCGAGTGTCTTGTGTGAGTAGGGCGTCGGGCAAGCGCGCGCCGATAAGGTCGACGACGCGCGGCAAGCTTAGCAGCGCGCCGTGTCCGGCAAAATAGCGCGGATGCGATAGCGGGAATTGTGCGCGGCCGCGACCGTCCGGAAAACGGGGATTTACGCCGTATCCGCGCCCTAAATCCGCCAAAAACGCTCGAGAAACGCCCCATGACCGTTCGCGCAAGCAGGGCGGCCTGATTTGTTTGCTAAAATGCTGGGCTCTGTTGGCTGACTCGCTCGGCGACGGTCCGGGCGTCTTCGAAGCGCGCATGCATGCGCTTTCGCGAATCGGGCGTCGAAGCGTGGCGAGCGCCGGCAAGCTCAACGGACCCGCGCCTTAAGAACCGCGGAAGAACCGACCACCGAACGAACACCGAATTACTCTAGGACGATTGAAGCCATGGCTAACGTAGTTGAAAACCTGGGCAAGCTCGAACGCCGCCTGACCATTTCCCTGCCGAAAGACTCGGTGCAGAAGGAAGTGGATTCGCGCATCCGTCAGTTGGCCAAGAACGTGCGCATGCCGGGCTTCCGCCCGGGCAAGGTGCCGCTCAAGATGGTGACGCAGCAGTACGGCGGCCAGGTCGAGGCCGAAGTGCTGAGCGACAAGGTCGGCAAGGAGTTCTTCGATGTCACGCGCGCGGAAAACCTGCGCGTCGCGGGCCAGCCGAGCTTCGCGCCGAAGGCCGAGCCGGCCGCCGACGCGTACGCGTTCGACGCGACATTCGAGGTCTATCCGGAAGTGAAGCTGGGCGATGTCGCCAACGCTGAAATCGAGCGCACCGTCACCACCATTTCGGAAGCTGAAGTCGACCGCACGCTCGAAATCCTGCGCAAGCAGCGCGTGCACTTCCATGCGCGCGGCGAAGGCGGCGAGCACGGCGACGGCGGCGCGGACACGGCGGCGCAGAACGGCGACCGCGTGACGCTCGACTTCGTCGGCAAGCTGGACGGCGTGGAATTCGAAGGCGGCAGCGCGCAGGACTTCGCGTTCGTGCTCGGCGAGGGCCGCATGCTGCCCGAGTTTGAACAGGCGGCGACCGGCCTGAAGGTCGGCGAAACCCGCGAATTCGACCTGAAGTTCCCCGAGGACTACCACGGCAAGGAAGTGGCGGGCAAGACGGCGCAATTCACGATCACTGTGAAAAAGGTCGAATGGCCCCATATGCCGGCAGTGGACGCGGAATTCGCGAAGTCGCTCGGCATCGAAGACGGCGATCTCACGAAGATGCGCGCCGAGATCAAGGACAACCTGGAACGCGAAGCCAAGCGCCGCACGCAGCAGATCGTGAAAAACCAGGTCATGGACGCGCTTCTGAAGATTTCGGAGCTGGACGTGCCGAAGGCGCTGATCGAGCAGGATCAGCAGCGTCTGGTGGAAATGGCCCGTCAGGACCTGCAGCAGCGCGGCGTGCCGAACGCAGCGGACGCGCCGATTCCGGCGGAAATGTTCGCCGAGCAGGCCGAGCGCCGCGTCAAGCTGGGCCTCGTGCTGGCCGAGCTGGTGAAGGCGAACGAGCTTCAGGCGAAGCCCGAGCAGATCCGCGCTGAAGTGGACGAATTCGCGAAAAGCTACGAAGACCCGAAGGAAGTCGTCCGCTGGTATTATTCGAACCAGCAGCGCCTCGCCGAAATGGAAGCGTACGTCGTGGAAAGCAACGTCGTCGAATTCGTGCTCGGCAAGGCCAAGGTGACCGACAAGGAAGTCAGCTTCGAGGAACTGGCCAGCGCAACGGCGCAAGCCTGACGCGGAAAGCCAAGGGGCGTGCGGGGTCGTCGGAGGGCGGCCCGCACGCCTTTTTTGCATTAAAGTTGTGCATGCACGTGCCGTTCTTTGGATGTTCCTTCGTCGATCAGTATCCCTATTCCGAACAAGGAAATTGCATGACCTTTCGCGCTGAATTGCTCGATACGTTGGCGTCCCACGCTCCGCGGGACTTCGAAGCCCAGGCGCTCGGCCTCGTCCCGATGGTCGTGGAAACGAGCGGCCGTGGCGAACGTGCCTATGACATCTATTCCCGGCTCCTGAAGGAGCGCGTGGTGTTCCTCGTCGGCGAGGTCAACGACCAGTCGGCGAATCTCGTCGTCGCCCAGTTGCTGTTTCTGGAAAGCGAGAATCCCGACAAGGACATCAGCCTGTACATCAACAGCCCGGGCGGCTCGGTGTCGGCCGGCATGGCGATCTACGACACCATGCAGTTCGTGAAGCCGGACGTCTCCACGCTGTGCATGGGGCTTGCTGCCAGCATGGGCGCGTTCCTGCTGGCGTCGGGCGCGAAGGGCAAGCGCGTCGCGCTGCCCAACGCACGCGTGATGATTCACCAGCCGCTCGGCGGCGCGCGCGGCCAGGCGTCGGACATCGAAATTCAGGCGCGGGAAATCCTGTACCTGAAGGAGCGTCTGAACCAGTTGCTGTCGCATCACACGGGTCAGCCGGTCGAGCGCATCGCGCGCGACACGGATCGCGACAATTTCATGTCGGGCGACGACGCGCAAGCCTACGGCATCGTCGACCAGGTGCTGCACAAGCGTCCCTGAAGGCGTCCGGAGCGGCGCCGCGCCGGCTTTGGAAACAGGGCCGGGCAATGCGGATGGCGCATGCGGCGCAACGCCAAAACGCCCTTCGTGGCAGGCACGCGGAGTCGAATCTGCGTGGCCGGATCGAAGGGCGTATCATGTAACAAGAGTGTCCGGAGGCTTACACTTTTATGGCGGACAAAAAAGGTTCCAGCAGCGAGAAGCTGCTGTACTGCTCGTTCTGCGGAAAGAGCCAGCATGAGGTAAAGAAGCTCATTGCCGGCCCGTCGGTGTTCATCTGCGATGAATGTATCGACCTGTGCAACGAAATCATTCGCGACGAGGCGGCCGGCGCGGCAGAAGAGGCCGGGCTTACCAAGTCCGACCTGCCGAGCCCGCAGGAAATCAGCGACATCCTGAATCAGTACGTCATCGGCCAGGAACGCGCGAAGAAGATTCTCGCGGTGGCCGTGTACAACCATTACAAGCGGCTCAAGCACCTCGACAAGAAGGACGACATCGAGCTGTCGAAGAGCAACATCCTGCTGATCGGGCCGACCGGCTCGGGCAAGACGCTGCTCGCGCAGACGCTCGCGCGCATGCTGAATGTGCCGTTCGTGATCGCGGACGCCACCACGCTCACCGAAGCGGGTTACGTCGGCGAAGACGTCGAAAACATCATTCAGAAGCTGCTGCAGAACTGCAACTACGAAGTCGACAAGGCGCAGCGCGGCATCGTCTATATCGATGAAATCGACAAGATCAGCCGCAAATCGGACAACCCGTCGATTACGCGCGACGTGTCGGGCGAGGGCGTGCAGCAGGCGCTGCTGAAGCTCGTGGAAGGCACCATGGCATCGGTGCCGCCGCAGGGCGGGCGCAAGCATCCGAATCAGGACTTCATTCAGGTCGATACGACGAACATTCTGTTCATCTGCGGCGGCGCGTTCGACGGTCTGGAGAAGGTCATCACGGACCGCACGGAAAAGACCGGCATCGGTTTCGGCGCGAGCGTGAAGAGCAAGCAGGATCGCGACGCGGGCGAAGTGCTGCGCGAGGTCGAGCCGGAAGATCTGATCAAGTTCGGCCTGATTCCGGAGCTGATCGGCCGTCTGCCCGTCGTGGCGACGCTCGGCAAGCTGGACGAAGCCGCGCTCGTGAAGATTCTGATCGAGCCGAAGAACGCGCTGGTGAAGCAGTATCACAAGCTCTTCGCTATGGAACGCGTGGAGCTGGAGATTCGTCCGGCGGCGCTGCAGGCCATCGCGCAGAAGGCGATTCGCCGCAAGACCGGCGCGCGCGGGCTGCGCTCCATTCTGGAACAGGCGTTGCTCGACGTGATGTACGAACTGCCGACGATGAAGGGCGTTTCGAAGGTGATCGTCGATGACAACACTATCGACGGCGACGGCAAACCGTTGCTCATCTACGAAGACGCGCCGAAAGTAGCAGGGTCGAACTAAATCGGGCTGTGTGTCGGCGAGAGGCCGTTCATGGCGACGTGAACGGCCTTTGTTTTTATTTTTCGGTTTATCTTGTGGACGTTACTGACGAACTTGGACTACCGACTTTTCCCTTCCGATAAAGGCTTGCAATAGCTCTTAACGGCCTTACTTACGAACGAACCGATTCCATTAATGGGGAAATGAAATGTCAGGAACCCAACTCCTCCCGCAGGAACGCATCACGTTGCCGCTGCTCCCGCTGCGCGACGTAGTCGTGTTCCCGCACATGGTGATTCCGCTCTTCGTTGGGCGGCCCAAGTCGATCAAGGCACTCGAAGCCGCGATGGAAGGCGGCAAGCACATCATGCTCGTCGCCCAGAAAACGGCGGCGAAAGATGAGCCGACCGAAAAAGACATGTACGAAGTGGGATGTGTCGCCAACATCCTGCAAATGCTGAAGCTGCCGGACGGCACCGTGAAAGTGCTCGTCGAAGGCTTGCAGCGCGCTAAAACGCTCTCGATCGAAGAGCAGGAAACGCAGTTCTCCTGTGACGTGATGCCGCTCGAACCGGACCACGCCGACAGCGCCGAGACTGAAGCCCTGCGCCGCGCGATCGTTTCGCAGTTCGATCAGTACGTGAAGCTCAACAAGAAGATTCCGCCGGAGATCCTGACCTCGCTGTCGGGTATCGACGAGGCGGGTCGTCTGGCTGACACCATCGCCGCGCATCTGCCGCTCAAGCTCGACCAGAAGCAGCACATCCTCGAGATGTTCCCGGTCATCGAGCGGCTGGAGCACCTCCTTGCGCAGCTCGAAGCGGAAATTGACATCCTGCAGGTTGAAAAGCGCATCCGTGGACGCGTCAAGCGCCAGATGGAGAAGAGCCAGCGCGAGTACTACCTGAACGAACAAGTCAAGGCCATCCAGAAGGAACTGGGCGAAGGCGAAGAGGGCGCGGATCTCGAAGAACTCGAGAAGCGCATCGCCGCCGCGCGCATGCCGAAGGAAGCCAAGAAGAAGGCCGACGCCGAACTCAAGAAGTTGAAGCTGATGTCGCCGATGTCCGCGGAAGCGACCGTCGTGCGCAACTACATCGACACGCTGATCGGCTTGCCGTGGCGCAAGAAGAGCAAGGTCAACAACGACCTCTCGAACGCCGAACGCGTGCTGGATGAAGACCACTTCGGCCTCGAAAAGGTCAAGGAACGCATTCTGGAATATCTCGCGGTTCAGCAACGCGTCGAGAAGGTGAAAGCGCCGATTCTCTGCCTCGTCGGGCCTCCGGGCGTCGGCAAGACCTCGCTCGGGCAGTCCATCGCCCGCGCGACGAACCGTAAGTTCGTGCGCATGGCGCTGGGCGGCGTGCATGACGAGTCAGAGATTCGCGGCCACCGTCGCACGTATATCGGCTCGATGCCGGGCAAGATTTTGCAAAGCCTGGCGAAGGTCGGCGTGCGCAATCCGCTCTTCCTGCTCGACGAAGTCGACAAGATGGGCATGGATTTCCGTGGCGATCCGGCTTCTGCGCTGCTCGAAGTGCTCGACCCGGAACAGAACCATACGTTCGCGGACCACTACATCGAAGTGGACTTCGACCTGTCGGACGTGATGTTCGTCGCTACGTCGAACTCGCTGAACATTCCGCCGCCGCTGCTCGACCGGATGGAAGTGATTCGCCTCTCGGGCTACACCGAGGACGAGAAGGTCAGCATCGCGCAGCGTTATCTGCTGCCGAAGCAGAAGCGCAACAACGGCCTGAAGGAAGGCGAGATCGAGGTGGCGGAGCAGGCTATCCGCGACATCATTCGCTACTACACGCGTGAAGCGGGCGTGCGTTCGCTCGAGCGGGAAGTGTCGAAGATCTGCCGCAAGGTCGTGAAGATGCTGCTCTTGAAGAAGGCGGAAGGCGCGGTGAAGGTGGACGGTTCGAACCTCGACACGTTCCTCGGCGTGCGCAAGTACGACTTCGGTCTCGCCGCGAAGGAAAACCAGATTGGTCAGGTGACGGGTCTCGCGTGGACGGAAGTGGGCGGCGATCTGCTCACGATCGAAGCGGCGGTCATGCCGGGCAAGGGCGGCGTGATCCGCACGGGTTCGCTCGGCGACGTGATGAAGGAGTCGGTGGAGGCGGCGCGCTCGGTCGTGCGCTCGCGCTCGCGGCGCCTGGGCATCACGGATGAGTCGTTCGAGAAGAAGGACATCCACATCCACGTGCCCGAAGGCGCGACGCCGAAGGACGGTCCGTCCGCCGGTATCGCGATGACGACGGCTTTGGTGTCCGTGTTGACCGGCATTCCGGTGCGCGCGGACGTGGCGATGACCGGCGAAATCACGCTGCGCGGCGAAGTGCTGCCGATCGGCGGGTTGAAGGAGAAGCTGCTGGCGGCGCATCGCGGCGGCATCAAACTCGTGCTGATCCCGGAAGAGAACACGAAGGATCTGGCCGACATTCCTGACAACGTGAAGAACGCCATCGAGATCGTGCCGGTTCGCTGGATCGACCGCGTGCTGGAACTGGCGCTGGAACGTCTGCCCGAACCGCTGCCGGAAGAGGAAGCGAAAGCGACCCCGGTGGCAGCGGAAGCGCAGAAAGACCAGCCCGCTACGGGCGACGTCGTGAAGCACTGAGCGTCCCAAGGCATCAAACGAAACCCGCGGCTTCGTCCGCGGGTTTTTTTTCGGCAGCCGGTTCTGAATCGCGCGAAGAGGCATTCCAATCGGGCGCAACCCTCGTTGACACGGCAGTTTCGGCTGCGTCTAATGGCCGCGCATCGGCTCAGGCGCGATGCGGTTCGCTCACGACGGCGAATCAAAACGATTACAACGTGCCATTAGAGATTGGGGAAACAATGAACAAGACGGAACTGATCGACCATATCGCGCAGCAAGCCGATATTTCTAAGGCAGCTGCCGGGCGGGCGCTCGAAGCGGTCATCGACGGCGTGCGCGCGACACTGGAGAAGGGTGATTCGGTGACGCTCGTCGGATTCGGCACCTTCGCGGTAGGCGAGCGCGTCGCCCGCACGGGCCGCGATCCGCGCACGGGCGCGGCGATCACCATCGAAGCGGCAAAAATTCCCAAGTTCCGCGCTGGAAAAGCGCTGAAGGATGCGCTAAACTAGCTGACTCGCTGGGAACGGTGCAATTCACCGGTTCTTCTGTTCCAGCCGAACAGAAATCCGGGTGCTTAGCTCAGTTGGTAGAGCGGCGCCCTTACAAGGCGTAGGTCGGGAGTTCGAGCCTCTCAGCACCCACCACTTCCAGCGGCACGCAGTACATTGATGCAGTAGCAGCACCCAGGAGCGGTAGTTCAGTCGGTTAGAATACCGGCCTGTCACGCCGGGGGTCGCGGGTTCGAGTCCCGTCCGCTCCGCCAAGAACGACTGGAAATCCCGCAAGCTTCGCGGCTTGCGGGATTTTTATTTTCGACGCCTTTGTTTAAGCATCCTAATGATTCTGAAGTTGCAGTCCACGCAACGATTCAGGCGAGGATGAGACATCGCGCGTCGATCAAACGAAAGATCGCCGCATCAAAAAGCGCAAAACACCGCCGGCTTTCGCCTTTTCCCCTCCCGCTGTTGTAATATCGAGCGTTTTGTCTAACCTCGCAGCGCAACGCATGCTCGACTTCTTCCGCAACCACCAGCGCCTGATGATGGCCCTGCTGATTCTCATCATCGTGCCCGGACTGGGTATCGTCGGGATTCAGGGCTTCAGCAACTTCTTCGACGAAAGCGCCTACGTCGCCAGCGTGAACGGTCACAAGATCACGCGCGCCGAATATGAAAGCGCCTTCCGGCAGCAAGTCGACCGCGCCCGCGCCATGCTCGGCGCGCAGTTCGATCCCAAAATGTTCGACTCGCCCGAAACGCGCAGCGCGATGGTGAACAGCCTCGTGCAGCAACGCGTGATGGCCGACGAAACCCAGCGCCTGCACCTCACGGCTTCGGACGACGCCGTGCGCCGCGCGCTGCTGTCCGATCCGGGCATTGCGTCGCTGCGCAAGCCGGACGGCACCATCGACCTCGACCGTTACAAGCAGCTTCTCGCCCTGCAGGGCATGACGCCCGCGCAATACGACGAACGCATGCGCTACACGATTGCGAATGACCAGATTCCGTCGAGCATTCAGCAGAGCGCGTTCACGTCGAAGTCGCTCGCGCAGAACCTGACGGAACTGGCCGAGCAGCGCCGGTCGGTGCAGGGCCTGTCGCTGCGCAGCGCGGACTACACGGCGAAGGTCCAGCCGACCGACGCGCAACTGCATGCTTACTACGACGCGCATCGCAACGCATTCGCGACGCCCGAGACGGCGACGATCCAGTATCTCCTGCTGTCCCCGGCCACGCTCGCGGCGGCATCGAAGCCGAGCGACGCGGACCTCAAGAAGTTCTACGACGACAACATACAGCGTTACCGCACGCAGGGCGAAGCGCGCGCGAGCCACATTCTGATCAACGCGCCGAAGGATGCCAGCGCCGCCGACAAGGCCAAGGCGAAACAGAAGGCCGAAGCGCTGCTCGCGCAAGTGAAGGCGCATCCGGATCAGTTCGCGGATATCGCCAAGAAGAATTCGGATGACCAGGGCTCGGCCGACAAGGGCGGCGATCTCGGTTACTTCGCGCCCGGCCAGATCGCGGGCGGCAAGGCATTCGACGACGCCGCGTTCAGCCTGAAGAAGGGCGAGGTCAGCAACATCGTCGAATCGGACTTCGGCTATCACATCATTCAGGCGACGGATGTGAAGCCCGCCGCGACGAAGCCGTTCGAGGAAGTGAAGGGCGCCGTCGCGAAGGACTATGCCGCGCAGCAGGGCTCGAAGGGCTTCGCGGACAGCGCGCAGGGCTTCACGGACCTCGTCTACGAGAAAGAGAAGTCGCTGCAGCCCGCCGCCGACAAGTACAAGCTGACCATCCAGACCGCCACGGTCGGGCCGAAGCCGAATCCGCAGTTGCCGCCGGACAATCCGCTCAACAACGCGAAGTTCCTCGCGGCCGTGTTCGCGCCGGATTCGGTGAAGCAGCACTACAACACGCAGGCAATCGATGTGGGCAACAACACGCTGATCGCGGCTCGCGTGACCGACTACAAGGCGCCTACGGTGCCCGCGTTCGATGCCGTGAAGGATGCGGTGCGCACCAAGGTCGTCGCGGAACAAGCTGCGTCGCTCGCGCACAAGGAAGGCGAGGCGAAGCTCGCGGAACTGCAGAAGTCGAAGTCAGCGGACGGGTTCACGTCGGCCGTCACGGTCTCGCGCAACGACGCGCAAGGCTTGCCGCCGGCCGCGCTCGCGGCGATTTTCAAGGCGGACGCATCGAAACTGCCGGCGTATGTGGGCGTCGATCTGGGCGCGGACGGCTACGCCATTTATCGCGTGAACGGAATCGAGAAGGCCGCTCCGGTCGCAGCGGACCGCCTCGCGGGCGCGCAGCAGCAGATCGCGCAAGTCTACGGGCAGGCTGAAACGGAAGCCTATATCGACTCGCTGAAGGCCCGCTCGAAGGTCAAGCTGAGCGCGGCGCCTGCGCCGTCCGCGAACGAGTAAGCATCTAAAGCGTCGCTCACGAAAAAAGCCCCCGCGTCCGAAAGGAGCGGGGGCTTTGTCTTGGCGGTGATCCGCGAATCAGTTGCCTGCGGTGTCTCGGCACATCACAGACGGAGAGCCGAATTACAGGCAGCCTTGAATGTCGCCGGTCGCGTCGCTGCCGGCTGCGCCCGAGGCGCGGAAGCCGACCCACGTACCCGGACCGGACCACGACGGACGCACCACGGCCGCCGCGCCGTTAGGCGGCTGCTGGCCCGGAACGAACACGTCGACGGCCTGATCGTTCGCGAGCGTGTCTTGCGAAATCACCTGTTGCTGCGACTTCGTCGCCCACTGCTGAGAGATGCATTGCGCGACCACCTTCGGCGCCTTCTGGCTCGTGCCGACTTGCTGCACGCCGGCAGGCGGTTGCGCAGCACAGGCAGAGATCGCAACGGTCAATGCGAGCAAGGGGAAATATTTCACGTGACCTCCTTGTAGAGTCGCTCGATGTCGAGCGGGTTATAAGAGTGACGCGAGAGTCTGATGACTGAATCCTGGCCGCGTTCCGCGCTTTTCCAGGCACTACGGCGCTTGCGTCCGCTATTGCGACGCGCTTGCGCCCAGCAAGGGTTTCAACGTCGGCCAGACATTGTTCAATAGCAAGGCTTGCGCCTGAGCCGTCGGATGAATCTGGTCGGCCTGGAACATCGAGGGCTTGTCTTCGATGCCGGCGAGCAGGAACGGCACGAGCGCGACATGCTTGTCTTTCGCGATCCGCTCATACACCGCGTGGAACTTTTGCGAATAGTCCGGGCCGTAATTGGGCGGCACATACATGCCGATGAGCAGCACCTTCGCATGCGCCGCCTGCGACGCGTCGACGATGCCGCGAAGGTTCGCCTCCGTGGTTGCGAGCGGCACGCCGCGAAGCGCATCGTTGGCGCCGAGTTCGACGATGACGACCGACGGCTTGATGCGCGCGAGCACGGCGGTGAGCCGGGCGCGTCCGCCGCTCGTGGTGTCGCCGCTGATGCTCGAATTGGCGACGCTATAATCGAGGCGCTCTTTACTCAGCCGCTCGCGCAACAGCGCGACCCAGCCGGTATCGCGCGGCAGGCCGTATTCCGCCGACAGACTGTCGCCCAGCACGACGATGGCGGGCTTCGCCTGCGCATCGGCAACCTGAGCATGCGAGAAAGCGGCCGCCGACAACATCATGCTCGCGATCGCAGCCTTCACGAAGCCGCGCGCGCTCCAGTTCTTATTCAAGGTGTCCATGCAAAACAATATCGAGCCGGTCATCGAAGTTCGGGGATTGAGCAAACGGGTGAAGGACGCCACGGGCGAGCTGACGATTCTGGACAACATCGACCTGGCCATCGCGAAGGGTAGCAGCGTGGCGATCGTCGGCGCATCCGGATCGGGCAAGTCGACGTTGCTCGGCTTGCTCGCGGGATTGGACAGCGCGAGCGACGGCTCGGTTCGCCTGCTCGGCAAGGAGCTGTCGGCGCTGAACGAAGACGAGCGCGCCGCGCTCAGAAGCGGCGCGGTCGGTTTCGTGTTCCAGTCGTTCCAGTTGATGCCGCACCTGACCGCGCTCGAAAACGTCATGCTGCCGCTCGAACTGCGCGCAGAGATGCCGCATGGACAGATCGCGCAGCGCGCGCGCTCGCTGCTCGATCAGGTCGGGCTCTCGCAGCGAACCGGGCATTACCCGAAACTGCTTTCGGGCGGGGAACAACAGCGCGTTGCGCTCGCGCGCGCCTTCGTCACGCATCCCGCCATTCTTTTCGCCGATGAACCCACCGGCAGTCTCGACGCTGCGACCGGCTACGCGATCATCGACCTGATGTTCGAGATGAACGCGCGCAACGGCGCGACGCTCGTGCTCGTCACGCACGACACCGAACTCGCGCAACGCTGCGATGCCACCGTGACGATCGAAGCGGGGCGGCTCGTCAACGGTCTCGCGGTCTAGACGTGAAAACGCCCGCATCGGCGACGATGCGGGCGTCGGCAACAACCGCGAAAAGTCCCGACGCCTCAGCGCTTGAGCGCCTTTCGCGCGCGCTCGATCAACGCGGACGTCGACGAATCGTGCTTGGCCGGATCCACGCTTGCCGCCGTGATATCCGCCTCGACGACCTTGCCGAGAATCTTGCCCAATTCCACGCCCCACTGGTCGAACGAATTGATGTCCCACACCGTTCCCTGCACCAGCACCTTGTGCTCGTAAAGCGCGATCAGCGCGCCGAGCGACTGCGGCGTGAGCGCGTCGAGCAGGATGGTCGTCGTCGGCCGGTTGCCGGGGAAACTCAGGTGCGTCGCGAGTTCTTCCTTGCCGGGACCTGCCACCTTCTTCGCTTCTTCGAGCGTGCGGCCGAGCATCAGCGCCTCGCTCTGCGCGAAGCAGTTTGCGAGCAGTTTCGCGTGATGATCAACGAGCGGATGTTCCGGTGTCAGCAGCGCGATGAAGTCGATCGGGATGATGGTCGGCCCTTGGTGCAGCATCTGGAAGAACGCGTGCTGGCCGTTCGTGCCGGGCTCGCCCCAGATCACGGCGGCGGTCGGGTAATCGACCATGCCGCCGTCGAGCGTCGCGGACTTGCCGTTGCTTTCCATCTCCAGTTGCTGGAGATACGACGGCAGATACTCCAGCGCCTGTGAATACGGCGCGACGAGATCGCTTTGCGAGTCGAAGAAGTTGCGATACCAGATGCCGATCATGCCCATCAGCACCGGCAGATTCCGCGCGAGCGGCGCGGTGCGGAAATGCTGGTCCATCGCGTCGGCGCCTTGCAGAAGCGCCTCGAAGTTCTGAGGCCCGACCGACAGCATGATCGACAGCCCGACCGCCGACCACAGCGAATAGCGCCCGCCGACCCAGTCCCACATCTCGAAGACGTTCTCCTTCGCGATGCCGAACTTCACGACCTCGGCCGGGTTCGCCGACACGCCGACGAAGTGCTTCGACAATTGATCTTCCGGACAGCCCTGGCTCAGGAACCAGTCGCGCATGGAGTGCGCGTTGGTCATGGTTTCGAGCGTGGTGAAAGTCTTCGAGACGACGATGGCGAGCGTTTCTTCCGCGTCGATCTGTTGCAGCACGCTGTAAAGATCGGCGCCGTCGACGTTGGAGACGAAGTGCGTATCCAGTTCCTTCGACGCGAGATGATGCAGCGCGTGCACGACCATCTTCGGCCCGAGATCCGAGCCGCCAATGCCGATGTTCACCACATGGCGAATGCGCTTGCCGGTGTAGCCGGTCCACGAACCGTCGCGGACCTTGTCGGCGAACGCGGCCATCTTCGCTTTCTCTTTCTGCACTTGCTCGTGAAAGGGCGCGTCCGGCGACTGCGCGCGCAGCGCCGTGTGCAGCGCGGCGCGGCCTTCGGTGACGTTCACGGTTTCGCCGGCGAACATCGCGTCGCGGCGCTTGGTGACGCCGGCTTCTTCGGCGAGCTGGACGAGCAGTTCGAGCGTCGCGTCGCTGATGCGGTTCTTCGAGAAATCGATCGTGAGGCCGCCGCCTTCGAACGTCAGGCGCTCGGCGCGCGTCGGCGCCGTGTCGTTTTGCGGCGCGAACCAGTCGCGCAGGCGCTCGCCGGAGATGGCATCGTAGTGCGATTGAAGCGCCGACCAGGCAGGGTGCGATTTGAGCGTCATAGCGGTCTGATAGTCCAGAGTGACAGTGGGAAACGTCCGTGCGGATGCGGTTTGCCGAGGCTGCGTACTGCGACCATCGAAGGTTCGTGAACGCGGTGCGTGCCGCCGCGGATGCCCGAATCGAAGCAACGAATCAAAAGGAGTATAGCGACGATGCGTGAATGGATGCTTGCAAGCCGTCACAAGCCCGGCGGCGTTAGCCGTTCGGCGGATAAAACAGGCGGTTGATGAGACCGCGCACCTCGGGCGCGAGTTCGCCCGCCGTAAGCCCAGCCGGTCCGATGCCGCGACCGGTCAGCGTCTGCGCGGCGAGTCCGTGCAGATAGACGCCCGCGAGCGCCGCTTCGTACTGCGGCAGCTTTTGCGCGAGCAATGCGCCGATCAGACCGCCGAGCACGTCGCCGGTGCCGCCCGTCGCGAGTCCCGCGTTGCCGGTCGGGTTCACGGCGACGCGGCCATCCGGCGACGCGATCACCGTGCCCGATCCTTTCAACACGACGACAGCCGCGTAGCGCGCGCAAAGCTGGCGCGCCGCGGCGATGCGGTCCGCCTGCACGGCTTTCGCGTCGGATTGCAGAAGCCGCGCGGCCTCCAGCGGATGCGGCGTCAGCACGCACGGATCGCCCGCGCGGCCGCGCGCCGCGACTTCGCCGGCCAGCGCGTCGTCCGTCGCGACGAGATTGAGCGCGTCGGCATCGAGCAGCTTCGGCATGTCGAGCTTGAGCACATCGGCGAGCACGCGCTTCGCGCGATCCGTCTTCCCCATGCCGCAGCCGATGGCGAGCGCATCCGTCTTGTCGAGCGCGAAGCCGTCGACGTGATGCAGCATCAGTTCGGGATGCGGCGGGTCGTAGGGCGGGCCGCCTTCGCCCAGAAATGCGACGTGGACTTTGCCCGCGCCCGCATAGAGCGCCATGCGCGCCGCGAGGATGGGCGCGCCGCACATGCCCGTTTCGCCGCCGACGACGGCCAGCGTGCCGAACGTGCCCTTGTTGGTCGCGAAGTCGCGCGGCGGCAGGCTCGCCCGGAAGAGCGATGTCGCGTTGAGCATGATCGCAGGCGCGGCGGGCGGCTCCACGTCCAGCGTCGCGACGTGCAGCGTGCCGCACAGATCGCGGCCGAGCGCGGTGATGAGGCCCGGCTTTGCGCCGATGAAGGTGACCGTCGTGTTCGCGCGCAGCGCCTCGCCACCGCCGACGGGCGCGCCGGTATCGCTGTCGAGGCCGCTCGGCACATCGAGCGCGAGCACGCGGCCGGACTGCTGCGCGCGGCGCGACATGCGCGCGGCCAGCGTCGCAAAGACGCCATCGAGCGGGCGCGTGAGTCCGATGCCGAACATGCCGTCGACGAGCCAGCCGAAACCGTCGAACGAGGGGGGCGGGTCGCTCTCCATCGGCACGCCGGCCGCCTGCGCGGCATCGAGCGCCCAGCGCGCGTCGTCGGGTTTGACGGCTATCGGCATGCAGACCTGGACGGCCACGCCCGCGCGGTGCAGATGCTCGGCGACCACGAGGGCATCGCCGCCGTTATTGCCGGGGCCGGCCGCGATCCACACGGGCAGCGCGCAGGCGTCCGGATCACGGGAGAGCGCATCGAGCAGATACTGCGCGGCGGCCGCGCCCGCGCGCGCCATCAGCGTGTGCGGCGGCAGCGCGGCGGCGGCTCGCGCTTCGAGACTGCGCAGCTCCGCGAGCGTGTAGAGCGGGAGCGCGTCGTCGTCGGGCGTAAAGTAGGAAGCGGATGCGGTCATGGTGGCGCGAACGAAGGGTCGGCAAAGAAGGCAAAAGCGTTCCGGCTCGCACCCTTCATGCCACGCCGCGCCGGGCGGGCGACTCGCGCGTCAGAAGCGTGTCAGAAGCGCGTCAGAAGCGCGTCAGAAGCGCGTCAAAAGCGTTCGACGCCGATGGCCGCGAGCGTCTCGGCGGGAAGATCGGGCGCAACACCGGAGACGAGATCCGCGACCACTTTAGCAGACCCGCACGCGAGGCCCCAGCCCGCCGGACCGTGCGCCGCGTTGACGAACAGACGCGGATGCCGCGTCGCGCCGACGACCGGCAACCCGTCCGCCGAAAGCAGCCGCAAGCCGTCCCACGAACGCGCAGCCGATACGCGCGCGGCACCCGGAATCCAGTCGTGCGTGCCTTGGCCGAGCACGTCGAAGGCGCGGCGCGCGAGCCCGGCCCGCGCGGGCTTGTCGGCTTTCGCGAAACTCCGGAAAACGCCCGCGCCGCCGACGCGCAGCCGCTGATGCACCCGCGACATCGTGATGCGCTTCACCGAATCGACTACCGTGATATGCGGCGCGCGTTCCTCATAGGCGACGGGCGCGGTCAGCGTATGCACGCGCAGCGGATACAGCGAAGGCGTCGAGCGAAAGCCGCCGACGAGCGCGGGCGCATCCGCGCCCGCCGCGACGACGACCGCATCGGCGGATATCACCTCGGCGTCGGCGTGGCGCTTCTTGTCGTCCCTGGAGCGCGCAAGCTCCACCGCAGCGCGCCGGTCTTCGAGCCGCAGGGATGCCACTTCGCAATTCATGCGGAACTCGACGCCGGCTTCTTCCAGCAGTTGCTTCAGCTGCTTCGTGAAAAGCGGGCAATTGGCGGTGCGTTCTTCAGGGAGCAGCACGCCGCCTGCGAACGCGGGATCGTCCGGCACGGAGGGCTCCGCCCGCACGCATTCGTCCGGCGCAAGCTGCCGGTGCGGCACGCCGAAGCGCTTCAGAAGCTCGATGGCCGGCTGCGCGTCGTCGAGTTCGCGGGCGTGCCGGAAGACGTGCAGCATGCCGACGCGCTGCTCGTAGTCGAGCTCGAAGCGCCTTTCGATATCGGCGAGCGCGCGCCGCGACAATTCGACGAGCGGCTGCAGGCGCGCGTACTGCGCCGCGAACGCCTGCGGATCGCGCAACTCGCCGAGCCGCTTGAGAAAATCGCGCGCGGCGCCGTCGAAGCCGGTTTTCAGGATCATGCCGCTTTGCTTCGCGCGGCTCGACGCCATGAATGTCGGCCCGAACCAGACGTCGAGCGGCGAGGGCAGGAGCGCGCCGCCCTGGCCGTACGTCGCGCCTTGCGCGACGGTCGCGTGGCGCTCGATCACACAGACGCGATGCCCGGCCGCGTGCAACTGATAAGCGGTGGCGATGCCGGCGATTCCTCCGCCGATGACGATGACATCCATGACTTTTTGTGCCCGAGGGCGGGAGAACGCACGCGCGGCGCGGCGCATGGAGCGCACGGCGGGCCGCGTGTCCTGACGGTAAGACGGCAGGCGCGGCGGCATGCCGCGCCCGAAGAAAGCGCGCCATGATAGCGCCAAATGCGCCGTCCAGGGACGGCCATTCCGGAACCGCTCATGTGTCAAAAAGCGCGTCACTCCGCCGTGCGATCGAGCCGCGACATTTCAGGATGACAGGCGCGAGCGCGACGGCACGGCCGGGCCGGGCGCGGCCGATTTCGAGACACATCCGGGTTATAATCGCGGTCTTCACTCCGCCTCACGCCGCTTTCCCGCACTCGGCGCGCCGAGTGCCATCGAGCGGCTCACAGACGTCATCGACGCACCGTCACAATGGCCCACTTCTCGTGTTTCCCCGGCGCTTCGGCCCTCTCCGATTTCCGTCAGACTCGTCTCCTCGAAACGCTCACCCGCATCGACGCCAACATCGTCGGCGTGCGCGGACAATTCCTGCACTTCGTCAACGCGTCCGAGCCGCTCGGCGACGAGGACACGAACCGCATCCATGCGCTGATGCACTACGGCACGCCGTTCGCGGACCAGAAAGAGCGCGGCCATGTCGAGACGTTCCTCGTCGTGCCGCGCTTTGGCACCGTGTCGCCGTGGGCGAGCAAGGCCACCGACATCGCGCATCACTGCGGTCTGACGCAGGTGCGGCGCATCGAGCGCGGCGTCGAGTATTCGGTCGTCATGAAAAGCGGGCTGCTCGGCGGCAAGAAGGCGCTGTCGGACGAGGCGCGCGCGCAGGTCGCGGCCGCGCTGCACGATCGCATGACGGAAAGCGTCGCGGCATCGCGCGATCAGGCGCTGCATCTCTTCGATGAACTGCCCGCGAAGCCGCTGCAGACAGTCGATATCATCGGCACCGGGCGCTCCGCGCTGGAAGCGGCGAACGTCGAACTGGGTCTCGCGCTGGCGGACGACGAGATCGACTATCTGGTGAACGCGTTCCAAAGCCTCGGGCGCAATCCGACCGATGTCGAACTGATGATGTTCGCGCAGGCCAACAGCGAGCACTGCCGCCACAAGATCTTCAACGGCGAGTGGACCATCGACGGCGAGAAGCAGGACATGTCGCTGTTCCAGATGATCCGCAACACGGAGAAGCTGAATCACGAAGGGACGATCGTCGCGTATTCGGACAACTCGGCGATCATGCAGGGCGGCGTGGCGGAACGCTGGTTCCCGCGCGGCGAGAGCGAGCACTACGAGCGCCACGTCGAACTCACGCACACGCTGATGAAGGTCGAGACGCACAATCACCCGACCGCCATTTCCCCGTTCGCGGGCGCGGCCACGGGCTCGGGCGGCGAAATTCGCGACGAAGGCGCGACCGGCCGCGGCGCGCGTCCGAAAGCGGGTCTCGCGGGCTTTACCGTGTCGAACCTGGATCTGCCCGATGCGCGCCAGAAGTGGGAAAACGCCCGCGACAGCGCCACGCCGCCGTCCGCGCGCAATCCCGCCGACGCGCACGAGCCGTATGGCCGCCCGAATCGCATCGCTTCGCCGTTGCAGATCATGATCGACGGCCCGATCGGCGCGGCCGCCTTCAACAACGAATTCGGCCGGCCGAACCTCGGCGGCTATTTCCGCACCTACGAGCAGAACGTCGGGGGCCGCGTGCGCGGCTATCACAAGCCGATCATGATCGCGGGCGGCATCGGCAATATCTCGGACCAGCACACGCACAAGCACGACTTGCCGGCCGGCACGCTCCTGATTCAGATCGGCGGACCGGGCATGCGCATCGGCATGGGCGGCGGCGCGGCCTCGTCGATGGCCACTGGCGCGAACACCGCCGAGCTCGACTTCGATTCCGTGCAGCGCGGCAATCCCGAGATTCAGCGCCGCGCGCAGGAAGTCATCAACGCGTGCTGGCAAATGGGCGAGCGCAACCCGATTCTTTCGATTCACGACGTCGGCGCGGGCGGCATCTCGAACGCGTTCCCGGAACTCGTCGACGGCGCGGGCAAGGGCGCGCGCTTCGAACTGCGCAAGGTGCAACTCGAAGAAAGCGGCCTGTCGCCGCGTGAGATCTGGTCGAACGAGGCGCAAGAGCGCTACGTGCTGGCCATCGCGCCCGCCGATCTGTCCGCGTTCGAAGCGATTTGCGCGCGCGAGCGTTGCCCGGTCGCGGTCGTCGGCGTGGCGACAGAAGAGCGTCAACTGAAGCTGATAGACGACGAGAACGACGGCCAGGAGCCCGTCGACATGCCGATGGACGTGCTGCTCGGCAAGCCGCCGAAGATGCATCGCGACGTGAAAAGCGAGCGCGCGCAGTTCGAGCCAGTCGACGTGACCGGCCTCGCGCTGTCCGAAGTCGCGCTCGACGTGCTGAAGCATCCGACCGTCGCGAGCAAGTCGTTTCTCATCACCATCGGCGACCGCTCGGTGGGCGGCACGACCGCGCGCGACCAGTTCGTCGGTCCGTGGCAGGTGCCCGTCGCCGACTGCGCGATCACCACGATGGACTACGCGGGCTTTCGCGGCGAAGCGATGACGATGGCCGAGCGCACGCCGCTCGCCGTCATCGACGCGCCGGCTTCCGGCCGCATGGCCGTCGGCGAAGCGGTGACGAACATCGCGTCCGCGCCGATCGAATCGCTGAACAAGCTGAAGCTCTCCGCCAACTGGATGGCCGCGTGCGGCAGCCCGGGCGAAGACGCCGCGCTCTATGCGACCGTGAAGGCCATCGGCATGGAACTGTGCCCGGCGCTCGGCATCAGCATTCCGGTCGGCAAGGATTCGCTGTCGATGCGCACGAAATGGCAGGACGCGCGCGGCGCGCAGAAGGAAGTAGTGTCGCCGGTGTCGCTCATCATCTCGGCGTTCGCGCCGGTCGAAGACGTGCGCCGGCATCTCACGCCGCAACTCGTCGCCGATACGAACACCGTGCTGATCGCGATCGATCTCGGGCGCGGGCGCAATCGCCTCGGCGGCAGCATTCTCGCGCAAGTCACGCAGCAGGTCGGCGACGCCGTGCCCGACGTGGACGACGCGGAAGACCTGAAGCGCTTCTTCGCCGCCATTCAGTCGCTCAATGCAGACGGCAAGCTGCTCGCGTACCACGACCGCTCGGACGGCGGTCTGTGGGCGACGGTGTGCGAGATGGCGTTCGCGGGGCACGTGGGCGTGTCGCTGAACGTGGACATGCTGACGCTCGACGCCGAGCATGAATCCGATTACGGCGACGCCAAGGACTGGGCGAAGCAGACGAGCGGCCGCCGCGACGACCGCACCGTTCGCGCGCTCTTCGCCGAGGAACTGGGCGCGGTCGTGCAGGTGCGCGCGGCCGACCGCGACGCGGTGCTCGCCGCGCTGCGCGAACATGGTTTGTCGGCGTGCTCGCACGTGATCGGCAAGCCGAACGAGCGCGATGCCGTCGAGATCTATCGCGACGCGAAGAAGATCTTCGATGCGCCGCGCGTCGAACTGCATCGCGCGTGGAGCGAGGTGAGCTGGCGCATCGCGCGCCTGCGCGACAACCCGGCCTGCGCCGACGCGGAATACGACGCGCTGCTCGACGCGAGCGATCCCGGCCTCTCGCCCGTGCTCACGTTCGATCCGGCGGAAGACGTGGCCGCGCCTTTCATCGCGACGAACAAACGCCCGCGCGTGGCGATCCTGCGCGAGCAGGGCGTGAACTCGCATCTGGAGACGGCTTACGCGTTTGACCGCGCCGGCTTCGACGCGCACGACGTGCACATGAGCGATCTACTCGAAGGCCGCGCGACGCTCGCCGATTTCGAGGGCGCGGTGGCGTGCGGCGGCTTCTCGTACGGCGACGTGCTCGGCGCGGGCGAGGGCTGGGCGAAGACCATTCGCTTCAATCCGCGCCTTGCGGACATGTTCGCGGCGTTCTTCGCGCGCCAGGACACGTTCGCGCTCGGCATCTGCAACGGTTGCCAGATGATGTCGAACCTGGCGTCCATCATCCCGGGCGCGGAAAGCTGGCCGAAGTTCACGCGCAACAAGTCGGAGCAGTTCGAGGCGCGCTTCTCGCTGGTGGAAGTGCAGAGCTCGCCGTCGATCTTCTTCGCCGGCATGGAAGGCTCGCGCATTCCGGTGGCGGTCGCGCACGGCGAAGGCTTCGCGGACTTCTCGCAACAGGGCGATGCCGTGAGCGCGCTCGTCGCGATGCGTTTCGTCGATCATCGCGGCGCCGCGACGGAGCGGTATCCGTTCAACCCGAACGGGTCGGCGCAGGGCATCACGTCCGTCACGACGCCGGATGGCCGCTTCACGGTGCTGATGCCGCACATGGAGCGCGTGCATCGCAATGTGCAGATGAGCTGGACGCCCGCCGACTGGACCACCGACGCAAGCCCGTGGCTGCGCGCGTTCCAGAATGCGCGACGCTTCCTCGGCTGATCGCGCGTAAGCGGAGCGCCACGCCCCGGAGCCTCGGCTGCCGGGGCGTTTTTTTGGACTCCGCGGTTCCAGAAGCAACAAAGCCGCCCGAGGGCGGCTTCTTCTTACATCGCGCGAGTTCGCGGCAGGAGCAAGGAGGCGATTACTTGATGACCGCCTTCTTGCGCAGATCTTCTTCGAACGCCTGCAGCTTTTCCTGCTGCATTTGCTGCGCGATCTGCGCCTTGACCTGTTCGAACGGCGGCGGAGCGATGTCGCGGCTGTCGTCGAGGCGGATGATGTGCCAGCCGAACTGCGTCTTGACCGGCGCAGCCGTGACTTCGCCCTTCTTGAGCTTTTCGGCCGCTGCGCCGAATTCCGGCACGTACGCCGACGGCGACGACCAGTCGAGATCGCCGCCGTTCTTGCCCGATCCCGGATCCTTCGAATATTGCTTCGCGAGGTCTTCGAAGCTCGCGCCGCCCTTGATCTTCCCGATCAGGTCTTTGGCCTGCGCCTCGTTATCCACGAGGATGTGATGCAGATGCAGTTCCTTGCCGCCGCCTTGCTGCTTCACGAGCTGGTCGTAACGCGCCTTGATTTCAGCGTCGCTCGGCTTGTTCTTCGCGAGGTAGTCTTCGATCATCGCGCGCAGCACGACGGTCTGCTGCGCGACGGCCAGTTGCGCCTTCACGTCCGGGCGGTTGGCCACGCCTTCGCGGGCGGCTTCCTGCATCAGGATTTCACGGTTGATCAGTTCTTCGCGCACGGCCTGTTGCAGTTGCGGCGAATCCTGCTGACCCTGCTGGACGAGTTGCTTCACGAGCGCATCGGCACGCGCCGTGGGAATCGGCGTGCCGTTCACGACGGCGATGTTCTGCGCAAACGCGGGAGCCGCCGCGAACGCAGCCAGCAACACCCAGACACGGGTTTTTTTCAAAGTCATCGGAGGTTCCTAACTGAACAAACAGACGCCTTCAAAGGCGGGTTTAGCGAGATCGGGCCGAACCGCGATTTAATCGAATTGTTCTGCGAACTCTTGCGGCGTATAAGCCCGGATGGCGAGCGCGTGCACGCCGCGCCGCATTTCTTCGGCCAGCGCATCATACACCAGCCGATGCCGTGCCACGCGCGCCTTGCCGGCAAAGCGTTCCGCGACGATGGTCACCGTGTAGTGGCTGCCTGACGCGGCGCCGGCGTGGCCCGCGTGCGCGGCGCTGTCGTCCTCGATATGGACGGACTGCGGATCGAGCGCGGCGTTCAGCCGCGCTTCGAGATGCGCGATTTTCTCCTGCGCGCTTGCGGCCATGAAATCGAATGGATCGGTCATTGGTTGTCCTCCTTCATGTACTTCGCGAGCCAGAAACTCTGCGCGACGATGAAGAGCACAAGACAGCCTGTCGCGCCGAAGAGCTTGAAGTTGACCCACTGGTCGGTCGTGAAGTGATAGGCGACGAAGAGGTTCACGATGCCGAGCAGCGCGAAGAACACCGCCCACGCGATATTCAACTGTCCCCATACGCGATGCGGCAGAACGATCTGCTTGCCCATCATCGCTTCGATCAGGTTCTTCCTGAAGCCGACTTGCGCGACGATTAGCGCGAATGCGAAGAGCCAGTAGAGGGCAGTGGGCTTCCACTTGATGAACGTGTCGTTATGCAGCACGAGCGTCGCGCCGCCGAACACCACGACGACGCCCAGGCTCACCCACAGCATCGGATCGACCTTGCGGTGCCGGAACGCGACCCACGCGATCTGCACGAGCGTCGCCGCGATCGCCACGGCCGTCGCCGTATAGATGCCCCATATCTTGAAAGCGACGAAAAAGAGGATGATCGGAAACAGATCGAACAGGAATTTCATTGGCGTTTCGGAGGTGAGGCGAGTCGTGTGGCGCGGGGCGCGACGAGAGCAAGCGAACGCCCGCTCAAAAGAGCGGGCGGGGTCGAATACGGGACACGGCTCATGCGCGAGCGTGCCGGCGCGTGTCCGTTCAAGGCCGAACCCGGTTACTTGGGTTCGAATTGTAGCGCAGCCGAATTGATGCAATACCGCAGGCCGGTGGGCGCGGGGCCGTCCTCGAATACATGGCCGAGATGCGCGCCGCAGTTCTTGCACTGCACTTCGATGCGAAGCATGCCGTGCGAGCGGTCGGTCTTTTCCTGAATCACTTCGCCGTTGATCGGCTTGAAGTAGCTCGGCCAGCCGCAGCCGGCGTCGAACTTGGTGTCGGATTCGAAGAGGGGCGTGCCGCAACACACGCAGTCATACACGCCGCGCTCGAAGTGATCCCAGTACTCGCCGGTGAACGGCCGTTCGGTCGCCGCATGGCGCGTGACCTGATATTGCATGTCGTTGAGTTCGCGGCGATAGACCGCATCGTCCTTTTGCAGCGGATGCTCGGTGGCGCCGGGGGTGTCGTCTCGGTTCATGGTCTTCCTTTCGTTGCTCTGGACTATGTAGTTGGGGGCGGGCTCAGGAAGAACAACTGACTTCCAGATCGCTCGCCCAGTCCGGCGGCAAGCCGGCGTAAGCCTCGTTTTCGGGCTGCTCGTCGAACGGGCGGCGCAGCACGTCGAGCAGGCGCGCGACTTCCGAGAAATCCTTCTCGTTCGCCTGCCGGATGGCCTGCTCGGCCAGATGATTGCGCAGGACGAATTTCGGATTCACGCGATTCATCGCCGCGGCGCGGGCGGCATCGTCGCGCGATTCATGCGCGAGGCGCTCGTGATACTGCACGGCCCAGGCGTCGAAGGCCGCACGGTCGAGGAAAAGATCGCGCACGGGCGCATCGCCCGATGCATCCGCTTTCGCGAGCTTCGACAGATTGCGGAACGTCAGCGTGAAGTCCGCGCGATTCGCATGCATGATCTCCAGCAGACCGTTGGCGAGCTTGTCGTCGCCTTCGCGCGCGGTCGCGAGACCGAGCTTTGCGCGCATCTTGTCTTCCAGCGCGGGCGCGAAATACGTCTTGTAGCGTTCGAGCACCTTCTGCGCTTCCTCGACCACGCGTTCCGCGCGGCCTTCTTCCGCCAGCCTGGCGCCGAAGAGCGGCACGAGCGCCTGCGCGAGACAGAACAAGTTCCAGTACCCGACCTGCGGCTGCCGGCTATACGAATAACGGCCTTGCGTGTCCGAGTGATTGCAGATGTGATGCGCGTTGAAGCCGTCCATGAAACCGAACGGACCGTAGTCGATGGTGAGGCCAAGAATCGACATGTTGTCCGTATTCATCACGCCGTGGCAGAAGCCCACGCCTTGCCATTGCGCCATGAGCTCCGCCGTGCGTCGCACGACTTCATCGAGCAGCGTGAGATACGGATCGTCGGCGTCACGGCACTGCGGATAGAAACGCTCGATGACGTGATCGGCCAGCGTCTTGAGCTCGTCCACGCGCTCGTTCGCATAGAAGTGCTCGAAGTTGCCGAAGCGCAAGAAGCTCGGCGCGATGCGCGTGGCGATCGCCGCCGTCTCGATGGTCTCGCGGCGCACCGGCAAGTCGGAGCCGATGACGCCGAGCGCGCGCGTCGTCGGAATGCCGAGATGATGCATCGCCTCCGAGCACAGGAACTCGCGGATGGACGAGCGCAGCACCGCGCGGCCATCGCCCATGCGCGAATACGGCGTGCGGCCCGCGCCCTTCAGCTGCACTTCGAGTCGCGCGCCGGCGCGGTCGACTTCGCCGAGCGTGAGCGCGCGGCCATCGCCCAATTGCCCGGCCCATACGCCGAACTGATGCCCCGAATAGACCGCGGCATAGGGCAGCGCCTCGGGCGGCCATTCGCGCGTGGGATTGCCCGCGAAGTAAGCGGCGAACGCGGCTGGTTCGTCTTCTGCGATGCGCGCGTCGAAGCCGAGCAGTTCGGCCGCCTCGCGCGACACGGCGATGACGTAAGGATCGGGAACAGGCGTGGCGGGAAGGCGGGTGAGAAACGCGGGACCGAGCGAGGCGAACGAGCCGGGACGGTTGCTTTGAATCGACTCGGCGACTTCTTGCATCGACTGAGCGGAAAAATCGCGTTCATCGGCTGCGCCGGTCGTTGCGCGCACGGCATTGCTTGGGGAAAACGACATGTTGAGCGCCTCTGAGTTAAACGATATTGTAATTCCGCGCCCGCGGGCCTGCAGGGCGGCACTCGGGCAGCTGTCGGACCATCGTTCGGACCATCCACTCGTCGAGGACTTCACACATGGCGTCGCCGCTTTACGGTCAGATGATGGACATTCCGCTGCTCGCGTCGTCATTGCTCTCGCATGCGGCGCGCCACTTCGGCGATACGGAGATCGTGTCGAAGCGCATCGAGGGCGACATTCATCGCTACACGTATCGCGATTGCGAAAAGCGCGCGAAGCAACTCGCGCAGGCGCTCGCGGCCCTCGGCGTCGGGCAGGGCGAGCGCATCGGCACGCTCGCGTGGAACGGTTATCGGCATCTGGAGTGCTATTACGGCGTGAGCGGCATGGGCGCCGTGTGCCACACCATCAATCCGCGGCTCTTTCCGGATCAGATCGCGTTCATCATCGACCACGCCGACGATTCATACGTCTTCTTCGACATGACGTTCGGGCCGCTCGTCGAACGCATCGCGCCGCACTGTCCGAATGTGAGGGGCTGGATCGCGCTCGGCGATGCGTCGTGCATCGCGGAACATCTCGGCGACATGAGCGTGCCCGTGATGAGCTACGAAAGCCTCATCGCGCCACAGGACGGCGTGTTCGAGTGGCCGGTGCTGGACGAGCGGCAAGCCTCGTTTCTCTGCTACACGTCGGGCACGACCGGCAATCCGAAAGGCGCGCTGTATTCGCATCGCTCGACCGTGCTGCATGCGTACGCCGCCGCGCTGCCCGATGCGATGGGCGCTTCGTCGAGCGATGCCATTCTTCCCGTCGTGCCGATGTTCCACGTCAATGCGTGGGGCATTCCGCATGCCGGGCCGCTCGTCGGCGCGAAGCTCGTGTTTCCGGGCAAGGACCTCGACGGCAAGTCGCTCTACGAACTCATGGAGGCGGAAGGCGTCACGTATTCGGCGGGCGTGCCGACGGTCTGGCTCGGACTCCTGAATTACATGAAGCAGGCGGACAAGCGCTTCACGACGCTCAAGCGCACCGTCATAGGCGGCTCCGCGTGTCCGCCCGCGATGCTGCGCACGTTTGAAGAAGAATACGGCGTCGAAGTGATTCACGCGTGGGGCATGACGGAGATGTCGCCGCTCGGCACGCTCGCGCGCCTGTCGTTCCGCCAGAAGCAGCGCACGCCGGAGGAGCAGCGCGCATCGCGCGAAAAGCAGGGGCATGCGCTTTTCGGCGTGGACATGAAGGTGGTCGGCGACGACGGCCGCGAGCTGCCGTGGGACGGCCAGTCGTTCGGCGATCTATACGTGCGCGGGCCGTGGGTCATCGACCGCTATTACCGCCGCGACGAATCCCCGCTCGTCGACGGCTGGTTCCCGACCGGCGACGTCGCGACCATCGACGCGGACGGCTTCATGCACATCACGGACCGCAGCAAGGACGTGATCAAGTCGGGCGGCGAATGGATCAGCTCGATCGATCTGGAGAACATCGCGATGTCGCATCCGCAAGTGGCGGAGGCCGCGTGCATCGCGTGTTCGCATCCGAAGTGGACCGAGCGGCCGATGATCGTCGCCGTGCTGCGGCCGGGTGCGACGCTCACGCGCGACGAATTGCTCGCGTTCTACGAAGGCAAGGTCGCGAAGTGGTGGATTCCGGATGACGTCGTGTTCGCCGACGAGTTGCCGCATACCGCCACGGGCAAGCTTCAAAAGGTGCGGCTGCGCGAGCAGTACCGCGATCATGTTCTCCCTGTCGCGGAAGAGAAAGCCGTCTGAGCGTTCTTGATATTCGCTCGCACGCCCCGCGCCGCGCCGCGGGGCGTTCTTTTATCGAGCGATCGCAGCGCATGAGGGCATAGCCGAATTGCACGGTCGTTCGTCTTTGTATATTTTTGCCCGATCGCCCACAATGAGCCATCACGCGAGAGGGAACACCCATGGCAGTCGACTATACGATCCGCGAAGGCGTTGCCGTCATCACGCTCGACAATCCGCCGGTCAACGGGCTCGGACATTCGACGCGGCTTGGCATCGTCGAGGGCATCGAGCGGGCACGAAGCGATGCGTCGGTGCATGCAATCGTGCTGATCGGCGCGGGCAAGGCGTTCTCGGGCGGCGCGGACATCACCGAATTCAATACGCCGAAAGCCACGCAGGAACCGACGCTCGCCACCGTCATCAAGGCCGTGGAAGGCAGCGAGAAGCCGGTCGTCGCGGCCATCCACGCGGTCGCGATGGGCGGCGGGCTGGAACTCGCGCTCGGAGCGCACTACCGCATCGCGTTGCCGGGCGCGCAGATCGCGCTGCCGGAAGTGAAGCTCGGCTTGCTGCCGGGCGCGGGCGGCACGCAGCGTCTGCCGCGCGTCGTCGGACTGGAGCGGGCGCTCGACATGATCGTGTCCGGCATGCCGGTGCGATCGGAAAAGCTCGCCGACACGGCGCTCTTCGACGAAATGGCGCAAGGCGATTTGCTCGATGCCGCCATCGGCTTCGCGCGACGCATGGCCGAACGAGGCGGTCCGCATCCGAAAGTGCGCGATCGCCCGATTACGCATCCCGACGCCGCGCGTTGCTTCGAAGCCGCGCGTCATGCGATTGCTGAGAAAGCCAGGCACTTTCCCGCGCCTCACAAGTGCATCGATGCGATCGAAATGGGCGCGAAGGAAGGCTTCGATCGCGGTCTCGCCTTCGAGCGCGAGTGCTTTCTCTTTCTCGTGCAGACGCCGGAAAGCCGCGCGCTGCGCCATGCTTTCTTCGCCGAGCGCGCGGCTAGCAAGATCGCCGATGTGCCTTCGAATACGCCGGTTCGAAAAATCGACCGCATCGGCGTGATCGGCGCGGGAACGATGGGCGGCGGCATTGCGATGAACTTCATCAACGCGGGCTTGCCGGTCGTGCTGCTGGAAACGAAACAGGACGCGCTCGATCGCGGCCTCGCCACCGTGCGGCGCAACTACGAAGCGCAGGTGAAGAAGGGCAAGCTCACGCAAGGACAGGTCGAAGCCCGCATGCAACTCGTGCATCCGACGCTCGACTACGCCGATCTCGCGCAAGCCGATCTGATCGTGGAAGCCGTGTTCGAGGACCTCGACGTGAAGGCGCAAGTCTTCCGTCAACTGGACGCGACCGCGAAGCAGGGCGCGATCCTCGCGTCGAATACGTCGACACTCGATCTCGACCAAATCGCGGCATTCACGCAGCGTCCCGGCGATGTGATCGGCATGCACTTCTTCAGTCCTGCCAGCGTCATGAAGCTGCTCGAAGTGGTGCGCGGCGAGAAGACGGACAAGGACGTGCTCGCGACCGTCATGCAGCTCGCCAGAAAGATCGGCAAGACGGCGGTGGTGGCGCGCGTGTGCGACGGCTTTATCGGCAACCGCATGATCGAGCAATATCTGCGGCAGGCGCTTTTCATGCTCGAAGAAGGCGCGCTGCCGGCGCAGATCGACCGCGCCATCGAGACGTTCGGCTTTGCTATGGGTCCGTTCCGCATGAGCGATTTGGCGGGCAACGATATCGGCTGGGCGATTCGCAAACGGCGCTATCGGGAGCAGCCGGACATGCGCTATTCGGGCGTCGCGGACCGGCTGTGCGAATTGGGTCGCTTCGGGCAAAAGACCGGCGCGGGCTGGTACGACTATGAGACGGGCTCGCGCGAGGCGAAGCCGTCGCGGGCAGTGGACGACATGATCGTCGCGTATTCCAAGGAACAAGGCATCGCGCGGCGGGAGATCGGTGACGCCGAGATTGTCGAGCGGCTCGTGCTGTCGCTCGTCAACGAGGGCGCGAAGATTCTGGAAGAAGGCATCGCGGCGAAGGCATCGGATATCGACATCGTGTATCTGACGGGCTACGGCTTTCCGCTTTGGCGCGGCGGGCCGATGTTTCATGCCGACACGCTCGGCCTGCCGAACGTCGAGCGCGCCATGCGCAAGTACGCCGCGCAACGCAACGGCGAAGCGTGGCAGCCGGCTGCGCGCATCATCGAACTGGCGGCCCGCAACGGCCGCTTCAATGCATGAGTGCCGAATGAAATCAGCGGAAGAAGTGCTCCTTGTCGTCGACGTGCAATACGACTTCATGCCCGGCGGCGCGCTCGCGGTCGCGCGGGGCGATGAAGTGGTGCCGGTCATCAACCGGCTGGCGAAGGCGTTCTCGCATGTCGTGCTGACGCAGGACTGGCATCCGGCGTCGCATGTGTCGTTCGCGGCGAATCACGCGGGACGCGCGCCGTTCGAAACCATCGCGATGCCTTATGGCGAACAGGTGCTCTGGCCGCCGCATTGCGTGCAGGGCACTCAGGGCGCGGCGCTGCATCGCGATCTCGACGTGCCGCATGCGCGGCTCATCGTGCGCAAGGGGCATCACGCGCGCGTCGACAGTTATTCGGCTTTCGTCGAGGCGGATCGCGCGACGCCGACCGGACTCGCCGGCTATCTGCGCGAAGTGGGCGCGAAGCGCGTGTGGCTCGCGGGACTCGCCACCGACTATTGCGTCGCGTGGTCCGCGATCGACGCGCGCGCCGCGGGCTTCGAAGCGAGCGTGATCGAAGACGCGTGCCGCGCGATCGACCTGAACGGCTCGCTCGAACGCGCGTGGTCCGACATGCGCGCGGCGGGCGTCGCGCGGGGGCGGTCGGACGATGTAACCGGCTAAGGCTGATCGCGATTTTTGCTACGCTTGGCGCTTCGTTCGTTCATTCGCATAACAGGAGCCGCCGTGCTACGTCACATCGTCATGTGGAAGCTGAAAGAGTTCGCCGAGGGCGCGAATCGCGCGGAGAACGCGCAAAAGCTGAAGACCAAGCTCGAAACCTGCCGCAGCCTCGTGAAAGGGCAGGGACACTTCGAGGTCGGCATCGCGCAGCCGGGCTTCGACTGCACCTACGACGTCGTGCTCGTCTCGGACTTCGACGACACCGCTTCGCTGCACGCGTATCAGGTTCATCCGAAGCATCTCGCGGTGAAGGACTTCGTGGCGGCGGTCCGCGAAGCGCGTCAATGCCTCGACTACGAAGTGTGATCGCGATGACCGATACGCAGAAACAGCCCACGAACCAGGCCATCGCAATCGAAAGCCCGTTCATCGACGCGCTCGGCGTGCAGCTCGTGAAAGCCGTCGATGGCGAAGGCGAAGTGCGCCTGCCGCTTAGCGAAACGCATCTGAACACGTGGGGCATCGCGCATGGCGGCGTCACGATGACCTTGCTTGACGCGGCGCTCGCCATTGCGGCGCGCAGTGTCGCGGGCGACGGCATCGGCGTCGTCACCGTCGAGATGAAGGTGAACTTCATGCAGCCGGGGCGCGGCGAGTTGCGCGGCTACGGCCGCGTGCTGCACCGCTCGACGACGATGGCCTACTGCGAAGGCGAAATCCGCGACAGCGAAGGGCACTTCGTCGCGAAGGCGCTCGGCACGTTCAAGTACATGAAGCGGCTCGCGGTGGGCCGCGACGTCGTGCGTCAGAAACTGCGTTCGGACCCGTTGGCCACGCCCGGACCGAGCGACGCCTGATCAGGAGACTCCCTATGGCAAACGCCAACATCAATCGTCAGATACTGCTCGTTTCGCGCCCGCAGGGCGAAGCGTCGGCGGACAACTTCAGGCTCGTGGAGACGCCGCTCGCGCCGCTTGGCGAGGGCCAGGTGCGCGTGCGCAATCACTTTCTCTCGCTCGATCCGTACATGCGCGGACGGATGAACGACACGAAGTCGTACGCGCCGCCGCAACCGCTTAACGAGGTCATGATTGGCGGGACCGTCGGCGAAGTGATCGAGTCGCGCAACGCGGCGTTCAAGGCGGGCGACAAGGTCGTCGGCATGTTCGGCTGGCAGGAATACGGCACGTCCGATGGCAAAGGCATGCAGATAGTCGATACGACTCACGTGCCGCTTTCCGCGTATCTCGGGCCGGTCGGCATGCCGGGCGTGACCGCGTGGTACGGGCTCAACCGCATCATCGAGCCTAAAGCGGGCGAGACGGTCGTCGTATCGGCGGCGAGCGGGGCGGTCGGCAGCGTGGTCGGGCAACTCGCGAAAGCGGCGGGCTGCCGCGCGGTCGGCATCGCGGGCGGCGAGGAGAAGTGCCGCTATGTGGTGGAGACGCTCGGCTTCGATGCCTGCGTCGACTACAAGGCGGGCAATCTGCGCGACGATTTGAAGTCAGCCACGCCGAACGGCGTCGATGGCTACTTCGAGAACGTCGGCGGCGAAGTGCTCGATGCGGTGCTCGCGCGCATGAACGCGTTCGGACGGATCGCGCTATGCGGCATGATCTCCGGTTACGACGGCAAGCCCTTGCCGATGAAGGCGCCCGCGCTTCTGCTCACGCAGCGGCTGAAGCTGCAAGGGTTCATCGTCAGCGAGCACATGGACGTGTGGCCGCAGGCGTTGAAGGAACTGGGCATTGCGGTCGCGACCGGAAAGCTCAAGTATCGCGAGACGATTGCGGAAGGCATCGAAAGCGCGCCCGAGGCGTTCCTCGGCCTGTTGCGCGGCAAGAACTTCGGCAAGCAACTCGTGAAGCTGATCTAACGACAGCAGAGGATTCCGCGTGGATCGTTTCGAAGGCAAGGTCGCCGTCATCACCGGCGCGGGCAGCGGATTCGGCCGCCAGTTCGCGCATAAGGCCGCGTCGCTCGGCATGAAGCTCGTGCTCGCCGATATCGACGACGCCGCGCTCGCCGCCACCGTCGACGCCGTGCGCGCGCAAGGCGGCGATGCGCTCGGCGTGCGCACAGACGTCTCGGATGCGGCGCAGGTCGACGCGCTCGCCCAGTCCGCGCTCGATGCATACGGCGGCGTGCATCTGCTCTTCAACAACGCAGGCGTGGGCGCTGGCGGCTTCATCTGGGAGAACAGCGCGAAAGACTGGCAGTGGGTCTTCGGCGTGAACGTGATGGGCGTGGCGAACGGCGTGCGCGCGTTCACGCCGATCATGCTGAAGCAGGCGGAACCGGCGCATATCGTGAACACGGCGTCGGTGGCGGGGCTGCTCGCCGCGCCCGCGATGGGCGTCTACAACGCATCGAAGCACGCGGTCGTCGCGCTCACCGAGACGCTGTATCACGATCTGCGGCTCGCGGGCGCGTCCATCGGCGTGTCGCTCTTGTGTCCGGCGTTCGTGCCGACCGGCATTGCGGATGCGGAGCGCTCTCGCCCTGACGCGCTAGCCAACGACGCGCCGCTCACCGCATCGCAAAAAATGGCCGCGCGGCAATTGACGCGCGCAGTCGAAAGCGGGCGGCTCTCGGCGCGCGACATCGCCGAGATGACGTTCGACGCGGTCCGCGAAGGCCGTTTCTACGTGATCACGCATCCGGGCATCATGGCGTCGATTCGACTGCGGCTCGACGATATCGCACAACTGCGCAATCCGAGCGATCCGATGTCGATCAAAGGCGAAACCAAGCGGGACGTGTGACGATGCCGCTCAATCCCAAGATCGCGCAGATCCTCGACATGGTCGCGCGCGCGAACCGTCCGCCGTATCACATGCTCACGCCCGGCCAGGCGCGCGCCGCATATGCGATGAGCGCGCCCATTCTCGATATCGCGCCCTCGCCGCTTCATAGCGTCGAAGACATGGAGATCGCCACGCGCGATGGCGCCGAGATCGGCGTGCGCGTCTATCATCCCGCCGCGCCGAGTTGGGCCGAGCCCGCACCGGCGTTGCTGTATCTGCATGGCGGCGGCTTCACGGTCGGCAGCATCGCGACGCACGACGCGCTTTGCCGCAAGTTCGCGCACGACGCGCGCTGCGCGGTGGTATCGGTCGATTACCGGCTCGCGCCCGAGCACAAGTTTCCGGTCGCCGTGAACGACGCGTTCGACGCGCTGCAATGGCTCGCGCGCGAAGCGCCGATGCTCGGCATCGACCCGGCGCGGCTCGCCATCGGCGGCGACAGCGCGGGCGGCACGCTCGCCACCGTCTGCGCGGTGCTTGCGCGCGACGCGGGCATTGCGTTGCGGTTACAACTGCTGATCTATCCGGGCACGAGCGCGCGGCAGCAAAGCGAATCGCATGCGCGGCTGGCCGAGGGCTATCTGCTTTCGGGCGAGACGATTCAGTGGTTTTTCGCCCAATATCTGCGCGACGACCGCGACCGCGACGACTGGCGCTTCGCGCCGCTCGATGCGGCGGGCGGCCAGCCGGATTTCGCGGGCGTGGCACCCGCGTGGATCGCGGCGGCGGACCATGATCCGCTCTACGACGAAGACATCGCGTACGCGGCGAAGCTTGCGGCCGCGGGCGTGCCCGTTACGCTCGCGCGCTACGAAGGCATGATCCATGAGTTCTTCAAGATGGGCGGCTTCGTGCCGGAAGTGGCGCAGGCGCATGGGGATGCGGTAGCGGCGGTGAAGGGCGCGTTTGAGAGCTGAGGCGCGGCATGGTCGAACGTTTCACAACTCGATGATGAAAGCCGTCCGTTATCGCCGCGCGTGATGCACGCGTTTTGAAGATGGGCGGCTTTGTGCCGGAAGTGGCGCATGCCGATGCAGTGGCGGCGGTAAAGGGCGCGTTCGAGAGCTGAGGCGCGGCATGGTCGAACGTTTCCAACTCCGACGATGCGAGCCGTCCGTTATCGCCGCGCGTGATCCGCGCGTTCTTCAAAATGGCGGCTTCGCGCCGGAGTGGCGCATGCGGATGCGGTCGCGGCGCTGAAAGGCGCGTTTGAGAACTGAGGCGCGGCATGGTCGAACGGTTCACAGCTCGATGATGTGAGCCATTCGTTATCGCCGCGCGTGATCCACGCGTTCTTCAAAATGGCGGCTTCGTGCCGGAAGTGGCGCCGGCGCATGCGGATGCGGATGCGGTAGCGGCGTTGCAGGGCGCGTTTGAGAGCTGAGGCGCGGCATGGTCGAACGGTTCACAACTCGATGATGCGAGCCATTCGTTATCGCCGCGCGTGATCCACGCGTTTTTGAAGATGGGCGGCTTCGTGCCGGAAGTGGCGCTTGCGGATGCGGTCGCGCCGCTGAAAGGCGCGTTTGAGAGCTGAGGCGCGGCACTTCCGAACGTCCCCCAACTCGACGATGCGAGCCGTCCCTTATCGCCGCGATGGGCGTTTGGTGTCCGAAGCGGCGAACGCTGACACGGTGCGGACGCCGAAAGCCACGCTCATGCAATATCGAACGAAAACGCGCGCCCCACATTCCCCGGCCTGACGACCCGATGCGAGCCGTCGTCATCGCTGCGCTCCTTGATCGCCAGCGAGAAGCCGCGTGCAGTCTGCAGCACGCGCAGCGCGGTCGTGCTGCGCGTGCCGTAATCGGGCGTCTCGATGAACGCCGCCGACAACACGCGCTCTCGCTCGATCGAAATGCCGGTGGACGGCAGATGCTCGTCATCGGCGATACGCGGATCGCGCAGCGTGTCGATCAGCACGTCGAGCGACGGATGCTCGCCATCATGAATCAGATCGGCGAGCGCCTGCCGCTGCGCAACGAGCTTCGGCCAGGGCGTGTTCAGAAGGCTGTTCGCGAGACCGTGCACGCCGGCTTCGAGCAGCGCGGGCGGCGCGTCGGCGCGATTGCCGTACCAGCCGAGCTCGCGTCGCGTGAAATCGCCGCACAGCAGGTTGAAGCCGTTATAGCGGTGCCCTTGCTCCGCCACGCGCCGCAGATAGTGCAGCGGAGTTGCGCGTTCGCCCGCGAGAAACGCGCTCACGAGCGTGCCGCGCGTGGGCGCATCCGGGCGCATTTCGCTCGGCGCGCGATAGTTCGTCAGCGCGGCGAAGCGGCCGTCGCGGCTCACGCCGAGCCACGTGCCGCCGCCCGTCAGATCGCGGCCCGCCAGCACGCCGGGCGCATCGGTCCACCAGTGCATCGGCTCGGCATCGCGGCGGAAGAACTCGTCGCGGTTCGCGGCGAGCGTCAGCAGCGCGCAGGCGTCGTCGGAACGCGCGTCCGGGCGGGCGTCGGGCTGCCAGTCGAAGACGATCAGGCACATGAGCGATCAGACGTCGGACGGAAACGCATACGGCAGCGGCAGGAAGTCGAGGCGCGGACCGTCGACGGCACCGATGTGCACCGAGCCGTTATCGAGCGCCGCGAGCTTGATTTCGACCAGACAATCGACGCCGCCGCCTTCCGCCGGCGCCGCATTGACGACCATGCCGCACGGCTGGCCGGGGTCGTCGGAATGAAAGAGCGCCGCGCCGGGCGCGGCCGTTTCGCCGTGCGCGAGCGCCGTGCGCCGCTTGATGGTCCCGCGATACTGACTGCGCGCCACCACTTCCTGACCCGGATAACAGCCTTTCTTGAAGTTGACGCCGCCCAGCACGTCGAAGTTGACCATCTGCGGGACGAATTGCTCGACGGTCGGCTGCGTGATGCGCGGCTCGCCCGCGTGAATGTCGAGCCAGTCCCACAGTTCGGCGGGCCCGCGCCGCAGCTTTTCGTCGAGCTTCGGCAACTGCGCCTCGATATCGGCTTTCGGGCCGACCCACAGAAAGCGCGGACGGCCCGCGGCATCCGGCACGCGGACCAGCGCGCCGTGCGGACCTTCCACCTTGACGTGGATGCCATCGGGCAGCGCGTCGAAGATGCCGGAGAGCGCCGCGCGCACATCGCCCGCGAAACCGACGGCCGCAACCTCGGGCGTCGCGTCGGAGAGCTTGGCTTTCGCGCGCAGCACGAACATGGAGAGGCGTTTTTGCACGGGCGCCTGAATGTCCTGCGAGATCAGGAGACGCACGGCGTCGGCTGTGCGCCACATAAGGAATGAGCCGAGCAGGCGGCCCTTGGCCGAGCAATAGCCCGCGAGGCGCGCGGTGGAGGCGTCGAGATGCTGGACGTCGTTGGTGACTTGGTTATGCAGGAACGCGACGGCGTCATCGCCTTTCACGTCGATCACGCCGAACTGCGTGAGCGGCATGTGGACGCCCGCGGTCCTGACGGCTTCGAAATCGGCGGCGGCGAGGGAACTGGTCTGGGAATTCATAGGGACGATGTGTCGATGCGAAAGGCGCGGCCGGTCGATCCGGCCCCGCGCAGGTGGCAAGTCATTATATGGGGGTTGGGCGGGGCGTGTTTTAGACGGACGCGGAGCGGCGGCGGGGCAGGGATTGGCGGGTTATGGCCTGTTTGGATACGCATCACGGCGCACGGTTAGCGCGTAAGCGTCGACCAGCGCCTGTCGTGCGAAAGGCTCACCGGATTGGTTGAATCCGCGACTAGACCGGCTTGGTGGCGTTAGCCGCTGCATGCAAGGAGAACTGCGTGTGGCGTTAGACGGCGCGCTCGATCGGCCCGCCAGCGTAGTCGTCGCGGATTGCGCCGCCAGCTACTTACAGTCGACTACGCCCGCGCCGCGCGACGGCGAATTGTCCGTCGGTGCGTGCTTATCGTGTGCGTTCAGGGGCTCGAAACAGATGCCGCGGCGGCCGTTTCACTCGCCCCTGTCGTCGAAACTGGGAGAGGCGGTTTGGGCGGCCTTCCGTAGCACGGCTTGCCCACATGTGGCGCGATGATCCGCGCCACACTGCCGTCTTCGTCAGGCCCGATCAGCCGTTACTGCCCAGCCGGCGACCTCACGCTAGGCGTCGCGAGCGTGTTATTGCTCGTGGCAGGAGCGGTAGTCGCCGTGCCGTTCGTGCTGCTCGGCAGGCCCGAGTTCGGCGCGCCGCCGGACATGCCGCTGGCGGAGCCCGTCACGCCCGGCGAGCCGTAGCCGCCCGTCGCGCCGTTAACCTGATTCGCGGGGCTCGCCGTGCTGCCCGTCGAACCGCCGTTGGAACCGCCCGCCGAGCCGCCGCCGCCCGCCTGCGCGAACGCGCCGCCCGACAGCGTCAGCGCGGCGACCGCCGCGATCAATGTGCTCATTGCCTTGCTCATGATCTCTTCCTCCTTGATCGTTCTCCAGGAATTGAGGCAGACGCTCACCGCCTGCTTAATTGAATGAGTCGCAAACGCCGTGCCGCGTTCGGCCGGTCGTTCGCGTTCCGCGCCCGGTCCGCTCTGACCGAAGCGTGGCCGCATCTATACAATACGGGTCGAAATCGGTCGAACGGCCGCAAGAGGGGAGTCGCACGCTGCCCTACCGGCGCGCACCTCTCCGTCATCACTCCATAACTGCCTCTATTCGTCGTGTCTTTCCTGAAGAAATGCGTCGTGGCCGCGCTGCTCGTCGCGATACTCGCAGCGGCCGTCGCGGGCGGCGTCTATTACTGGGCCAATCGGCCGATGACGCTTTCGCCCGCCGAACTCGATGTCACCATCAAGCCGCACAGCAGTCTGCGCAGCGTGAGCGCGCAGCTGAATCGCGGCGGCGTGCCGGTCGAGCCCGAACTATTCGTGCTGATGACGCGCGTGCTCGGCCTGTCCGCGCAGCTTAAATCCGGCAACTACGCGTTCAAGAGCGGCATCACGCCTTATGAGGTGCTGCAGAAAATCGCGCGCGGCGACGTGAACGAATACGTCGCGACCGTCATCGAAGGATGGACGCTCCAGAAAATGCGCAGCGAACTGGACGGCAATCCCGCGCTCACGCACGACACGGCCGGGATGAGCGACATCGACTTGCTGAAAGCCATCGGCGCGACGGAAGTGGACAAAGCATCCGCCGAGGGCCTGTTCTTCCCGGACACCTATCTCTTCGACAAGGGGACGAGCGATCTCGCCGTCTACAAGCGGGCGTATCGCACGATGCAAAAGCGCCTCGCCGAAGCCTGGGCGACGCGCGCGCCGAACCTGCCGTACAAGACGCCGTACGAGGCGCTCATCATGGCGTCGATCGTCGAGAAGGAGACGGGGCGGGCCTCCGACCGTCCGCTCGTGGCGGCGGTGTTCGCGAACCGGCTGCGCATCGGCATGCCGCTCCAGACGGACCCGAGCGTGATCTACGGACTTGGCTCGACCTACGAAGGCCATCTGAAGAAAAAGGACCTGCAGACGGACACTCCGTACAATACCTACACGCGCATGGGCCTGCCACCGACGCCGATTGCGCTGCCGGGCGTGGCCGCGCTCAGCGCCACGCTGAACCCCGCCCCGAGCAGCGCGCTGTATTTCGTGGCGCGCGGCGACGGCAGCAGCATCTTTTCCGACAATCTGGGCGACCACAACAGGGCCGTCGACAAGTACATCCGGGGTCAATGATGGCGCGCGGCACTTTCATCACGTTCGAAGGCATCGACGGCGCGGGCAAGACCACGCATCTCGACTGGTTTCGCCAGCAGCTCGAAGAGAAAATCGCGCCGGGCGGCCACCATGTCGTCATGACGCGGGAACCCGGCGGCACCGCGCTCGGCGAAACGCTGCGCGGCATTCTGCTGAATCAGCCGATGGACCTCGAAACCGAGGCGCTCCTGATGTTCGCCGCGCGCCGCGAGCATCTCGCGCAGGTGATCGAGCCGGCGCTCGCGCGTGGCGACTGGGTGCTGTCCGACCGCTTTTCGGACGCGACTTTCGCGTATCAGGGCGGCGGCCGCGGCCTGCCGCGCGACAAGCTGGAGGCGCTGGAGCGGTGGGTGCAGGGCGGGTTCCATCCGGATCTGACGGTGCTTTTCGACGTGCCGACCGAGACCGCGAGCGACCGCCGCTCGGCCGCGCGAGCGCCGGACAAGTTCGAAAGCGAGTCGGACGCGTTCTTCGAGCGCACGCGCGCCGAATATCTGCGTCGCGCGGCGGAGTCGCCTGAGCGTTTCGTCATCGTCGATTCGACCCGGCCGATCGACGCGATCCGCGAGCGTCTGAAAGACGTGATCGCGGGCCTCTGACCTTCACGACATAGAAGATGATCTACCCCTGGCAAACCGACGACTGGCAACACCTCCAGCAACTGCGCGCGCACTGGCCGCACGCGCTCTTGCTGCACGGAGAGGCGGGCATCGGCAAGCTCGCGTTCGCGCAGCATCTCGCGCAGGGGCTCTTGTGCGAGACGCCGGCCGGCAACGGCGAGCCGTGCGGCACGTGCCCCGCGTGCCTGTGGTTCTCGCAAGGCAATCACCCGGATTACCGCGCCGTGCTGCCCGAGGCGCTCGCCGCGCTGGCCGGACCGGCGGGCGCGGATGACGCATCAGCCGACAAAGCCGACGACGGCGAAGGCAAGAAAGCACGCGCGCCCAGCAAGGAAATCAAGATCGAGCAGGTGCGCGCGCTGCTGGACTTCTGCAGCCTCGGCTCGCATCGCGGAGGCTTGCGCGTGGTGCTGCTGTATCCGGCCGAGGCGCTCAATGTGGCCGCGTCGAATGCGCTTCTGAAAACGCTCGAAGAGCCGCCATCGGGCGTCGTGTTTCTGCTCGTGTCGGCGAGAATCGACCGGCTGTTGCCGACGATCATCAGCCGCTGCCGTCAATGGCCGATGAGCCTGCCCGACGCCGATGCGGCGCGCGCGTGGCTCGCCTCGCAAGGCGTGGACGACGCCGCGAGCCTGCTCGCCGAAGCGGGCGGGGCGCCGCTCGCCGCGCTGGCGCTCTCGCACGACGAAAACCGCGTGCTACGCGATTTCGCGCTCGCCCAACTCGCCGCAGGCCCGAACTGCGATGCCTTCGCGTGCGGCGAAAACCTGCAGAAGCTGCCCGTGCCGATGGTCCTCGGCTGGCTGCAACGCTGGCTCTACGATGTGCTCGCGCAACGCACCGCCGGCCGGCCGCGTTATTTCCCCGGCGCGGGCAAGGCGCTCGCGCGCTGCGCGCAAGCCGCCGATCCTGCCGCGCTCGCCCGCTGCATCAAGGCCGTCACGCGGCAGCGCGCAGTGGAGAATCATCCGCTGAACGCGCGGCTCGTCTTCGAAGAACTGTTTCTCGCGTATCGCGGGATTTTCACCGCCTGATTTTCGCTTCGTTCCCAACGCCATTGCCCATGAGTCTCACGTATCGCGACGCCACCCTCGACGACCTGCCCGCCATCGTCGCCATCTACAATTCGACGATCGCCTCGCGCCAGGTGACCGCGGACCTCGATCCGGTCAGCGTCGAAAGCCGTCTCGCGTGGTTTCATTCGCACGGCCCGAACGCGCGGCCGCTGTGGGTGGTCGAAGAGGGCGGCGCCGTCATCGCGTGGCTGAGCTTTTCGGATTTCTACGGCCGGCCGGCATATGCGCGCACCGTCGAAGTCAGCATCTATCTGGACGAGCGCGCGCGCGGCAAGGGGCTCGGCAAGCAACTGCTGCGCGAAGCACTGGAAAAGGCGCCGTCGCTGCAGGTCGATACGGTGCTCGGCTTCGTCTTCGGCCACAACGAGCCGAGCATGAGGCTTTTCGCGAGCTTCGGCTTCGAAGCCTGGGGCACGCTGCCGCGCGTCGCGGTGCTCGACGGCGTGGAACGCGATCTCGTCATTCTCGGGCTGCGTCTGGAAGACGCGCGCAAGGGAAAGACGGCCTGAGTCAGAATCAGTAGCAAGGAGCACGGGATGTTCGTCGATTCGCACTGTCACATCAATTTCGAAGGGTTGGCCGACCGGCTGCCGGACGTGCTCGACAACATGCGCGCGCACGCGGTGACGCATGCGCTGTGCGTGTCGGTGGACCTGGAGACGTTACCCTCGGTGCTCGATATCGCCGAGCGATGCGATAACGTCTATGCGTCGGTCGGCGTCCATCCGGACCACGAGGACGCGAAAGAGCCGAGCGTCGCGGAACTGGTCGAACTGGCGGCGCATCCGAAAGTCTGCGCGATCGGCGAGACCGGACTCGACTACTATCGGCTGGAAGGCCGCAGCATCGCCGACATGGAATGGCAACGCGAGCGGTTTCGCACGCACATCCGCGCCGCGCACGCGACGGGCAAGCCGCTCATCATCCATACGCGGTCGTCGTCGGAAGACACGCTGCGCATCATGAAAGAGGAGCGCGCGAGCGTGCCGGGCGGCGTCATGCACTGCTTCACCGAGCCGTGGCACGTAGCGGAAGCGGCGCTCGCGCAGAACTTCCATATCTCGCTCTCCGGCATCGTCACGTTTAAAAAAGCGACGGACGTGCAGGACGTCGCGCGGCGCGTGCCGCTCGACCGGCTGCTGATCGAAACCGACTCGCCGTATCTCGCGCCGGTGCCGTATCGCGGCAAGCCGAATGAACCTGCGTACGTGAGTTATGTCGGACGTTTCATCGCGCAGTTGCGCGAGCAGACGGACGAAGCGGTGGCGCAAGCGACCACCGACAACTTCTTCCGGCTTTTCAAGATCGCGCGCGCGGCTGCCTGAGCACTGTGGGGCGAGCGTCGCGATTCATCGTTTCATGCAATTCGAAGGTCCACTATGAACAATTCCCCGATGGTTTCCACTCAATCCGCCACGAATGCACGCACGCAGCCCGCCGCGCGCGGCGGCAGGCGCGCGGCGGTGCGCGGGCTTTTCGCGGGCGCGCTGGTCGCGGCGTGCGCGTTCGCGCAGCCGGTCTGGGCCGCTTCCGTGGACTCGCTCATCAAGGCAGTCAAGTTCGACGACGTGTCCGAGGTCAAAAAACAGCTCGCGCAGGGCGCCGACCCGAATACGGTCGATAACACCGGCGCGCCGCTGCTCGTCATCGCCGCGCGCGAGAAGTCGGACAAGGTCGGCCAGTTGCTCGCCGACAACCCGAACACGGACCTCGAAAAGACGGACTCCGCCGGCGAGAACGCGATGATGCTCGCCGCGCTCAACGGCGACGCCACGTTCGTGAATCTGCTGATCGCGAAGGACGCCGAAGTGAACAAGAAGGGCTGGACGCCGCTGCATTACGCGGCGACCAACGGCCACGACGACATCGTGAAGATCCTGCTCGACCATTCCGCCTACATCGACGCCGGATCGCCCAACGGCACGACGCCGCTCATGATGGCGGCCCGCGGCGGCCATCTGTCGACGTGCAAGCTGCTGCTCGATCAGGGCGCCGACTTGCGCGTGAAGAACCAGATCGGCATGACGGCGGTGGATTTCGCCCGTAAATACAACGAGAAGGATGTCGCGGAAGGTTTGCAGGCGCGCCTCGACGCCATGCAAGGCGGCGCTGCTCAAAGCGGCGCAAATGGGTCAAAATAACACCGCTACGCTCGAAACCGGGCGAGCGCGGTCAGGCGCGGCCGCCTCGCCCCAATACGCCGCCGCTCAACAGACAAGGAAGACCATGCTGCGGGAATTCGCCATCGCCTGTGTTCTTGCGACGCCCGTGTGCGCGTTCGCATTCACCGGCAACGATCTCAACAAGCTCTGCATCAAGACCGACCCGAACTCGCGTACCGCGTGTGCCGCGTATATCGAAGGCGCGGCCGACGGCGTGTACAACACGATCGAAGCCATCGGCGGCACCACGGGGCCGCAAGTCGGCCAGTACTTCTGCCTGCCGGCCGACGTGAAGCCGCAGCAACTGACGGACGCGGTGCGCAAGTACATCGCGGACAACCCCGACAAGGCGAATTTCAACGCCACGACGATGGTTTCGCTCGGTCTCGGCAAGGCGTTTCCCTGCAAGGCGGAACGCTGAACGAACGCCGACGCGCCTCCTAGAGCGGCTCGGGTGATCGGACGCGGCGCGGAAACCCGCACGCCGTTTGCTAGTCGAACGTCGGACAGCGATTCGCCCACATCACACAAAAAACGCAAGAGGAAAGCCTATGAGCCGTCTCGTCGTCGTATCCAACCGGGTCGCCACGCCGACCGAAACCAAGGGCTCCGCCGGCGGACTCGCCGTCGGCGTGTTCGGCGCGCTGAAGGACAGCGGCGGCGTCTGGTTCGGCTGGAGCGGGGACGTGGTGAGCGAGAGCGTCGCGAATCAGGGGCCCACGCTCGTGCAGGACGGCGCCGTGACGTTCGCCACCGTCGGCCTGCCGAAGAAGGACTACGACCAGTACTACCGCGGCTTTTCGAACGCGATGCTGTGGCCCGTTTTCCACTATCGCAACGATCTGGCCGTCTACGACCGCGACGAATACGCCGGCTATCGCCGCGTGAATTCGTGGCTCGCGCACAAGCTCATCAAGCTGCTGGAGCCCGACGACGTCATCTGGGTCCACGACTACCACCTGATTCCGTTCGCCGAGGCGCTGCGTACCGCGGGCATCACGAACCGGATCGGCTTCTTCCTGCATATCCCGTTTCCGTCGCCGCAGATTCTGCTCAACATTCCGCCGCATGAGGAACTGGTGCGGTCTTTGTGCTGCTATGACGTCGTCGGGTTTCAGACCGAAGGCGATCAGACCGCGTTTCACGACTACATCGTGCGGCACGCGCGCGGCACGGCGACCGAGGACGGCCACGTCGAGGCGTTCGGGCGCAAGCTGAAAACGGGCGTGTACCGCATCGGCGTATTCCCCGATGAAATCGCGGAACAGGCGCAGCGCGGCGAGGCGCGGCAGGACGTGATGGACCTGAAGCAGAGTCTCGAAGGCCGCAAGCTCATCATGAGCGTGGACCGGCTGGATTATTCGAAAGGGCTCGTCGAACGGTTTCGCGCGTTCGAGCATTTTCTGGAGAAATCGCCCGAATGGCGCGGCAACGTCACGCTCGTGCAGATCGCGCCGCCCACGCGCTCGGACGTCGAAACGTATCAGCAGATCCGCCAGAACCTCGAATACGAAGCAGGGCGCATCAACGGGCGCTATTCCGGCCTCGATTACACGCCGATCCGCTACCTGAACCAGCGCTATGACCGCTGGAAGCTGATGTCGCTGTTCCGGGAATCGCAGATCGGGCTTGTGACGCCGCTGCGCGACGGCATGAATCTCGTCGCGAAGGAATACGTCGCCGCGCAGAATCCGGACGATCCCGGCGTGCTCGTGCTCTCGCAGTTCGCGGGCGCAGCGGGTGAAATGACGGGCGCGGTGATGGTGAATCCACACGATGTCGTCGGCATGAGCGACGCGCTCGCCCGTTCGCTCGCCATGCCGCTCGCCGAGCGCCAGCAGCGTTACCAGACCAACATGGCGGCGCTGCGCAAACACAATCTCGGCGTCTGGCGCGACGATTTCCTGGCCGACCTTCGCGGCGTGCGACGCAAGTAACAGGCGCGCGAAACGGTTGTTTCCGGCCTGTAACAGAGCGATGAAAGTGCAAGAGAACGCCGGTTCGCGCCGCGTCGCCGTCGATAATGAATCGTCGCGCGGCGGGCCGGCTTGGCGCATCCAACGATCGAGGGAAACCCTCGTTAGCCAGCTGACAGTCTGCTGTCATACTCAGTCTCGCGCGACGCATTAAGAACACGAGCACACGCTCGCACGTCGAAGTTCGCATGGAGACGAGAACGATGAGAATTGCCCAAATTGCCCCGTTGACCGAGTCGGTCCCGCCCAAGCTGTACGGCGGCACGGAGCGCGTCGTGTCGTATCTCACGGAGGCGCTCGTCGAGCTCGGCCACGATGTGACGCTGTTCGCAACCGGCGATTCACAAACCAGCGCGAAGCTGGAGGCCGTCTGGCCACGCGCGCTGCGCCTCGACCCGGCGATTCGCGACCGCATCGCGCCGCACATGCTGCTCATGGAACTGGTGCGCCGCCGCGCCGAGGAGTTCGACGTCCTGCATTTTCACATGGACTATTACTCCTTCTCGCTCTTCAACCGGCAGGACACGCCGTTCGTCACGACGCTGCACGGGCGGCTCGATTTGCCCGAGCAGCAGCCGGTGTTCGATACGTTCAACACCGCGCCCGTGATCTCGATCTCGGATTCGCAGCGCCATCCGTTGCCGCAGGCGAAGTGGGTCTCGACGGTCTACCACGGCCTGCCGGAGACGCGTTATGTGCCGCAGCCGGTCGAGCAGAAGTACCTGGCGTTCCTAGGGCGCATCTCGCCGGAAAAGCGCGTCGATACGGCCATTCGCATCGCGGGGCGCTGCGGCTTGCCGATCAGGATCGCCGCCAAGGTCGATGCAGCCGATCACGAATACTTCGAGCGCGAGATCGCGCCGCTGCTGGAGTTGCCCTACGTCGAATTCATCGGCGAGATCAACGACGCGCAGAAAGCGGACTTCTTGTCGGGCGCGCACGCGCTGGTTTTCCCGGTCGACTGGCCCGAGCCGTTCGGACTCGCCATGATCGAGGCGATGGCGTGCGGCACGCCTGTTATCGCGTTCAATCGCGGCGCGGTGCCGGAAGTAGTGGACGAGGGCGTGTCGGGTTTTATCGTGGAAGACGAGATCGGCGCAGTCGCGGCGGTGAACCGGCTGCATACGCTCTCACGCGCGGGCGTGCGCAGGCGCTTCGAGGAGCGCTTCACGTCGCACCGCATGGCGCGGCAATATCTCGAGGCGTATCAGGCCGTGGTACGCGCGCAGAAGCGCTCGCGCTTCAAGCTGATCGATCGCGCGGCGACCTGAGTCCTCGAACCACGAGAGCAAGAACGAAAAAAACCGCCGTGCGACGCGACCGTCAGTCGCACCGCACGGCGGTCATGCTTTCCGCCGAGACCGTGAGACGGCGTGCGCCGCCTTACATCTTCAGGCGCGTCACCTTGGTGCCCTGGAGCGACACGTCGGCCATCAGGCCGGCGTTCGTCAGCACGAACGCTTCGACCGGGTTGGTGGCGGTGGTCGTGTCGACCGCGCCGTTCGCGCCCATCTTGACGAGCGCCACGGATGCGTCGGCGCCTGCCGACCAGCCGTCCGAATTGCGGAATTTGTCGAGCGCGTCCTGCGTCATGAAGAGGAAGATGATCGACTTCGACTGCGCGCCCGCCTGCAGGCCGAAGGAGCCGGAGGTCGTGCTGTAGTAGCCGACCGTACCGCCACCCACGCGCAGCGCGCCCTTGCCGTACTGCGCGCCGACGATAAAGCCTGCCTGAATCACGGACGGGAACACGAGCACGCCGCGCGACTTCGCGACCAGTTCGCGCGAGCCAGGAACCGTCGCATAGAGCCGCTGGATGGTGCTGTCGACGTCCGCGTCGATGCTGCGGCGATCGTCGGCGCTGCCGGCGGCCTTTTCAGCGCCGGTATTCGAATTCGTCGTGCAACCGGCAAGCGCGAGGCCTCCCAGCGCCAACACGGCCGTCGTCTTGAGCATGAAGTTTCGTCTTTGCATCATTGTTCTCCATCGTGGAATTAGGAAACCCCATAGTGCGGGAGGGTGAGGCACGCCAAGTTATAGCACAGCGACGCGACAACGCGACGCTCGCACCGGACACAGATACAGCGTTCCGCGCGTGCCGCGCAAGCCCTGCGTCGCATCCGCGCGTCGTCGACTTGACGACGGCGAATTGCCGGCTATTTCGCCCGCCCCGCTGCCTGAAGCCCTGCATTAATTTCACCGCACCGGTCACGGTGACGGCGGCAACGCCGCGTAGCAAGTAGCAACGACCGTACCCGGCCCGCCCGCGTCAGTGGCTCGTCGTTTTTACTTTGGTCGGAGGAACCGGGTCCGGCGCGCGCGACGGACGCCGCAATGCGCGCTTGATGCCGCCGATTACGATGCCGACAGCAAGGAGAAACGCCGCCGGCACGACCCAATAGCCGACGAAGGCATGCCACAGATAGTCGGCGAGCGTCGCCTTGCGGTGCGCGTATTCGTCGAGCGCTTCCTGGTGACGCAGGGCGTTGGCCCGGAGAACGTCGGCGGGGCAGCCGGCTGCGCGCGCTTCGTCCGGCGCGCCGTGGCAACGGGCGGCGGCACCGGCGGACCGCTGTGCATCGGTGAGTTCCCAGGTCGAGAGCGCCTTCTGAAGATCGACCGTGTTGTAGGCCATTTCCTCGCGCACCTCGTTGACCGCGACGATCATCACGGGCACGGCCCAGAAGGTGATCGTCACGAGCCACCGGCGGAACCAGCGGTTCTTGTATCTCCATGCCATCCGATGCCTCCATGCGAGGCTTGTCGCCACGCTAGACGAGCGGCGGCCGATGGCGTGTTTCTTGTATTCGTGAGGGGCCGCCTTCGCGCCATCTTATGAGAAAAAGACGGCGGTGCGAAACACTTGCTTGGGTGCAGTGCAATATCTACGGACGGCAGGAGAGACAGCCGGCGCCGCATGCGAGCCACGCGGCGCGAATCAGACGATGCGGCCCGAGCCGCGATCAGCCCTTGCTGCTGAGACAACTCTTCATGAACGCCTTGCGGTCGTCGCCCTTCTTGCCGGACGCCTGGCTGTTGCACGCAGTCATGCGCTGCTGCTGGGTCATCGGCGCGGAGGCGGCGGAGGCTGCGGCGGGCGCGGCGGACAGGCAGCTCTTCATGAACGCCTTGCGGTCGTCGCCCTTTTTGTCGCCTGCCTGCTTGTTGCAGTCGCTCATCTTCGACTGCTGGCTATTGGCCGCGAACGCCGTATGCGCGCCTAGCGTAAGACTTAAAACAGCGATTAGGGCAGTAGCTCGGATGGTCATGTGACGCTCCCTGAGTAATTGACGATTCTTCTTGAATGAGCGAGTTTCGACGTCTCGCCCGCGCATTATGGCAAAGCAGGTTTCAACTGAGTGTGCGATAAGGTTAAATCTCGAGGTTGAACCTCGGGGCGCTGCGCCGCGGCCTTGCAACGCGCTTTCGCCAGCGAGCGGACGCAGTGATCGTTCACCCAACGACGCCTTCTCGCAATCACGACAGGAGCCGCTTCATGTCCACACCGCTCGCCGATCATTACAAGGGCTTCGCCATCCATGTGCAGGCCATGCGACGCGCGAAAGAGCGCGACGAGCCGGACGACGGCCCGCGCCACTTCGACATCTTCGTGACCATTTCACGCGACGCGGCCGGGGAGAGCGGCCGCTCCGCCATGTTCGGCGTGCCCGAGCAGGAGCCGTTCGAGAGCCCGATCGATGCGACGCGCGCCGGGATCGACTATGGCCGCAAGATCATCGACAACGAGATCGAGGGTCAGTCCGTCGCCGATCTCTGAGCGCCTGCGGCTGGCGCCCCAACGCGCGCAAGACCACATTGCGCGTGCGTCCGAAGCGCCCAGTGCACGTTAGCCCGATTGACCGCGCGGCTGGCACGAACGAGAATCGACGGCGGCAAACGTTGAACCGCCCATGTTTCGCGTGACATGCAAAACCCACTGCAAACAAATCAATCAAAACACTGGAGGAGAACCGCATGAAGTCAGCCATTCGCCGTCGCGTCCTGTCAGCCGCCGTCGCGCTCGTTGCCTGTAGCGCGCTGCCTTTCGCCGCATCGCCCGCGTTAGCGCAGAATGCCGGCAAGCCGAAGGTCGCGCTCGTGATGAAGTCGCTCGCCAACGAGTTCTTCCTCACGATGGAAAACGGCGCGAAAGACTATCAGCAGCACAACGCCGACAAGTTCGAGCTCATCACCAACGGCATCAAGGACGAAACCGATACCGCCGCGCAGATCCGCATCGTGGAGCAGATGATCGTCTCGAAGGTCGATGCGCTCGTCATCGCGCCGGCGGATTCGAAGGCGCTCGTGCCGGTCATCAAGAAGGCGGCGGACGCGGGCATCATCGTGGTGAATATCGACAACCGGCTCGATCAGGACGTGCTCAAGTCGAAGGACCTCAACGTGCCGTTCGTCGGCCCGGACAACCGCAAGGGCGCGCGCCAGGTCGGCGACTATCTTGCCAAGCACCTGAAGAAGGGCGACGAAGTCGGCATCATCGAAGGCGTTTCCACGACGACCAACGCGCAGCAGCGCACCGCCGGCTTCAAGGACGCGATGGACGCGGCCGGCATGAAGGTGGTCGCGCTCCAGTCGGGCGACTGGGAAATCGACAAGGGCAACGCCGTCGCGTCGCAGATTCTCAACGCGAATCCGAACGTCAAGGCGCTGCTCTGCGGCAACGACAACATGGCCATCGGCGCGGTTTCCGCCGTGCGCGCGGCGGGCAAGGCGGGCAAGGTGCAGGTGGTCGGCTACGACAACATCGGCGCGATCAAGCCGATGCTGAAGGACGGCCGCGTGCTCGCCACCGCCGATCAATACGCGGCGAAGCAGGCCGTGTTCGGCATCGACGTGGCGCTGAAGGCCATTGCCGGGCACAAGAAGCAGTCCGAGCTCTCGACCGTGGTGGAAACGCCCGTCGATCTTGTGACGAAGTAAAGCGCAGCGAGCGTTGCGCCGCGAACCGTTCGTCCTCAAGTTCGCGGCCATCATGCCGTTAAGATGCACGAGCGCGGTTGAGGGACGGCGGTGCGCGCCGGCCGCCGTCCCGCCGCAACGCATGCAGAACTTGCCGAGGATGCACCGACCGCCTTGAGCGACCTTACGCCATGATGAAAGACGCGCACGACGCGAGCGTGCTGACCGTCACGGGAATCGGCAAGACCTATGTCGAGCCGGTGCTGGCCGACGTATCGCTCGGACTCTCGCCGGGCGAAGTGCTCGCGTTGACCGGCGAGAACGGCGCGGGCAAGAGCACGCTGTCGAAGATCATCGGCGGGCTGACGAATCCGAGCACGGGCACGATGACGCTCGCGGGCCAGCCGTACGCGCCGCAAAGCCGCACGGAAGCGGAATCGCTCGGCGTGCGCATGGTGATGCAGGAGCTGAACCTGCTGCCGACGCTCTCGGTCGCGGAAAACCTGTTCCTCAACCGCCTGCCGCAGAAAGGGCGACTCAGAATCGGCTGGATCGACCGCAAGCGGCTCGCCGAGGACGCGCGGCACGCGATGGCGCAAGTCGGGCTCGATGCGATCGACCCGGACACGCTCGTGGGCGATCTCGGCATCGGGCATCAGCAGATGGTCGAAATCGCGCGCAATCTGATCGGCGATTGCCGCGTGCTGATTCTCGACGAACCGACCGCGATGCTCACCGCACGCGAAGTCGATCTCCTCTTCGAGCAGATCGCGCGGCTCAAGGCGCGCGGCGTGGCGCTCGTCTATATCTCGCATCGGCTGGAAGAACTCAGACGCATCGCGGAGCGCGCGGCCGTGCTGCGCGACGGTCGCCTCGTGCATGTCGGGCCAATGAGCGCGCTGACCAGCGACCAGCTCGTCACGCTGATGGTGGGCCGTGAACTGGGCGAACGCATCGATCTCGGCGAGCGCAAGCTGGGCGGCGTCGCGCTGAAAGTGGACGGCATGACGCGCGCCCCGGCCGTGCGCGATGTGTCCTTCGAAGTGCGGGCGGGCGAGATTTTCGGCATCAGCGGGCTGATCGGCGCGGGGCGCACGGAACTCATGCGCCTCATCTACGGCGCGGATCGCGCGGACGGCGGCACGGTGTCCGTTCCGCGCGGCGGCGAAGCACTGCGCCCGGTGAACATCCAGTCGCCGTCGGATGCCGTGAAAAACGGCATCGCGCTCATCACGGAGGACCGCAAGGGCGAGGGCCTGCTGCTCGGCCTGCCCATCGCCGCGAACGTTTCACTCGGCAACGTGGGCGCGGTGGCGCGTCACGGCGTGATCGACACGCGCCGCGAAGCCGCGCTCGCCGAGCGCCAGATCGACGCCATGCGCATCCGCACGTCGGGGCCGGCGCAGGCGGTGTCCGAGCTATCGGGCGGCAATCAGCAGAAAGTGGTGATCGGCCGCTGGCTCGCCCGCGACTGCACCGTGCTGCTTTTCGACGAACCGACGCGCGGCATCGACGTCGGCGCGAAGTTCGATATTTACGGGCTCATGGGCGCGCTCGCCCGCGGAGGCCGCGCGCTCGTGGTCGTTTCGAGTGATCTGCGTGAACTGATGCTGATCTGCGACCGGATCGGCGTGATGTCGGCCGGGCGCATGACCGGCGTGTTCGAGCGCGCGAACTGGACGCAGGATGCGCTGCTCGCGGCGGCTTTCGCCGGCTATGCGAAGCGCGAGGCGATTCTGCACGAGCCGCTCGCGCCCGACGCGAAGCCGCCCGAACAAGACAATTTGCTGGAGCATTGAATGACCGGACAGACCGAAGCGAATCTGCCAGCCGATGCGCCGAAAAGCGGCAAGAACGCGAAGGGCGCGGGCACGCGCCTGGGCTTCTCGAATTATCTGGGACTGGCCGGCGCGCTCGCCGCGATGATCGCGCTTTTCTCCGTGCTGAGTTCTCATTTCCTGACGTACGACACGTTCAGCACGATCGCGAACCAGATTCCCGATCTCGTCGTGATGTCGGTCGGCATGACGTTCGTGCTGATCATCGCGGGCATCGATTTGTCGGTGGGCTCGGTCCTTGCGCTCGGTGCGTCGGTGGTGAGCGTGGCCGCGCTGAAGTGGCACTGGCCGGCGCTTCCGGCGGCGCTCATCGGGCTGGCCGCCGCCGCGCTGACGGGCACGGTCACGGGACTCGTCACGGTGGCATGGCGCATTCCGTCGTTCATCGTGTCGCTCGGCGTGCTGGAAGCGGCGCGCGGACTCGCGTATCAGATGACGAACTCGCGCACCGCGTATATCGGCGATGCGTTCGATTTTCTGTCGAATCCAATCGCGTTCGGCATTTCGCCGGCGTTCCTGATTGCGGTCGCGGTGATGATTCTTGCGCATTGGGTCTTGACCCGGACGATTTTCGGCCGTTATCTGGTAGGCATCGGCACGAACGAGGAAGCGGTGCGGCTCGCGGGTGTCGATCCGCGGCCGTACAAGGTCATCGTGTTCGCGCTGATGGGCGCGCTTTCGGGACTGGCCGCGCTGTTCCAGATTTCCCGTCTCGAAGCCGCGGATCCGAACGCGGGCGCGGGCGTGGAGCTTCAGGTGATCGCGGCGGTGGTGATCGGCGGAACGAGTCTGATGGGCGGGCGCGGCTCGGTCATCAGCACGTTCTTCGGCGTTCTCATCATCTCGGTGCTGGCGGCGGGGCTCGCGCAGATCGGCGCGAACGAGCCGACCAAGCGCATCATCACGGGCGCGGTGATCGTGGTCGCGGTGGTGCTGGATACGTACCGGAGCCGGCGCAGGCGCGGTTGAGCTCGATATAGCACGGCAGCAGGCAGCACGTCGGCGCCTCGCAACGGGGTGGGCGGCGACGTTAAACACAAGTGCAGTCAAAAAGAGATGACCGGGCAGTCCGTTCGCCGTCGAGGGCGGCGAGCGGAAGGAACGCGACCGGGCGCGGGAGGGCCGCGCGAGAGGACGTTTCCGGTCAATAAAAGAAGTTGGACCAAAGCAAAGCGAAGGACGATGTATGGCGACGATCAAGGACGTGGCAGCCATTGCTGGGGTGTCGTTTACGACGGTGTCCCACGTAGTGAACAATTCAAGGCCGGTGTCGGCCGACGTGCGGGCGAAGGTCGAGCGCGCGATCCGCGAGCTGGACTACGTGCCGTCGGCAGTGGCGCGCTCGCTCAAGGCGAAGTCCACGGCGACCATCGGGCTGCTCGTGCCGAACGCGACGAATCCGTACTTCGCGGAACTGGCGCGCGGGGTCGAGGACGGCTGCGCGAAAAACGGCTACTGCGTCTTCTTCTGCAACTCGGACGACGATCCGGCCAAGCAGCGCAACTATTTGCGCGTCTTGCAGGAAAAGCGCATCGACGGCCTCGTGATCGCATCGGCGGGCGAGGACGCGGTGCTCGCGCAGTGCCTCGCGGGCGCGCGTGAGCCGCTTCTCATCGTGGACCGGAACATCGAGGGCGTCTCGGCGGACCTCGTGCAGATCGACCACGAGAAAGGCGCGTATATCGCGACGAAGCATCTGCTGCAAACGGGGCATTCGGAGATCGGCTGCATCACCGGGCCGGTCGCGACGGCGGTGAGCGCCATGCGCCTGCACGGTTTTATCCGCGCGATGGCCGAGCGCGGCGTCGAGATCGAGCCGAACGCGATCGTCCAGAGCGACTTCTCCGCGACGGGCGGCTATGCGGCGGCCTCGCAGCTTTTCGACGCGATGAAGCCGACCGCGATCTTCGCGTGTAACGACATGATGGGCATCGGCGCGCTGCGGGCGGCGGCCGAGCGCAAGATTCGGGTGCCGGACGATTGCTCGATCATCGGCTTCGACGATGTCGAGTTGTCGCGCTACACGTATCCTGCGCTCTCGACGGTCGGCCATTCGGTGCGCGCGCTCGGCGAGATGGCCGCGCAGACGCTCATCGAGCGCATCGTCGGCAAGCTCGGCGGCACGACGCGTCGCCGCGTGGTCCCGCCGCGTCTCGTGCTGCGCGAATCGACGGCGGTCGTGCCCGAGTCGCATGGCGCCGAGGGCGGCGCCGCGGCAGACGCGAAAGCGGAGTGAACTGGATCAACGCGGAATATCACGGACCAACAACCGGAGCAGGATTTCATCGCGATGAGCGACAACGCAACGAGTGAAACGGGCGCGCGCGGGCGCGTGGTAGTGGTCGGCAGTCTCAACATGGACCTCGTCGCGCGCGCCCCGCGCCTGCCCAAGCCCGGCGAAACGCTCGCCGGCTCCGCTTTCGCGCAGGCGCCGGGCGGCAAGGGCGCAAACCAGGCGGTGGCGGCCGCGCGTCTCGGCGCGCAGGTGGCGATGATCGGCTGCGTCGGTAGCGACGCGAACGGCGCGACGCTGCGCGCGGGCCTCGAAGCGGAAGGCATCGACTGCGCGGCGCTCGCAACGAGCGCGCAGGCGCCGACGGGCGTCGCGCTCATCATCGTCGACGACGCGAGCCAGAATGCGATCGTCATCGTCGCGGGCAGCAACGCGCAGGTCACGCCTGCGGTCATCGACGAACAGGAGGCGCTGCTCGCACGCGCCGATGTCATCGTCTGCCAGCTCGAAACGCCGCCGGAGACCGTGCGCGCGGCGCTGGCCGCGGGCCGCCGGCTCGCCCGCACGACGATTCTCAATCCTGCGCCTGCGGCGAGCACGCTGCCCGCCGACTGGTTCGCGCTCATCGACTATCTGATTCCGAACGAACTGGAAGCGGCAACGCTTTCGGGTATCGCCATCGCGACGCCCGACGATGCGCGCCGCGCCGCCCGCGTGCTGAAGGAGAAAGGCGCGCGCAATGTGATCATCACGCTCGGCGCGCAGGGCGTGTTCGCGCTCTTAGGAGACGACACCGACGGCCAGCATCTGCCGTCGCCGAAGGTCGAGGCCATCGACACGACCGCCGCGGGCGATACGTTCATCGGCGGATTCGCGGCGGAACTGGCGCGCGGCAGCGCGATCGCCGACGCGATCGCTTTCGGTCAGCGCGCCGCCGCGCTCGCCGTCACGCGCGAGGGCGCGCAGCCGTCCATTCCGCGCCGCAGCGAAATCGCAGCGTAAGTTTTCAACATGTGCTGAATAACGGCGCGTGCAACGCGTCGTTTTCCCTAACAGGGAAAGAACCTTCTCAAGTCCCGTAGCTTGCATGCCGTTTACATCGATAGCGGCTGCGCAGGCGCGCCTCCGCCCGATCGCGGTTTAACGCGTCACGACGCCCGCGCACATTCGAACCGGCATCAGGGACACATCCATGAAAAAGGCTTTGACGATCAAGGCACGCATCGGCATTTCGATGGCGTTTCTCGGCGCGCTGCTCATCGGCATCGGCGCACTGGGACTCGCGGGCATGGGCCGCACGAACGAGGCTTTCCTCGACACGTACTCGGTGCAGATGCCGGGCGCCATCGCGGTCGGCAACAGCGAAATGTATGCGGCGCGCGAACGGCTCGTGTTCGACCGCGCCGCGCTGCTCGCCGGCACGTCAGAGGTCGCCGCGACCATCGAGCGTTCGCGCATGATGCGCGAGCGCTCCGACGCCTTCTGGAAGAACTACATGTCGCTGCCCCAGACGCCCGACGAGCGGCGTCTGGCCGATGCATCGCAGGACAAGCGGCTCGCGCTTCAACGCGCCGTCGACAAGGGACTGGCGACCGTCACGGCGGACGACCGCGCGGGCATGATCGAGGCGGCCAAGGCGATGCAGGCCGCCTACAACGAGCTCGCCAACGCGAACGACGCGCTGCGCGCGTTCCTCACCGACGCCTCGAAGAAGAGCTACGAAGACGCGCAGAGCCGCTATACGGGATTCCGCGCGCTGAGTCTCTCGGCCATCGCGCTCGGCCTCGCGGCGGCGGCGTTCGCGTGGTTCGCGTTGCGGCGCGCCATCGCGCGGCCGCTCGAAGCCGCGCTCACGCATTTCGAAGCCATCGCCGCCGGCGATCTGCGCCGCGAGGTGGTCGTGACCTCGCGCGACGAAATGGGCCTCCTCCTCGAAGGCCTCGCGAAGATGCGCGCGAGTCTCTTGACGACGGTTCGCACGGTGCGCTCGGGCAGCGAATCGATCGCGTCGGCCACGCAGCAGATCGCGGCGGGCAATACCGATCTTTCGTCGCGCACGGAGGAACAGGCGTCCGCGTTGCAGGAAACGGCATCGAGCATGGAGGAATTGACGAGCACGGTGCGCCAGAACGCGGATAACGCGCGTCAGGCCAGCACGCTTGCCGCCAACGCGTCGGAGATTGCGGGCAAGGGCAGCGCCGTCGTCACGCAAGTGGTCGATACGATGGGCGAGATCAGCCGCAGCTCGGCCAAGATCGCCGACATCATTACGATCATCGAAGGCATCGCGTTCCAGACCAACATCCTCGCGCTCAACGCGGCCGTCGAAGCGGCGCGCGCGGGCGAAGAAGGGCGCGGCTTCGCGGTCGTGGCAGGCGAAGTGCGCAATCTCGCGCAGCGTTCCTCGACGGCGGCCAAGGAAATCAAGGAGTTGATCGACAATTCGGTCGCGCGCGTGCAGTCGGGCACCACGCTCGTCGACGAAGCGGGCCGTACGATGAACGAGATCATCGGCGCGGTGCAACGCGTGACCGACATCATGGGCGAGATCGCGGCTGCGTCGGCGGAGCAGACGACCGGCATCGAGCAGGTGTCGCGCGCCGTCACGCAGATGGACGAAGTCACGCAGCAGAACGCGGCGCTCGTGGAAGAAGCGGCGGCGGCCGCGCAGTCCCTCGAAGATCAGGCCGCGCGCCTGCGTCAGGCGGTCGCAGTGTTTCAGGTGACCGAAGGCGCGGGGCTTGCTGCTTCTTCCTTGCAAGTGCCGGCGACGGTATCCGCGAAGCCGAAGCGCGTCGCGCCGCCCGCGCCGACTGCGCCGACTGCGCCGACTGTGAAGCCTGCGGCGAGCGCGAAGCCCGCCGCGCTGTCGACGGCGGGCGGCGACTGGGAGACGTTCTGACGTTTCGATGCCGTTGCCCGCATCGCGCGTACGCATGGGATCGCATGCGAGCGCATGAAATAGCATCGCGCGGGCAACGTAAAGCACCTCCGGTCCGGTAACCCGTACACTGACGACACTGCGCGTCACCATTCACACGAGGGGATCGACATGACCGGATCGACACTTGCCGCCAAGCTCGTCGCGGCCCGGCGTCAGCATCGACTGATCGAAACGCTGGAGCCGCGCGATCTCCCCGCCGACGCACCGACCGCTTACGCCATCCAGCACGAAGTCCTGCGCGACAGCCACGCGCGCATCGGCGCATGGAAGATCGGCGCGCGCGCGCCCGATGCGCTCGCGGCCGGCGCGCCCATCGATGCGGAATGTGTCTATGTTTCGCCCGCGCGCCTTCCTTTCGAAGGCTTCTTTCGCGTGCTCGTGGAACTGGAGATCGCGTTTCGCTTCGCGTATGCGTTGCCCCCTAAGAACGAGCCTTACACGCGCGCCGAAGTGCTCGCGGCGATCGGCGGCATTGCAGTCGCGCTCGAAGTGGTCGATAGCCGTTTCGCGCAGTGGCCCAATCTCGATCCGCTCGCGCAGCTTGCCGATGCGCAGAACAACGGCGCGCTCATCACGAGCGGCATGGAACCTTACGAGGTCGTCGCGCCGGGCTTCGATTTTCTTGCGCCGCGCCTGGAACTCACCTTCGATGGCGTGGGGATTGCTCCGGCTACCCTCGGCAATCCGGCGGGCGATCCTCGCGAATTGCTGCCCTGGCTCGTCAACCATTGTTCGCGCATGGGTTTGACGGTCGAGCCTTTCTGGACCATCACGACGGGCTCATACACAGGCGCGTATCGCGTGGAAGGACCGGCCATGGTGCATGGCTCGATTGATCGCATCGGAGAACTGGAGCTGGTACTGACGTGACGACCATGCGCTCGCAAGAATGCTTTGGCGGAAGGTCGCGGTGCAGCGATGAAGCGAGCGCGGCGCAGCGAACATGCCGAAGCGCACGCAGCGCGCACGCTGCATAGAATGCGAGCGCAGATACGAACGGCATCTTGGGACTGAGGATTGTAGGTGAACGAAAATAACCTACCAAGCTAGTGATTGTTCCGAGCAGCTTCTAAGCAAATCAACCAAGCAAGTGCGTGAAAAAAAATTCGAAAGGGTTTAGGATGAATTCAAGCGATGTCGTTTCGATAACGCGCGTTGAGACGACCAAGGCTTTCTGACTTCGGCGAGGAGGTAGCATGGATATCTACAGCAGTTTCGCGACCCGCTTCGAAAAAACGCGCGAGGAGGAATTCTCGCTCGAAGAGTATCTCGCGCTCTGCAAGGAAGATCCTGCCACATATGCAACAGCGGGCGAACGCATGCTGACGGCCATCGGGGAACCGGAAATGGTCGACACTCGCCTCGATCCGCGTTTATCGCGTGTGTTTGCAAACAAGGTCATCAAGGTGTATCCGGCGTTCCGCGAGTTCTACGGAATGGAGGAAGTGATCGAGAACGTCGTGTCGTATTTCAGGCACGCCGCGCAGGGTCTTGAAGAGAAAAAGCAGATCCTCTATCTGCTCGGTCCGGTGGGCGGCGGCAAGTCGTCCATTGCAGAGCGGCTCAAGCAACTCATGGAGCGCGTACCGTTCTATTCGCTCAAGGGTTCGCCCGTGAACGAATCGCCGCTCGGTCTTTTCGATTACGACGAAGACGGTCCCGTGCTCGAGGAACAGTACGGCATTCCGCGCCGTTATCTGAAGAGCATTCTTTCGCCGTGGGCCGTGAAGCGCCTGCACGAATACAACGGCGATATCCGCAAGTTCCGCGTGGTGCGCCGCTATCCGTCGATCCTTCGGCAAATCGGCATCGCGAAGACGGAGCCGGGCGATGAGAACAATCAGGACATCTCCTCGCTCGTCGGCAAGGTGGACATCCGCAAGCTAGAAACGTACTCGCAGGACGACGCCGATGCTTACAGCTATTCCGGTGGCCTGTGCCTCGCGAACCAGGGCTTGCTCGAATTCGTCGAAATGTTCAAGGCGCCGATCAAGGTGCTGCATCCGCTCCTGACGGCCACGCAGGAAGGCAACTTCAAGGGCACGGAAGGCTTCGGCGCGATTCCGTTCGACGGCGTGATCCTCGCGCACTCCAATGAATCGGAATGGAAGGCTTTTCGCAACAACAAGAACAACGAGGCGCTGCTCGATCGTATCTTCGTGGTCAAGGTGCCGTACTGCCTGCGTTATAGCGAAGAGGTGAAGATCTACGAGAAGCTGCTGCGCAATTCTTCGCTTGCGGAAGCGGTATGCGCGCCGGGCACGCTCAAGATGATGGCGCAGATGGCCGTGCTCACGCGTTTGCACGAGCCGGAGAATTCGAGCCTCTTCTCGAAGATGCAGGTCTACGACGGCGAGAACCTGAAGGACACCGATCCCAAAGCGAAGTCGTATCAGGAGTACCGCGATTTTGCGGGCGTCGACGAAGGCATGACGGGCGTGTCCACGCGTTTCGCGTTCAAGATTCTGTCGCGCGTGTTCAACTTCGATTCCACCGAGGTCGCGGCTAACCCGGTGCATCTCATGTACGTGCTCGAACAGCAGATCGAGCGCGAGCAGTTCCCGCCGGAAACGGAGCAGAAGTACCTGTCGTTCATCAAGGACGTATTGGCTTCGCGCTACGCCGAGTTCATCGGGAAGGAGATTCAGACGGCTTATCTGGAATCGTATTCGGAGTATGGACAAAACATCTTCGATCGTTACGTCACGTACGCGGACTTCTGGATTCAGGACCAGGAGTTCCGCGATCACGACACCGGCGAGAGCTTCGACCGCGCCGCGCTCAACGCGGAGCTGGAGAAGATCGAGAAGCCCGCGGGCATCAGCAACCCGAAGGATTTCCGCAACGAGATCGTGAATTTCGTGCTGCGTGCGCGCGCGAACAACGGCGGCAAGAATCCCGCGTGGATCAGCTATGAAAAGCTGCGCGTCGTGATCGAAAAGAAGATGTTCTCGAACACGGAGGAACTCTTGCCGGTTATCTCCTTCAATGCGAAGGGATCGGCCGAAGAGCAGCGCAAGCACGAGGACTTCGTGAATCGCATGGTCGCGAAGGGTTATACGCCGAAGCAGGTGCGTTTGTTGTGCGACTGGTATCTGCGCGTGCGCAAGTCGTCTTAAGCGGCGCGTTTCACGAAGGGAATTGCAGTAGAGCAGTGCAGGTCCGCGCCGTCCGGGTTCGATGCTTGCATCCGGATGGCCAAGCGGGCAGATTGCGAGCGAGAGGCGCCGGCTTGCGGCGCAAACCTGCGGCGCCTCGCACACTCGCCATTTTCGCGGGAGACTGGATGTGCTGCACCAAATCATCGACCGCAGGTTAGCCGGCAAGAACAAGAGCATCGCGAACCGCGAACGCTTCCTGCGACGCGTCAAGAACTACATTCGCCGCGCCGTTTCCGACGCGGTGCGCGATCGCAGCATCAAGGACATTCAAAGCACGCAGAGCATCACGATTCCGAAGAAGGACATCGCGGAGCCGTCGTTCCGGCATGGTCCGGGCGGCAAGCGTGAATACGTGCATCCGGGCAACGCCGACTACGTGCGCGGCGACAAGATTCCGCGTCCACAAGGCGGCTCGGGCGGCGGCGGCAAGAGCGCGAGCAACGAGGGCGAAGGCCAGGACGATTTCGTCTTCGAGCTATCGCGCGAAGAATTCATGCAGTACTTCTTCGACGATCTTGAACTGCCGCGCCTCGTCAAGACGCAGCTGCTCGCCGTGCCGACATGGAAGAACGTGCGCGCGGGCTGGGCGGCGGAAGGCACGCCGAACAATATCGACGTGGTGCGCTCGCTGCGCAGCGCGCTCGGCCGGCGCATCGCGCTCGGGTGGCCGCTTTCCGCGCAGTTGCGCGAAATGGAACGCCAGCTGGAGCAATTGAAGGAAGAGGACGGCAATCCGGACGACATCGCGCGGCTGGAAGCGGATATCGTCATCATGCAGGGACGGATCACGCGCATTCCGTTCATCGATCCGTTCGATCTGCGCTACATCAATCGCGTCAAACAGCCCACGCCTTCCAGCAAGGCGGTGATGTTCTGCCTGATGGACGTGTCCGGTTCCATGGACGAGCAGCGCAAGGATCTGTCGAAGCGTTTCTTCATCCTGCTGTATCTCTTCCTGCAGCGGAACTACGAGAAGATCGAAGTCGTGTTCATCCGTCACCATACGCGCGCCGAAGAAGTCGATGAAGACACGTTCTTCCATTCGACGGAAAGCGGCGGCACAGTGGTGTCGAGCGCGCTCGAACTCATGAAGAAGATCATGGACGAGCGCTACTCGCCGACTGAATGGAACATTTACGGCGCACAGGCATCGGACGGCGACAACTGGACCGACGATTCCCCGAAGTGCCGCAAGCTCCTGGCGGAGGACATCCTGCCGAAGGTGCGGTATTTTGCGTATATTCAAGTCGCGCCAGAAGAGCAGAACCTGTGGTTGGAGTATGCTCAACTTGCGGCCGGCGCGCCCGAACTCGCGATGAAGAAGGTCGATTCGGCCTCGGACATCTACCCCGTGTTCCGCGAACTCTTCGAAAAACAACAGGCGGCCGCATGACGACGAGGCACGTGAACAACGAAACGCGTGGATATCATCTCGACGGCACGGACGATCGTGCGCCGTCGAAACTCGGACCGGAAGCGGGGCAACGCAATGCGTCCGTCGGGACGCACGAGGTAAGCATGAACGTTGCAGAAAAACGGCGGCCGCTGCCATGCCCATCGGACTGGAGCGTCGAGCTGATCGAGGAGTACGACGCCGAAATCTCGCGCGTCGCGAATCGCTACGGGCTCGACGTGTATCCGATTCAGCTCGAAATTATCAGCGCCGAGCAGATGATGGATGCCTACGCATCCGTCGGCATGCCGGTGAACTATCGGCACTGGTCGTTCGGCAAGCACTTTCTCTCGACCGAGAAGAGCTATCGGCGCGGGCAGATGGGCCTCGCGTATGAAATCGTCATCAACTCGAACCCGTGCATCGCGTATCTGATGGAAGAGAACACGATGACGATGCAGGCGCTCGTCATCGCGCATGCCGCTTACGGGCATAACTCCTTCTTCAAGGGCAACTATCTGTTCCGGCTGTGGACGGACGCCCACGCGATCATCGACTATCTCGTCTACGCGAAGAATTACATCGCGGAATGCGAGGAGCGTCACGGGCTGGATCGCGTCGAGGAACTGCTCGACTCGTGCCACGCGCTGATGAACTACGGCGTGGACCGCTACAAGCGCCCGCAAAAGCTGTCGCTCGCGAAGGAAGCCGCGATGCGCCGCGAGCGCGAGGCGTATCTGCAATCGCAGGTCAATGAATTGTGGCGCACGCTGCCGAACAAGAAGGCGCCGTCCGCCGAGGAAACCGAAAGCCGCTATCCGCCGGAGCCGCAGGAAAATCTGCTGTACTTCGCCGAGAAAAACGCGCCGCTTCTCGAGCCGTGGGAGCGCGAAGTCATTCGTATCGTGCGCAAGGTCGGACAGTATTTCTATCCGCAGCGGCAGACGCAGGTCATGAACGAAGGCTGGGCCACGTTCTGGCACTACACGCTGCTCAACACGCTCTACAACGAAGGCCGGCTAGAAGACGGCTTCATGATGGAGTTCCTGCATTCGCATTCGAATGTGGTCTATCAGCCGCCGGTGACGAAGCCCTATTACAGCGGCATCAACCCGTATGCGCTGGGCTTCTCGATGATGAGCGACATTCGCCGCATCTGCGAAAACCCGACGGACGAAGACCGCGAGTGGTTCCCCGATCTCGCGGGCAGCGACTGGCTGGAATCGCTGCACTATGCGATGCGCAATTTCAAGGACGAGAGCTTCATCGCGCAGTATCTGTCGCCGCATTTGATCCGCGAGATGCGCCTTTTCTCGATTCTCGACGACGACATGCGCGACGCGCTCGAAGTCTCGGCCATTCACGACGGAAGCGGCTATCGCTACGTGCGGCAGGCACTGTCGCGGCAGTACGACATTCATCATCGCGAGCCGAACATTCAGGTGTATTCGGTGAACACGCGCGGCGACCGCAGTCTCACGCTGCGTCACTTCATGACCGACAATCGCCACCTGTCGAACGACAGCGACGAAGTGCTCAAGCACATGGCGCGCTTGTGGCAATTCGACGTGTATCTGGAAAGCGTCGATGAAAACGGCACGGTGAGGAAGCGCTTCGACTGCCGGTACACCGCGCCGAATTCGCGCTGATCGAGGTTGATGCGCGACGAAAAAATGGCTCCTTCGTGGAGCCATTTTTCTTTGCTATTGTCCGTCCTCATCCTGCGAAAAAATATCCCAGCTCGCCATGAACAGCGCGGCCACGAGCGGCCCGATCACGAATCCGTTGATACCGAACAGCGCCATGCCGCCGAGCGTCGAGATGAGCACGACCCAGTCGGGCATCTTCGTGTCCTTGCCGACGAGAATCGGACGCAGCACGTTGTCCACGAGCCCGATCACGACGACGCAGAACGCCACCAGCACAAGCCCGCGCCAGATCTCGCCGGTCATGAAGAAGTAAAGCGCGGCCGGCGCCCAGACGAGCGCCGCGCCCACCGCCGGCAAGAGGGACAGAAACGCCATCAGCACGCCCCAGAGCAACGAGCCGTTGATGCCGAGAATCCAGAAGATCATCCCGCCGAGAAAACCCTGCACGGCGGCCACCGCGATATTGCCCTTGACCGTCGCGCGCACGACAGTCGTGAACTTCGCAATCAGATGCTGCTTCGGCGCGGGGTCGAGTGGAAGCGCGCGGCGGATGCGCCGCCCGATCTCGCCGCCATCGCGCAGCAGGAAGAACACGAGATAGAGCATCACGCCGAAGCTTACGATGAACTGGAACGTGTTCTGGCCGATGAGCAGCGCCTGCGCCGCCGCAAACTGGCTGATGCGCGAAGCGCCTTCCATCAGCTTGCTCTGCACGCCGGGAATGTCATCGAGGCCGTAGCGCCCGAGCAGTTGCTGCACGGACGCCGGCAGCGCATGAAGCACATGCTGAAAGTACATGCCGAAGTTCAGATCGCCGCTTTTGATGCGCGTATAGACGAGCGCGACTTCCTGCACGAGCGTCACCGCGACCACCGACACCGGAATGATGACGATGAGAATGGCGGCAGCGAGCGTCGTGAGCGCGGCAAGGTTGCGTCGCTTGCCGAAGCGCACCGTGAGCCAGCGCTGCATCGGCTGAAAAAGCAGCGCGAGTATCGCGCCCCAGAAGATCGCGCCGAAGAACGGCAGCAGCACCCAGCCGAGCGCAATGGTCACGACGAACAGCAGGATATGAAAGAAGCTCTGGTGAACGGACTGGTGGTTGTTCATTAGCGGCGACGGGAAAGGAGCAGGGCGATGGTGAGCGGGCCATGCTAGCACGCGCTGTCGGCGCGCTTACACGCACGCTATACGAGCACGAAGCTCGCCTGCGGTTCGCGAGATGCGCGGCTCGGTCGTCCGCATCGACTAAAATCCGGCTTCCATTCCTTGCAGACGGCTTCCGGCCACGTCTGGATGGCTTACATCTGCGCCACGCACCGAACCATGAATCCAGGCGTCGTCTACGCATTCGCGGCTTTTGCCATCTGGGGTCTTTTCCCGATCTACTTCAAGGCGCTGCATTCGATCGGCGCGATCGAAATGCTTGCGCACCGCATGGCGTGGTCGATGCTCTTCCTGCTGATCGTGCTGACCGCGCGCCGTCAATGGCAATGGCTCGTGCCCGTTCTGCGCGACAAGCGGCTCCTCGCGCGTTTCGCGGCGAGCGCGGTGCTGCTCTCCGCGAACTGGGGCATCTATATCTGGGCGGTGAACGCGGGGCGCATCGTCGAGTCGAGTCTCGGCTACTTCATCAATCCGCTCGTCAACGTGCTCTTCGGCATGGCGTTCCTGCACGAACGGCTGCGGCCGGTGCAGTGGATCGCGGTGATCGTGGCCGCGCTGGGCGTCGCGTGGCTTACATGGGCGAACGGCGCGCCGCCCTGGATCAGCTTCGCGCTTGCGCTCACGTTCGGCGGCTATGGCCTGCTGCGCAAGACCGCTTCGCTCGGCGCGCTCGAAGGCTTGACGCTCGAAACCATGCTGCTGTGTCCGGTGGCGCTGCTCTATCTCTTCGTGCTCGGTTCGCACGGCGGAAGCGGCTTCGCGCACGCGACGATCGGCGTGAAGCTGCTGCTCGCGGCGGCCGGACCGGTGACGGCCGTGCCGCTCCTGCTTTTTGCCGCCGGCGCGCGGCGCATTCCGCTGTCCATGCTCGGGCTCATTCAATACATCACGCCGTCGCTGCAACTGCTGATCGGCGTGGCGATCTATCAGGAGGCGTTCGGGCACGATCAGCTGATCGGCTACGGCGCCATCTGGGCCGCGCTCGCGCTGTATTCGCTTGAAGGCGTCTGTTCGGCGCGGCGGGCGCGGGCAGCTTGAGCCGACCGATGCCGGTCAGCGCCGTTCAGCGCGATGCATCGCCCCAGCGGTATTCGACGGTCGCATCGTCGAGCTTCGCCTTGATGTCCGGATCGAGCGGCTGATCGACGGCAGCGAGCGTATCGTCGAGTTGCTCCGGGCGGCTCGCGCCGATGATCGCCGATGTCACCGCGGGATTTTCCAACACCCACGCGAGCGACGTGCTCGCAAGAGAACGCCCGGTGGGCGCGACGATTTCCTTCAGCTCCTCGATGGTCTGAAACTCGCGCTCGTGCCAGTAACGCTCCTGATACATCTCGCCCGCCTTGCCGACAGTGGCGGTGAAGCGGCCCTCGGAAGGCGCCGCGCCGTGCTTGTGCTTGCCCGTCAGCAGGCCGCCCGCGAGCGGGTTATAGGGAATCACGGCGAGCCCTTCTTCGGACGCGAGCGGCAGCAACTCGCGCTCGATCTGCCGGAACAGCAGGTTGTAGCGCGGCTGCATCGAGACGAACCGCGCGGTGCGCAGCACGTCGGCGCGGCCCAGCGCCCGCGCGAGCCGGTACGCCAGGAAATTCGACACGCCGATATAACGCGCCTTGCCGTGCCGCACAATTACGTCGAGCGCCTCCAGCGTTTCGTCGAGCGGCGTGTCGCGGTCGTCCATATGCAACTGGTACAGGTCGACGTAATCGGTGTTCAGACGCCTGAGCGACGCGTCGATCGCGTCGAGCAGATGCTTGCGCGACGCGCCCTTGTTCCAGTCGAGCGGCCCCATCACGCCGACGGCCTTCGTCGCGAGGATGAACTGGTCGCGCTTGCCCGAAAGCCATCGCCCGACGATCTCCTCCGTGCGGCCGGCGATATCGTGCGTGCCGCCGAGCGGATAAACATCGGCGGTATCGATGACATTGACGCCTGCCTCGCTCGCGCGGTCCATGATGCTGCGCGACACGCCCTCGTCGGTCTGCAGACCGAAAGTCATCGTGCCCAAGGTGAGACGCGATACGGTGAGTCCGGTGCTGCCGAATTTGCGGTATTGCACGGTTGCGCTCCAGGAGAAGGGAAGAAGACGTGCGGCAACGGGCAGCATAGCCCTTGCCGTGCGAGCGTGCTCATCGGCTCACTAGCGCGCAGCGGGCGTCGGCGCGGACGTGCGCGGCGCGGAATCGAGCCGGCGGAACACAGCGGCCGACAGCAGCGTGACCACGCCCATGCACGCGAAGCTCAGTTTGAAGCCGAGCGACGCCGACCCGAAGTGTCCTTCGAAGACCTGCACGAGCGACCCGCCGATCGAGACGCCGAGGCCGATGGCGAGCATCTGCACCATCGAGAAGAGGCTGTTGCCGCTGCCCGCGTCCTGCTTCGACAAGCCCTTGAGCGTGACGCTGTTCATCGCGGCGAACTGCATCGAGTTGCATGCGCCGAAGATCGCGAGAATCGCGATTTCGGCGGCGAGCGGCAACGACGGCGAGAAAGCCGCGAACGCGACGATCGACGCGCCGACGAGCGCCGTGTTCACCAAGAGGAACGTATCGTAGCCGTACCGCTTGACGAGCCGCGCGATCCAGCGCTTCGAGACCGTGCCCGCAATCGCGATGGGCAGCATCATGAGCCCGGAATGCAGCGGGCTATAGCCGAGTTCCAGCTGCATCATGAGCGGCAGCAGAAACGGCACCGCGCTCGAACCGATGCGGCACAGCAGATTGCCGATCAGGCCGACGCTGAAGTTCGGTTCACGAAAGAGCGCGAGCTTGAAGAGCGGGTTGCGCCGGTGACGCGCATACGGGAGGTAGGCGAAGGCGGACGCCGCCGCGACCGCGAAGAGCGCTGCCGACACCGCGCCGCGATGCGTTTGCGCCGGGCTATCGAGCGCGAGCGAAAACGCGACCATGCACAGCGAGAGCAACCCGCAGCCGATGAAGTCGAAGGGCGGCGCGTCGTGCAGCGTGTCGTGGGGCAGGAAGCGCTGCACCGCGTAAAGGCCGGCCGCGCCGATCGGCACGTTGATCAGGAAGATCCAGTGCCATGTGAACGACTGGACGAACCATCCGCCGAGCGTCGGGCCGAGAATCGGGCCGACTTGTCCGGCGACGGAAATCATCGCGAGCGCGGAGACATAGGCTTCGCCGCTGACGGCACGCAACACCGCAAGGCGGCCGATCGGCAGCAGCATCGAGCCGCCGATGCCTTGCAGCACGCGCGCGAAGACGAGTTGATTGAGCGAATGCGCGCCCGCGCACGCGAGCGATCCGACGACGAACAAGCTGATCGACACGAAGTACACGCGCCGCGTGCCGAAGCGGTCGGCGAGCCAGCCGGAGGCGGGCGTGAGCAGCGCCATCGTGAGCGTGTAGGCGACGACGATCGACTGCATCGCGAGCGGCGCGGCGTGCAGGTCCCGCGCGATGGAGGGCAGCGCCGTGTTGACGATCGTCGTGTCGAGCGCCTGCATGAAAAAGCCCACGGCGACGATCCACAAAAGCGCCGTGTGCGAAGACTGTCTGGTCATGAGTGAGAGAGCGGGGCGTCACGCTGGAACCGTTTTCAGCGCATGTGTGAAATATTAGTGACTGCGGGCGTCATCGGGAAGCCCGCTAACCGCATTGACTGTGATCGGTATTGCCGATGACAATGCGGCAATGCTCAATCCGCTCTGGCTGACCACCTTCGCGACGGTGGCCGCGTCGCATAGTTTCACCGAAGCCGGGCGGCAACTCGGCTTGCGGCAATCCAGCGTGTCCGAACATATCCGGCGCCTGGAAGAGAGCGTCGGCCGGCGGCTTTTCCTGCGCGACACGCACTCGCTCGCGCTCACCGCCGACGGCGAAGCGATGCTCGTCCACGCCCGGGTGATTCTCGAAGCGATGTCGCACGCCGAATCGCAGTTCCGCTCGCCTCGACTGCGCGGACGCGTGCGGCTCGGCTCATCGGACGATCTCGCCCTCGGACCGCTGCCGAGCGTGCTCGCCGCATTTCGAGACACGCATCCGGACGTGGAACTGGAAATCACCATCGGCATGACCGGGCGGCTGTATCAACTGCTCGACGCGGGCGAACTCGATCTAGCCGTCGGCAAGCGGCGTCTCGGGGATGCGCGCGGCACGCGGCTGTTCAGCGGACGGCTGGAATGGCTCGCGAAGCCGGGAACCGTCGTCGATACGGCTCTGCCGCTGCCGTTGATTCTCGTCGCCGAGCCGAGCGTCACGCGCGCCGTCGTGCTGGATTCGCTCGCGATGACCGGCGCGCGCTGGCAAATGGTCTGCACGAGCAGCAGCCACGCGGGCTGCATCGCGGCGGCGCGCGGCGGGCTCGGGCTCACGGTGCGCTCGCACTTTCTGGCGGGCCGCGGGCTCGCGCCGCCGGTCAATCGCGCGGAGTTGCCGGAGTTGCCCGAAGTGGAGTTCATCGCGTTCGGCGCGAAGCATCCCAGCCGGCCGGCGGAGACGCTGCTCCAGCTTCTGCAGACGAGCGATTTGCGCGGGGAGTGGGACGGGGAGTAGGGAATGCGGCGTGCTTTGGGCGGATCAATTACGTCGTGCCGCCGCAACGCCGGGCGGCGGCCCCGAATGGCTAACCAGAAACGCTTCTTATATATTGAGCGGCCATTGAAGTATCCACTCCAGCCCGTGCTTTCTCTCCGCCGTCTTTTCCTCGCCGATGCCTCGCGCCGCGCGTGCCGGGCATTGCTCGTCGCTGCGCTCGCGCTGATGCCGCTCTCGCACGCGCACGCCGCCGCGTACGTGACCAGGCACTGCGAAGACCTCGCCGGCAAGACGGTGCCCGCGTCGATCATCGGTCTGCCGTCGCGCGGCGCGCTGATCGTCACGGCCTCGGCGGTCAAGGCGGCCGCGCCGGGCAATCGCAACGGCGAGTACTGCCGCGTGACGGGCATCATCCGAGCGATTCAGGAGACGACGCCGGACATCCGCTTCGAAGTAAACTTGCCGAGTCGCTGGAACGGGCGCGCGCTGCAAATGGGCGGCGGCGGCTACAACGGCGTGCTCGTGTCCGGCACCGAGCCGATGCCCTTTGCGCCCGATTCGACGCCGCTCGCGCGCGGCTACGCGACCTTCGGCTCCGACTCGGGGCACGTCGGCAATTCGGGACGCGCGGACTTTGCCGTGAACGACGAAGCTATCGTCAACTTCGGCTTCGCGCACCTGAAGAAAACGCGCGATGTCGCGCTCGCGCTGATCGAAATGGGCTACGGCCGCTTGCCCGACAAGATCTACTTCGCGGGCGGCTCGACAGGCGGACGCGAAGGCTTCACCGTCATCGAGCGGTTCCCGAACGACTACGACGGCGTGATCGCCAACGCGCCCGCCATCAACTTTTCGGGCGTGCGGCTGCTCGGCGTGAAAGTGGGGCAGGCGTCGTACGCGAAGCCGGGCGGCTTCGTCGGACTCGCGCAGCAACGGCGCGTATACGAGACGGTGGTTCACGAATGCGACCGGCTCGACGGCCTCGCAGACGGCATCGTCGGCAATGTCGAAGCGTGCCGCCAACAGGAACCGCAGATCATCGCGTCGTTGCGCTGCGCGAACGGCCAGCGTCCCTCGCTGCGCGACAGTTGCCTCTCCGATGCGCAGCTCGACACACTCGAACTGCTGCGCGACGGTCTCTCGATGCGTTATCCGCTCGCCTATGGCGTCGCAACGTATCCCGGCTACAACGTGTTTCAGGGCGTGGACTTCTCCGGGATGCTCGGCCTCGGCGATTCCCCCACGCTCGTGAACCCACCGACCTTCGCCGCGAACGGCTATCTCTTCGCGCAGGGCGACGCGTATATCCGCCACTTCGTCACGCGCGACGCGGCAGTCAGCGGACTCTCGTTCGATATCGACAATCCCGGCCGCTACCGGCAGCGGCTCGTCACGCTCGCCTATACGGTCGGCGCGATGAACCCGGATTTCTCCGCGTTCATCGCCCACGGCGGCAAGCTCGTCGCCATGCACGGCCTCGCCGACGAAGTGATCAGCCCGAACCAGACCATCGCGTTTTATCGCGGACTCGTGGAGCGATATGGTCAGGAGACCGTCGATTCGTTCATGCGGCTTTACATGGTGCCCGGCTTCCAGCACGGCAACGGCGTGTTCATTCCCGCATGGGACGAACTCGGCGCGCTCGACGAGTGGGCGACGAACGGCGTCGCGCCGGAGACGCTCATCGGCACGGACATCGCGCCGGCCACCAACGGACGCACGCGTCCCATCTGCCGATACCCCGGCTATCCGCGCTATCTCGGCAAGGGACGAGTGAACCTGGCCGCGAGCTTCCGCTGCACCGCCCCGTGAGGGCGGCGGCTATCAAAGCGCGTTCACGGCGCGCGGCACGAAGCGAGCGATGAAGCGCGACCACGCGGGCCTGATCTGCTTCGCGCGATACGAAGTCAGCGACACCTCGACGGCGTGCTCCGAGTCCGACGACAGCCACACGCGTTCACCGCGCGCAAGCCGCACGACATCGCCGGGCTTGAGCCAGTAGTCGTAGGGGTCCTCATGACGCGTGAGCCATATCGAGGCGTCCGCGCGCAGTTCGGCATCCCGCGCGAGCCGCCACGAGACCGTCTGATGCGGCAGCACCTCGACATACACGACCACGCGCGCGCCCGACGCATGCAGCTTGCCCGAGGCGACGCCGTGGCGCGCGCCACGCCCTTCCAGCACTTGCGATAGCTCTTCCATCTTGCTCTCCATATTAGAGCCGAAGACGGAAGGCCAGGCACGCATCAAACAAAAAGGCCCCGTCTTGCGGCGGGGCCTTCGGAATCGACTTGCTTGCCTGTCTCGCTAGCGCACGCGTTCTCCCGATGACCCGCCGATGATGGCGTTCACTGGGTTTTTAATCGCGGCGATGGCGAGGGAAAGGATTGCGTGCATGAAACGCAGTATCGGTGCGAACGCGCGGCGCTGTCAATATCGAGACAGCGGGCGCATTCGCATTTTTACTGCGCGAAGGTCACATGCCCGTGTAACCCTGCGGCTTCGTCGCGTTCTTCTTCGCGACATCCGCGTTGGTCGATACGACGTACTGCGGCGACTCGGTGAGCGTGAGCGTCACCACGCCGTTCGTGTACGGCGCGCTCGACACGTTGCCCATCGCGTCGATCAGCTTCACCGTGCCGCTCGTGCCGGCTGCATCGACATTGAGCTTGTAGGCGCTGCTGTAAGTCGTGCTGAATGCGCCGTTCGAAGCCGGCCACACGGCGTTGTTGTGCGTCCAGAGCGCGGTGATGACCTTGCCGTTGCCGAGTTGCTGGAACGCATAGGCGTACACGCCGGAGGGCAGGTTGTTCACGGGACCGAGCGTGGTGGTGCCGTCGAGCACGCGGGTCATCGCGGCGACTTCCATCGCGGCCGGCTTCGGGCTGATGTTCGTCGTGCCGAACGCGGCCTGCGGATGATCCAGATCGAAGAACGTGCCGTAGCCCGGCTCGCCGGGGAAGTCCGGCCCGAAGAACACGTAGGTCTGGTCCGCGCCTTCGCCGAGCAGGATGATATGCGCGCGCGCGACAACCGCGCCGTGCGCGAACAGAATGTTCGGCGACGGATAGTTCGGACCGTAGTTCGCGCCGAGGTCATAGCTGATGCCCGTCTCGGTGACGAAGAGCTTCATGTTCGGTTTGTAGTCCTTCGCCATTTCCGCGCGCAGGTTGCGCATCTCGTTGAGCAGCGAGTTCGCGGCATCGGCGGCATTCGCGTCCGTGTGATGACGCTCCGGCGGATGCGACGGCGACGTGCCCGCATCGTAGTAACCGTGCGTTGCGATGCCGTCGAGATACTGCGCGAGGCCGAGCGGCGCGAGGCGCTTCAGGCGATCGGTGGTGAGGGACGGGAACGGCTCGGCCGGACCCATCACGACCGCGTGCGGGTCCTTCGAATGCAGGCCCTGATACGCCGCCTTGTACAGCGCGACGAAGTTCGCGTCCGTGTCCTTCCACTGGATGTACGGCTCCCACGTCACCTGATAGTAATTCGCCGACATGGTCGGGTAGTAACGCGCGCGGATCGCCTCGGTTTCCTGTCCGACGCGGCCCATGTAGTTCGCGTAGTACGTCAGGTCGTTCGGGATGTAGCTGTAGTCGGGGCTGAGGCCGTGCATGCTCGCGCCGCCGGGAATGCCGTCCAGACGGACGAGGCGCATGATCTTGCCGGACGTATAGAACGGGTCGAGGTTGTTCGCGTTCGGGTTGAAGGCGAAGCGGCCGTTCGGCTCCATCACGGACATCTGGCGGTCGTCGATCGTCGACGAGATGCCGAGCGCGGCGAGCATCGTGCCGTTGCCGTTGAAGCCCTGCATGCCGAAGCGATGCTGTTCCTGCTTGGCGTACGTGACGGCGGGAATCACGCCGCCGAGATCCGGAATCACGCCGAAGGTGGCGATGCCGTTCGGGCGCGTGCCGGCCGTCTGAACCTGTCCGCCGTGATTGGCGAGCGTCGCCGAAACCGCGAAATATCCCGCGAGCGTCGAGGAGCACGTGAGCGTGGTCTTGGTCGCCGCCGCAGGCGCCGGGAAGCTGCCGCTCGCGACCGTCTTTCCGAGCGCATCGGCGATGGTCCATTTGAGCGTGTCGGCGGAGCCGGGGCGCGTGGTGATCGCCACCTGGAACTTCGTGCCGGCGGGGAACATGCGCGAGCCGTCGCTGCTCGGCGTGTCCGCCGTGATCTGTCCGCTGCCGCCCGATGCCGCCGCTGCCGAGGGTGCGCCGCAGGTCATCGACTGCGCGCTCGCCGCCTTGGCGACCGCACTGGGGTCGGCCGCCGTGGAGCCGTCGGCCGTGGCGTTGGCGGCGTTCGTGACGGAGGCGGGCGAGGAGGCGTCGTCGCTGCCGCCACAACCGGCGAGAGCGAGGACGAGCGTCGAAAGCAGGAAAGTATTCTTCTTCATGGATTCATGTGCATGAACCGGACGCGCGCAGGCGACCGGCGACGCCTTCGGCATCGGGTTCGGGACGGGCAGGGAACCGACGTATTCGCCTCTCCCGGCTTCGGGCCGGATTTCGAAGAAGCGAACAAATGCGCCGTCGTGATGGACGAGCGGACGTTCAGCGGTGGCCACCGCGGCGCGACGCTCTACTGAGGGCAAGCGACATCGGGCGGTATTAATTGCTTCTGCGCAATTCGCTTACCGGCCAACGGAGGCAAATACTACGGGATAATTCAGACAATGGCACGTAACAGCTCGTAACGTCTTGTAACGTACGACAATAAGCTGTTTTCCTCATATGAATAGTTGCAGCGTGCGAGGTTGCCGTCGGGACGATGCCGGTTTAACTTTGTCGGCACATAACTTCACGAAAGGAGACCGCCGTGGCTTTTCTGTTGCTCATCGTGGAACCCGTCGGCCAGCGCGCGCAGCGCACGGCCGACGAAGGTCGGGAGGCATATCGGCAGATGGTCGAGTTCGCCGACACACTGAAGGCGCGCGGCGTCCTGCGCGCGTGCGAATCGCTGACGTCACTCGCGGACGCGTCGCGCGTTTCCACGGTGAGAGGCGACGCGCGCGTCATCGACGGGCCGTTCGCGGAAGCGAAGGAAATGATCGGCGGCTTCTTTCTGCTCGATTGCGAGACGCACGCCGAAGCGGTGGCGATTGCCGCCGAGTGCCCGGCGGCGGCATGGTGCACGGTGGAGGTCCGCAAGCTCGGGCCGTGCTATCTGTGACGCGGTGTCGAGTCCCGCGTGCTTCGATCGTCGTTCGAACGACATCCCATGAAAACGGAGCATCACGCCATGCACAAGCAGATCTTCGTGAACCTGGCGGTTCGCGACCTTCAGCAATCGATGACGTTTTTCAAGGCGCTCGGCCTTCACTTCAACCCTGCATTCACCAACGATGCCGCCGCGTGCCTCGTCATCGGCGAGAACATCTACGCGATGCTGCTCACCGAGGCGTTCTTCAAGACGTTCACCGACAAGACGCTCGTCGATGCCCATGAAAGCGTCGAGGCGCTTTTGTGCCTGTCATGCGAGAGCAGGGCGGAAGTGGACGAACTCGTGGCCAAAGCCGTCGCTGCGGGCGGGCGGACGCCGCGCGCGCCGCAGGACCACGGATCCATGTACAGCCACGCCTTCGAAGACCTCGACGGACATACGTGGGAACTGGTGCATATGGAGCCGGAAGCAGCGTGAGCGCGTCGTCGGACGAACGCGAAGCAGCGACGCGGCGAACCATCGAGGCGGTGTGGCGCATCGAATCGGCGAAAGTGATCGCGAGCGTAGCGCGCGTCGTGCATGATGTCGCGCTCGCGGAAGAACTGGCGCAGGACGCGTTCGTCGCGGCGCTCGAGCACTGGAGCCGCGAAGGCGTGCCCGAGAAACCGGGAGCGTGGCTCATGACGACAGCGAAGAACCGGGCCCTCGACCGTCTGCGTCAGCACGCGCTGCACGCGCGCAAGCACGAGGAACTCGGCCGCGATCTGGATGCGCAGGAGCGGCACATCACGCCCGATTTCGTCGATTCACTCGACGCCGCCCGCGACGACGACATCGGCGACGACCTGCTGCGGCTCGTGTTCACGGCGTGTCATCCGGTGCTGTCGCTGGATGCGCGCGTCGCGCTGACGTTGCGGCTTCTGGGCGGCCTCACGACGGACGAAATCGCGCGGGCGTTTCTTGCGCCGGAGCCGACGATCGCGCAGCGCATCGTGCGGGCCAAGCGCACGCTGTCGGCGGCGCGCGTGCCGTTCGAGGTGCCGAAGGCCGGCGAGCGCGCGGCGCGGCTCGCATCGGTGCTCGAAGTCATCTATCTCATTTTCAACGAAGGTTACTCGGCCACGGCCGGCGACGACTGGATGCGACCCGCGCTGTGCGACGACGCGCTGCGGCTCGGCCGCATTCTGGCCGAACTCATGCCGCACGAGAGCGAGGTGCACGGCCTCGTCGCGCTGATGGAGATTCAGGCATCGCGGACGAAGGCGCGGGTGGACCGTGACGGCCGCCCGGTGCTGTTGCCGGATCAGGATCGCACCCGCTGGGACCCGTTGCTGATTCAGCGCGGCCTGGCGGCGTTGCGGCGCGCGGCGGTGGGCGGCGCTCGCGGCGTGTATGCGTTGCAGGCGGAGTTGGCGGCATGCCACGCGCGCGCGCCGAGCGCCGCCGAGACCGACTGGCCGATGATCGTCGCGCTTTACGATGCGCTGATGGAGGTGGCGCCGACGCCGGTGGTCGAGCTCAATCGCGCGGTCGCGGTCAGCATGGCGTCGGGGCCGGAGGCGGCGCTCGTCATCGTCGACCGGTTACGGGATGCTGCCGCGTTGAAGAATTATCACTGGCTGCCCGGCGTGCGCGCGGATTTGCTCGCGCGGCTCGGTCGCGTGGATGAGGCGCGGGACGAGTTCGTGCGGGCGGCGGGACTGGCGAGAAATGCGCGGGAGCGGGAGTTTTTGTTGAAGCGGAGCCGGGAGATAGGTTAAGTCGTAGAGGCGTAAAACACATTTGACATAAGACAAATTAGCGCATTTTTTTTAGCCGTTTAAGGAAAGATCGGCGACCGCTCACGCCACCGCCGATCGCCATGTTTACCCGGCTATTCCTGCGCTGGCGCTGCTGGCGTGCGCGTATTGCCGTCGTCCGCCTCGGTCAGCGGCATATCGGCCGGTTGATCACCGGACTTCGGCGCGGGCTGCGCCGCTTTGTCCGTATCGACGACATCGGTGCCCGGTTCGTTCTGCGGAATGGTCATGTTCGTCTCCGTTGTTGAGATTGCTGCCAACGTTCAGCATCGGCAGTGCCTGATCGCGGAATGCGCGTTGCTTAACTGTGTCGATATATTCGACAACCGGAGCCAACCATGTCCGCACCGACCAACACAACCAATAAACCACCGGAAAATCCAGTCGATTCCGAGGGACTGACCGATCTCGGCCCGGCGCAACCCGAAGACCCGCCGCAACCGCCGCAAGCGGACGCCGATTTGCGTGATCCCCCGAGTCCGGCAGGCGTTCCGCGTCCGGACGATCGCTGATCCTGCTCTGCGGTTCCAAGTGAATGGTGCGCGTCGATAATCGCCACGCACCATTCACCTCAGCGCTCGAACCGGTTGGAAACCAACTGCTTAACGTCCGAAAGTATCCCCCGAAGGCATCGGAATCTAACCAGAAAATCCTCAGTAAAAAACATTCGCAAAAACAGGCATAAAAATCAATCCTCGAACCGGGCCTTCCGGGTTATCCTCGTCCTTATGCGGAACACCTTTCAATCGATTTGGGGCTTCAAGATGAAACGAGGAAAGGCTTTACATCGAGTGCTCATCGCGGACACGACCCCGATGATAGCTGAAGGCTTGAAAATGCTTCTAAGCGAAAGCGGTCTTCCGGTGCTCGTCGGAATATCGTCATGCATCGTCGAATTAATGGACCGGCTGCATTGTAGCGATATCGACCTTCTTATTCTCGATCCCGCTTTAGTACAGCACGATCTCGATCTCGGCAATAGCAATTCGCTTACTGCTTTCATCCGTCGGTATTCTCACCTTTCCATTCTTTTGCATACCTCGGTGACCGATCCGCAGATTCTGGAGAAAATGTCGCATCTGAACGGACCGAGCGTCGCAAATAAAGCCGATGAAATACAGGACGTCGTACAGATAGTGAGCCGCTTGCTGAGGGGAGAAGTCAACGTCTTATCGCCGAAGACGCACCGCATGTTGTATCAAGCGCGCAAGCTGGGCGAACGAGTGCCGGAGCTCTACGCGTTCTAGTGCGAGAAGCAGGCGCTTCACCAATAGGCTTTCCGCCCTGCTTCCGCGGACCAAAACGACGACCTATACTGAAAACACGCGCTGAATCGTCAAATTTCTTCGACGATTCGTTCACTGAGCGAAACCTTGCCCGGCATCGTGCCATAGTCGCGTAATTAACGCTTGCGTTAGGCTCAAAGCCCCCTTTCGCGCCCCCTTCACGACACGACAGCATGCTCGAACAATACGACGACCTTTATCCGAAACTCTACGCGGGCGATGTCGAGGCATGCGCGCGCTTTCTGGACGAGCGGCGCGCGGTGGACGGAAACACGGCCGAATACTGGCATTGGCGCGCAATCGTGCATCTGCGCGCGGGACAATTTCTTCAGGCGCTCGATATTTGTTTCATGCTCACGCGTCTGTCAGATTCTTTCGCCTTTCACGTCCACTGCATGTGCGACGTCGCCGGACATCTCGGCCTGAAAGAAGTCGCGCTCGCGGGAATCGAATCCTTCGTGAAGAAAGCGTCGACGCCGGAAATCGCCGCTTTTCTGTGGCGAGTGTACGGATGGCATTATCTCGGCGAAGACAACCGCGTACTGGAACTGAGACCGGACGGCATCGACGAGCATTCCGCCTTCGTGCTCGGTCATCATCAGGCGCGCAGCCGCATGCGGCTTCACGGCATCGAGCATGGTGTCGAGGCGATGCATCAGTACTGGTCGTCCGACGACGCGCGGCGCGTGCTTTTCCCGCATGTGAACCGCGAAGGATACTGGACCGGTCAGCGCGCCCTGCCCGCGCGCATGTCCGTGCAACTCATCGCGTCGGGCTTCGGCGATCTGGTGAACTGGGCGCGCTATATCGGCGCGTTGCAGGCGATGGGCGTCGCCGTGGATTACGACACCGACCTCTTCCGCGTGGCGACGCCGGAAACCGATCGCGTCGACTACGTGCGGGCGATGGAAGCCGCCGGTTTCACGAGGCCAACGGGCGACGGCGCAATGTGGACGGACCCGTTCACGCTCTTCACCGCCCTTTTCCCGGTGCTCGGCCACGCGTCGTCGCACCGGTATATCGAACCGGCGGACCCCGCGAGCGTCGATGCCGTCATCGACCGCATCTGGCATCGCGCGCGCGGCCGGCGCTGCGTCGGCGTGTTCTGGTCATCGTGCGAATCGGCGAACAACTTCGCGAGCCGCAGCCTCACCCTGCCCGATCTCAACCCGCTGTTCGATACGCAGAGCGACGTCTACTGGGTCGTCATGCAGCGCGGCTTCGAACGCCGCCGCTGGTTGAACGACCCGCGCTCCAACGATCCGGATCGCTTCACCACGCTCGATCTCGACATGACGCTCGGTCAGTCGGCCGCGCTGATCGACCGGCTCGATGCGTTCATCGGCAACGACGGCGGACTCACCCACTTCGCCGGCGCGCTCGGCAAGCGCACCTACCTCTTTCTGAACCACGTGGCCGAATGGCGTTACGAGCGCGAAGGCGCCGTGACGGCCTGGTACCCGAACATGCGGCTCGTCAGGGCGCGCGAACTCGGCGCGTGGGGCGACGTGGTCGGCACGTTGCAGCGACTGCTCAATGCCGACGCACGCTAGCCGCTGTCAGCGCGCGACTGCCCTGAAGCCGTACTCCTCCCGAGCGCCGTAGCGGCCGGGCGCGAAGCCGTTGAACACGTGGCCGCCCACTTTCGCGCCCACGTTTTCGAGGCGGCGCAAGGTCTCTTCCAGTTGCCGCGCGCCCGTCCGGTCCGCCCGCGACACCAGCAGCACGAGATCGCAATCGTGCATGGCGATGGACAGCGCGTCGCTGACCGGAAGCACCGGCGGCGAATCGATAACGACGTAATCGTAGATGTCGCGCAGCATCGACAGCGTCTCCTGGAACGCCGGACGGCCGAGCAGTTCCGCCGGATTCTCGGGATAGAACGCGCCCGCGTCCATCATCGAGAGACCGCCGCCGAGCGAGACGATCGCTTCATCCACGTGCGCGGAGCCTTCCAGTACTTCAGCGAGGCCGGGTCCGGTGCGGCCATCGACGAGATGACGCAGACGGCCCTGCCGCATGTCCGCGTCGATCAGCAACACGGACGCACGCGTTTCCGCCAGCAAATAAGCGAAGTTCGACGACACGAAACTCTTGCCCACGCCCTGCGTCGGGCCGGTGAAGAGGATCACCTTGCCGTGACGATCGTCCGCGCTCGCGACATAGCGCGGATTCATCATGGTCGTGGTCGTGCCGAAGGGCATCCCGTTCATCGGGTTCAGCGAGTTGAGTCCGCCGCCGAGTCCCGCATGAACCATCGGCACGGGCGCGCCGCTCAACATCGCGCGGACGCTGTTGCGCAACGAGCGCAGCGCCTCGATGCTCGGGTCAGTCGGACTCGTCATGGCGAGCAGTTTCGCGGGCGCCGCGTTGTGCGTCAGCGCGCGCACGTCCTGGCGCAGTTGCGCCGTCGAACGCGCGATCACGGCAAGACGCGGCAACTGCGAGAACTGGTCGATTTCTTCCGGACTCCGAAGTTCCCGCCGATTCAATGCGATCAGATAGATCGAAACGGTGCTGATAAAGAGGCCACCGAATACGGAACCAAGCAGCACGATCCACGCGCGCGGCCACGACTGTTTCTCGGGCGCGACGGCCCAATCGACCACCGCGACGCCGGGCGGCGTGCTGGCTGCCGCCACTTCGAGTTGTTGCGCATTGGTGAGCACGCTCGTGTAAAGCTGCGTCGTGACGGCGACATCGCGCGCAAGCTCGACGTATTGCCGCTGCACGGTCGGCAGATTCGCCGCGATCTTCGACGTATCGGCAATCTCGCGCTTCACCTGATTGAGCTGCGTGAGCGCGCTCTGATAGTTCTCGTTGTCGGGCTTGTAGCGATGCTGCGCGGCATCGAGCGCGAGTTGCAGCGTCGTCTGCTGCTCTTCCAGCCGGCTCATGCGCGTGATGAGCGCGGTGTTCTGCTGCGCCATGTCGACCGTGCCCGTTTGCGTGCGGAACGCATTGAGGCGCCGCTCGGCCGTTTCGAGATCCTGCTTCAGCGCGGGCAGGCGCTGCTTCAGGAAGTCGAGGCTCGTCTGCGCCTGCGCGGCACGGCGCTCGACGTCGCGCTGCTGATACGTCTTGATGATCGCGTTGACCATGGCCTGCGCGAGCAGCGGCGACTCCGCCTGATAGCTCAGGTGGATCAGCGACGGGTCGCGCAACGACGATTCACGCGGCGGAATCGACGTACGCAGCCGCGAAATCACGTTGTCGAAAGTCATCTGCTGCGAGTACTTGCGCAGTTCGAAGCTGATGCCCGGCCGCGCGCGCAGCGTGTCGATGCGCAGTTCGCCGGGCGCCTGCCCGTCCGGCGTGCTCACCTGAAACGGCACCGTCTCGCCGACGCGCCCTTGTGCGAGTTGCCTGTCGTCCTTGTCGAAAAGCGTCCATCGTCCCGCTTGTCCCGCGACAACGCGGAACTTCGCCTTGTAAGCGGATTCGGGAACCGTGAACACGCCAGGCTTCAGGCGCTCGCCGCCCCAAGCATATTCGTCGAGGCCGAAAAGCGATGGCGCGAGCTCGTTGTCGCTCGCGTGGCGCGACGCCAGATAGCTGCCGATCAACGGGAAGTGGCTCTTCGTCTCGACGACGGTCTCCGCGCCCGTCTGCGCGATAGCCGCGCTCACCACCGAGCGCGAGGTGAGCACGTCGCTCTCGTCGTTCGCGGAGCCGTCGGCGGCCATCGAGCCGGATACGTCGGAAAGCGCGCTGATCGACGTGCCCGCCTTGCTTTGCACGCGCAACAGCGCTTCGGCGCGATATTGCGGCGTAGCGAGCAGCACATAGAGAACACCGGCCGCGCAGCATGTGCCGGTGACTGCGCCCAACAAGGTCTTGTGGCGCACGACGCTGCGCCAAAGATCGACGAGACCGTCGCCGCGGTGCGGAACTGGCGTCATGGCCGGGCGCATATTATATGAAAGCATGTTATATCCCTACGAAAAGTAAAAGACCCAGGACGTCAGTGCATTTCCACGCAGGCGCATTCCCTCGCATGCGCCTCTCTGATCCGTACCACGACCGCTATGAGGACACAGTCACGAAGACCGGCCCTTGCGCTTCGGTCACTGCGAGCACCTTCTGCCCGCCTCGCGCGACGCCATACAAATCCGTGACTCGCGCGCCCGCAGGCAGACGCGACACATCCAGATTCACCACGTTGCCGGCGCCGTAGCACCAGACCACGTATTTCGTTGCCTGCGCGTCGTCGAGCTTGAGCACGATGTACTGCTCCTTCTCGTCGATGAAATACCGCGCGTTCTTCGCATCCGCCGTGAAGGCGAACAGATGCTTCACCGCTCGATAGGCCGGCAGCTTTCCGTTCTGCGCATCCAGCAGTCCGAAGTTATGTTCCATCTCCTTCGGATCATTGCCGTCGTTGCGCATGTCGTAGTAGGACGTCAGTCCCACTTGCGCGATCCAGTTCATCAACAGCAATCGCACCGCATAGTTGGCCTGTCTCGCGCGCGCTTCGCTAGCATGACCATTGCCGATATCGGCTACATAGTGATAGCCGACGCTCGGGTATGACCATTCGGTGGCCCACACTTGCGGACGCCTTGCATACGTCGAGAGGTCCTCGCGCAACGCGCGATAATCGCCGAGCACGGTCTCCGGTTCTTGTTGCCGATACGGATGAACGCTCACGGCGTCCGGCCCGCTTTGCGTCGCGCTGATATCGCCCACCGCGCGTATGAAGTCGCGATCGACCTGCTGCACGCCACCGGTCGCAATCACTACGTTGGGATTCGCGGCCCGTGCCGCTTTTACCGCCGTCTGAAGCAACGCGCGATACGCCGTCGCCGACGGGGTAGCTAACCAGTAGTCCTTATGGTCCTCTTCATTCCACACTTCGAAGCGTACGGGCGCATTGCGATAACGGTATGCCGCCTGATACGCATAGGTCTGAAACGCGGCGAGCTGCGGCGCGGACGTCGGCGGCTGGTCTGGGCTATAGGCGTAATGCTTGTAGCCGAGAATGAAGAGCGCCCCGAGACCGCGCGCCTTCAGGTTGTTCACGAGACCGTCGAATTCGCCGAAGTGCCAGCCGTCCGGCGCCTGCACCGCTTCCCAGAAGAGGTCGGTGCGCACAAACGAGAAGCCGACGTCCTTCACGGCGTCGAGCAGTTGCGTATCGCCGATCTGATGGATCGCGACGCCCGTATTCGCCCGCGACGCGGCAAACGACGGCAACGCGACATAAGCGCGCTCGAGCGACACCGGCGAGCCGTCGAGCGCTACATCGGGCGTAGCGGATGCGGGCAGCATCGTGATGCATGCGGCCACCACGCCCGCTACCGCGATGTGCCGGGCGATGCCTTTCGCGCGGATCATGTCAAAGGCTCCGCAGTCCGTCGCGCGCCGATTCGAGCATCGGCCCGCTCTTGACCGACGGCACCGCATGCATCGCCGGCATGCGGGCGCGCCATTGCATCGCAGTCAACGGCACCGGCATGCGCCACGCGCGCGGCTCCACGGCGAGCCCGCTCTCGCGCAGATAAGCGAGCGTGATGCCGAGAAATAGCAGACAGCCGATCGATTCGCAGATATCGGTCGTCGCGCAGGCGAAGAGCAGATAAAGAAGCATTGCCCAGGACGGTCTGTCCTCGGGTTGCGCCCTCAGCACCACGCGCACGAGAAAGCCGATGAGCGCCACAGCGCCCAACATGCCGAAGCTCGCGAGCGCATACAGCACCGTGTTGTCCGCATAGGCCACATTGAAGCCGAACGCGCTTTCATAGTAGGTGGATGCCGAGCCAAAACCTCCCGGTCCGAGCCCGAGCCATATCCGGTTATTCTTCAGGAGTCCTTCTATCAGTATCGGCCATGTATTGAACATGCGGTCCTGGAAGGATGCGAGCGTCATGTAGCCCGTGCCGGAGAGGTTGAACGCCGAAGCCGCGATGAACGACGCGAGCGGAAAGCCGATGGCGAAGGCAGTCGCCCACAGGCAGGCGCGCTTCATCGTTATCGTGGAGAAAAGGCAGTGCGCACCGACGACAAGCGCGAGCGCCACGGGCGCCGTCTTGTTGGTGGTGGCGTGAATGGCCGCGCCCGCTGCCGCGAGCAACGCGCACTGCAACCAGCGATTGTCGGTCCGCATGAGGAGCCACGTGGTGAGCAGACCGGCCATGAGCCCCGTCGACGCGCTGTCGCGGCCGAAGCCCGACAGCCGCGACGCGATACCGACATATGAAGACACCGCGGCGCGCACGTTGTGGCCGCCCACCGATACGCTCACGCCCACCCACGGCAGCGTCATGAACGTGTTGGCGAGAATGCCGATGCCGCACAGCGCGGCGAGCACGACGAAGCCGCTTGTCGCGGTGCGCGCGTTGAGCAGCGCGAGCGCGCCGCGCGGCGCGGTGAGCGCAAAGAGCATCGGCGTCACCGTCCACACCCAGAACGCGACGGCTTGCGGCACGACGCCATGCGAGAGCGATACGCACGACTGCGCGAGCATGTACAGCGCAATCAGCGCGTGGCTCGCCTTCGGGCGCTTGATGAGCGTGAACAGCACCCACGCGACCATGACGACTTTCGGAAGATACGCGGCCTGAGGCACGCCGGCCATCGACGTGTAGTAGCGCATGACACCCGAGAGCACGTCGCTTCCCACGGCGGCGAGAAACGTCGCGACCCACAGTTTGTCTTCGAGCGATGCCCTTTCCATTGTTTCACCGTCGCTTGTCGCCGGGGATCGCGGGTCGCTCATGTCGCTCATGTCGCTCATGTCGCCGCCGATCGCCTCTTGTTGTATGCGCTGTGCTTCCAGCGCGACGGACCCGGCCAGGCCCGCCCCCGTTGCCGAAAACTTACCGCCGCGGTAGAGGCCCCTCCGTGCGCCTACGCACGCTCGTTCCTGTCGATGGTCCACGCTCACGTTTGCTATGTCGGCTTGCGCTCATAAGCGCGCAATACGCAGGCACCGATGTCGGAAGCCGAACGTTCCTTGCGATCGTTACCGAACATAAGCCGGCTTATTGTGGCGTCGCTACGGGTTTTTCCTCGTGGTCGTCATGTGTCGCGAACGCCCGCGACGTCGTACATTAGAGCCATATCGGTATGAATGGCGACGTGTAGGATTACGTACGAATCAAGCCGGACGGGAATGCGCGCCGGGAGGCGGTCGGGGCCGGACGCGCGGGGTCGCGGTATCGAATGAATCGAATAAATCAAAGAGGCTCGCCATGAGTCAGACCAGCACGCACGCCTGCAATGCCGCGCACGTCAGCGGCGCCATGCTTCTCACTTCGAGGCACGCGCCGCGCGGCCCCCGATGACTGTCGCGCCCGCAACGAATCGCCGTCTTTCCACGTCATCTCCGGGAGCGCATATGAACGCACAAGACCGTGCCGCGTTGACGCAGGCATCGAAGGGCAGCATTGCGGTATTCGAATCCGTCGTGCCGCAGGCTACGCTGGCCGCCATCAACCGCATGCTGGATGCGGCCTATGAAGCCACGCGCGACCACGAGCAGTTTTTCGGCAGCGCGCAGGATGTCGTGCATACGTTGCGCGACATTGCCGCGTTCAGGGCACTCGAAAACGAGGCCGTGCGCGCAGCATCCGACTGGCTCAGGTCGACGATGCAGGTCACCGCGACGGTCGGACCGTGGTTCGGTCTGCGCATCGGAAGCAGCACGACGACGGCGGGCAGCCATTGCCGGCATTTCGACTCGCAAGTGCTCACGCTCGTCATCGTGTTGAAGACGGCAAGCGATCAGGAAAGGAGCGGCGATCTCGTCGTCTATCCGAGAACACGTGAAATTCCGCGACGCCGTCACAACGTCTTGCGCAAGAGCATGCAGTGGGGCGAGCGTGGCCTGCCGTTCCAGCTTCGCGCCGCGCGCACGGAGCGGCATCTCGAACGGGGCCTCTGCTCGCGCATTCGGGGCCTCGCGGGCGACGTGTATGTCTTCAACGGATTCCTGATGCAGCATTGCAACCTGGATGTCCTGGCAGGCGAACGCCGCAGCCTCGTCATTCACTATCTGGACCCGGGATTGTCGCTGGGACTGTCGGCGGTCAACCGCTTGCGCCGGCATGAGTTAGCCGCGCCGTCGGACGCCGTGCTTCCTGTCGAGACCGTCACCGGGCTCGACGCGCTCTGACCGGATCAGTCGGCATCCGTGGCGCACCACTCGCGCCACATCGTGCGATAGGCGTCTTCCAGATTGCGCGTGAATCGCGGCGCGTTCATCATCGGCGAATGTTCGAGGCGAAAACGCAGCGATGCGCGCAGTTCGGCGAGACGCGGGATATCGCTGGCAAGCCGCGTGACGATGTCGACGTAAGCCGCGTCGTCATGCGCAACAAGTTCGGGCAAGCCGAGGTTCATTAGCAGGCTAAGTCCCGCTCGGCTGCAAGCGGTTTCGCCCGCGCGCGACGGCACCGGCACACCCATCCACAGCGCGTCGAGGCTGGTCGTGTGACCGTTGTACGGGAAAGTGTCCAGACCGATGTCGATGGCGTTGTAAGTGTCGAGGTACGCACTGCGCTCCTGATAACCGACGTATGCCACACGCGACATGTCCACGCCCAACGCGCTCAGACGCACGGTGAAGCGTTCGCGGGCGCCGCGCTCCGCGAGAAGAACGAAGCGCGCATTAGGCGTCGCGGCCAGCACGGCAGCCCATATGCGAAGCGTACGCTCCGACGCCTTGCAGGGATTATTTAGGCATCCGAATGTGATGAAGTGATTTCGTTCGGCGGGCAACGGACCGACCTCGGGCATATCAGGCGCATCGCCCGTCACGACGCGCGGATCGAAACACCAGAATGTCTCGGGCAGCCACAGCGAACGCTCGCTATAGCGGTCGGCGACGCCGGGCTGATCGGGCGGATCGATCCACGGATCGGTGAGCCGGTACCCGATCGCGCGGCTGCCCGTCGTACCCGGATATGCTAGCCACTGCACCTGCACCGGCGCGGGCCGTCGCGCGAACAAAAGGGGGCGCCCGCCGGCCATGTGCAGGTTGAGGTCAACAAGCACGTCGATGCGGTCATCGCGGATGAGTTGTGCGAGCGCTTCGTCGTCGAGCGCGTGGACGTCGCGCCAGACATCGGCCATGCCGCGAATTAGATGGGTCACCGCATCGGGATGCTTCACGCTTGCATAGACAACGATCTCGAACAATGCGTGGTCGTGTTGCGCAAAAACGGGCGCCGTAAACATCGACTGGCAATGCATCCGGAAGTCCGGCGCGACATAGCCGATTCTGAGCCGCCGCGACACCGATCGGTCGTTCGCATACGCGACGGCACGTCCAAGCAACGGGGCTTCGTGCTGCGCAGAGAAGCGCACGCATTCATCGAGAATCGTCCTGGAATCTTCGGCGTAATAGGTCAACGCGTAGTTGAGGTTGCGATGCACGCATTCGTTGTCGGGCGCGCATGCAACGGCGCGGCGAAACGCTTCGATGGCGTCATCCATCCGGCTCATGTCCTTGAGCACGCTCGCGAGATTGTTATAAGCCTCGGCGGAATGCGGCGCGATCGCGATCGATCGCCTCAGAATGGCCTCGGCCTCCGGAAGCCGGTTCATGTCCCGCAGGACGCGGCCCAGATTGGTGTAAGCGTCGGCGCGGTCCGGACGCAGCGCGATCGCGCGGCGATAGGCGGCTTCCGCCTCAGGCAGGCGATGCTCGCCACCAAGGAGCACGCCAAGGTTATAGTGAAGGTCTGAGTTGCCGGGATACTGCGCGATGAGCACGCGATACGCCGCTTCTTCCACGCGGCCTTCTTCATGCAGGAGCTGGGCGAGGCCCGCGCGGGCGTCTCCATGGTCCGGTTGCATCTTAAGCACCTCGCGATAGATCCGCTCCGCTTCCGCGATGCTGCCGGTCTCACGCCGCACGCGCGCGAGACCCATCAGCGCCTGCGCACAGTCCGGGCGAATGGCGAGCGCCGCTTCGTACGCGGCCGTCGCTTCCGCTGCGCGCCGAGTTGCGAGGAGCGCATCGCCGAGACTGCAATGCGCCTCGAGATAGGCAGGCTTCAGTTGTGTCGCGCGCCGGTGGGACGCCTGAGCCCGCGCGAACTGGCCCATTTCCTGAAGCACCAGGCCCAGATTCTGATACGCGATGTCGAAATCCGGACGCAGCGCCACCGCGCGCCTGAGTGCGGATCGCGCATCTCTGAGCCGGCCCTGCTCGCGCAGCAGATTGCCGAGATTGTTGAACGCTTCGGCGTAGTCGGGACGCGACGTGGTGGCGTCCCGATAGGCGGCTTCGGCTTCCGCCAGGCGTCCATCGTCTTTCAGCAGGCTCGCGAGGTCGTAGTGCGCTTCGGCCAGATCGGGGCACAGTCGGAGCGCCTCGCGAAAACACGCCTCCGCTTCGCCGATGCGATTGCACGTGCGCAGCAGATTGCCGAGGTTGTAATGCGCCTGCGCGAAATCCGGGCGCAGGGCGACGGCCTTTCGGTAGACCGACTCGGCATCCGCCAGCCGGCCCTGCCCCATCAGCAGATTGGCCAGGTTGCCGTAGCTCCCGGCATGGTCCGGATACGCATGGAGGACGCGGCGCCAGTGCGCTTCCGCATCCCCCGCGCGGTTGAGTCGATAGCAGCAGATAGCCGCCAGATTCAGCACTTCCGGGTCGGCTGCCGCGTCGTCGAGCATGGGCTGCAGGATATGCAACGCCGCGCGGAAGTCCCCGTTCGAATAATGAGTCGCTGCTGCGTGGTAAAGATTCGGATCGAAGGTCATGAGCGAAGCGCGCGGAACCGCTGTTGGGGAATTTTGGAGCGTAAAACTAACAGAGGCCCGGCAGTAATTCGTCAAGAACTATAAGATTGCGCAAAAATTGAAACGCGGCGGAAGGACGCCGCAGCACGGGCGCGGATGTCGGTGCCGCTTGCAGTCCATCTCAAAACCCCGCAAGCTCTCGGTTGCGGCGCGTGACGCGCGCCGGTCTGTGAAACGAAGAGGTCCCATGTCCGACAAATTGACGATGAACGAAGAGCGCAAAGGCTCCGATAACCCCGACCTGCTGTATCTGCTGCAGGGCGCCGAAGACTTCAGCCGGTTCGTCTTTCCCGACCGCGAGGCGCTTTTCAAGAGCCTCGCTCATCAGCAGGCGCCGCATACGCTCTTCATTACGTGCGCCGACTCGCGGGTGTCGCCCGAGATGATTACCCAGACGCACCCGGGCGAGCTTTTCGTGTGCCGCAACATCGGCAATATCGTGCCGGCCTATGGGGAAATGCTCGGAGGCGTTTCCGCCGTGGTGGAATTCGCGGTGCTGGCGCTGAACGTGCGCCAGATCGTCATCTGCGGCCACTCGGATTGCGGCGCCATGAAGGGCCTCGCGTCCGGCGCGACCATTGCCGATGAGATGCCGACGGTCCACGCGTGGCTGCGCAACGCGGAAGCTGCGCGCAGTGTCGTCATGACGAAGAAGCTCGACCAAAACCGCGTCGTGCAGGCGATGGTCGAAGAAAACATCCGCCTTCAGCTCACGCATCTGCGCACGCACCCGGCGGTGGCGGGACGGCTCGCGCTCGGCAAGCTACAGGTGCAGGGCTGGGTCTACGACATCGGACAGGGCGAGGTGTCCGTGTTCGATGAGAACGCCGGCGCGTTCCAGTCCATTCCGCAAGCACGCGAGCGGCTCCTGCACAGCGGCTCGCGCTGACAGGAGCAGAGTCGCTGCAGGGGAAAAGGCGGCGCGGCGGCCCACGCCGCGCCGGCCGTTTCGCTGCTCATGCTTACTGCACGCCCTTCTTCGAGGCGAGGTCCTGCGCCATCTTCAGGTGTTGCTCGATGGTCGGCAATGCCTTCTGCGCGGCCTTCTTCAGATCCGCGTTCTGGCCGCCTTCGGCTTCCTTCTTGAAGGCTTCGACCGCTTCCTGGTGCCCTTGCACGCCGACCTTCTGGATATAGGCGGTATCGAACTCCTTGCCCTTCAGCCCCTTCAGCGAGTCGAGCATGGCGGTGTCCGAATTATCCTTCGGCACGGCGATGCCGTGCGGCGCGGCCATCTTGAGCTGCATGGTGAGCTTCGTGTGATCGACCATCATGTGATGCGCGAAGCTCTTCACATCCTTGTCTTGCGATTGCTTGGTCGCGAGCTTGCTGGCGTCGATTTCCGTGGAACTGGACTTCGACGCGGCCTGCACGAATTCCTTGTCAGGCGAAGGCAAGTCGTTGGCCATCGTGGTGCTGGCCGCCTGCGTCTGCGCGAGCGTGACTGCCGGCGCGGCGGCAAATAGCGCCGATGCCAGCGCGGTGAGCAGAACTGCATTGCGTTTCATTGATGCCTCCTTTGGCGGTGATAGCTCCCTTGGATAGCAATGGCGATGCCACGCGATCGAGGGCGGCCGGCCTTCCGGAATAGCTATTGCTACTCTCCGAGTGCTGGCTTGCTACACTTCCCTTCTCAATTTCTTTACCGAAACGCCATGCCTGTCTACGACTACGCGTGCTCCGAATGCGGCGCATTCGAAGCAGTCCGCCGTATCTCCGAACGCGACGACCCCGCCGCCTGCCCCACATGCGGCGCGACGGCAGTGCGCGTGACCGTCGGCGCGCCGTCCGTCGGGAGCAGCGGCGGCGGCTCGCAGCCCCAGAACGACGACGTCGGCAGTTACGGCATGCGGCATCGCGGCGGCTGCCTCTGCTGCTGAACGGTCCTCGCGGATGCGCGCGCCGGCTCCGACGCGCGGCTAGGCATACGCGTTGCACTTCCCTGCAAACGCGCCGCGCGGCGTATGATGAAAGCGGCACCGGGTATGCCAGCACCCGGCCGCTTCGTCCCGAGCGTGACGGTCAGCGTGCATCAAGCCTTTCCACTTTCCCTTTTTTTCCCAACGTTTAACTCAAACGAATAACAGGAGGTGATCAGGATGACGATAGAGTTCAGCGGGCGGCGTCATGTGGTAGCGGCAGCGCGTGTCGCATTCGAAGCGTCGGTGGACGGCCGCGAAGTCTGGTGCAGCGTGTCTCTCGACGCGCTCAACGACCACTTCGGTAACAGCGGAACCTCGTCGCACGCCATCTTGAGCGCGTTCGAAGGTGGACGTCTGCAGATCGAGGAAGCGGCGCGCCGGGCGCTCGAGCGCAATGGCGGTCAGTCGGTGGAACTCGAAACCAACGACTTCAAGAAGACGGCCTGAACATTCTTATATCGACGCCGCCGGTCGGATTGATTCAATCGACGGCAGCGTCGACGCTACGGCGCGACGTCGCTTGCCGCAATGTCTCGGCACGCGAGAATGCGGCAACGGGTGCATTACTCAGCAGCCAAAGCTCGCGACAGATCCGTCGCAGCCGGCTGCTCGCAATGCGTCGCGCGGTTCGGTGCTAAGTTCGTGGCGAGCGCCGATCAGCAGCGGCTCCTACCCTGCCACACGTTCCTCGCGCTGTAGTTCCGCCAGGAAGTGCTCAAGCGCATGCCGATGCCATTCGTCGCCTGCCGCTGCCGGCCCGTCGCGCCGATGCGCGTGTCCACGAATTCCGCCTGCCACCGCCAGAACATCACGAGCGTGACAGCAGCACCGCCGATTCGCGTGATGGCGAAACCGCGTATGGCAAGCGTGAGCGCGAGACAAACGCCTGCGATCGCTTCGGGATGCGCAGTCAGTACGCGTGCCGATGCGCGTGCCCATGAGAAGCGCCTGCGGCCGCCGGGACGACATGGGCCCGAACGCAGCCGCAGCATCGCCAGGTCACGCGGTTTCGAAACGCGCATGGCAAGCATGAGCGCGAGACAAACACCTACCTCTGACTTGAAATGCGCAATCAGTGCGCGTGCCGACGCGCGTTCTCACGAAAAGCCCCAGCTACCGCCACGACGACGTGAGCTGACAGCAGCCCCAGCATCGCCGATTTTTCGCGGTTTCGAAGCCGCGCGTGGCAAGCAAGAGCGCGAGATCAACGCCTGCGTTCGATTCCGAATGCGCAAACTGTACGCGGCGCTGCTTTCATCGGTGTATCAGCAGGACCGCCTTGCGTGACGTCCGTAGTTAGCCGCTCGCGTGGACTTCGCTCGTCGATACATTCATAGCGGTCCGGCGCGGTGATGCGCACCGCGCCGTCCATCGCTGCGAAGCATCACGAGGCCCGCCGCGCCCCATGCAGCATTAGCGCGCGATCAGCAGCCCTACGATCAGCCCGCCTATCGCCGCCATCGCGATGGACTTCCACGGGTTATCGTGCACGAAGTCGTCGGTGCCTTCCGTGACCAGCCGATAGCGCGCCACGGCGACATCCTGCGCCCCCGAGATGACGCGCTGCGCCCGGCGGCCCGCCGACAGCCGCTCAGGACGCAACGGACTGCCCTGCCCTTGCGCCGAGGCCGACGCGGGCTGCGCAAGCACGGCCGGACTGTCGCCGCCCTCCAGCACGCTGCCGTGCGCATGATAAGGCGCGGGATAGGGAGCATTACGCGCGGGCTGTTGCGCAGCGCCGGGCGCGTGCGCCGCCGCGTTGCCCTCGCCGCTCTGCTCCATGCCGGGCCCGAGTGCGGCGTCCATCGCGCGCTCCACGGCCTTGCGCGACACAGCGGGTTCGCCCGGCGATGCCGTGGCGTTCCCCTTTGCATTCACGTTGCCGCTGTCATTGGCGTTGACGTTCTCCATGGCGCTCTCCTTTTGCGTCGTTGATGTCATGCGTGAGCCGTTCTTCGTCCTGCCAGCAAGAGTCGCACCGACGATCGACGCGCGCCAGTCGTCCGTACCGCATAAGCCCGACGCCAGAGTGCGTGCCTGCGAATCGCAATTTCTTTCACATACCGGTGAGAAATGCTCGTTTGCCGACGCCCGGCCGCGCGCCTACGATGCTCCTCCATCGGATGAAGCCGTCGGCTCGCGCATCTTTCGTTTCAGGCCGCAGCGAAGCATCGCGCGTTGGCGCGCCGCTACGATGGCTTCATCCATTCTTTACGCGAAGCCCGTCATGAACCCTGTCAATCTGGCCCAGTTGCTCCTGCTCGCCGCGCTGTGGGGCGGCTCATTTCTTTTCATTCGCGTGGGCGTGACCGATCTCGGCGTCGCGCCGCTGATGGCGCTGCGCGTGGGCATTGGCGCTGCCTTTCTCCTTATCGTGGTGATATTGCGGGGCTCGCCACGCGAGGCGTTCGCGACCATGCGCGAGCGCGCGTGGCCGCTTTTCGTGGTCGGCGTCTTCAACTCCGCCGCGCCGTTCTGTCTCTTCGCCTATGCGGAATTGACGTTGACCGCCGGCGTCACCTCCGTGATCAACGCGACGACGCCCCTGTGGGGCGCGCTCGTCGCCTACCTGTGGCTCGGCGATCGTTTGAGCCGGCTGCGCGTCGCGGGGCTGGCCGTCGGTTTCGCGGGCGTGATGGCGCTCGTGTGGGATCAGATGTTCGTTCACGACGCCACGACACCCGCTATCGCGCCGATGACGACGGCGCTCGCGGCCCTCGCCGCGTTGGCCGCGACGCTCTGCTACGGCATCGCCGCCAGTTACACGAAGCGGTATCTGACAGGTGTCGATTCGCTGACCGTGGCGGCCGGCACGATGAGCGCAGCGACGCTCGTGCTGCTACCGTTCGCGCTCGTCGCGTGGCCTGCCGGCACGGTGTCGCTCAGCGCGTGGGGCGCGGTGCTCGGCCTCGGCATCGCGTGCACGGGCGTGGCTTACATGGTGTTCTTCCACCTGATCGCGGTCGCCGGACCCGCGCGGGCGATTACCGTCACGTTCGTGATTCCGATATTCGGGATTCTGTGGGGCGCGCTTTTTCTGGCCGAGCGCGTGTCGGCCGGCATGGCCGCGGCGTGCGCCGTCGTGCTGGCGGGCACCGCGCTCGCGACGGGCGTCGTCAAGCGCGTGCCGCTCGTACGCGAACGCCGCGCGGCATGCGCGAAACAGTGAACGCCGCGCGCGAAGCGCCGCCTATCGCCACAAGCGCGCGAGCGGTCCGCCTTCTCCGCCGACCGGATCGCTTTTCGGAAACGGGAGGGCTTCCATCGCGCGCCGCTCGTCGTCGGAGAGCGCGTCGCGGCGAATGTCCCACTGCTGGTCCGGCGGGTACGCGCCGATCACCTGAAAGCGGCGTCCGCTTGTCAGCAGGCAATGCCCGGTGCCGGCAGGCAGGATCAGGGCATCGCCTGCGCGCAGCGCGATCACGCGCCCGTTCGGCCCGCCGATGATCAGTTCTGCTTCCCCTGAGGCCACGCCCAGCGCCTCATGCGCCGTCGAATGGAAATGGTGATAGTCGAAGACGCTGTCGCGCCATTGCGGCGGCCAGCCGTTCTGCGCAAAGAGCGCCTCGAAGCGGCTGCCGCAGTCGCGGTCCTGAGGATCGATCGCGCCGTGCCAGACGAGTACCGGCAGGCGCGCGTTGTTCGGCACCCAGCTGTTCGCCGCGAGCATGAACGACTCGCAGCGGGCGTCGGCCGCCTGCTCGGTTTCGGTGTGCTCGGCCATATGCGTATCTCCGTGGAATCGGGAGCATCGCAGCAACGGCTGTTCCTGTCGCGGGCACTGCTTTATCGCTTTTCCACGCGTTGCCGGTTTACGGAAATTGGCGGCCGTGCCAGTGTCCATATCCGCCGAACCCGACGCCGGGCGATAGTCATCGCGTTTCCGCGCGTCGCCGGCTCATCGAGATTAGCAGCCGTGCCAGTGTCCATATCCGCCGAACCTGACGCCGAGCGATAGTCATCGCGTTTCCGCGCGTCGCCGGCTCACGGAGACTAGCGGCCGTGCCAGTATCCTTATCCGCCGAACCCGACGCCGGGCGATATTCATCGCGTTTCCATGCGTCGCCGGCTTACGGAGACTAGCGGCCGTGCCAGTGTCCATATCCGCCGAAGCCGACGCCGAGCGATAGTCATCGCGTTTACGCGCGTCGCCGGCTCACGGAGATTAGCGGCCGTGCCAGTGTCCTTATCCGTCGAACCCGACGCGGAGCGATAGTCATCGCGTTTCCGCGCTTTTCCGGCTCACGGAGACTAGCGGCCGTGCCAGTGTCCGTATCCGCCGCATCCGACGCCGGGCGATATTCATCGCGTTTCCATGCGTCGCCGGCTCACGCAGACTAGCGGCCGTGCCAGTGTCCGTATCCGCCGAACCCGACGCCGACCGATACCGACGGCGCGTAGTACGCCGGCGCATAACCGTAGCCGTACGCGGGCGCATAGCCGTAAGCCGGCGCGGGCGCATAGGCATACGGCGGCGCATAGACGCAGCCGCTCAATGCCGCCGCGAGCGCGAGCGTCGCGGATACGATAGCCAGGCGCGGCATGCGCCTGCCCGGCGTGGTGTTGGTGTGCTTATTCATGATGTACGCTCCCCGACGTCCGCTCTCACCAATGGCGATGGCCATAGCCGCCGTGATGCGCGTACCAGTCGCGACGGTCCCAATAGCGGGAGCCGTCCCAGTAACGATCGCCGTGCCAGCCGACGACGATCGCCGGCGCAGGCGCGACCATCACGAGCGCGGGTTGGTACACGACGGGCGGCGGCGCGGGCTGCTCGACATAGACGGGCGGCGGCGCGTACACGGGTGGCGGCGCGGCGTACACCGGCGCAGGCGCTGCATAGACCGGCGCGACCGGCACGCCCAGATTGACCCCGATGCTCACTCCCGCGAATGCCGCCTCGCACGCGAGCGCGGCGCATGCGGCGACTCCGAGTCCGATAGTTGTTTTGACGTTCATGTTGTCCTCTGCCTGACGGCCGCAGCACGGCCATGACCGCATGTTAGGCGCGCGCGTCGGGCCTTGCGTTACAACGCCTGTAACAGATGTGAACGTTGAAACGAACGGTCGATCTGCGCCGTATCGCCCGCCGAAAGCGCAGCGGCGATGCTGGCGCAAGCGGTTGCGCGCTCGGGCGCCCGGTGGGATAGTGCGGGCTTCGTCAAAATGGTTGCGAGCGAATGGACCTGTTGCGAAGCATGCGGATTTTTGCGCGCGTGGCGGAAGCATCGAGCTTCACGGCGGCGGCGCAACAGTTGGACATCACGACGGCGCAGGCATCGCGGGCCATCACCGATCTTGAGACGCACTTGCGCACGCGGCTTCTCAATCGCACGACGCGGCGCGTCGCGCTGACGGATGCCGGCAACCGCTACCTTGCGCGATGCAAGGAAGTGATCGAGCTAGTCGATCTGTCTGAAGCCGAAGCCGGCGATGCCCGCGTGCTGCCGAGCGGCGTGCTGCGCATGCATGCGCCGATCACGTTCGGGCATCACTATGTGGTGCCCGCGCTCACGCGCTATCTGGACGCGCATCCGCAGGTTCGCGTAGAGCTGACGTTGTCGCAGAACGTGCCCGACATGCTCGACGAAGGCTACGACGTCTTCGTGCAGGTGACGACAACGGCGCTGCCCGACTCGGCGCTCGTCTCGACCCGCATCTGCTCGATGCCGAGCGTGCTGTGCGCGTCGCCGCGATATCTGGAGCGGGCGGGCGTGCCGCGCGATATCGACGATCTGTCGAAGCATGCGTGCCTGCAACTCGTCACCACGTTCTTTCCGGTCGATCGCTGGGCGTTCGAGGGCCCGCGCGGACGCGCCGAGGTGGATCTTCCGCCGGGGCGGCTGCGGGTGAATTCGGCGGATGCGCTCGCCTTCGCAGTCGCGGATGGCTTCGGCATTGCGCCGCTGCCGGCGCTCTCCGCGCTGCCGTCCATCAGGAGCGGTGAACTTGTGCGCGTGCTTCCCGAGTGGGAACTGCAAACCATGACGATCTACGCGATGTACGCGTCACGGCAGTATCTGGATGCGAAGATCAAGACGTGGGTGGCGTTTCTGAAGGAATTCGTCGAGGGGACGCTGGCGGAGCAGATGGGGTGAGGGTGTGGGGAGGTGGGGTGGTGGGTGGCGCTTGTGTGTTGCGTTCGACCGATCTGGCATTTGCCGTTTGGCATTCTGCATTCGGCATCACGCATGCCTTCAACCTTTGCCATTTGGCGTTCGCCGTCCCCCACTTGGAACAACTCACTCCCCACAAAGACGGCCACATCACCCCACCACCGACGACCGCCGCCCCGCCCGCTTCACGCCTGCGTCGCCTGCACCGGCACTACGGGAACCACCGGCACCAGTCGCCCTTGCGCAGCCGCCCGCACCGTTCCAGCAATCAACCCCGCGATCACGACGTTAGCCGCGATAAACGAAGCCACCGCGATCCATTCCACCGGACCCTGCGCCCCGCGCTCGAGCATGCGGATCGCCATTGTCGGCAGCGCGGCCACGCCGAAACTGAACGCCCAGTACGAAGGCGTGAACGCGCGCTGACGAATCCACGGCACGAGGCGCGTCAAAATCATCGCTTGATAGAGGCCGTAGCCGAGCAGCATGTACGCGAAGACATCCGGCACGCCGTGCGTGATCGCGAGATACGACACGCCTCCCACCACCGGCGGCGCGAGCTGGATGCCGAGCGTCGGGCGCAGCGCATCGGCGAGCGGCTCGTGCACGGCGGCGCGATGCAGCAGAATCGATTCGATCGCGAGCCACGAGAATACGCCCGCGCCGAAGAACAACGCGCCGAGTTGCGTCCAGCCGAAAGCCGCGGCTGCCGTGCTCGCGACGAAGCTCGGCGCGACGGTCGGCAGATACATCGCCGGGGTCGTCAGTTCTGGCTTGCGGCCGCCTTGCCAGAAGCGCCCGTGCAGGAACGCCCCGAGCGCGAGCTGGCTCGCGACGCCCACGACAAAGAGCCCGACCGCGAGTTCGCGCGAAACGGCCTGAACCGCTTGCGCGGCGAGCATCGTCGATACCGGAACCAGCGCCGCAAACGACGACTGCACCGGATGCCGCATCTCCGCAATGGCCTCGTCGCGCTCAGTCAGCCACTTGCGGCCATAAGCGGCGAGAAGCGCGATCCATACGACAAGCGCGCCGGCCGTCAGCAGGTCCGGCACGCCGTGCGGTATATGCCACACGCGAGCAGCCGCGCGCCATGCGCCCGCCAGCGCCAGCGCGCCCACCGCGATGCCGAAGAACGCCACCGGCATCGGACCGGGACGGGTTGCAGGTTGGTTCTTGTCCATTGCCTTCTCCTTTTCGGATGACGGAAGCGCGCGGTTGCGTTCTTCGTCGTTGGAGAAAGCTTAGTGGCGAGGGCCGGCGGCGCGAATGTCGCAACGTCTCGTTCGGCTGCTCGATCGTCTCAGACTCGCGGCGGCCCGCGGCCCGACAGTGCGCGTAATATGCACCGCATGATTCACGCGAGGAAACGGCACGATGGCATATCGGTTCGCACGCACGCTTGTCACCCTGGTTCCGCTCGCGCTCGCCGCCTGCACCGGCCCCGTCGAATTTTCGGCGAACGCGAATCCGCCGCCTGCCAGCGGATCCGGCAACGCCGACTTCAGCGCCATGGACCGCGCGATGGACACCTGCAAAGCCTCGTCGCGCAAGGCGGGCCCGGGCCGGTGCGCGCAGGTTCGCGCTTATGAGGCGTGCATGAAGACGCAGGGCTACATCACCGTGCTCGGTCCGGAGAATCCGCCGAACTGCGGGCAACCCGACTGGGAGCAGGATGTCCGCCGCTGGCTGAAGTAAGTTCGCGTGAAAGACACGGCTGCGACGACGGCCATATGCCGATGTCCGACGTGGCGAGCGACACGCCCGGCATGCAAATGTCGGGCGCCTCGCTGGGCCGAGGACTCGCCATTGCTGCGGGCCGCTGACTCGGCCTCAGCAATGCCCCGCCGAGGCTTGCCACAAGCCTCGCCTTCGACCGGCGAGAGCGCGAGATGGCCGTGAAAGCGCATCACGTGCCGGGGCGCCGGCAGCAGACCGTGCGGCTGTGCGATACCGCAATGGTTTCCCGCACATGGAGATGCATCACGCAAGCACTGGGCACCTTTCCGTTGGCATGTGCCGCAGGCAACATCCGCGTCGTCCGCTTGCAGCGCCTGGCGGTGTCGTCGCGTGAACGCGCCGTTCGCATCAAGTACGCCGCGCAACGCGCATGAAGACGATATAAAGCAACGCCCCCGCCACCGCGCCGATCAGCCAGCCGAGGTTGTTCGCGGGCAGCACCTTGAGCAGTTGCGTCGAGAGTTCCCAGCCGACCGAGATCACGCCGGATACGATCAGCGCCGCGAGCCCGACCTTGTTCCAGCCGCCGTCGTAGTAGAAGCGCGAACCGGGCTGCATCGTGTACAGCTCGCCGGCATTCACGTGCTGACGCTTCACGAGGTAATAGTCGGCGATCATCACGCCATAGAGCGGCGCGAGCACCGCGCCGAACACCGACACGAAGATCGTGATCGCCTTGGGGCTATCGACGAAGATCCACGGACACACGACCACCGCGAGCACCGACGCGATCAGCCCGCCCTTCTTGAAGTCCACGTGCTTCGGGAACAGATTGGCGATGTCGTAGGCCGGCGATACGAAGTTCGCGACGATATTGATGCCCATCGTCGCGATCACGAACGTAATGCTGCCGACCGCCACCGCGAGCTTGTTGTCGATGCGCGAGACGATCTCGACCGGGTCCATGATCATCGCGCCGAATACTTTCTCGCTGCCCGCCGTGACGATCACGGTGATGATGGCGAACGCAATGAAGTTGAACGGCAGGCCCAGAAAATTGCCGATTTTCATCTGTCGCTCGCTCTTCGCGAAGCGCGAGAAGTCGCCGAAATTCAGCAGCAGCGCGGCGAAATAGCTCACGACGAGCAAAACGGCGTTCACCATCGCGTGCAATTGCTCGTCGCCCGGCAGCACCTTTCCCGAAAGCGTGAGATTGAGGCTCCCGAGCCCCGCGCGATACAGAATCCATCCCATCAGGAAGAACATCACCACGTACACCGCCGGCCCGCAAAAGTCGATGAACTTGCGGATGATCTCCATGCCACGCTGAAAGATCACGAGTTGCAGCAGCCACATGAAAAGAAAGCTGACCCAGCCGAGCATGTCGAGCCGCAGAAAGCTCGTATCGCGCAGCGCCGCGGCCGACGGCACGAAGAGCAAGAGCAGCGTGGCCACCGCCTTCGACGCGAAATACGTCTGCACGCCATACCAGACAATGCCCACGACGCCGCGAATCAGCGCGGCGAGGTTCGCGCCCATCACGCCCATCGAGACGCGCGCCATCACGGGGAACGGAATGCCGTGCACGAGGCTTGGCTTTCCGACCCAGTTCATCAGCACATAGACCACCAGAATGCCGATGGTCATCGCGAGGAGGACCTGCCAGCCCGAGAGCCCGAGCAGAAAGAGGCTCGCCGCGAACGTGTAGCCGCCGACGCTGTGCACGTCCGACATCCACATCGCGAAGATGCTGTAGCCGGTCCATGTGCGCCGCGCGCGCGGCACGGGCGCAAGGTCATGGTTGTAGAGGCGCTCGTCGGCGTCGGCGACATCGACATCGGCGCCCGGACCGAGAGCGGAGGTACTAGCGACGTGCGAAGCTGGCATGATCGTCCCCTCTGTTCAAAGCGTCGAGCCGCATTGAGCCGCATTCAGCCGCTTCCAGCAGCGTTGCCTGCAACGCAAACGGCCGACAAATGAAAGCGCGATGGAGATGCGAATCGCCAGATCCGGGGAAAAAGCGCGCGGGCCCGGCCACGGCGGGCACGCGCCCGCCGTTACAGAGAGATTAAAGTAAAACGGCGCGCTTGCCGATATGCGGGGCATGAGAAAAAAACGCCTTCCCGCCCGCGATGTGAATCTCGCCTTCGCCGCTGCCGCCGAAGCCCTCGCGCTCATCTGCCGGTTGCGCCGCATCGACGCGGCCGATCTTCCGGCCCAGGACGTCGACGCGCTGCTCGACATCGCGTTCGAAGAAGCCGCGCAGCAAGCCGCCGCACGCCGCACGAAGGCGCATCGCGCGGGATAAACATAGCTTCGGGCGTGCAAGTTGCTTGGCGGCTTGTCGTCCCGTCGCCCTGAACATGGGGCTGGCGATCGTGCGGGGGCCGCACACGCGCCGCGGAGGTTCCATGTCGAAGATTCTCGGCCCCGTGCTCGGGCCACAGATCAAAAGCGTCGCGCGCCATCCGCTCGCGTTTCTCACGCGAACGGTGAAGGCGTTCCGCGCGAATCAGGGCATGCTGCTCGCCGGCGCGGTGGCGTATTACGCGCTGCTTTCCATCGTGCCGCTCCTGATTCTCATCGTGATCGTGCTCTCGAAGTTCGTCGGGCAGCAGGAGTTGCTGGACACGCTCGCGCATCTGCTGGAATGGCTGGTGCCGGGACAGGCGCGCGCCATCGTGCGCGAACTCGCCAACTTTCTGACGCATCGTGCGGTGATCGGCTGGCTGCTTCTCGTCACGATGATCTTCTTCAGTTCACTCGCCTTCACCGTGCTCGAAAATGCGATGTCGGTCATCTTCGTGCACCGCGTCGCCATCCGGCGGCGCCACTTTCTCTGGTCCGCCCTGCTGCCGTACTGCTACATCCTGTTTCTCGGCGTGGGCATGCTGATCGTCACGCTGGTGTCAAACGGCCTTCAGGCGATGGGCGATAACAGCGTCACCCTGCTCGGCTTCGAACTGTCGCTCAAGGGCGCGTCGCGGCTTCTGCTCTATCTGCTCGGCGTGGCGGGCGAAGTGTTCGTGCTGACGTCCATCTATCTCGTGATGCCGGTGGGGCGGCCGTCGTTCAGGCTCGCGCTGCTCGGCAGCATTACCGCCGCCCTGCTGTGGGAGATCACGCGCCACGTGCTCGTCTGGTACTTCGCCACGCTTTCGCAGGTGAGCGTCGTGTACGGCTCGCTCACCACGTCGATCGTCGTGCTGTTCAGCCTCGAAGCGCTCGCGACGCTGCTGCTCTTCGGCGCGCAGGTCATCTCGGAGTTCGAGCGGTTCGGCTTGCCGCAGCCGGAGAAGCCGCCCGCCTTTCGGACCGACTGACACGCTGCACGATGCCCGCGCGGCCCGGTTGGGATACATTGGGCGCGTTGCCATCGCCGGGACTTTCGATGGACGAGCCCTATCCCGACGCTTCGTCGCCGGCGCGCACCGCCACGCTCGCCGCGCTCGCAATGCTCGCGTTCGCCGGCAATTCGCTGCTATGCCGCCTGGCGCTGAAGGGCACGCAGATCGATGCCGCGACGTTCACGTTCGTGCGCATCGCGTCGGCGGCGCTCGTGCTGTGGTTGATACTCGCGGCGCGCGGCGGCGATGCGCGGCGCGCCGGAAGCTGGGCCTCGGCCGCGATGCTCACGCTCTATGCGGTCGCCTTCTCCTATGCCTACGTCGCGCTGTCGGCCGGCGCAGGCGCGCTGCTGCTGTTCGGCGCGGTTCAGGCGACGATGATCGGCTACGGTCTCTTTCGCGGCGAACGGCTCACAGCGCGTCAATGGCTCGGCCTGACGCTGGCGCTCGCCGGCCTTGTCTGGCTCGTGCTGCCGGGACTGGCTGCGCCGCAGCCGTTGTCATCCGCGCTGATGCTCGTGGCCGGCGTCGGCTGGGGCGTGTATTCGTTGCGAGGCCGTGGTCTCGCCGATCCAGCCGCCGCGACCGCCGGCAATTTCCTGCGCGCGTTCCCGATCGCGGCGGCGATTTTCGCGCTCGCTTACCGGCACGCGACGTTCGACGCAGCCGGCTTCGGCTATGCGCTGGCCTCGGGTGCGCTTACGTCGGGACTCGGATACATCATCTGGTATGCGGCGCTGAAGACGCTCGAGCCCGCGACCGCCGCGACCGTCCAACTGAGCGTGCCAGTGCTCGCGGCGGCAGGCGGCGTCGCGCTGCTCGGCGAGGCGCTCAGTGTCCGGCTCGTCGTCAGTTCGGTGGCGATTCTCGGCGGTATCGCGCTCGTTATCGCTAGTCGCCGAAGACGTTAGAATGGGCGGCGCCGCATGCGTTCGCCGCTTGCGTCTGTGCGCAAGGCAACGAAACGAAGCCTCGCTGATCTGAGGAATGGCGATTGCGGTCGGCTGGCCTGCGCGATGCTACGGTAGTATTCGGTATTCGCGCGGTCACGTGCGGCAGCCTCATGCGCAGTGTGGCTTGCGGCTGATAGCGCGCGTCGCGCAACACCGTGGCTGCTGGCAATTGGCAGATTTTGCCGGCCTGCGGCAAGCCTTACATCGTTGCAGGCCGAACGGCCGGTTCTCCGCGCCCCGATGAGCCACGCTCGGAACTACGCCGTCGAGATCGGCCGCACGCTTTTTCAGTTTGACCATTCATTTCGAATGACGCGCGCAGCGTAAGGACTCTCGTCCGCTTCGCTCGAGCGCTTCATCCGGCTTCCTGCGGCGACCCGCGCACGAGCACGCGCGCGGTGGGTGTCCGCCGCTGATGTACATGTTCTGGAGAGCGCAGCCATGCCTCACCACGCTGAACTACCCGAAGAGCCGTGGGGGGGGGGGGGGGGGGGGGGGGGGGGGGGGGGGGGGGGGGGGGGGGGGGGGGGGGGGGGGGGGGGGGGGGGG
>NZ_JALQEM010000014.1 GCF_023630705.1 Caballeronia sp. GAFFF1
CCCCCCCCCCCCCCCCCCCCCCCCCCCCCCCCCCCCCCCCCCCCCCCCCCCCCCCCCCCCCCCCCCCCCCCCCCACGATCCTTCCGTACCGCTTGCCGCGTCCGAGACCGCGCTCGACTTCGACGACGATCTCGACGCGCCGCGCGCGCCGCTGCGCTTCGGGCGGCTCGCGCTCTGGATGGCGTCGGCGAGCGCGCTCGGCATCGGCGTGCTCGGCACGGTCGCCTACAGCATGTGGTTCAACCACGACCAGCGCGTCTATACCGAAGCGATGGCGAGCGCGCGCCGCACGCTCGGCATCGACCAGCCGGTAATCGCCGCGGGCCCGCCTTCGCAAACGCTGTCGTCGGGCGTCGTGCAGGCACCGCCGCCCACCACGAGCCTCGTCGCGGCGCACGCGGACACCACGGCGCTCGCCGACAACCCGCCCGCCGACACATCCGGCACCACGAGCCTCGGGCCTGTCGCGATTGCGCCGATGACAACGGCCGCGACCGTCGCCGGCACATCGCAAGATGCGGCGTCGCAATCTCGAACGGCGGCCAGTCCGGCGTCGCAGACGGTCGCGGCAAATCGCCCGAATCGCGGCGCAAGCGGCCAGCCGGTACGCACGGCGCAGGCGAAGGAGGCCCGGCATCGAGCGTCGCGCGCCAAGGCCGAACCCGGACTCTTTGCCCGCGTGAACGCGTTCTTTCATCGAGTGAGCTATCGACGCAATGCCACATCCGGCCAGCGAGAGGAATATTCCCGTCCGTGAGAACGGCGCGACGCACGCGCTCGCGGCGCGCGCCGCACGCGTGCTCGGCGAGGCCCGCGCGCAGGCGGAGCGGCTGCGCATGCCCGGCCCGGCGCCGATGGCCGCCGCCGCGCTGCTGTGTCTTCTGATCGGCCTGCTGTTTCTCGCGTATCAGGTGCGCGGGATTTTCTCCGCGCAACTCGAGCAGGAATACGTCGGGCTCGTGCTCCAGGCCGTCGAGCGCGCGGACGCGGCGCGCGCTTCCGCAATCGCGCTGAAGGACGCTTCCGCCACCGACGCGCAGCATCGCGCCGCATACCGCGAGGCGCGCATCGAGTGGGCGGCGCGGCTCGCGAGCCTGCACGCGCTCATCGCGTCGAGTCCCACGCCCGCGCCCGCGTTGCCGCCCTCCGCGCTATCGGCGGCGGCGGACTTCAACGAGGCGAGCGCCGCGCTCGATTCCGCCGACGCCTACTGGCGCGATCAACGCGATCGCGCGAGCAGCGACGTGCGCGCGCGCATCGTGAGCGTCTCGCACACGTTGATTGCGTTATCGGCGGTCGTGTTCGGCGTGCTCATCACGGCGCTCGGCATGTATGCAAAACGCAATCGGCAGCTCGTCGGCATCTCCAGCGAATTCGAGCATGCGTCGCTGCACGACGCGATGACCGATCTGCCCAATCGCCGCAAGCTCTTCGCGGCGCTGGAGGAGTCGGCGGAAGCGCTCGCCGACGGTTCGCAAGCGAAGCGCATTGCCGTGCTGTATATCGACCTCGACGGTTTCAAGCGCGTCAACGACACACTCGGCCACCGCATCGGCGATGAATTCCTCATCGCGGTGTCGCGCCGTTTCCGGCAGACCGTGCGCAACAGCGATATCGTCGCGCGCATCGGCGGCGACGAATTCGCGGTGTTGGTCAGGGAGTTTTCGAGCGATCTGGAGCTGGCGGCCATTGCGCAACGCATCATCCACTGCGTCGCGGAGACGGACACGCGCATGGGCTTGTCGCTCGTGCGCGCGAGCATCGGCATCGCGAGCTTCCCGGATCGCGTGACCGATTACTGGCGGCTCGTCGCCGCCGCCGACGAAACCATGTACGCCGTCAAGCGCAACGGCAAGAACGGCTACGCGTTCGCGTCGGCGGCCGCTTAACTGCGCTTCTGCGGGTTGCTGTGCGAGTGGCTGCGTCAGTCACGCCGCTGCGCGCAAATCTTCTTCGCCGCCGAGCGCTTCGGTCAGCGCCGCGAAAAGGCGCGCGAGTTCGCCTGTCATCAGCAGGAAATCCGATTCGAAGCGCTCGTCGTCGTTCGCGGCGGTGGGATCGGCTGCTTCCTTGATGACGTCGAGCGGGCTCACGCGCTTGAGCGTGAGCGACGGCGTGAGCACGAACGACACGCGGTCGTCCCAGGTCATCGCAAGACGCATGCACTGCTTGCCGGCTTCGATATGGCGGCGCATGTCCTCCGCCTCCAGCGCGTGACCGACGTAGCGCACGGTCGCATTGCCCTCGCCCGCCGAACGCAGCTCGGTATCGCGATCGAGCGTGAAGCCCGCCGGCGCGTCGCCCGTCAGCAGCCATTCGGTCATCGCCGACACGGCCGAGCGCGCAACCCGCACGCTGGCGAGCGGCAAGTCCGTGACCGACTTCACCAGCAAGCCGATGATGTCGTCGGCGAGCGTGGCCGATGCCGCGTCGATGGCGAGCCAGCCGTGCACCGGATCGATCCACACGCGCGTATCGCGGCGAATGCTGAACGCGCGCGGCAGCAGTTCATTGGTCACCTGCTCCTTCAGTTCGCGCATCTGCTTGCGGCCCGGCTTGAAGCCCTGCTGCTCTTCGAGTTCCAGCGCGCGTTCCTTCGTGAACTGCGTGACCACCGATGCGGGCAAGAGCTTCTTCTCCGCGCGGTACGTGAGCAGCATCTGGCGATTGACGGTGTAGACGAGCGCATCGTCGCCGCGCGGCGAGACCCAGCCGCGCCGCTCGTTTTCGATGCTCGATGCATCGCTGAACGCAAGCGGCGCGAGCCACTGCTGCATCTGATCGGGCGTGACGGTCCAGTGAACGGGAAGACGGTGAAGCTGAAGATTCTTGAACCACATGGCGGCGCTTTCGATGTTGTTCGGAAAAGCGGGCCATTCTATACGACGCATGCGGCGTGACGCGAGACGCCGGCTTTATCGAGGCCATGCGGCGCATCCATCGGCAAAAACGGGACTACACTGAGGGCGCCCGATCGCACGCGTGCATCGGGCGAGGAGGTTGGAATGATCGATCTAGACGCGAACCGCACGTTCCGCGGGCTACCGCTCACGCCTGAGCAGGATGCTGAAGTCAGGCACTACATCAAAAAGAAGAAGCAGCGCGGCGAGCCGTGGAATACGCCCGAATTGCGCGCGATGCTGCGCGACATGCTGGAGCCGCCCGACGAAGAAAGCGCGATGGATGAAGTCGCGGACGACGACGCGCGCGCGGTGGCCGAACGCGCCTCGGCTTTCATCGACGATGCCATGGACCCGATCGAAAGCAGCGAGGAATGGCACGCGGCAATGGAAGCCGAAGCGATGAAAGGCGCGCGGCGTTGATGTGCATGCGTTCACCCAAGAAGCGCCGGCGTGAACCGGCGCCGTTTGCGTCCGCACGCTCGTTCAGTGCCTGCGATGCGTCCAGTCTCGCGGCGGATGCGTGTCCAGCCAGCGTGCTTTCGGCGGATGAATGTTCGGATGCTTGTGATGCATCACGAGAATCACGATGGCGCATAGCACCACGACGACTCCCACCATCAAGCTGATCATCGGCTCGGTCATCGCAACCTCCTTCGGACTCGAGGGGCAACGCTTTCATTGTAGGTGCTCGCGTCGCCGCGAGACACGCGAATCTCACGCGCCGATGCACACGGCGCCTGCCGCGATCACGCAACAGGCCAGCAGGCGTCGCGCGGTCAGTTGCTCGCCGAGGAAGATGCGCCCGATGAGCGCCGCGAACACGACGCTCGTTTCGCGCAGAGCGGAGACGGCACCCATCGCGCCGAACTGCATCGCCCAGATGACGATGCCGTATGCGGCCACCGACACGAGCCCGCCTGTCACGTTTTGCGCGACGGCGGCAGCGGGCGCGCGCAACGCATGCCGCCCTCGCAGCGCGATGAAAAGCGGCAGCATCAGCAGATAGAACGCGAACATCCACGCCGTATAGGAGAGCGCGTGCCCCGAAGCCCGCACGCCGATGCCGTCGATCACGGTATAGACGGCAATGGTCGCGCCCGTGACGAACGCGGCCAACGCGCCCTTTCCTGACAGATTGCCGCGCTGCAACGCGAGCCACACAATGCCCGCCGATACCAGCACGATGCCCACCACGGGGAGCGCGCCCGGATGCTCGCGCGCGAAGAATGCCGCGCCGAGTGCGACGAGCATCGGCGAAGAACCGCGCGCGATGGGATACGTCGCGCCGAGGTCGCCGCCCTGATAGGCACGCACGAGCGCCATGTTGTAGCCGATATGCACGAGCCCCGACGCCACGATGCACGGCCATGCGCCGCTCGCGGGCAGCGGCAGAAAAGGAATGGCCACCACGGACACGATGCCGATGCAAAGGCTCATCCACGTCATGGAGAGGAAGCGGTCCGCGTTGCCGTGCAGCATCGCGTTCCAGGTCGCGTGTAAAAGTGCGGCGAAGAGCACGCAGCCGCCTACGTAGCTGAACATCCGTCGAACCGTCCTCTTTGAGAAGTCCCCAGTCTAAGCCACCCGTGATTGCGGCGCGACAGCTTTGTATTGCGCAATCCCTTATATGCGAGCCGCCGCATGCGCTGCAACCATGTCCTATAGTGCAGAGGACCGCATGAGGGAGACACGACATGGCGACATGGAAACCCGACCCGAGCTTCTACCCTTCCCCGCGTCTCGCTGCGAAGGCGCCCCGCGAAACGCTTGCCTACGTCGCGACGTTCGATCCCGAGCGCAAGAGCCCGGACAAGCTCGCCGTCGTTGATGTGGACCCGGATTCATCGAGCTATGCGCAGATCGTCGGCGAACTGACGATGCCCGACGCCGGCGACGAACTGCATCACTTCGGCTGGAACGCGTGCTCGTCGTGTCTGTGCCCGAACGCGCCGCATCCGCATATGGAGCGGCGTTATCTCGTCGTGCCGGGACTGCGTTCGTCGCGGATTCATATCGTCGATACGAAGCCTGACCCGAAGAACCCGGTCATCGTCAAGACGATCGAGCCTGAAGAGCTGGCCGAAAAAACCGGCTATACGCGTCCACACACGGTGCATTGCGGACCGGGCGGCATCTATGTCACCGCGCTCGGCAACGCCGAAGGCAAGGCGCCCGGCGGCGTGCTGCTGCTCGATCAACAGAGCTTCGATCCGCTGGGCCGCTGGGAAGTGGATCGCGGACCGCAGCAACTGGCCTACGACGGCTGGTGGCATCTCGGCTATGACACGATGGTGACGAGCGAATGGGGCACGCCCGACACCTTCGAAGAGGGCCTCGTGCCCGAACTGCTGCTCGGCGCGAAGTACGGGCGCAAGCTGCATTTCTGGGACTTCACGAAGCGAAAGCATGTTCAGGAAATCGATTTCGGCGACGAGTACCAACTCGTCTTCGAACTGCGCCCCGCCCACGATCCGACCAAGGCGTATGGCTTCGTCAATTGCGTCATCAGCCTGAAGGACCTCTCTTCGTCGATCTGGACGTGGTATCGCGACAAGGACAAATGGGCCGTGAAGAAAGTGATCGACATTCCGGCCGAGCCCGCCGATGCCTCGGTGCTGCCCCCGCTCTTGCAGGGCTTCGGCGCGGTGCCGCCGCTCGTGTCCGATATCGATCTCTCGATGGATGACCGTTTCCTCTACGTGTCATGCTGGGGCACGGGCGACATGCTGCAATACGATGTCTCGGACCCCTTCGCGCCGAAACTCACGGGCAAGGTCCGCATTGGCGGCGTGGTCGCGCGCGCGACGCATGCGGGCGCGAAGAACGGTTCGCTCAACGGCGGGCCGCAGATGGTCGAAGTCAGCCGCGACGGACGACGCGTGTACTTCACCAACTCGCTCTACGGCGCAGTGGATGCGCAGTTCTATCCCGAAGGCATCGACGGATGGATGGTCAAGCTCGACGCCGATCCGAACGGCGGCCTTTCCATCGACGAGAAGTTCTTCATCGACTGGCCGAAGGGACATCGCCCGCATCAAATCCGCCTGCAAGGCGGCGATTGTTCTTCGGACTCCTATTGTTATCCGTGAGTCATCCATGATGCTCGCGCAAGACGCCTTCTCATGAATGCCGCTCCGCCCTCGCTCTGGCTCACGGCGGCGGGCCTCGGCGCGTTTCATGGCGTGAATCCCGCGATGGGCTGGCTGTTCGCGCTGGCACTCGGTCTCTATGCGCATAGCAGGCGCGTGGTGCTGGTGTCGCTCGTACCGATTGCGCTCGGACATGCGGCGTCGGTGGCGCTGGTGCTCGCGGGCGTGCTGACGCTCGGCTCGGTGGTCGGCCATGAGACGCTTGTGCGCGGCTGCGGCGTGTGTCTGATCGGCTGGGGCGTATGGCGTGCGTGGCGCGGACATCGCGGACGGCCGACGGTGGGCATGCGGACCGGCCTCGCGGGTCTCGCGCTATGGTCATTCGTGATGTCCAGCGCGCACGGCGCGGGCTTGATGCTGGTGCCCGCCCTGCTGCCGCTGTGCGGGGGCGCGGGTGCAAGCGCGGGCGCGGCGGGCGCGTCATCGGCAGCCGCGTTCGAGGCCGGCGCGCTCGCGCTGTCGGTGCATACGGTGGCGATGCTCGCTGTGATCGCGGTCATCGCGCTGGCCGCCATGTCGCTGCATGAGCGCACCGGCCTCGCGTTCCTGCGCACGGGCTGGGTCAACCTCGATTGGCTCTGGAGTGTGGCGCTCATCGCATGCGGCATCTGGCTCTGGGTGTAGCGTGGATGCCGCTTTTCGTTGCGCACCGCGATGGCGGGCGGCGGCAGAAGTTCGGCGTCTAACGCCTACCGCCGCCGATTGCACCGGGCCGCGGGTCCCGGCAATATCGCCGGAAACGACAAATAAAAACGCTTTGCTGCGCCGAAATACGGACCCGGCCGGTCCGATAAAAGTCATAACAACGGGGACTCTGTCATGCGCGAAATCTCGTACGAAGAACAAACCGTCAACTCGATCAATCCGCTCGCGCGCTTCGCCCATCGCACGCGCATGACCATGGCGACCGAACTCGTCACCGGTCTATGCCCCGCACGCGGAACCGTGGTGGACTTCGGCGCGGGACCGGGCCTTTTCCTGCATACGCTCGGCGAGTCGCGGCGTGACATCACGCTGATCGGCCATGACAAGTTCATGGCGCCCGCCTTCGCCGAAGTGAAGTATGCGGAGTCGCTGGACACGGTTGCATCGCGTAGCGTGGACGTGCTGACGGCTTTCGAGGTCTGCGAGCATCTTTATGCCCGCGAAGTGGACGCGCTGCTCGATGACGCTGCGCGAATCCTGAAGCCGGACGGCGCGCTCGTCATTTCAGTACCGATCATGTACGGACTCGCGATCGCGCCGAAAGTGTCGAACTGGATGATCCGCAGCCGCACGCTGAAGTCGGAATACACGCCCGCGGAATTGCTTAAGGCGATGATCGGCATGCGCGTAAGCCGGCCGCCGAACCCGCGCACGACGCACAAGGGCTTCGATTTTCGCGAACTTCGCAAGCTCGTGAGCGAGCGCTTCGTTGTCGATGCAGTGCATACCAGTCCGGTGCCGCACGCGCCGTGGTGGATCAGTTCGCAGTACTTCATGATTTGCAGGACGCGTGGGCGCGAATGAGGGTTGCTGGTCGCGTTCGTTCGGGCCGCCGACCGGGCTCTTGAGGAAGGTGTACGTCGGTCGTGGATGGGAGTCACTCACATTAAGCGTAGTACCTAAAGATGCGATGGCAGGCGTTGCCGCGCGCGTTCCGGAGGTTCGAGTTGGCGGGGAACACCCGTCGAGGACCTTCTGTGCGCGCCTGCCCATTCCTGCTGACGGCTCTTTCAGTAAGCCACGCATGCAAGCGCACGTCGCTGCTTCTGGTAACGCTTGCGTCCGATGCGCGAGAACGGGCGGCGGCATCCTGCGTGCAAGACGCTGCATGCAAAATGCCTGGCGTGCGGGCGGGCGGGGTTAAGGTTTGCGGGCAACGCGCGTCGCGAAGCTTGTCGGCTCGCGCCCGCTTTCCTGTTCCCGGCGGCTTCGAGGAAGCGACGCTTCGAGCCGCGCGTCGCGGCGCTGAAGGCGAGCGTCAGCGCATGCGGACAGGCTGCGGCTGGCATTCTGCATGCATCACGCCGCATGCAAAATGCCGCGCGTCAGTTGGCCGGAATCGTAACGACCGGCGCCTTGGCCGTATCCGTCACCTCGCCGAGCGCCATCAGGTTCTGCACCACGGTGAATGCGTACTTCGAATCGAAGTCGGCGCGGTCTATCCAGTAGTTCGACTTGTCGTAGAGCACGCTCACGTAGGCGTCCGGCGGCGCTTTCTCGCCGACCTTCACGACGATCGTCGGACGCGTTTCGCCGCCGATCAGCCCGATCGTCGGCTTCGTCGCCCCGCTGCCCACCTGCGAATCAGGCACCGGAATCTGCGCGCCGAGATCCGTGAGAATGCCGAGCACCGAGCGCGTGACCATCGGAATGCGATCATGATCCGCCGACTGTCCGTACACGATCTCGTAGGTCTTCATCTTCGGCGAAAGATGCAGGAGCCTGCGCACGAGCGCGAGGTCGTCGGTGGTCTGCTTGTTCGCGCCGCTGCGCGTCGCGCCGAGCGTCATGAAAATGCGCGGCTGATGATCCTGGTCGCGCGTTTCCACATTGAGTTCGCCGGCAAGTTGCAAACGGCGCAGCGCCTGAAGCAACAGGAAGAAATCCGGCGCGCCCGACGCGTTGGGACCGCCGAGCGCATTGCCGTTCTGCAGGCCCGCGATGGACTGCGCGGTGATGCGCAGCAACAAGTCGACCGGAATGCCGCTTTCCGCGAGCGGCAACACGAGCGTCGGCGACAGCGGGCGAATGTACGCGCTGGCGTACGCGTCGCCGGTGGTCGGAGTGAAGGTGAACGTCGGGTGATTCGAATACGAGACGCTGCCCGACGCTTGTGCGTAATTCGGCTGCGCGCCGGAACCTGCATTCAAAATTGCGCCGCCCGTTGCATCGAACGTATAGGCGGCGATGATGCTGCTCACCGTGAGAAACGACGGCGCATCGGCGAACCGCAGTCCGACGATGGCCGCGAGAATTTCGCGCTTCTGCGCGTCGCCGAGCGCGCGGGCGTAATCCACCTGGTCGGCCTTGAGCCGTGTGGGGCCGATGCCCGAACAGCCCGCCGCGAGGAAGGTCGCGCTGAGCAGAGCGATGGATAGGGCTTTCGTTGATTTCTGGGTCGGTGTCGTCCGGTTCATATGGCCTTGAGTGAGGTCAGCGAGAAGGATCGTCGGCGCAGTGGCCGCGGAGCCTCGGGGCCGAAAGCAATTCTCATACCATTTTCAACGTTGGACGCGCACGCACAGCTTTGCCGCCCGTTGCGTCGGGCGAAGCAACGGGACTAGCTAGCCACGCAACTACTTTCTAGGACGCGTCTTTGGGTGCGTCGCGGCGCTCGGGCGGCGTTGCCTGTCCACGCCCATGCGATATGTGCCGACTCGCCTCCGCATGTTGAGCGACGAGTGCATCGAGACGGTCCTGCGCGAAACGCGGGCCATCGTCGCGTGCATGCGCCGTTTCGCTCGCGAGCATGGCGCCCGCGATCAGGGCGACAGCCTTTAGGCGTTTGGTATTCATGATTTACCTCCGCAGGAAGACGGGATGCGTGAGTCGATGCTCGATCGCGAGCCTCTCCCGTATCCGCCAAAATACAGCGTCGCCGCGCCGTCTGCATGTTGCATGCAAAGGCGGCCTTGCGGGCGGCGCGGCCATCTCCTATCTGTTAGCTGAAAGGCTACGTTCAGGAGACGCCCGCCATGAGACTCGCCATTTTCTTCGACGGCACCTGGAACGAGCCGAACGACCGCACCAACGCCTACCTGCTTTACAAGCTCGCGCCCGAGACGGACGATCAGGAGACGCTGTACGTGCCGGGCGTCGGCACGCAGGGCAACGGCCTATTCGCGCTGGCGAACAAGTTTCTCGGCGGCGCGTTCGGTGACGGCCTCTCCGCGAACATCAAAAGCGGCTACGCGTGGCTGTGCCAGCGGTACAAGCCCGATGCATCGATCTATATCTTCGGCTTCTCGCGCGGCGCCTACTCCGCGCGCAGTCTGGCCGGCCTCATCCGCAAATGCGGTCTATCGAACGACTGGAGCGATGAATCCATCGATCAGGCGTACGGCATCTATCGCGATCAGGGCGTAGGGCCATCCGACGACTCGGTGCAGGCGTACCGGAAGCAGTTCGCGCGCGAGGTGGACGTCGCGTTCATCGGCGTGTGGGATACCGTCGGCGAATTGGGTATTCCGATCGGCGGGCTGCCGGTGCCGGGCTTTTCCAGCTACTACAACTTCCACGACACCACGCTCGCCAACACCACGCGCGCGGCGTACCACGCGATAGCGGCGAACGAGTTCCGTTCGCTCTACAAGCCTACGCTCTGGACGAAGGGCACCGAGGACCGCGGGGCGTTGCCGCTCGAACAGCGATGGTTCGCGGGCGCCCACGCCAACGTGGGCGGCGGCTATCTGAGCCCGCCGCGCGATCCCGCCGACCTGCTGCCGCTGATTCCGGCGGAATGGCTACGGCAGAAGGGGCAATTGCACGGCCTTACGTTCGATAAGCCGATCGAGATTCCGAAGGAGGCGTACTGCTGCGAACCGATCGACTCGTATTCAGAATTCACGAAGATGAATCCCTTGCTCGAAGACGTCTGCAAGAAAGAGCCGCGCGTCGCCGGATCCGCGCTCAACGAGACGGTGGACCGCAGCCTTGCAAACCGGCTCGGCGCACCCGGCTTTTTGGATGCGTTCCCTGCCCTGCGTGACCAGTTGCGCGCGCTCCCGGTCGGAACATAAGAAACAGACCCATCTGCCTACAGAATTCATAAGATGGGGTTGCCCTAAAGGAAGTCCGCTACAAGGAGCCGCGCGTCGGCGGACGCGCTCAAGAGCCGGTCGGCCTTGGCCTTGCGAACTAGCTCCGACCGTCCGGTATTCTGTATGCGCTTTCGACACTGGTCGGAACACCGAGCGCTCTTTTAGAAGAGCTGCGGCGGCGTTCTATCCACCATATCGCGCGGCAGCGGTTCTTCCAGTTCGAACTCGACGCTAGGGAAATCCTGCAAGCGGCCGGCCACCTCGGCTTCGCCTTCGCTCGTGAAAAGGCCGTCGAGATAATCGAACGTCAGCTTGTCGACCAGCGCCTTCAGCGCAAGCTCGGGGCTGCGCTTCGGTTCGACCGCGATGTCGTCCACGTCCAGGCGCGCGCAGTATTCGCCGCCCTTCGATTCCATCGCGCCGATGTCGATCACCTTGCCATCGATGTTCTGCGCCAGCACGCGCTGCTCCACGGCGAACAGGCGAAAAGGCCGCTCGAGTCCGACCGGGTCGCCCGAGCCCGACGTCGAGCCGGTCTGGTCTTTTGCATTCGAATTCGTTTGCGCTGTCATCGCTGCTTCTCCTCGGATGCTTAAGGTCGTTCTCTGGAAGCAAGCCATGCGCCCGACGCGCGCCGTCCCACGCGAAGTGGCGCAACGTCGCGCAACGTTTCCATTGCGGACCGCGTCGTCCTAAAGTGCTGTAGTCACCCGATGCAACACGCGAAATACGACTCGCGGAACGCAAGTCGCAGGACGAACCCAAAGGAGCAGCCAGTGGACGGAACCATGAGCGCGAAAGTGGCAGTCATCACGGGAGCGGGCCGCGGGCTCGGGCGCAGCGCGGCACTCAAGCTCGCGCAACAGGGCGTGGGCATCATCGGTACGTGGCACAGCGACGCGGCCGCGGCCGAAGCCGTGGCCGGCGAGATCGAAGAATTCGGCTGCAAGTGCGCGATGCTGGAGCTCGACGTCTCCCGCAGCGAAACCTTCGGCGCCTTCGCGGATGAAGTATGCAAGGCGCTCGAACAATCGTTCGAACGCACGAACTTCGATTTCCTCGTGAACAACGCGGGAATCGGCATACACGCGGCTTTCGCCGACACGACGCCCGAGCAGTTCGACCAGCTCGTGAACATACACCTGAAGGGGCCCTTCTTTCTGACGCAGGCGCTGCTACCGTTTCTGCACGAGGAAGGCAGCATCGTGAACGTATCGAGCGGACTGACGCGCTTCGCGCTGCCGGGCTACGCGGCGTATGCGGCGATGAAAGGCGGCGTCGAAGTGCTGACGCGTTATCTCGCGAAGGAGTTGGGACCGCACGGCATCACGGTCAATGTCATCGCCCCCGGCGCGATCGAAACGGATTTCGGCGGCGGCGTCGTGCGCGACGATCAGGGAGTGAACGAATTCGTAGCGCAGAACACGGCGCTCGGTCGCGTGGGCCTGCCGGACGACATAGGCGGCGCCATCGCCGCCATGCTCTCAGACGGCAACCGCTGGATGACGGCGCAGCGCGTCGAGGTGTCGGGCGGGATGTTCATCTGACGGAAAGCGTTCGTGCGATTTCGCGGCGAAAAAAAACCGGACGCCGAGGCGTCCGGTTTGCTGTGAAGCAGGTGCGGCTTAGAAGCGGTGGATGATGCCCACGCCTGCTGCAAACATGCTGCGCGACGCCGACGGAGCCGTGTTGAAGCCGTCGCCGATGGTCGCGTTCGCGGCCGTCTGTGCATTTACCGCGCCGGTCGGCGAGAACGTCGGCTGTGCGAGCGTACGACCGTTGGCGCGCTGGAACGCTTCCAGTGCGTACAGGCCGGTGCGCTTCGACAGCGAGTAGTACTGGGACAGGTTGAACTGGTGGTAGGACGCGGCATCCGAAATGCCGTTCGCCTTGCTGGCCCACGTGTAGCTGTAGCCTGCCGCGAAGTCCCATGCCGACGTCGCCTTCCAGTGCAGCACCGTGCCGGCCGTATTGAAGACGGCTTCGTCGGTGAACTTCGAGTTGATGCCCGGAATGTACTGAACGTTGGTGTACGTCGCGGTGATGTCCCACGCGCTGTTGAACGTGTAGCCAAGGCCCACCGCGAAGCGGTTCTGGGCTTGCGCGCCCTGGTAGCCGTTGGTCACGGCCGACACGCCCGACTGACCTGCGGTGTTAGTCGTCGATGCATCGCCGTAAACGCCGCCGCCGACGGTTGAGTTGTTGATGCGCGTGAAGGCCACCGTGCCGCCGATCGGGCCTTGCTGATACTGGATCGCGGCCGACCACGTCGAACCCTGATACACGCTGTCGGGCACGCCTGCGAACGAGTACGACCCGCTGACCGTGAAGCCATACAGCTTCGGAGACGTGTACACGACCGAGTTGTTCGCGCGGTAGATCGTATCGAGTTCGTCCAGATCGCCCGGGTGCGCGCCGAAATAGCCGGTCAGCCAGTTGGTCGGGCTATACGGCGACATCAGCGTGTAGTAGGACGTGTACTGGCGACCCACGGTCAGCGTACCGAAGTTCGCATTCGTGAGACCGACCCATGCCTGGCGGCCGAACATCGCGTTGGCGTATTGCTGCGCGCCGTTGTTGATGTTGAAGCCCGACTCCAACTGGAAAATGGCCTTGTTGCCGCCGCCGAGGTCTTCCGCGCCCTTCAGGCCGAAGCGGCTGCCCGCCCAGATGCCCGAGGCGAGCTTGACGTTAGAACGGCCGGGCTGGGTCTTCGCCAGATTCGTCTGGCTGTTCTGATAGACGATCGAATCGTCGACGATACCGTACAGCGTCACGCTGCTTTGCGCGAACGCCGGCGCAGCGGCTGCGAACGCGGTCGCTGCGATGACAGCGGCCTTAGTCAGTTTCAAGCCCTTCATTTTTTCTCCTCTTGCTTTGTGCGGTATGAGCGGATTCTTCGTCGTCGACGCCGAAACCGGCGCGCTATCGCGCCGCGAGCGCAACTTTTATCGCTGGCAAGTGTATGGCTTGCGGATGGAATTCGAAAGAATCGCGCGTACTGGTGTCTTTTTTTTTCACCGTGTGGTTAACCAGTATTTGCTAGCGCGCAAATATTTGGCAACCGGGCACGAAAGTGACAGAAAACCAACGCATGACCGGCGCTGATGCGCCGGCCGGCAAGCCGCGCGGCGGGTTGCCGGGCGGTTAACGGGCTCGGCACTCGCCAAGAAGAAAGAGAAACAATGGACAAGCGCGACAGCGAGTCGCAAGCAAATGTACACGGGCGAGCAGCCCGCTCCCGTGCGCTCCGGCCGTAAAGCGCGACGCAAGAACCCTACTGCTCGATCTTCGCGCGCAGTTCGCGAGCGGTCTCCAGCAGCCCTTCATAGCCCGAGCGGGCGTGCGAAGGCAGATCCGGGTCGCCGACGAGCGTGCCGAGCGTCTCGATCAGGCTGTACAAGATGCCCTTCGCCGCGCCTGCGGCCATTCGTCCGGCGGCGACGGATTCACCGACGTGCGTGATGGCCGCATCGAAATGCTCGACATTCGGATGCGCTTCGTCGACGTTCGGGGAAAGCGGGCGCGGATCGGTCGGGTCGTCGTTCATGATGGTCTGCCTTCGTAGCTGTGCACGCTTCCTGTATAACGCCGCCGCGCGACGGCCGCAATCCGGGCACGCCGCGCCGCAGTGTCGCGCTCACGGTGCGGGCACTTCCTGCACGGGCACGATGCGATGCACGCGCCGGCCGTCGCCCGGATGCGCGCCGGCTGCACCGTGCGGCACACCGTGCTCCATCAAAAGCGCGCGCAGTTCGTTGATGACCGGAAAGACTTCGTGATTGTGGTCCGCGCCCTGCCGGTCGTGCGCTTCCTGCTCGCGCTCGACGATCCACCGGTCTTCCTTGAAAATGCGCTCGGTGAACCACACGAGCAGCGGCCATGCGACGTCGAGCAGGCTGGAAATCTTCGGGCGGCGAATCGACAACAGGCCGAAGGTGCGGTTGGTGCGCTGCTCGGCGTCGAGCGGCACGTAGGCGATCCATAGGTCCATCACCATGGTGTCGTCTTTCGTGCGGATTTTGAGCGTCTGGTACGGGTAGTCCGTGCGGATCGTCATGACGTCCTTCTGCGACGCGTCCGGCTTCTCGCCGCGCTTCTGCCCGAACACGAGCGCCTCGCCGATCGGCTGCTTGCCCGCTTCGCGCGCGAAGGTGTAGTCCACTTCGATCCAGTCCTCGCCCCGGCGACGCCCGAGCGAGCGCGCCCGCATGCTCCCCATCTGCCGGCGATGCAAAAACTGATGGTTCATGTCCATCAGGTTCTCGTGCATGAACGTGTAATGGCACTTCACTTCGCGGCCGAAGCGACGCGTCTTGTAGGCCTTGTCGGTCGCGCTCACGAGCGAAGGAAACTTCACGGCGGCGGCACGCTGCGGGTCGCCCGTGAAGACGAAGACGAGCCCCGCTTCCTCGCGGCACGGATACGCGCGCACGCCGTTGGGCAGACGCTCGCGGCCGAGATAGGGAATGTCGGTGCAGCGGCCGGTGCAGTCGTAGGTCCAGCCGTGATAGCAGCAGCGAATGGACTCGCCGTCGACCACGCCCGCGGAGAGCGGCACTTGCCGATGCGCGCAGCGGTCTTCGAGCGCGAACACATGGCCCGAGTCCGTGCGCACGAGCACGATCGGGTCGCCGGCAAAGCGGACCGCGTGCGCGCGGCCGCGCTTCACTTCGCCGGACCACGCGAGCGGATACCAGTGATCGGGGTGAATGTCGGTGCGGCGCAAGTCGCGCGGGCTTCCCGGCGTATCGGTCAGAGCGCCATCCTCATCGCCTTGCGGCAACGCTGCGTGCATGTAGAACGCCTCCGGTAGAGGGAGATCGGGGTTACGCGCCGTCGGAGCGGCGCAAAAAACGACACGACGAACGACCTCCGCAGTCTACACGGCGACGCGCATTTCGGCGCAAGCGAAAAGCCGCACGCGGCGGCGCTTACGGCTTCGCGTCTTTCACGAATACGAGACTGAAGTTGTTCGCCGGCATCGGAACGGCTTCGGCGAGCGTGAATCCCGCGTCGTGCGCGAGCGCCTCGACCGCTTCCATGTCGCGCACGCCCCAGCGCGGATCGGTGGCGCGCAGCTGGACATCGAATGCTTCGTTGCTCGGCGCGGTGTGCGCCCCGTTGCGCCGATACGGCCCATACAGGTACAGTACGCCGCCCGCAGCGAGCCGCTCGGCCGCGCCGCGAAAGAGCGCCTCGGCCGCTTGCCATGGCGCGATATGGATCATGTTGATGCAAACGATCGCCGCCACGTCGCCGATGCCCCAGTCGCTCTCGGTCACGTCGATGGCAAGCGGCGCGGCGAGGTTGGAGAGGCCCGCATGTGTGCGCCACGCGGCGATGGAATCGCGGGCGGCGGCGTCGGGATCGCTCGGTTGCCAGACGATGTTCGGCAGCGCGGCCGCGCAATGCACCGCATGCTGGCCGGTGCCGCTCGCGATTTCGAGAACCGTGCCGCCTGGCGGCAGCACGCGTGCGAGCACCGTTAGAATCGCATCGCGATTGCGTTCGGCGGCGGGCGCGCGGCGGCGCACGCTGGCTTGAGTATTGGATGGGGCTTGCATCGAGTGTGAGCGCGCAGGTGGCCAGGGGTTGCACATGGCTGCAAATGGTTGCGTCGAGACTAAGGGCGCGCGCGCCGCGGCGTCAAGTCGTCGCGAACGGCGAAAGACTTGGCGCAAAACCTGCTGCCCGGGCTCTCCATCGACCGTCGCCGCAGGCACGCACTCAGGCGCGGAGCATCATCAACCTGTGTATGCTCCCGATGAATCAGCGCAAGTCCACGCGCATCATCGAACGCGTTACGACGAAACGGCGCGCCGCAGAGCGCCCGACACGGAGCCGAACATGCAGCAGGACAGCAATCAGAACCCGGAACGACGGGAGCGCGAAGGCCCCGACGAAGAGACCATCGCGTTTGCGAACGAAGTCTTCAACGCTGCGCGCCGGGGCGATGCCGCCCTGCTCGAGGTTTGGCTTCAGAAGGGCTTGCCGCCGAACCTGCGCAACGACAAGGGCGACAGCCTCGTGATGCTCGCGAGCTATCACGGCCACGCCGATGCCGTGCGCGTGCTGCTCGAACACAAGGCCGATCCCGACATGCGCAACGACAACGGCCAGACGCCGATTGCCGGCGCCGCGTTCAAGGGCTTCAAGGACGTCGCGCAGACGCTGCTCGATCACGGCGCGGACGTCGAAGGCGCATCGCCCGATGGCCGTACCGCGCTGATGATCGCGGCCATGTTCAACCGCGTCGAAATTCTGGATCTGCTGATCGCTCGCGGCGCGAATCCGGACGCCCGCGATCAGGGCGGCTTGTCCGCGCGGGAAGCCGCCGCGAGAATGGGCGCGTCCGATACGGCGGCGCGCCTCGCCAAGAACGCGGACGGTGCGGACGACCCGGCGGCGCGCGGCGCATGAGCGCATCGAAGGAACAAGGACGCGAGCGCGCAGCGCGTTCATCGATACCAACAACAACTGGAAGGCGGCCCGGACACATGGAGCGTTTGTGATGGCAGGCGGTATCTCGCATCGGGGCGATGCGTCGTCGGTCGGCGCGGCCGCCTTTGCGCCGGCTCTTTCGATCGGGCGCGCGGCGGCGCGGCTGTTTGCCCTGGTATGCGCCCTCGTCCAACGCATGCGCGCGCTGCGGCTATCCTCGGTGCTTGTCGTGCTCGCCGCGTGCAGCCTGTCGGCCTGCGGGGTCTTTCAGCAGCAGACGCCCGCGCCCATCGTCGAGCATTCGTACATTCCGGGGCCGAGCGAGACCGAAACCAACGAGCCGGAAGAACCGGCGCCGGTCGTCACCGTGCCGGAGCCCGCGTCCGCCGTGAAGCCGGCGCCCGCGCCCAAGCCGAAGCGCCGCGTGGTGAAACCGAAGCCGCCGGAGCCGGTCGTGACGCCGCCGCCCGAGCCGCCCGAGCCGCCGCCGCCGCCGCAGATCATCTCGACGCGCCTCATGCAGCACGACCAGCTTCACGGCCTGCTCGATGCCGAAGTTCAGCGTCCCGATGGCAAGGTGGTCGGCCGCGCGGTCGATCTGTACGTCGATCCGTCGGCGAAACCCAGGTTGCTGATGGTCAACCTGTCGGGCTTCATGGGCATCGGCGATCGCAAGGTCAATTTCCCGTGGACGGCGTTTCGCTTTACGCCGAATTCGAAGACCGCGCCGATCACCTTCCTGCCACCGCCGCCGCCCGCAAAGGGCAAGCCGGCGGCGGACCCGGTGCCGAAGCCGCAGCCCGTCAGCGAGGCGCCGTCGAACTTCATGCAACTCGTCGATTCGACGGTGACGCAGAAAAACGGCGCGCGCATCGGCCGCGTGGTCGACGTGCTCGTCGATTCGCAGGCGCAACCGCAGGCGCTCGTCGTCGATCTGTCGAGCTCGCTCGCCGCGGAAAAGCGCCACGTCGCGGTGAACTGGGGCGATCTACAAGTAGTCTCGCGCAACAAGCAACTCGCGCTGCAGATGGATTTCAACGACGCGCAACTGAAAGCCGCGCCCACCTACGCGCCCGAGCAGCCGATCAAGATCGTGTCACCGGTCGTTCCCGCGCCGGCTTCGTCGGCGGCGGCGAGCGGCGCGGCGAGCGGAGCAGGCTCGGCCAGCTCCGGCGGCACGACCGCCTCGGGCGCGGTCGCGGCGCAAACGCCCTCGTCCGGCGCGCGCCCGGCCCGATAACGGAACACCACATGGATAACCGATTCACGACATGGTAATTGCACGCAGTCTGCGCGCGCTCGACTGGCTGAACTTCTTTGTCGCCAACGTGCAGACCGGCTTCGGCCCGTTCATCGCTTCGTACCTTGCGGCCAACAAGTGGACGCAGGGCGAGATCGGCCTGATGCTGTCCGTCGGCACGATCAGCGCGATGGCGAGCCAGCTTCCCGCGGGCGCGCTCGTCGACGCCATGCGCAACAAGAAGTTCGCGGCCCTTTCGGCGATCGTCGCGATCATCGCGAGCGCGCTCTTGCTCGCCGCGAGTCCGACGTTCGTCCCCGTGTTCGCGGCGGAAGTGCTGCACGGCTTCGCGAGCTGCATGCTCGTCCCGGCGATGGCCGCGATCTCGCTCGCGCTCGTCTCGCGCGCCGATCTCGGCGACCGGCTCGGGCGCAATGCGCGCTGGGCGTCCATCGGCAGCGCGCTCACGGCGGCGCTGATGGGCGCGTTCGGCGAGTATCTGTCGCTGCGCTCGGTGTTCTTCCTGACGGCGGCGCTCGCGCTGCCCGCCATTTTCGCGCTGCGCATGATTCATTACGATCCGCTGCCCGCCGTGCCGCGCACGCCCGGCAAGCCGAAGCTCACGCCGGAGGGCGAGGAGCGCGAATCGCTGCGCGAACTGCTGAAAGACAAGCGCCTGCTGATCTTCGCCGCGTGCGTCGTGCTGTTTCACCTTTCGAACGCGGCGATGCTCAATCTCGCCGCCGGCGAGGTGACGGCGCACATGGGCGACAACGTTCAACTCGTGATTGCAGCGTGCATCATCGTGCCGCAGTTCATCGTGGCAGCCCTTTCGCCCTGGGTCGGACGGCAGGCGCAGAAGTGGGGACGCCGTCCGGTGTTGATTCTCGGCTTTTGTGCGTTGCCGGTGCGCGCGCTACTGTTTGCGGGCGTCAGCAGTCCGTATCTGCTCGTGCCGGTGCAGATGCTCGACGGCATCAGCGCGGCCGTATTCGGCGTGATGCTGCCGCTCATTGCCGCCGATGTCGCTGGCGGACGCGGCCACTACAACCTGACGATCGGCTTCTTCGGCCTCGCGGCGGGCGTCGGCGCAACGCTTTCGACGGCGGCGGCCGGTTTCGCCGCCGACCGCTTCGGCACGGCGATGAGCTTCTTCGGGCTGGCGGCGGCGGGCGCGATCGCGGTCGCGCTCGTCTGGCTCGCGATGCCGGAAACGCGGGGGGCGGAAGTCGCGGCGAAGAACGTGCAGAAGCCGCCGGTTGAGGCTTGAGCTGTGGGTCGCACGTACTTCGCGACAGGGTGCGGTCTTCGTTGTTCGGCGCGTTGGCATTCAGAATGCAAGAGACGCGCGACGCGGACGTTGCGCCGGAACTGGAATGGCAGTGAGCGCGGAATCTTGGGCGGGTTCGGAACGTTGATGAACAGCGGCACGGGTTCACGCCGTCCCATCAGTGTGCATCGCGCATTGCAGCGCGGTTCATGCAGTGTCGGGCATTCTTAATGCCGTCGCGCTGTGGGTGTTTGACGCGACGGGCGCGATTGTGTCGGCGGGTCTGGGTCGCACAACAACGGCTATATCAGCTCGCTGACCTTCGATTTCCATTTGCATTAAGTGCAAGGCAGTAGTGCATGGCGCGTTGGCATTCATAATGCCGTCGCCCCGTACGCAAAAAACCCGGCGCGCGTGGTTGCGCCAGCGGCCTGAGATGGCCCGACAAAGCTAACGTCAATTCGCGCAGCAACGGTCGAACTTGCATGGCGCGCCCCGCGTCGCGCCCCGGCATTCATAATGCCGCCGCGCCTTGCATGAAACGCTGCGCCGCGCTCACCGCAGCGGCTTCAAATCGCCCAACAAAGTCGGCACCAGTTCGCTCACCGTCGGGTGAATGTGCATCGCGCGTTGCAGCGTGGTGTACGGTGCGTCCGCATTCATGATGTCGACGAACGTATGAATCACTTCGTCCCCTTCGATGCCGAAAATCGCCGCGCCGAGAATGCGCTTCGTCTTCGCATCGACGAGCGCTTTCATGAAGCCGTCCGTCTCGCCGCGTTCCCGCGCCCGGCCGACGCGCGACATCGGCATTGTCGCGATGAGCGCGTCGCGGCCGTCCCGTCTCACCTCTTCCTCGCTCATGCCGACGCGAGCGAACGGTGGATCGACGAACACCGCGTACGTCATGATGCGCGTATCGACGCTGCGCGATTCGCCATCGAGCAGATTCGCCGCGACGATCTCATAGTCGTTCCACGACGTATGCGTGAAAGCGCCGCGCCCGTTCACGTCGCCGATTGCCCAGACGCCATCCACTTTCGTGCGCAGCTGGCCGTCCACGTCGATCAGGCCGTGCCGGTTCACGTCGATGCCGGCCTTGTCGAGTCCGAGATCGTCGGTATTCGGCGTGCGTCCCGTCGCGAAGAGAAGATGCGACGCGTCGATGGATTCGTCGCGCAGCGAAATGCGCACACCCTCGTTCGTTCGTTCGACGCGCTGCGGCTCTGCGCCGAAGCGAAACTCGATGCCTTCGCGCACGAGCACGTCCTGTATCGCGCGAGCGATATCGGCGTCCTCGCGCGTCAGGATGCGCTCGCCGCGCACGAGCAGCGTGACGCGGCTGCCGAAGCGCCGGAACATCTGCCCGAACTCAAGCGCGATATAGCTTGCGCCGACGATCACGAGATGCTCGGGCACTTGCGTCAGTTCGAGAACGTTCGAATTGGTGAGATAGGGCACGCTGTCGAGCCCGTCGATGGCCGGCACCGCGGCGCGCGTGCCGGTGTTGATGAAGATCATGCCGGCGTCGATAAGGTGTGTTTCGCCGCCGCTGCCTTCGATAGAGAGCGCATGCTGACCGGTGAAGCGTGCGTGTCCTTTGAATACCGTCACATTCGGCGTTTCATGGAGCCATTGCTCGATGCCGTTGCGCGACGCGCCGATCACTTCGTCCTTGCGCGCCTTCACGCGCGCCATGTCGACCGTAATGGGCCCGCCGATATCCACGCCGTATTTCGCCGCCGTGCGCGCAACGTGCGCCGCGCGCGCGCTCGCAACGTAGGTTTTGGTCGGCGTGCAGCCGAAGTTCACGCAGGTCCCACCGAAAAGATGCCGCTCGACGACGGCGGTGCGCTTGCCGCTTTGCGCGAGTCGCACGGCGAGGGGCGAGCCGCCCTGCCCTGTGCCGATGACGACTGCATCGAAATGCTGTGACATGCTGGAGCCTCCCTGACCGTTGTGCGCAACGCAAAGACGAAGACGACGACGAAGACGAAGATTAGCCGATGGCGATGCCCGGCCATCTTACGCCGAACGCCGCATACGGGCATGCTCCGTGCTCGCCCCACCCCATTGGCCTTTCGCCCGGCTCGAACCGACTCACCGCTTCAAGGCTTTCATGACCGAGACGATCTGGTTTCTCGTCGTCGGCGGCGTGCTCATTCTCATGGCGCTCGCCAGTTCGACATTCAAACGCCTTCCGATCAGCACCGCCATGTGCTATCTGGCCATCGGCTTCCTGCTCGGGCCGGGCGTCGCGAACCTGCTGCATGTCCGGCTCGACGGCGACACGGCCGTCCTGCGCCTCATCACCGAAGTCGGCATGCTGGTGTCGCTGTTCGCCATCGGCCTGCGCCTGCGCGTGCCGCCCACCGACCGCCGCTGGCTGCTGCCGCTGCGTCTGGGCTTCGTCGCAATGGTGCTGACCATTGGCGTGCTCACGCTGCTATGCACGTATGGGCTCGGCATGTCGTGGGGCGCGTCGTTGCTGCTGTCCGCGATGCTCGCGCCGACCGATCCCGTCCTCGCGCACGACGTCCAGGTCGAAGCCCCCGGCGACACCGATCTGCTGCGCTTCTCGCTGACCGCCGAAGGCGGCCTGAACGACGGCATCGCGCTACCGTTCGCGCTGCTCGGCATTGCGGTGTGCCGCTTCGAAGCATCGCCGCACGATGCGTTGCAATGGAGCTTCGTCCTGCGGGCCGTATGGGGCACGCTCGCAGCGATTGGGAGCGGCTGGCTGCTCGGCGAACTGACGGTGCGCGTCGTGGGCTACTTGCGCACGCGTCACGGCGAAGCGCTGGGCTCGGAAGGCTTTTATGCGCTTGGTTTGATCGCGCTGTCGTACGGCGTCGCCGAGTTGCTGCATTCGTATTCGTTCCTCGCCGTGTTCGCGGCAGGACTTGCGATGCGGCGCGTCGAGCATCGCGAAAGCGGCGACAAGGGCGCGCGGGAAGCCGTCGGCACCGTGGATGTCGGGGACATCAGCGCGACCGCAGCCGATCCCGATCGCGCGTACGCGTTCATGGCCGAGCGCGTGCACGGCTTCACGATCGAGCTCGAACGCATCGCCGAAGTGGCGATCATGCTGCTCGTCGGCTCCGTGCTCGCGACGATCTGGCGCGATGTGTTCACGTGGCGCGCGGTCATCATCATCGGCGGGCTTTTTCTCGTGATACGGCCGTTGGCGGTGCAGGCGTCGCTCGTCGGCTCGTGCGCGTCGCGCGGGCAGCGACTATTGATGAGCTGGTTCGGCATCCGCGGAGTCGGCTCGTTCTACTATCTGCTCTATGCGATCGAGCACGCGCCCAAACAGGTCGCCGCCCCGCTCACGCCGATCATCATCGCGGCGATCACGGCGTCGGTCATCGTGCATGGTGTGACATCGACGCCGCTGATGAACCGCTATCAGCGCGCGCATGAAGACGATTGAATACAAGATACGATCTCATGAAGCACTTGCTTTTCTTTTGCGGTCACGCCGGAACCGGCAAGACGACGCTCGCCAAACGCCTGTTCGCGCCGCTCATGCATGAAACGGGCGAGCCGTTCTGTCTGCTCGACAAAGACACGCTCTACGGCGCGTACAGCGCGGCGGCCATCGGCGCGCTGACGGGCGACCCGCACGACCGCGACAGCCCGCTTTTCATCAAGCATCTGCGCGACCCGGAATATCGAAGCCTCGTCGATACGGCCGCGGAAAATCTGGCGCTCGGCGTGAGTGTGGTCGTGGTCGCGCCACTATCGCGCGAAGTGCGCGAGCGGCGGCTGTTCGATCGCGCATGGCTCGGCATCGACGACGATGTGACGATTCGCGTGGTGTGGGTGCATGTCGGAGAGGACGTCGCGCGGGAGCGCATCGCCGCGCGTGCGGAACCGAATGATGCATACAAACTCGCGCACTGGGAGGACTACCGCCAGCGCCTTTTCTTTCCCGACGACGCGCTCGCCGCCGATCTGCTGATGTTCGACAACACGGCCTCGACTGCGGAGGATGAGGCGCGTCTGCTGGCGCGCCTCGTCGCTCACACATGACTGAGAGCGTTACGCGACCGCGAGACGGCGCGTCGTCTCCAGCGCGTTCGCCCCTTCGTAGAGCTTGCCGAAGCGGTTCGCGAGAAACGCATCGAGCGGAACCTGCTCCTGCCGCACGAACCCGCTCTGCGGCAAGATGCCTTCGCGGAACAGGTCCAGTTCGGCGCACACCGCGCCCGCCGTCGTAATCTGAATTGCGCTCATTGGCATGCCGCATACATCCTTAGCGAAGATCTTCCGCGTGAAGACGTGCTGGATCAGTTGGTCGCTGCCGCCGCCGCGCATGCCGGTCACCGTGACGAAGATCAGCACCACGTCCTGCGCCGTCGAGGGAACCGCACGCTTGAGCATCGCCTTGAGGCCGTCGCGGTCGGTGGACATGCGCAGGTCCTCGAGCAGGAACTTCATCAGGTCGCGATGCCCCGGATAGCGCACCGACTTGTAGTCCAGCGTCTCGACTCTTCCCGCGAGCGTTTCACACAGCGTCCCGAGTCCGCCCGACGTGTTGAACGCTTCGTACTCGATGCCGTCCAGTGAGAAATGTTCGACGCCTTCCAGTGGCTGCACCCATTGCGTGCGGCCTTCGCGCACCGCTTCGCACGGCTGGCAATACTCGTTGATGAGGCCGTCGATGCTCCACGTCAGGTTGTACTTCAATGCGTTGGTCGGGAACTGCGGCAGCGCGCCGACGCGCATCTTCACTTCGCGCAGGTTGTCGAGCCGTCCGGCGAGATCATGCGCGACGATGCCGATAAAACCCGGCGCGAGCCCGCATTGCGGCATGAATGCAGTATGCGATCCGTCGGCGATGGCGCGAATCGCGTGCGTCGCGCGCACGTCCTCAGTCAGATCGAAGTAGTGCACACCCGCCGCCTTTGCCGCGGATGCCACGCCGATCGCGAGGTAATACGGCAGCGCGTTGACGAGCGCATCGAAACCGCCGAGCGCGTGACGCAAGGCCGGCGTATCGGCCGAATCGACGCGGCGGGTCGCGATGCCCTGCGCGTCGAGTTGCGCGAGCGCGTGTTCGTCGCGATCGAAAGCGACGACCTCGAAGTCGCCCGTTTCACTCAGCAGATGCGCAATGCTTTGACCGATCAATCCGGCGCCGACCAGTGCCACTTTCATCTTTATCTCCTTGTTGGGGCATGAACGCCTCAGTGTAGGAGCCCGCGAATATTGATCCTAGACGCAAAATGATGCGAAGTGGCGATGATTTTCGTCATTTTGACGACCGTACGATGCGATTTGTATTTTGCATGCCCTAGCCGGTGCGGTCGATCTTGCGCGCCAGAATGATCGACGTCGTCGTCCGCTCCACTCCTTCGAGCGCGCCGATCTCGTCCAGCATGTCGTTGAGACGGTCCGGCGAATCTGCGCGAAGCCACGCGACGTAATCGAATTCGCCGCTCACCGCGCACAGCAGTTGGACTTCGGGCATGCGCGCGAGACGTTTCTGGACATCCCGGCCGTACTTCGGCGCGAGCTTGATGCCGACATACGCCTGAATGCTCGCGTCGAGCACGTCCTGCCCGAGTCGCACGCCGTAGCCCGCAATTACGTTGTTCTTCTCCAGCCGCGCGATGCGGGCAATGACCGTCGTGCGCGCGACGCCTAATTGCCGCGCGAGATTCGCCACGCTGTCACGGGCATTGGTCTGCAAGAGCGCGACCAGGTTGCGGTCGATGTCATCGAGTTGATCGAGGCGCGGTGGTCTCATGTCGTCATCCCCTTCGCTTGGCTTTGCATCGTTGTGTCTTGCATTCTTTATTCGATGCGCATTTTTCCAGAGACGTATCGAATGTAAGCAGTTGTGGCAATGCAGGCGGATTGTCGCTCATTCGTGATACTAATATCGGGCGATGGCGTCATTCTCGCGGTCTAGCCGGCCCCTGCTGTTGAACGGGGCCCGGGTCACGCGGCTCGCCACTTTTCCATTGATCGAAAGGCTTACGAATGAAAAAAACACTCGTCGCACTGGCGGCATCCTGCGCCGTCACGGCGGTCTTCGCACAATCGTCGGCGCCTGCGGCAAGCGCATCCACTCCTGCCGTCGCTGCCCAACCCGCGTCGGCGCCAGCAGGCTCCAAGCGCGAAGCGCGCGTCGAAGAACGCATCGCCCAATTGCATTCAAGTCTAAAGATTACGTCCGCGCAGGAAGCACAGTGGGCGCCGTTCGCCGACGCCATGCGTGAAAACGCCCGCACGATGGCGGATCTGTATCGCCAACGCATTGCGCAACGCGACACCATGTCCGCGCTCGACGACATGAAGCAGTATCAGCAAATCACGCAAGCCAATGCGGACGGCACGAAGCGTCTGGTCGACGCATTCGAACCGCTGTACGCGAGCCTCTCGCCCGAGCAGAAGAAGCTCGCCGACACGAGCTTCCGTCAGGACGGCGAACACCACGGTCGTCGTGAACATGGGCCGCGGCATCCGCGCGCGTCCGGTGCGGACGCTGCATCGACGACGAAGCCTTAAATACCGGCGATTGTCGCGGAATGAGAGGCCCGCATCTCATCGATGCGGGCCTTTCTGTATTTTGCATGCGGCATGCTGTGCGGCGCGATGGATGCAAAATGCCGCGATAGCCGTTAGCATCGCGGTCTTCACCTCGTCTTCATGCCTTCATCTTTCTCATGCTCGAACTTGCCCAACCCGACCTCTCGAATGATCCTGTCGCGCGCCGCGTCGTAAAGAATGAGGCCGTTACCGTTGAATTCGCGGCTGCCGCCGGTGAACTACTGAGTCTTGAAGGACCGAACCGTTATGCGACGGGCGACGCCGTCGTGACGGGCGCATCGGGCGAACGCTGGGTCGTGTCGCGCGAACGTTTCGACGCGAAGTACGCGCCCGAAGGCGGCATCGCGCATGGTGAGCCGGGCACGTATCGGAACCGGCCGAGCGTCGTGCTCGCGAAGCAGATGCAGGAGCCGTTCAGCATCGCGCGCTCCGCTGCGGGCGACGTGCTGACAGGCGAGCCCGGCGACTGGGTGATGCAGTATGCACCGGGCGATTATGGCGTGGTCAAGGCGGCGCGATTCGCGAAGGTGTATCGCGACGCTTGAGCTTCTCGACTGAACGGGTTCTCAAGAGGCGTGAACGCCTCGGCATCTGCAAGTGCCCCTCTACTTCTGATAGCACCCAGGATGATCCCAAGTGCCGCTGAGCGCGTGCAACGCTTGCGCTTTCAACGCTGCAAGCGCCATACGGTCAAAGCGTAGACGAGATCCATACGCGTCGACGGCATGAAGGTGCCTTAGCCGCTCGAACTGCTTCGACCTGCTTCGAACTGCTTCGAACGGTTTCAACGCTCTCGATCTTCACGCGCAGCCCTAAGCGCACTCAAGCGAAGTCATCGCCCATTTCGATCTCAAGCTCGCGCGGCACGGCCTCCCCGTTCGCATAGCGTTCTTCCAGCGAGCCGAGCGTCGCCTCGACATAGGCCCGCAGCACCGCGTAACCGCGCGCCTGCGAGCGCGGCGGCAGCGCGCGGTATCGCGCAAGCGCGCCCTGATCGAAGCGCACGTCGATGGTGATGCGCCGCGCCGTCGAGCCGAAGCGCATCGCAATGTAGTGAATCATCAGCGAAGTGCGGCCGTTGTCGTCGATGCGCTCGGCGAACTGCGTCTGCTCGGGGAAGAGATCGCTGATCACGTGCGCGAGCATGTCGATATCCGCGCTCGCGCAGTCGTATTGGTAATCGTCCATTCGGTTTCGGTCGTTCAGAGTTGGCCCGCGGCGGGAGACGATGAATTATCGGCTTCGGCGGCGCGGCGATAGTAGCGCACGAGCGCGAGCGCGACGATCACGCCCAGCACGAGATACACTGCATCCGCCGCGATGAGCGGAATCATGCGCGCCTGGAACAGTGCAGCCGGGAGCCCGACGAGCGCATGAGCGGCGATCAGCACGCCAAGAGCAGCACGCGAGCGCTCGCGCAGTAGTTGCCACATGAGCGCCGAGAAGCCAAGCTGGAAGACGAATGCACTCACGCGCTCGACCAGAAAGATGCCCGCCGACACCGGCGACAAACTCATGAGGATCATGTGAATGCGCGCGAGGGCGTCGAGCGGCGCGCTTTCGAAATGCGCGTCGAGCGTGCCGTTATTCGCAAGGATTGCATACACGATCCACTGCGCCTGCACCAGTGCGCCGACGATCCAGGCCTCCGCCCCGCCGTGACCGATGCCGTAGCCGAGCGCCGGGCCGTGTCGTTCCAGCGCGCCGGGCTCGCGCCGGATTAGCCACTTGATGCCGGCGAAGCGCCCCGCTTCCTCGCATACGCCTGCCGCGAGCGCGCCGTACACGACGAATACGACAGGATTCGACAACCAGTGCGACGTTACCGCATTGCCGAGCACGAAGCCGTGCAGCGCGCGCTCGATGACCATCGCAAAGAGCGCGAAGACCGCGATGCCGATAATCGGCTCGCGCGGCACCAGCCGAAAAGGCGTGCGCAGCTTTCGGTACAAGACGACGGGCATGGCCGCGACGACGAGCGTCACGAATACGAGGCCCGCCAGCGTCGGGATGCTGACCATTCAGGTTCCTTCAGAGTCCGTGAGTCGCCGGCTGTCGCGTGATGCCGGCCGGGCGTTGCGTCGAGGATCGCACGACGAGTTCGCCCGGCAGAAGGCACTCGCGCGCCGGCATCAACGCACCGCCGAGCCGCTCGTGCAGAAACTCGACCGCGCGCCGGCCGATGTCGTAGGTCGGCTGACGAACCGCCGTCATGCCCGCGAGTTCCGCCCATTCAGAATCGTCGATGGCGAGCAGCGCGACGCTCGCCTGCCAGTCCGGGCCGTGCCGCTCCTTCAGGTGCACGGCGACGCGCAGCGCAACCGGCCCGTTCGCCGCGAAAAGCGCCACGCGCTTGCCGGCCGAGCGCGCCGCATCGACACGCCGGTCCATTTCGGCGAGCGCGGACGCGGCATCCGAGAGATCGAGCACGAGCGTGGAACCGCTTGCGCCGAGCGCCGCGACGGTCCCGCGAAACGCGGTTTCGCGCAAGCGTCGGGAACTCACGTGCGTCACCGGCTGCACGATGAAGAGCAACTCGTCGAAGCCTGCATCGACGAGATGACGCGTGGCGAGCGCGACGGCGGCAGGATTGTCGAGCCCGACCATATCCGTGACGATGCCTTCGACCGTGCGGTCCACGAGCACGACCGGAATGCCGCCTTGCGTGAAGCCCTGCAACAGCTCTTCCTTTACGCCGAGCGCGTTGACGATCACGCCTTCCACGCGATAGGTGGTGAGCAGTTGCAGATAACGCCGCTCCATGTCGACCTCGTTTGCGGCATGGCAGATGAGCGGCATGTAGCCGAGCGCGTGGCAAGCGGCCTCGACGCCTTGCAGCACCTCGACCGAATAGGGATTGGTGAGGTCGGCGAGCAACATGCCGATCAGCCGGTTGCGCCCGCGTTTCAGGCCGCGCGCCATCTGGTTCGGCCGATAGTCGAGCTTCGCGATGGCCGCTTCGATGCGCTCGCGCAATTCGAGCGAGAGCACGCCCGTCTCGCCGTTCAAATACCGCGAAATGCTGGTCTTGCCGGTGCCGGCCTCGCGCGCGACATCGGTGATCGTCGCGCGTCGTGCGGCAAAAGTCAGCGGGCGAGAAGTCTGCTTGTTGGGATCGTCGGACATGATGTGTCGTGAGGCCGGGCTCGCACTCTTCAAGCGCCGATGCGCGTTGCATGCAAAATGCAAGGCGGTGCAAGCGTGCCGCCCAAGCGCATGTTATCGCATGCGACGCGCCGATCCCACCGCTGTCAGCGCATGCGCACTTCGCGGTTGACGATGTTTTCGGTGAGCGTGCCGTCGAGCGCGCCGATCAGATTCTCGGCCGCATTGCGGTTCATTGCATGCCGCGTTTCGTGCGTGGCCGAGCCGATGTGCGGCAACGCAACGACGTTCTTCATCGAGAGAAGCGGCGAATCGGCTGGCAACGGCTCCTGCTGGAACACATCGAGACCGGCGGCGCGAATCGTGCCGTTTTTCAGGGCTTCGATGAGCGCGGCTTCGTCGACGGTGGGCCCGCGTGAAGCGTTGATGAGGATCGCGCTCGCCTTCATCATCCTCAGTTTATCCGCACCGATGAGACCGCGCGTCTCGGGCGTCAGCGGCACTTGCAGACAGACGAAATCGGACTGCGCGAGCAGTTCGTCGAGCGGCACGCGCTTCGCGCCGTATTGCTGCTCGGCTTGCTCGTTGGGCTGCCTGTTCGTATAGAGCACGTTCATGCGAAAGCCGAGCGCCGCACGCCGCGCGACTGCCCCGCCGATGCGTCCGAGCCCGACGATACCGAGCGTCTTGCCCTGCACGTCGACGCCGAAGCATGCTTCGCCGATGCTTCCCTTCCAGTTGCCTTCCTTCACCCATTCGGCGAGTTCGACGACGCGGCGCGCGCTCGCAAGGATCAGCGCGAAGACCGTATCGGCGGTGGATTCGGTCAGCACGTCGGGCGTGTGCGTCAGGACGATGCCCCGACGCGTCAGGTCGTCGACGTCGAAGTTGTCGAAGCCTACCGATACGGTCGATAACGCCTTGAGGCGCGTGGCGCCTTCGAGCATGTCGGGCGTAATCTTCACGCTTGCGCCGATGGCGCCGTCGGCGTCCTTGAGCGCCGCTACAAACGCGGCGTGTTCCTTCGGATCGACGTTGACAACTTCCGCGTGCGTGCGAAGGTACGCTTCTACGTCGGGCGGTAGGGGCTTGTAGGCTACGATCTTTTTCTGGGTCATGGTCGGAATTCAGGTTTGCGCCCTGTGAGCGATGAGTTCTCTTTGCGGTTCTTGCCTTAGCTTAACGTTTCAGTTCATCCGTTGTGCGATTGAAGGCCACCATACCGATGATGCAAGTTTCAAGAAACCGCATACATCAAGACCGCAAAACCCCCGAAGCCGGAACGGCCGCTTGAGGCTTGACAGCCAACGTGAACCAAACAGAAAGCAAGAGCGCAACGCTCATGAACACATACGAAGCCGCCGGCGACCCGGTCGCGCCGTTCAGATACCCGACCACGTAAGAACCCACGAAGGAGCCCAGCGCGCCCATGCTATTAATAAGCGCCATCGCTCCGCCTGCGACGTTCTTCGGCAGCAGCTCGGGCACGATCGCAAAGAAAGGTCCGTACGGCGCATACATGGCCGCACCGGCAATCACGAGCAAGGTGTACGAAGCCCAGAAGTTAGTTGTCCCAAGCAGATACGAACCCGCGAACGCCACCGCGCCGATCAGCAGGAAAGGCCACACGAACGCCTTGCGCGCCTGGAGCTTGTCGGATGCCCATGAGGCCAGCAGCATCGCAATGGTGGCCGCGAGATAAGGCACCGCCGAAAGCCACCCCGTCTCGACCATGCCGAGCGTCGAGCCACTCTTGAGGATTGACGGAAGCCACAGCACGAAGCCATAGACACCGATGCTCCAGCAGAAATACTGCGCGCACAACTTCATGACCGCGGGCGACTTGAAGGCTTCGCGATAGTTCTTCACCGGCTTGATCGCGGCCTGTTCCGCGCGCAGCGTCGCATCGAGATCGCGCTTCTCTTGATCGGAGAGCCAGCTCACCTGCGCGGGCTTGTCCTTGACGATGAACCACCAGATCACCGCCCACACGATCGCCGGGAGACCTTCGGCGACGAACATGTGACGCCAGCCGAAAGAATTCACGAGATAACCGGATACGACCGACATCCACAGCACCGTCACCGGATTGCCGAGAATGAGGAACGTATTTGCGCGCGATCGCTCGGACTTCGTGAACCAGTTGGCGATAAAGACCAGCATCGCAGGCATCACTGCCGCTTCGACGATGCCGAGCACGAAGCGAATCGCCATCAACGACGGAATGTTGCTGACCATGCCCGTCGCCGCCGCGCATCCGCCCCAGAGCACGAGGCTCCAGAACACGAGCTTTTTGACACTGCGGCGTTCCGCGTAGATCGCGCCCGGAATCTGGAAGAAGAAATAGCCGAGGAAAAAGAGCGCGCCGATCAGCGACGACAGTCCCTTGCTGATCCCGAGGTCCTGATTGATGCCGGCGGCCGAAGCGAAGCCGTAGTTCGCGCGGTCGAGATACGCGAGGCTGTACGTGATGAAGACGATCGGCATGATCGCCCACCAGCGGCGCACGGCGAGCGTGGGTGTCGAGGATGTGTGCATGTTGTCTCCGAACGCTGAGTGTCGGGGTTTAGGGCGAGGTTGTAATCGAGCTCGCCTCGATGTCGTCTCGCGATGTCAGACGATGATCGCGGCTTGGGCCGTCTTGTCGTTTTTGTCGTTCTTGTCGCTCTGGTCCTGCGCTTCGAGCGCATCGAGCGCCTCGCGCGTCGGCAGGCCTTCGCTGTCGCCGATCACCTGAATCGCCAATGCGCCGATGCGATTGCCGCGCGCAATTGCATCGCGCACGCTGCGCCCTTCCAGCAGCGCGCTGACGACGCCGACTGCGAAGCCATCCCCAGCGCCGACGGTATCGACCACGTTCGCGACCGGCACGCCGGGAACGACGCCGGAGTCGCCATCGGCGGTGCGAAAGTACGCGCCCTGCGCGCCGAGCTTGACCACCACGCCTTTCGCGCCGCGATCGAGATAGAACGCCGCGATGTCTTCCGGCGCGGCATAACCGGTAAGCACGAGGCCCTCGCTCACGCCGGGCAGAACCCAGTCGGCGAGCGCGGCGAGCGCGTTCAGCGACTCGGCCATCGCTTCCCGAGACGGCCACAACGTCGGGCGCAGGTTCGGATCGAACGAGATCGACTTGCCTGCGGCACGCATTTCGCGGGCCATATGGAACGCGAGTTCACGCGAGCTTGCCGAAATCGCCGGCGCAACGCCCGTGAGGTGCAGGTGCCGCGCGCCGAGCACGTAATCCGCGACATAGTCTTCCACCGAAAGATGGCTTGCCGCCGAGCCCTTGCGGAAATACTCGACCGCCGGATCGCTGCCGTCGTCGCATTTGCCCTTCAGCTGAAAACCTGTCGGATAGCGTTCGTCGATGCTCACGCAGCGCGCGTCGATGCCTTCCGCCGCGAGCACGTCAAGCACGTAGCGGCCGAACGAATCGCGGCCGACGCGGCTTATCCAGCCAACTTTGAAGCCGAGCCGCGACAAGCCGATGGCGACATTCAGATCCGCCCCGGCGACACGCTTCGTGAAGTGGCCGACCGACGCGAGATCACCCGTTTGCTCGGCGACGAACATCGTCATCGCTTCGCCGTAGGTGACGACGTCCAGAGCTTCGTGCTCAACCTGCATGTTCGATCCTTGTCTCTTGCGTACAGAATTCAAATCAGAACGCCGCGATGCGCGCCACCTGAGTCGCTGCGTCGGCTTCGTCGCGGAAGGGAAATTCGATGCCGCGTGGCGCATCGGACGGCAAATGCGCGAGAAGCGCGGCGAACTGCGTGTCGTCGTGCGCGGGCGCCACAGCGAAGCGCCGCGCGCCCTCGCCTTGCGTCGCCTTGCAATGTATATAGCCGACGTGCCGCCCGAGCCGCTTGGCGGCATCCAGCGGATCGACATCGGCCCAGCGCCAGTTGCCGGTATCGAAAGTCATTGCAAGACCGCTGTCGGCCGGCAGCGCGGCGAACAGCATTTCGAATGCATTCGGCAAACCGCCCGCCCGCAATTGACCATTTTCGACCAACACCCGAGCCGGAGCGCCGTCGATGGCGCGTGTGAGCGCCTCCAGCGTCGCCGAATCCGTCGCCACGCCGCGCTCGTCGCCGCCTAGTTGCAGCTTGACGATGCGCGCACCCAATGCCCGCGCTTCACCGATTGCGAGCGCAAGCGCTTCGTGGTCTAGCGAGCCGTCGGCAGAAAATAGCGTGGCAGGCGTCGAATGCACTGCCCATAAACCAGCGGCCCGAATGCACTCGCCGAGGGTCGCGAGCGCGTCCAGGCTCGCGTCCTCGCACAGTTCGCGACGAACTTCGAAACCGTCCGCGCCCGAGAGTGACGCCTTCTCCGCCCACGCGGCATGACCGTCGCGGCGGATTGCATCGACGCCGAACGCGCTCGCGACGATCACGACTTCGGTTCTCGCGCTGCTGCTCGACTGTCTCATGGAACCGGTTCCAGTGTGGCTTTTGAAAAAAGACGCCGAAGCGCCTGACTGAGTTCGGATACTGCGCCCTGACGAGGCGCTCACGCCATAGTGGAATTCCCTAGCCGATCGCGGCGCGGTCTTCGCATATCTCGAGGAAGCGCGCGGCGGCCCGCGACGGCGCGGCGGCATGTGGCACCAGAATCGAGAAACGCCGCATGAGCGGCTCGGGCGCGATGTGCAGACGCCGCAGCGCATCGTCCTCATGACGGATGGACATCGCGGAAACGAAGCCGATGCCCATGCCCGCCCGCACCGCTTCCTTCACGCCCTCCACGCCTGCGATTTCGAGCGCGACGCGCATGCCGACTTCGCGCTCCTCGAACGCCCGCTCGACGATCTGCCGCACGCCCGAACCGCGCTCGCGCAATACCAGCGGATGCTCGCCGATGACTTCCAGCGTCGCGCCGGCACGGCCGTCGGCAAGTGGATGCCCGGCGCGCACGATGGCCACGATCTCGTCGTCGAGCCACGGCGTCACGCCCGCCGTTGGCGGCAATCCGATGCCAGCCGGCCCCTCGATGATCGCGACATCGAGCGCGCCGAGGGCCGCGACGATTTCCGCCGTGTTCCCGTCGATGGTCGTGACGATGACCTCCGGGTAGCGTTTGCGGAACGCCGCGATCAGGTATGGCAGCAGATAACTCGCGGGCGTCGTGCTCGCGCCGATGCGCAAAGTACCGCTCTCCAAGCCGCGCATGGCGTCGCGCAGCGCATGCGCCTGCCGGAACGCTTCGCGCAAGGGCGTGGCGTATCCCAGCAGCCCCTCGCCCGCAGGCGTGAGTCGGATGCCGCGTCCGTCGCGCTGGTATAGCGGTTCGCCGAATTCTTCATTCAATAAACGGAGTTGGCCCGACACGGCGGGCTGCGAAAGATGCAGCGCGACCGCCGCCCGGCTGATATTGCCGTGCTCGGCTACCGTTGCGAACGTTATCAACTGATCGGGGGTCATGGCGGAGAAATATCAGCAAGGCGGATATTTGGCATTCTAAATCACGATTTTTCATATGCATATATCGGAACTAGGATAACGACATCGCTCAAATGCTCATTGAAGGACGCCGCACATGTCCACCGCTCCCGCCTCCCTTGCCTCTGGTTCCTCCACACGAGGTCAACTCAACGGCATCCTGTTCGTCGCGTTGTTCGCCGCCGCGGTCACGCGGCTTTCCGCGCTTCCTGCCATCGCCGGGCTCGGCATCAGCCCGCTGATCGTCGGCATCGTGGCGGGCGCGCTGTACGGCAATGCGCTTAAGGACGGCATGCCGCAGAGCTGGGCCGCCGGCGTCAACTTTTCGGCGCGCAAGCTCCTGCGCATCGCGGTGGCATTCTTCGGACTTCGCGTGAGTCTTCAGGAGATCGCGCAAGTCGGCTTGCCGGGCTTCGCCGTATCGGCGCTCGTCGTCGTGAGCACGCTCGCTATCGGTACGTGGGTCGGCATGAAACTCATGAAGCTCGATCGCGATACGGCGCTCCTCACGGCGGCCGGCAGCGCGATCTGCGGCGCGGCGGCCGTGCTCGCATTCGAATCGACGCTGCAATCGAAGCCGCACAAGAGCGCGATGGCGGTCGGAAGCGTCGTGCTGTTCGGCACGCTCTCGATGTTCCTGTACCCGATCGCGATGCACGCAGGATGGCTGCACCTCGATACGCTCGGCGCGGGGCTTTTCTTCGGCGGCACGATCCACGAAGTCGCGCAGGTCGTCGGCGCGGCAAGCAACGTGAGCCCGGAGGCGACGCACATCGCGACGATTGTGAAGATGACGCGCGTGATGATGCTGGTGCCGGTGCTGCTCGTGGTCGGCGTATGGATCAACCGGGCACGCGGCGATGCGGCAGCGAGTGTCAACTCTGGAGAAGGCAAGCTCGCGGTGCCGTGGTTCGCGCTCGGATTCCTCGCGCTCGTCGTCGTCAATTCGCTGCATATCCTGCCGGAAAGCGCCACGAGCACGCTCAACACGCTCGACACCTTGGCTCTCACGATGGCAATGACCGCGCTCGGCATGGAAACGCGCATCGCGCAGATTCGTGAAGCCGGCCCCCGGGCGATCGCGACTGGCGCCATTCTCTATGCGTGGCTGATCGGTGGCGGGCTCGCGATAACGTACGGCGTGGAACGCCTCTTCGGGTAAGGCACGCATGAAATAAAAAGGCCGCCTCGATGGGCGGCCTTTTGCATTCAATGCCTTTGGTTCGGCATTATGCATGCCGGAGCGCCTGCTCGAAATCCGCGATCAGATCGTCGGTCTCTTCGATCCCTGCCGACAGCCGGATCATGCCGTCGGAAATGCCCATCGCCTTGCGCGTCTGCGCGCCCGCTTCGAAGAAGATCGTCGGCGCGACGGGAATGATGAGCGTGCGCGTATCGCCAAGACCTGTAGCCTTCACGGGCAGTCGCAGTGCATTGATCACGTGGATCATCATCTCCGGTTTGCGCAGTTCGAACGAGAGCAGCCACGAGCCGCTTTTGAACAAAGACTTCGCGATGCCATGCTGCGGATGACTCTCCAGCCCCGGATAGAAGACCCGCCCGATGGCTTCGTGACCTTCCAGAAAGCGCGCAAGGGCAAGCGCGTTGTCGCTGCACTTCGCGACCCGCAGCGCGAGCGTTTCGGCGCCGAGCGCGATTTGATGCGCCTGCTCTGACGACAGCGCGGCGCCCATGTCCCGCAGCCCCTTCTTGCGGATTTGCAACAGCCCTTGTTCCTTCGGACCGGCACGGCGGTAATCGTCGGCGATGTTCGGATACTGGCTCCAGTCGAAGAGTCCCGTGTCTGTGACCGCACCGCCGAGCGCCGCGCCATGACCCGCGATGGTCTTCGTCAGCGAATTGACGACGAGGCTCGCGCCGACGTGCTTCGGCTTGAAAAGCGCGGGCGACGTAATGGTGTTATCGACGACATAAGCCAGTCCGCGCGCGCGGCAGAGTTCGCCGATACCAGCCAAGTCCGGCACCTGCGTGCCCGGATTGGCGATGGTTTCGACGAAGACCATGCGTGTCTTCGGCGTGATGGCCTCGGCAACATGTTCGGTCTTGCCGGCATCGACCGTCGTCACCTCGAGACCTAGTGTGCGAAGCGTATTGAAGAGACTGTTCGTGTTGCCGAACACGTAACGGCTCGCCACGAGATGATCGCCTGTGCGCAACAGCGTCAGGAACACCGCCGTGATCGCGGCCATGCCGGTGCTGAAGCAGATCGAACCGACGCCTTCTTCCAGCATCGTGAGCTTGCGTTCGAGCGCCGCGGTCGTCGGCGTGCCCTGGCGCGCGTAGTTATAGCCGCCCTTCTTCGTGCCCTGGAACACGCCGATCAGGTCTTCGACGCGCTCGAACCCGTACTGCACCGATGTATGTATGGGCTGGCGCAGGCCGCCATGTTCGACGCCCGCATTGCGGTCGCCGTGAACGATGCTCGTGGTGAAGCCTTGCTTGTCCATCCCTTCTCCGCTTGCTTGTCGATGTATCGCTTATGCTGCATACGGCGTTATGTAGACCGCATGCAAAAGGCCATTCTACACCGCAGCTTTTCAGCCAATCGCCGCTCCGCGCGCGGGTATAGGCGTTGCTTCGATCACGCTTCACGCCGCGCGCATCGTGCTTCGATGGCAGCTCAAGGACGCGCCTTGCCGCTTGCGGCCGATAGACGAGGAGTTCACGCATGGCTTACGAACTGTATTACTGGGACGGCTTGCAGGGCCGTGGCGAATTCGTGCGGCTCGCGCTGGAAGACGCGGGTGCGGAGTACATCGATGTCGCCCGCGCATCGAAGAAGAGCGGTTATGGCATGGACGCCATGATGACGCTGCTCAACAGCAAGACGGAGCCGCATATTCCGTTTGCGCCGCCCTTCCTGAAAGACGGCGAACTCATCGTGCCGCACGTGGCGAACATCCTGCTCTATCTCGGCCCGAAACTGAACCTTGCGCCGGAAGACGAAGCGTTGCGCTACGTCGCGCATGGATTGCAGCTGACCATCGCGGATTTCGTCGCCGAGGTACACGACACGCATCATCCGCTCGCCACCGATCTGTATTACGAAGATCAGAAAGACGCCGCGAAGATTCGCACGAAGAATTTCATCGAGAAGCGCGTGCCGAAGTTCATCGGCTATTTCGAGCGCGTGCTCACGCAGAACCCGCACGGCGACACGCAGATGATCGGCGACACGGTCACCTATGTCGATCTTTCGATGTTCCAGATCGTCGAGGGATTGCATTATGCATTCCCCCGCGCGATGAAGACGTTCGCTACTCACTACCCGCGCGTGTCGGCGCTGCATGACGCCGTGCTCGAACGGCCGAACATCGCGGCGTACGTCGATTCGGAGCGGCGCATTCCGTTCAATGAATCCGGCATCTTCCGGCACTACCCCGAACTCGATCAGGACGCGCAGTGAAGCGCGTCCTGGCGTGACCCACCTCAACAAAGGAGCCAGCATGGTCGAAACGATTCCTTCCTTCGGTCTCGGCACGTTTCGCGTCGATGCCGACAAAACCACGCAAGCCGTCAAGAGCGCGCTGCAAATCGGCTATCGCCATATCGACACGGCGCAGTTCTACAACAACGAAGCCGCCGTCGGCCGGGGCGTGCGCGACTCGGGCATCGCGCGCGACGACGTCTGGGTGACGACGAAAGTCTGGTGGGATCGCCTCGCGCACGACAAGCTGATCGCGAGCCTGAAGGATAGTCACGCGAAGCTCGATATCGGTACCATCGACCTGGCGCTCGTCCATTGGCCGTCGCCCGACGGCGCGGTGCCCATCGCCGAAACCCTCGCCGCGATGCAGGAAGCGCAGCAGCTCGGCCTGATTCGTCACTACGGCGTCTCGAACTTCACCGCGCCGCTGCTCGAAGAAGCGTTGAACGCGCCCGGCGGACGCGAGATCGTCACGAACCAGATCGAGGTTAGCCCGTTCCTCGCCAACCGCCCGCTCGTCGAAGCGACGCAGCGGCTCGGCGTGAAAGTCACCGCCTACATGCCGCTTGGCGAAGGCCGCGCCCACAACGACACGACCATTAAGGCGATCGCCGCGAAGCACGGCGCGACGCCCGCGCAGGTGACGTTCGCCTGGCTGCTGTCGCGCGACATCGTCGTGCTCTCGGCATCGACCAATGCGGAGCACCAGCAAGCCAACTGGGACGCGCAAAAGCTCGAACTCGATCCCGACGACATCGCCAAAATCGACAAGCTCGACGAGGGCAAGCGCAACGCGAATCCGTCGTTCGCGCCGAAATGGTAGCCAGCCCGCGCACGACCGAGCCCGGCCCGCGGTCGCGCGCCGGGCTTTTTTTGCGGGCGCGCGGGCTGCGGGGCCCGCGCGCAATGCTATTCTTGCGGCGCCTTATTCCTTTTGCTTCTAAGCTATCCACGCTTACAGCTAATCGACCCGTGCTCTCCTTCCTGCTCAAGCTGCGCACGCACGCGCAACGACTCTTCCGGCTGTCCGACTCGCACACGATGCTCATCTGGGCGGTGGTCGTCGGCGTGGCGGGCGCGTTTGCAACTACCGTGTTTCGCGGAGGCATCGCGCTCTCGCAGCGGCTTCTGGGCAATCACTCCGAGGGACTCGTCGCGCTGGCGACCATGCTGCCGTGGCCCGCGCGCATCGTGCTGCCGGCCGCCGGCGGACTTGTCGCGGGCTTCTGCCTGATCGCGGCGCGGCGGCATGCGAAGAAGCAGGCGAACGCCGATTACATGGAAGCCGTCACCATCGGCGACGGCGCGGTGCCGGTCTCGCAGACGGTCTGGCGAAGCCTGTCGTCGCTTTTCACCATTACGAGCGGCGGCTCCATCGGCCGTGAAGGGTCGATGGTGCAGCTTGCCGCCCTCGTCTCGTCGCTCATCGGCCGATGGGTTCACTTCGATCCGCCGCGCCTGCGTCTGCTCGTCGCGTGCGGCGCGGCGGCAGGCATCACCTCCGCGTATAACGCGCCGATCGCCGGCGCGTTCTTCGTCACCGAGATCGTGCTCGGCTCCATGGCGATGGAGAGCTTCGGGCCGATTGTCGTGTCGTCGGTCGTCGCCAATATCACGATGCGCGAGTTCGCGGGCTACCGGCCGCCTTACGAGATGCCGGTGTTCCCGACCATCGCGGGCGTCGAAGTGCTGCTTTTCGTGGTGCTCGGCCTGCTGTGCGGCGCGCTGGCGCCGCATTTCCTGCGGCTGCTCGCGGCGTCGAAACGCCGCTTCGCGCTGCTGCCGCTGCCTTTGCCGGTGCGGCTCGCGCTCGGCGGACTGATCGTCGGCATCATCTCCGTATGGTGGCCGGAAGTCTGGGGCAACGGCTATGAGGTCGTGAACTCGCTGCTGCATCAACCGTGGACCTGGACGGCGCTGCTCACGGTGCTCGTCTTCAAGACCATCGCGACGGCGGCGACTGCGGGTTCCGGCGCGGTCGGCGGTATCTTCACGCCGACGCTCTTCGTGGGCGCGGTGCTCGGCTGTCTCTTCGGGCTCGGCGTGCATGGCATCTGGCCGCATTCGACGTCCGCGCCGTTCGCCTACGCGATGGTCGGCATGGGCGCCTTTCTCGCCGCCGCCACGCACGCGCCGCTGATGGCGATCCTGATGATCTTCGAAATGACGCTCTCGTACCAGGTCGTGCTGCCGCTGATGCTCTCGTGCGTCGTCGCGTATTTCATTGCGCGCACCTCCGACCAGACCTCGATGTACGAAGTCACGCTGCGCCGCACGCGCGAGGAAAAGGAGCGGCTGCGCCTCGCCGCGACGCAGATGCGCGAGCTCGTCAAGCCCGCCGATACGGTCGTGCCGCTGACGGCGAACGTGAAGGACATGACGCGCGTGTTCCTCGAGTATCCGGTCAAGTACCTTTATGTGATCGATGAAGCCGGGCGCTTTCGGGGCGTCGTCGCGCTGAAGGACATCACGTCCGATCTGCTCGACGCCCACGATACGGCGACCAAGACCGCCGCCGATTATCTCCAGCCGCAATTCGACGTGCTCACGCCCGACATGTCGCTCGGCGAGGCGCTACAGCACTTCCTGGCGTTTCAGGGCGAACGGCTTCCGGTGATCGAGCGCAAGTCCGCGCCGCTCCTGCTCGGCGTCGTGTACAAGACCTCGCTTCTGGACGCATACTTCCGTCTGAACCCGACCACGCGCTGAAACTGCGCGGCCGTGCAATTTCGTGACTCGCAGCTTCGGGCGAACGCGCGTCCGAGGCGTGCGTGGCGAGTTCACGCATCACTCGAAGTTCGGTCGCGCGACGCCCGCTCGTCGCGCCGGTGCGCAACCCGGCGCGACGCTCCAACGCGCGGGACGCCCGCCGAAGAACGATCGGCATAGGCTTTGCTTGATGCTTTTGGCTGCTTACGTGAGGAGGGGTTGCCCGATGAAGACCTCAACGTTGTTGTCGATGGCGCTGGTTTCGGTGTCGTGCTACGCCGCGCCGCTGCATACCAGTTCGACGGATTCGGCGGTCGCGTCGGCGACATGCGCCGCGCTGCGCGTGAATGCCGGGCCGGTGTCGCCGCCCGCCCCGGATGTCAGTGCGCAAAATCTCGATCACGCCCGCTGGCGTCATGTGCCACTGCCGAAATCGCGCACGCCGAGTCATGGCATGGCGAGTCAGCCGGTCCAAGTGCTGACCTGAACGCTCCTTATTTTCATAACACCGGATTCGATGATGACCGACAAGCCCGCAGAGAACCACCTTCTGAACGACGAGCCGATCGACGACGAGATCGCGCAGACGCTGCGCATGGTGCAGTTTCCCGCGAACAAGGCCGCGTTGGTCGAAGCGGCGCGGCAGGCGGGCGCGAGCAACGATGTGATCAACGTGTTCGATGGCCTGCCGGAGCAGGATTATGCGGATGCGGATTCGGTGGAGCAGTTGCTGGGGAGTAATGGCGGGCCGGGGATCGCGGGTTGAGGGGCGTCGCACTAAGTCAATCAACGAAGCATCGGTCCGCTGGCGACTTTGCGAATGCATGCGGCAAGCATTTGTTTTCGCGCGGACGCGGACCGCTGTCCACACAAACCGTGCATCACCCTGTTGATAACCTGCCGAGAACTGCCTTAAGTCGTTGAGGGCGAAGCGAAACCGACGCGCGCGTCGAAACGCGTCACGCTTGTTCGACTGGGCGTTGATGCCGGCCGGTTCTTCCTGCGCGCTGCCCGGTTGCTTTCGCGCCGGAGCCGTCTGCGTCGGCATGATCGGCGGCGTCGCGCACATGTGCATCCAACTCTGCGTTGCCGTGTTGCTCGAGGCTCTTGCGTCGTCTGCGGATAAGCTGCCGTCAACGCGCTCGCCGGCTTTCCCGTGCTCCCATCGAACAGAAAGGTAAGCGGCGGTGGCGTCGCGGCCGCATCGTGACGCAGCAGACGCGCGCCACGGCATCGCAAGACATCAACTCCCCCGATACTGCCCCGCACTAGCCGCTCCCGGCACCGCCGGCTTCTTCGGCGCCTTGTCGGCGGCACCCGCGCCCGCAGCGGCCGCGCCGGACGACATATACGCCGGCGCCGCCTTCGCCTTCTGCTTCTGCCCGGCCGGCGGCGCGGTCGGCGGCTTCTGGATGTCCGCGAGCATCTGCCCGCACGGCAGCGGCTTGTTGTTGCTCGGCGCAATGAGCGGAATCAGCGCCGCGAACGGATTGATCAGCCCGAGCCCGACCGCCGCGCCTCCGCGCACCGCCAGCGCCCCGACGTTCACGCCCACTTTCGGCTCCTTGAACGTGCCCTTCACGTACAACGGCGAGCGCAGGGAGAAAATGCGGAAGCCCTTGGTGTGCGGATGGATGCCCAGATCCATGTCCTCTGTCTTCAGGTTGATCGTGCCGTCCACATTGATGACCGCATCGTCCGTATCGAGCGCAAAGACGCGCGAATCCAGCACGCCGTTCGTCACAACGAAGTCCGCGGCCGCGCAATTGATTTTCACGTCCCGGTTGCCGAAGAGCTTCTCGTAGACCACGTTCGCCACGTTCAGGCCCGCCGCCTCCATGTAGAGCCGGCTCACCGTGCCCTCGGTAATCAGCGCCTTCACTTCGCCGTTCGAACTCGCGGCGAGCGCCGCGGGCGAATTGCCGGTCGCGGACAACGCGGCATCGCCGTTCACTTCGCCGAGCGCAGATTGCATCGTCTTGTTCGTCGGGAATAGCTGCTTCAGCTTCAGATGCCGCGCCTCCGCCGACACCTTGCCCTTCAGCGGCGCGTCGCTGCCATCGAGATGAATATTGGATGCAAACGTGCCGCCCGCGACGCCGAACTTGAGCGGCTCGAGCGAGAGCACGCCGTCCTTCATCACGACATGCGTGTAGAGATCGGTGATCGGCAGCTTCGGGTCCTTGATGATGCGCTGGCCGGTGAACTTAACGTCGGCGTCGATGGCCTTCCAGCGGTCCGTTTTGAACTCCTCAGTCGGCAGCGCCTTGGCGGACGGCTGTTTCTTCGCGTCGCCGCGCTTCTCCTTGCTCGCGTTGGAGTCGGCGCCGATGATCGGCGCGAGATCGGAGAACTGCAGCAGGTGCGATACGAGTTCGCCCTGCAACAGCGGTCGCGGCTTCCTGGCCGCATAGACGAGCGAACCGTTGATATCGCTGCCGCCCACGCGCCCGGTGAAATTCTCGTAATGGAAGACGTTGCCTTCTTCCCTGAACTGACCGGTCAGGCGTCCTTCCGTTGCGAAAGGCGGCGTGTCCGGCAGCGTGACGCCGGTGAATGTGTACAAATGCGCCATGCTGACCGCCTGCACCCAGAGCCGCAGATCGACCGCCGCGAGGTGCGCGGGATCGGTCACGGTGCCGACGAATGCAATATGCGTATCGCCGAGCCGCACATCGGCCTGAACGGGGAACGGGCGCTGCGCGTCCTGCACCGCGAGGACGCCGCCGAGCTTGCCTTCGCCCGAGACCTTGCCGTTGTTGTACGTGCCCTTCGCGGTCCAGCCGAACGCATACGGCGGAATAGGCGGCTTGGGCGCATCCTTGGTCGTGATGCTCTTGTTCGCGGATGTGCTCGCCGGATTCGGCGCCGAGGCATTCGCCGCTGCCGCCGCGGACGCCGCCGATGCAGCCGACGCTTCCGATGCCGCCGCTGCATCCGCCTGCTTGCTGAGCTTGGCGGCCCCGCCCTTGCCGACCATCTCCGCCGACGATTTCGTGGATGCCGCTTCCTGTTGCTTCATCACTTCGCCGATGGGCACGGCCTGGCCGAGCGTATCGACGACGATATCCATCTGGGTCTTGGTCACTTCGTCATGGACGCCGATCGTGCCTTTGGCGAGCGAAATGTCGCCGAGTTTCAGATTCCATGTCGAAGGCTGGCTCGACTGCTTGAACTTGAACGTCCAGTTGTTGCGATTGTCCTTCAGCCGTTCGATGTCGATTGACGGATTCACGAGGTGGATCGTCGGAATCACGATGTCATGCGCGAGAAGCGGCAGCACCGCGACCTGGAAGTCGATTTCATCGAGCGTCGCGAAGTGCTGCTGGCGCGCCCAGTCCGGGTTCGCGATGGTGATTTTTTCGGCGGAAAAGCGCGGCCAGGGCACCCAGTGCTTCCAGCCCGTTTCGTTCGGCGGACGGCGCCAGCCGACCTTGAGGTCGCCGGTGATCTGAAACTGACGGCCGATCGCCTGCGAGACCTTGTCGTCGATCCAGGGCCGCAGCCGGTTCCAGTCGAAGGTCAGGAACACGATCACCAGCACGGCGATCAGGATCGCGAGAATGGCGAAGAACCATGCTGCGATCTTTCCGATTTTTCCGGCGGTTCGGGCTTGCGCCATGACCTCTCCATCCGTTTTTTCTGATTCACTTCGCGCCAGCATGAGATGTGCCCGGCTCATGTCCGCGAGCCCGCGTAAGATGACGGCCACAAGAGACTCCCCACGATTTCCGCAGATGGCTAACGACAGACCGCTCGTAGCGGCCAAGGGCGTCGCGCGCCGCGATGCGCTGCGCGGCACGGTACTGCTGCATCCCACCGATTTCGCGCTGCGCGCGGGCGAACGCGTCGCCATCACCGGGCCCTCGGGGTCCGGAAAGAGCGTGTTCCTGCGCACGCTCGCGCTGCTCGATCCCTGCGATGCGGGCGTCGTCACGTGGCGCGGCGAGCGGATCGAACGCGCGGGCATTCCGCCGTATCGGCGGCGCGTGGCCTATATCGCGCAGCGGCCCGCCATGCTCGACGGCACGGTCGAGGACAACCTGCGCTATCCGTACACGCTGAAGACCTATCGCGATGCGCATTTCGATCGCGACGCCGCCGCGCGTCTCGCGCGCGGAGCCGGACGCAGCGCCGACTTCCTCGACAAGCTCGCAAGCGAGTTGTCGGGCGGCGAGGCGCAGATCGCGGCGTTAGTGCGCGTGCTGCAACTCGCGCCCGACGTGCTCCTGCTCGACGAGCCGACCGCCTCGCTCGATCCCGCTTCCGTGCGCGCGATCGAAGCGCTCGTCGGCGCATGGTTCGACGGAGGTCAGGGGCCGCAGGCGCGCGCGTGTATCTGGGTATCGCATGATCCGGAGCAGGCGCTGCGCGTCGCCACGCGCCATCTCGCGATGTCGGCGGGCACGCTCACCGAAACCGCGGAGGCCGCGTGAACGGTTACCAGAATCTGAGCCTCGTCGATATCGGGCTCGCGGCGGCGCTCATCGTCGTGAACGGGGCGCTTTCTGTCGCGCTCGACCTCGGGCTGGAGCGGCGGCTCCTGATCGCGGCGGTGCGCACCGTCGTGCAATTGCTCTTTATCGGCTATGTGCTGGGCTGGGTGTTCGCGTTCAGCCGCTGGTATGTGGTGCTGCCGCTCATGGTCCTGATGACGGTGATCGCGGGGCTCGCGGCGTCCGGTCGCGGGCGGCGCACGTATGCGGGCCAGCGCGCGGACAGCATCGTGTCGATCTGGGGCAGTTCGTGGCTCATCGGCGCGTTCGGGCTTTTCGTCGTGATCCGCATTCATCCGTGGTATGAGCCGCAATACACGATTCCGATCCTCGGCATGGTGCTCGGCAATACGCTGACCGGCGTCTCGCTCGGCATCGAACGCATGACGGAAGAGCTGACCGCGGGACGCGGCGCGGTCGAGATGTCGCTCGCGCTCGGCGCGACGCGCTGGGAAGCGGCCAAAGGGCCCGCGCGCCAGGCAGTGCGCGCGGGCATGATTCCGACGCTCAATCAGATGGCCGTGGTCGGTCTCGTGAGCCTGCCCGGCATGATGACCGGGCAAGTGCTGGCGGGGCAATCGCCGTTGCAGGCGGTGCGCTATCAGATCGTCATCATGTTTCTGATCGCGGCGGCGTCGGGGCTGGGCGTCGTAGGCGCGGTCGTGATGACGTACCGGCGGCTCTTCTCGCCGGACCACCGCTTCAATGCGTCGAAGCTCGTCGAGCGCAAGGCGAAGAAGCGCCGCGCGTGATCACGCGCCGTGGTAAGCGCGCTCCAGCGCCGCGATGTCCAGCTTGATCATGCCCATCATCGCCTGCATCGTGCGGTTGGCTTTGGCCGGGTCGGGGTCCTGAAGCATCGAGCGCAGGCGCGACGGCGCAATCTGCCACGTCACGCCGAAGCGGTCCGTCACCCAGCCGCACGCGAGCGCCTGCCCGCCGTCGAGCAGCTTGTCCCAGTAACGGTCGATCTCGTCCTGGCTCTCGCAGTTCACGAACATCGAAATGGCGGGCGTGAACTTGAACTGCGAGCCGCCGTTGATCGCCATGAACGCTTCGCCGTCGAGTTCGAAGAGCACGGCAAGGACGCTGCCCGCGGGGCCGGGGCTGGCTTCGGTATGGCGCATGGTTTCGAGGATGCGCGCGTTGTTGAACACGGTGAGGTAGAAGTCGACGGCCTCCTGCGCATTGTCGGCCTCGAACCACAGACAGGGCGAAATCTTCTGCATGAGCTTTCTCCTTCGGATTCGGATACTGTCTGACGTCATTCGCGAGGCGCGCACTTGCCCTGCTGCATCTCGGCGGGACTCACATCGCGCTTGTGCGTGGCGACCGACCACTGATGCCCGAACGGGTCTTCCAGACGCCCGTAGCGGTCGCCCCAGAACATGTCGGCGACCGGCATCGTGACGCGCGCGCCGGCTGCTTCGGCCTGCTTCACCGTGGCGTCGACATCTTCCACGTACAGATGAATGGTGACGGGCGAGCCCTTCAGCGACTTCGCGCCGAGCATGCCGAAGTCCGGGTGCTCGTCGACGAGCATCAGCATGGAATCGCCGATCTTGACCATCGCGTGCATGAGCTTGCCGTCGTCGCCGGGAAGGCGTCCGATCTCGACGGCGCCGAACGCGCGCTTGTAGAACTCGATGGCCTCGGCCGCGCCCGCGCAGACGAGGTGCGGCGTGAGCGAGTGCATGCCTTCGGGAATGGCTTTGACGGGACTGTGCGACATGGTGGCTCCGTGATTGAACGTGGTGGACGAGCGGGCTCACCCGCTCTCTGTCCTACGACGTGCAAGCATGCCGCCAATCGACATCGTTTCGCGCAGCCGGCGCAAATTTTTGCAGAGCCGCTGCTTCGAAGCTATTGAGAAAGCTGCTCCGCGAGCGAGCGAATCAGCGCTTCGAGCCGCGAGAAGTTGACGGGCTTGGTCAGATGATCGCGAAAGCCTGCCTCGCGGCAGCGGCGGATGTCCTCGTCCATGCCGTATCCCGTGATGGCGACCGAAGGCTTGTCCGGCTGAAGCTCGCGCCATGCGCGCGCGATATCGAGTCCGCTGCCATCCGGCAAGCCGATATCGCTCACCAGCAGGTCGAACGGCGCGCTCCTCGCCCGTTCCAGCGCCGCCGCGACGGTCGTGGCGACCGCGACATCGTGGCCGAGCATCTCCAGCACCTCGGCCATGGCCGACGACGTCTGCTCGTTGTCTTCGACGAGCAGCACGCGCAGCGCGCGGCCCTTCTCGTGGCGCGCGGCTTCCGGCAGCGGCGCGGCTTCGTGCGTGGGCTGCACGCGCGCAAGCGGCAGCGTCAGCGTGAAACGCGCGCCCATGTCCCGGCCGTCGCTATGCGCGGAAAGCGTGCCGCCGTGCTTCTGCGCAAGCGTGCTCGCGATGGCGAGACCGAGGCCCAATCCGCCGAAAGACCGCGTAATGGAATCGTCGGCCTGTTCGAACGCCGAGAAGATGCGCGGCAGCGCCTCCGCGCTGATGCCGATGCCGCTGTCGGTCACCGACACCGCAATGGTCCGGTCGTCCGGGTTCCACGTGCGCACTTCGATACGCCCGCCCGCCGGCGTGAACTTGACCGCGTTCTTCATCAAGTTCCAGATGATCTGCTGAAGCCGCGCGGCGTCGCCGAGCACGACGAAACGCCCGGCCTCGAACCGCGTTTCGAGCGTGAGCTGCTTCGCGCGCAGATCAGCCTCCGACATGTCGACCGCGCTCGTGAGCAGCGTATCGAGCGCGACGTTCGCGAAGTTCAGGCTCAGCTTGCCACGCGCGATGCTCGTGAGATCGAGCAGGTCGTCGATCAGCCGCGCTTCGAGTTCCACATTGCGGCGAATGAGATCGAGCGTCGGGTGCGCGTCGGGCGGCAGCGGATGCTTGATTTCAAGCAAACGCACGGCCGCGAGAATCGGCGTGAGCGGCGTGCGCAGTTCATGCGAGAGCACCGCCAGAAAATGGTCCTTCGCGCGGTTCGCGGATTCCGCCTGATCTTTCGCGAGCCGCAGCGCGTCGGCGGCCATGTGGGCATCGGTCGCGTCGCGCACGATCTTGGAAAAACCGATCAGCTCGTCATGCTCGGTGCGGATCGCGGTCGTCACGCCGGACGCGAAGAACGAGTGCCCGTCCTTGCGCCACAGCCAGCGATCGTCGCTCGCGCTGCCTTCGCGCCGCGCTGTTTCCAGTTCGTTGTCGTACACGCCGGCTTCGCGGTCTTCCTGGCTATAGAAGATGCTCGCGCTTTGCCCGAGCACGTCCTGCGCCGGAAAGCCCAGAATGCGCTCGGACGCCGCGTTCCACGTGCGGATGCGCCCTTCGGGATCGAGCGTGATGACGGCGTAATCCTTCAGCGCGTCGATCAGCAGGCGAAAATGCGTTTCCGTCTCGCGCAGCGCGCGCTCCACCGCGATGCGTTGCTCGCGTTCCGCGCTTTCGCGCATCGCGCGGCGCACCACCGCAGGCAGGCGTTGCAGACGCTGTTTAAGCACGTAATCGGTCGCGCCGCGCTTGAGCATGTCGACGGCGTGTTCTTCGCCGAGCAGACCCGACACGAAGATAAACGGCGTGTCCGGCGTGCGCTCGCTCGCAATGGACAACGCCTCGATGCCGGAGAACGTCGGCATCACGAAGTCGGCGAGAATCACGTCGAAGCGCTGGCTGTCGAGCGCGGCGTTGAAGCTCGCGGAATCGTAGACGATGGTCGCGTCCACGATGTAGTCGGCGCGTTCGAGCTGGGCAATCGTCAGTTCCGCATCGAGTGCGTTGTCTTCGACGAGAAGCAGATGCAGGGGCTGCATGGTCTAGGCGGCCTCGCTCGAAAGCGGGCGCGCGGGCGCTGAGAAAGTCACGACGGCGAACATGGGCACAACCGTCACTGCCCCACCGACGGACGGCGAAAGCGCGTGGAGCCTGGCGGCGGCTCGTTCAGCACGGCCCAGAACACGCCGAGATCGCTGATGGCCTCGACGAATTCCGCGAATTCCACCGGCTTCACCACGTAGGCGTTCACGCCGAGCTCGTAGCTGCGCACGAGGTCCTGTTCCTCGCGCGAGGACGTCAGCATGACGACCGGAATGCTCTTGAGCCCCGCGTTCGACCGCACCATGTCCAGCACTTCGAGGCCGTCGATTTTCGGCAGCTTCAGATCGAGCAGGATCACGGCCGGATTGCCCGGTGCGCGTTCCTTCCACTGGCCCTCGCACGTGAGATAGTCGATGGCTTCCTGACCGTCGCGCGCAACGATCACTTCGTTGGCGAGCTGGCTCTTGTCCAGCGCGACGAGGGTAAGCTCGAGGTCGTTCGGATTGTCTTCGACGAGCAGTATCGGTTTAAGCATGATCTGGTCTTGATTTTGTCACTGACGTTGCGGATGCGGCCTTCGGCTTGCCGGCCTCCCGGCCCGTCACGCTGTGAAACTCGACCGGCAACGAGAAATAGAATACCGCGCCCTCGCCCAGCCGCCCTTCGGCCCACGTGCGCCCTTCGTGCCGCTCGACGATACGCCGCACGTTCGCGAGGCCGATTCCCGTGCCTTCGAACTCCTCCGCGCGATGCAGCCGCTGGAACACGCCGAAGAGCTTGCCTTCGTACTTCATGTCGAACCCGACGCCGTTGTCACGCACACCGATGATGTGCTCGTCGCCACTGCGAGTCGCGAATATCTCGATTTTCGCCGATTCCCGCGTCCGCGTATATTTCACCGCGTTCGAGATCAGATTGTGCACGGCGAGTTGCAGGAAGGCGGCGTCGCCGGTGACGCGCGGCAGCTCGCCGATCACCCATTCGATGTGCCGTCCGACGGTTTCCGAGTCGAACTCGCGCACGACGAATCGCACCAGTTGCCCGAGGTCGACCGGCGCGGGGCGCAGCGCGGCGCGGCCCATCTGCGAGAACGTCAGAAGATCGTCGACGAGCGTGCCCGCGAAGCGTGCCGATTCCAGCATGTTGTTGAGAAAGCGGCGGCTCTTGTCGGACATGCGCTCGGCTTCCAGCTCGCGCAGCAGGTCTCCGTAACCGGCGATATGGCGCAGCGGCGCGCGCAGGTCGTGCGACACCGAATAGGAGAAGGCTTCGAGTTCCTTGTTCGCGCGGGCGAGTTCCGTTGCCATCTCGGCGCGCTCTTCCGCGCGGCGCAGCACGATGTTGAGCAGCGCGCCGCGCAATTCGCTCGCGACTTCGAGTTCGGCCTGGCGCCACGACACCGAATGTCCGCGCACCGTTTCGAGCCAGGGGCTGAAGCTCGTGCGCGGCGCGCTCGCGCCGTCCTCGCCGCGAATCTTCACAGGCTCGCCGGCCCACTTGATGGTCTGCATGACCTCGGGCCGGAACCACAGCAGATAGTTCCGGAAAATCTGCGACACGGGCACGGCGAGCACGCCGCACGCGGTGTCCTGATGCGCCTGCCCCGGCGGCCACTGGCGCGCGAGCGAATCCGTCGACCAGACGCCGGACGTGTTCTCAGCGAGCCAGAGCGTCAGCGCGCGCACCGTCTCTTCGTCGGGCGTCTTGCCCATCAGCGTGATCTGGTCGTTCATCACGATGGCCGCGCCTTCGGAACGCGTAAAGCCGAGCAGATCGCCCGGCACGTCTTGCAGCCCGGCGACAAAGCTCTCGTGCTCGCTCATCGCGGCGATGAGGCGGGCCATCGTGCGGCGCAATTCGCCGAGATATTCGCCCTGCTCGCGCTCCTCCTTCGCCTCGATTTGCAGCGACAGCATGTGCCCGAGATGCTCGACCGCCACGCGCGTGCTGAACGGCACGCGGCGCGCGTCGTGATCGTGACACGAGATGAGGCCCCACAGCTGCCCGCGCACGACGATCGACACGGACATCGACGCGTTCGTGCCCATGTTGCGCATGTATTCGAGGTGCACCGGCGAGAAGCTGCGCAGCGTGGCGTAAGTGAGATCGGCCGGGCGCCCGGTGACCGGGTTGACGGCCGGAACGAGGCGCGCGGGCACGTAGTTCACATCCGACACGAGGCGGATGCGGTTGCGCAGGTACAGGGCGCGCGCCTGAGTCGGAATGTCCGATGCCGGAAAGAACTGATGCAGGAAAGACGCATAGCGCGGGTCGCGGTCTTCGGCGAGCACGTGGCTGCGGCCTTCCGCGTCGAAGCTGTAGAGCATCACGCGGCCGAAACCGCAGATCGCGCGGACTTCGCGCACGGCCAGCTCCGCGAGTTCCTCGACCGTGGTGGCATTCTGCAAGTCGCGGGCGAACGTGCGCACGAGCGGATACATCGACGAGAACGCCGCTTCGCCCGGCTCGGCGGTCGCTTCCATTTCGACAATCAGCACGCCGTCATGCCGATGAACCGTGACATCGAGCCGCCCGGGCTTGTCCGTGGCGCCGACGTAGAGCGGCGAGTCCTCCACCTGCATCGTCGATGCGGCGCGCAGGACGCGCCGCGCGGCGTCTTCGCCGACGAGCGCATCGAGCGGCTTGCCGAGCAGCGCCTCGACGCTTTCACCCGTCAGCGCCGCGATATTCTCGCTGGCTTGCGTGATGCGCAAGCCCGCCTGATCGCCGGCTTCCTCGGCCAGCACGACCAGATAACCGTGCGATTGAATGCCGCCGGGAATGTGAATCGGCTCGGCGTCGCAGTCCTTGCTCGCCACGCCCGAATCGAGCGTGCGGCGGCGCGCTTCCGCGTCCGGCGGACCGGCGACGTGGCTCGGGCCGTGGCTCGCGCCCGAATGATTCGCGGGAGGGTTGCTCATGCGGCGGCTCCCGTAATCGCTGGGGCGTCGAACGATTCGACGCACAGCCACGCCTGCAGACTCTCGAAGGTTCCGATGGCGGCGCTCACCGCGGCGTCGTATCCCGTTTCCGGGACGACCGATACGGCGATTTCGCGAAACGCGTTCCACATGCTGCCCGTGCGCGCGCCGTAGCCGTCGAAGTAGGCGTTGCCGACGCCCGGCGCGAGGCCCAGTTGCTCGGCCACGTGGGGCGCGATGAAGCGCCCGCCGAGCGTCGAGCCTTCCATTACATAGAGCGAGCCGAAGGCGCTGCCGAGATCGTCGATCGGCGGCAAGCTCCGCGCGTTCGCGATCATGATGGACTCGGCGGCTGCGGGGTCGCCACGGAGCGCGACCAGATCGGCGGCAAGCAGCGACGTCTTGCGGCGTTCATCGAAGAACGCATGCAGCGACGCAGGCAGGCATGCGCCGACCGTGTCTTCCCACGGCGCAACGTAGCCGTAGAAACGTTCGAGCAGCGCGATGTATTCGTCGCGCTGCAAGCCGTCCCGCATCAGGTCGAGCGTCTGCTCCAGACGGGAATGACACGCAGCGGTTTCTTGCTTCAGGCGGGACAGAAGGTCGTGTCGCATGTTCGGTTGTGTGGCTTGTTGCGCCGGATATGCGGCAAAAGGCAAGCTGGCTGGAACGTCTTACCGGTTCGGGAAGCGTTGCGCGTGACGGCCGGTAAAAAGGGGCTGTCGCCCGTTTTTTTTCGAGACAAACAACCATTCTACGCAACGCGCCCCTCCGATGTCATGGACATCGGCACTTCGGCGACGCTTCAGCCCGCTGTCCGCGTCATGGTTCACTGTTTCTCCGGTCGGTATCGACGAGGCCGCGTTCGATGTCCTCATGCGCCTGCTTGCCGACATCGCGCGGGGTTTGCTCGTCTTGCGACTGCACGCTCTGATCCGTCTCGTGAGGCAGCGGGGGCTTCGCGCGCTCGTCGCTCGTCGCGTTGGCCTCGTCGTCGCGCGGCGCGTCGGGCGTGCTTTCGGGTTCGTCTTTCGCCTGCTTCATGATGCGCTCCGCTTGCGCTCCGTGTGCGCTCCGTTGCATGCCGGTTTCGTGAATCACCCGCGCGAGCCGTCAATGCCCAGGCGCTTTTTCATCTGCGCCGTGAGCCGCTGGCGCGCCTTGGCATAGCCTTCCCAGGGATCGGCGGTGAGCGCGTTCATTCGCTCGCGCGCATTGCCGATATTCCACTGGTCGCCGCGCGTGGTGTCGTCGAGTTCGTCCCAACTGATCGGCATCGACGCGCCCATGCCCGGGCGCGCCCGCAGCGAGAACGCGCAGACGGTGCTGGACCCGCGATTGTTGCGCAGATAATCGACGAAAATTTTATCCTGCCGATTCTGCATGCCCATTTTCGCCGAGAAAAATTTCGGCAGCGTCTTGGCCATGAACTGCGCGACGGCCTGCGAGAAGCCCTTCATCTCGTCCCAGCCTGCCTGCTTGGCGAGCGGCACGACCACATGGAGCCCCTTGCCGCCGCTCGTCTTGCAGAAGGACGTGAGCCCGAGCTCTTCCAGCAGGTCGCGCGTCAGCTTGGCCGCTTCCACCATGCGATCCCAGCCGACGCCCTCGCCCGGATCGAGATCGAATACCATGCGATCCGGCTTTTCGATATTCGACGCCACCGAGTTCCACGTATGCAGTTCGATCGTGCCCATTTGCGCGGTGCCGACGAGCGCCTGCGCCGATTCCACCGTCAGAAGCGGCGGATGCCCGGGATCGACATCCGGATGTTGCGTGATGTGCGGAATCGCGAGCCGCGCGCTGTGCTTCTGAAAGAACAACTCGCCGCCGATATCGTCGGGCGCGCGCACGAGCGAAACCGGCCGGTCCTGCAAGTGCGGCAGCATCCATTCGGCAATCGACGCGTAGTACTCGACGACATCGATCTTTCTCAGGCCCGTCGACTTGTCGATCACGCGGTCCGGATGGCTGATCTTCACGCCTTCGATTTCGGTCGCGTTCGCGCGGGACTTCGAGGCGGTTTTGGCCGCTGTCTTTTTTGCAGTCTTCGCCGCCGTCTTTCGCGCCTTGGGCGTCACTGTCTCTTCTTCCTCAGCCTCGACCTTTTCGGTCGACGCCGGCTCTTCCTTCACGATCTGCCGCGCGGGTTTATCGTCACGCAGACTAACGAACGATGCTTGTCGCACGATGCGCTCCTTGGTCCATTCCGCGAAATTGCACTCGGCCACGAGTTCGGGCTTCACCCAATGCACCGGCGTGCGGCTGCGTTCCTGCGGCTCCTTGTCGAACGGCATACGGTCGGTCGCGCGCTTGTCGAGCTCTTTCTTGACCGCGACGAGCGTTGAGTGATCGAAGCCGGTGCCCACGCGCCCCGCGTATTGCAGCTTGCCCTTCGCGTCGTATACGCCGAGCAGAAGCGCGCCGAACGCTCCGCGGCTGCCGGACGGCTCAGAGTAACCCGCGACGACGAACTCCTGTCGGCGCCGGCACTTGAGCTTGATCCACGAGTTGCTGCGCCCCGAGACATACGTCGAGTCGATCCGCTTGCCGATGATCCCTTCGAGCGCCATGTCGCATGCGCTCTTGAGCAGGTCGTCGGCGCTGAAGGCGAAGTCTTCGGAATAGCGCAAGGCCGCGTCGTCGACCGGTTCGACGATCGCTTTCAGTAGGGCGCGGCGCTGCACGAGCGGCACGTTGCGCAGGTCGTAGCCGTTCAGAAACGCGAGGTCGAAGAAGTACACGACAATGCCCTGAGGCCGCCCGACATCGAAGGCGTTTTGCAGCGCCTGAAAGTCCGGCAAGCCGCGGTCGTCGAGCACGACCGCTTCGCCGTCGAGCCAGCCGCTGTCGATATCGAGCTTTTCCAGCGCCTTCACCTGCTTCGGAAACTTGGCCGTCCAGTCGTTGCCGTTGCGCGTGAAGATGCGAATATCGCTCTTGCCCTTCGTCCGCTCGATGCGCGCGAGCACGCGATATCCATCGAACTTGATCTCGTAGGACCACTCGTCGCTCCCCGGTGCCGCATCGACGAGCGTGGCGAGTTGCGGCTTCAGGAGCGCGGGAAGCTTGGCTTTCTCGGCGCCTTCGATGGCCGGATCGTGCGACAGCGCCCGCAGCGATTCGCTGTTGCGCGTCGCGACGATATCCGGGTGCGCGTGACCGTTCGATGCGTCGCTCGGCGGGCGCGGCACCGTTCTTCGCGCCGCCGGCTTCGCCTTGCGCTCGTTGCGTTCGCGCAGGTCGCCGTTTTCGAGCCGTGCGCCCAGCGAGTCGGAAAGCACGCTGCCGGGTTTCTTCAGGAGTACGTCGTATTCCGATTCGGGCCGCGCTTCCTCGTCGCGTTCCTTGATGAGGAACCACTGTTCCTTGTCGCCGCTGCCGCGCATGTGACTGCGCACGAGCGTCCAGCCGCCGCGCAGCTTTTCGCCGTCGAGCGTGAACTTGAGCTTGCCCTTTTCGTACTCGCGGGCGGCGTCTTCGGCGGTGCCGGTCTGCGGCGCCCAGGTTCCGCGATCCCACACGATGACGCTGCCCGCGCCGTAATTGCCCTCCGGGATGTCGCCTTCGAAGGAGCCGTAGTCGATCGGGTGATCTTCGACATGCACCGCGAGCCGCTTCACCGACGGATCGAGGCTCGGCCCTTTGGGCACCGCCCACGACTTGAGCGTGCCGTCGAGTTCGAGCCGGAAGTCGTAGTGCAGCCGCCGCGCGTCGTGTTCCTGAATGACGAAGGAAAGCGCCTGCGCGGGCGCCTTCTTGCGGCGCGGCGTTTTGCGCGCGGCGGTCTTTTCGCCCGAAGGCTCGGGCGTTTGGTTGAAACGCCGCATCCGCTGATAGGTTTCGAGCTTGCCCGTCATCGTCGTGGAGTCCTTCTTCGTGTCGTCCGATAGGCGCCTGACCGCCCCTACGCCCCCTACGCCCCCTACGCCCGCTTGCGACGCGCCGTCTTACGCGCCGGGCGCGCGGGTTCCTCGCCGGCGTCCTTGCCCGCGTCATCGCCGCCGTCGTCGGCACTCCCGGAACTGCCGCCGCGCTTCGTCGCGCCGCCTTTCTTCAGGCTGCGCTTGAGCAGTTCGGACAGGTCGAGAATGTCCGCGCTCGCCTTCGCCTCGCCGCCTTCCTCGAACTTCATCACTTCGGCGACCTTGCCTTCCTTCACCTTCTTCTCCACGAGCGCCATGATGTCGTCGCGGAAGGTGTCGTGATACTTGGTCGGGTCCCATGAGTCGCTCATGTCGTCGATCAGGCGCTTGGCCATGTCCAGCTCCTTCGCCGTGACGCCGGCCTTCTTGGTGTCTTCGTCGGGGAACGTGAACTGGCTGAAATCGCGCACTTCATCGCCCCAGCGCAGCGTGTTGAGCGCGAGCGCGGGGCCGACCGGGATCAGCGCGGCGAGATGCTGCTTGTTGTGCAGCACGACGCTCGCGATGCCGACCTTGCCGGTATCCTTCAACGCGTCGCGCAGGAGCGCATAGACCTTTTCGCCCTTGCGGTCGGGCGTGAGGTAATACGGCGTGTCGAGCGAGAGGAACGAGATCTCGGGGGCATCGACGAACGAGAGAATATCGACCGTCTGCGTCGATTCGGGATTGGCCGCGCGAATTTCGGCGTCGGTCATCACGACGTACTTCCCCTTCTCGTACTCGAAGCCTCGCACGATGTTGTCGCGCGTGACGTCCTTGCCGGTGTTCTTGTTGATCTGCTTGTAGCCGATGGGGTCCATCGACCGTTTATCGAGCAGATTGAAGCCGACCTTCTCCGACTGCGTGGCCGGATAGAGTTGCACAGGCACGTGAACCAGCCCGAAGCTGATCGCGCCTTTCCAGATCATGTGCGGCATCGCGATTACCTCGCTGACGGAACGGTCGATGCGTTGGCGGTTGGCATGTCGGCGGCGCGATCGAGCGCGACGCTATGGGCATCGGTTCTGGTAGCAGGAAGGATGCCAACGTCGGGCAACCGCTGGGTTGTCGCGGCCGCGAGCGATAAAGACGGTTAGTTGCGTCACGGCCTGCCGCTCGGAGGAGCGGCGTGAGTGAGTTACTTCCGGCTCGCCGTGATGGTCAACTGAGTGCCGTCATCGAGCGTCACGGTCTTTTTCGATCCGGTCGACGTCGGCATGGTGAAACGCACGATCTGGCTGACGCGAGAATCGACGGGACACTGCAACGCCTTGCCCGCGACCGTGACCTTGCTCGTGCCCTTCGGCGCGTACCCGCGAAAGCTCAGTTGAACGTTGGCCGAACCGTTGTCGGCCACGACGGGCGCAAAGCGGATCTGCACCTGGCGCACCGCTGCGCCCTCGGCGCTACGCGGGATCGACGAAAGCTGCGGGCACCCGTCCGGCACCGCCTGCGCGCCCTTGGGCGCGGACGCTTGCCAGGTGAAGTCGTCGCTCTCGCCTGAGCGGATCGTGCGCGTCTCCTGTTCGTTGCCGAAGGTCTTCGACGTCATCTTGACCGTGTATTTGATCGGCCCGTCGTTGGGCGCTTCGGACAAGACGCGGATGCCGGGCGTGGCGTGCGCCGTCGCAAGCACCCCGCAAGCGACCACGGCTGCACACGCGCCGCGCACTGCGTTCGAGAGTCGATTCATCCGGCATCTCCTGAATAAGCGCGAGAGCAATCCGGCGCGGCGGGCGCCGGATCGGCTCAAGGCGGAGTCAGTCTAGCGCTGAGGATGCGCGGGCTTCGTCGGGGAAAACCCGAGCCTGCGCATGCCGGAAAGAATGCGCCGAAGCGTTTCAGAAACCCGTCATCACCAGCTTGCCGATCGCGCGCCCTTCTTCCAGAAGGCGATGCGCTTCTCTCAGATTCGCGGCGTTGATCTTTCCGAGGTTCTTGCCGAGCGTCGTGCGGATGGTGCCTGCGTCGATCAGCCGCGCCACTTCGGACAACAGCTTGTGCTGCTCGATCATGTCGGGCGTCTGGAACATCGCGCGCGTGAACATGAACTCCCAGTGAAACGCCGCGCTTTTCGCCTTCAGCAGTTCGACCGGAAGCGGCGCTGCATTCTCGACGATCGTGCAGATGCTGCCCTGCGGCTTCACGACTTCGGCCGCGGCCGGGAAATGCTTGTCGGTGTCGTTGAAGATCAGCACATAGTCGACTTGAGGCATGCCGGCGTCCTTCAGTTGCGCCGGAATGTCCTCGAAGTGATTGACGATGCGATCCGCGCCCAGCTCCGTCGCCCATTTCGCCGACTCGGGCCGCGACGCCGTCGCGATGACGTGAAGCTTCGCCACTTGCTTGGCGAGCTGAATACCGATCGAGCCGACGCCGCCCGCGCCGCCGATGATGAGCACGCTCTTGCCCGCGTCCCTGCCTTCGGCGGACACCTTCAGCCGGTCGAACAGTGCTTCCCATGCAGTGAGCGTGGTGAGCGGGAGCGCGGCCGCGTGCGTGAAGTCGAGCGACTTCGGCTTCGCGCCGACGATGCGCTCGTCGATCAGATGAAATTCGCTGTTCGCACCTTGCCGCGTGATGTCGCCGGCGTAATACACGGCATCGCCCACTTTGAAGAGCGAGACGTCCGGACCGACGGCTTCGACGACGCCGGCCGCGTCCCAGCCGAGCACGCGCGGGCTTTCCTCGATCTTGTCCTTCGGCGCGCGCACTTTCGTGTCGACCGGATTCACCGCGATGGCCTCGATTCTCACGAGCAGATCGCGGCCGGTCGGCGTGGGCTTATCGAGCTCGATGTCGACGAGCGATTCGGGGTTCGAAATGGGCAAGTAGCGGGTCAGACCGATGGCCTTCATGATGTGTCCTTGTTCAGGTGACTTTGGATTCTTAATGCAAACGGTGACTGCATCGTAGCGCGCGCCACGCTTTCGGAAAACCGCCATAATGGATGAAACATTTTTCGGGGAATCCATCGAATGGCGAGCGACGCATGGGTTGAAGGACACGCGCGAGACCGGCTTGACCTGCTCGACGTGAGCCTTTTCGTGCGGGCGGCGGCGCTGGCCAATCTGTCGTCGGCCGCGCGGGAGTTCGGCTTGTCGCCGGCCGTGGCGAGCGCGCGGATCGCGGGCCTCGAGCGCATGCTGGGCGCGCGGTTGCTGCATCGGACGACGCGGCGCGTGAGCGTCACGCAGGAAGGCGAGATCTTCGCGGCGCATGCGCGCCAGTTGCTGGATGCGGCAGAAGCGGCGCGCGCATCGGTCGGCCGGGCGCTCGCGGAACCGCATGGGCGGCTGCGCGTGACGATGCCCTCTTCGCTCGGCCGTCAGCACATCTCGCCGCTGATTCCGGCTTTCCTCGCGCAGTATCCGAGCGTGACGATGGACCTGCGCATGACGGATCAGATCGTCGATCTCGTGGATGAAGGCATCGACCTCGCGATACGCATCGGCGCGTTGAAGGACTCGACGCTCGTCGCGCGCAAGCTCGCGAGCAACCGGCGCGTGCTATGCGCGTCGCCCGCCTATCTCGAAAAACACGGCACGCCGCGCCATCCCGCAGACCTTGCGCAGCACGAATGCGTGATTCTGGCCGATCAGCGCGACTGGAGTTTCGTCACGCCGACGGGCGTGATCGATGTGCGCGTGTCCGGCCGGCTCGTCACGGACAACGGCGAAGTGATCCGCGATGCGCTCGCGGCGGGCATCGGCATCGGGCTGAAGTCCACCTGGAGCGTGGCGCCGTTGCTGGCGAGCGGAGAACTCGTCACCGTGCTCGACGATTATCCGATCGCGCAGACGGTCGCGATCTGGGCGGTGTACCCGAGTCGGGCGTTCGTTCCGCCGAAGACGCTGGCCTTCATCGAGTTTCTTGCGGGAAGGTTCGGGGAGCCGCCTTATTGGGACGTCGAGCCGGCAGCTGTGATGCGTTAGCACGGTTGCGTTTTGCATGCTGCATGCACGATGCCGCATGCAAAATGCCAAGTTGCCGCCGGCGTCGAAACAACACCTCGCCCCGTACAATACCCGCTTCCCGCGCCCTCGCTCGACAAAAAACCGCTCCGATGAACCTCGTCATTCAAAGCCCCGCCCCGATCGCCGATTCGCACGTGCGGCCCCTTGCCGCCCTCGCCCGCTCGCGCACGGCTTCACGTATCGACGACACGCTCTTGCGCCTCGTCGATGCCGATCCGCTTCAGCGTCCCGACGTCGATGCCTATTGCGGGACGCACGCGCTCGACTACGCGTACATCGAGCCGCGCGCGCAGCTTTCCGATTTCGGTCTCGTCGCCATGGACATGGACTCGACGCTGATCACCATCGAATGCATCGACGAGATCGCGGACTTCTGCGGGCTGAAGGCCGAAGTCGCTGCCATCACGGAAGCGTCGATGCGCGGCGAGATCAAGGACTTCAACGAAAGCCTCACGCGCCGCGTCGCCCTGCTGAAGGGCCTCGATGCCACGGCGCTCGAACGCGTCTATGAAGAACGCCTGCGACTGTCGCCGGGCGCGGAGCGCATGCTGGAAGGCGCGCGCGCGGCGGGACTGAAGACGCTGCTCGTGTCCGGCGGGTTCACGTTCTTCACCGAGCGCCTGAAGACGCGTCTCGGGCTCGACTACACGCGCGCGAACACGCTCGAAATCGTGGATGGCAAGCTGACCGGCAAGGTGATCGGTGAAATCGTGAACGCCGACGTGAAGGCGCGCACGCTGCGCGAGACGTGCGAGAAGATCGGCATCGATTCCAAGCGTGCGATTGCAATGGGCGACGGCTCCAACGATCTGAAGATGATGGCCGAAGCCGGCTTGTCCGTGGCGTTTCGCGCGAAGCCCGTCGTGCGCGAGTCGGCGAGCGTCGCGTTCAACTTCGTTGGACTGGACGGACTGCTTCGCCTGTTCTGATCGCGGCGAGCACACCGTCCGTCACGTGACATTACGTTACGCGAACGCCTTGCCGAGCGCGGATTCGATGTCCGCGCGCAAATCCGCTTCGTCTTCCAGACCTACGAATAGCCGCACGAGCACGCCTTCGTGCGGCCATTGCGACGCGGTGCGCATCGAGCGCACGTTGTAGGGCATCGCGAGGCTATGCGCGCCGCCCCAGCTCCAGCCAATCGAGAATAGTTCGAGCGCCTCGACGAAGGCATCGACCTGTTCGGCGCTGTAACGGGCATCGAATACGATCGAGAACAGACCGCCCGCGCCGCCCGAGAAGTCGCGTGCGAAAAACTCATGGCCGGGGCAATCGTCGAGCGCGGGATGCAGCACCGCCGCCACTTCCGGGCGCGTCTTGAGCCAACGCGCGAGCGCGAGCGCCGAGCGGTCGTGCGCTTCGTAACGCAGTTTCATCGAAGGCAGGCTGCGCAAGACGAGCGATGCATCGTCCGCCGACACACCGACGCCCAGCCGCATGCGCGCGCGCTTGAGCTTCCTGTGCAATTCGACATCGCGCGTGATCGTTGCGCCCATCAGAATGTCGCTGCCGCCCGACTGATACTTCGTCAGCGCCTGCACCGAGATATCGACGCCGTGATCGAACGGCTTGAACGCAAGTCCCGCCGAGAATGTGTTGTCGATCGCCGTCACGATGCCGCGCGCCCGCGCGACCGCGGCGATGGCCGGCACGTCCTGCACTTCCATCGTGACCGAGCCGGGCGCTTCGAGCCAGATGAGCTTCGTGTTGGGACGGATCGAATCGGCGATGCCAGCGCCGATCATCGGATCGTAGTAGCCGACTTCGAGGCCGAAGTCTGCCGCGAGCCAGTCCGCATGCTCGCGGTTCGGCGAGTAGGCATTGTCCGGCACGAGCACGTGATCGCCCGCTCTGACGAGGCCGAAGTACACGTTCGATATCGCCGCGAGCCCGGACGGCTGCAACAGCGCATGCTCGCCACCTTCGATCGCGGCGAGGCGCTGCGCGAGCGCGATCGTCGTCGGCGTCCCGTGCAGCCCGTAGCGCCACTTCGAGTCGTCGCTCCAGACGAGCGCGCGCATCGTCGCGAGATCCGGAAAAACGACCGTCGATGCCCGCGCCACCGGCACGGAAAACGACTCGAAGCCGGGCGTGATACGGTCGTCCGGCTGGACGATGCGCGTTTGCAGGTCTCGGTCCTTACTGCTGGAATCGGTCATGGGCTTGCTGTCAGCGTGGATGAAGAAAGGCGTTATTCGCCGGTGATGACGTTCGTTGTTCCACCCACGGCGTTCAGCGGCGAGGAAGGCAACGCAGGCGGCGCGGGTTCGAGCGAAGGCGCGGCGGGCGCGGCAGCGGTGCCAGTGCTGGCCGGCGCGCGCGGCAGCGTCACGCCCGCCACGGCAGGCCGCAACTCGAAAGGCTGCGCATTCGAATCGTCCGGGTCCATGCGTTCACCCGAGACGCTGCCGTCCGCCTCGAACTTGCCGACCCAGTTGCCGGTGATGTGCGTTCCGTCGTTCGACTCCTCGATTTCGAGCGTTTCGCCGTCGCGGTCGCCCGCCACGAGAATCACCGTCGGGCTGCCGGCGAAGCGATATTCGCCGTGCACGCCGGACGCGTCATCGGTCTTGGCGCCGAGCTTCATCTCGATCTGCTTGCCGCCGAGCGTGCCCACGTAGCGCGGAAAATGCGCGTACTCCGGGTTCGGCGCGAGCGGCTTTTGCGGCGGCAGCGCGAGCGTCCGGATCGCCTTGTCGGCGCCATACGATTCGCCGCTCGGCGCGCTCCGGGCGCTCGCGGACGCGGACGCCGACGCCGACGCATCCGGCGGCATCGGCGAATTGCAGCCCGCGAGAGCAAGCGCCGCGGCCAGACCGGCGGTCATCGTCAGCGCGGCCGGCACGCCCGGCCGCTTCGTTGCTTCTCTCATCCTTCTTTCCTTCGATACCACGTCAAATACGCTCGAAGATCGCCGCGATGCCCTGCCCGCCGCCGATGCACATGGTCACGAGCGCGTAACGCCCGCCGATGCGCTGGAGCTCGTACAGTGCCTTCACCGTGATGAGCGCGCCCGTCGCGCCGATCGGATGCCCGAGCGAAATGCCCGAGCCGTTCGGGTTCACCTTCGCGGGATCGAGCCGCAGTTCCTGCGTGACCGCGCACGCTTGCGCGGCGAACGCTTCGTTGGCCTCGATCACGTCGAGATCGTCGACGGAAAGCCCCGCGCGTTCCAGCACCTTGCGCGTGGCCGGCACCGGGCCGATGCCCATGATGGTCGGATCGACGCCCGCGTGCGCGTACGCGACGAGCCGCCCGAGCGGCCGCGCGCCGCGCTTCTCCGCGACGCCGCGTTCCATCAGCACCACGGCCGCCGCCGCGTCGTTGATGCCCGACGCGTTGCCCGCCGTCACCGTGCCGTTTTCCTTCGCGAACACGGGCTTCAGCTTCGCGAAGTCGTCCGCCGTCGCGTTCATGCGCACATGCTCGTCGCGGTCGAACACGGTGTCGCCCTTTTTCGCTGCCAGCGTGATCGGCAGAATCTGCTCTTTGAAGTAGCCAGCCTCGATGGCATTGGCCGCGCGACGGTGCGATTCCAGCGCGAGCTCGTCCTGCGCCTCGCGGGTGATGCCGTACTTGTTCGCGACGTTTTCCGCCGTCACGCCCATGTGAAACTTGTGGAACGGGTCGTTGAGCGCGCCGAGCATCATGTCGACGACGCGCGCATCGCCCATGCGCTGGCCGAAGCGCGCGGCGGGCATCACGTACGGCGCGCGGCTCATGCTTTCCGCGCCGCCGCCGATGGCGATGTCCGCATCGCCGAGCAGAATGGACTGCGCGGCCGACACGATCGCCTGCAAGCCCGAGCCGCATAGCCGGTTGACAGTGAGCGCGGGCGCGTGCTGCGACACGCCGCCGTCGAGCGCGGCGACGCGCGCGAGATACATGTCGCGCGGCTCGGTCTGGATCACGTTGCCGAACACGACGTGTCCGACTTCCTCGCCCGTGACGCTCGCGCGGGACAGCGCCTCGCGCACCACGCGCGCGCCGAGATCGGTCGGCGTGAAATCCTTGAGCGCGCCCCCGAAATCGCCGATTGCCGTGCGCACGCCGCTTGCCACCACCACTTCGCGTTCCATGTCGTCTCCTGTTCCTATCGAATGATTTTTTGAAAGCTCACGCCAGCGCGCGTTCGACGGCCGCCCGGTCTGGAATCGGCGCGACGGCGCCGAAGCCTTGCGTCGACAAGGCCGCCGCCGCGTTCGCGTAGTGCGCGGCCGCGAAAGGATCGTCGCCCGCGAGGAGCCGCGCGATGAACGCGCCGCCGAAGCAATCGCCCGCCCCGGTCGCATCGACCGCATTCACGACACGGCCCGGCACCACGCGCCGCTCGTCGGGCGTCGCGACATACGCGCCTTCGCGGCCGAGCTTCATCGCGACGATGGTCGGACCGAGCGCGAGCAGCGTGTCGACGATCGCGTCTTTGTCTTCATGGCCCGTGAGCACGGTGACGTCGTCCCAGCTCGGCAGGCAGATATCGCTCTGGCGGATCGCTTCGAGCATCACCGCGCGGGCGCGGGCGAGCGGCCAGAGCTTCAACCGCAGGTTCGTGTCGAAGCTGACCTTCACGCCGTTGATGCGCGCATGGTCGATAGCCGCGAACGCGGCATCGCACGCGCTCACGCCGATGGCGAGACTGATGCCGGACAGATGCACGATTTTCGCCGCCGCGATCGTGTCGAGCGGCAGATGCGACGGCGCATAGCGGCTCGCCGCCGACCCCGCGCGCAGGTAGTCGAAGCGATGCCCGCTCGCGCCGTGCGACACGAAATAGACGCCCGTTGGCGCGTCCGGATCGACGCGAACGGCGGACGTGTCGACGTTCTCCGCGCGCCACAGATCGAGCAGCAGCTGCCCGAAACCATCGTTGCCGACCGCCGAAACGAAGCCCGTCGCCGCGCCCTGCCGCGCCGCCGCGATCAGAAAGTTCGATACGTCGCCGCCGAAGCCTTGCAGATACGTCGGCTCGTCACGTCTCGACTGATTGAACTCGATCATCGCCTCGCCGAGCGCGAGGATATGCGGCGTAACGGGCGTGTGGGGCGTCGGGAGCGTCATCGATCAGACCTCGCCCCAGAGATCGTGGCCGTCCGCGCCCGTGATCTTCACGGAGACGAAGTCGCCCGCCTTGTAGCGCTTCGACGCCTTCGTCGGCGGGGCAATATACACGACGCCGTCGATTTCCGGCGCATCCGCCGCCGTCCGCCCGATGCCGCCTTCCGCGCTTATTTCGTCGACGAGCACCTTCAGCGTCTTGCCGACTTTCTTCTTCATGCGTTTCGCCGACAGTTCCTCGGCCAGTTCCATGAAGCGCGCGCGGCGCTCCTCGCGCACGTCGTCCGGCAGCGCGCCGTCGAGCTCGTTGGCGGTCGCGCCTTCGACCGGCGAATACGCGAAGCAGCCGACGCGATCCAGATCCGCTTCCTCGATGAAGTCGAGCAGCGTCTGGAACTGCTCTTCCGTCTCGCCCGGAAAGCCCGCGATGAACGTGCTGCGAATCGTCAGGTCGGGGCACATGGCGCGCCATGCCTTCACGCGCTCCAGCACCTTTTCGGCGTTGGCCGGGCGCTTCATGCGCTTGAGCACTTCGGGATGCGCGTGCTGGAACGGCACATCGAGATACGGCAGAACGTGGCCCTTGAGCGGGCCTTCCGCCATCATCGGGATGACTTCATCGACGCTCGGATACGGATAGACATAATGCAGGCGCACCCACGCGCCATACTGCGCGGCCAGTTCGCCCAGCGCGCCGACGAGTTCGGTCATGCGCGTCTTGAGCGGCTTGCCGTTCCAGAAACCGGTGCGGTACTTCACATCCACGCCGTACGCGCTCGTGTCCTGCGAGATGACGAGCAGTTCCTTCACGCCCGACTTGAACAGATTCTCGGCTTCGAGCATCACTTCGGCGACGGGGCGCGAAACGAGATCGCCGCGCATCGACGGAATGATGCAGAACGTGCAGCGATGGTTGCAGCCTTCGGAAATCTTGAGATACGCGTAATGGCGCGGCGTGAGCTTGATGCCGGCGGGCGGCACGAGATCGACGAACGGATCATGCGGCTTCGGCAAGTGCGCGTGAACCGCGTTCATCACTTCGTTGGTCGCGTGCGGGCCGGTGACGGCCAGCACCTTCGGATGCACTTCCTCGATGAGCCCGCTGCCGCTCGCGCTCTTTTTCGCGCCGAGGCAGCCGGTCACGATGACCTTGCCGTTTTCGTTGAGCGCCTCGCCGATGGCGTCGAGGCTTTCCTGCACGGCTTCGTCGATAAAGCCGCAGGTGTTGACGACGACGAGGTCGGCGCCGTCATAGCTGCCGGAGATTTGATAACCCTCGGCGCGCAACTGGGTGATGATCTGCTCCGAATCGACGAGGGCTTTCGGGCAGCCGAGGCTGACCATGCCGATCTTCGGCGCGGAGTTCGTCTTGACGATTGAATCTGGGGAATTTTTCACGGGGAAACGGTCGGATGAGGGGCGTCGCCGGACGCACGAGGCCAATCCCGTATTTTACCCCGGAGCATTCGTGAAAGCCGTTCCGGGCTGCTCGCCCGAAGCGAGAACGCCCGGCTTCCTTACTTCTTGTCCCCTGACGGCGCAGTCGGCGTCGGGAACGGGAACGTGTTGAACATCGTCTTCGCCTGATTCTGCATCTGCTCCTGCATCTGCACGAACATGTTCTTCGACTGCTCGATGTAGCTCGTCATCATGCCCTGCATCATCGGGGCCTGCATGTTCATGAACTGCGACCAGACTTCCGGGTTGAGCGCGTTACCGTCGTAGATGCCCTTGCTTTGCTCCGAGAGCTTCTGCTGGATGTCGATGAACGCCTGGATGTTCTTCTCCAGATACGTGCCCATCATGCCCTGCATGGCGTGGCCGTAGAAGCGGATGATCTGCGAGAGCATCACCGACGAGAACATCGGCAAGCCGCCGCTCTCTTCTTCCAGAATGATCTGCAAAAGGATGCTGCGCGTCAGGTCGTCGTTGGACTTGGCGTCGAGCACCTTGAAGTCTTCCTGATCGAGCACGAGCTGCTTCACGTCGGACAACGTGATGTAGGTGCTCGTCTCCGTGTCATAGAGCCGCCGGTTCGGATATTTTTTGATGAGTCGTTCGGCGGATTTCTTTGTAGTAGTCGTGGTGGTCATTGAACGCCTTCAAAACGCGAGACTTTACTGCGATGGCAGCAAGCATGTCTTGCGTTGTCGCAAAAAAGCGTTGCTGCGGGTTCGCCGCATCGTTGATGTATCCGGCAGGCGGCATCCGCCGGCGCGGGCGCCCCATGCGCCCCGCCGGCGATCGCGGCCCGTCAGCCCATGTGCAATCCACCGTTGAGCGAGAAATCCGCCCCGGTGGAGAAACCCGATTCCTCCGACGCGAGCCACGCGACGATCGAGCCGATCTCGTCCGGCGTGCCAAGACGTCGCACGGGAATGGTCGCGACGATCTTCTCCAGCACTTCCGGGCGAATGGACTTCACCATGTCCGTGCCGATATAGCCCGGCGAGACCGTGTTGACCGTCACGCCCTTGGTCGCCACTTCCTGCGCGAGCGCCATCGTGAAGCCGTGAATGCCGGCCTTGGCCGTCGAATAATTCGTCTGGCCGAACTGGCCCTTCTGCCCGTTCACCGACGAAATATTGATGACGCGGCCCCAGCCGCGCTCGACCATGCCGTCGATCACTTGCTTGGTGACGTTGAAGAGACTCGTCAGGTTCGTGTCGATGACCGCGGTCCAGTCCTCGTGCGTCATTTTGCGGAACACGACGTCGCGCGTGATGCCCGCGTTATTGACGAGCACGTCGACTTCGCCGACTTCGGCCTTCACTTTGTCGAACGCGTTCTTGGTCGATTCCCAATCGCCGACGTTGCCCTCGGAGGCGATAAAGTCGAAGCCGAGCGCCTTCTGGTCTTCGAGCCATTTCACCCGGCGCGGCGAGTTCGGCCCGCAGCCTGCAACGACCGTGAAGCCGTCCTTGTGAAGCCGCTGGCAAATGCTGGTGCCGATGCCGCCCATCCCGCCCGTTACATACGCTACGCGCTTCGTCATGCTCGACTCCCTTTTCGTTATGCGGTGCGCGCCCGAGGGCGCCGCCCGCTTGTCCCTTTCTTTGTTCCGACGCGGCTTGCGCTACAACCGTCCTCGGCTCAACAACCGCCTTCCGCTCTACAGCCGCTCGACCGCCAGCGCGACGCCCATGCCGCCGCCAATGCACAGCGACGCCAAGCCCTTCTTCGCGTCGCGCTTCTGCATTTCGTGCAGCAGCGTGACCAGAATGCGGCAGCCCGATGCGCCGATCGGATGCCCGATCGCGATCGCCCCGCCGTTCACGTT
>NZ_JALQEM010000015.1 GCF_023630705.1 Caballeronia sp. GAFFF1
GCCGGGTTCTGGCCCGAGCCCGCGGTCAGCACCTGACCCAGAATGACTTCGCTGATTTGCTCGGGCTTCAGACCCGCACGTTCGAGCACCGCGCGAATCACGGTGGCGCCCAGTTCCGGCGCTGCAATCTTCGCAAGCGAACCGCCGAATTTGCCGACCGCGGTGCGCGCGGCCGATACGATCACTACGTCAGTCATTTCCGTTTCCTTTGGCATCGAATGTTAGAGCGGTGTGGCTGCGGCCGATCCTTCGCGCCTGTCAACTGTCGCGCTTCAGGACGTAACGGCCCGGAGCCGCCTCGATCACAGGATAATCCTTCGAGCCGAGCCCTGCGCTCGCCTTCTGCTGCTCGCCGGACTGCTTCGCGAGCCACTGCGTCCACGTCGGCCACCAGCTGCCCGGATGCTCGCTCGCGGCCTCGAACCAGGCGTCGGCAGTTTCCGGCAGGCGCTCGCCCGCGCTATCCAGCATCCAGAAACTGCGCTTGTTTTTCGACGGCGGATTGATCACGCCCGCGATATGGCCCGATGCGCCGAGCACGAACGTCTGCGGCCCGGAAAGCAGCGGCGCGGAAGCATACGCCGATTTCCACGGCACGATATGGTCTTCGCGCGAGCCATAGATGAATGTCGGCGTCGTGATCGTCGACAAGTCGATGGGCACGCCGAGCACCGTGACCGCGCCCGGCTCGCGCAGCTTGTTCTCCAGATACGTGTTGCGCAGATACCAGACGCACATGGGACCGGGCAGATTCGTCGAATCGCTGTTCCAGAAGAGCAGATCGAACGCTTGCGGCGTCCGGCCCTTCAGGTAATTATCGACGACGTAGTTCCAGACCAGATCATTCGGGCGCAAATACGAGAACGTGTTGGCGAACTCGATGCCGCGCATGAGTCCCGGCGGCGCGCCGTTCTTGCCGCCGATGGCCTGCTCGCGCATCGCCACGTGCGCCTCGTCGACGAAGACGTCGAGCACGCCCGTGTCGGAGAAGTCGAGCATCGAGGTAAGCAAGGTCATCGACGCGGCCGGCTCGTTGCCGCGCGCCTTCTCCACGGCGAGCGCCGTGGCGAGCAGCGTTCCGCCGATGCAAAAGCCCAGCGTGTTGATCTTGTCCGCGCCGGAGATGTCGGAGACGACGCTCATCGCCTGCATCACGCCTTCGCCGACGTAATCGTCCCATGTCTTGTGAGCAATGGACTGGTCCGCATTGCGCCACGAGATCATGTACACCTGCTGGCCCGATTCGAGCGCATGACGCACAAGCGAGCCTTCCGGCGAAAGATCGAGGATGTAGAACTTGTTGATGCACGGCGGCACGATCAGCAGCGGCCGCGCGTAGACCTTCGGCGCGAGCGGCTTGTACTGAATGAGCTGCATGAGCTCGTTCTCGTACACGACCGCGCCTTCGGTCGTCGCGACATTCTTGCCGATGGCGAAGACCGATTCGTCCGACTGCGAGATCTTGCCGCGCTGCATGTCGTTGAGCAGGTTCAGCATGCCCTGACGCAGGCTTTCGCCCTTGCTCTCGATGAGCGCCTTCTGCGCCTCGGGATTGAGCGCGAGATAGTTGCTCGGCGCGGCCGCGGCGGCCCACTGCTGCACGGCGAAGCGAATGCGCTCGCGCGTCTTCGGATCACTCTGCACGGCGTCGGCGAGTTCCTGGAGATAGCGCGCGTTCAGCAGATACCACGCGGCCGTGAAGGCGAACGCGGGCGTCGATTGCCATGCGGTGTCCTTGAAGCGCCGGTCCTTGAGCGCAGCCGGATCGATGCTCTGTCCGCTCGCCTGTTTCATCAGTTCGCCGACGTCGCGCGTGTAGTCGCTTTGCAGTTGATGCAGGCGCTCGGGCGCGATGGCCGCCGTCGGAATCTTTGGCAACGTCGGCAGGCCCTGCATCGCCGCGCCGAAGCCCGGCATGCTGCTCGCGAGCTTCGCGAATTCGGCGAGACCGTTCATCTTCGCGAGGTCCGGCATCTGCGGCATGCTCGCGATGGTGGGAAAAGCGGTCGGGAATGCACCGGGAAGCGCACCCGGAAAACCGCCGAAACCCTGAAACGGGAACCCGCCGAATGCGGAAAAAGGCGAAGCGCCGCCGTTCCCGGACGCGCCGTCAGCCGCCGGATTCGTCTGTTGAGTGAATTTCGCCCACTGCGCCGGATCGGCGACGGCGCGCCACGCATTCAGCCATTGCTCGAATGCCTGCTGTACGCCTGCCGTGTTGTCGGCTGCTGGCTGCGCCGCGGTGCTGTCTTCGGCGTCGGTACGGGAGCGGGAAGATGAAGAGGATGTTTTGGAAGCCATACCCGCCTTTGACCTCTGAGTCTCGAAAGACTGATTGCTGATGCAGGCATTGCCGGGCCGTCTCGGCCAGCGCGCGAAAGTATGGGTGCGCCTTTGCGCGCCGGGCGGGAGCCGCCCTCGCTACGCCGTGCCCGATTGAACACAATCCTGGGAACATTCTTGCGCTTGGGCGTCAAGCATGTCAATGCTTCGTCCCGATTTTGCCGCAGCGCGATGTTTTTATAATTATCGTTTTCCCCCATGAAAGAAATGCCTGTTTGCCGCGCCTTTTCGGGCGTTGGGTGATGCGGCTCGCGAATCAGTCGGCGAGCCAGATCAACGCGGCCATGCGGCCCGTCACGCGGTCGCGCCGGTAGGAATAGAAGCGCGTCGCTTCGGTCACGGTGCAGTGCGTGCCACCGTGAATGCGCGCCGCGTCCATACCGATATCAGCGAGCCGCAACCGCGCGAGCGCGTAAATGTCCGCGAAGTATGTGCCGGGCGCGCCGGCTGCCTTGAATGCGGCGGCGGTCGCATCCCGGCTTTGTGCCCGGCTCGCGGCGACGAACGCGTCGAGCACATCTGCGCCGACTTCGAACGCATCCGGTCCGATCGCCGGTCCGAGATAAGCGTTGAGTGCCGATGCCGGCGCGCCCGCGAGCGCCGCCACGCGCTCCCCCGTCTTCTCGACGATGCCGCCCGCAAGCCCGCGCCAGCCCGCATGCGCCGCGCCGACCGCGCGGCCCTGGTCATCGCAGAACAGCACGGGCAGGCAGTCCGCCGTCATCACGACGCAGACGACGCCCGCGCGGTCCGTCACGCTCGCGTCGGCGCGCGTCGGCCCAAACGCGCGTGCCTCGATGACGGCGTGAGCGTCTTCCACTTGCGTGCCGTGAATCTGTTCGAGCCACGCGGCGTCGCGCGCAGCCGTCAGCGCGAGCGCGCGGCGGCGGTTCTCCTGCACGGCGGCGGGCGCATCCCCGGTCGAAAGACCCAGATTCAACCCCCCGGCTTGCGGCGCGCCGCCGTCATACGGCGCCCCGCTCACGCCGCCCGCGCGCGTCGTCACGAATGCGCGGACGCGCGGCGCCACGCGCCATTGCGGCCAGAGGCAGTGTTTCGGGTCCAGTGCGTGTAGCTGCGCCGCGTGTGGATCGGTCATGCTTCGTCGTCCTCGTAATCGTCGTCTCTCTCGTCTTCTTCCCAGTCTTCATCCGCCTCGTAGACCTGCACGAACGCTTCGTCTTCGTCTTCGTCGTCGAAATCCGCTTCGTCTTCGCGTCCGAATCCGAGTGCGGCGGCAAGCGCGGTCATATCCTCGGGCACGTCGGCGCGCCAGTGCACTGCCTTGCCCGTCACCGGATGAATCAGGCCGAGCCGCCACGCATGCAGCGCCTGCCGCGCGAAGCCGTCCGGCAGCGGCGTCACCGAACGCTTGCCGCGCGCGCGCCCGTAGACCGGATCGCCCAGAAGCGGATGTCCGACGTGCGCGCAATGCACGCGAATCTGGTGCGTGCGGCCGGTTTCGAGATCGCAATGAATGGCGCTGACCGGCTGGCCTTGCCATCTCGCCCTGTCGATGGTGCGAAAGTGCGTGCGCGCGGGCTTGCCCGCCGCGCTCTGCACGACCGCCATGCGCGTGCGTTCGCGCGGATCGCGGCCGATGGGCGCGTCGATGGTGCCGTCCTCCGGCATGGTGCCCCACACGAAAGCGACATAGCGGCGCTTGACCGTGCGCGCCTGCAACTGGCGCACGAGGTCTGTTTGCGCTTTGAGCGTGCGCGCGACGACCATCAGCCCGGACGTCTCCTTGTCCAGCCGATGCACGATGCCCGCGCGCGGCAAGCCGGCCGCGGCGCTGCCGTAGCGATGCAGCAGGCCGTTCAGCAGCGTGCCGCTCCAGTTGCCGGCCGCGGGATGCACGACCATCCCCGCGGGCTTGTTGATGACGACGAGCGCCTCGTCTTCGTACACGATGTCAAGCGGCACCGGCTCGGGCGTGAAAGCGAGTTGCTCGGGCAACAGGTCCGGGACGAGCGAAATGGTCGCGCCGAGCGGCACCGGCTGCCGCACTTTCGCGCTCGCACCGTCGACCAGCACGCGGCCCTCTTCGATCCAGCTTTGCAGACGGCTGCGCGAAAACTCCGGGAAAACCTTGGCAAGTACCTTGTCGAGCCGGTCGCCCGCGAGTTCGTCGGGCACGCGCACCGTACGGGGCGCGTCGGCGCTTGGCTGCGGGCCCGCGCCGGCTTCCGATTCGGGCAAAGCCGAGTCGTTGCCGTTGGCGCATGGGCTATAATCTTTGAGTTGGTCTTTGGTACGACGAGTACTTGAGCGAGTCATGTGAACGAGAGATTGACGGGAAGCAGGCCGCGATCCCGATCGAAGCCGATAGCTATACGAGTCATCACGCGCAACCGTTGCGAGCCGCGAAACGAAGCGATGGCCCGAAGCGATCGACCGAAGCGATCGACCAAGCAGCGCGCCGTGCGCAAAGACTGCACCGGAAGCACTGCCGCACACAGTTGGAATCAGTTAAGAAGCAAGCCAGAAATCAGCCCAGGAAATGCAAGCACTGATGCAAGCCTTCAACACCATTTATCAAGCGATGCAGCGATCGATCAAGTATCTGGCGCTGGCCGCGAGCGTCGCCATCGTCACGGCCTGCCACGGCCTGCCCGAGAAAACCGACGAAACGGCAACATGGAATAACAACAAATTATATACGGAGGCCCAGGACGCGCTATCCGGCAGCGACTGGGGCAAGTGCGCCAAGTACTTCGAGGCGCTCGAAGGCCGCGACCCGTTCGGCCACTTCGCGCAGCAGGCGCAGATCAACGTCGCGTACTGCAACTGGAAGGACGGCGAAACCGCCTCGGCGGATCAGGCTATCGACCGGTTTATCCGCCTGCATCCGGATCATCCGGATATCGCGTATGCGTATTATCTGAAGGGCATGATCCACTTTAACGACGACCTCGGTCTTTTCGGCCGCTTCTCCGGCCAGGACATGAGCGAGCGCGATCCGAAGTCGCTGCGCGAGTCGTACGACGCGTTCAAGGTGGTCGTCGACAAGTATGCGCAAAGCAAATACGCGCCGGACGCCGCCCAGCGCATGCGCTATATCGTGAACGCGCTGGCGTCGCATGAAGTACATGCCGCGGACTACTATTTCCGCCGTGGCGCGTATGTGGCCGCCATCAACCGGGCGCAGCTCGCCATTCGCGAATACAAGAACGCCCCGGCGACCGAAGACGCGTTGCATATCATGATGATGTCGTATCAGAGGCTCGATCAGCCGCAACTCGCCGACGACACCAAGCGCGTGCTGGCCGCGACGTTCCCGGACAGCCCGTATGTCACCGGCAAGCGTCGCCCGGGCACGGACAAGCCCTGGTATCAGATCTGGTAATGCATCGAACGGCCGGCGCGCTTGCGCCGGCTTTGTTTGCAAGGGCGTTGAATCGCCCTATTTTTTCGTCCAGATTTTTGCCATTTAGCAACGAAATTTAGCAATCCTGAAGGCGTTCGCAGGCATTGGAGCGAAGCGAGTCCTCGCCTGCACCCCGCTTTTTGCAAGAGACCAGTATGGCTGTAACGGTTCCGCGCACCCAGCGCGACGCATTCCTCGACACGATGGATTCCTTGCTGCCCTGGCCGACGCTGTGCGCGATCGTCCAGCCGAACCTCGAGGCGCGGGCGAACACCGAGCGCATGCTGCGGATTTGCCTGCTGCAAAGCTGGTTCGGTCTGTCCGATCGTGATTGCGCGGACGCGCTCATCGACAGCATCGGCCTGCAGCGGTTCGCGCGTATTGACGCCGAGCGCGACGGCTTTCCCGACGCGCGCGCCATCCGTGAGTTTCGCGGTGATTTGCAGTCGCGGGAACGGACGCAGCCGTTGGCGGCCGAGGTCAACCGCGTGCTGGCGACTAACGGCATTCGCGTCAAGCCGGGCGCGATCGTCAACGCGCGCATTTTCGCGGACGCGCCGGGGCGGCGCGGCGAAACTGCGCCGAAGCCCGTTGCCGGCAAGCCTGCCACGCGGCCGAGCTTCGGCGGTGCATACGGCCGTCAATCGATGCACGTGCGCCTCGCGCGTGACGCCGGGCAGGCCGCAGCCGAGCGCGCCGCGCGGCTCGCTCAGGCCATCTTCAACGTGCGCAGCGTCACGGAAGGCTAGTCGGCCAGTTCCACCGCCGAACTGCGCGAATCGCTGAAGAACGCGCGCACGACATCGAGCTCGCGCGTGCGCTTGAAGGGCGGCAGGCTTTGCCAGATGCGCCGTCCGTACGGTTTGTCGACGAGGCGCGTGTCGCAGATCATCAGCACGCCGCGATCCGTTTCCGCGCGAATCAGCCGACCCGCGCCCTGCTTCAGCGTGATGACCGCCTGAGGCAGCTGATGCACGGCGAACGGGCTCAGCCCTTTTTTCGTGAGCGCATCGAGCCGGGCGGCCAGCACCGGATCGTCCGGCGGCGCGAACGGCAGCTTGTCGATGACGACGAGGGAAAGTGCATCACCGCGCACATCGACGCCCTCCCAGAAGCTCTGGCTGCCCACGAGAATCGCGTTCCCGTACGCACGAAAGCGGTCGAGCAGTTCCGTGCGGCTCGCATCGCCCTGAACCAGCAGCGGATTCTGCCAGCCGCGACGCTCGATCACGTCGCGCAGCCGCGCCGAGATGCGATCGACCGCGCGCAGCGTCGTGCAGAGCACGAACACGCCGCCGCCGGCCGCTTCGATCACCGGGAGCGCTGCCTCGAAGACGGCATCCGTGAACTGGGGCGACGACGGCTGCGGCAGATTGCGCGGCACGTACAGCAGCCCTTGCGTCGGATAGTCGAACGGGCTCGGCAGCGTCATGGAGCGGCGAGCGTTCAGGCCCATTTGCGCCGCGTAGTGCGTGAAGTCGCCGCGCACGGAGAGCGTCGCCGACGTGAAAATCCACGCACGCGGCACGCCCGCGCGCTGCTTCGCGAAGATCGGCGCGACCGAAAGCGGCGTCTCGTGCAACTGCACCGTGTGCGAGAACACCTCGACCCAGCGGACCATCTCGTTCGGCTCGTCCTTCGCCGTCTGTTGCGCGGTGTCTTCGTCTTCCGCAACGGCGCGTTCGAGCGGCGTCGGCGGCGTGGTCCAGCCCGCGAGCAAGTCCTGCAACTCGCGAGCGCGCCGCACGAGCGCCTGCAGCGATTCCGCCCGCTCCGCATGCGACGACAACGCCGCCGCCAGGGCATCGAGATGCGTTTCGAGCGTATCGAGCGCCTCGAAGAGCGGATGCCCGTCCGGAAGCTGACCAAGCGAAAAGCGCGCCGAATCTTCCTTGAACGCGAGCCGCAGGTCGCGCGCCGCCCGCTCCAGCGCCGCGCCGAGCTTGGTCCAGTCCGCCGCGTCGCGCGCGTAGCTCAGGCCCTCCGCGACGGTATCGCGCGCCAGTTCCAGCAGTTGCGTGGTGGAAAGCGTCTCGCCGAAGAAGAGCGTCGCAGTCTCCGGCAACTGATGCGCTTCGTCGAAGATGATGGTGTTGGCCATCGGCAGCAATTCGGCCATGCCGGTATCGCGCAACATCACGTCGGCGAAGAACAGATGGTGATTCACCACGACGATATCGGCCTGTTGCGCCTCCTTGCGCGCCTGCATCACGAAGCAGTCCTTGTAGTGCGGACACTCCTGGCCGAGGCAGTTGTCGCGCGTGGACGTGACCATCGGCCAGACGGGCGAGTTTTCGGGGACGCTCGCGAGTTCGGCCTTGTCGCCCGTGCGCGTGATCTTCGCGAAGCGGACGATCTCCTGCAGATGCGACGTGTCCTGCCGCGAGGGCAGCCGGCCGTTGTCGGCGGTGCGCTCCAGATAGTAATGACAGAGGTAGTTCGCGCGGCCCTTGAGCATCGCGACCGACACCGGAACGGCGAGCGCGTCGCGCACGGTCGGGATATCGCGCTGGAATAGCTGATCCTGCAAATGCTTCGTGCCCGTCGAGACGATGACCTTGCCGCCCCACAACATGGCGGGAACGAGGTACGCGTAGGTCTTGCCCGTGCCGGTGCCGGCCTCGACGATCAACGTGTTCTCGCCGCCGTCGATGGCGGCCGCAGCCGTCGCGATGCCGACGTCGTCGGCCGTCTCGTCGTCGGGCGCATGCGGCTTGTCCGACGGCCCGAGCTTGCGCGCCGGGCGGCGCTGCGCTTCGAACATCGCGGGCTCGGGCATCGCGCGGCCGGATGCTTCCATCGCTGCCGCGACCGAGCGCGCCATTTCGATCTGCGATGCGCGCGGCCGGTAGCCGTCGATGGCGCGGGCGAGCAGGCCATCGGCGGAGAAGATCGCATCGAGTTCGACGCTGCGTTTGTTCGTCAGCGCGAGCGCCGCGCTCGCGGCATCGGACGGTTGGGCGGGAGAGTTCAAAGGGAGCCTGATCCTGCGAATACTGCGGTTTCGTGCCGTGCGCCACGCGCCGGCGACTGCGCCACGCGTCGGGGCCGCTCAGTGCGGATCCGTGTCCAGCTGCAATTGCAGCAGGAGAATGGTGTCTTTCACCTTGAGCTTGCGCTTTTTCAAGCGCCGCAGCTCGAGGTCGTCGATGCCGGACAGCTTGCCGATGAGCGTGTCCAGACCGCGATGCTCGTCCTGCAATTGCGCGATCCGGTCGCGGATCATCGCGGCATCCGCTGCGGTTTGTCGGGGTGCGTTCAAGCGTTGCTGCATGCTCGCCTCCTGTCCCGGGACACCCGGTCGGCCCGGTGGGCCCGGTCTTCGCGCCGACTTGGCGCTACTTGCCTTGCTGCTGCTGTGGTTGCTGCTGTTGTTGCTGTTGCTTCGACTGCTCTTGCTGTGCTTGCTGCGCCTGTTGTGCCTTTTCCTGCTGCTTGCGGGCGGCTTCCTTCTGACGCGCCTCCACTTCCGCGCGATGCTGCGCGGCTTCCTGCTGCTTCTGCTCGAATCGCTGTGCCTTCTGTTCGCGCTCCTGCGCGTCCTGCACGCCGCGGGCGCGGGCGTCCTCCAGCTTCTTCTGGTAGTCCGCCTGCTTCTGATCGTAAGCCTTCTGGTTAGCCGCGCGCTGCGGAGCTTCGGCGTTGCGCTGGGCGGCGGCGAGCGCGTTCTGACGCTGCTTGTCCTCGTACGCCTGCTGGTTCGCGCGCTCGTTGGCCGCGCGTTGCGGCGCGTCGGCTTCGTATTGCGCCTCTTTCAACGCCGTCTGCCGGTCGCGCTCCTTCACGCGTTCTGCGCGTTGCTCGTCGTTTAACGCAAGTTGCTCCTGCCGGATTTGCTGACGCGCCTCGCGCATCTCGGTGCGCGCATTGTCGAGACAATGGTTCACGAAGAACTTGCTGTAGCAGTCATGCTGCTTCACGCCATAGCGATAGTCGTTCTCCGACGTGCGCTGGTCGAGCGCCTTCTGGCGCCGCTCGTAGTCGGCGCGAAGGGCGGCGTCCGCGTTGCTGTCGGCGCTGGCCGTGCCGCTTTGGGATGCATCGAGCGGCTGCGTGCTCACCGCGGTCGTCGGGTCGATACGCTTCGGCGTCTGCGCGGTCGCATGCGGCGACAAGACGACGGCAAGCGCGCATATCGACGAGGCGGCAACGGCCATCGGCGCGAGCTTCGTAAGGCGAGAATTGAGCAAGTTGATGAACGGCAACGTGATAAGGAATCAGGTGCGCGAAGGTGAAAAACGGGCGTGCGCGGTCCCGAAATTCTATCACCGCGCGCCGGAGCGCTTCGGCATTTATGGCAAAATGCCCCGCTCAGAAACCCGGCCCATCTCTCGTCGCGGCGCGCCGCGAGGCCTCGAGCGCCGCCCGCCCGGACACGGCGATGCGGGACGCCCGCGCCGCTTTCCGACGAGTCAGCAGACAGCGCAATCATGACGGAAACCGTAGCACTCAAGATCGTACAGCGCATTGCCACCGAACTCACCGTGCAGCCGCGCCAGGTCGCCGCCGCCGTGCAGCTTCTCGACGAAGGCTCGACTGTCCCGTTCATCGCCCGGTATCGGAAGGAAGTCACCGGCAATCTCGACGACACTCAACTGCGCACGCTCGAAGAGCGCCTCTTCTATCTGCGCGAACTCGAAGACCGGCGCGCGGCGATCCTGCAAAGCATCGACGAGCAAGGCAAGCTGACCGACGAACTGCGCGGCGCGATCGAAGGCGCCGACAGCAAGCAGGTGCTCGAAGACCTCTATCTGCCGTATAAGCCCAAGCGCCGCACGCGCGCCCAGATCGCGCGCGAAGCGGGGCTCGAACCGCTCGCGCAGGCACTCCTCGCCGATCCGACGCTCGATCCGCAGACCGAAGCCGCGAAGTTCGTCGATGCGGAGAAAGGCGTCGCGGACACGAAAGCCGCGCTCGACGGCGCGCGCGATATTCTCTCCGAGCAGTTCGGCGAAACCGCCGAGATTCTGGGCAAGCTGCGCGACTATCTGTTCAATCAAGGACTCGTGATATCGAGCGTGGTGGACGGCAAGGAAGGCGAAGAAGGCGAGAAGTTCCGCGATTACTACGACTACAGCGAGACGGTGCGCACCGTGCCGTCGCATCGCGCGCTCGCGCTTTTTCGCGGGCGCAATGCCGGCGTGCTGTCGGTGAAGCTCGGTCTCGGCGAAGAACTCGATGGCCAAGTGCCGCATCCGTGCGAAGCGATGATCGCGCACCATGTCGGCATAGCGAATCGCAACCGCCCGGCCGACAAGTGGCTCTCCGATGTCTGCCGCTGGTGCTGGCGCGTGAAGGTGCAGCCGCATATCGAGAACGAACTGCTCACGCAACTGCGCGAAGAGGCCGAACACGAAGCCATTCGCGTGTTCGCGCGCAATCTGAAAGACCTGCTGCTGGCCGCGCCCGCGGGTCCCAAGGCCGTGATCGGTCTCGATCCGGGTCTGCGCACCGGCGTGAAGGTGGCGGTCGTCGATCGCACCGGCAAGCTGCTCGCCACCGATACGATCTACCCGCACGAGCCGCGCCGCGACTGGGATGGCTCGCTTGCGAAGCTCGCGCGAATTGCACGCGAGACGAAGGCCGAACTGATTTCGATCGGCAACGGCACGGCATCGCGCGAAACCGACAAGCTCGCGAGCGAACTCATCGCGAAGCATCCGGACTTGAAGCTGCAAAAGATCGTGGTGTCGGAAGCGGGCGCGTCGGTGTATTCGGCGTCCGAACTCGCGGCGAAGGAGTTTCCGGAACTCGACGTATCGCTGCGCGGCGCGGTGTCGATCGCGCGGCGTCTGCAAGACCCGCTCGCGGAACTGGTCAAGATCGAGCCGAAAGCCATTGGCGTCGGCCAGTATCAGCATGACGTGAATCAACGCGAACTCGCGCGCTCGCTCGACGCCGTGGTGGAAGACTGCGTGAACGCCGTCGGCGTCGATGCAAACACGGCGTCCGTCGCCCTGCTCGCCCGCGTGTCGGGTCTCAATGCGACGCTCGCGCGCAATATCGTCGAGTACCGCGACGCCAACGGGCCGTTTCCGTCGCGCGAGCATCTGCGCCGCGTGCCGCGTCTCGGCGACAAGACCTTCGAGCAGGCGGCGGGCTTTCTGCGCATCAACAACGGCGAGAATCCGCTCGACCGCTCGTCGGTGCACCCGGAAGCGTATCCGGTGGTTCAGCGCATTCTCGCGAAGATCAACAAGCACGTCGGCGATGTGCTCGGCAAGCGCGAGGCGCTCGCAGGACTCTCGCCCGCCGAATTCGTCGATGATCGTTTCGGTCTGCCGACCGTGCGCGACATTCTCGCGGAGCTGGAGAAGCCGGGCCGCGATCCGCGCCCGGAGTTCAAGACCGCGACGTTCCGCGAAGGCATCGAGAAAATCTCGGACCTCGCGCCGGGGATGGTGCTCGAAGGCGTGGTGACGAACGTCGCGGCGTTCGGCGCGTTCGTCGATATCGGCGTGCATCAGGACGGACTCGTCCACGTGTCGGCCATGTCGACGAAGTTCATCAAAGACCCGCACGAAGTCGTGAAAGCCGGTCAGGTCGTGAAGGTCAAAGTGCTCGAAACCGACGTCAAGCGCCAGCGCATCTCGCTGACCATGCGCCTAGACGACGACTTCGCGCCGGCATCCGCAGCGAACGCCGGTGCGCCTGCGCGCGGCGGTCAGGATCGGCGCGCGGGCGCCGGCGGGCGCGACGCGCGTCCGAACCAGCGCCGCGAGCCGGAACCGGCAGGCGCGATGGCCGCGGCGTTCGCGAAACTCAAACGCTGATTCGGCAGGCTCCAACGAAAAACCCACGCTTCGCAGCGTGGGTTTTTGTTTGTGCCCCGTGCTTGGGAGCGCGGTCAAATCTCGATTTTGGTCCCGAGTTCGACCACGCGGTTCGCCGGAATGCTGAAGAAATCGGTGGGCTTCGCGGCGTTCTGATGCATCCACGCGAAGACACGCTCGCGCCATACCGACATGCCCGGAAGCTCCGTCGGCACGACCGTTTCGCGCGCCATGAAGAACGAGGTGTCCATCAGCTCGAAGGTCATGGCGTGCGTGCGCGTGATCTGCTCGAGCACGGCCTTCACGTCAGGCGTTTCGTTGAAGCCGTACGCCGCTTTCACCAGAAACAGCCCGCCGCCGATGTCCTTCACGTCCAGACGATGCGAGTCGTCCACGTACGGAATGTCGCGCGTGAGGAAGTTCAGGAAAATCGTGCGCTCGTGCAGCACCTTGTTGTGCTTCAGGTTGTGCAAGAGGCTCACCGGAACGAGCGAATCGCTGCCCGTCAGATAGATGGCCGTGCCCGACACGCGATGCGGCGGATGCGCGAGCAAGCCCTGAAGGAATGGCATGAGCGGAATACCGTCCGCCGCCGTGCGGTCCTTCACGATCATGCGGCCCTTGTACCACGTCATCAAGAGGAAGAAGAGCGCCCCGCCGATGCACAGCGGCAGCCAGCCGCCCTGCTCGATCTTCAACAGGCTCGCGCCGAAGAAGCCGATATCGATCACGAGGAACACGGCGATCATCCCGCCGACGAGAAAGCGATTCCAGCCCCACAGGTTCGTCATGACCACCGACACGAGGATGGTGGTCACGAGCATCGTCGCGGTCACGGCGAGACCATAGGCCGCCGCCAGATTCTCCGAGCTCTTGAAGCCGACGACGATGCACAGGATGATGAACAGGAGCATCCAGTTGACGAGCGGAATATAGATCTGCCCGATGGCCAGTTCCGATGTATGCAGGATCTTCATGCGCGGCACGTAGCCGAGCTGGATGGCCTGGCTGGTGAGCGAGTACGCGCCCGAGATGACGGCTTGCGACGCGATGACGGTAGCGATGGTCGAGAGAATGACGAGCGGCAGCAGCGCCCATTCCGGCGCGAGCAGGAAGAACGGACTCTCGATGGCCTTGGGCGAATGCATCAGCAACGCGCCCTGACCAAAGTAATTCAGCAGGAGCGACGGCATCACGAGTCCGTACCATCCGAAGCGGATGGGCTTTGCGCCGAAGTGCCCCATGTCCGCGTAGAGCGCCTCGGCGCCCGTCAGCACCAGCACCACCGAGCCGAGCACGATATACGCTTGCAGCACATGGTCGGCCATGAACGAGAACGCATAGTACGGATTCAGCGCGATCAGCACGCCCGGCGCGAGCGCGATGTGATACGCGCCCAGCACCGCGAGCGTCAGGAACCACAGCAGCATGATCGGCCCGAAGAGCTTGCCGACGACCGCCGTGCCGTGCCGCTGAATCCAGAACAGCATGATGAGGATGACCATCGTGATCGGAATCACGTACGGCGACAGTTTGGGCGCGGCGATCTCCAGACCTTCCACCGCCGAAATGACGGACATGGCCGGCGTGATGACGGCATCGCCATAGAACATGCACGCGCCGAAGATGCCGAGCATCATCAGCACGCCGGAGAGTCGGCCGGGATCTTTCACGCTGCGCAGCGCGAGGGTCATCATCGCGAACACGCCGCCTTCGCCGTTGTTGTCGGCGCGCATGACGAACAGCACGTATTTGATCGCGACGACCATCACGATGGCCCAGAAGAGCAGTGAGATGACGCCGAGAATCGAGGCTTCGGAAAGACCGATGCCGTGCGAGGGGCTGAAGGCTTCCTTCAGCGCATAAAGAGGACTCGTGCCAATGTCGCCGAACACGACGCCGATGGCCGCGAGCGCAAGCGAAGGCAAAGGCTGTTTGCGCTCTTGCGCGTGAGTCAGGGTAGTCATAAAAACGAAATGTCCGTCCAGAGCGGTAAAAAACCGAACGCCATTCTATCTAACGCCGCGCGCAAAAACGGCCTCTCGCATGTTGCTCACTTGCCACGACAGGCGCGACTGGAAGTTTAGCATCGCGCCCCAAACGCGTCGGCAGGTCGTGCATGCTTACGCGCATCCTTCCGCTGGCTTGATGCGCGGTTCGCAGTGAAAGCGGCCCGAAATGCAAAACGCCGTTGCGCCGGGCGCAAGCCCGGGCGCAACGGCGCCTCTTGTCGAAACAAAGCGGTGATTTGCTTACGCGCGGCCGTTTTGCATGCCTCGCTTGATCCACGCGCCGAGGTTGTGCGGACGCACGGTGTCCCACTCCTCGAACGGCTGATGAATCCACGGATTCGTTTCGAGAAACTGAACATGGTAGTCCGGCTTCACCTTCGAGCACGCCTTGTACCACAGCACCGCGGAACGCACGGCGGTGATCGCGGGATAACGCTCTTTCAGATGCTCCTGCACGCGCGCGAGCGTCACGCCCGAATCGACGAGATCGTCCACGAGCAGCACGTTGCCCGACAACTCGCCGCGCGTCATGGTGATGTACTGCGCGATGTCGAGATCGCCCTGCTGCGTGCCTGCGGCTTCGCGATACGAACTCGTCGCGAGAATGGCGAGCGGCAGGTCGTAGATGCGCGACAGCTGGTCGCCCACGCGCAGGCCGCCACGGGCTAGACACAGGATCTTGTCGAACTTCCATCCGGAGTCATGCACGGTCAGCGCGAGCAGTTCGATCAACCGGTGATATTCGTCCCAGTTGACCCAGAGATTCTTGTCGTCGTTACGCGGGTCGGTCATCGCGATCATGGTGAGGCTCTTTCGATTGCATACTGCGGTTATATACGAAATATGGCCGCATGAAGCGGCCACATTCTTTACAGCGTCCGGTTCAGGTCGAGGCTAACGCGCGCTCAGACCTTGAACGGATGACGAAGCAGAATGGTTTCGTCGCGGTCCGGGCCGGTCGAAACCATGTCGATCGGCACGCCGGCCACTTCCTGCACGCGCGTGAGATAAGCGCGCGCGTTCTCCGGCAGGCTGTCCCACTGCGTGATGCCGATGGTGCTTTCCTTCCAGCCGCCGAACGTCTCATAGACCGGCTCGCAGCGCGCCACTTCCGATGCGCCGCGCGGCAGGATGTCGACCGGCTTGCCGTCGAGCGTATAGCCGACGCACAGCTTCACTTCTTCGAGGCCGTCGAGCACGTCGAGCTTGGTCATGCACAGGCCCGAGATGCCGTTGATCTGAATGGAACGGCGCAGCGCGGCGGCGTCCAGCCAGCCGGTGCGGCGCGGGCGGCCCGTGACCGAGCCGAATTCCTTGCCGACCGTGGCGAGGTTCAGGCCCACTTGGTCCTGACGCTGCGCGTTGTCCGCATCGTACAGCTCGCTCGGGAACGGGCCGGAACCGACGCGCGTGCAATACGCCTTCGTGATGCCGAGAATGTAGTTGAGCTTCTGCGGACCGACGCCCGCGCCGGCCGTCGCCGCGCCCGCGACGCAGTTGCTCGACGTGACGAACGGATACGTGCCGTGGTCGATATCGAGCAGCGTGCCTTGCGCGCCTTCGAACAGCAGATTGCGGCCAGCGTGGTTTTCGTCGTAGAGACGGCGGGAGACGTCGGTGACCATGGGCGCGAGACGGTCGGCGAAGCCGAGCATCGTATCGAGCGTTTCCTGGAAATCGACCGCCTTCGCGCCGAGGTATTGCGTCAGCACGAAGTTATGGAAATCGAGCACTTCGGAGAGACGTTGCTCGAACACCGGGCGGTCGAACAGGTCCTGCACGCGCAGGCCGCGCCGCGCGACCTTGTCTTCATACGCCGGGCCGATGCCGCGCCCCGTCGTGCCGATCTTGCCGGCGCCGCGCTTGGCTTCGCGCGCCTGGTCGATGGCGACGTGATACGGCAGAACCAGCGTGGCGGCTTCGGAAATGAACAGGCGCTTCGAAACGTCGATGCCCGCGCCTTCCAGTTCATCGATTTCCTTGAAGAGCGCCTCGGGCGACAACACGACGCCATTGCCGATGTAACAGGCCGTGCCCGCGCGCATGATGCCCGACGGGATGAGGCGCAGAATGGTTTTCTTGCCGCCGATGATGAGCGTGTGTCCGGCGTTGTGACCGCCCTGGAAGCGCACGACGCCCTGGGCGTGGTCCGTCAGCCAGTCGACGATCTTGCCCTTGCCCTCATCACCCCATTGGGTGCCCACCACGACGACATTGCGCCCTGGGTTCACATTCACTGCACTGGCAGACATGTTGATTCGTTAGCTGGTTAAAAACGTATTTTACCTATGTTCGCGGCGCGTTCCGAATTTTTCGGGATGCGTTTCGCGATTCCGTCCACGTCGGGGCGCGCACGCGCGTCCTCGCAAAAGTCCTTGCCGATCAGACGCCTGCGCGCGTCGGCGTCACGCGCGCTTCCACTTCCCAGCGGCCGTCGAGTTCGATCAGCACGCGGTCGAACGCGAACTCGTCGAGGTCGTGATCGTGGCCCGGCAGCGCCTGAATCACGACTTCTCCGGCATCGCGCAATGCCGCCACTGCCGCGCGCAGCGGTTCGTCGTGCTTCCACGGCGCGAGGATCGCACTGCCGCGCGCATCGACGGGTGAAATGCGCGCCACTTCGCGCAGGTCGAGCGAAAAGCCCGTCGCGGGGCGCGCCCGGCCGTAGGCGAGGCCCACGTCGTCGTAACGGCCGCCGCGCGCTACCGCGTTCGGCACGCCATCCACGTACGCCGAGAACATCACGCCGCTGTGGTACGCGTAGCCGCGCAGATCGGCGAGGTCGATCATCAGTTCCGCGCCATCCGCGTGAGACGCGAGGAACGCGAGATCGTCGAGCGCGCGGGCGATCACCGGCAGATTCGGCAGGCGCGCACGCGCCGTCTCGAGCACGGAGGCATCGCCGTACAGCGAGGGCAACGCGCGCAATGCCTCGCGCGGCACTTGACCGAGATGCGCCGTCAATTCGTTCAGGCGCGGCACGTCTTTGCTTGCAAGCGCGTCGTAGAGCGCCTCGCCGAGCGATGCCGCCGCCGGCTCGAGGTCCAGCAACGCCGCCAGCACGCCCGCATGGCACAGATCGAGCCGCACTTTCGTCAGACCGGCGAGATGCAGCGAATCGAGCATCAGCTGCTGAATTTCGAGGTCCGCTTCGAGGCCGGCGTGGCCGAAGATTTCCGCGCCGATCTGAATCTGCTCGCGCGTGGCATGCAGGCCGCGCGGCCGCGTGTGCAGCACGACGCCGGCATAACACAGGCGCGTCACGCCCTGCCGGTTCAGCAAGTGCGCGTCGATACGCGAGACTTGCGGCGTGATGTCCGCGCGCAGGCCGAGCGTGCGCCCCGACAGCTGATCGACGAGCTTGAACGTGCGCAGATTGAGGTCGCTGCCGCCGCTCGTCAGCAGCGATTCGAGGTATTCGAGCATCGGCGGCATGACGAGCTCGTAGCCGTACGAACGGAAGCGGTCGAGCAGGCGCCGGCGCAGTTCTTCGATCTTGCGCGCTTCCGACGGCAACACGTCGGCAATATTCTCGGGAAGAAGCCAGGTGGACATCGATACGTTTCCTGCGGGGCGCGACGCGTCAAAGCGCGGCGCGCATGGAAGGATAAGGACAAAGATAGGCGAAAAGACGCAGCTTCGCGGCTACGTCGCGATAACGAGCAGAATCAACCCCAGCACCATCGCGATCAACCCGCCGATGCGGATGTGATGCGGCGGGCGCTCGGCGATGCGGCGGAACGTATCGCGCCAGGCCGTCGGAAAGACGAAGGGGAACATGCCTTCGATAATCAACATCAACGCAAGAGCGAGCAGTATCGTCTCGACCATTGTCTACGGAGGATGAGCGCCGCGCGACGAAAGAGCCGCGCGGCGCGGGTGCGGTCAGCGCTTCGGCGCGGCGGAGGCGGACGTGTCGGCGCCGCCGTTCGGGCTCTTCATGAAACGGAAGAAGTCGCTGCTCGGGTCGACCACGATCACGTCGCCCGGCTTGAACGTCTTCTTGTACGCTTCGAGGCTCTGGTAGAACTGATAGAACTGCGGGTCGCGTCCATAGGCATCGGCGGCGATGGCTGCCGCCTTGCTGTCTCCTTCGCCCTTGATGGACTGCGCCTGGCTGTAGGCGTCGGCGAGAATCTGCTGCTGCTCGCGCTCGGCGTCGGCCTTGATCTTGTCGGCGTCCGCAGTGCCTTTCGCGCGCTCGTTCCCGGCCGCTTGCTGGCGCGCGGCGATCATGCGCTTGTAGACGGAATCCGCCACGGCCGACGGAAAGTCGACGCGCGTCATCTGCAGATCGATCAGCTTCACGCCGAACCCCGATGCCGCCCCTTCCACCGCCTTCTGCGCCTCGGTTTCGAGCGTCTGCTGATTAGCGAGCGCATCGCTGAGCGAGCGATTCGCGAACGCGCTTGCAAGCGCCGTGCGGGTCAGCGCGGCGAGGCGCTCCTGCGCGCTCTGCGTGTTCTTTTCGTTGCTCACGAAAAGCTTCAGCGGATCCGCCACGCGATACTTGATGACCGTGTTGACCAGCACTTCGTTCTTGTCCGACGTGGTGAAGCGGTCCGCCCCGCCCTCGTCGATGGTGAGCGTGCGCGTGTCGATGAGCGTCAGCGTCTGAAACGGCGGCGGCAGCTTGAAGTGCAGGCCCGGGCCATCGAGCCGCGGGTTGCTGTCGCCGTGCGCGGCCACCACGCCGGCATGCCGTTCGTCGACGGTAAAGACCATCGACGAGCCGATGAAGAGCACGACCACGACCGCTACGACGAGCGCAATGATCCGATTCATGTTGAGCGCTCCTTACTGCAGATCGTCTTGACGGCTGCGCGAGCGGAACGCATCGCGCGAGCGCAGCGGATCGCCTGCGCCGCTCGCGGCGTTCGGCGCGCTCGCGCCTGCCGCGCCGCTTGCGGGAACCGCAGCCGAGCCTGCCGTCGCGCTCTGCGGGCGCACCTCGGCGCCAGCCGCAGCGGGCGCGCTGGCCGACGCGGCGTCGGCCGGGTTCGCGGCTGCGTCTTTCGCCTGCTGACGATTCGCTTCAACAAGCTTGTCGAGCGGCAGATACACCACGTTGTTGCCGGCCTTGCTGTCCACGAAGACCTTCGTGGTGCGGGAGTAGATCTGCTGCATCGTGTCCAGGTACATGCGTTGGCGAATGACGGCGGGCGCCTTCGAGTATTCGGCGTAGACCTGCTTGAAGCGTTCGGCGTCGCCCTGTGCCTGCGTGACTTCGCGATTGCTGTAGGCGGTCGCTTCGTCGATCATCTTCGCGGCATCGGCCTTCGCGCGCGGCAGCAGTTGATTCGCGTAGGCTTCGGCGGTGTCGCGGGCGCGCTCGTTGTCCTGCCGCACGCGCGACGCTTCTTCGAACGCGGCCTGCACCTGAGTCGGCACCTGCACGCTCTGCACCGTGACGCCCGTGACCTGCAAGCCGGTGCGATACGCGTCGAGCGAGTGCTGGATGGTCTCGGCGAGACGCGCGCGCAGCGTGTCGCGGTCCTTGTAGAGCAGATCGTCCGTCGCCGACGCGCCCGCGATCTCGCGGATGGCGGCTTGCGCGGCTTCGGTCACGCTCTGGTCGGGATCGAGATTGCGGAACAGGAAGTCGGTCGGCGACTTGATCTGATACTGCACCGCGAAGCGCACGTCCAGGATATCCGCCTCGTTCGTGAGCAGCGATGCATCGCGCACGTTGCCCTGCGCGAGCGCGACGCCGCGCCCGATCTCGACCGACCGAATCTGCGACGTATCGACGATATCGTGCGACTGAAACGGATACGGCAAGCGCCAGTGGATGCCCTGCGGCACCGTCTGCCGATACTGGCCGAACTGGGAAACGACGCCCACGTGCCCGTCCTGCACCACGAACACGCCGCTGCCGAGATAGATCGCGATCAGCACGCCGATGACGATGCCGACCCCGATCTTCGTGCCGCGGCCGTTGTCGCGCGGCATGCCGCCGCCCGGCTTGCGGCCGAAGATGCCCGCGATCCGGCGGTTGAACTCGCGCCACATCTCATCGAGATCGGGCGGGCCGTCTTCCTTGCCGTTGCCGCGCTTGCCGTCTTGCGGACGCTTCGCGTCGTTCTTTACACCATTGGCGTCGCCCCGCCCCCAGCGCGGATCGTTGATGGAAAAGACGGCGCGCATGCGCTGCCTGTTAGTCCGCTCGTTGTAATCGTTCACTCGGTGATTCACCATTAGACAGCCGGTTCGATGCCGCGTCGGTATTGCGGAGCAGTTCAGTGTCCGTGCTCGGGAACCTGGTGGCCGTCACGTTGTTCGGCTGGCCGGTGGTCTTCCGGCTGCGCGTTGGCGTCGTGTGTCTCGTTCGGCCCGGACTGCGCGGGTTGCCCGGACTGCGTGACTTCCGGCGCATCCGACGCTTCCGGCGTTCCCGACATTTCCGACGTTTCCGCCGGCGCTTGTGTTTCGGCGAGCACGCTGGGCAGGCTTTCTTCGGGTTCGCCTTCGTCGGCCGCAGCGATTTCGGCGATGGCGGCGCGCAGTTCGTCGAGTCCCTGACCGGTGCGCGCGCTCAAAAAGACGCGCGAAATATTACCATACTCGTCCCTTTCAACCGCCTCGCCGCGGGCCGCGAGTTCCGGCACTGCGTCGATCTTGTTGAAGACGAGAATCTGGCGGATGGATTCCGCGCCGATGCCGCGCAATACCTCGTTCACCTGATCGATCTGATCGAGGCGCACGGGGCTCGATGCATCCACGACATGCAGCAGCAGGTCCGCGTGAACGGTTTCCTCCAGCGTCGCGCGGAATGCGGCGACGAGCTGGTGCGGCAACTCGCGGATGAAGCCGACCGTATCGGACACCACCACTTGCCCCGCTTCTTCGCCGAGAAACACGCGGCGCGAAGTGGTGTCGAGCGTGGCGAAGAGCTGGTTGGCTGCATACGCCTGCGCCTTCGTGAGCGCGTTGAAGAGCGTGGACTTGCCCGCGTTCGTATAACCGACGAGCGATACCGACAACGTGCGATTGCGCGTACGCTGCCGGCGCTGCGTGCCGTGCTGGCGGCGCAGCTTCGCGAGACGCGTCTTGAGCGCCTTGATTCGTTCGCCGATTAAACGGCGGTCGGTTTCCAGCTGCGTTTCGCCCGGCCCGCGCAAGCCGATACCGCCCTTCTGCCGTTCCAGGTGAGTCCACGCGCGAATGAGCCGCGTCGACAGATATTGCAGCTGCGCGAGTTCGACCTGCAGCTTGCCTTCGTGGCTGCGGGCGCGCTGCGCGAAGATATCGAGGATGAGGCTCGTGCGATCCACCACGCGGCGGTTCAGCGCCATCTCGAGATTGCGCTGCTGCGCCGGCGCGAGGGCGTGATTGAAGATGACGAGTTCGACGTCGTTCGCTTCGCAGGAAAGGCGCAGTTCTTCGACCTTTCCGCTGCCGATGAACATTTTGGCGTCCGGACTGGACCTGCGTCCGGTGAGCGTAACGGCGGGATGGGCGCCCGCGCTTTCTGCGAGCAGACTGAGTTCTTCGAGACTGGCTTCGAAATCGATCTTGCCGAAGTCGATGCCGACGAGTGCGGCGTTAATCAAATTGATGTATTCGTTTTGAAGCGACCGGCGAGTCGCATTTACGTGCGATCTTGCCGCCGGTCGCGACGAGGTTTAGGACGATTCGGCGTCCGGATGGAAATTCACCGGACGGGCCGGCACGACCGTGGAAATGGCGTGCTTGTAGACCATCTGGGTGACCGTATTCCTGAGCAACACAACGTACTGGTCGAACGATTCGATGTTCCCTTGAAGCTTGATGCCGTTGACCAAATAGATCGACACCGGCACGTGCTCTTTACGCAGCGCGTTCAAAAACGGGTCTTGTAACAATTGCCCTTTGTTGCTCATAGCAAACTCCGTATTTTTTTGCAGGTTAGAAGTATTGTGGACGAAGAAAAAGAGATCCGCCGACAATCGCTACACTATAGCCGATTTTCGTTTCGGCAAGAGATCGGCCACCCGGCCAATCGGGCCGCAACGCTTGACTGAAGCGGCTCTCAGTCCTTGTCCGCATAAGGGTTCTTGCTCGAGCGGAACTCTATGCGCAATGGAGTGCCGGCCAGTCCAAAAGTTTCTCGAAAGCGCCCTTCCAGATACCGTTTATAGGTATCCGTGACCGCATCTAGCGCGTTGCCATGCACGACGATGATCGGCGGGTTCTGACCGCCCTGGTGCGCATAGCGAAGCTTCGGCCGCACCGGCCCGCGGCGGCGCGGCTGCTGAAATTCGACGGCTTCGATCAGCGCGCGCGTGAGCTTCGGCGTCGGCAGCTTGGCCATCGCGGCGGCGTAGGCGTCGTCGACCGATTTCATCAGGGCGCCGATGCCGGTCTTCTCCAGCGCCGAGACGTAGTGAAATTTAGCAAAGTCCAAAAACTTGAGCTTGCGCGTGAGATCGGCCTTGGTGCGCTCGCGCACATGCGAGTCCAGACCGTCCCACTTGTTCACGCCCACCACGAGCGCGCGTCCCTGTTCGACGACGAAACCCGCGATATGCGCGTCCTGATCCGAGATGTCCTGCTGCGCGTCGAGCAGCAAGATCACGACATTCGCATCCGAGATCGACTGCAGCGTCTTCACGACCGAAAACTTCTCGATCGCCTCGAAGACCTTGCCGCGTCGGCGCAGGCCGGCCGTGTCGATCAACGTGTATTTGCGGCCTTGTCGCTCGAAATCAACATAGATCGAATCACGCGTGGTGCCCGGCATGTCGAACGCGATCACGCGCTCTTCGCCGATCAGCGTGTTCACAAGCGTCGACTTACCGACGTTCGGTCTCCCGACGATGGCGATCTTCACGCCGTGCTGCGCCTTTTCTTCCTCGCTTTCTTCCGTGTGACCGGCATAGGCGATGTCGAGCGCGTCGTTGATCATCTCGGTCACGCCGTCGCCGTGCGCGGCCGAGATCGCCCGGGGATCGCCGAGACCCAGCTCGTAGAAGTCGGACGCGACCGCCGTGTACTTCATGCCCTCGGCCTTGTTCACGACGAGAAAGAGCGGCCGGCCGGTCTTGCGCAGATAGTCGGCGATGGACTTGTCTTGCGGCGCGAGCCCGTTGCGTCCATCGACAATGAACACGACGATGTCCGCTTCTTCCACGGCCTGCCGCGTCTGCCGCGCCATTTCGTGCAGGATGCCGTCTTTCGCCACCGGCTCGAAGCCGCCCGTATCCACGACGAGATACGGCCGTTCGCCGCCGACGCGGCCTTCGCCGTAATGGCGGTCGCGCGTCAGGCCGGGCAGGTCGGCGACGAGCGCATCGCGCGAACGCGTCAGCCGGTTGAAGAGAGTCGATTTCCCCACATTGGGGCGCCCGACGAGGGCAATCACGGGTTTCATCAGATGTTGTTCACGGTTGAACGCAAGGCGAACGCGAAACGTGCGGTGCGAACGTCAGTCCCGCCTACGCCGCGCAATGGCTGCGCTTGTCGAAAATTAGCATGGATTCGGCTCGAGCCACGCGAGGGTGTGTGGCGATCGAGCGCCGGCGCCGTGCGCCGTTGTTCTGTCTGTCCGAGGGCTATTCTCGCGCCGCGTCACCGCGCGACGCGCTTTGTTCTGTCACGCCCTGCGTACCAAGTCATATTGACGGGCGCGTACGGTGGACGCGCCCTCTTTACTGCATGCCGCGCGGACGAACCCGCCAGCGCGGCATTCTACGGCGCTTCGCCTCGGGCGAGCCGACGCGCCGTTCCGAGACTTACTGCGGACGGAAGCCGTAGAGATCGCCGTCATGCGTCTGCACGACGAGCGTATTGCCCGCCAGCACCGGCGCGGCGGTGATCGCACTGCCGTCGGTCGGCGCGCGGCCCACGAGTTCGCCGTTGTCCGTGCTTAAGAAATGCACGAAGCCCTTGTAGTCGCCCAGCACGACCGCGCGCCCGAGGATGAACGGCACGCTCACCTGGCGGTTCTTGAGCTTGTCGTTCTTCCACACCGACGTACCGTCGGCGGCACGGAAAGCATTCACGACCGACCAGTCGTCGCCCGCCGCGACGATCTGCTCGTCTTGCGCGAGGCCGCTATCACTCGAAAAGTTCTTCTCCCAGACCGGACGGCCCGAATTGGCGTCGAAGCAGCCGATCTTGCCCTGGAACGTGACCGCGCAGGTCTGCGCGCCGACGAGACCGGGCGCGCCCGTGACGTCGTTGATGCGCTCGACTTCCGTCACGCCCTTCGGGTACGACACCGGCGCTTGCCAGTAGGCATCGCCCGTTTGCAGGTTGATCGCGGCGAAGTTGCCGCCCGGGAAGCCCGCGAGCACCGCCTGGCTGCCGGCGAACGTCATGCCGGCGGCCACGCGCAGATTCAACGGCACGGCGCGCAACTGGAAGATCCATTTCTGTTCGCCGGTCTGCGCGTTGAACGCGACGACCTTGCCGTCGATAGTGCGCACGATCACGAGGTCGTTGCCCACGAGCGGCGGCGAGATAATTTCGCCCGGCGCGGTAGCCGTCCACAACTGCTTGCCGTCGGGTCCGAGCACGTACACCGCGCCCTTCAGGCCGCCGACCGCCGTCAGATTGCCGTCGCTGCCGACCCCTGCCGACAGGTCGTCCTTGAGCTTCGTGCGCCAGACGTCCTGGCCCGTCTTCGCGTCGATCTTCGCGACGGTGCCGTTCTCACCCGCGGCGTAGACGGCGTCGCCCACCGCGACCGGCGAGAACAGATAGCGGCCGGCCTTGCCGACGCTGGCCTTCCACGCCTGGCTGACGTTCAGCGCCGGCTTGAACTCGACGAGCGGCGTCGGCACGCGGCGCTCGTCCTTGGTCGACGAACAGGCGGCCAGAAGCACGGTCATCGCGCAGGCGAGCGGCATGGCGTAGCGTTTCAATTGGATCATCGGAGGACGCAACATGAATGTGAATTCGGTTGACCGGCGCGGCCGCGAATCGCTTGCGGGCGACACGCGGCGCGGCGGCTTGATTGGCGAATCGGCTTCGGCGCTAGCGGAGCGCCGAACGTCGGAAGCGATGCGGATCAGCCGCCGAGCGCATCGAGCTTGAACTGAACCAGTTGCCGCGCGGACGTGTCGTTCGCCGGCAGCGCCCCGAGCGCCGTCTGGTAGGCGGCGCGCGCATCGTCGCGCTTGCCTTGCGCGGCGAGCAGATCGCCCCGGCGGTCCGCGATCACGCCCTTGAACGCATCGAGCGGCGCGTCGGCGAGGAGCTTGAGGCCGGCGTCGTAATTCTTCTCGTCGGAGAGCACCAGCGCGAGGCGCAACTTCGCGATCTGCTTGTACTCGTCGTCTTTCGCGTGATCGACGGCCCACTGCAATTGCGCCTTCGCGCCGGCCGTATCGCCTGCCATATACAGCGACTTCGCGGCCAGAAGCGCGCTCATCTCGGCGTAGGCGGTGCGGCCGAACTTGTCTTCCATGTCCGATGCGACCCGCGCAACGAGCTTCTGATCGCTCCCGTTGACCGCCTGCTGAAGCTGGTCGTACAGCACCGAAGCCTCGGCAGCCTGACGCCGCTGCCAGTAATTCCAGCCGTTGAAAGCGGCCGCAACGACGAGCGCCACGAGCACGATCCACGTCGTGGTGTTACCCCATTTGGCCCACCAGGCCTTGACACTTTCCAGCGATTCTTGTTCGTCGTGGTAACTCATCGTCCAGCTATTCCTTCCTGCGTTTCATGGCCCTTCGTTCGCGTGGCGCGATGGCGGAACCGCTTGCACGCGCTTGCACTCGATTCCGCCGGATGCGCACGGCGTCGCTTCGATGCCTATGCTTTAGGCATCCTCGTCCGCGGCGGTTGCAACCATCGCATTGATTAGGTATTCGGTCAAGTCTTCCGCCGGAACGTTCACCTGCTCGTTCTTTTGCGCATCGGACGTTTCGTCGCCCGAGCGGCGCAGCGGCTTTACGCCGATCATGCCCTGCGCAAGTTCGTCCTCGCCGAGCACCACCGCGAACGCCGCGCCGCTCGCGTCGGCCTTCTTCATCTGCGACTTGAAGCTGGAAGCCGCGCCGTCCGGGCTGCAATGCAGAATGACGTCGAGCCCCGTGTCGCGCAGCCGCTCGGCCACGATGAACGCCTGCTGGGCCGCCTGCTCGCCCTGATGCACGACGTAGACGTCCGTGCCCTCGGCTTCCGGCACAAGATTTTCTTCCTTCAGCAGTTCGAGAATACGCTCGACGCCCATCGCCCAGCCGCATGCGGCGGTCGGCTTGCCGCCGAGCTGCTCGATCAGCGGATCGTAGCGCCCGCCGCCCGCCACCGTGCCCTGCGCGCCGAGCTTGTCGGTCACCCACTCGAAGACGGTGAGGTTGTAGTAGTCGAGGCCGCGCACGAGACGCGGGTTGATCGTGAACGGAATATTGTTGGCCTTTAGCAGCCTTTGCACGCCTTCGAAGTGCTTGCGCGACTCATCGCCCAGGAAATCGACGAGCTTCGGCGCGTTCTGCGCGATCTCCTGCATCGCCGGATTTTTCGTGTCGAGCACGCGCAGCGGGTTCGTGTAGAGACGGCGCTTCGCTTCCTCGTCGAGTACATCGACGTGCTGTTCCAGATACGCGATGAGTTTCTCGCGGTGCGCCGCGCGTTCGTGCGCCTGGCCGAGCGAATTGAGTTCGAGGCGGATGCCCGTCAGCCCGAGGTCGTCCCACAGGCGCTGACACATCATGATGATTTCGGCGTCCGTGTCCGGACCCGCGAAGCCGAGCGCCTCGACGCCGACCTGATGGAACTGGCGATAACGCCCGCGCTGAGGACGCTCGTGCCGGAACATCGGGCCGATATACCACAGGCGCTTCGGGCCGTCGTACAGCAGGTTGTGCTCGATGGTCGCGCGCACGACAGCCGCCGTGTTCTCCGGGCGCATGGTGAGATGCTCGCCGTTGAGCGCGTCGGTGAAGCTGTACATCTCCTTCTCGACGATATCGGTCACTTCGCCGATGCCGCGCGTGAAAAGCTGCGTATGTTCAACGATCGGCGTGCGAATGTTCTGGTAGCCGTATGCGCGCAGCATCGACTTTACGGTGGTTTCGAAGAAGTCCCACAACGCGGCATCCTGCGGGAGGATGTCGTTCATGCCCTTCACGCCCGTCAGCTTCGCGAGCCGTTTCTTCTGTTCAGTCATCTGTCTTTAGATTGATGCCGCGGACGTTTCGACGCGCTTGCCGTAAGTGCGCTCGACGTAGTCGCTAACAATTTGCTGGAATTCTTCGGCAATGCGCTCGCCGCGCAGCGTCTTCACCTTCACGCCGTCGACGAACACGGGCGCGGCCGGATTTTCGCCGGAACCCGGCAGGCTGATGCCGATGTTCGCGTGCTTCGACTCGCCCGGCCCGTTGACGATGCAGCCCATCACGGCGACGTGCATCTTCTCGACGCCGGGATACTGGTCGCGCCAGACGGGCATCGAGCTGCGCAGGTAGGTCTGAATCTGCGACGCCAGTTCCTGGAACAGCGTGCTCGTCGTGCGCCCGCAGCCGGGGCACGCAATGACCATCGGCGTGAACGAGCGCAAGCCCATGGTCTGCAGAATCTCTTGTCCGACGACCACTTCGCCGGTACGCGCGCCGCCCGGCTCGGGCGTGAGCGAAATGCGGATGGTGTCGCCGATGCCCTCTTGCAGCAGCACCGACAGCGCCGCCGTGGACGCCACGATGCCCTTCGAGCCCATGCCCGCCTCGGTCAGGCCGAGATGCAGCGCAAAGCTGCAGCGTTTGGCCAGTTCGCGATAAACCGCGATCAGATCCTGCACGCCGCTCACCTTGCACGACAGTATGATCTTGTCGCGTCCGAGCCCCAGTTCCACGGCGCGTTCCGCCGAGCCGATCGCGGACTGGATCAGCGCCTCGTACATGACGCTTTGCAGCTCCCACGGCGTCGCGCGGGCGGCGTTTTCGTCCATCATGCGCGCGAGCAAATCCTGATCGAGACTGCCCCAGTTCACGCCGATGCGCACCGGCTTGTCGTACCGGATCGCCGCTTCGATCATCTGCGCGAATTGCGTGTCGCGCTTCGCGCCCTGTCCGACGTTGCCCGGATTGATCCGGTACTTCGACAACGCCTCGGCGCACGCGGGATGATCGCGCAGCAGCAAGTGGCCGTTGTAATGGAAGTCGCCGACGAGCGGCACGGTCACGCCCATGCGGTCGAGTTGCTCCCGGATATGCGGCACGGCCGCCGCCGCTTCCGGCGTGTTCACCGTGATGCGCACGAGTTCCGAGCCCGCTTGCGCGAGTTCCTTGATCTGGATGGCGGTGCCGATGGCGTCGGCCGTATCGGTGTTGGTCATCGACTGGACGCGCACGGGCGCATCCCCGCCGATGGTCACGAGCTGGCCGCCCCAGCGCACGTCCACCGCATGCGACGACCGCCGCGGCAACGGACCGCCGAAAACCGGCTCCGTCGAACAGATTTTGCTGCTAATCAGGGATTGAGCTTCGGATTGCATCGAAAAACCCTTTGGCAACCGGGGCGCTGACAGGCAGCCGGAGTTGCTTGAATGGAACCTCGAACGGGCGTCACGGGAAAGACCGTGGCGCCCCTGACTTGTCCGCGCGCGTCGCGCGGAGCCTCAAGCCGCCCGCATGATGTCCTTACGGCAACGAGAAGCGCGCGACGTTTCCGCGGGCGGAAGAATACTTCTTGGCGTCGACGGGCTCGTCGTCCACGGACAGCGACTCGACGCCCCTCGCGTTTCCGACCGTCACCTTGAACGGCGCCTCGCCTTGAACGCGCTGCGTGCTGCCCGCGCGCACCAGCCCGGAGAAGACTTCCTTGCCGTCCTTGCCGCGCACGCTGAACCAGCTATCTTCCTTCACTTTCAATTCGACGGCGTTCGCGCCCTTGCCCGTGGTCGCCACGGTCGCGGCCGAAGCGGGTGCCGTAGCGACAGCCCCCGATGCGGCCTTCGGCGCGGCGACTGAGGGCGCGCTCGCGCTTTGCACCGCCGTAATCGTCGACGACGACGCCGGCAGCGCGTTCGTGCCGAGCGGGCGCGGCATCGGCTGCTCGCCGGGCGCGGCCGCCACTTCGGGCAGCGATGCTTCACCTGTGTTCGCGGCGGCGGCCTCGTCGGGCGTCGCGACTTGCGACGCCGCGGGCTTGTCGCCGGACGTCGACGCGAGTCCCGCGCCGGTGCTCGACTTGAGCCGCGCCAGCCACGCGGACGAATCGCCGCCGGTATGCCACATCACCAGCGCCGCGAGCACCGCGACGATGGCCGCGACACCCCACAACCACGAGCGCTTGCGGCCCGACGAATTGCCGAGCGGCACCGACACGCGGCCCCGCGGCAAGCCCGCGCCGGACGACGCCGGCACTTTCAGATTGTGCTCGACAGGCACGCCGTCACGCCGGAACGCCTGCGTGAACGGTGCCGGGTCGGCGCCGAGCACTTTCGCGTAGCTGCGAACGATGCCCGCCGCGAACGTCCGGTCGGGCAACTGGCTGATGTCACCTTCTTCGAGCGCGGCGAGCTTCTGCGGCGACACCTTGAGCCGGGCGGAAACGTCGTCGATGGACCAACCTTTCGCGTGCCGGAGTTGCACGAGACGCGCGCCGACTGCCTGCAACGAGTCCAGCGTCTCCGGCTGGCCCTCGCGCGATGCCGCCCCTCCGACCCGCGTCCGGGCATCATGCTGATCGCCGGACATTTCGTCGGTATGACTGCCGAAAGGCGTCGGGTGTTGCGGCTCACTCATCCCAAATTCCTCGCATCGATTCTTTTATATTGCGCTGCTGCGCCGTCAGGTTCAAAAGCACTGAACGATACAACTCCGGCGCCGTTGCAGACCGCTTTATAACAAAATGTTCGCCTTCGCGCGGCGTCTGCCTCATGGTCGCTGCCGTCTCGCCATGTCGACGCGAGAGGCGCAGCCGCGAATCCGTCAGACGGCGCGCACCTCGATCACCTTGCTTCCCGCGCGGTTCGTGCGCTCGGCAAGCCGCGTGCGATCCTGCACCGCGCCCGCGAGCTGACCGCATGCCGCGTCGATGTCGTCGCCGCGCGTCTTGCGCACCGTCGTGACGACGCCCGCGTCGATCAGCACCTGCGCGAACCGTTTGATCTGCTCGTTCTTCGAGCGCGTGAGGCCGGATTCCGGAAACGGATTGAACGGAATGAGGTTGAACTTGCACGGCACGTCGCGTGTCACCGCGAGCAGTTCGCGGGCGTGAGCCTCGCTGTCGTTCACGCCGTCCAGCATGCAGTATTCGAACGTGATGAAGTCGCGCGGCGCGACTTTCAGATACCGCTGGCAGGCCGCCATCAGCTCGCGCAACGGATACTTCTTGTTGAGCGGCACGAGCATGTCGCGCAGCGGATCGTTCGGCGCGTGCAGCGACACCGCGAGCGCCACGGGAAGATCGGCCGCGAGCCGGTCCATCATCGGCACGACGCCGGACGTGGACAGCGTGACGCGGCGGCGCGACAGGCCGTAGGCGTTGTCGTCGAGCATCAGGCGCATGGCCGGCACGACGGCGTCGTAGTTCAGCATCGGCTCGCCCATGCCCATCATCACGACATTGGTGACGACGCGCTCGCCCTTGCCCGGCCCGCCGACCTCGCGGCCCAGCGACTCGCGCAGCGCGAACTCCGCCATGCGCAGCTGGCCGATGATTTCGCCGGTCGTCAGATTCCGGGAGAAGCCTTGCTTGCCGGTGGAGCAGAACCGGCAGTTGACCGCGCACCCCGCCTGCGACGACACGCAAAGCGTGCCGCGCGTCTCTTCGGGGATGAACACGGTTTCGACCGCGTTGCCGTTGCCGACGTCGATCAGCCACTTGCGCGTGCCGTCGGCGGAAACGTGGTCGCGAATGATGTCGGGCATCGCCAGCGTGGCGCGGCCCTTGAGTTTTTCGCGCAAAGATTTCGCGAGATCCGTCATGCCGTCGAAGTCGTCGGCGCCAAACTGATGAATCCAGCGTTGCAATTGCTTGGCGCGAAACGGCTTTTCGCCGAGACTGCCGCAGTAAGCGACCAGCCCGGCGGCGTCGAGATCGAGAAGATTGACGGTGCTGCTGCTCGTCATGTCGAGTTCTGCCATTTCCAGATTGCGAAGCCCGGACGCTTGCCCGGGACCGTTCGCGCCAAATTCCTGCTTATTCACAACTATTTTTTGCAGCTATTCTTGTGCTGAGGCGCGTTTGACCGCGCCTTCGATCAGGCGCGGCGACCAGCACACGACTTAACGCGAGTAGACGTTCACTTCCGGGAAGAAAAACGCGATTTCCTGACGCGCCGTTTCCGGAGCGTCGGAACCGTGCACGGCGTTCGCGTCGATGCTGTCGGCGAAATCGGCGCGGATCGTGCCCTTGTCAGCCTTCTTCGGGTCGGTGGCGCCCATCAGGTCGCGGTTCTGGGCGATTGCGTTCTCGCCTTCCAGAACCTGGATCATGACCGGACCCGACACCATGAACTCTACGAGGTCCTTGAAGAACGGACGCGCGGCGTGCACCGCATAGAACTTCTCTGCGTCGGCGCGCGACAGATGAACCATGCGCGACGCGATGATCTTCAGACCAGCGTTCTCGAAACGGCTGTAGATCTGGCCGATAACGTTCTTTGCCACTGCGTCCGGCTTGATAATCGACAGGGTGCGCTCGATCGCCATAAAAACTCCAAAAAATGAACGGTTTACGGATGAAAACGAATCGACAATTGTAGCACGAAGCAAGGTATGATTGCGATTGAAACCTTACGACGCCGTAAGGATCAAAGCATGCGTGGGCTGGCTGCATGCGGGCTCTGAAATAGAGCGGGCAAGCATTGAATTCTGCGCGCGCCGCGGCCATATTGGAGCAAAGCGCGGTATCTCAATGGAACCAGCCGTGCACCATTGCGATACTAATACTGGCTTAAGACAGCGACGTTAGGATCCCGTGTAATCAGAACGTAGCGGTAAAACTGAACGACGGACAATTGGAGCAAGGAGAAACCATGAACGAATCACCCTACGGCTTCGGCCGCACTGGCGCCGTCACCTCGGTCGAGGTGCGCAACAAGGTGCTGCGCAATACTTACTGGCTGCTGGCGCTCTCGATGGTGCCGACGGTTCTCGGCGCGTACATCGGCGTCGCAACAGGCTTTTCGCTGTTCGCGGCCACGAGCCCGGCCATGAGCTTCATCGCGTTCCTCGCCATCGCGTTCGGCTTCATGTTCGCGATCGAAAAGACGAAGAACAGCGGCATGGGCGTGGTCGTCCTGCTCGGCTTCACGTTCTTCATGGGGCTGATGCTCTCGCGCCTTTTGAGCTTCATTCTCGGCTTCTCGAACGGGCCGCAGCTCATCATGATGGCCTTCGGCGGCACGGGCGTGATTTTCGCGGCCATGGCGACCATCGCGACGGTCAGCAAGCGTGACTTTTCGGGGCTGGGCAAATTCCTGTTCATGGGCGTGATCGTCATTCTGCTCGCCGCATTCGCGAACATCTTCCTGCAACTGCCGGCGCTGATGATGACGATCTCCGTGCTCGCCATCGTGATTTTCTCTGCGTACATGCTGTTCGACGTGCAGCGCGTCGTGAACGGCGGCGAGACGAATTACATCAGTGCGACGCTCGCCATCTACCTCGACCTGTACAACGTCTTCACGAACCTGCTGGCGCTGCTCGGCATCTTCGGCGGCAATCGCAACTGATCGCGAAACACTTCGCTGAAACGAAAAACCGGCCTTCGGGCCGGTTTTTCTTTGCCTGCTGAAAACGCCGAAGTTCAGTCCCGCTCGAACAGCGCGATCGATTCGACGTGCGATGTGTGCGGGAACATGTTCACGACGCCCGCGCCCTTCATCCGGTAACCGGCCTCGTGCACGAGCAGGCCGGCATCGCGCGCGAGCGTCGCCGGATTGCAGGACACGTAGACGATGCGCTTCGGAAGAATCGCGTCGTCGCCGCTTTGCGCGATGTCCGCGAGCGCCTTCGACACCGCGAGCGCGCCTTCGCGCGGGGGATCGATCAGGAACTTATCGAAGCGGCCGAGCGCGCGCATGTCGTCGGCGGTAACTTCGAACAGATTGCGGCACGCGAAGGACGTATGGCCATCGACGCCGTTGGCCTTCGCATTTTCGAGCGCGCGAGCCGTCAGCGCCTCGCTGCCCTCGATGCCCACCACTTCGCGCGACACTCGCGCGAGCGGCAGCGTGAAGTTGCCGATGCCGCAGAACAGATCCAGCACGCGATCGGTGCGTTCCGCCGCGAGCAGGCTCAACGCGCGCGACACGAGCACACGGTTGATCTGATGATTGACCTGCGTGAAGTCGGTCGGCTTGAACGGCATCCGGATGTTGAATTCCGGCAGCGTGTACGCCAGCTCACGGTCGAGCGGATAGAACGGATAAACGGTGTCCGGGCCCTTCGGCTGCAACCAGAACTGCACGCCGTGCTCGTCGGCGAACGCGCGCAGCAGCGCTTCGTCGGCTTCGGTCAGCGGTTCGAGAATGCGCAGAACGAGCGCCGTCACGTCCGAGCCTACCGCCAGCTCGATCTGCGGCATGCGATCGCGGATCGACAGCCCCGCCACGAGATGACGCAGCGGCACGAGCATCGCGGAAACGTGCGGCGGCAGCACTTCGCAGCTCGTCATGTCGGCGACGTAGCTGCTCTTGCGCTCGTGAAAGCCGACCAGCACGCCGCCCTTCTTTTCGACGTGGCGCACGGTCAGCCGCGCCCGGTAGCGGTATCCCCACGACGGACCATGAATCGGCCGGAACATGGTTTCCGCGCGCAATTTCGCCAGATGCTGGAGATTGTCTTCCAGCACGCGCTGCTTGACCGCGATCTGCGCGCGCACATCGAGATGCTGCATCGAGCAGCCGCCGCACGTGCCGAAGAACTGGCACTTCGGCTTCGTGCGAATCACCGCTTCGCGCAGCACCTTCACCACCTGCGCCTGCTCGAAGCTCGGCTTCTTGCGATAGCTCGAATACGTCACGCGTTCGCCCGGCAGCGCGCCTTCCACGAAGATGACCTTGCCCGGCTCGCCGTCTTCGTTGACCGTGCGGCCGACGCCGCGCGCGTCCATATCGAGCGCGTCGATTTCGATTTCAGGCGCGACGAACGACGGATCGGGCGTGACGGACTTCGCGGGCGCCGCGCGGCGGCGATGCGGATTTTTTCGAGCGGCTTCAGACACCTGCGTACATCCTGACTGACGTGATAGCAAAGGCGAGATTGTAGACGAACCGTCAAGAACTCATCGGCCGAACGCGGCGAGATACTCGGCCCAGTGCGGCGACGTTTCCTGCGCGAGCGCGTTCTTCACGAAATTGACCTCGTCGCTGTATTCGTCGGCCGAGAAGCCGCCCCGCATCAACTGGAAGCGGCAATACATCAGATACGTGTTGACGACATCCGTCTCGCAATAGTTGCGGATCTCGTCAAGCTGGCCGTCGCAGAAGGCATCCCACACCTTGCCGCCGTCCATGCCGAGCTTGCCGGGAAAGCCGCAGAGCTTCGCGAGCGCGTCGAGCGGGGCATTGGCGCGCGCCTGATACATTGCGAGGACGTCCATCAGGTCGATATGCCGCATGTGATAGCGACTGATGTAGTTATTGAATTTGAATTCGCGGTCGTCCTGGCCAAGGTCCCAATACCGCGGCGCGGCGATGCCGTGCACGAGCGCGCGGTAATGCAGCACCGGCAGATCGAAACCGCCGCCGTTCCACGAAACGAGTTGCGGCGTGTATTTCTCGATCACGCGATAAAACGACTGAATCAGCGCCGCTTCGCCGTCGCCCGGCGCGCCGAGCGAGCGCACGCGAAAGCCGCTGTTGTCGCGGAACACGCAGGAAATAGCCGCGACGCGTTGCAAATGGTGCGGCAGAAAATCGTTGCCGACGCGCTCGCGGCGCATCTGAAACGCATAGTCGGCGACTTCGCGATCCGAAAGATCGGCGGGCAAATCTTCGAGACGGCGAATGCCGTCGACATCGGGGATCGTCTCGATGTCGAATACGAGAATCGGTGTCATTGAATCCTGGGAGTGCGGCAGAACAAATGCGACGACGCCCTCGCGGGCGCCAGGAAAGCGTTAAAGCACGGCGTCCTTGCGAACGCCGTTGGACGCGAAGAAACGCTTGAGCCTCACGAGCGCCTCTTGCTGAATCTGGCGCACGCGCTCGCGCGTGAGGCCCATTTCGTCGGCCAGCTCTTCCAGCGTGGCAGGCTCGATGTGATTGAGCCCGAAGCGTCGCTCGATCACATGCCGATGCTTGTCCGACAGCCGCGAGAGCCACAGCCGCGTTAGCGTTTCCAGTTCGCGGTGCTGCACTTCGGCATCCGGCGACTGGCTTTGATCGTCGGAAAGCAGGTCGAGCAGGCTGCTGCCCGGATCGAGGTCGAGCGGCGCATCCAGCGAAGCGGTGTGTTCGTTCAACGCGAGAATGTCGGTGACTTCCTCGGGCGTCTTGCCGGTGAGATACGCGATGTCGTCGATGCTGGCGTCGCGGCGTTCGGGCGCCACGGGATCGTTCGCGTTGGCGGAATTCTTCTCCAGATGGCGTTTCGCGCGCAGCACCTGATTCAGTTCGCGGATCACGTGAACCGGCAGCCGCACCGTGCGCGCCTGATTCATGATGGCGCGCTCGATGCTTTGGCGTATCCACCATGTCGCATACGTCGAAAAGCGGAAACCGCGCGTCGGATCGAATTTCTCGATCGCGTGCATGAGGCCGAGGTTGCCTTCCTCGATCAGATCCAGGAGCGGCACGCCGCGATTCAGATAACCCTTCGCGATACTGACGACCAGCCGCAGATTGCGCTCGATCATGACCTGCCGCGCTTCGAACTCGCCCGCCTTCGCGAGACGCGAATACCGCTGCTCCTCCTCGACGGTGAGCAGCGGCTTCACGCTGATGCGATTCAGGTAATGCTGAATAGTGTCGGCCGTGAGTTCGGCCTGAAGGAGCGAGCGGAAGTCGTCCGCGTCGGGCGGGGAATCGTTTGCGCCGTCGGCGGTTTCAGCGCCTTCTTCGGCGCGCTTGCCGCGGCCCGCGCCGTCTTCGTCGGAATCGACATCGACCTCGATGTTCTCGGCGTCCTCGTCGCGGGTAGAAGCGCCCTCTTCCACCGACACTTGCAAAGGTCGGCTGATCGTCTCAGTCTCGGCTTGCGGCAGGCGGCGCTTCGTTTTCGGCATGATGGCTCCGCTTTTATTGCGGCGGCAAATACTTCAGTGGGTCAACAGGTTTACCCTGCCGGCGAACTTCGAAATGCAACATCACACGGTCCGAATCGCTGTTCCCCATCTCAGCGATTTTCTGCCCTTTAGTCACCGCGTCTCCCTCTTTTACCATCAAAGCGCGGTTATGTGCATATGCCGTGAGAAAAGTCGCGTCGTGCTTGATGATAATGAGATTGCCGTAGCCGCGCAGCCCATTTCCGGAGTAGACCACCCGCCCATCCGCCGAAGCGTTGACCGGATCTCCCGCCGCACCGCCGATATTCAAACCCTTGTTCTTCGCGTCGTCGAACGTGCCGAGAATCGGGCCGCGCGCGGGCCAGATGAACGCCGGCTGCGCTGCCGCCGTCGCGCTGTTGTCGACGCCCGCCGCCACGCCCGGCGCCACGCCCGGCGCCGCGCCTGCCGTTGCGCCCGGCGCGGTTCCCATGCCGGAACTCGGCCCGTAGT
>NZ_JALQEM010000016.1 GCF_023630705.1 Caballeronia sp. GAFFF1
GCCGGAACTCGGCCCGTAGTAAGGCGGCTGCGCCGCGCCCGGCGTGGCGCCCGGCTGCTGCGCGCCGCCGTTGAGCGGCTGCGCTTCGACCGCGCCACCCCCGCTGGGCGCGGTCGACACGCCCGGCGTCGCAGCGGCGACATTCGCTCCCGGCGGCGCGACGCGCACCAGCTGACCGACCTCGATTTGGTTCGGGTTGGTCAGATTGTTCCAGGCAGCGATGTCGTGATAATTCTGACCGTTTTCCAGTGCGATCCGATATAGGGTGTCGCCCGGTTTCACGCGATAGAAGCCCGGCGGCGGCGGACCGTTGGACGCGGCGGCCTGGGCGGCATCCGTGCCGATGGGCGCGCCGGTTCTATCCACCACCGGCGCCATGTCCATGCGCGTCGAACACGCCGCCAGCACGGTTAGCGCAACGACGCACACGCTGCGCTGCGCCGCCGTCAGGCGAACGTTCGCACTCCCTACTCGCCAAGCACGCAAGATACTCATCGGTGTCAAATCACTCCGGATTTCAAAGGTACAAAGAAAACGCGATCCAGTTGCGACTCGCGCCACTGCGTCGCCGAAACACGCGTGACGAGCGTCAGCACCTGCGACTGCGCGGCCTGCGATCCGACCGGCGCGACGAGTCTGCCGCCGACCGCCAGTTGATCCAGCAAGGCTTGCGGCACGTCGAGCCCCGCGCACGCGATGACGATCGCATCGAACGGCGCGGCCGCAGGCAGGCCGAGACGGCCGTCGCCGTAGTGCAGCCGGATGTTCGGCACGCGCAGCGGCCGAAGATTGAGCTTCGCGCGCTCGGACAGCGGCCGCACGCGCTCGATCGAATAAACCTCGGTTGCGACCTGCGACAGCACCGCCGCCTGATAGCCGCAGCCGGTCCCGATCTCCAGCACCTTGTCGAGCGTGCGGCCGGCCGCGACCAGTTCGATCATGCGAGCGACCACGGAAGGCTTCGAGATGGTCTGATGGTGACCGATCGGCAGGGCCGCGTCTTCGTATGCCTGCGCGGCGAGCCCGGGATCGACGAACATGTGGCGCGGCACGACCGACATGGCGTTCAGCACGCGCGGATCGGTGATGCCGTTCCCGCGCAGCCGCTCGACCATACGCTCGCGCACGCGTTCGGAGGTGAGCGTCTGCGTGCTCGTCAGCGCGACGTTCGGCGCGCCCTTCTTCGTCGCGGCGTTGGCGTTGGCGTTGGCGTTGGCGTTCGCGTTCGCGTCGCGCTCGGCGGGACGCTGCATGGTGCGCAACGCGCTCGTTCTTGGATGCGGGGCCTGCGCCGGACTGCGCGCTACAGGAGAAGTCGCTGCGGGAACCGGTTTCCCGTTTGCCGTTTTGGCAGCGAAGGCGGACGCCGCTTTCTGCGCGCCGCCCGCCGAACGCAACGCGCCCGGCGTGACCGCGGGCTTCACGCGCGACGCATCGGCGCGGCCGGCCGGCTTGCGCGGCTCGCGTACCAGGTCCGCGAGCGCCAGCGGAAAGCGCTTGGCGCGCTCGTCCGTCATGAGCGGCGGCTCCCGGCGGCGGCCCATTCGCGCGTCTCGGCCATGAGCTTCGTGTGCGTCAGGTCGAGCTGCAGCGGCGTGATGGACACATAGCCGTTCGCCACGGCGTGAAAATCGGTGCCTTCGCTGGCATCGAGCGCATCGCCCGACGGCCCGATCCAGTAGATCGGATTGCCGCGCGGATCAGTCTGGCGGATGACCGGCTGCGAAGGATGCCGCTTGCCGAGGCGCGTCACGCGCCATTCGCCGAGCTGGTCGTACGGCAGGCTGGGAATATTGACGTTCAGCAACGGATGACCCGGCATCGGATGATCGAGAAAATGCGCAACGATTTCCGCCGCGACGCGCGCCGCATCTTCCAGATGAAGCCAGTCGCGGCCGACGAGCGAAAACGCGATGGCCGGAATGCCGAACATGAAGCCTTCGGTGGCGGCGGCGACCGTGCCCGAATACAGCGTGTCCTCGCCGACGTTCTGGCCGTTGTTGATACCTGACACCACGAGGTCCGGCTGCTCGTCGAGCATGCCGGTGAGCGCGATATGCACGGAGTCGGTCGGCGTGCCGTTCACGAAGTTGAAACCGTTCGCCGCGCGATGAATGCTCAACGGCCGCGACAGCGTGAGCGAGTTCGACGAGCCGCTGCAGTTCTGCTCGGGCGCCATCACGGTCACGTTGCCGAGCGGCTGCAAAGCGTCGTGCAGCACGTTGATGCCGCGCGCCAGATAGCCGTCGTCGTTGCTGAGTAGGATTCGCATCTGACGATTGTAACCGAGGAAAGATGACGCGCGAACGCGCGCGCGGGCTCGTCCGGACCGCTGCCGTGCCCTACACTGACCGCCTCGACGACGAGGAGACGACATGCGCGCCGTTCGCTGCAATCAACACGGATTACCCGACACGCTCACCATCGAGACGTTGCCGGACCTGCACCCTGAAGCCGGGGAAATCATCATCGACGTGAAGGCGGCGAGCGTCAATTTTCCGGACGTGCTCATCGTTCAGAACAAGTATCAATTCAAGCCGCCGCTGCCGTTCACGCCGGGCGCGGAGTTGGCGGGCGTGGTACGCGAAGTGGGCGCGGGCGTGACGCGCTTCACGCCCGGCATGCGCGTGGCCGCCTACACGGCGCACGGCGCGTTCGCCGAACAGGTGCGCGCGAGCGAGACGGCGTGCATCGCGCTGCCCGATCACGTCGATCTCGCACAGGCCGCCGCGTTCACGCTCGCCTATGGCACGTCGTATCACGCGCTCGTGGATCGCGGTGAGCTGAGAGCCGGCGACACGCTGCTCGTGCTCGGCGCGGCGGGCGGCGTTGGGTTGGCGGCGGTGCAGATCGGCAAGATCGTCGGCGCGAGGGTGATCGCGGCGGCATCGAGCGCGGAGAAGCTCGCGTTCTGCCGCGAGCACGGCGCGGACGATGTCATCGACTACACGAAGGAAGACTTGCGCGAGCGCATCAAGGCGCTGACAGGCGGCAATGGTCCGGATGTCATATTTGATCCCGTCGGCGGCGCGTATGCGGAACCGGCGTTTCGCAGCATCGCGTGGCGCGGGCGCTATCTCGTCGTCGGCTTTGCGAACGGAGAGATTCCGAAGCTGCCGCTCAACCTCGCGCTCCTGAAAGGCGCGAGCATCGTCGGCGTGTTCTGGGGCGATCACATGCGCCGCGAGCACGCGCTCGCGGACCGCGAATTCGCGACGATGGTCGAGTGGATCGAAGCGGGCAAGCTGCGCCCCGTCGTCACGAAGCGTTATACGCTCGAAGAGACGCCGCAAGCGCTCGAAGACATGATGAATCGCCGCGTGACGGGCAAGGTCGTAATCGAGCCGTAGACCGCTGCTATCTCACAGCTTCTCGGTATCGCCGGTTTTCGGCTGCCATTTCATGAGCCGCCGCTCGACGAGCGCAACGAGCCCGTCGAGCACCAGCGCGAACGCGGTCAGCACGAGAATGCCGGCGAACACGGTGTTGATGTCGAACGTGCCTTCCGCCTGCAGAATCAGATAGCCGACGCCGCGCGCCGAACCGAGATACTCGCCCACCACCGAGCCGACGAACGCGAGCCCGACCGACGTATGCAGGCTCGAAAACACCCAGCTCGTCGCGCTCGGCAGATACACATGACGCAGCAGTTGCTTGCGGTTCGCGCCGAGCATGCGGGCGTTCGCGAGCACGACAGGGCTCACTTCCTTCACGCCCTGATAGACGTTGAAGAACACGATGAAGAACACGAGCGTCACGCCAAGCGCGACCTTCGACCAGATGCCGAGCCCGAACCACACGGCGAAGATCGGCGCGAGAATCACGCGCGGCATCGAGTTCGCAGCCTTGATGTAGGGGTCGAGCAGTGCGCTAGTCGTCGGCGCGAGCGCGAGCCAGAGGCCGACCGCGAGCCCCGACACCGTGCCGATGACGAAGGCGAGCACCGTCTCGATCAGCGTCACCCAAAGGTGGATATAAATTTCGCCGCCGCTGAACCATTCCCAGATGCGCACGAGCACCTTCTGCGGCTCGCCGAAGAAGAACGCGGCCTTGTTTGCGTCGTCGAAATAGAAAGGCGGCAAGAGCGTCGGGCTCGTGAGCACGTACCACACGATGAAGCACGCGAGGAGCAGCAGCCACTGCCACAGAGCGAGATTGGCCCGATTGGGGCGCAGCTTGTTCCACATGTTCGTTTTCTTAATTTGCGACGGCGGGCTTCAATTGCTGCTGATAACCCTTGAGCACTTCTTCGCGCAGCACGCCCCAAATCTGCGCGTGCAATTCGACGAAGCGGGGATGCGAGCGAATCTCCGCGACATCGCGCGGACGCGGCAGGTCGATCGCGAATTCGCCGATGGGATGCGTGCCCGGCCCCGCCGACAGCACGACGACGCGATCGGACATGGAGATGGCTTCGTCCAGATCATGCGTGATGAAGAGCACCGCCTTGCGCTTCGCAGCCCACAGTTCGAGCAGCTCGTTTTCCATCAACTGCCGCGTCTGGATGTCGAGCGCGGAGAACGGCTCGTCCATCAGGATGATGTCGGGGTCGAGAATCAGGGTCTGCGCCATCGCGACGCGCTTGCGCATGCCGCCCGACAGTTGATGCGGATACCGGTCGCCGAAGCCGGACAGCCCCACGCGCTTCAGCCAGGCTTCGCCGCGCGAGCGCGCTTCGTCTTTCGGCATGCCTTCGAACGCGAGGCCCGCGGTCACGTTGTCGAGCGCGGAGCGCCAGGGCATCAGCGCGTCCGCCTGAAACATGTAGCCCGCGCGGCGGTTGATGCCTTTCAGCGGTTCGCCGAACACGCTCACCGTGCCTGACGACGACTGCAGCAAGCCCGCCGAGATGTTGAGCAGCGTGGACTTGCCGCATCCGGTCGGGCCTACCACGGACACGAACTCGCCCGGCGCAATCAAAAGCGTGGTATCGCGAACGGCGGTATAGCGGTCGCGGCGATTCTCGCGCGACGCGAACGTGCAAGTGACGTCCTGCAGCGCGAGCGCGGGTTGGTCGGGCGTCGCCATCGGCTACGCCTTGACCGAGGCGAGCGCCTTCTTCACGAAGTCGTTCGTCCAGGTCTTCGACACGTCGATCGGCTTGCCCTTCACGGTCTCGTCGAACGCCTGGAGCGTCTTGAGTGACGTGGCCGGGCCGTCTTCCGGCATCAGGCCATCGGGCGACATGGCTTCCTTCACGTGCTGCCACGAATCGAGATACAGCGCGCGGTCGCCGAGCAGATAGCCTTCCGGCACCGTCGCGATCAGTTCCTTTCCCGATGCCGTTTGCAGCCACTTGAGCGCGCGCACCATCGCGTTGGTCAGCGCCTGCGTCGTATTCGGATTCTTGCTGATGAAGCTCTGCGACGCGTAGAGACACCCCGCGGGCATGTTGCCGCCGAACACCGTGCGCGTATCCGCGAGCGTGCGCGTGTCCGAGACGATGCGAATCTCGCCCGCGCGGTCGAGCTTGGTCATCACGGGATCGAGGTTCGCCATGGCGTCGATCTGGCCGGACTCCAGCGCGGCGATCGCGCCCGCTCCCGCGCCGACGCCGATAAACGAGACGTCCGTCGCCTTGAGACCGGCCTTCGCGAGCACGAAGCTCGCCATGATCGACGTCGACGAACCCGGCGCCGTCACGCCGATTTTCTTGCCCTTCAGATCCGCAACGGACTTGTAGTTCGGCATCGCCTTCTTTGATACGGCGAGCACGATCTGGGGCGCGCGACCTTGCAGCACGAATTCGCGGAAATACTGGTTCTTGGCTTGCAGTAGCAGCGTGTGCTCGAACGCGCCGGACACGACGTCCGCGCTGCCGCCGACCGCCGCCTGCAACGCCTTCGCGCCGCCCGCGAAATCGGCGACCTCGATATCGAGTCCTTCGTCCTTGAAGTAGTTGCGGCGCTCCGCGATGGTGAGCGGCAGATAGTAGAAAAGGTTCTTGCCGCCGACGGCGATCGACACCTTCGTCTGTTCCGGCTTGCCTTGCGCGAACGCGAGCGGCATGCCCGACACTGCGCTACCCGCGAGCACGGCGCCGCTCGCGATGAACGTCCTGCGTTTCATCGTTGTTGTCTCCTGTCCACCGGATGTCGCATGAATTGCGCTCCGGTTGCTTGTCGTTCTCGTCTGCGCTGCCGGCCGGGTGACGCAATTCGCTCAGATCACCTTGGCCGCCCGCAGTCGCGCGATATCGTCAGGATGATACCCGAGCGTTGTAAGGACTTCATCGGTGTGTTCACCGAGTTGCGGCCCGAGCCAGCGCGTCTCGCCGGGCGTGTCGGACAGCTTCGGCGTGACGTTCGGCAGCGTGATCTCGCGGCCGTCCTGCCAGGGGAAGCGTTGCAGCATCTGCCGCGCGATGTACTGCGGGTCCGTGAACATGTCCGCGACGCTGTAGATGCGCCCGGCCGGCACGTCGGCGGCGTTCAGCACGGCGAGCGCCTCGTCGATGCTGCGCGTCGAAAGCCACGCGGCGATGGCGTCGTCGATTTCCTGCGTGCGCGGCACGCGCCCGTCGTTCGAGGCGAGCGCCGGATCGTTCGCGAGATCGGCGCGGTCGATGGCGGTCATCAGCCGCCTGAAGATGGGATCGCTATTGCCGCCGATGACGATGCTGCCATCGCGGCACGGATACGTGTTCGACGGCACGATGCCCGGCAGCGACGCGCCCGTGCGCTCGCGTACGAGGCCATAGACGCCGTATTCCGGCACGACGCTCTCCATCATGTTGAAGACGGCTTCGTAGAGCGCGACATCGACCACCTGCCCTTTGCCGCCGTTCACCTGCCGATGATGCAGCGCCATCAGCGCGCCGATGACGCCGTGCAGCGCGGCAATCGAATCGCCGATGGAAATGCCGATGCGCGGCGGCGGCAAGTCCGGATAGCCTGTGATGTGCCGCAGGCCGCCCATCGATTCGGCAATCGCGCCGAAGCCCGGACGGTCTCGATACGGCCCGGTCTGGCCGTAGCCGGAGAGCCGCACCATCACGAGACCGGGGTTTTCGGCTGAGAGCGTTTCATAGCCGAGACCGAGCTTTTCCAATAGACCCGGCCGGAAGTTCTCGATGACGATGTCCGCTTCCTTCGCGAGCCGCCGGACGATTTCCTTGCCCTCTTCGGCCTTCAGGTTCACGGTCACGGACTTCTTGTTGCGCGCCTGAACCGCCCACCAGAGCGACGTGCCGCCGACTTCTGGATACAGCTTGCGCCACTTGCGCAGCGGATCGCCGCCGTTCGGGTCTTCTATCTTGATGACGTCCGCGCCGAACTCGCCCATGAAGCGCGCGGCGAACGGCCCCGCGATGAGCGTGCCCAGTTCGAGCACCTTGACGCCGGCGAGCGGCCCCGCGATTGCGCTCATGTTGTCGTCTCCTTTGTTCTTGTATGGGCTTTCAGAGCGGCAGATCCAGCGGCTTGAAGCGCGGCGTGCCATCGGCGAGCGTCTCGTTGAACATCGCGGCGGGCCGCACCCACAAACCGCGCTCGTGCGGCCACAGGTGTTCGTAGACGATCATCGCTTCTTCCGTTTCGGAGTGCCGGGCCACGCCGATCACGCGATACAGCCCGCCCTTGTAATGCCGATGCGTGGCGAGCGCGAGTGCTTCGGTTTCTGTCATGAAGTCTTCCTTATACGGAGCGCCGGTCGAGCATCGCCCGCGCGATAGTGCCCGCATCGACATATTCGAGCTCGCCGCCCACCGGCACGCCGCGCGCGAGCCGCGTGACCTTCAGCCCTTTCGACTTGAGCGTCTGCGCGAGGTAATGCGCGGTGGCTTCGCCTTCGTTGGTGAAGTTCGTTGCGAGCACGACCTCTTGCACGGCGCCATCCAGCGCGCGGCTGATCAGGCGCTCGAAGTGAATCTCCTTCGGCCCGATGCCGTCGAGCGGACTCAACCTGCCCATCAGCACGAAATACAGCCCGCGATACGTGAGCGTCTGTTCGAGCATGATCTGGTCGGCCGGCGTCTCGACGACGCACAGCAGAGCCGGATCGCGCTCCGGATCCAGACAGACTTCGCAGATCGGCGCCTCGGTGAAGGTGTTGCACTTCTCGCAGTGGCGCAGATGCTCGGTCGCGAACAGCAGCGAATTGCCGAGCTTCTCGGCGCCGGCGCGGTCGTGCTGCATCAGGTGATACGCCATGCGCTGCGCGGATTTCGGGCCGACGCCCGGCAGCGCGCGCAGCGCCTCGACGAGCGCCGAGAGGGCGGAAGGTTGTTTCATGTGTCCTTCGTTGGCATCGAAACGCGCCGAATGCGCTTCGGCGCGCGCGATCAGAACGGCAGCTTGAAGCCCGGCGGCATCGGCATGCCGGCGGTCATGCCGCTCATCTTCTCTTGCGTGGTGGCTTCGGCCTTGCGCACGGCGTCGTTGAACGCGGCGGCGACGAGGTCTTCGAGCATGTCCTTGTCGTCCGCGAGCAGGCTCGGGTCGATCTGCACGCGCTTCACGTCGTTCTTGCAGGTCATCGTCACCTTCACGAGACCGGCGCCCGACTGGCCCTCGACCTCGATCAGCGCGAGCTGATCCTGCATCTTCTTCATGTTTTCCTGCATCTGCTGAGCTTGCTTCATCAGCCCGGCGAGTTGGTTCTTCATCATGGTGCGGCTCCTTCCTGAAAAGCGGATATGCGGATGGCGGCGAGCGCGCCGCGACGTGCGGCGGCGCGCTTCGGAATTTAAGCCGCACATGCGGCGAGTGTGCGGCGTGTCTTGCTGCTTACTGTACCGTGCCCGTCAGGCGGATGCGCCCGGCGTATGTCCGCCCGATTCGGCAAGCGGCCTGATCGAGCCTTGCACGATGCTCGCGCCGAAATCGCGGATGAGCGACTGCACGAACGGATCGCGCTGGATCTCCTGCTCGGCCTCCTGCTGCTTCTTCGCGCGTTCGGCTGCGTCGAGCGCGGCTGCCGTGCGGCGCGCGGGACCGACGCTCACGTTGACTTCGACGGCGCGGCCGAGCTTCTCGGCAAGCGCGCTCTTGAGCTTCGCGACGTGGCCGGCGTCCTTGTACATGGGCACGGCGACAGTGAGCGTGACCGAATTCGCGTCGCAGGCGGTCAGTTCGCTGTTGAACGCGAGTTGATACGCGACACCTTTGAGCGGCAGATCGACGGCGAGCGCCGCCCATTCGATGTCGACGCCAAGCGCATCGAGCTCGACGGCGGGCGGCAACGGCGCGGTGTCGACTTTCGGGACTGACTTCGGCGCGGGTTCGCTGCGAAAGCGCATGTCGTCGGGGCCGTTGTCGAACGCGGGGATGTAACCGTCGTCGGGCGGCATGAAGTACGCATCTTCCGACGATGCCGGGGCGTAGTCGTCCGGCGGCATGTCCTCCCACGGCGGAACGACTTTCGCGGCGGGTTTCGCTTGCGGCTCGGGCGCGGCTGCGGGTGCCGACGCAGGTGCCGACGCGGATGCCGCTTGAGCCGCCGGGCGGCGCGGCTCCGGGACCTGAACTTTCACAGCGGGCTTGGCAACGGGCTTGGGCGCAGCGGCCGGCGCGTTCCCCTGCCCTGCTGCCGATCCGCGCCCCGGGCGATCCGACGACAGCCGCAAGCCTGCGCTGCGCAGCACTTCGAGCGCGGCGCTCGCTCCGCTTCCGGCGCGGGAAGGCGCGGGAGATTCCACGGATGCAGCGGCGTCGACCGTCTGTCGGGCGGCGGCGGAAAGTGGCGCGGGCGCGGCTGGCGGATCGTCGGCTGCGTTGGCTGCGTTGGCTGCGTTGTCGTCTGCCCGCGTCGCGGAGACGAGCGATGCGGCTGGCGCTGCGTTGTCCGCATCGGCGGCTTTGTCTTCCGAGCGATTCGCGGAAACGCGCGACGCGGCTGACGGTGCGTTGTCTCTCTCGCCGGCTTTGTCTTCCGAGCGAGTCGCCGACACAAGCGACGCAGCTGGCGGCGCGTTGCCAGCATCGGCGGCTTCGTCTTCCGGGCGATTCGCGGAGACGCGCGACGCGGCTGACGGTGCGTTGTCTCTCTCGCCGGCTTTGTCTTCCAAGCGAGTCGCCGACACAAGCGACGCAGCTGGCGGCGCGTTGCCCGCAACGGCGGCTTCGTCTTCCGAGCGATTCGCGGAAACGCGCGACGCATCCGAGCGTTCGCCGTTCGCCGCGGATGCTTCGTCGCGACCATTCGATGCAGGCGATGCGTACGCCGAAACGACGCTACGATTACGGGCCTGCGCTTGCGGCTCGTGCGTCGCCGCAGATGCCCCGCTCGGCGCCTTTGCAGCAACCGGCGCGGGCGCCACCGCGCGTTCGGCCATCGCGCCGGCGAGCGCCGCGCTGCGCTGCGGCTTCGTTGCTTGCGGCGCGTTCACCGCGAGGCCGCCACCGCCGGGCCCGCCTGCAGGCTCGAACGCCAGCATGCGCAGCAGCGTCATCGTGAAGCCGGCGTATTCGTCCGGCGCGAGGCCCAACTCACTTCGGCCGACGGTCGCGATCTGATAGAACAACTGCACCTGCTCGGCGGACAGCGCATCCGCGAAGCGGCGGATATCGTCGGCTTCGGGCCACTCGTCCAACACCGACGACGGCGCGAATTGCGCCCATGCGATTCGGTGCAGCAAGCTCGCCAGATCCTGCAACGCAGTCGAGAACGACAGGCTGCGCAGCGCCATTTCGTCCGCAATGGCGAGCACGCCCGCGCCGTCGCCGGCGGCGAGCGCGTCGATGAGACGGATCAGATAGCTTTGATCGAGCGCGCCGAGCATGCCGCGCACGGCTTCTTCGGTCACCTGATTCGCCGAATAGGCGATAGCCTGATCGGTCAGCGAAAGCGCGTCGCGCATGCTGCCGTCCGCCGCGCGCGACAAAAGCCGCAGCGCCTGCGGTTCGAACGGTATGTGCTCTTCGCCGAGAATGTGCTCGAGATGCGAGACGATATGCCCCGCCGGCATCTGCTTGAGGTTGAACTGAAGGCAGCGCGAGAGCACCGTCACCGGAATCTTCTGCGGATCGGTGGTGGCAAGAATGAATTTGACGTGCGGCGGCGGCTCTTCCAGCGTCTTCAGCATGGCGTTGAAGGCGTGGTTCGTGAGCATGTGCACTTCGTCGATCATATAGACCTTGAAGCGCGCATCGACCGGCGCATACACCGCGCGCTCCAGAAGCGCGGCCATTTCATCGACGCCGCGATTGCTCGCCGCATCCATTTCCACATAGTCGACGAAGCGGCCTTCGTCAATTTCCCGGCACGCGCGGCACACGCCGCACGGCTTCGAGCTCACGCCGGTCTCGCAGTTGAGCGCCTTCGCGAAGATGCGCGAAAGCGTCGTCTTGCCGACGCCGCGCGTGCCCGTGAACAGATAGGCGTGATGCAGACGGCCGCCGTCGAGCGCGTGCGTGAGCGCGCGAACGACATGCTCCTGGCCGACGAGCGACTCGAACGATTTCGGCCGCCATTTGCGTGCGAGAACTTGATAGGTCATGCGCGAAATTGTATCAGCAACGACTTGCGGGAAACGCGCGAGAGCGGCATGCGGCAAGCGTCCAGGGAGGCTGTCGCCGCACTGGAAAAACCGGGGGAATGCTGGGGGGAAAGACGACAGGAAAAGCGGACAACAGGCAAGGCGAACAACAAGAAAAGCGGAAGGTGACGAGCCCGACCCTCGGCACTGGTGGAAAGCGGCTGTGGCTGCTTCGTTCCCGACCTGACCAGGTTGACCGCGCCACCATGCGAGGAGGCCCGTCACGACGAATTGTATCACGCACCGCGCGCCGCCCGGAAGGCTCGCCGCGAACCTCGCTGTAAAGGCGCGACCGTGCTCTTGTGCTTCGTGCTTTCGCCCTCAGATCGTCGCTATCGGGCACGGGCAACGGATAGCAAAGTAGGCTAAGATGGCATGTGACTTACCTGTGACCGTGCGTGCCCGGGCCCGAATCGGCGGGCGCGGTGGCGGGACATTCGTTCGCTCATGAACTGTAGATTCAGCGGCAAAATGAGCGGCGAAATCCTTTTTCAGTTTTCGTGTATCGTGGCGAGCATTCCAACGCGGGCCTCGAATCAATAGAGGTATTCAGACAATGAGCGAATCAATCAAGCACATCAGCGACGCTTCTTTCGAACAGGACGTCGTCAAGTCGGATAAACCTGTCCTGCTCGACTTCTGGGCCGAGTGGTGCGGTCCGTGCAAGATGATTGCCCCGATCCTCGACGAAGTCGCGAAGGATTACGGCGATCGCCTGCAGATCGCGAAGATCAATGTGGACGAACACCAGTCGACGCCGGTCAAGTTCGGCGTGCGCGGCATTCCCACGCTGATCCTGTTCAAGAACGGCGCGGTCGCCGCGCAGAAGGTCGGCGCCTTGTCGAAGTCGCAACTGACCGCGTTCCTCGACAGCAACCTGTAACTGCACCAACGGCGGGCGCCCGGCTTTCTGCGGCGCTCGCTTCGCGCGATTCCAATGAAAAGCGCGAGAACCGATGTTGTCGCACGACAACATCGGCCGAAAAGCCCCGCCCCCGGCCTATCCGAGGCCTGCGCGGCGTGTGCTATGCTAGAATCACAAGACTTCAAGAAGTATTAACTAGCAGTATTAAGTCTAGAGCGGTTCCGCTCACCTCTTCCCCAAATCTTTCTGTCGCACCTCTTCTCCCCGGCGGGAAATCCGTATGCATTTATCCGAGCTCAAGTCTCAGCACGTGTCTGCACTGATCGAGATGGCCAATGGCCTGGAGATCGAAAACGCGAACCGCCTGCGCAAGCAGGAATTGATGTTCGCGATTCTTAAAAAGCGCGCCAAGGCTGGCGACACGATTTTCGGCGACGGCACGCTCGAAGTGCTGCCCGACGGCTTCGGGTTTCTGCGCTCGCCCGAGACTTCGTATCTCGCGAGTACGGACGATATCTATATCAGCCCGTCGCAGATTCGCCGTTTCAATCTGCATACCGGCGACACCATCGAAGGCGAAGTGCGCACGCCGAAAGACGGCGAGCGCTATTTCGCGCTGGTGAAGGTCGACAAAGTCAACGGGCAGCCGCCCGAGGCCTCGAAACACAAGATCATGTTCGAGAACCTCACGCCGCTGCATCCGAATAAGCCTTTGCCGCTCGAACGCGAAATGCGCGGCGAGGAAAACGTCACGGGCCGCATCATCGACATGATCGCGCCGATCGGCAAGGGCCAGCGCGGGCTGCTCGTCGCGTCGCCGAAGTCGGGCAAGACCGTGATGCTTCAGCACATCGCGCATGCGGTGAAGGCCAATCATCCGGACGTCGTGCTGTTCGTGCTCCTGATCGACGAGCGTCCCGAGGAAGTCACCGAAATGCAGCGTTCGGTCGCGGGCGAAGTGATCGCCTCGACCTTCGACGAACCTGCCGCGCGTCACGTGCAGGTGGCCGAAATGGTCATCGAGAAGGCGAAGCGCTTGGTCGAAATGAAGCATGACGTCGTGATCCTGCTCGACTCCATCACGCGTCTCGCGCGTGCCTACAACACGGTCGTGCCGGCATCGGGCAAGGTGCTGACGGGCGGTGTCGATGCGAACGCACTGCAGCGTCCGAAGCGCTTCTTCGGCGCGGCGCGCAACATCGAGGAAGGCGGGTCGCTTACCATCATCGGCACGGCGCTGATCGAAACCGGCAGCCGCATGGACGACGTGATCTACGAAGAGTTCAAGGGCACCGGCAACATGGAAGTGCACCTCGAGCGCCGTCTCGCGGAAAAGCGCGTGTATCCGTCCATCAACCTGAACAAGTCGGGCACGCGCCGCGAAGAACTGCTGATCAAGCCGGATCTGCTGCAAAAGGTCTGGGTGCTGCGCAAGTTCATTCACGACATGGACGAAGTCGAAGCGATGGAATTCCTGCTCGACAAGATTCGTCAGACGAAGAGCAACTCCGAGTTCTTCGACCTGATGCGTCGCGGCGGGGGTTGATTCCCGTTCCGCTTCGCGCTTTCAAGGAACCGCCTGCATCGTCAGGCGGTTTTTTATTGACGCGTGGGCGCCCGGTCACGATGCCGCCGGGCTCGCATCCGTACAATCCGGTCTGTTCCTGCGCGATCCCGCGCACCACTCGACCGACCGATGCCCAACCTCTTCACCCGCTGGTTCGGCGCGCAACGCCGCGAACGCGCGCTGCGCAAGTACGCCATCGACGACGCCCTCTGGCAGCGCACGCTCGACGCCTTCCCGTTTTTTGGCCACCTGAGCGCGACCGACCGCGAACAGCTGCGCGAACTGACGAGCCTTTTCATCGCGCAGAAGTCGTTCTCCACCGCGCACGAACTGGAACTGACCGACGAGATGATCGTCGCGATCGCCGCGCAGGCGTGCCTGCCGGTGCTCAACCTGAGCCTCGATCTGTACGACGGCTGGGTCGGCGTGATCGTCTATCCGGGCGAGTTCGTCATCAGAAAGACCGTGGAGGACGAAGCCGGCGTGGTGCACGAGATCGAGCACGACGCGAGCGGCGAGGCGTGGGAAGGCGGCCCGGTCGTGCTGTCGTGGGAGGACGCGCAGATGGCGGACGGCTCGGACGCGTACAACGTCGTGATTCACGAGTTCGCGCACAAGATCGACATGGTGAACGGCGAGGCTAACGGGCATCCGCCGCTTTTTCGACGCTGGCACGCGCCGCTCGACCACGCCGCGTGGTCCGACGTGTTCGACAACGCGTACGACCAGTTCTGCGCCCGCGTCGACGCCGTGCCGAAGCGCCGCTGGAGCCGTTTCGAGCGCGAATCGCTGATCGATCCGTATGCGGCCGACCATCCGTCGGAATTCTTCGCGGTATGCAGCGAGGCGCTCTTCGTCACCCCGCAGGCTTTCGAGGCCGAGTATCCCGAGTTGTATCGACTGCTCGCGCGCTATTACCGCCAAGACCCGGCGAACGTGGGCGCGCTGGCGGGTTGACTCCTGCAGACGTCTCGGAAAAAGTATCAACCGACTGATTTTCTGGCATAATCTTTGTTTTTCGACCCCCAGGCAAGTGACTCGCTAAAGCCACCGTGAACGGTGCAGCGGGTTGGCTACCGCCAGATACCAGGAAAGATCATGAAAGAAGGCATTCACCCGAATTACCGCGAAGTCCTGTTCGTCGACATGTCGAACGACTTCAAGTTCGTGACCCGCTCGACCATCCAGACGCGCGAAACCGCCGAGTACAACGGTAAGACGTACCCGCTCGCGAAGATCGAAGTGTCGTCGGAATCGCACCCGTTCTACACCGGCCAGCAGAAGATCATGGACACGGCCGGCCGCGTCGAGAAGTTCAACAACAAGTTCGCGCGCTTCTCCACCAAGAAGTAAGTCGGGCTTCAGGTTTCAGCAAAAAGGGCAGCTTTGGCTGCCCTTTTTTGTCCCTGCATCTTTGGCAGCGCATCTTTCGGCGGCCGTCCGCGCCCGCCTCGTCGGCTGCAACGGGTAAGCGTCGTTGCGCGCGGTTACATGCCGACGCGGCAAGACGCTACGCAAGCCGCTGCCCGACTACAATGCCGGATGCTCCGGCCCCGCCGCGCTTTTTTGCGCACGCCTCTTGGCGGTCCGTCTCTCCATCAAGCCTTCTCGCATGCGATCTGTCGTTCGTCTGACCGCCTCCGCCACCAGCGCCCTGCCGCGCTGGCTCTTGCTCGCCATCTGCATCACGTATGCGTCGTTCGGCCTCTTCGGCCGCGATCCCTGGAAGAACGAAGACGCAGCGGGCTTCGGCGTGATGTGGACGATGGCCAACGGCGACGCCCGCGACTGGCTTCTGCCGAACCTGCTCGGCAAGGCGCCGACCGCCGACGGACCGCTGATGTACTGGCTCGGCGCGACGTCGATCCGCCTCCTGAGCCCGTGGGTCGATGCGAGCAACGCGTCGCGCGTCGTGACGTGCCTGCTCTTCTGTCTCGCGTGCGCGTTCGTCTGGTATTCGACGTATCTGCTCGGCCGCCGCGAAGAAGCGCAGCCTTTCAAATATGCGTTCGGCGGCGAGCCGGAACCGCGCGACTACGGCCGCACGCTCGCCGATGGCGCGCTCCTGATCCTGCTCGCGTGCTTCGGCCTCGCCGAGCGCGGCCACGAAACCACGCCGCAGCTCGCGCAGTTCGCCGGCACGGCCATGCTCATCTACGGCCTCGTGCGCAGCCTCGACAAGCCGGTACACGGCGCGCTCGTGTGGGGCGCGGCGATCGGCGTCGTCGGACTGTCGAGCTCGCCGGTGCTCGTCTTCGCGCTGCTGCTCTGCACGCTCGCCATGACGATCATCGTGCGTCAGGTGCGCGCCGCGCCCTTGCTGATCTACGGCCTTCCGGTCGCCGTCGTGCTGATCGCCGCCTGGGTGTTGCCGACGCTGCACTTCTTCCCCGACGACGGCGAGTGGTGGCTGCGTCAGTGGTGGCGCACGAGTTTCTATACGTTCTCCGGCCCGCCGTCCATCGTCTTCGGCTACGCGATGAAGAACCTGCCGCTCTTCGCCTGGCCCGCGTGGCCGCTCGCGGTGTGGGCGTTCGTGAGCTGGGGCGGCATGCGCCGCTCGCCGCACGTGGCGGTGCCGTTGTCGATCATCGGGCCGCTGCTCGTGCTCGTCGTGCTCCAGGCGCACGAGACCAACCGCCTCTTCCTGCTGCTTTTACCGCCGCTTTCCGTGCTCGCAACGTTCGCGCTGCCGACGCTCAAGCGCGGCGCGATCAACGCGATCGACTGGTTCGCGATGCTCAGCTTCACGATCATCGGCTCGCTGGTGTGGCTCGTGTGGACGGCGGGCATGATCGGCTTTCCGGCGCCGATGGCGCGCAACCTCGCGCGTCTCGTGCCGGGCTTTCACCCCGAGTTCAAGCTCATTTCCTTCGTGTGCGCGGTGGCCGTGACGGTCTGCTGGTTCCTGCTCGCCCGCTGGCGGCTTGCGCGTCATCCGAAGGTGCTGTGGCGCAGCGTCGTGTTGTCGAGCGCGGGCACCACGCTGATGTGGGTGCTGCTCATGACCCTTTGGCTGCCGGTCGTCAACTACAGCCGCACGTATCGCGACGTCGCCGAGCAGATCGCCGAGCATCTTCCGCCCGATTACACGTGCATTTCGCCCGTGCGTCTCGGCGATGCGCAGATCGCGACCTTCGCCTATTTCGGCGGCATGCACTTCGCGTTCGACGAAGATTGCGATGTGATCCTTCGACAGGACCGCGCCGATTACGGCGATCCGCCGTCCATCTCGACGTTCCAGTGGAAGCTCGTGTGGGAAGGCCGCCGCGCCGCCGACCGCGACGAACGCTTCCGCCTCTACGTGCGCATCCAGCGCCCCGCGCCGCCGGCAAAGAAGCCGCTGCGCCCGCGAGCGCTGCGCCGGACCCAGTAAGGCCATGCTCCGCAAGCTCTCGATTCCGAACGGCCAGGCCAGCATGTGGCGCGACGTGCGCACCATCGCCGCGCTCGCGTGGCCGGTGCTGATCGGCCAGCTCGCGGTCATCGCGTTCGGCGTGATCGATACCGCGATGGTCGGCCGCTTCTCCGCCACCGACCTCGCCGCGCTCGGCCTAGGCTCCTCGGTCTATATCTCGATCTACATCGGCCTGACGGGCATTCTCGTCGCGCTTCAGCCGATTGCCGGACAGCTTTTCGGTGCGGGACGCGAGAGCGAGATCGGCGAGGAGACGCGTCAGGCGCTGTGGCTCGCGGTGGCGCTGACGGTGATCGGCTTTGCGCTCCTCTTTTTCCCCGAGCCGCTTCTGAGTCTCGCGAAGGCGCCGCCCGCGCTGCACGAACGCACGGTGCAATATCTGCGCATCTTGTCGTTCGGCTTGCCCGCGAGCCTCGCGTTTCGCGTCTACAGTTCGCTGACCAACGCGGTCGGCAAGCCGCGGCTCGTGATGTTTCTGCAAGTCGGCGGCCTGCTTCTCAAGTTTCCGCTCAATACGTGGTTCATCTTCGGCGGCGCGGGCGTGCCGGCGCTCGGCGGCCCCGGCTGCGCGCTGGCGAGCACGCTCATCAACTGGGTGCTGGCGGCGGTCGGCATGACGGTGCTCGTGAAGTTCGAGTTCTTCCGCCCGTTCGGCATCTTCTCGCGCTTTTCGTGGCCCGTGTTCAGGCGGCAGGTCGCGCTCTTGCGGCTCGGCATTCCGATGGGGCTCTCTTATCTGATCGAAGTGACGTCGTACACGTTCATGGCGCTCTTCATCTCGCGTTTCGGCACGACCACGCTCGCGGGCCATCAGATCGCGGGCAACCTCGGCGCGGTGCTTTACATGACGCCGCTTGCCATCGGGATTGCGTCATCGACGCTGGTTTCGCAGGCGCTCGGCGCGCGGCGCTTCGACGAAGCCGCGTCGATCTCGCGGCACGGCATCGGCATGGCGTGCGTGCTGGCGTTCGTGTACGGCGTGATCCTGCTCGCCGCGCGGCCGCACATCATCGCGGCCTATACGCCCGATGCGAACGTCATCGCGGCCGCGATGCCGCTCGTGCTCATCATCGTCTTCTATCACCTCTGCGACGCGTTGCAGATCACCACCGCCTTCATTCTGCGCGCGTACAAGGTCACGCTCGTGCCGACCATCATTTATGCGATCGCGCTGTGGGGCATCGGGCTCGGCGGCGGTTATTTGCTCGGCTTCGATGTCGGCGGCGCGGTTCCCGCGTGGCTGCAAGGCGCGCGCGGATTCTGGATCGCCAATTCGCTGAGCCTCGGCGTGGCGGGCGTCGGGCTCTTCGTCTACTGGCGGCGCGTGAGCGTGCGGCATCTCGATACGGTGGACGCCGACTGAACGAGGGCGTGTCATCGAAATCGGGAGAAAGCGTCGAAAAGCGTCGATGGCCGGACCGCGGAAACGGCTTCGGCAGGAGTCCCCGATGAATCTCGCAGCGAGCTTCATCGTCACCGACATCCTCGCGGACAACAGCACCCACACGCGCATGTTCGGCTTCGACAGCGTGTTCGGGACGCGTACCTTCAGCGCGGTGAAGACCGGCACGAGTAAGGACGAGCGATAGCTGCGCGCCAGCGCGTGTGGTTCGAACGCACGGGCGGCGTCGGCCAACTCGGCTGGCGGCTCGACGGCAAGCCGTTCAGCCGCGACGCCCGCGCCGCGTGGCTGCCGTGGCCGGGCCGTCACCGGCTCGAACTCGTCGATGGGCGCGGCGAGGTGATCGACTCGGTCGCCTTCGAAGTGCGCGGCGCTTTTGCGAAAACTGCCGCGCCTGCCGTGAAATAGCTGCCGGCGCTGGCGCACCGTTGGCACGACGAAGCGTTTCAACAACTCATTTGCTCGCGGACACAATCCGGCCGTCCGTCGCACGCCCTGCAACGTTAAAGATTGTGCGCCGATAGAGCGCTTTCCCCGGCCTCATGCACAATGCGGACGGCCCGCGTTCGAAACACGGATTTGTCCTATGCTTAACGGCATCGTCCGTTTGCCGGACCGTGCGGCCTTCGTTTCCTTCGTTTCCTTCGTTTCGTTAATCTGCCTGGAGTGTCGTCATGCTGAGAAAGCTGTTGATGCTGTGCCTCGCGTTCATGCTGTCCATCGGCGCGGCGTTCGCCGCCGTCGATGTCAATACTGCCGATCAAGCCGCGCTCGATTCGGTCAAGGGCCTCGGGCCCGTCAAATCGAAGGCGATCGTCGACGAACGCACGAAGAACGGCCCGTTCAAGGACGCGGACGATCTCGCCAATCGCGTCAAAGGACTCGGCGCCAAGTCGGTTGCCAAGCTGGAAGAGAACGGCCTGACCATCGGCGGATCTTCGCTGCCGCCGACCGGCAAGGCATCGAACCCAGCCGCGACAGCTTCTCACGGCGCGGCCGCGCCGAACTCGACCATCAAGTCATCGGCGGCGGCGACCGCTGCGACATCGCCCGCCGCCACGACCGCGCAGACGCCCGCCGTCGTCCCGGCATCGGGCCCGGCGGGTGCTTCGGCTTCCACCACTGCTTCGGCCAAGAAGTCGAGCGCCACGGCTGCGGCGGCAACTAGCGACGCGAAGCCCTCGAAATCGAAGCGAAAGAAAGACAAGGCGGCGAGCGCGTCGGCTGCCAGCCTGTAATCCATCTGCAACCTTTAGTACTGAGACTGCCATGAGCCTACTCGATATCCTCGCCTCTTCCCTCGGCAATTCGTCGCAACAAGGCGGCCAGACTGGTCAACCGGGCCAGTCCGGTCAGGCCGCGCTGATCGCGGCGGCGCTCGAATTCGTGAACAGCCAGCCCGGCGGCATCATGGGGCTGATTCAGCGTTTCCATCAGAACGGCGCGGGTGATATCGTCTCGTCGTGGATCGGCAACGGTGAAAACAAGCCGATCAGCCCGGGCCTCCTGACCAACGTGCTCGGCGCGGACAACGTCGGCGCGCTCGCGCAGAAGGCGGGCGTTTCCGGCGATCAGCTCTCCGGCATGCTTGCGGCGGTGCTGCCGCATATCGTCGATCGCGCGACACCCAACGGCGAAGTGCCGCCCGAAGGCAAGCTCGACCTGACGGGCGTGCTCGGCTCGCTCGGCGGTCTCGCCGGCCTCTTCGGCAAGAGCGAAGAGCCGAAGCAAGGATAAGCGCGGTCGTCCTGTCGTACGTTGGCCCCGCGCCCGGCTCACGCCGGCGCGGGGCTTTTGCTTGTGCCTGCGAACCAGCCGCCCGCCCATCGCGGGCACAAAAAAAGGCAACGAATCGCTTCGTTGCCTTCGAGACTACGCTCCTTCGACTCGCGAAGGAGCCAGCACTTTAGTGCACCACGCGATCGAACACGAACTCGCCGTCCCGGACATCGACCGGAATGACGTCCTTCGGTCCGAAGCGCCCGGCGAGAATCAGCTTGGCGACCGGGTTTTCGATCTCCTGCTGAATTGCGCGCTTCAACGGCCGCGCGCCGAACACCGGGTCGTAGCCGACCTTGCCGACCTGCTCCAGCGCGGCATCGGACACGTCCAGCTGCATATCGAGCTTTGCGAGCCGGTCGTGCAGACGCTGCAACTGGATCTTCGCGATCGACTCGATATTCGCGCGATCCAGCGAGTGGAACACGACGACATCGTCGATACGGTTCAGGAACTCCGGCCGGAAATGCAGCTTCACTTCTTCCCAGACCGCGTCCTTCACGGCTTCCTGCGGCTCGCCGACCATGCCCTGAATCACCTGCGAACCGAGGTTCGAGGTCATCACGATCACCGTGTTCTTGAAGTCCACCGTGCGGCCCTGGCCATCCGTCATGCGGCCGTCGTCGAGCACTTGCAGCAGCACGTTGAACACGTCCGGGTGCGCCTTCTCGATCTCATCGAGCAGGATCACGCTGTACGGCTTGCGGCGCACGGCTTCAGTCAGATAGCCGCCCTCCTCGTAGCCGACGTACCCCGGCGGCGCGCCGATCAGCCGCGCGACGCTGTGCTTTTCCATGAACTCGCTCATGTCGATGCGGATCAGGTGATCCTCGGAATCGAACAGGAACGCCGCCAGCGCCTTGCACAGCTCGGTCTTGCCGACGCCCGTCGGCCCGAGGAACAGGAACGATCCGTACGGACGGTTCGGGTCCGACAAACCGGCGCGCGAACGGCGAATCGCATCCGCGACCGCGCCGATCGCCTCGTCCTGGCCGACGACGCGCTCGTGCAGCTTGCCCTCGATCTGCAGCAGCTTCTCGCGCTCGCCCTGCATCATGCGCGACACGGGGATGCCGGTGGAACGCGACACGACTTCCGCGATTTCCTCCGCGCCGACCTGCGTGCGCAAAAGACGCGGGCGCGTCGGGTTGTTCTGCTCCTCCGATTCCGCCTGCGTGACCTGCTTCAGGCGCGCTTCCAGTTCGGGCAGCTTGCCGTACTGCAACTCGGCGACCTTTTCGAGCTTGCCCTCACGCTGCAAACGCGCGATGTCGGCGCGCACCTTCTCGATCTCTTCCTTCAGTTGCGCGCTGCCCTGCACCGCCGCCTTTTCAGCGGTCCAGATTTCTTCGAGGTCGGAATACTCGCGATTCAGCCGGTCGATTTCCTCTTCGATCAGTTGCAGGCGCTTCTGCGATGCCTCGTCCTTCTCCTTCTTCACGGCTTCGCGCTCGATCTTCAGCTGGATCAGACGGCGGTCCAGCTTGTCCATCTCTTCGGGCTTCGAATCGATTTCCATCTTGATGCGCGACGCAGCTTCGTCGATCAGGTCGATGGCCTTGTCCGGCAAGAAGCGGTCCGTGATATAGCGATGCGACAGTTCCGCCGCCGCGACGATAGCCGGGTCGGTGATCTCGACGCCGTGGTGCAGTTCGTATTTCTCCTGCAAGCCGCGCAGGATCGCGATAGTCGCTTCGACCGATGGTTCATCGACCAGCACCTTCTGAAAACGCCGCTCCAGCGCCGCGTCCTTTTCGATGTACTTGCGGTATTCATCCAGCGTGGTGGCGCCGATGCAGTGCAGCTCGCCGCGCGAGAGCGCCGGCTTCAGCATGTTGCCCGCGTCCATCGCGCCTTCGGCCTTGCCTGCGCCGACCATCGTGTGAATCTCGTCGATAAAGACGATCGTCTGGCCTTCGTCCTTCGCGATGTCGTTGAGCACGGCCTTGAGCCGCTCCTCGAACTCGCCGCGATACTTCGCGCCCGCGAGCAGCGCCGCCATGTCGAGCGAGAGCACGCGCTTGCCCTTGAGCGTTTCCGGCACTTCGCCGTTGACGATGCGCTGCGCGAGGCCTTCGACAATCGCCGTCTTGCCGACGCCCGGCTCGCCGATCAGCACCGGATTGTTCTTCGTGCGGCGCTGAAGGATCTGGATCGAGCGGCGGATTTCGTCGTCGCGGCCGATCACCGGGTCGAGCTTGCCGGCGCGGGCGCGCTCGGTCAGATCGACGGTGTATTTTTTCAGCGCCTCGCGCTGGCTCTCGGCGTCCTGGCTGTTCACCTGCGCGCCGCCGCGCACGGCGTTGATGGCCGCTTCCAGCGCGCGCCGCGTGAGCCCGTGCTGCTTGGCGATGCGCCCGGCTTCGCCCTTGTCGTCCGCTACGGCGAGCAGGAACATCTCGCTCGCGATGTAGGTGTCGTTAAGCTTTTGCGCTTCCTTGTCGGCGTTGTTCAGAAGACCGGCGAGGTCGCGGCTCACTTGAACGTTTCCGTCCGTGCCCTGAACTTGCGGCAGGCGGCTGATCGCCTCGTTGAGCGCGGCCTGCAATGCCTGAACCTGCACGCCGGCATGCGAAAGCAGCGAGCGCGCGGAGCCGTCGCGTTGCGCGATCAACGCGGAAAGCAGATGCACGGGCTCGATGTACTGATTGTCGTTGCCGACAGCCAGGCTTTGCGCGTCCGAGAGTGCTTCCTGGAATTTGGTGGTGAGTTTGTCGATTCTCATTTTTGGTGAGCTCCAATTCGAATACGACCAAAATGAGGCGCTTTCGGGCGGTTTCAAGCGCGCAAACCGCTCATTCCGGGGATTTTTCTGCGAAACTGGCCGCGTCCGATCAGCGCGGCGGCGCTTTCGAAAGACCGCGCTGTGCAGGTTTCGTTCAGCGCCGCTCGATCGTGCGGGAAGTGTCGGTCAGGACGAAGCGGCGCGCGGGACGAGCGCAGTGGCGTACGGAGCATCACCGGGCGCGATGCCGAGCAGCCGCGCGAGCTCGCTCGGCGGCTCGGACAATTCGCCGACCGTGTGCTTGTCGAGTTCGGCGAGGAAGGCATCGCGGGCCGCCGCCAGCACGCCACGCAGGCGGCAAGCCGGCTGAATCACGCAATGGCGGCTGCTCGTCTGCGCGCCGAAGCAGCCGACGAGCGCGAAGTCGTTTTCCGTTACCCGCACGATCTCGCCAATGGTCAGCTCGCGCAAGCGCGCCGCGAGCCGCAGGCCGCCGTGACGTCCGCGCACCGTTTCCACCCAGCCGAGGTCGCCGAGTTGCTGGACGATCTTCATCAGGTGATTCTTGGAGATGCCGTAGGCGTCGGAAATCTCGCGAATAGTCGAGAGCCGCGCCGGCCGCACGGACAGATACAGCAGGACACGCAGCGCATAATCGGTGTAGTCGGTCAGTCGCATAGCGTGGCGCGTCGGACGGCGGAGTGAAGAGAACGCTGCGGTTTGGCTGATTCGATCGACGCGCGCACGAGGCCGACAAATCCGCGCGGCGGCCGGGGCCATCGCCCGCGCGAGCGTCTCAGGGTCTAATATCCGCTCGCGGCAGTCGCGACAGAACCGTCACGCGCCGGAGCACTGCTCAACATTCTGCGCCACTTGGGTGTTTTGCGTCAGCCAGATTAGCGCCGCTGTCCGCGCTCGCTGACGGACGATTTACTTGTTTGCAGCCATGAACCGAGACGAAACGAGCCACGCCATTACCCGCGAGCGCGAGCCCACGGAAACGAATATCCGCGCGCTGGTCGAGGCGTTTTATCGCCGCGTGGACGACGATCCGCTGCTCGGCCCGATCTTCGCGCGCCAACTGACCGGCCGTTGGGACGAGCATCTCGCGAAGATGACGACGTTCTGGTCGAGCCTCGTGCTCGGCTCGAAGCAGTATCGGGGGAACGTGCAGGAGGCGCACCGGCCACTGGAGGGCATCGAGCCGCAGCACTTCGCGCGCTGGCTGTCGCTGTTTCTGAACACCGTGGAAGCGCGCTACGAGCCCGCCGCGGCGGTGCAGTTCATGGAGCCGGCGTTGCGCATCGCGCAGAGTCTCCAACTGAGCAAATTCGGCTGGGACTACCGGATTCCCGAGGCGCAGGAAGCCCTGCTCGCGGCGCTCAAGCGCCAGCGCACAGGCGGCCGCGATGAGCCGCGTTTCCCCGAGCGCCCGGCAGGCGAACCGTTTCCGGCGACGTTCGTCGGCAAGCCGGCCGACGAAGACTGACGCGCGTAGTTCAACCCGCAGGCGGCGTCCAGCGCGCGAGGGCTGCGTCGTCGGATTCGCGGGCGTCGACCCAGCGCTCGCCCTGCTCCGTCTTTTCCTTCTTCCAGAACGGCGCCTGCGTCTTCAGATAGTCCATCACGAACGCGCACGACTCGAACGCTTCCGCGCGATGCATCGCCGTCGTCGCGACGAGCACGATCTGATCGAGCGGCTTCAGCTTGCCCACGCGATGCACGATGAGCACGTCGGAGCCGCGCCACCGTTCGCGCGCCTGATCGGCAATCGCTTCGAGCGACTTCTCGGTCATGCCCGGATAGTGCTCCAGTTCCATCGTCTCGACGGCGCTGCCTTCGTTCAGATCCCGCACCGTGCCGACGAAGCACGCGACCGCGCCGACCTTCGGATTGTCGGCGCGCAGCGCGGCCACTTCGGCGCTAATGTCGAAATCGGCTTCCTGCACGCGGACTTTCGCATGCTTTCCCATGTCAGCCACCCGTGACCGGCGGAAAGAACGCGACTTCGCAGCCATCGGTGATGCGCTGCGATGCGTTCGTCATCACGTGATTGCAGGCCATGCGCAGCGCGCGGCCTTCCGCGAGCGTCTCGGCCCACACGCCGCCGCGCATGCGCAGCCACGCGCGCACGTCGCCGACATTGACGACCGAATCCGGCACGCTGACCGTCTCGTTCGCGACGCCCAGCGCCTCGCGCACGCTCGCAAAAAATCTGAGTTCGACTTTCATGGGACTTCGTTCCTTACCGCATCAACTCTGAAAAGGGAATGAACCGTACCGTCTCGCCTGCGCTGATCGCGTGATTCGGCGGATTGTCGATGAGGCCGTCGCCCCAGACGGTGGACGTCAGCACCGCCGAACTCTGGTTCGGGAAGAGATCGAGGCCGCCGCCGTCGTTCACGCGCGCGCGCAGAAACTCGTTGCGCCGGTCGCCTTTTTTCTGCGTGAAGTCGGCGCGCATGGAGTAGACGCGCGGCGCGACATCCTCGACGCCCGCGAGCCGCAACACGAACGGCCGCACGAAGAGCAAGAACGTGCAAAAGCTCGAAACCGGATTCCCCGGCAAGCCGATGAAAAACGCCTTCTGCCCGCCTTCGCCGCGCCGGACCGCGCCGAACGCGAGCGGCTTGCCCGGCTTCATCGCGATTTGCCACATGGCGATGCGCCCTTCTGCTTCGACCGCCGGCTTCACGTGATCTTCCTCGCCGACGGAAACGCCGCCGCACGTCAGAATCAGATCGTGGTCGAGCGCGGCGCGGCGCAGGGTGTCGCGCGTGGCATCGAGCCGGTCAGCGACGATGCCGAAGTCCGTCACGTCGCAGCCGAGCTTCGCGAGCAGCGCGCGCAGCGTGAAGCGGTTCGAGTTGTAGATGGCGCCGGGCGCGAGCGGCTCGCCGGGCATGCGCAGTTCGTCGCCGGTGAAGAAAATCGCGACGCGCACGCGCCGCGTCACATCCAGCGCCGCGCAGCCGACCGACGCCGCGAGACCGAGCGCCTGCGGCGTCAGCCGCGCGCCGGCGCGCAAAATGACCGAGCCGCGCTCGATGTCCGCGCCCTGCCGCGTGATCCATTCGCCGGCAGCGGGCGGCTGCGTGAACGCAACGGTGCCATCGTCCGACGCCTGCGCCATTTCCTGCATCACGACGGCATCCGCGCCCGGCGGAACCGTCGCGCCCGTGAAAATGCGCGCCGCCGTGCCTGCTGCGAGCGGCTCGGCCGTGTGTCCGGCCGGGATGCGCTGCGAGACGCGCAGTTTGAGCGGCGCGGCGTCGCTGGCGGCGGCGAGAACGGCGGTGCAGACCGCGTAGCCGTCCATCGCGCTCGTGTGCATCGGCGGGACGTCGAGCGGCGAGGTCACGTCGGCGGCGAGCACGCGCCCGAGCGCGTCGAGCGTGTCGATACGCTCGGTGTCCGTCACCGGGCGCGCGGCGTCGAGCAGACGACCGAGGGCATCGGCTGTGGCGAGCATCGGAGGACGAGAGGAACCGGCTGACGGAGAGGACATGGCTTCGCTGGAGCGCGGCGCGCTGAAGGAATGGAAAAATGAGGCTATTGGCAACTATTGTAGCGACTCATCGCGCGGCACCCGACACCCGCCGCCGCGCGCGAAAGCTGCCCCGCCCCAGTGATACACTCGCAGCACACTTCCAGCGTCCATTTCCATGAAATTCTGTTCCGTCTGCGGCCACGAGGTCGGCCTGAGCATTCCGCCCGGCGACAACCGCGAGCGATTCGTCTGCAACAACTGCGGCACCGTGCACTACCAGAACCCGCGCAACGTCGTGGGCACCGTGCCCGTGTGGGACGACAAGGTGCTTCTGTGCCGCCGCGCGATCGAGCCGCGCTACGGCTACTGGACGCTGCCCGCCGGCTTCATGGAAATGGAAGAGACGACGAGCGAAGGCGCCGCCCGCGAAACGCTGGAAGAAGCCGGCGCGCGCGTCGAAATACAGAGCCTCTTCACGCTGCTGAACGTGCCGCACGTGCATCAGGTGCATCTGTTCTATCTCGCGCGACTGCTCGATATCGAACTGGATCCCGGCGAGGAAAGTCTGGAAGTGCGGCTCTTTGAGGAGAGCGAAATTCCGTGGGACGAGATCGCGTTCCCGACCGTCGGCCAGACGCTGCGCTTTTTCTTCGCCGACCGCGCCGCCGGCAACTTCACGCTGCATACCGGCGACATTTTCCGCACGCTGCGCGAAGGTTGAACGGCGCAGGACGATCATGGTTCCCTGGCTCGCTCACGACGATCCGTTTCCGCCGGTCGAGCGCGCGCTCGGCGCATCGAGCGGCGCGCCGGGCCTGCTCGCCGCGAGCGCCGATCTTCTGCCTTCGCGGCTCGTCGACGCATACCGGCGCGGCATCTTCCCGTGGTATTCGGACGGACAGCCCGTGCTGTGGTGGAGCCCCGATCCGCGCATGGTGCTCGTGCCCGCCGAGTTCAAGGTGTCGCATTCGCTGCGCAAGACGGTCAAACGCGTTCTTCGCGACGATGCATGGGAAGTGCGCGTGGACCACGACTTTCCCGCCGTGATGCGCGCCTGCGCCGACACGCCGCGCGAAGGCCAGCGCGGCACGTGGATCACGGCGGATATCGTGGAGGCTTATACGTCGCTGCATCGCGCGGGCGAGGCGCACAGCATCGAGACCTGGCGCGACGGCGTGCGCGTGGGCGGGCTGTATGGCGTATCGTTCGGGCGCATGTTCTTCGGCGAATCCATGTTCGCGCACGAAACGGATGCCTCGAAAATCGCGCTCGCGGCACTTGTCGGACACTTGCGCCGCCACAAAATAGAGATGATAGACTGCCAGCAGAACACGTCGCATCTGGCGTCGCTGGGCGGCCGCGAGATTCCTCGCCGCGCGTTCGTCGCGCATCTGCGCCGCGCGGTCGCCGAAGCGCCGATCCCGTGGCGCTTCGACAAGTCCGTGCTGATCGACCTCATCGGCACGGCCGCGCCCTGATCATCCCAAGCCCGCGCCGGGCGCACCGTTTGCGACGCAAGTACTCAGACAAGCACGATCCGCCGCGCACGCCTTCGCCGACAGCGAAGCGCACGCGGCAACGAAGAGACGACGCCTGCGAGAGCCGCCAAAGTGACACATCCGAACGAGCTGCCACTGTCACCGCTTTCCGCGCTGCAATTCTATGCAACAGCGCCTTACCCTTGCAGTTATCTGGAGGGCCGCGTGGCGCGCTCGCAAGTCGCGACGCCCAGCCACCTGATCAACTCCGACGTCTACACGGAACTCGTCAAGGGGGGCTTCCGGCGCTCGGGCGTCTTCACGTATCGCCCGTACTGCGACGGCTGCCGCGCCTGCGTGCCGGTACGCGTGCCCGTCGCGCGCTTCGCGCCGAACCGCGCGCAGCGGCGCGTGTGGAAGCAGCACGGCAATCTGATCGCGAGCGTCGCGCCGCTGCATTACGACGAAGAGCACTACGCGCTTTACATGCGCTATCAGTCGGCGCGGCACGCGGGCGGCGGCATGGACCGCGACAGCCGCGACCAATACGAGCAGTTTCTGCTGCAAAGCCGGATCAACTCGCGGCTCGTCGAGTTCCGCGAGCCCGCGTCGCCGGACACTCCGGATGCGCCCGGCGCGCTGCGCATGATCAGCATGATCGACATTCTGGGCGACGGGCTCTCGTCTGTGTACACGTTCTTCGAGCCCGACTTGCCGAAGACGAGTTACGGCACCTTCAACATCCTGTGGCAGATCGAGCAGGCGCGAAGCCTGGACTTGCCGCACGTCTATCTCGGCTACTGGATACGCGAGAGCGAAAAGATGGCGTACAAGGCCAATTTCCGGCCGCTGGAAGGGCTCGTCGATGGCCGCTGGTCCGTGCTCGACCCCGCGACGACGCACTCGGCCGGCGCCCTGCCGATGCCGGGCCGCGGCAACGGACCGGGCCAGCCGAAATAACGGCGTCCACGGGCCATTTCGTCCGGCTCCGGGCGCGCGTGACAAAGCCGTTAAAATAGCGGTCTTAAAAAAATTCGCCGTCGCCGGCGCTCATCCGTGTTCAGTTCTCTCTACCCGCTCGCGCGTTCGCGCCTTTTTCGCATGGACGCGGAAGACGCGCATCACCTGACCTTGCGCATGCTCCGCGCGGCCGGCCGCACCGGACTCGCCGGCGTGCTCGGCAAGCGCGGTCCCGATTCGCCGCGCACCGTGATGGGCCTCACGTTCAGCAATCCGGTCGGACTCGCGGCGGGACTGGACAAAGACGGCGCGTGCATCGACGGACTCGCGGCGCTCGGCTTCGGCTTCATCGAAGTGGGCACCGTGACGCCGCGCGCGCAGCCGGGCAATCCGCGCCCGCGCATCTTCCGCTTGCCGGAAGCGGACGCGCTCATCAACCGGATGGGCTTCAACAACGGCGGCGTCGATCAGTTCGTCGCGAACGTGCAGGCCGCGCGTTATCGCGGCGTGCTCGGGCTCAACATCGGCAAGAACGCGGATACGCCGATGGAGCGCGCCGCCGAAGACTATCTGTACTGTCTCGAACGCGTGTATCCGTTCGCGAGCTACGTGACGATCAACATTTCGTCGCCGAACACGAAGAACCTGCGGCAACTTCAGGGCGCGGGCGAACTCGACGCGCTGCTCGGCGCGCTGAAGGACAAGCAACAGCGTTTGTCCGATCTGCACGGCAAGCTCGTGCCGCTCGCGCTGAAAATCGCGCCCGATCTCGACGACGAGCAGATCAAGTCGATCGCGGGCACACTGCTCGCGCTTCGCATCGACGGGGTGATCGCCACCAACACGACGCTTTCGCGCACGGCCGTCGCGGGCATGGCGCACGGCGACGAAGCGGGCGGCCTGTCGGGGCGTCCGGTGTTCGATGCATCCAACGAAGTGATCCGCAAATTGCGCGCGGAAGTAGGCACGGAAGTGCCGATCATCGGCGTGGGCGGCATCTTCTCCGGCGCGGATGCGCGCGCGAAGCTCGCCGCGGGCGCATCGCTCGTGCAGATCTACACGGGGCTGATTTATCGCGGGCCGGCGCTCGTCACCGAATGCGTCGAGTCGCTCGCGCAGAGAATATAGACATAAGCAAACGATCTTACGCGCCGGTTGCAGTTTCTCTATGATGCCGCACCTATCGGGCGCGGCGCGGGAAGAAGCGGCGCGCCACTTTGCCAACACGAGGAGAACAACACGATGAACCTGTCCATGCTCAAAAAGCTCGTCGCCGCAAGCCTGATCGGCGCGGCGTTCACCGCGGTCACGGCCACGGCGCACGCAGAAGACCTGCTCGATCAGGTCAAGCAGCGCGGCACGCTGCGCGTCGGTCTGGAAGGCACGTTCCCGCCTTTCAACTCGAAGGCGCCGTCGGGCGAGCTCGTCGGCTTCGACGTGGATATCGCGAAAGCCGTCGCCGCCAGGCTCGGCGTGAAGCCGGAGTTCGTCACGACGGAGTGGAGCGGCATCATCGCGGGGTTGCAGGCAGGCAAGTTCGACGTGATCGTGAACCAGGTCGGCATCACCGACAAGCGCAAGGAAACGCTCGACTTCTCGCCGGCGTACACGTACTCGAACGCGCAGCTGATTCAGCGCGCCGACGACAAGCGTGATTACAAGTCGCTCGACGATCTGAAGGGCAAGAAGCTCGGCGTCGGCCTCGGCACGAACTACATGGACATGGCGAAGTCGGTGCCGGGCATCGACGTGAAGACGTACCCGGGCGCGCCGGAATATCTGCGCGATCTGGCCGCGGGGCGTCTGGACGCCGCGCTCAACGACCGCCTGATGCTCGCGTACTTGCTCAAGAACTCGCAGTTGCCGCTGCGCACGGGCGCGAACGTCGGCGCGGGCAATCCGTCGGGCATTCCGTTCAAGAAGGGCAATCCGAAGTTCGCGAAGGCGATCGACGACGCGATGACCCAGCTCGAACAGGACGGCACGTTCGCGAAGATCTCCGACAAGTGGTTCGGCATCGACGTGACGAAGCCGGCGAAGTAAGCACGCGACTGCGCACGCATGATCGGGCGGCATCGTCTAACGGTGCCGCCCTTCTCTTTTTCGCGTCCGGTTTATGATGTGCGCTTTCGCGCGCCGCCCGGTTCTTCGTTTCGATCCGCGCGCTTTCCGCTTACGTTTTTCCGTTCATGTCGACCACTTCCCTGCTGGTTCAATCGGCGCCAGTGCTGGCGCAAGGCGCGCTGCTGACGATCAAGTTCGCGCTGTACTCGATGTTCTTCGGCCTCATCGCGGCCACGGTGCTGGCGCTGATGGGCATCAGCCGCAACCGCGCGCTCGTCGGCATCGGCCGCGTGTACGTCAGCGTGATGCGCGGCACGCCGCTCCTCGTGCAGATTTTCGTGATCTATTACGGCTTGCCGAGCCTCGGCATCTCGCTCGAACCGACGCCCGCAGGCGTCATCGCGCTATCGGCCAACGTGGCGGCGTATCTGTCGGAAAGCATGCGCGGCGCGATTCTCGGCATTCACAGCGGGCAATGGCTCGCGGCGTACAGTCTCGGCCTGTCGCGCACGCAGACGCTGCGCTACGTGATCGGGCCGCAGGCGCTGCGCATCGCGGTGCCGAGTCTTTCGAACAGCCTCATCAGTCTTATCAAGGATACGTCGCTCGTGTCGGTCATCACCGTGACCGAGCTTTTGCGTAGCGCGCAGGAAGTGATCGCAGCGACGTATCAGCCGCTGCCGCTCTATCTGGCGGCGGCCTTCGTCTACTGGCTGCTGTGCAGCGTGCTGGAAGTCGTGCAACGCGTGTTCGAGCGGCGGCTCGCGCTGCCCGGGCGGCATTGAACGCACCCGCGTCTTCGATGGCTTGCGTTCAGTCTTCCTCGAACGGAAAGCGCACGCCCAGATCGCGCCGCGCGGCGTCCATGATCGCCATCATGCGCATCGACATGACATGCGGCATCACCGGGCTTTCGGTTAGACCCGCGCGCAGCAAGTCGCAGAAGTGCGCGGTCTCGTAGTTGAGGCCACCGCCCGAAAACGGCTCGTCGAGTTCCACCTTGCGGCCGTCCGTATAGGCGATGGTCGCGCGAGCCGGGTTCCACCAGTTCTCGTGAATCACCACGGTGCCTTTGGTGCCGCCGATGAGCGCGTCGCCGCGTCCTTGCAGGTCCATTCCGCAGAAAAGTTGCGCGATGCCGCGCGCGTGCTGCACGTTCAGGCTCGCGAAGACATCGACGCCAGTCGCGCCGACGCGACCGATGGTCTGCACATTGAGCGCCTCGCCGAGCCAGTCGACGGCGAGAAACGCCTCGTAGATGCCGATATCGAGCAACGCGCCGCCGCCCGCGTCCAGCGAAAACGACGGATGATCCGCCGGCACGTCCGCCATCGAGCAGCCCGCGCGCACGAGGCCGATATCGCCGATCGGATCGGCCTGCAAATGCTCGCGCAAGCGTCGATACAGCGGGTAGAACGGCGGCTTCATCGCCTCCATGAAGAGGACCTTCGCGCCGCGCGCCGCGTCGATCATCTGCTGCAAGGTGCGCGCGTTCACGGCAGCGGGCTTCTCGCATAGCACGGGCTTGCCCGCGGCGAACGCGCGCAACGCATAGTGCGGATGGCTGTCCTGCATCGTCGCGACGTAGAGCGCGTCGATGTTCGCGAGCAAGGTATCGAAGTCATCGAATGCGGCAGCGCCGAACGGCTCGGCGAGCGCGCGCGCCGACTCGGGCCGCCGCGAAGACACACCCGCGAGCGTCGCGCCCTCGACGTGTTGCAGGCTCTCGGCGAAGCGCCGCGCGATGCGCCCCGCGCCGACGATGCCCCAGCGTATCGATTCCATGTATGTTGCCTCCGGGATGTGTGTCGTGCGGGGATTGTGCCTGATCGCGCCGCGCGAAAACGACAAAGCCGGGCACGAGGCCCGGCTTTCATCGGACGATGCAGGTGCTCTGCGCCTTCGCGCCGACAGCGACAGCGACAGCGCGCTGAAGACCGCTCAGGCTCCGGCCGACGCGTTCACGTCCGGCGGCGAGACCGGCTGGCTCGGCTGAATCATGCGTTCGAGCGAGAATGCGCGTCCCACTTCCTCCGCCGCCAGATCGACGAGCGAGCGCGTCGCGCGTTCGGCGGCTGCCGGGTCCTTCGCCTCGATGGCCTCGACGACGCTGCGCTGCGCCGCGAGCGTCGCCTCGCGCACGGACTCGATACCGTCCACGATCGGGTTCACCGTCACGAGCGCGCCGCGCACGATGGCGGTCATCTGCCGGAAGAACTGGTTACCGCTCGCGGCCACGATGCGTGTGTGCAGCACTTCGTCGGCGGCCTGATACTCGGGCTCGCCGACCTGAAGGCGCGAAAGCGTATCGAACGCGTCGCGGATGCCGGCGATCTCGTCGGGCGTCGCGCGCGCAGCGGCGAGCGCGGCGGCGCGCGGCTCGATCAACATGCGGAATTCGATTACATCCCGCAAGAAAGTCTGATCCGGCTTCGCGCGAAAACGCCACGACACCACGTCTTCATCGATGAGACGCCAGTCGCTCATCGGCCGGATGCGCGTGCCGGTTTTCGGCCGCACGTCGAGCATGTGACGGGCGAGCAGCATCGAGAGCGCTTCGCGCATGACGGTGCGGCTCACGTCGAACTCTTTCGAAAGGATGTCTTGCGGCGGCAGTATCGCGCCGTATTTCTGCTCGACGATCCCCGAGACGAGCCCGTCCATGACCTTCGCCACCAGCGACCGCTCTTTGTTTTCATCCATCACGCTTCTCCCCTATCCGCCTGTCCGTAGCCCATGTGTGTCTGTGCGCGTCGCTCTCACGCGTCCCGTGGCGGCCAAGGCGACGAATTTCCGAACATCCATTCGTCGCACTACACGTTGCGTCTTCGTCGCGTCGAAAACCAGTGCGGAATTTCCTGACAGGGTATTCCCTCTGATCGCCGCGCCCGAGCCGCCCGCGCTCGCCGCCGTTCCTAATCGTTGCGCACGCGTTGCCGCATTCGTTGCGGTATTCGTACGCTCAATTTCCTGTGCTCGCGCCGCGCGGGCGCCGTCATTCCTCAGGGAAACTGATGAATGACGGCGTCGCAGCGCGGCGTTTTTGTGTGTTTTTTCGGCCAGAAAGCGTCAGCCGTTCATGCACTCATTTGAGCAAGCATCTCGTAGGCTTTCTGTGCGAACGCGAACGCTCGCTCGCGCGGGGGCGGCTATTGTATGACGCGATTACCTGAATTCTCATGCAGTGCTTAGTTCATGAGAATGCCGCTTTGAAACGCCTTCGCATCGTTCGGCGCGGCGTATGGGGGCGCTTACATGGCACCGTCGGAGGTGCGCGGACGCCTCGCGTGCATGCGCTGATCGCGGCGTTGAAGCGACTCGCGCTCGGCAAGCGTCTGCTGGTAGATGGCCACGTATTCGCTGCCGACCCTTTCGACTGAAAGCCGCTGAATGTCTTCCCGCGCGCGCGACGCATACTGCCCGCGGGCTTGCGAATCGAGCAGCAGCCAGCGCAGCTTCGCGGCGGCCTGCGCCGGATCGCCCGGCGCGACGAGCACGCCCGCGCCGCCGCCATCGAGCAATTCGGGGATGCCGCCCACGCGCGTCGCGAGAATGGCGCAGCCCGCTTCGCGCGCCTCGGCAATCACGAGCGGACACGGGTCCTGATGCGACAGGAGCGCAAAGACATCGGCGTTCGCGAGATAAGGGCGCGGGTCGGCCACGAAGCCCGTGAAATGAACGGCCGATTGCAGCCCGAGTTCGGCGGCGAGCGCTTCCATCGACTCGCGCTCGGGACCATCGCCGATCAGATACAGGTGCGGCTCCGCGATAAAGTCGCGCTGATGCGCCGTTTGTTCGCGCACGATCGCGAAGGCTTTCAGAAGATCCGCGATGCCTTTTCGCCGATACATCCCCGCGACGCAGACGACGCTCGGCCGCTTCATGGGCACCGGACGCGCCGCAGGACGACACGTGAGCCGCGGCGCGCCGACTGCGCCGTTGAGCACGACCGACACGCGCTCGCGCCCGATGCCGCGCTCCTCCAGCGTACGCGCGACGGCATCGCTCACGGCGACCATGCGATCGCCGGCGCGCACGAGCGACGCGCTCTTCTGCAGTTCGTGATGCACGGTGGTCACGAGCGCGAAACGGCGTCGCATGCTGCCGAAACGCGAGATGAGCGCGCCCGTCATCATGTGCGCGTGAACGATGTCGGGATCGAAGCGATCGATGAGACGATTGAAGCCCGCGATCATCGACGGCACGCGCCAGGGCTGTCTCGACTGCTGCAACGGAATGTGCGTGATGCCATGGCGCCGCAACAGCGGCTCGAAGCCCCCGCCCGACGAAGCGACGACCACGTCGTGTCCCATGCGCGCCTCCATGCATGCGAGATCGACCATCATGTTGACGGTGCCGTTGCCGATGATCTGCGCGTGGTTGGCGAGATGGACTATTCGCATGAGGGTACCGGTTGCGCGCGTGCCGGCATGCGTGCATACGCCGGCCGCGCGGTTCGTTATCGTTATGAAGAAGAGCTACGGGTACTGCACATGCGCGCGCCGCAGGACACGCGGCGCGTTCAAGGCTCAAAGCAGTTCGTACGTATTGGCGAACGCGTTGGCGCCCGTTTGCTGCGACTTGCTGGCGCTCGTTTCACGCGCCGTGCGGCTTTTTCTTGTCAGACCGATATACGGCATGCCGTGTTCGAGGAACGGTCCTTCCGTCTTGCGAAAGCCGAACGCTTCGTAGAACGCCCGCAGACTCACCGGCGCAGTGAGGCGCACGGCGCGGCCCGGCCAACGTTCGGCGCACACGTTGAGCACACGTTCGATGAGCGCGTGCGCGGTGCCATCGCCACGGCGCAGCGGACTCGTCAGAATCTTGTCCACGACGACTTCGGGATCTTCCATATCGCCTTCGTGAATGCGGGCGTAAGCGAGCACCGGCATCGGGCGCGTCATGTCGTCGGTGGCGAAGACGTGCGCGCCGGTTTCATCGCGGCCATCCGCATCGAGATGCACATGCGATTGCTCGACGACGAACACCGCACTGCGCGCACGCAGAATCAGATAAAGCTCGCGCGCAGTGAGCTGTTCGAAATCCAGGGTCTTCCAATTCATTGGTTGTTCTCCTTGCTGCCGGTTTCTCACCGGCGTTGCGACGATTGAACGTTACGTCCCGCGAAACAAGCTTTCAGTGCGGGGGCGCACCGACTCCAGGGCTTGCGGCCCCGTCAAATAAGGTCAACCACACAAGAGGGCGTCTTCGGGGAAAAGGACGCCTTCACGAACTCCATCACGACACGCATCGAGTCCTGCGCCACGCGCGGAAGGCTCGTGCGCGTGTCGCGATAGCACTCGCGTCGTTGCGCACCTTCATGGGAAAATCACAATGCAACCCGCCATTGAACGCGGCGCCTTAGAAAGCGAAAAAAGCGAACAAAGCGCAAGCGATAAAAACCAACGCGATAAACGCGCAGGTAAAAACAACGAATGCTTCGGCGCGCACGCGGTATCGGTTGCCGGCTTTTCAGGCCCGAGGTAAGCCCATGAGCGCGTTTCATACCAGCGGTATGACGAGTTCCGGCGTCAGTCGTTCACGCGTCGTTTCACTCGATCCCTTGCGCATGCGCGCGAAACGTCATCGCGCGCATGCGCTGCATCGTGCCGAACGCATCTGGCGCGATGGCGCAGACCCCGTCGACCTGTGGATCGAGCTCTTGCACGGCAACCAGCTCGAACCGCATGCCATGCTGGCCTACACGGTCACGCAGGACTTCGAGGACGATCAGTTCACGCTCGGCCGTCCGCCTTGCGAAGACATCGAAAAGCTGTACGGCCTGCAGGTGCAGGAACTCGCCGTGTTCGGCTCGCTCGAAGAACGCGCGCTCGTGCAAACGCGCCGCGGCAATACGATTCTCGTCGAGGTCGATGCCTTCTTTCTGCCCGACATGCGCGCGCTTTTCTATCGGCGCGACCATGTGAAGACGACCATCGCCATCGATGTGATCGATCCCAACGCACGACGGCTCGGTTACTTCCATCACAGCGGTTATCACCTTCTTCACGGCGACGACTACGACGGCGTGCTCGGAACCAGCGCTGCGCACGATACGGCTTCAACCGGTGCAGCGGGCACAACGCGTGGGCAAGCACTGTTCCCGCATGCCGAGTTCATCAAACGCGCGCGCGAATCGCTCGGCGGGACAGCGCTTGCGGAAGGATCGGCGGACCTTTTGTGCGCGCATCTGCTGCGCCGTCCCGTGCACAACCCGATATCGCGCTGGCGCAGCGCGTTTCCCGCGCACGTCGATACGATGCTCGAGCGCGGAGAAGCGTATGCGCGGCCCTATGGATCTCACGTGATGCGCCAGCTCGGCGGCAACTTCGAGCTGCTCGCGCATTACCTGGAATGGATGCGCGAACAGGGGTTCGACATTCCGGTGACGACCCATGTGGCCGCGCGCGCGATCGCAAGCGAAGCGAAGGCGCTGCAATGCCGGCTCGCGCGGGCGCTGGCAAACGGGCAGGCGGATCTCTGCGACGCCTCGTTCGACATCATGGAAGCCGCGTATGAGCGCGTGGTGCCCACGCTCGCGGCTATCGTCTGCTGATTGTTCGCCCTACGCGCGAGCGCCGCGCGTCACGCACACGCGTATGACATTGCGATGATTCTCCGTCGCGTCATGCGCATTTCACGCTCGCATGGTGAGATGCGACGTGCGCCAAGACCGATATTGTCCCCGATGAAACATTTCCGCGCCGCGTAATGGCGCGTTCCATGCGTTCGGCAGGGACGTCCGGATGTGGCGTCGAGACTCCCAACTCACGCAGCTTTCGCAAACGTTTGACGCGCGTATCGCGGTTTTGGAGGGAAAAGGCGATCGCTTCCATGCGCTATGTGGGCGAACTCACGCCCTCTTGCAGGCACGATTCACGCATTCGGGCGCGGCATGGCCCACAGACGAGCCGTTTCGTGCAGCAGGCGCAACGTTTAGCAGTTTGCGAAATTGCCATGGAACACATTCTTCACTCCGCGCGAAGCCTTGTGCAGCAAGGCTTTCGCGGGAAGCAAGAGGTCTCGCGCCGGCAGCACGTTCGTTAGGCCACGAACATGATGGAACACAGATGAATCAATTTTCAATGTCCCTACAAAAGGAGGGGTTCTCGCAGTGGGACGCAGGCCTCTGAGGCTTATCGCACGGTGATCGTCGAAGCGCCGCCCCGTCCGCGAGCCGTTTGCGCTGACGATACCCCTCCGGGCGCATGGGGATTCCTAAGACCAGCAATGTTCAAGACTGAAACAAAATGACGACGCTGCGCCGCATCACAGCAGGCGTTCGAACAGTGAGGCCCCACCAGCATTGACGTTCGACGCATTGGCACAGTCCTCGCTAAATGAGTCGTGCAACCCGAAGCGACGCGATCTACTAAATCAACTCAAGCGAAGCACGGGCGGCTAACGGGGCTGGTGTGAGACGTTTTCATAGCCGCGAAAGACGCGACCCGAGAACGATCACACCAGTAAAGAAAAAAGTGAAGCGCAACGCGCGAAGTTACGAGAGAACAAACATGCTGACCCTTCAGTCCGACCTGCACGGCAACCACCTCCTCGGCGCCCTTCCGGCGCATGAGTGGCAAGCTCTGACTCCGCATCTCGAACTGGTTCAACTCCGCACCGAGCAACTGCTCTGCGATTCGGGCCAACGTATTCATCACGTGTACTTCCCGACGACCGCCATCATCTCTCTGTTGCATACGATGGAAGACGGCGGCTCGGTCGAAATCGCCGCAGTCGGCCGCGAAGGCATGACGGGCGTGCCGGTGCTGACCGGCGGCGAAACCATGCCCACGCGCGTCCAGGTGCAGTGCCCTGGCTTCGCGTATCGCATGAGCGCTCAGGCTTTGCGCGAACAGTTCGGACGTTCGGACTTTCTGCGCCGTCTGATGCTGCTCTACATGCAAGCCCTGCTCACGCAGGTCGCGCAGACCGCAGCGTGTAATCGTCATCATTCGCTCAACAAGCAGCTGTGCCGGTGGCTCCTGATCGAAATCGACCGCACCGCGTCGAACGAACTGCAAGTCACGCAGCAGCTGATCGCCGACATGCTCGGCGTGCGTCGCGAAGGCGTGACCGAAGCGGCCGGCAAGCTGCACGATGCGGGCCTCATCCACCATAGCCGCGGCTGCATCAAGGTGGTGGATCGCGAAGGGCTGGAAGCGCGCGCCTGCGAATGCTACGGCCTCGTCAAACGTGAGTTCGACCGCCTGCTGCCGCGTCTGCGCGCGCAGGAGACGGCTTCGGCCTCCAGTGTCTGAGATGCGGATGCACAATAAAAGTCACGATATGTTCGGCTGGACGGCGCGCTGTCTGGACGTCTTCTTCGTCATCGCGGGCGGGGTGATCGCGCATTCGATGCGCTTTTCCTCGCTCGAATTCAGCGATATCGAGAAGCTCCTGATCGCATTCAATAGCGTGCTGGCATTGCTGTTGTTTCCGACGTTCGGCGTGTACGAAGCCTGGCGCGGCAAGCCGCTTCCGATGATGCTGGCGCGCGTCACGCTCGCCTGGATGACGGTGGCCGCCGCGGCGCTTCTGCTCGCCTTCACGCTGCATCGCATGGACGCCGTGTCGCGGCTGTGGTTCGCGTATTCGACGCTGATCTCCGGCGCGCTCATCGTGCTCGCGAAATGCGCGGTGTACGCGAGCCTGCGAATCATGCGAGGCCGCGGCTTCAATCAGCGCACGGTGGCGATCGTCGGCGCGCAGGGCTTCGCGCGCACGCTGCTCGCTCATCTGTCGAGCACGCCCGAGCAAGGCTTCACGCCCGTCTGCCTGCTCGACACGACGGGCGACGAAGAACTGCATGCAAGCGGTCTCGGCAGCCGGCCCGGCGCGTCCATGCGCCTGCCGGTGCTCAACGACTTCGACGAACTCGTCGAGAAGGTGCGCGCCGAGGACATCAACGAAGTGTGGCTCGCGCTGCCGCTTTCGCAGGAGCACACAATCTATCGCTTCGTGCATGCTTTGCGGCACGACTTCGTGAATCTGCGGCTCATTCCCGACACGCGCAGCATCTCGCTTTTCAATCACTCGATGACCGATGTCGCGGGCTTGGCGACGATCAACCTGACGACGTCGCCTGTCAGCACGTTGCAGATGTGGCCGAAGCTGCTGTTCGACCGCTGCTTCGCCGCCGCCGCGCTGCTCGCGCTCTCGCCGATCATGATCACCATTGCGATCGCGATCAAGGCGACATCGGAAGGGCCGGTGTTCTTCACGCAGAACCGCAAGGGCGCGGACGGACGGCCGTTCAAGATCTACAAGTTCCGTTCGATGGCCGTGCATCGCGAGAGCAACGGACACGTGACGCAGGCGACGCGCAACGACCCGCGCGTGACGAAGATCGGCGCGTTCCTGCGCCGCACGAGCCTCGACGAACTGCCGCAGTTCATCAACGTGCTGTTCGGCGACATGTCGGTAGTCGGGCCGCGTCCGCATGCAATCGAACACGACGATCTGTACAAGGATCTCGTCTACGGCTACATGTTCCGCTACCGCATCAAGCCGGGCATTACCGGCTGGGCGCAGGTGAACGGCTATCGCGGCGCGACCGAGAAGGTCGAGAAGATGCAGAACCGCGTGAAATTCGACCTGTTCTACATTCACAACTGGTCGTTCTGGTTCGACATCAAGATCGTCGCGATGACGCTGTTCAAGGGCTTCATCGGACGGAACGCCTACTAAGCGCGCTCCGCGTTGCATCGAGCGAAAACGGGCCCGGCGACTCGCGTTGCCGGGCCCGTTGTGCTGTTGGTGCGGCGCTTCAGTAGTCGATGCGCTCGACGCCCTGCTCCGTGCCGAGCAGGCACAGGTCCGCGCCGCGCGCCGCGAAAAGACCCACCGTCACCACGCCCGGCCACGCGTTGATCTGCGCTTCGAGTCCGCGCGGGTCCGTGATCGAGAGGCTCTTCACGTCGATGATCTCGTTGCCGTTGTCAGTAATGAACGGCATGCCGTCCTGCGTCACGCGCACGATCGGCACGCCGCCGAGCGCAGCGACCTTGCGGCCGATCGCGGTGCGCGCCATCGGCACGACTTCGATGGGCAGCGGGAACGTGCCCATCACGTCGACGCGCTTGCTCGCATCCGCGATGCACACGAACACCTCCGCCACCGACGCCACGATCTTCTCGCGCGTGAGCGCCCCGCCGCCGCCTTTGATCATCGCGCCGCTCGCATCAATTTCGTCGGCGCCATCCACATACACCGGCACGGTGTCCACGTCATTCAGGTCGAACACCTTGAAGCCGTGCGATTCGAGCCGCGCCGTCGTCGCGAGCGAACTCGATACCGCCCCGCGATAACGCGATTTCGAGGCGGCCAGCGCGTCGATGAAGCAATTGGCCGTCGATCCGGTGCCGACGCCGATGATCGAGCCTTCGGGCACGTGCGCGTTCACGTAGTCGGCCGCGGCCTGGCCGACGCGCTGCTTGAGTTCGTCCTGAGTCATGGGAATGGTGCTGCGCGTGAGGGGAAAACGCGATTTTATCGGAGCGCGCGCCGCCTTCCCGCGCTTTTTGCGCATCGGGTCAGAGGATGCTGTGCAGGAATCCGAGCGGATCGTGCGTGCGCGCGACGGACGCGATAAACGCGAACACAATGATCGCCAGCACGCCAAAGGCGGCGCGTGCGCCCTTCGTCCGGCCGCGCTTGAGGGCGAAGGTGCCGAGCACGATATAGACGACGAGGCCCGCGATCTTCGCGCCCAGCCACGCCGCGTTCGGCCCGAAGCCGATGATCGCGACGAGCGCAATCGCGCTCGCGAGCAGGAGCGTATCGACGATATGCGGCACGGTCTTGTTCGCACGCGCGGCGAGCAGGCGCGAGTCCGTCAGCATCCAGATACAGCGCAGCACGAAGCCCGCGATGCTCAGGCCCGCGCACGTCATATGGAGCGCGCGCAGCGGCAGGAAGTAGTCGCCCATTTCTTTTTTGTCTAACTCAACGGTCAGGGGAAGTACTTGTCCAGCAAGGCTTGCGCGATGGCGTCTGTTTGCGCGTCGGCGTCGCCCGCGTAGTCCGAGGGCCGGAAGTGCATCTGGAACGCGCCGAAGACGCGGCGCGTCTTCTCGTCGAGCATGCCGTCGGTGGCGACGTCGTAGCCGTAGCGCTTGAGCTTTTCCTGCAACGCGCGCACGTCGCACGGCGCTTTGGGATCGCGGCCCGCAAGGCGCGCGGCGACGGCGGCATCGTCGGGCCATGCGCCGATCCCCGCCTCGTACAGCGTGCGCCAAGGAAAGAGCGGACCCGGGTCGATCTTGCGCTGCGGAGCGATGTCGCTATGGCCGACCACGCGCGTGGGCGGAATGCCGTAACGCTCGACGATGTCGCGCGAGAGCTTCACGAGCGCATCGACCTGCGCGGGCGGATACGGCTGCCAGGTGCGGCCGGCGGGGGTATCGATCGGTCCGAGGTTCACGTTCTCGATGCCGATCGACGACGCGTTCAGCTCCGTCGCGCCCTGCCAGTAGCTCTGGCCGGCATGCCACGCGCGCTTGTCTTCCGGCACGAGTTGATAGACGACCGGCTCGCCGTTGTGGATGCGCGGCGCGTCCGGCACGACGTAGTGGACGCTGACCTCATCGCCCGTGAGGACGGCGAGCGAGCGCGCTTCGTCGATTTCCGTGTAGTGCATGACGAGGAAACGCACGCGCGAATCGGCGTTTTTCGCGTGGTGCTGCGTGTCGGCGATGTAGGTGCCGCGGTTTTGCATGGTGGGGGTGCAGGCGGTAACAAGAGCGCAGGCGAGCGCGAGAATGACGAGGCGAAGCATGCGAAACACCTTACTTCTTCACCATCCTCTGACGCACTGCCTCGAACAGGCACACCCCGCTCGCCACCGACACGTTGAGGCTCTCCACGGCGCCCGCCATTGGGATATGCATGATCTCGTCGCACGTCTCGCGGGTGAGGCGGCGCATGCCCTCGCCTTCCGCGCCCACGACGATTGCAACCGGGCCGTCGAGCTTCGTCTCATAGACGCTCGCCGTCGCTTCGCCCGCCGTGCCGATCACCCAGACGCCGGCGTCCTTCAGTTCGCGCAGGGCGCGCGCCAGATTCGTCACCGTGATGTACGGCACGCTTTCGGCCGCGCCGCTTGCCACTTTGGCGGCGGTCGCGTTGAGGCCGGCCGAACGGTCGCGCGGCGCGATGACCGCATGCGCGCCCGCCGCGTCCGCGACACGCAGGCATGCGCCGAGATTATGCGGGTCGGTGACGCCATCCAGCACGAGCAGCAACGGCGTTCCCGAGATGCCGTCGAGCAGTTCGGCGAGGTTCTGCGCGAGCGGCAAGTCGTGCGCGCGGGCCACGACGCCCTGATGCTGGATATTGCCCGCGAGGCCCCACAGACGCCCTTCGTCGGCGGCGATCAGGCGCACGCCCGCGTCCTTCGCGGCACGCAGGAAGTCCTGCATGCGCCGGTCCTTGCGAGTGGGGTCGTACAACACTTCCTCGATCGACGAGGCGTCCGCCCGCAGGCGCGCCGTCACCGCGTGGAAACCGTAAAGAACCTTGAGACGTGACATGACTGATTCGAACTCTCGTGATAACCATGAAAAGCACGACGCGGCCCGGCGCAAAGGGCACCGGACCGCGCGTATTCGTTGACGCGATGAGCGCCGGCTAGCGTTTCTTGCGCGCCGGCCGCCCCTGCGCCGCCGATTTCGACGCCGAGTTCGACGACCCTCCGCGTTTCTTCGCCGCGCCGCCACGCGCCGCCGGTGACGCGCCCTTCTTCGTGCCGCCGCGCTGACGCGTGCCCGGGGTGTCGTCGTTCAGCGGACGGATGCGCGGACCCGTTGCGCCATTCGCGCCCGAGGCGCCGTGATCGCCCGCGCCCGACGACGAACGCGGCGACGGCTTCACCGGCGTATCGCGCACCAGGCGGAAGTCGATCTTGCGCGCATCGAGGTCGACGCGGCCCACCTGCACGCGCACGCGGTCGGTCATCCGGTAGCGGATGCCGGTGCGCTCGCCGCGCAGCTCGTTCTTGATCTCGTCGTACTGGAAGTAGTCCGAGCCGAGTTCGGTCACATGCACGAGCCCTTCGATGAAGAGCGAATCCAGTTGCACGAAGATGCCGAACGACGTCACGCCGTTCACCATGCCGCCATATTCCTCGCCGAGCTTGTCGCGCATGAAATAGCACTTGAGCCAGGCTTCGACGTCGCGTGACGCTTCGTCGGCGCGACGCTCGTTCGACGAGCAATGCAGGCCGAGCTCTTCCCACACCGCAACGCTGTTGCGCGCCCGGCCGCGCGCGCTGTCGTCGGCCAGTTGCATTTCGCGCGCGGCTTTCGTCAAGCCCGTGCTCAGCGAAACTTCATGGCCGATATCCGGCACGTATTTCTTGCCCTGCAGGATCGCGTAAATGGCGCGATGCGTGAGCAGGTCGGGATAGCGGCGAATCGGGCTTGTGAAATGCGCATACGCCTCGTACGCAAGCCCGAAGTGACCGATGTTGTCCGGACTGTAGACGGCCTGCTGCATCGAGCGCAGGACCATCGACTGAAGCATCTGCGCATCGGGCCGGTCGCGGATCTGCGCGATCAGCGCCGCGTAGTCGCTCGCGTGCGGCTTGTCGCCGCCCGTCAGCGTCAGGCCGACGCCGCGCAGAAACTGCCGCAGGTTCTCGAGCTTTTCCTCGGTCGGCCCCGCATGCACGCGGTACAGGCCCGGATGCTTGTTGCGCTTCAGAAAGTCCGCCGCGCAGACGTTCGCCGCGAGCATGCACTCTTCGATCAGCCGATGCGCGTCATTGCGATGGCGCGGCAGAATCTGCTCGATCTTGCCCTGCGAGTTCACGACGATATACGTCTCGGTCGTATCGAAGTCGATGGCGCCGCGCTTCTGACGCGCCGCGTGCAGCGCCTTGAAGACGCCATACAGATTCTGTAGCTGGGGCACCAGTTCCGCACGGCGCGCGGCCTCGGGGCCCTTGGTATTGGCGAGCACGGCCGCGACTTCGGTATACGTGAGCCGCGCCGCCGAGTGCATCACGCCCGGATAGAACTGATACGCCTTGATCTCGCCGCGCGCCGTGATGACCATGTCGCACACGAGCACGCAGCGGTCGACGTCCGGGTTCAGCGAGCAGAGCCCGTTCGAGAGCTTCTCGGGCAGCATCGGGATCACGCGCCGCGGGAAGTACACCGACGTGCTGCGGTCCAGCGCGTCGACATCGAGCGGCTCGTTCGGGCGCACGTAATGTGACACGTCGGCGATCGCCACGAGCAGACGGAACCCTTGTCCGCGGCCGACGGCGACGGGCTCGCAATACACCGCGTCGTCGAAGTCGCGGGCGTCTTCCCCGTCGATCGTGACGAGCGGCACATCGCGCAGATCCACGCGATGCCGGATGTCCACCGGCCGCACTTCGTCGGGCAGCTTCGCGGCCGCGGCGAGCGCGGCATCGCTGAACTGATGCGGCACGCCGTACTTGCGCACCGCGATCTCGATTTCCATGCCGGGATCGTCGATGTCGCCGATCACTTCGGCCACGCGCCCGAGCGGCTGAGAATGGCGGCTCGGGAAGTCCGTCAGATCGACGGACACGACCTGCCCGACTTTCGCCTTCTTCGGGTTCTGCGTGATCAGAATGTCGTGGCCGATGCGCTTGTCTTCCGGCACGAGAATCAGCGCGCCGTTTTCATTCACGAGCCGCCCGATGATGCGCTTGTTCGCGCGGTCGGTGACTTCGACGATATGGCCTTCGGGCCGCCCGCGCCGGTCATAGCCGACGATGCGCGCGAGCACGCGGTCGTTGTGCATGACCTTCTGCATTTCGCCGTTGGGCAGGAAGAGATCGTCCTGGCCGTCATCGCGGATCAGAAAACCGAAGCCGTCGCGATGACCCTGCACGCGCCCCGCGACGAAGTTCGACGGATGCGTGAGCTGATAATGGCCGCGCTTGTCGAGCCGGATTTGCCCGTCGCGTTCCATGGCCGCCAGTCGCTTGAAAAATCCTTCGCGCTCCTGGCGCTTGATCGACAGGGCCTCGGCGATGTCGTTCGCGGAGTGAGGCGTTTCGCTCGTGCGCAGCACGCCGAGAATCTCTTCGCGGCTGGGAATCGGATACGGATATTTGCTCAAGGGCTTAATAGAGTTCTTCTCGTTGGACTGGACTTTCGCCGTGTTTTGCCGTTAGTCGTGCGGCAATCGTTGAAATCATTCTAACACTGCCTATTGTGGGGACTGCCGGCGCGGCCGCGCTCGCGCGTTGCGAGTGCAGCAAACGCTGGCCCCGCCGCGACCGGCGATGAAACGCTTGACAGCGGCTCCCGTCTCGCTATAATGGCGTTCTTTGCTGCTGATGCAGACAAAACGCACCCTTGCCCAGGTGGCGGAATTGGTAGACGCACTAGGTTCAGGTCCTAGCGGTGGCAACACCGTGGAGGTTCGAGTCCTCTCTTGGGCACCAGATGTCAGGAAACGCCACCTTCGGGTGGCGTTTCCTTTTTATGCGGAGACCGTGCTTTTCGGCTCCTGCCAGTCGTGAAGCGCAGTTGACACGGCTCGGCTTCCCGCTAAAATAGCGGGCTCGCTGTACCCCTTGGCCCAGGTGGCGGAATTGGTAGACGCACTAGGTTCAGGTCCTAGCGGTGGCAACACCGTGGAGGTTCGAGTCCTCTCCTGGGCACCAAGGTCCCTTTCTCGCGAAGAGCCCCACGCATATGCACGTGGGGCTTTTTGTTTTCTGCGCGCGGTTTTCTTTCTATACGCGGCTTCGCTTTGCTTTCGTTTTTATTCGGCTTCTGACCCGGATTAAAGCGAAATGAATGGATCGGCCGCGTTCTCGTCTTCTCTCTATCAGTAACGGTCAGCACGCTCTTAAACAGCGGCGTACACTCGTTGTGCCCGCGTGGCCGCCACGACCGCCGCGTGCCGATGCCGAATCGCGCATCGCGTGAGCCGCATCGCAACCGCATTGCATATCAAGCTGATCAATACTGATTCGGAGACCGAGGCGATGAGTTGGACGCGAGAACAAAGAAACGTAACGATTGCCGCTTATCTCGGCTGGACGCTGGACGCATTCGATTTTTTCCTGATGGTTTTCGTCCTGAAGGACATCGCCGCGGAATTCAACACAAAGATTCCCGAAGTCGCGTTTGCCATTACGCTCACGCTTGCGATGCGTCCCATCGGCGCGCTGATTTTCGGCCGGCTCGCGGACAAGTTCGGCCGCCGTCCGACGCTGATGGTCAATATCGCGTGTTATTCGTTGCTGGAATTGCTATCCGGCCTCTCGCCCAACCTGACGACGCTTCTCATCTTGCGCTCGCTTTTCGGCATCGCGATGGGCGGTGAATGGGGCGTCGGCTCTGCCCTGACGATGGAAACCGTGCCGCCCAAGGCGCGCGGCTTCGTGTCCGGCTTGCTGCAAGCCGGTTATCCGAGCGGTTATCTGCTCGCGTCGATCGTCTTCGGCGTGCTGTACCAGTTCGTCGGCTGGCGCGGCATGTTCTTCGTCGGCGTGGCGCCTGCGCTGCTCGTGCTTTATGTTCGAGCGCATGTGCCCGAATCTCCCGCATGGCGAGCGATGGAAAAGCGCAAGCGTCCCGGCCTTCTCGCGACGCTCAAACAGAACTGGACGCTTTCCCTTTACGCGATCGTTCTGATGACCGCATTCAATTTCTTTTCGCACGGCACGCAGGATCTTTATCCGACGTTTCTGCGCGAACAGCACCACTTCGATCCGCATACGGTGTCCATCATTACCATCGTGCTGAATATCGGCGCGATTGTCGGCGGATTGTTTTTCGGGTCGTTGTCGGAGCGAATCGGGCGGCGCGTCACCATTTTTATCGCCGCACTGATTGCATTGCCGGTGCTTTATCTGTGGGCATTCTCAGTAACTCCGGTTGCCCTGGCAATCGGCGCGTTTCTGATGCAGATATCGGTGCAAGGCGCGTGGGGCGTGATTCCGGTGCATTTGAACGAGATATCGCCCGATGAAATTCGCGCCACTTTTCCCGGGCTCGTGTATCAACTCGGCAATTTGCTCGCCGCAATCAATGCGACGATGCAGGCGTCGATTGCCACTTCTCACGGGAACAACTACGGCATGGCGATGGCGATCGTCGCAGGTACGGTTGCGGTGGTGATTGCGGGGTTGATTTTCTTCAGCCGGGAACGCAGGGGCATCGATATGACCCGGTCGGCGGAGGAAGTAGGGGCGACGGGATAGGGCTTGGGGCGTGCGGAGAGCGTCTGGCGAACCTGCTGGACGCGTCGCCCGACGACTCCCGCTTGCGCTCGACGGAAGAATGCTCGCGATTCGCCGTTTACACCTGGCCACTCCGGCACCGTCAAACGGCAAGAGACGTCATGACGCAAGCGCCTGCCCGCCGCATTCTGTACGTGACGCTCGCGTGCGCGCTGTCAGCGGCGATTACCGCTAGCCCGGCGCCCGCCCGAGCGACTACGCAGTCAGCGATCAACGAAATCGCCACCCAGACTGCCGACCAGCAAGCCCAATGGCTCGCACGCGCCGCCGCTGACGGCACGCTCGCGCGCCTCAGCGACGAAGAACTCGTCGCCCTCTTCCGTGCGCTCGATCCCGCGACGCTGGCGCGCTACCTGCGCGACGGCTTAGTCCGCTATGCGTCGTGCGAATTCACGATTCTTCGACGCGAGCGCATCGGCGGAAAATGGCCCAAGCGGCCCGACCACATGCTCGTGCGCGTCACGCGCGAACCGCTGCGCGTCTACGCCAGATGGTTGCCCGATGGCGCCCATGCGGGCCAGGAAGTCATCTACGACGAGTCCAAGCGCCCCGCCGAGCTCTACGGCCATGCCGGCGGCTTGCTCGGTGTGGTGTCGATGTGGACATCGCTGAACGGACCGCTCGCCCGCGCGCAATCGAACCATTCGATCCGCGAACTCGGCATCGATGCCGTGACGCAGCGTTTTATCGACGAAGGCAGGAAGTTCGCCGACGCCGGCATCACGCAGCCGTCGGATGTCGCAGTCGCGGCGGTCAATGGCGCGCGCGTTGTCGCGCTGACGTATGTCGCGCCGGCCGGGCAGCCCGGCTTCTATGCGAAGCGCGAAGTGATCGACCTCGATCTCGAAGCGCCGCTCATCCGCGCAGTCGAATCCTTCGACAACGAAGGCAGAGTGTTCGAAAGCGTCATCTTCGAGCACATCGAGCCGAAGGTGTTCGACGGCCTCGCATTCGATCCGCGCAACCCCGACTACCGCTTCTGAACCTCACGCTGACTGCGTGACATGCGCTGTAACACGCGCATCCCTGCCAACGCGCAGTGTTTAAGTCTCGCCTAAGTTTCGGCCGATACGCTTGCCGCACTTCATCATCGACATCCACGACGCCGCTCTGTCCGCGGCGCGAATCGTCATGTAAACCAAGGAGTTCGCGCATGAACCTCCGCTCTGCTTCGGCTCCCGTGCGAGCCATCAAACGGCTTTTGAGTCATCACGAGATCGCCACGCTGCTCTTGCTGATGCACGCGCCGATCGACGCGATGGCCGCGCCGCCCGATGTGACCTCGCTGCAGGAATACGGCTACGTGGAAATCGTCTCGCCCGGCGCAGACGGTCCCAAGGTGCGCCTCACCGAAGACGGCAACGCCGTCCTGCGCGGCCTGGGCGTCAGGTAAGCGCCCGTCTTTGCGTCGCGATCTCTGTAATAATCGGTCGACGTTCTTAACCGACCGAGGAGTGATTCGCGATGCCCGCCATGGAACCCATCGTTCAACGTGTGCTGCTGACCAACGACGACGGCATCGACGCGCCCGGCCTGGCTGTGCTCGAAGCTGTCGCCGCAGAGCTCGCACACGAAGTCTGGGTCGTCGCGCCCGAGCACGATCAGAGCGGCACTTCGCACTCCATCAGCCTGCATTCGCCGCTGCGCATCTCGCGTCAAGGCGAGCGGCGCTTCGGCGTTCAGGGCACGCCCGGCGATTGCGTCGTGATGGCCGCGCGGCATCTCATGAAAGACGCGCCGCCGACGCTCGTGTTGTCGGGCATCAATCGCGGCGCGAACCTCGGCGTCGAGACGATGTTTTCGGGCACCGTCGGCGCGGCGATGACGGGCCTTCTGCTCGGCCTGCCTTCGATTGCGCTCAGTCAAACCTTCTCCGACCGCGAAAGCGTGCGCTGGGATACGGCGCGCGCGCTCGCGCCCGGCGTGATCCGGCAGTTGCTGGCCATCTCACACGACGCGCCGACGTGTCTCAACGTCAACTTCCCGGACTGCGATGCGTCCGCGGCCGGTCCGCTCACCGTGACGCGACAGGGCGTCGGGCTCGTGGAAGGCATCGACGTGCTCGATGAAACCGATCCGCGCGGCATCGACTACTTCTGGCTGAGATTCCAGCGCGGTCAGCGCGAGAACGCGCCCGACAGCGAAACCGCCGTGGTCGCGAGCAAGCGGATTTCGGTGACACCGCTGCATTTCGATCGCACCGATTCGAGCACGTTCGCCACGCTTGAAGCCGGTCTGCGCGGCGGCGCGTAAGCCTAGAGCCTTTCCTCCCAGACGCGACCGGCGGTTTCTCGTATGCTGCGTCGGCAACGCGGCCGGCAACGGCTTCGGGCGCCACGATCACAAAAACAAGGAGGCAATATGAAGCACTTCGTCCGCATCGCGGCTGGCGCGCTCATCGCGATGTCGGCGGCGGGCGCGTTCGCGCAGACATCGACGCCCGTCGGCACCTGGCAAACCATCGATGACGCCACCGGCAAGCCGAAGGCAATCATTCAAATCATCGACGACGGCAGCGGGCAGCTCTCCGGCAAGGTGGTGCGCGGCATCGGCGAATTCGATCATCCGGACCGGCGCTGCACCGCGTGCACCGACGACCGGAAGGATCAACTGGTCAAAGGCATGACCATCATCACCGGCATGAAGCAGAACGGCGATACGTGGGAAGGCGGCCAGATTCTGGACCCGGAAAACGGCAAGCTGTACAAGTGCAAGATGAAGCCGGAAGACGGCGGGCAGAAGCTGGTAGTGCGCGGTTATATCGGCGTGTCGCTGCTCGGGCGCTCGCAAACGTGGGTACGGCAGCAGTAGCACTCTGCAATGCACTAGAAAAACGGGCGGAAGACTGCGTGTCTTCCGCCCGTTTCTTTTGGTTCAGCGCGCAGTTCAGGCTGCGTGACGGACCGGCTCATCGTCTTGCGGCGAGCGCGCCGCTGCGATGGCGCGCATCGGCTCCATGGTTTCCGCTGTCGCGACCGGCAATTCGGCCGGCACGCGCATGCGGGACGTCATGAGCCCGTACAGCGATTCACCGGCGGGGCCGAAGAGCTGCGTCATCACGCGCAGCAGCACGCCCGATTCATGCCACGCCTTGAAGCGCCGATGGCACGTCTGATACGACGGATATTTGCGCGGCAGCGTGGACCACGACGCGCCGCTATACATGACCCAGAGCACGCCGTTGAGCACAGCGCGGGTGTTGGCCAAAGGACGGCCGCGCAACTCCGAGCGCGGACGCAATTCCGGAAGCAGCGGTGCGACCATCTGCCATTCTTCGTCGGACATATCGCGGTAGGGTTTCACGGCATTCTCTCCAATTAGCTGCTGATTAACTGGCCAGAACGATACCGAGTGCCCTTCAACCGGCAAATCAGAGAGGTCCTAATCTTGAAAACCCGGCGAAAGCCTTATGCCATTTGGCTAGACGCCTGTTTTTGATTCTCGTATTAGCTCACGTGAGCGAAATGTTCGCGAGCCGCCGCGGCGCCTCCAGATACTCTTGCGACTGCATTTCGACGATGCGCGACACCGTGCGCGCGAACTCGTTCGCCATCGGCCCTTCGACGTACAAATCCTCGGCCGGCACCGCCGCCGACATCAGCAGCTTCACCTTGTGGTCGTAGAACACGTCGATGAGCCACGTGAAGCGGCGCGCCTCCGAGGCCATGCGCGGCGACATCTGCGGCACGTCCGAAAGGATGACCGCGTGAAAGCGATTCGCGATCTCCAGATAGTCGTTCTGCGAGCGCGGGCCGCCGCAGAGCGTCGCGAAGTCGAACCACACGACGCCATCGGCTTTACGCAGCGCCTTGATCTCGCGCTTTTCGATATGCAGGATCGGGCTTTCGTCGGGCACGGCCGCGAGCTTCGCGTAATCCGCGCGCAACGCCTTGTCCGCCGCCGCGCCGAGCGGCGTGTGATACGCCTGCACTTGCGACAGCGTGCGCTTGCGATAATCGGTGCCCGCGTCGACATTGAGCACGTCGAGATTCTTCTTAAGCAACTCGATGGCCGGCAGCAGCCGGTCGCGGTGCAAGCCCTCCGGATACAGCGTGTCCGGCTGGTAATTGGACGTCATCACGAACTGCACGCCGTTGTTGAATAGACGGTCCAGCAGGCGATACAGAATCATCGCGTCGGCGATATCCGAGACGTGGAATTCGTCGAAGCAGATCAGCCGATAGCGCTTCGCGATGCGGCGCGCCAGTTCGTCCAGCGGATCGGCTTGGCCTTTCAGTTCTTCCAGTTCCCGATGCACTTCGCGCATGAACTCGTGGAAATGCAGGCGCGTCTTGCGCTGCACCGGCACGACGGCGTAGAAGCTGTCCATCAGAAAACTCTTGCCGCGCCCGACGCCGCCCCACATGTACACACCGCGCGGCAACTCCGGATGCACCAGAAACTTCCTGATCGCGTTCGAGCGTCGCGCCTTGTATGCCACCCATTCTTCGTAGCAGCGTTGCAGGCGAGCGACCGCCGCCAGCTGCGCTTCGTCGGACTGGTAGCCCCGCGTGCGCAGTTCGTTTTCGTAGTATTCGGTGACGTTCATCTTCTGCCGTTCGATGTGACGAAGGCGAGCGGTTTGATCCGCTCGCCTTCGTGTGCGATGCCCTGCTGGTTGCCCGAAGTCGAGCCGAATTACATGTTCAACGCGCGCTTGTCGACCGCGAGTGCCGCTTCGCGCATCACTTCAGACAGCGACGGATGCGGATGGCAAATGCGGCCGAGGTCTTCCGACGCCGCCTTGAACTCCATCGCGACGACCGCTTCCGCGATCAGATCCGACGCGTCCGCTGCAATGATATGCACGCCGAGAATCTCGTCGGTCTTCGCGTCCGCGATCATCTTGACGAAGCCTTCCGCCCGGCCGATGCCCAGCGCGCGGCCATTGGCCATCATCGGGAACTGGCCGGTCTTGATCTCGCGGCCTTCGGCCTTGAGCTGCTGCTCCGTCTTGCCGACCCACGCGATTTCCGGTTCCGTGTAGATGACCCAAGGCACGCAGTTGTAGTCGATATGCGGCTTTTGTCCGTCGATGATCTCCGCCACCGCCACGCCTTCGTCTTCCGCCTTGTGCGCGAGCATCGGGCCGCGCACGACGTCGCCGATAGCGTACACGCCCGGCACGCTCGTCGCGCAGTGATCGTCCACGTCGATGAAGCCGCGCTCGTTCGCCTTCAGGCCGATGCTTTCCAGAGCGAGGTTGTCCGTGTTCGGCACGCGTCCGACCGACACGATCAGGCGGTCCGCTTCCAGCGTTTGCGCGTTGCCCTGATTGTCCGTGTACGCGATCGACACGCCGTTGCCGGTCGCCTTCACTTCGCCGATCTTCACGCCGAGGTGAATGTCGAGGCCCTGCTTCTTGAACTGTTTGGCCGCTTCCTTCGCGAGCGATTCATCCGCTGCGGCGAGGAATTGCGGCAGCGCCTCGAGCACTGTCACTTCAGCGCCCAGACGTCGCCACACCGAGCCGAGTTCCAGACCGATCACGCCCGCGCCGATCACGGCGAGCTTCTTCGGCACGGAATCGAACGAGAGCGCGCCTTCGTTGTCGGCGATCAGCTTGTTGTCGACCGGAATGCCCGGCAGATGACGCGCCTTCGAACCCGTAGCGATGATCACGTTCTTCGCCGTGACGGTTTCCGTTTCACCTTCGCCCGACACTTCGATCTGCACGCCGGCGTCCGTCTTGCCGGTGAACTTGCCATGACCCTTGAGCCACGTGATCTTGTTCTTGCGGAACAGGAACTCGATGCCCTTGGTCATCTTTTCGACGATGCCGTCTTTACGCGCCAGCATCTTCGACACATCGAGCTTCACGTCCGATACGCTGATGCCGTGATCGGCCAGATGCTTCGACGTATTTTCGAATTCTTCCGAGGACGCGAGCAGCGCCTTCGACGGAATGCAGCCCACGTTCAGGCAGGTGCCGCCGAGCTTCAGCGCGCCGGCCGGGTTCTTCCACTTCTCGATACACGCAACCGTCTTGCCGAGTTGCGCTGCGCGAATCGCCGCGATATAGCCGCCCGGGCCCGCGCCGATCACGACGACATCAAATTCCTTGGACATGACTTTCCTTGAGTAGACCCCGCTCTTGCGGAGACGCCTTCGAGCGGTGCGCGCGAGCCTATCGCGCGCACCGAAGGCACTGTGTTCTTACAGGTCCAGCAGCAGACGGGCCGGATCTTCCAGCGCGTCCTTCATGGCGACGAGCGACAGCACGGCTTCGCGGCCGTCGATGATGCGGTGGTCATACGACAGCGCGAGGTAGTTCATCGGACGGATCACGATCTGGCCGTTTTCGACCACGGCGCGTTCCTTCGTCGCGTGCACGCCGAGAATCGCGGACTGCGGCGGGTTGATGATCGGCGTCGAAAGCATGGAGCCGAACACGCCGCCATTCGAGATGGAGAACGTACCGCCCGTCATTTCTTCGATCGACAGCTTGCCGTCGCGCGCTTTCGCGCCGAACTCTGCAATCTTCTTCTCGATGTCGGCGAGGCTCATCTGGTCCGCGTTGCGCAGGATCGGCACCACCAGACCGCGCGGCGAACCGACCGCGATACCGATGTCGAAATAGCCGTGGTAGACGATGTCGTTACCGTCGATCGACGCGTTCACGAGCGGGAACTTCTTCAGCGCGTGCACAGCCGCCTTCACGAAGAACGACATGAATCCGAGCTTCACGCCATGTTCCTTCTCGAAGCGGTCCTTGTACTTGTTGCGCAGGTCCATGACCGGCGCCATGTTGACTTCGTTGAACGTCGTCAGAATGGCGTTGGTTTGCTGCGATTCGAGCAGACGCTCGGCGATACGCGCGCGCAGACGCGACATCGGCACGCGCTGCTCCGGGCGATCCTTCAGCCACTGATCAGCCGATGCCGGCGCGCCGACTTGCGGCAGCGAAGGCTTCGCAGCCTTGGCGGGCGCAGCAGCCGGAGCCGATGCTTTCGCGGCAGCGGGTGCGCCGGCTTGCGCGGCGAGCGCGTCGCCCTTCGTAATGCGGCCGTCGCGGCCCGTGCCCGACACCTGGTCCGCCGACACGCCCTTCTCGGCCAGAATCTTGGTCGCGGCAGGCGACGTTGCGCCGCCCGTGACCGAACCACCCGTCGCGGAGGCGGTCGCTTGCGCGGTCGCCGACGACGACGCCACGGCCGGCTCCGCTTGCGGCGCGGGCTTCACTTCGGCGTCGCCAGCAGCGGCGGCTGCGGGCGCTTCGCCTGCTTTCGCTTCGGTGTCGATCTTCGCGATGATCTCGTCAGCCGCGACGATATCGCCGTCATGCTTGATGACCTGCGCGAGCACGCCAGCCGACGGCGCGGGCACTTCGAGCACGACCTTGTCGGTTTCGATTTCGATCAGGATTTCGTCCTGGGCGACAGCCTCGCCCGGCTTCTTCTTCCATTGCAGCATGGTTGCTTCCGAGACCGACTCGGAAAGCTGGGGAACCTTGACTTCTACGATAGCCATTTCTGTATTGTCCTAATGCGTTCTGTGTGTACGAGCGTCGGAACCGGCGCGCTTTGCGCACGCCGGTCCGATCAGGCAACGGTTACTTCGCGATGGTCTGCGCACCCTTCAGGCGGCCGAACGCGCCTTCAACCAGCGCCTTCTGCTGCTCGTAGTGCTTCGCGTAGTAGCCGACCGCGGGCGAGGCCGAAGCGGGACGGCCGCTGTAGGCCAGCTTCATCCCTTCCTTCATGCCTTCACGCAGATGGTGCTCGATGTAGAACCAGGCGCCCTGGTTCTGCGGCTCGTCCTGCACCCAGACCACTTCGGTCGCGTTTTCGTACTTCTTGAGCTCCGCGTCGAACTGCTTGTGCGCGAACGGATACAGCTGCTCGATACGCACGATGGCGATGTCGTTCGCCTTCGCTTCGCGGCGATGCGCGACGAGGTCGTAGTACACGCGGCCCGAGCAGCAAATCACGCGCTTGACCTTCTTCGCGTCGATGCTTTCGTCCACCTCGCCGATGACCGGCTGGAACGAGCCCTTCGCCAGTTCCGACAGGTCCGACACCGCTTCCTTGTGACGCAGCAGCGACTTCGGCGTGGCGATGATGAGCGGCTTGCGGAACAGGCGGATCATCTGACGGCGCAGCAGATGGAAGATCTGCGCCGGCGTCGTCGGCTGAACCACTTGCATGTTGTGGTCCGCGCACAGTTGCAGGAAACGCTCGATGCGCGCCGACGAGTGCTCCGGACCCTGGCCTTCGTAGCCGTGCGGCAGCATCATCGTGAGACCGGAGACGCGGCCCCACTTCACTTCGCCCGACGAGATGAACTGGTCGATCACCACTTGCGCGCCGTTCACGAAGTCGCCGAACTGCGCTTCCCACGCGACGAACGTGTTCGGTTCGGCGGTCGAATAGCCGTACTCGAAGCCGAGCACCGCTTCTTCCGACAGCACCGAGTCGATGACCGTGAACTTCGCCTGGTTGTCCGCGATGTTCTGCAGCGGAATGTACGTGCCGTCGTTCCAGCGCTCGCGGTTCTGGTCGTGCAGCACGGCGTGGCGGTGCGTGAACGTGCCGCGGCCCGAGTCCTGGCCCGTCAGACGCACGGCGTAGCCCGATGCCACCAGCGACGCGAACGCGAGATGCTCGCCCATGCCCCAGTCGAGCTTCGCTTCGCCACGGCCCATCGCGCGGCGATCGTTGATCACGCGCTCGACGAGCGGGTGAACCTTGAAGTTCTCCGGAATCGTCGTGATGCGCTCAGCGAGACGCTTCAGTTCCGCGAGCGGCACGGCCGTGTCGGCGGCGTCGGTCCACTTGCGGTTCAGGAACGGCACCCAGTCGACCGCGTACTTGCTCTTGTAGTTCGAGAGCACCGGGTCGATGGTGTGATGACCTTCGTCCATCGCCTGACGGTACGCCTTCACGTAGTTGTCGGCGTCTTCGGCCGTGATCACGCCTTGCTGCACGAGCTTCTCGGCGTACAGCGCGCGCGTGCCCGGATGCTTCGCGATGGTCTTGTACATCAGCGGCTGCGTGACCGCCGGCGTGTCCTGCTCGTTGTGGCCGAGCTTGCGGAAGCAGACGATGTCCACCACCACGTCCTTGTGGAACTTCATGCGGAAGTCGATCGCGAGCTGCGTGGCGAGCACGACTGCTTCGGGATCGTCGCCGTTCACGTGCAGCACCGGCGCTTCGATCATCTTGACGACGTCCGAGCAGTACAGCGTCGAGCGCGAATCGCGCGGGTCCGACGTCGTGAAACCGATCTGGTTGTTGATGACGATATGCAGCGTGCCGTGCGTGCCGTAGCCGCGCGTTTGCGCGAGGTTCAGCGTTTCCATCACGACGCCCTGGCCCGCGAAGGCCGCGTCGCCGTGAATCTGCACCGGCAGGACTTGAAGGCCTTCTTCGTCGCCGCGGCGATCCATGCGCGCCTTCGCCGAACCCTCGACCACCGGGTTGACGATTTCCAGGTGCGACGGGTTGAACGCGAGCGACAGGTGAACCGGGCCGCCTTCAGTCGCGACATCCGACGAGAAACCCTTGTGGTACTTCACGTCGCCGGCCGGCAGGTCGTCCACGTGCTTGCCTTCGAATTCGGCGAAGAGGTCCGCCGGCATCTTGCCGAGCGTGTTGACCAGCACGTTCAGACGGCCACGGTGCGCCATGCCGATGACGATTTCCTGCACGCCGTTCTTGCCCGCGTGACGCACGACTTCGTCCATCGACGCGATGAAGCTCTCGCCGCCTTCCAGCGAGAAACGCTTCTGGCCGACGTACTTGGTGTGCAGGAAACGCTCGAGGCCTTCAGCGGCCGTCAGGCGGTTGAGGATGTGCTTTTTCTTGTCGTTCGAGAAATTCGGCGTCGAGCGGATGGACTCTAGACGCTCCTTCCACCAGCGCTTCTGTTCCGGATCGCTGATGTACATGTACTCGGCGCCGATCGTGCCGCAGTACGTGTCACGCAATGCCTTGACGATCTCGCGCAGCGTCGCGCGCTCGAAACCGAAATACAGGTTCGTGGCGCTGTACGTCTGGTCCATGTCGGCTTCGGTGAAGTCGTAGAACGCAGGCTCGAGTTCGGGAATATGCGGACGCTCGCGGCGCTTGAGCGGATCGAGGTTGGCCCATTGCGAGCCGAGGAAGCGATACGCGCCGATGAGGGACTGAACGTAGACTTGCTTTCGCGCGGTGGCGAGATCTTCGGTGGCGCCTTCGCGCTGAACGAAGCCGTTGGACTTCGCGCGCTGAGCAAACGACTCGACGATCGGGCCGTGGGCCACGTCGTTGTGATTCGTGCCGTCCGACGCGGGCACGTTCTGCAACGCGTCGAAGTAGGCTCGCCAGGTCTCGGGCACTGACGCGGGATTATCGAGATATGCCTCGTACAACTCTTCGACGTACGGAGCATTACCGCCGAACAAATAGGAGTTCGACTGGAATTGCTTCATCATTTTACGCTCACCTTTCTTCGAGTTTCTCGAGGAAGTGCGGGTTACAAAACCTTCCGCGACACGGCCTGACCGTTTAGCGGATTGCGCGAATCAAGTCTGCTTGGAAGGACCTAAAAAGCGACAGCTAATCCGAATAGCATAGCACAGATGCATTCGTCATATGACCGGACGTCGCACCGTTGCGCAGGCATTCGCCCTTCTACAACGGGCATGTGCGGGCGTTTTCCGTCGATGCAAGTGCGCCGGTCATGCGTCATTGTCGGCTCCGATTGGCGATTCTTTAATGCTTCGCGGCGACCATCGAATGAAAAAAAGCCGCCCGAAGGCGGCTTTTGGATGCAACGTCGGAGGCGACTTACTCCGCCGATTCGCGGCTCGCGCGACGGCGCTCGTGTTCCTTCAGATGACGCTTGCGCAAACGAATGGACTGCGGCGTCACTTCGACGAGTTCGTCGTCGTCGATGAATTCGACCGCGTACTCCAGCGAAAGCTGAATCGGCGGCACGAGGCGCACGGCTTCGTCGGTGCCCGACGCGCGGACGTTGGTGAGCTGCTTGCCCTTGATCGGATTCACGACGAGGTCGTTGTCGCGGCTATGAATGCCGATGATCATGCCTTCATAGAGCGCATCGCCCGGCGACACGAACATGCGGCCGCGATCCTGCAGCTTCCACAGCGCGTAGGCGACAGCCGCGCCGTCGTCCTGCGAGATCAGCACGCCGTTGCGGCGCTCGCCGACCGAGCCTTCCTTGACGGGCGCATACGAATCGAACGTATGGCTCATCAGACCCGTGCCGCGCGTGAGCGTCAGGAACTCGCTCTGGAAACCGATCAGTCCGCGCGCCGAAATCTTGTATTCGAGGCGCGTGCGGCCGCGGCCGTCGGAGGTCATGTCGAGCATTTCGCCCTTGCGGCGGCCAAGCTCTTCCATGACGCCGCCCTGATGCTGGTCTTCGATATCGACCGTCAGGTTTTCATACGGCTCGCACTTCACGCCGTCGATTTCCTGCAGCACGACGCGCGGACGCGACACGGCAAGCTCGTAGCCTTCGCGGCGCATGTTTTCCACGAGAATCGTCAGATGCAGTTCGCCGCGGCCCGAAACTTCGAACGTCGTTTCGTCGCCGGTATCTTTCACGCGCAGCGCGACGTTGTGGTTCAGTTCCTTCGTGAGACGGTCGCGAATCTGGCGGCTCGTCACGAACTTGCCCTCCTTGCCCGCGAGCGGCGACGAGTTCACGAGGAAGTTCATCGTGAGCGTCGGCTCGTCGACGGTGATCATCGGCAGCGCCTCGGGATTCTCGGGCGAGCAGATCGTCACGCCGATGCCTATTTCCTCGATGCCGTTGATCAGCACGATGTCGCCTGCCTGCGCTTCCTCGACTTGCACGCGCTCGAGGCCATGGAACGACAGCACCTGATTAATCTTGCGATTGAGGATCGCGCCGTCCGGACCCGAGCGCACCGCGACCTGCATGCCGGGGCGGATGCGCCCGCGCGCGATGCGGCCCACGCCGATACGGCCGACGTACGTGTTGTAGTCGAGCGAAGTGATTTGCAGTTGCAGCGGGCCGTCCGGATCGGCCGGACGCACCGGCACGTGTTCGAGAATGGCTTCGAAAAGCGGACGCATGGTGCCTTCGCGCGTTTCCGGATCGAGGCTCGCGTAGCCGTTCAGGCCCGACGCGTAGACGATCGGAAAGTCCAGCTGCTCTTCGGTGGCGCCGAGCTTGTCGAACAGATCGAAGGTCTGGTTGATCACCCAGTCGATACGCGCGCCCGGACGGTCCACCTTGTTGATCACGACGATCGGCTTGAGCCCGAGCGCCAGCGCCTTCTTCGTGACGAAGCGCGTTTGCGGCATCGGGCCTTCGACGGCATCGACGAGCAGCAGCACGGAATCGACCATCGACAGCACGCGCTCCACTTCGCCGCCGAAGTCGGCGTGTCCGGGCGTATCGACGATATTGATGTGCGTGCCTTCGTATTCGACCGCGCAGTTCTTCGCGAGAATCGTAATGCCGCGTTCCTTTTCGATGTCGTTCGAGTCCATGACGCGCTCGGCGACTTGTTGATTTTCCCGGAACGTGCCCGACTGACGGAGCAACTGGTCGACGAGCGTGGTCTTGCCGTGGTCGACGTGGGCAATGATGGCGATATTGCGGAGGGCGCGAGTCATAAGAGGTATCTTGGTTGTGCGCCGTCGGAGCGAGGGCCGCCAAGCAGAACGCTCAATGGCTGATGGCTCGGCAGACCCTCGGATAAGCGTCACGTCACGCTTTTGCTTGGCGTGACTGCTGTGTGACTGCTCGGAATGACTCTTCGGGCCCGGCGCGGTGAGAACCGAAAATTATAGCACGCCGACGTAACAGCATCGAAGCGTGTCTATAGGGCACTGCGCTCCCGCGCCGATTGTTAAGCATACTCAGAAAAGACTGTTGCAGCGGAGGATTGACGTCCCTATAATCCTGCCTAGTCAACTATTGCACTCGCACAAATTTTCATGAGCGACGCTCCCAAATCCACGGCGATCGACAACTACGTGTTGAGCGAAAGCGTCGGCTATCTGCTGAGCCGCGTGCGCTCGACGCTGTGGAACATGGTGACGCAGCACACCACGTCCGAGCTCGGCATCACGAGCACGCAGGCGAGCATCGTCTTCATGCTGGCGGTTGGCAAGTGCCTGACGGCGGCGGATATAGCGCGGGAATACGGCATCGACGCGAGCGCGGTCACGCGCCTGATCGACCGGCTCGAAAAGCGCGGCCTGCTCTCGCGCGTGCGCAGCGAGGAAGACCGGCGCGTCGTGCGTCTCGCGCTGACGGCCGACGGCCGCGCGATGGCGGAAAAGGTGCCGGCCATCTTCACGCGCGTGCTGGACGCGTTGCTCGCCGGCTTCACGCCCGAGGAAGTCGGCTTTCTCAAGAGCATGCTCCGCCGCATTCTCGCCAATACGTGCGATCCTGCCGCGTGTCCCGCAGGCGGCAATGATAAGCCTGGTATGCCATTGCGCTGACAAGCAAATGGACCGGGGAATCCAGCTTGACCACCCAAGAATTGGTTGCAACGTCCATCTTTAACACTCATCTCAAGAGACGAGCGATGAAACACCTTTCCTTGTCCGCGTGCAGGCCGACAAGCGCCCTGCGCGGCGCGAAGAGCGCCGTGGCGGCCGCCGTGGCCGCCCTCGCGGTCGCAGGCTGCGCGAATTACGCGGGCATCTCGAGCGACAAGCAGATCACCACGCCCGACGCCTTGCAGTCGACGCAGAGCGTGCCGGGGCAAGGCGGCCAGTGGCCGAGCCTCGACTGGGCAAAGCAGTTCGGCGACCCGCAGTTGCCGCAACTGATCGACGAAGCCGTCGCGGACAATCCGAGCATCGCGCAGGCGCAGGCGCGCATCGCGAAGGCGTCGTCGTATATCGAAAGCTCGCGCTCGACGCTCTATCCGCACGTGAACGCCCAGTATTCATGGACGCGCGAGTTGTACTCGGCCAACGCGCTCTTTCCGCCGCCCTACGGCGGCACCTGGTTCAGCGAGAACAACGTACTCGCCAGCGCGTCGTGGGACCTGGACCTGTGGGGAAAGAACCGCTCGCGCCTGAACATGGCCGTCTCGCAACAGAAGGCGGCCGAGGCGGACATGCAGCAGGCGCGCGTGACGCTCGCGGCGTCCGTGGCGCGCACGTATAACCAGCTCGCCCTGCTCTACGCGCTGCGCGACGTCACGCAGCGCGAGATCGCCAATCGCCAGGACGTCGGCCGCATCACGAGCGGACGCGTGACCGCGGGCCTCGATACGAACGTCGAACGCCGCACTGCCGAAGGCAACGTGGCGACGAGCCAGACGAACCTGAGCGAACTCGACGGACAGATCCAGTCGGTGCGCTATCAGCTCGCGGCGCTGCTCGGCAAGGGCCCGGACCGCGGCTTGCAGATTGCGAATCCGGTGATCGATCCGAACGTCAACGTGACGCTGCCGGACAACGTGCCGGCCGACCTCATCTCGCGCCGCCCGGACATCGTCGCGGCGCGCTGGCAGGTCGAAGCGGCCACGCATGACATCGCGGAAGCGAAGGCCGAGTTCTTCCCCGACATCAATCTCGCGGCGAGCTTCGGTTTCGACGCGTTCGGATGGAGCCGCTTTCTGATGGCGAGCAGCCGGCAGATTCAGGCGGGACCGGCCATTCACCTGCCGATCTTCGATGCCGGCGCGCTGCGCGCCCAGCTGAAAGGCCGTTACGCGGATTTCGATAATGTCGTCGCCAACTACAATCAGACGCTCGTGAACGCGCTGAACGACGTGGCGACCAACATCTCCGCGATCCGCTCGCTCGACAGGCAGATGGCCGACGCGCAACGCGCGCTCGCCGCTGCGACAAGCGCCTATCAGTTGGCGGTAATTCGCTACAAGGCCGGCCTCTCGCCGCAACTGCAAGTGCTCACGGCGGACGAAAATCGCCTCGCGAACGAGCAGACGGTGACGAACCTGCGCCTGAAGCGCAGCGACCTGCAGATTGCGCTGATTCGTTCGCTCGGCGGCGGTTTCGACGCGACGAGCACGAACCTCGCCATCGACGGCAGCGGGCAACGGCAGGCCGCAGATCAAGCCGCGCCGTCGCACTGAGCGACTCGAAAGAACACGCAACAAGACCAACACGGAATTTTCGGAGCCCTTCATGAGCGACCCTCAACAAACCGCCGCCAACGCGCCTGCGCCGAAGCAGAGCAGTGGCAAGCGCCGCATGCTGATGACGCTGATCGTCCTCGTCATTCTCATCGCCGCGATTGCATACGGCCTGTACTACTTCCTCGTCGCCCGCTTCCACGAGTCGACGGACGACGCGTACGTCAACGGCAACGTCGTGCAGATCACGCCGCAAGTAGTCGGCACCGTGGTATCCGTGAACGCCGACGACACGCAGACCGTGAAGGTCGGCGATCCGCTCGTGGCGCTCGATCCGGCCGATTCCAAAGTCGCGCTCGACCAGGCGGAAGCGAATCTCGCGCAGACGGTGCGGCAGGTTCGCACGTTCTTCGTCAATAACAACCAGTACGAAGCGCAAGTCGCGCTGCGCAAGTCGGACTTGTCCCGCGCGCAGGACGACCTGCGCCGCCGCCTGACGGTTGCCCAGACGGGCGCGGTCTCGCAGGAAGAAATCTCGCACGCACGCGACGCCGTGCGCAGCGCGCAGGCCGCGCTCGACGCCGCGCAGCAGGAACTGGCCTCGAACCGGTCGCTGACGGCGAACACGACTATCGCGGACCATCCGAACGTGCTCGCCGCAGCCGCGAAGGTGCGCGACTCGTACATCAACTACGCGCGCAACACGCTGCCCGCGCCGGTCACGGGCTACGTCGCGAAGCGTTCGGTGCAGGTCGGCCAGCGCGTCGCGCCGGGCAATCCGCTGATGGCCATCGTGCCGCTCAACGGCGTGTGGGTCGACGCGAACTTCAAGGAAGTACAACTGAAGCACATGCGCATCGGCCAGCCGGTCGAGCTCACGGCCGACCTTTACGGCTCGGGCGTCGTGTTCCACGGCAAGGTGATCGGCTTCTCGGCCGGCACGGGTTCGGCGTTCTCGCTGCTGCCCGCGCAGAACGCGACCGGCAACTGGATCAAGGTCGTGCAGCGCCTGCCGGTGCGTATCGAACTCGATCCGAAGGAACTGGAGCAGCATCCGCTGCGTATCGGCCTCTCGATGAACGTCGACGTCACCATCAAGGACGAGCAAGGCGGCCAGCTGGGCAACGTGCCGAACACCGTCTATCAGACGAACGTGTTCGACAAGTACGGCGCCCAGGCCGACGCGGAAATCGCGCGCATCATCCAGCAGAACGCCGGCAACGGCGCGGGTACGCAAGGCACGGGCTCGCCCGCGGCTTCGCGCGGCAACGCGACGAAGTCCGCGTCGGCCGCCAAACTGATGTAAGCGGCCGCTTCGCGGAACCAACACATGTCTCAAGCTAACGTCGTCCATCCGCCGCTTTCGGGCGGCAAGCTCGTCATCGGGACGATCGCCGTGTCGCTCGCGGTGTTCATGAACGTGCTCGACACGTCGATCGCGAACGTCTCGATTCCGTCGATTTCGGGCGATCTCGGCGTGTCGTCCGACCAAGGCACGTGGGTCATCACGTCCTTCGCAGTCGCCAACGCGATCTCGGTGCCGCTCACGGGCTGGCTCACGCAGCGGTTCGGACAAGTGCGCCTGTTCCTCGGCTCGATCATCCTGTTCGTGCTCGCGTCGTGGCTGTGCGGCCTCGCGCCGACGCTGCCGTTCCTCTTGGCCGCGCGCGTATTGCAGGGCGCGGTCGCCGGGCCGATGATTCCGCTGTCGCAGACGCTGCTGCTCGCGAGCTATCCGCGCGAGAAGGCACCGATGGCGCTCTCGATGTGGTCGATGACCACGCTCATCGCGCCGGTCGCGGGACCGGTGCTCGGCGGGTGGATCTCCGACAACATCTCGTGGCCCTGGATCTTCTACGTGAACATCCCGGTCGGCTTCGCGGCGGCGCTCGCCACGTTCGCCATCTTCCGCGACCGCGATTCCGCGATTCGCAAGGCGCCTATCGACACGGTCGGCCTCGGGCTGCTCGTGATCTGGGTGGGCTCCTTGCAGATCATGCTCGACAAGGGCAAGGACCTCGACTGGTTCAACTCGACGACCATCGTCGTGCTGGCGCTGATCGCGGTGATTTCGTTCGCGTTCTTCATCGTGTGGGAGCTGACGGCGGAGCATCCGGTCGTCGACCTGTCGCTCTTCGAACTGCGCAACTTCACGGGCGGCACCATTGCGCTGTCGATCGGCTACGGGCTGTACTTCGGCAATCTCGTGCTCCTGCCGCTGTGGCTGCAGACGGACATCGGCTACACGGCGACGAACGCCGGGCTAGTGATGGCGCCGGTCGGCGTGTTCGCCATTCTGCTTTCGCCCATCACGGGCAAGTTCCTGCCGCGCACGGACCCGCGTCGCATCGCGACGGCCGCGTTCCTCGTGTTCGCGCTGTGCTTCTGGATGCGTTCGCGCTACACGACCGGCGTCGATACATGGTCGCTGACGCTGCCGACGCTCATTCAGGGCATCGGCATGGCGGGCTTCTTCATTCCGCTCGTGTCGATCACGCTGTCAGGGTTGCCGGGGCATCGCATTCCGGCGGCGTCGGGCTTGTCGAACTTCGTGCGGATCATGTGCGGCGGCATCGGCACGTCCATCTTCTCGACGGCGTGGGAACATCGGTCGATCGTGCACCATGCGCAACTGGTCGAACAGGCGAACTCGTACAATCCGACCTTCGCCAATTCCATGCAGCAGATGAGCGCGCTCGGCATGTCGAAGGAGCAGACCTACGGGCTCTTCAACAGCATGGCGACGCAGCAGGCCGCGCAGCTCGGCGTGAACGACATGTTCTATATTTCGGCCGGGATTTTCGTGGCGCTGATCGCGCTGATCTGGATTACGCGTCCCGAGCGCTCGGGCGGCGGCGATTCGGCGGCGGCGGCATCGGCGGCGCATTGAGCGAATTGCATCGGCGGAAATGAAAAAGGAGAGGCGCTAGCCTCTCCTTTTCGTTTGTGGATGCACTTGCGGCGGTCGATCAAGACCCGCTCACCACCAACCGCTCAGGGGCGAGCACGCCCTCCGCTGCTCGCGCGACGCCGAGCAGCTTTCCCGCATCGTCGTAGACGCGCACTCGCGTGTCCTCAGCCTGCCAAACGGATGCCGGTTCGCACAGTTCATCCAGGCGCAGCCGCTGACCGTGCCTGAAGCGCCGCGTCGCGTCGTCGTGCAGATGCACAGCGGGGAACGTCGACAGCAGCGCATCGACCGGACGCAACCAGCCATCGCGCTCCGGCTCGGTCGCAGCGGCTAACGCATCCAGCGTCACCGCGCCTTCCAGCGTCAACGCGCCGACTCCGGTGCGACGCAGCGCCGTCAAATGCGCGCCGCAGCCCAACGCCTCGCCGATATCTTCCGCCAGCGTCCGCACATACGTGCCCTTGCTGCACGTCACGCGAAACGTCACGAGCGGCAGCGCGCAGGCGATCGTTTTCAACGCGTGGATCGTGACGTGACGGCCTTCGCGCTCGACCGTCTGCCCGGCGCGGGCGTATTCGTAGAGCGGCTTGCCGTCGCGCTTGAGCGCCGAATACATCGGCGGCACCTGAACGATTTCGCCGAGAAACCGCTGCATCGCCGTTTCGACGGCCGCTTCGTCGCACAGGACGTCGCGCGTCTCGACAGCCTCGCCTTCGGCGTCGCCCGTCGTCGTGCGAATGCCGAGGCGCATCGTCGCTTCGTACGTCTTGTCCGCTTCGAGCAGGTCTTGCGAGAACTTCGTCGCCTCGCCGAAGCACAGCGGCAAAAGACCGGTGGCAAGCGGATCGAGCGTGCCCGTGTGACCCGCCTTCTTCGCCAGATAAAGGCGCTTCGCCTTGATGAGCGCGTCGTTGCTCGACAAACCGAGCGGCTTGTCCAGCAGCAACACGCCGTCGAGCGCGCGGCGCGGGATCTTCGGACCGCCTTTCACTCACGCACCTTCTTCGTCGTCTTTGGCGCGCGTCGCATTGGCTTCGTCGATCAGGCGCGACATCTCGACGGCCTTCTCGATCGTCTTGTCGTAGTGGAAATGCAGCGTCGGCACCGTATGAATGTGCAGGCGCTTGAACAGCAGGTTATGCAGATGACCGGCCGCGTGGTTGAGCGCCTCTTCGGTCTGCTTCGGGTCGCCCGTGAGCGTCGTGAAATAGACCTTCGCGTGCGCGTAGTCGGGCGTCAGCTCGACGCTCTGCATCGTGACGAGGCCGATACGCGGGTCCTTCACCTCGCGCATCAGTTCCGAGAGATCGCGCTGAATCTGGTCCGCAATCTGCACGTTGCGATTCGTGGACGTCCGTCTTTTAGCCATGATCTTGGTTCCTTCCCTTCTCTATCGCCGCGCCAAAGAAAAAGGCGGAGCGAGCCCTCAGGCCCGCTCCGCCTCGAGCTCGGCGTACTAATGCATTACAGCGTGCGAGCCACTTCCGTCACTTCGAAGACTTCCAGTTGATCGCCTTCGACGATGTCGTTGAAGTTCTTGATCGAGATACCGCACTCGAAGCCCTGACGCACTTCCTTGACGTCGTCCTTGAACCGCTTCAGCGAATCCAGCTCGCCGGTGTGGATCACGACGTTGTTGCGGATCACGCGAACCGACGACGTGCGCTTCACGAAACCGTCCGTGACCATACAACCCGCGATCAGACCGACCTTCGGCACACGAATGACCTGACGCACCTCGACCGTGCCCGTCACCGTCTCGCGCTTCTCCGGCGCGAGCATGCCGGACATGGCCGCCTTCACCTCATCCACTGCGTCGTAGATGATGTTGTAGTAGCGAATGTCGATGCCGTTCGATTCGGCCAGCTTGCGGGCTTGCGCATCCGCACGCGTGTTGAAGCCGATGATGACCGCCTTCGACGCGGTCGCCAGGTTGACGTCCGACTCGCTGATCGCGCCGACCGCGCTGTGCACGATCTGCACGCGCACTTCGCCGGTCGAGAGCTTCTGCAGCGACTGTACGAGGGCTTCTTGCGAACCCTGCACGTCCGCCTTGACGATGAGCGGCAGGTTTTGCACTTCGCCTTCGCCCATCTGCTCCAGCATGTTCTCGAGCTTCGCGGCCTGCTGCTTGGCGAGCTTCACGTCGCGGAACTTGCCCTGACGGAACAGCGCGATTTCGCGCGCCTTGCGCTCGTCCGGCAACACGATGACTTCTTCGCCCGCCGCCGGCACTTCCGACAGACCCTGGATTTCCACCGGGATCGACGGACCAGCGGACTTCGTCGGCTTGCCGGTTTCGTCCAGCATGGCGCGCACGCGGCCATAGGCGCTGCCCGCGAGAACCACGTCGCCGCGGTTCAGCGTGCCCGACTGCACCAGAATGGTCGCGACCGGGCCCTTGCCCTTGTCGAGCTTCGCTTCGATCACGAGGCCCTTCGCGCCGGCGTCGACCGGAGCGGTCAATTCCAGCACTTCCGCTTGCAGCGACACGTTTTCCAGCAGATCGTCGATGCCTTTGCCGGTCTTCGCCGACACTTCGATGAACGGGGAATCGCCGCCGTACTCTTCCGGCACCACGCCTTCCGCGACCAGTTCCTGCTTCACGCGGTCCGAGTTCGCCTCGGGCTTGTCGATCTTGTTGATCGCCACGACGATAGGCACGCCGCCCGCCTTCGCGTGCGCGATCGCTTCCTTCGTCTGCGGCATCACGCCGTCGTCGGCTGCGACCACCAGAATGACGATGTCGGTTGCCTTCGCGCCGCGCGCACGCATGGCCGTGAAGGCCTCGTGACCCGGCGTATCCAGGAAGGTGATGACGCCGCGCGGCGTTTCGACGTGATACGCGCCGATATGCTGCGTGATGCCGCCCGCTTCGCCCGCCGCCACTTTCGCGCGACGAATGTAGTCCAAGAGCGAGGTCTTGCCGTGGTCGACGTGGCCCATGACGGTGACGACCGGCGGACGCGGCAGACGCTCTGCCGTTTCCTCGGCGGCTTCGCCTTCGATGAGCAACGCCTCGGGATCGTCCAGCTTCGCCGCGACCGCGCGGTGGCCCAGTTCCTCGACGACGATCATCGCCGTTTCCTGGTCCAGCACCTGGTTGATCGTGACCATCTGGCCGAGCTTCATCATCACCTTGATGACTTCCGAAGCCTTCACCGACATCTTGTGCGCGAGATCGGCCACCGAGATGGTTTCCGGCACGTGCACTTCACGGACGATCGGCTCGGTCGGCGCCTGGAACGACGTCTGTTCCTGATGCTTGCCACGGCCCTTCGGACCACCGCGCCAGCCGCGATCGACGCCGCCGCTCGTGTCGCCGCGCGTCTTGATGCTGCGGCGCTTCGATGCGTCGTCCTGCTGCCAGCCGCCCTTGCCGCCGGCTTTCTTCTTGTCGCCGGTCGGCGCCGTCGTGGCGGGCGCTGCCGCGCCAGGCGCCGGCTTCTTCGCGGCAGCCGGTCGCGCGGCTTGCGCGCCTTCGGGTTTCGCCGGCTTGTGCAGCGTGCCCTTCGCTTCGGCAGCCTTGGCCGCTTCGGCGGGCTTCGCCGCAGGCGCCGGTTCCGGCGCCTTGACCTGCGCCTTGCGCGGCGTGTTCATCATCTCGCGAATGGCGCGCGCTTCGGCTTCCGCCGCTGCACGACGCTTCGCGATGGCTTCCTGTTCGAGACGCGCCTTCTCGGCGGCTTCGCGCGCGGCGTCTTCCGCCTTCTTCGCGGCTTCGCGCTGGGCGGCGCGTTCGCTCGCCGCCTTTTCTTCGGCTGCCTTTTCGGCGGCTTCGCGCTGGGCCGTATCGTCCTGTTTCGGCGGCTTGGCCTCGGCTTTCACCTCGGCAGCGACCGGCGCGCGGGCTTCCTGACGCGCTGCCTGCGCGGCGCGCGAAATCTCCGCGGCCTGCGCGGCGGCCTGCGCGCGGCGCTCGGCTTCCGCTTCCTGGCGGCGACGCTCGGCTTCAGCCGCTTCCTCGCGGGCACGACGCTCCGCTTCTTCCTGTTCGAGACGCGCCTGACGCTCCTTCAACTCGCGCTCTTCGCGCTCGAGTTGCTCCGCGGCGCGGCGCGCTTCTTCCTCGCGGCGCTGCAGTTCGGCCTCGTCGACTTCGTCTTCGACCTGATTCGGCGTCTCTGCCGGCTGCTCGATGCCGGCCTCGTCGCGCTTCACGAACACACGCTTCTTGCGCACCTCGACCTGAATGGTGCGAGCCTTACCCGTTGCGTCGGATTGCTTGATTTCCGACGTATGCCGGCGGGTCAGAGTGATCTTGCGCTTGTCGGCATCGGCGGACCCGTGCGACTTGCGCAAATGATCGAGCAGACGCGCCTTGTCCGTCTCGGACAGGTCGTCGTTCGCGCTCGCTTTCTGGACGCCAGCCGCCTGCAACTGCTCGAGCAGCACGCCCGCAGGCATTTTGAGTTCCGCGGCAAATTGGGCTACGTTGTTACTCGCCATTCATTCCTCTTGATGCAAGGATCAGTCCTTGCGGTTAGATCGGGTCATGCGGCCGAACTGGCCGCGATATTTCAGTGCGCCATGGTCATTTCTCACTGGAACCAGTGTTCACGTGCTTTCATGATCAACGCGCGAGCGTTATCCTCTTCCATCCCGGTCATCTCGACCAGTTCATCTACTGCCAGCTCCGCGAGGTCGTCGCGGGTCTGAATCTGATGCTCCGCGAGCTTCGCGAGAAGCTCGTTGTCCATGCCTTCGAGGCTCTTCAGATCGAGCGCGACGCCTTCGACCTTCTCCTCGTTGGCAATCGCCATCGTGAGCAGCGCGTCACGCGACCGGTTGCGCAGCTCGTGCACGGTGTCTTCGTCGAACGCTTCGATTTCGAGCATCTCGTTGAGCGGCACATAGGCGATTTCTTCGAGGCTCGTGAAGCCTTCGTCGATCAGGATGTCGGCGACTTCCTCGTCCACATCCAGACGCGCCATGAACAGATTGCGCAACTTGCCGCGCTCTTCGTTCTGCTTCAGCGCCGATTCGTCCGGCGTCATGATATTGATCTGCCAGCCGGTGAGCTCGCTGGCGAGTCGAACGTTCTGGCCGCTGCGGCCGATGGCGACCGCGAGTTCGCTCTCGTCCACGACGACGTCCATCGAATGCTTTTCTTCATCGACGACGATCGACTGAACGGCTGCCGGCGCGAGGGCGCCGATCACGAACTGCGCGGGGTCTTCCGACCATAGCACGATGTCGACGTTCTCGCCACCGAGCTCGTTGCGCACGGCCTGCACGCGCGAACCGCGGATGCCCACGCACGTTCCGATCGGGTCGATGCGCTTGTCGTAGGCGATCACCCCGATTTTCGCACGCACGCCGGGATCGCGCGCGGCCGCCTTGATTTCCAGCAGCCCTTGCTCGATTTCCGGCACTTCGAGTTCGAAGAGCTTCATCAGGAATTCGGGCGCGGTGCGCGACAGTTCGATCTGCGGACCGCGCGCCGTGCGGTCGACCTTCGCGATGTACGCGCGCACGCGGTCGCCCACGCGCAGGTTTTCCTTCGGAATCAGCTGGTCGCGGCGCAGCAGCGCTTCCACGCGGCCGGACTCGACGATGAAATTGCCCTTGTCCAGACGCTTGACCGAGCCGGTCATGATCTTTTCGCCGCGCTCGAGGAAGTCGTTCAGGATCTGCTCGCGCTCGGCGTCGCGCACCTTCTGCAAAATGACCTGCTTGGCAGCCTGCGCGCCGATGCGGCCGAATTCGATCGACGGAATGGGTTCCTCGATATAGTCGTCCACTTGCGCGTCAGGCTTTTGCTCTTTCGCTTCAAACAGCAGAATTTCCTGGTCCGGCTCTTGAAGGCCGGCCTCGTCCGGCACCACGCGCCAGCGGCGGAACGTCTCGTGCTCGCCGCTTTCACGGTCGATCGCGACGCGGATATCGACATCTTCCTCGAACAGCTTTTTCGTTGCCGAAGCAAGCGCAGCCTCCAGAGCTGCGTACACCACGTCCTTGTTGACGTTTTTTTCGCGCGCCAGCGCATCCGCCAGCATCAAAACTTCGCGACTCATTGTTTGCGGCTCCTAAAGTCAACTTTGGGGACGAGACGTGCTTTATCGAGGTCCGCGAGCGTGAAATCGAGCATCGCGGCGCCGTCCTTCCCTTCGAATTCCAAACCGATCTTGTCGCCCTCGGGGGCGTGCAGAACGCCGCGGAACGACTTGCGCCCGTCCAGCGGCTTTTTCAATGTGATGACGGCTTCGTTGCCGGCGAAGCGCTCGAAGTCGGCCAGCTTCTTGAGCGGGCGGTCGAGCCCCGGCGACGACACTTCGAGGCGGTCGTAATCGACGTTTTCGACTTCGAGCACATACTGAAGCTGACGCGTGACTTTCTCGCAGTCTTCGATGGCGATACCGGCCGGCTGGTCGATATAAATACGCAGCATGCCGCCTCCCGAACGTTCGAGATCGACAAGCTCGTAGCCCAGGCTCGAGACCGTGGTTTCAATCAGTTCCGTCAGTTGCACAGTTACTCCAAGGTGTTTCGCGCCCGCGCCGCGAAACACCTGCGGGCGAGCGCCTTGACTGGGCGCACCCCTGCTCCCGAGATGCCGAACCAAAAAGCCAAAAAAAAATGGGCGCAACGCCCATCTTTTTCAACCGAGGTCGCACCCGGGCAGTGCAAAAACTATGTGCCCAGCGACTCCGTGATTTTAGCCATTTTTCGGGATAAACGCAAACGTAATGCCCGCGATCGGACCCGTTTCGTGCCAGTTCGCATGCTTTTTTGCTTTATACCGATGGCTCGGCGACGCCTTTTTCGGTGGATCGGCCGCAGGCGCACCCGCGACCGACCGAAACGACGCGTCAACGCGCGTTCAACGCCCGCGCGTGCGGTTGCGCGGGCCGCGTCCGGCGCCCGCCTTGCCTTGCCCCGCGCCTTGCTGCCCGCCGCCCTGACGGTTGCCGCGCGTGCCGTTGCCGCCCGCCGGACGCTTGGCCGGCCCGTTCATGCCTTGCGGACCCTGTCCGCGCGCATTGCGCTGTCCCGAGCGGGCGCCGTTCGCGCGATTGCCACTCGGCTCATTGCCGATGCGGTTGCCGTTCGGCTCACGGCCGCCTCGCCGGCCCGGGCCGCCGGCGTTGCCGGTATTGCCCGTGTTGCCGCCGAAGCCGCCCATCCCGCTCGCGCCGAACGCGCCGGGAAGCCCGCCCGCGCCGCCGCGGCGGCCGCCGCGCGCCGGCGTCTGCGCCGCGCGCAAGTGCGAGCTCAAGACCGGCTCGCGCGTGATGAAGCCCATCGACGTCTGCATCGGATCCGGCTGAACGCGCGGCGCGGCGCTGCGTCCGCCCTTTTCGGCCGTCGGCGCCTTGAGGCCGACCGCCGCCATCAGGCTGCGCACCTGGTTGTCTTCCAGCTCTTCCCAGCGACCCCGCTTGAGCCCGCGCGGCAATGCGATCGGACCGTGGCGGGTGCGGATGAGTCGGCTGACCATGAGCCCCGCCGCCTCGAACATGCGGCGCACTTCGCGATTGCGGCCTTCCGCCAGCGCGACGTGGTACCAATGGTTCGTGCCTTCGCCGCCGCCGTCCTGGATGCGCAGGAAGTTGGCCGGGCCGTCGTCGAGCTCCACGCCTTTGAGCAGCTTCTGCTTCATTCCCTCGGACAACTGACCGACGACGCGCACCGCATATTCACGCTCGACGCTATAGCGCGGGTGCATGAACCGGTTCGCCAGATCGCCGGAGGTGGTCAGCAGCAGAAGCCCTTCCGTATTGAAGTCGAGCCGGCCGACCGCGAGCCACTTCGCCGTCTTCATCGACGGGAGCTTGTCGAACACGGACGGACGGCCTTCCGGGTCCGCGTGACTGACGATCTCGCCCGTCGGCTTGTGATACAGCAGGATGCGCGGCGGCTTGCTCGCGAGCTTGCGCTTGAGCGGTTTGCCGTTGATGCGCACCTGGTCGGTCGGCATGATGCGCTGCCCGATGTGCGCGGGCTCGCCGTTCACCGACACGCGCCCCGCGATGATCAATTCCTCCATGTCGCGCCGCGATCCCATGCCGGCGTCGGCCAGCACCTTGTGCAGCTTCGGGGCGTCGTCGTCCGGTTCCAGCACGCGCTTTTGCTGGGGCGCGTTGCGGCCACGGCGCAGCATCGGCGCGCGCACGCCCGCCGAGCCGTTGTCCGCGTCGAATGCCGGGGACGTGACGTACGCGAAGACGTCGTCGACGGCGGCGGCGGCCGCGCTCTCGACCGTCGCCGGGCCTGCATCGTTGCGCTTGCCGCTGCGCGGCTGCCGTTCACGCTTTTGCGGCGCGGTCTTGCGCTGGCCGCCCTCACGCGGCGCGGATGCTGCCGCTTCGACGGACGCTTCCACGGCGACTTCTCCGTCATCGCGACGCCCTCGCTTGCGGCCACTTTGCCGCGCGGCGTCCTGCTGGTCGTCCGCCGTGTCGCGCTTGGGGTCACGCTTAGGGTCACGCTTCGCTGCCGGCTTTCGCGGCGCCTTCGCGCCCGCTTCCGCGCGCGGCGCGCGCGCCTGCGCGGCGGCGGCGCCGTCCGGCTGCGGTGCTTCGGTCGCGGCGTCCGGCGCGCCATCCGCGCCCTTGGTCTTGGCGACAGCCCGGCGTCGTGCGATCAGACTGCGCGGACCGCGGCGCAGGCCGCGGCGCGGACGATCGTCGCCCTCGGCGCTCTCGTCGGTGCGCGTGCGTTCGCCGGCATCGGCCGACTCATGGGCGTCCGCGCCATGCACGGGGCGCGCGGATTCGGGCGAATCGCTGTCGTGGGAGTGTGTCAAAACAACCTCAAATGTCGAATGCGCACCCTTGGCGGGCGCGTCAAAAATTTCCGCTGACCGGTCCGGCTCGTCGTCTTCGACGTGATGTTTTATCGAGAGCCGGTTGAATCAGGGGCCATGCAATTGCGTCAGGCGCGGCGCGCCTTCGGTTCTTCGTCGGATTCGCCGTCGTTCAGGTCGGCGTCGTTCAGTTCGACGCCGCTCGATGGGCGGGCGTCGGTCGCATCGTGTTCTCGATGTGTGCCAGCGTCGCCTGCGTCGGCCAGCGCAGGCGCTTCTTCTGAATCGGATGCATCGGGCGCAGGCATCAGGCGGACCTCGGTAAGCGCGGGCCCGTCCGTCTTTTCGCCCGCACGAAGCGTTCCGGCCTCGGATGCTTCGCCCGGCGCAGCGTCCGTCATGTCGGTGATTTCCGGCATCGCGGCTTCCGGCGCGGCGTTCGTCAGGATCGCTTCTGCCGGATGCGCGACGGCCATCGTGCCGTCCACCGCGGTTTCGCCGGGAGATGACTGCGCGGCTGCGCCGTCCGCAAACTCGATCGAATGCTGCGCGAGCAGCGACGCCTCGAATTGCGCCGACGGGTTGTCCAGCGCCGGCAGTTCGTCGAGCGCGGTCAGGCCGAGGTCGTCGAGGAACTGCTTGGTCGTGGCGTACAGCGCGGGCCGGCCGGGCACGTCGCGATGTCCGATGACCTCGATCCACCCGCGATCTTCCAGTTGCTTCACCACCTGCGTATTCACCGTCACGCCTCGAATCTCTTCGATATCGCCGCGCGTGACCGGCTGCCGATAAGCAATAATGGCGAGCGTTTCGAGCACTGCCCGCGAGTATTTCGGCGGCTTTTCGGGATTGAGCCGGTCGAGATAAGTCCGCATGGCGGGCTTGCTCTGGAAGCGCCATCCCGACGCAAGCGCCACCAGCTCGACGCCGCGCCCCGACCAATCAGCCTGTAGTCCTTCGAGCAGCGTGCGCACCGTATCGGCCGAAATGTCCTCGGCGAAGAGCTTGCGCAATTCACTCACCCGCAGCGGTTCCTGCGCGCAGATCAAAGCAGTCTCGAGGACGATTTTCGCCTCTTGGGTATTCATGCAGCTTGGGTCAACCCTTAATGGTCAATGATCCGGTTCAAAACGAGCCTGAGCGAGTTCGAACGTCACCGAAGCGGTGCGCACGATGCAGCTGGACGCGGAGTTTCAAGACGCGCTCGCCCGATTGTAATCGGTCATATTGATTGGGAGCACGCACCGGGGAGAGGCGACAATGGGCGATCGGTGAGCGAATCGCCGGGCCATCCCAGCCGGACGAGGTGGCGCTTTCCTAGGCGAAAGCGCGTGACTGAGCGCCATATTACGCAAAAAGAACCGGGGCGTAAAGGTGATCGATTACGCCCCGCTCGACTCACTTGCCGCTGATTCAATCCTCGCGCGGCCCTTACTTCGCGCCTTGCGCCGACAAAAAGCGCCGCAGGCGTTCGACGCCCACGTCGAGGCGTGCCGGGTCGCAGGCGTAGCACCAGCGCACGAAGCCTTCGCCTTCCGCGCCGAATGCGCTGCCCGGCGCGAGCCCGAGTCCCGCCTCTTTCACCAGCGCCTTGCACAGTTCCAGGCTGCGCTCGGCGCCCGGCAGCGAGAAGAGCAGGTACATCGCACCGTCGGGGGCGCGCACGTCGACCCCTTCTATACGCTGCAGCGCGTTCACCAGATGATCGCGGCTCGCGCGCAGGTCCGCGACAAGCGATTGCGTGAACGGCTCGCCCTGTTCCACTGCGACGATGCCCGCCTGCTGCACGAACGACGGCGCGCACGACGTGTTGTACTCCACGAGCTTGCCGAGATCGTCCATCAGGCGCGCGGGCGCGACCAGCCAGCCGAGCCGCCAGCCGGTCATGAGCCACGCCTTCGAGAACGAATTGACCGCGATCACGCGCTCGTCGCGATCTGCAAGATCGAGGAAAGACGGCGCCACGTTCGCGCCCGAACCGTAATACAGGCGCTCGTAGACCTCGTCCGCCACGATCCAGATGCCGTGGCGCCGGCAATGGTCGAGCACGATGCGCTGCTCGTCGCGCGTCATCGTCCAGCCGGTCGGGTTGTTCGGCGAGTTGATCATCAGCATGCGCGTGGACGGCGTGAGCGCGGCGAGCAGCCGGTCCAGATCGAGCGTCCATCCGCGCTCGCCGTAGGTCAGCGAGACCGTTTCGACCGTCGCGCCGAGAATCTTCGGAATCTCGACGAGGTTCGGCCACAGCGGCGTCACCGCGACCACGCGGTCGCCCGCGCCCGCGACGAGTTGCGCGGCAAGCATCAGCGCGTTCACGCCCGCGCTCGTCACTGCGATGTGATCGGCGGGCGTCGCGCCGTGCAGCGCGCTGACGTAGCGGCCGAGCGCCTCGCGCAGCGGCGCGATGCCCAGATTGTGCGTGTAGAACGTCGCGCCGTCGGCGAGCGCGCGGCTCGCCGCATCGCGAATGAATTCGGGCGTGACCCGGTCCGATTCGCCGAACCAGAACGGCAGCACGTCCGGCACGCCGAATCCGGCGTTCGCGACTTCGCGAATCTGCGAGGGACGCAACGCCCGCACGGCGTCGCGCGCGTTCGGCGCGCCGCCCGCGTGCGTCTGCGCCGTCAAGCCGCCCAATTCAGCGATTACCGCGCCTTCCGATTCACTCATCGCCCGCTCCGTCGAAAAGGAACAAGTCTAACGCGAGCGCGATAAAAAGCGCGGCCTTCACAGCTCTTCGGCGCGTCGCGGCAGCCCCGCGATCAGCGACCAGACCGACTGCGCCGCCGGCGACAGCGAGCGGTCGCGCCGCCGCACCAGTTCCACCGTGCGTTCGGCGCGCGGTTCGAGCGGCAGCGCGACGAGCGACGAATCCGCCGGCAACGGCAACGCAAGCCACGGCAGCACGCTCACGCCGACGCCCGCTTCCACCAGCCCGAACACGGTCGCCGAATGACCGAGTTCCTGCACCACCTGCGCCTCGACACCGTGCTGCTGCATGACGGCATCGATAATCGGACGGCTGCCCGATGCGTAGTCCAGCATGACGAGCCGCTCGCCCGCGAGCGCCTCCCAGGGCGCGGCGCGTTCGTGCGCGAGAGGATGATCGCGCCGCGCGACAAGGCAGAAGGAATCGGTCATCACGGCTTCGCCATGCAGATCGTCTGCGGAGAACGGACCGATCACGACGCCGAAATCCACTTCGCCCGACTTCACCTTGCGAAGCACGTCTGACTGGACGTCGTCCCGCAGGCTGAGCGTGACGAGCGGAAACTGTCGCGAGCACGACGCGATCACACGCGGCATCAGCCGGCACGCGATCGTGGGGCTCGCCGCGACGATCACCCGGCCGCGACGCTGCTGCCCCAGATCGCGCGCTTCGCGCAGGGCCTCGTCCAGATCCGCGAGCAGGCGCGACACGGTGCCGACGAGATCCATGCCGACATCGGTCAGTTGCACTTCGCGCGTGGTCCGGTCGATCAGTTTCAGTCCGATTTCGCTCTCCAGCTCGCGCACGGAGCGGCTCACCGCTGACTGCGTCAAGCCGATCTCAGCGCCGGCGCGGCTGAAGCTGCGCAGCCGCGACACTTCAATAAAGACGCGCAGTTGGCGCAACGTCACGTTCAGGGAGGCGTTCATTCCAGCGATTCATGAAAAGCATGGTCTCATGCGAAATTATAGGCCATCACAACCGTTTCGCTGCGGTGCAGCAAACGGATCGAAACGCACGCCGGGAGGGCTTCCTGCACAGGATTGGTGATTTTCCCGATTTCTTAATCAATCGGATTCGGGTCTGATACGGGCCATGCTGGCATCGCGTCAGCCTACTGCCATGCGGGTTTCGCGGATTTCGCGACGTGCATGGCATGGTTCTCGCATTTCATTGCGCACAGAGGTCGAAGCACAGCGGACGTATCGGAAACTGGTTTGCCGCAGCCGCTTCGGCCTTCCCTGGATTCGTTCATCGGATTCGACCAGAGTGCGCGGCGCGGGGCAGCGCACCGGGGTTAGCTTCGCTGAGGTGAGATATGGTGCTGTTCGACGATTTGAGAGATAACGAGTGGGCGCTGGTTGAGGCGTTGTTCTGTTCCGAGCCCGCGCGCAGCGAGCGGCGCGGCCGGCCGCGCGTCGAAGCGCGGTCGGTGGTCAACGCCGTGCTGTGGGTGCTGTCGACGGGCGAAGGCTGGTCGAAGCTGCCGGGCCGTTATCCCTCGCCCCCCACCTGCCGCCGTCGCTTCGACGAATGGCAGGCCGATGGCACGCTCGCGGAAATCGTGAAGCGTCTGTCGAGCAACGGCCGCGAGGTGTCGCTGCGCGGGCGTATCGGATCGAGCGCGGTGAAGCCGCCGGCTCCGCCGAGCCGCGATCGACTGCGCGGCGCGTTCTGGACCAATCCCGAATCGTGGCGCGCGCCGGCCAAGATGGCCTGAGCCTACTGCATCACACGTCGAAGCCGGTTCTGCCGGCTTCGATCGCTTTCCGGCGTTGTTTTGCCCACCTCGCGCGGTTCCTTGCGCGATACAACTCTTTACGATTGCTTACAGCGCCGCGACGAATCGAGGCTTAGCGTGACGAGTGACCCAACAGGTCCGATCAGGGCTTCAGGACACTCTCATGAAGGTTTCGACACTGCTCGTGCGTGGCGTCTTGGCGGGGCTCGCCGGCGCGGCGTCCGTTGCTCACGCGCAGCCGCCTGCATCCGATCTGCACCTCAGCGCGAAGACGGCGGCGCCCGCGTCGCCCGACGCCGCGCGCGCCCGCGCCGCGACGCCGCCTGCGCCGCGCGGCGATTTGCGCGGCGACATTGCGAGCAACGTGCGCGCTCGGCCGGACAACGACCGCGACGACCGCTCGCCGCATCACTGAATCTTTGGGCAACGAGGCGCGATTCGCGCGGAACCCGGCGAGTCGGCAGCAGTCACACCCAGTGCCATGAGCACAGCATGGCAACAGTGGAATCCGGTCTGCCCGTGTCCTCGGACACGGGCTTTTTTTCGACCGGACTTCACGCGCTCTTGCGCTGCGCGCGTCGCCTCAAATTCTGGCTTCGAGCACCGCTTCGTGGCCACCGAAGATATATGGTTCGGTGCGTCGTAAATCCCAGTCGATGGAACGCTCATCGCGCGAGAGCCGCGTGAACTCCTGTTTTCCTCGCTCGGTGACGACGGCGATATCGACCGGCGCATGAAATCCCGGCGCTGGCGCGACGGTGCGTTGCCGCGCGAGCTCGAGCAGCCCGAGGGCGCGAAGGTGGTCGAAACCCTTGGGGCGTTTCGCCCACGGAACTTGACGATACTGCGCCCGGCGAAGTGCTTCGAGTACCGCTTCGTTGGAATACGTGGTCATCTCGTTTTTTCTTCCTGTGCAGCCGTGACGACGCTCGTGACGGTCGCAAGACGGTCCGCGACGTCGACTAAACGCGGCGCGCCGAATTTCACGCGGGCGAACGATTCGAGCGTTCGCTGCCTGAATGTTTGGCCGCCGCTTGCGCTAGGTGCTGCTTTCTATTAAAAGCCCCCGTTGAGAGCGCGCTGATCGCGCGCTTTCCTGCGACAACCGCCGATGCGCTCTGACCACGCGATGACGGAGCAAATTGCCCTGAAACCAATACGTTACTCCAATTAAATTGGTTCTATTTACTTTATTGCTGCTTTTTTTTGCATTGTTTGCGTTTTGCAAGCGCCTTCGTGCGGCGATTGTCATCATCACCCTGCTGCTCGCCTGGGGCCTCGGGAGCGGTTGGCTCGCGAGGCCGCTGCTGCGCATCGCGCAGCACGGCTACGAAGAAACCATACCGCCCTCCTTCGCGCCGAAAACCACCATCGTCTTGATGGGCGGGGGCACGGACCGGCGTCATGGCCAACTCGTGCCGAAGAGCGATTCGGTGCCGCGCATCGCCGCGGCGGCGCGGGTGTATCGGCAATGCCGGGACACCGGCGCTTCGTGCCGCGTGATCCTGAGCGGCGGCGATCCCCAACACCACGGACAGGCCGAAGCCGACAACTACGCGCCGTATGTCCTGGCCCAGGGCGTCGCACCGGCCGATCTGACGCGCGAGAACAAGAGCCTCAACACGTACCAGAACGCGCAGAACGTAGCCGCCATCTTAGGCAACGCCCATGACACTGCTTTGATCGTCATCACGTCCGCGTATCACATGCGACGTTCGGTCCGAGCCTTCGAAGCGTTCGGCTACGAGCCGCAGCCCTATGTCTCGGATGTGCGTGAGAATCGGCTGACGTTATTGCCGCGATACAGAAGCCTGGAGAACAGCGAGCTTGCGCTGCACGAGCTGGTCGGGCTCGCGCGTTTTCACGTCTGGCGCTGGCTGCACCTGTACTAGCGCATCACCGGCGTATACCAAAATAATCAGGACTGGAAAGTACCTGTGCGCGCCGGTATGATTCCGCTCCGGCTGGCATGGCCGGGCCGGTATCGTCGTCCGACACACCGCTGACCTGATCTCGGCCTATGATGGACGCAGTCAGGCGTACGCGCATTCCGTCACGGATGCGCGCCCAAAGCCAGGCGGGAGCGATTTTTGCTCTGATGTATCTGTCTTTCCAACCGGATCGGACAGGCGATTCCCGGGTTCAACTGCTACTAGGAGGTAACAATGAAGAAAGTGTCCCTGGCTGTTCTGTTGTCCCTGAGCGCGGTCGCATCGGCCTACGCGCAGAGCGAACAAGGCGTGACGATGAGCACCGATCCCGCACGGATCGCGGACATCGAATCGCGCGCGCAGAATCTGCAATCGCAGCAATCCAGCATGCAAAACATGCAGATGGATCAATCGAGCACCATGCACAAGTCGGGTCATCACAAGAAGTCGCACGGCAAGTCGATGCAGCATTCGGCCGAGTAAGGACCTGTGTCGCCGGCCTGCTTCTGGCGGGTCGCGCCGCGCCGTCATCGCAGTGCATGAACGCGATGACGGCGAGAACCGTCGTACGGGCGATCAGCCGCGCGCTGCGCGATGCGCCACCCAGTCGCCGCCCTCGATGCGCGGCAAGCCCTGCACCGCACTCGCGGTTACCGGATAGATGAGGCAATCGACATGCGTCGCCTCGCCGTCTAGTTCGACATCCACATGCAGCCGGTGCGCGCGAAACAGTCCCTCGACGCCCGGATACACTTCCTCGATCTCGTCCAGCACGGCGACGAGCGCATCCTCGATGCGATAAACGTCTCCTTTGACCGGTGTTCCGCCCTCCTCGTCGAGAACGAGGCCGGGATAAGCGCCGAAATCGTAGAGCCGGCCACGCGCGTGCGCCGTGCCGATCCATTGCGGCGCCGCGATCCCGCTGCGCTCAGCCGCGCGATTGATGTCATTGATTTCGCCCGCGCGCAGCGTGCCGTACACGAAAACATATTGCATCGAAGGAACCGCTCCTTTCGCTAGTCGCCGAGATGCGCATTATCGCCGCCCAATAAAGCGCCGACGGACTCGCGGCTCCCTTCGGTTAAGATCGGCGGATCGCGGCCAGGTCGGCCGCCCGACGAGCCGCCATGCCCACGTTCGCCGATCCACGCCCGCCTTTCGAGCAGGTCGAACACCTCGACATTCCCGTCGAGCACTCGCCGACGCTCGACCATCCGATCCGCGTTCGCTCGCGCCCGGTGCCCTATGGCGTGCGGATCGCGCTGCATACGCATCCGTGGGCGCAAGTCGCCTACACGTCGCGGGGCGTGCTGCGCGTCGCAACCGCTGATTCGACGTGGATGGTGCCGCCCTCGCGCGCCATTTGGGTGCCGCCGAACGTCACGCACGAGGTGCTAATCGTGGAAGATGCGTATCTGCGCACGCTCTATGTGGACGCGAGCGTCGTGCCGGCCGGGCTCGGCGCGTGCCGCGTGGTGGAAGTGTCGCCACTGTTGCGCGAGGTGATCGCGGCGCTGGACGAAGCGTCGATCACGCGTGAGCGCGAGCGCCTGCTCGGCACGCTAGCTCTGGACGAGATCATCCGGTCGCAGCCGCTGCCGCTCTCCGTGCCGATGCCGAACGAGAAGCGCCTGCGCGCGCTCTGCGACGCGGTGCTCGCGGACCCTTCGCACTCCGATCTCGAACGCTGGTCGTCGGAAGCCGGCGCGAGCACGCGCACCATCGCGCGCCTGTTCAGACGCGAACTCGGCGTGAGCTTCTCGCAGTGGCGGCAGCAGGCCGTGCTGGCACGCGCCATTCCTTTGCTGAGTCAGGGCCGGCCGCTCGCGCAGGTCGCGCGTGAGCTGGGGTATCAGAGCCAGAGCGCGTTTTCGGCGATGTTTCGCCGTGCCTTCGGCGAAAGTCCGCGGGCGTTCTTCGCCCGCGACGCCAGCGACGAGCGCGATAAGCACGACACGCGCGGCGTCTGATGCAGCGTCCGCGCGTCGGATCAGACGCGCCGGACCATATGTCGAATGGCGCCGAGCTGGGCCAGCCTGGGGCCGGCCGGACGATAGCCGAGCCGCATATAAAGACGCGCCGCCGGGTTGTCGACGAAAACGCGCAGTTGGCATTCGGCCAGCCCGCGGGCCCGCGCCCAGCGATGCGCCGTGTTCAGCAGAAACGTGCCCGCGCCTCGTCCCCGGTAACCCGGCGCGATCTGCACGTCGCGTATATGCAGGGAGTTGTCTTCTTCGGTCACGCGCATGACGCCGATAGGCACGCCGTCCGCCTGCAGGATGAAGTTCTCGGACTCGCGCCAGCTCGAAAGAAACAGGTCGCCGCGCCAGACAAGATTGTGTCGCCGGTAATAACCGACCATGTTGTCGTGCGTGAGGGCCTCGGCGAAGGCGAAGTCGGCCATCGTCGCCTGGCGGAGTTGGTAGAGCGAGAGGTCTTCGGTCGGGTCGAGCATCGCACGCATGCAGGCACGGGACAGTGCCTCCACACTAAGACAGCGCGCGCGTGCTGGCAATGGAAAATGCGATGCCGGTGAGAAGACCGAAACCGGGGACGCGAAAAACGGGCAAAAAAAATCCAGCCCGAAGGCTGGATTTTTCACAACAAGCTGGCGGAGCGGACGGGACTCGAACCCGCGACCCCCGGCGTGACAGGCCGGTATTCTAACCAACTGAACTACCGCTCCAGCTCTTTCCTTGCTTCACGAGGCTCTAGTCACCTCATGAAACCGACAGCGCATTTTCTAGCAGCCGCCTGATTCTGGCGTCCCCTAGGGGATTCGAACCCCTGTACTCACCGTGAAAGGGTGATGTCCTAGGCCTCTAGACGAAGGGGACAGCAAACTTCTTGCAATCCTGCGGCGAAAAAAAACCGGCTAATCAGCCGGAGTATTTCCTGCTCGCAAAACGTTGGCGGAGCGGACGGGGCTCGAACCCGCGACCCCCGGCGTGACAGGCCGGTATTCTAACCAACTGAACTACCGCTCCAGCTCTTTCCTTGCTTCACGAGGCTCTAGTCACCTCATGAAACCGACAGCGCATTTTCTAGCAGCCGCCTGATTCTGGCGTCCCCTAGGGGATTCGAACCCCTGTACTCACCGTGAAAGGGTGATGTCCTAGGCCTCTAGACGAAGGGGACAGAAACTTGTGATTCTGTCTTTACCGCTTGCTTCGCCGATTAACTGCTGCAAATCAGCGAAGACCGAAATTCTAAACAACTTCGCGTTACTTGTGAAGTATTTTTTGCGACTTCCGGAACCCGGAGAACAACTTCGCAATCACTTCATCTGTTCTTGGTGGAGGTAAGCGGGATCGAACCGCTGACCTCTTGCATGCCATGCAAGCGCTCTCCCAGCTGAGCTATACCCCCTTGCAGAACAGAAACGAGATTCTATAGGCCGCTTTTGAAGTTGTAAATACCTTCTGGTGATAGAACCGACAATTTTTTCACTTATCACTTCGCGAACGCGCGCAAGGGCTTCTTCAGCGTCCTTGCGCGCGCCTATGCTCAAGCGGCCGCGCGCTCCAGACGACGCAGCACCGTATCGCGGCCGAACAGCATCAGCACGATGTCGATGGACGGCGTATGCGTCGTGCCCGCGACGAGCAGGCGCACCGGCATCGCGAGTTGCGGCATCTTGAGCTTGTGCGCGCCGAGCGTCGCCTTCAATGCAGCCGAAACGCCCTCCTTGCTCCACTCGGCTTGTTCGAGCGCCGCGCGCAGGTCCGCGATCGCCGGCCGCACTGCGTCGGTCACATGCTGCGCGAACGCGTCGGCTTCGATCGTGGGCTCGCGATAAAACATCGCGGCGTTGTCGGCGATATCCTTCACCGTCGATGCCCGATCCTTCAGCAGCCCGACGACCTGATCGAGCGGCGCGCCGTTGTCGATTGCGGCGGCGTCGATACCGGCTTGCAGCAGGAACGGCCGCGTCAGCCCGGCGAGCCGCGCGTTGTCCGCTTCCTTGATGTAGTGCGCGTTCAACCAGTTGAGCTTGTCGTGGTCGTATTGCGCGGGCGACTTGCCGAGATGGTCCAGATCGAACCATTCGATGAACTGCTCGCGCGAGAAAATTTCCGCATCGCCGTGCGACCAGCCGAGCCGGGCCAGATAGTTGACGACTGCCTCCGGCAAGTACCCGGCATCGCGGTAACCCATCACCGCCATCGCGCCGTGACGCTTGCTCATCTTTTCGCCCTGCTCGTTCAGCACGGTCGGCAGATGCGCATAGACCGGCGTTTCGCCGCCGAGCGCGCGCAGGATGTTGATCTGGCGTGGCGTGTTGTTCACGTGGTCGTCGCCGCGGATCACATGCGTGATCTTCATGTCGAGATCGTCGACCACCACGCAGAAGTTGTACGTCGGCGTGCCGTCGGGGCGCGCGATCACGAGGTCGTCGAGCTCTTCGTTCGAGATCTCGATTCGGCCCTTCACCGCGTCGTCCCATGCGACCACGCCCGTCAGCGGATTGCGGAAGCGCACCACCGGCTTCACGCCTTCCGGAATCGGCGGCAGCGTCTTGCCCGGTTCCGGACGCCACGTGCCGTCGTAGCGCGGCTTTTCGCCGGCGGCGCGCTGCCGCTCGCGCAACGCGTCAAGTTCTTCCGTCGACATGTAGCAGTGGTACGCAAGGCCCTTCTCCAGCATCTGGCCGACGACCTCGCGGTAACGGTCCATGCGCTGCATCTGATAGAACGGGCCTTCGTCGAAATCGAGGCCGAGCCACGCCATGCCTTCCAGAATCGCGTCGACGGACGCCTCTGTCGAACGCTCGACGTCCGTATCCTCGATACGCAGCACGAAAGTCCCTTTCATCTTGCGCGCGAACGCCCACGGATAGAGCGCGGAGCGGATGTTGCCGAGATGGATGAAGCCGGTCGGGCTCGGGGCAAAGCGGGTGCGGACTTGGGTCATTGCTGTTTTCTCGATGTACTCGAATGATTGCGCTCGCCCGGCGGAAGAAGCGGCCAGGCGAGAGAGCGAAGAGGCGAACGGGCGGCGCGTGAAAGCGCCGTTGGCTCTTGCACGAAAGCGGTTATCGGCCGGGATGCAAGCACGTGTGGCGCCGGCTCAATGACCCGAAATTATACCCGCCGCCCGCCTTGCGCCTGAGCCCGCGCCTTTTGCTTTATGATGTGCGCGCCGTTTCCAAAGCACCCGGAAACGCGCATGCAATCGCACACTCGCCGCATCGCTGGAGTCTCACTTGAATTCATCGTCACCTTGCTCACCTCGCATGACGCGCCGCGCGTTTTCGCTCGCGGCGGCGTCGTCCATTCTCGCGGCCTGCACGAGCACGAGCACGAGCGGCGGCAGCGGCGGCCTCGGCGGCAAAAGCGCGCCGGTCGCGAATACGCCGGCGCCGGACCCGCAACGCGCCGCGCGAGTCGGCCTCGCGCTCGGCGGCGGCGCGGCGCGCGGGTTCGCGCATATCGGCGTCATCAAGGCGCTCGAAGCGCGCAACGTCCGCGTCGATCTGGTTGCGGGCACGAGCGCGGGCTCGGTGATCGCGGCGCTGTACGCGTCCGGCATGATCGGCATCGCGATGAACAAGCTCGCGCTGACGATGGACGAAGCCTCAATCAGCGACTGGGCGATGCCCTTTCGCACGCGCGGCATTCTGCAAGGCGTGGCGCTGCAGAACTTCCTGAACAAAACGCTCGACAACCGGCCGATCGAAAAAATGGCGAAGCCGCTCGGCATCGTCGCCACCGACCTCAAGACCGGCCAGCCGATTCTCTTTCAGCGCGGCAATACCGGCGTGGCCGTGCGGGCGTCGTGCAGCGTGCCGTCGATCTTCGAGCCGGTGAAAATCGGCGACCATGAATATGTCGATGGCGGACTCGTGAGCCCGGTGCCCGCCGCGTTCGCGCACAAGATGGGCGCGGATTTCGTGATCGCGGTCGATATCTCCGCGCGGCCGGAAACGGCGCTCACGCAGAGTTCGTTCGACGTACTGATGCAGACGTTCACCATCATGGGCCAGTCGATCAAGGCTTACGAACTCGACAAATACGCGAACGCGGTCATCCGCCCGAATCTGAACGCGATGAGCAGCAGCGACTTCAGCCAGCGCAACGCCGCGATTCTTGCAGGCGAAGAAGCGGTGTCGAAGATGTGGCCGACCTTGCAGCGGCAACTGGCCGAGCGCGGCATGCGCGTTTGACGGCATCAAAAAGACGAAGGCCACGCAATGCGTGGCCTTCTCACATCAGCGCAGCGACTTTACCTTGTCGGCGGCGACATCGCCGGGCTGACCGCCCCATGTCGCCCGCAGGTAGTTGGCCAACTGCGCGATCTGCTCATCGCTGTACGTCGCGGCGAAGCCCGGCATCGGCTGCATGCGCTCGACGCCGGCGAACGGCTGCGCTTCGATGCCGTCGAGCATCGACACGATTAGATTGCGCGCGTCGCCCTGGCGCAGCGTCGAGTTGTCCTTCATCGCGACGGCGACGTGCGGCTTGCCCTCGCCTTCGCGTCCGTGACAGCCGGCGCACGAATCGAGATAGAGGTTCCGGCCGGCTGCGAGTGGCTCGGCGTCGGCCGATTGCAGCTTGACCGGCACTGGCGCGGGAGGCGCGTCGCCGAGCAGATACGTCGCGAGGGCGCGGGCGTCATCGCGATTCAGATGCTGCGTGCTGAGATACACGACCGGATGCATCTCGCCGAAGGCCGATCCCTGCCGCGCGACGCCCGTCGAGAAATACGCCTGCAAGTCCGCGCCGGTCCAGCCGCGCGCCGCCAATGCAGCCGGCGTGATATCCGGCGCAGCGATGCGTCCGAGCGCGCCGCCCTGCAGCGTCTTCGCGTCCGCGAGTTGGCCGAACGCGCCGCGCGGCGTGTGGCATTCCGCGCAGTGCCCGAGCGCGTTGGCAAGATAGCGGCCGCGCGTCCAGTCGGCCGATTGGCCCGTGGAGGCGTCGGGCAGTGCGTCGTTCAGAAACAGCATGTCCCAGAACCGCACCGCGAAACGCACGTTGTACGGGAAGTGCAGACTCGCCTCGACATTCGGCACCGCGGCGGGCTTCTGCGCCATCAGGTAAGCGTAGATAGCGTCGCTGTCCTCGCGCGACATCTGCCGGTACGACGTGTACGGCATCGCGGGATACAGCTTGCCGTTCGGCGTATTGCCGTCGTGCAGCGCCGCGTAGAACGCGTCGGACGTCCATTTGCCGATGCCGTACTTCGCATCGGGCGTGATGTTGCTGCCATAGAACGTGCCGAATTGCGACTCCAGCTTCACGCCGCCGGCGAACGGCGCGCCGCCCTCGGCCGTGTGGCAGGCGGCACAATCGGCGGCTTGCGCGAGATAGCGTCCGCGAGCGACGACTTCGGGCGAAGCGGCGGTCTTGTGCGCGACATCGCGATCGCTGTGGCAGGCGGACAGCGCGAGCGCGGCGAAGGCAGCGAGTGCAGAAGGAAGCACGCGCATGAACGAGCGGCGCACGGCGCGCGTGATTATCGATTGCATCATGCGGCGTCCTTCACGAGTCCGGGCGTGGCAAGCACGAGGTCCTTCACGGCTTCGTAGTAGCGCACGTAGCCCGTGCAGCGGCAGATGTGGTCGTTGAGCGCGGTCATGATCGTCGGTTCGATCTGATCTTTTGGAACCGGCTCGCGCTTGAGCCGCTCGAGCAGCACCGTCGTCGCGTTGACGAAACCCGGCGTGCAATAGCCGCACTGGAAGCTGAAATGATCGAGGAACTGCTGCTGCACCGGCGAGAGCTCGACCACCTCGCCGTGTTCGTTGCGCTTCGCGTGCCCTTCGATAGTCCGCACCGTCTTGCCGTCGAAGAAGTGCGCGCCGTTGATGCACGTGCGCACTTCCTCGCTCGTGCCGTCCGGGTGATCGACGATCACCACGCACGCATGGCACACGCCCTGCCCGCAGCCGAGCCGCGAGCCCGTGAGACCGGCGTATTCGTGCAGAAAATCGATCATCGGCAAACCGGACGGCACCGGCATCGGGCCGACCTTATTGCCGTTGATCGTCATCGAGAGCGAGCGCAGGTCGACGCCCGCGGCGGATGGGATGGCCGTCATGCGAGCACCTCCTGAATGTCTTGCGGCGTCACCGGCAGATCGGTGAAGCGATGGCCGATCGCGTGCGCGATCGCGTTGACGATGGCCCCGACCACCGGAATCATCACCACTTCGGCGATGCCCTTCGGCGGATCGGTCTCACTGAGCGGCGGCAGCACGTCGCCGGTCTGATTCCACACGGCGACATCGCTCGCGAGCGGCAGCCGGTAGCGGTTGAAGTTCCACGTGCCGTTGCCGGGGCCGTCTTCGTAGAGCGGCAGATACTCGTGCAGCGCGTGCCCGATGCCCATCGCGAGGCCGCCCTGCAACTGCCCCGAGACGAGCTGCGGCGCGATCGGATTGCCGCATTCGAGAATCGAGTGATGCGACAGCAGTTCGACCTTGCCGCTCGCCTCGTTCACGGCCAGTTCGACGAGCGTGCCCGCTGCGCTGTAGTACGTGACCATCGCGTTGTTGCGCTGGACCGGCGGAATCATTACGCGCTTGCGGTCGAGCACGTGATACCCGTTGGCGGTCGCCTTCCCTTTATCGGACGCGCCGCTGCCGAAGCGCACCGACAAGCCGTCGAGCGGCAACCGATCGGCCGTGCCTGCGATGTCGAACTGCGCTTCGCTCCACTGCCAGCGGTTGAACGTGTGCACGACCGCGCCGGTCGCGAGTCCCAGATCGTGCGCCTTCTTCGCGAGGACGTCGAACGGAATCGGCTCCAGTCCGTCAGCGGACAGCTTGCCGTCCGTCCAGCGCGCGTCTTCGATTCGCACGACGAACGAGGTAGCCTGACCGCCGCCGATCCCTTGCTGCCAGATTGCCATCGCGGCGGGCCACAGGCCGTGGCGGAACAGCACGCGCGCCGCCTCGCGCGTCGCGTGCGAGAAGTAGTACGCAGAATTCGTCGCGCTCGCCGGCGACATGTACGCGGGCGACCAGCGCGGATTCGCGCTCAGTCTGTCCTGCTCGGCCTGCGACATGAGGTACGGATCGCCGCTCGTGACGACGGGCAGATCCGCCCAGTCGGTGACGGCCATGTGGACCTCGGCGGCGGGCTTGCCGAGCCACTTCGCGACGACGAGCGCCTGCGAAGTAGACGATCCCGTGCCGATCTCCGCGCCCGAGTGCGACAGCGCGATGCGTCCGTCCGCGCTGAATTCGACTTTGGCGAACGCGCTCTCCGCGCCGGTGCCGAAGTCTTTCTGCACGCATGCGAAGCCAACGCCGTAGCGCATGCCCGGATGCGCGGCTTCATACTCGGTCTTGCGTTGCGCGCGCCCCGCCCACAGCGGATGCGCCTTCGCCTGACGCAACACCTCTTCTGCGCGCACGGCGCCTGCCGGAATCGCGCCCTGCGTGTTCTTCATGCCGGTGCGCATGACGTTCGCAAGACGCAGGTCGATCGGGTCGGTGCCGAGCTGCGCGGCGATGTCGTCCATCATCATTTCGGTCGCCGCCATGCTTTGCAGCGTGCCGTAGCCGCGCGCCGAGCCGGCATCGACCGCGCGCGAAGCGATGGCGACCGCGGTCAGGTCGCTCTGCGGGATGTAGTAGATGGATTGCGCCGCCGTCGCGCCGACCATCGCCACCGACGGCGAGAAATTGCAGCGCCCGCCGCCGTTCGCGATGAACTCGCCCTTGAACGCCTGAATCTTGCCGGTCTTCCTGTCGACCGCCATGCGATAGCGCATGTCGAACGCGTGGCGCTTGAGCGAGCTTTGAAACTGCTCGAAGCGGTCGAACGCGAGACGCACCGGGCGGCCGTCGCCGTACATCGCCGCGACGAGACCGTAGAACGGCACGTTGAAGTGATCCTTCGAGCCGTAGCCGACCGTGTAGCACGGGTGCAGGAACAGGTTCTTGACCGTGAAGCGCGATTTCGCCGCCATTTCGAGCGCGCTCTGCGCGACTTCGTATGGTCCTTGCGTCGGCACGACCATGTGCAGCGACTGCGTTGCCGCGTCGTACCAGCAGTTCGCGTTGTCGGGTTCGAGCGCGGCGGTATCGACGGATTGCGTCTTGTATTCACGATCCACGACGAGCCATTCTCCCGGCGGATGATCCAGCGCGTTCGCAATGGCCTGCGCGTGAAACATGCCCTGCTCGTCGAGCTTGCCGTGTTCGTTGGCGTCGGCCCAGACAGGCTCGCGCTTTTTCATCATGTGCGGGAAAAGCGGCGAGTCTTTCAGGCTCGAAAAGGTGTCGTCCTCGAACGGCGTCTTGCCGCCTACGCGCACAAAGCGGAACGACGCCCACGGATCGCGCTCGATGAAACCCGTCGTCGCGCCATAGCGGACGACCCCTTCGCGGAACTGGAGCTTGTCCTTCGCGAGACGGAAGCGCGCGAAGTCGTGATAGATCAGGATGGCGACCGCCTGACCGAGATACGCGGGCGTCTTGCCGGCGGGCAGCAGCATGTCGTCACCGTAGAAGGCGGGAAACGCGAGCTTGTCGCGCGCGAGGTCATCCGCCGTCACGACGCGATCGGGCGCGAGCCCGCCGTCGAGAATCGAAAGGTCGATGCCTTCGTAGAGGCGATCCGCGAGCGTCGTGCGAAGGATCAGCGCATGCGACTGCTCCTTGGGCCAATGCGGCATGTCCTTCGCGCGGATATCGCGTGCGAAGACTTTGTCGCCCGTCACTTTCGCGATGCCGTCGATGCGGAACTTCGGATAGCCGCTCGTCGCATGCCATTGAACGGGCGTCAGAATGCGCTCCTCGAACAACGCGGCGAACGCGCGGCTGCCCAAGGGCGCGATGAATACGGACACGCCCGCGAGCGCCCCCGCCTTCAGAAAACCGCGACGCGACAGGCCGAGTTTCCCCATGTACTTCTCCTCGAATGAACGCCTTCTGGACGCGCGCAGGCGCTGACGACCGCGCCGCTGCGGCGCGGTCGTCGTAACATTCGTTTGCAATGCAAAGGATTGACCCGCAAGCAGCGACGGTGTCCGGACGTTATGGATGACGGCCGGCATCGTTTGCCGGCACGCAGAGGGCGCGATTTTAAGGGGCGGACAGGCGCGCAACAACGCGCGCGGCGTCAAGTTCTGTCAAGATTGGCCGGCGCTTCGCGCAAACGAAAACGGCGGCGCTCTTGCGAGCGCCGCCGTCGTCTGGCAATTGGTGAAGAGGCAGACTCAGTAGTCTGCGTCTTCGATCCACGCCGCCTGTATGGCTTCGAGGATCTTTTCGTTCGATTTCTGCGGGTCGTCGTCGAAACCTTCCAGCTCGGTCACCCAGCGATGCAGGTCCGTGAAACGCACATATTGCGGATCGACATCCTGGTGCGCGTCGGTCAAGGCCATCGCGATCTCCTGAGTATCTGTCCACTTCATGGGCGAGCCTCCTGTCAGTGATTTTCTTTGGCGTGATTGATGGAGTACCGGGGAATCTCGACCACCAGATCGTCCTCGGCGGGCATCATCGCCTGACATGATAACCGCGATGTCGGCTCGAGACCCCAGGCTTTGTCGAGCAGATCGTCTTCGTCCTCGCTGGACGGTTCGAGCGCGTTGAAGCCCTCGCGGATGATGACGTGACAGGTCGTGCACGCGCACGACTTCTCGCACGCGTGCTCGATCTCGATTCCGTGTTCCAGCAGGTTGTCGCAGATGCTCTTGCCGACATCGGCGTCGATCACCGCGCCGTCCGGGCAAAGTTCGACATGAGGCAGCACAACGATTTGAGGCATGGTTTTCCGTGAATGCTTGAGTGGATCAGACGTCGTCGAGCTTGCGGCCCGCGAGCGCGCGGCGAATGCTCTTGTTCATGCGACGCGCGGCGAATTCGTCGGTGGCGGCGGCGAGCGCCTTCGTCGCGTCGTCGATCTGCTCGACCGACTCGCCCTGCGAGAGCGCCGCCAGTTCGCCGATCAGCGTTTCAATCTGCGCGCGTTCGGCCTCGTCGAGCAATTCGCCGTCGGCGGCAAGCGCGGCCTGCGTCGCTTCGATCAGGCGCTGCGCTTCCACGAGCGCCTCGCGCAGCGCGCGGGCGCGCATGTCGGTCTCGGCGGTCTTGAAGCTCTCTTCGAGCATGCGGGCGACGTCGTCATCGGCGAGACCGTACGACGGCTTCACCACCACGGATGCCTCCACGCCCGATGTCTGCTCGCGCGCAAAGACCGACAGCAGGCCGTCCGCATCCACCTGATACGTGACGCGGATGCGCGCCGCGCCCGCCGCCATCGGCGGAATGCCGCGCAATTCGAAACGCGCGAGCGAGCGGCAGTCGGAGACCAGCTCGCGCTCGCCTTGCACGACGTGAATCGCCATCGCCGTCTGGCCGTCCTTGAAGGTCGTGAAGTCCTGGGCGCGCGCCGTCGGAATGGTCGAATTGCGCGGAATGATCTTCTCGGTGAGACCGCCCATCGTTTCCACGCCGAGCGACAGCGGAATCACGTCGAGCAGAAGCCAGTCGTCGCCCTCGCCGCGCCGGTTGCCCGCGAGCAAATCCGCCTGAACCGCCGCGCCCAGCGCGACGACCTGGTCCGGGTCGAGATTGACGAGCGGCGGCTGGCCGAAGAACGCTTCCACCGCGCGGCGGATCACCGGCATGCGCGTCGCGCCGCCGACCAGCACGACGCCCTTGATATCGGCGGGCGTCACCTTTGCGTCGCGCAGCGCCTTTTTCGTCGGCCCGAGCGTGCGCGCGACGAGCGATTCGGCGAGCGCGGCGAACTGCGCTTCGGTCACGGCCACGTCGATGGTGTCGCCCGAGGACAGGCTCGCCTGCACGCGCGTTTCGCTCGCCGACGAGAGCGCCTCTTTCGCCGTGCGCACGCGATCGAGCAGCAGGCGCACGTCTTCCGGCGTCTTCGGCTGAAGGCCGGCTTGCGTCAGCACGTGGCGATACAGCGCGTGGTCGAAGTCGTCGCCGCCGAGCGCGGAATCGCCGCCCGCCGCGAGCACTTCGAACACGCCCTTCGTGAGCTTCAGAATGGACAGGTCGAACGTGCCGCCGCCGAGATCGTAGACGGCGTACAGTCCTTCGGAAGCGTTGTCGAGGCCGTACGCGATGGCCGCGGCCGTCGGCTCGTTGAGCAGGCGCAGCACGTTGAGGCCCGCGAGCTTCGCCGCGTCCTTGGTGGCCTGGCGCTGCGCTTCGTCGAAATAGGCGGGCACGGTGATGACCGCGCCGACGAGATCCTCGCCGAGCGTGTCTTCCGCGCGGTACCGCAGCGTCGCGAGAATTTCCGCCGACACTTCGACCGGGCTCTTCACGCCGTCGACCGTGCGAATCTGCACCATGCCGGGCGCGTCCACGAAATCGTACGGCGCGTTTTCCGCGCCTTCGACTTCGCTCTTGCCGCGGCCCATGAAGCGCTTCACCGACACGATCGTGTTGCGCGGATCCGTCGCGGCTTCCTCTTTCGCGATACGGCCGATGCGCCGGCCGCCCTTATCCAGATAGCGCACCACCGACGGCAGCAACACATGGCCGTCCTCGTCGGGCAGCGCTTCGGGCACGCTGTTGCGCACGGCGGCCACGAGCGAGTTCGTGGTGCCGAGATCGATGCCGACCGCCACGCGCCGCTGGTGCGGCGCGGGCGCCATGCCGGGTTCTGAGATTTGCAGTAAAGCCATCGTTGGTCTTGTGGGTTGTGTGGCGCGCGCTCGGCCTGTGTTTTCTTGTCGTGCTGGAGTGCGAGTGCGCTCGTCTTCAGGCGTTTTCCAGCCGCTCGATCTGCGTGCCGATCTCATGCGCGACGCGTTCGATGAACATCAGTTGACGCACCGCTTCGCTCGCCGCCTGATCCGCGTTGCTGTCGATCAGCGCTTCGAGTTTGGTGAAGCGCACGCGCTCTTCATCGCGCAATTCGGTGAGCAATGCCTCAAGCGCGCCGACGTTCTTCGCCGCGGCGGCATCTTCGATATTCTCGCGCCATTCCATCTGCTGCATGAGGAAGGCGGGCTCCATCGCCGTGTTGTTCTCGGCGCCGACGTCGATGCCGCGCAGCGACAGCATATAGCGCGCGCGCTTCAGCGGATCGCGCAGCGTCTGGTATGCCTCGTTGGCGCGCGTGGCCCACTGCATCGCGAGTCGGCGCTGCGCGTCGCCGGCGGCGGCGAAGCGGTCGGGATGCACTTGCGCCTGCACGGTGCGGTAGGCGTCGTCGAGCCGGCCGCGGTCAACGGCGAAAGTCGGCGGCAGGCCGAAGAGATCGAAGTGGCTGTCGGTGAGCGTTGCCATGGCTGTGTCAGTGAGTTCGGGATGCGCGAATGAAAAAGGCGGCCCGCGCCGCCTCTTGTGCCGAAACCGCCGGCGTCACGCGCGTCACACGCGGAACGATTCGCCGCAGCCGCATTCGTCTTTCGCGTTCGGATTGTTGAAGCGGAAACCTTCGTTCAGCCCTTCGCGCGCGAAGTCGAGTTCGGTGCCGTCCAGATACGCAAGGCTCTTCGGATCGATGATGATCTTCACGCCCGCCGATTCGAACACCATGTCTTCGGGCGCCAGTTCGTCGACATATTCGAGCTTGTAGGCCAGACCCGAGCAGCCGGTCGTGCGCACGCCCAGGCGCAGGCCCACGCCCTTGCCGCGCCGCGTCAAATACTTCTGCACGTGTTGTGCCGCCTTCTCCGTCAACGTGATTGCCATAGTCGTCGCGTCTCTCGCGCTCAAATCCTGCTTCCCGCAGCGCCTCCGCGTTGATGCGGCGCCGCTGCGGCCTTTCCCTGCCAGTGCCTGATGCCGACCCTACGCCGCCTGCTGCTTCGACTGCGCGTCTTCCGCTTGGCGGTCCGCCGCGCCGTGACGCTGCTTGTAGTCGGCGACCGCTGCCTTGATCGCGTCTTCCGCGAGAATCGAGCAGTGGATCTTCACCGGCGGCAACGCCAGTTCTTCGGCGATCTGCGTGTTCTTGATCGTCAGCGCCTCGTCGAGCGTGCGGCCCTTCACCCATTCGGTGACGAGCGAGCTCGACGCGATAGCCGAGCCGCAGCCGTACGTCTTGAACTTCGCATCCTCGATGACGCCGTCCGCGCCCACGCGGATTTGCAGCTTCATCACGTCGCCGCACGCGGGCGCGCCGACCATGCCGGTGCCGACAGCGTCGTCGTCCTTCGCGAACGAGCCGACGTTGCGCGGGTTTTCGTAGTGGTCCAGAACCTTGTCGCTATAAGCCATGATTCAACTCTCCGTATGTTCGTTTCGCGTGGACGCGGTGCGCTACGTTCAGTGCGCCGCCCACTGGATGCTCGAAATGTCGATGCCGTCCTTGTGCATTTCCCAGAGCGGCGACAGATCGCGCAGTTTCGCAATCTTGCTCTTGAGCAGGTTGACGACATAATCGACGTCCTGCTCGGTCGTGAAGCGGCCAACCGTGAAGCGGATCGAGCTGTGCGCGAGTTCGTCGTTGCGGCCGAGGGCGCGCAGCACGTAGGACGGCTCCAGCGACGCCGACGTGCACGCCGAACCCGACGACACCGCCACATCCTTCACCGCCATGATCAGCGACTCGCCTTCGACGAAATTGAAGCTGATGTTCAGGTTGTGCGGCACGCGGCGTTCCATGTCGCCGTTGACGTACACCTCTTCGATTTCCTGCAGGCCATGCAGCAGGCGGTCGCGCAGCATGCGGATGCGCTCGTTTTCCGTCGCCATTTCTTCGCGCGCGATGCGGAACGCCTCGCCCATGCCGACGATCTGATGCGTCGCGAGCGTGCCAGAGCGCATGCCGCGCTCGTGGCCGCCGCCGTGCATCTGCGCTTCGATGCGCACGCGCGGCTTGCGACGCACATACAGCGCGCCGATGCCCTTCGGGCCATACGTCTTGTGCGCCGAGAACGACATGAGATCGACCTTCAGCTTTTGCAAGTCGATCGTGATCTTGCCGGTGGCCTGCGCCGCATCGACGTGGAAAATGATGCCCTTTTCACGCGTGATCTCGCCGATCGCCTCGACGTCCTGAATCACGCCGATCTCGTTGTTCACGCTCATCACGGAAACGAGAATGGTGTCCGGGCGAATCGCCGCCTTGAACGTGTCGAGGTCGATCAGGCCGTCGTCCTTCACGTCCAGATACGTCACTTCGTAGCCTTCGCGCTCCAGCTCGCGGCAGGTGTCGAGCACGGCCTTGTGCTCGGTCTTCACCGTGATGATGTGCTTGCCTTTGCTCTTGTAGAAGTGCGCCGCGCCCTTGATGGCGAGATTGTCCGATTCGGTCGCGCCCGACGTCCAGATGATCTCGCGCGGATCGGCGTTCACCAGCGCCGCGACCTGCTCGCGCGCTTCCTCGACCGCGCGCTCCGCGTCCCAGCCGTACTGGTGGCTGCGCGAGGCCGGATTGCCGAACTGCTCGCGAAGATACGGAATCATCTTGTCCACCACGCGCGGATCGATCGGCGTCGTCGCGCTGTAGTCCATGTAAATGGGCAGGTGGGGGATATCGTTGTTCATCAGTCGCTCCGGGAAAATCGGTCAAATCGCTTGGCTGGGTCGCTAGCGCCGCGTTGCAGTACGTTCTGCGGTTCGCGGCGACCGGGCGCAGTCAGCCAGCCAGATTGAAAATGGAATTCGGACCCTTGGGCACGACGCGCGCCGCCTCGACGCCTGCCGGTTCCGCGCGCCGGTCACGCAGCACCGCTGCCGAGCCTTCGCGGGCGCGCTGCTGGTCGACGAGATCCTTCAGCGAGACGGAATCGAGATACTCGACCATCTTCTGATTAAGCGTCGCCCAGAGTTCGTGGGTCATGCAGTGGCCGTCGTGCTGCTTCGTGCCTTCGCACGTGCCTTTGCCGCCGCACTGCGTGGCGTCGATCGGCTCGTCCACCGCGATGATGATGTCCGCCACCGTGACGTTCTCCGCCCGGCGCGCGAGGTTGTACCCGCCGCCCGGACCGCGCACCGATTCGACGATCTCGTGCCGACGCAGTTTGCCGAACAGTTGTTCGAGATAGGAAAGCGAGATGCGCTGGCGCTGACTGATGCCTGCCAGCGTCACCGGGCCCTGCTCCTGGCGCAGCGCCAGGTCGATCATCGCCGTGACGGCGAAACGGCCTTTCGTGGTGAGTCTCATAATTGGGGGCTAACGCTAATACTCGATGATTTTCGTCAAGTATAAATATCCCACAGTTTTAGTCAAGTATCCGGGCGGAATAAGTAACGGTTGAATCCATCTTTTCGCCGCCCGCAGCGCCTGGGCGAGCTACGGCCGCAACTGTACCCGCAGCGCATTCAACAAGCCTTCGCAGGCGTCTTCGCACTGGTCCAGCACGCGCTCGAAGCCTTCGTCGCCGCCGAAATACGGATCGACGACCACGCGGCTGTCGTCGCGCGTGGCGAATTCCATCAGAAGCCGGATCTTGTCCCGATATTCCGGCGGACAGACCGAGGCGAGCGCGGCAGCGTTGGCGTCGTCCATGACGATGAACAGGTCGAAGCGCGCAAAGTCTGCTGCGGCCACCTGACGGCCGCGCAGCGTCGACAGGTCGTAGCCGCGCTTTTTCGCCGCGCGCTGGGCGCGCTCGTCGGGCGGCTGGCCGATGTGCCAGTCGCCCGTGCCCGCGGAATCGATGACGATCCGGTCAGCCAGTCTCGCCCGCTCGACCAGTTCGCGCATGACCGCTTCCGCGCTGGGCGACCGGCAGATGTTGCCGAGACAGACGAAGCAGATGGCGATCGAATTCATCGGGCCGAACGGGGAAATGGGTGTGGGACGCCGCGCAGACAACCGCGCGTTCGAATGCGCTCGGATTATACAAAGGCTCGCCTGAGTGCGCCCGGACGGGCGGCGACCGGCGCTGCCTCCCGCGCAGGATCAGCCCCGCTCGCGATGGATGTCGTGCGTGACGAAGCCACTCTCGCCGTTCGGCATGTCGAGCCAGTCGCGGCGCGCGAGCGTGCGGCGGATATCCGCGAGCCCGGTCTCCCAGTGCTCGCGCATCGTCGAAAAACCGAACTGATAGTCCTTGTACTGGCCTTCGTACTCTTTCTGCCGATAAATCAGGTGAATGATGTTGTAGCGCTTCGAGCAGGCCAGTTCGGCGGCGCGTCGGCACCACTCGTCCGTGTCGCGAAGCGCCTCGGGCACGAGGTCGAGGACGTGCTTCAGGACGTTGCGGTAACGCTGGGCGCGCTGCATCTCGTCCGTGACGAGCCGCGTGCGGCTCGAATACTGCACGTCCTTGATCCGGCCCGTGACATCGACGATATTGTCCGGCACCGGCCCGCGCGCGCTCCAGAGATCGACCTGGAACGCGAGCGTGTCGCGGCGCGGCGTAGCTTGCGCGACCTCGTAGAGCGGCGTGTTCGACATGAGGCCGCCGTCCCAGTAGAACTGTCCGTCGATCTCGACGGCGGCAAAGCCCGGCGGCAGCGCGCCCGACGCCAGAAAATGCTCGGCGCGCAACGTCGTTTGCGTGTTGTCGAAGTACGCGAAGTTGCCCGTTGCCACGTTCACCGCGCCGACCGACACGCGGGTCTCGCCCGAATTGATGCGGTCGAAGTCGCAAAGGCGTTCGAGCGTAGCCTTGAGCGGAGTCGTATCGTAATAGCTCGCGGTCTCGGGCGAACCCGATGCCACCGGCGACGGCGGCGGAAAGCGCGGCACGAAGAAACCCTTCTGCCCTTCCACGAGCGCATCGACCGCCTGCAACGCGGTAAAGGCCTTTCGAATCTGGTCGGTCGAATCGAAGAACGCGCGCTCGACAAACGCCGGCAACGGAAAGCCGAATGCCGGCTGACAGATGGTTTCCCAGAATTCCCGCAGCCGCTCGACGCGTTTCTCCGGCGCATTCCCCGCGATGATCGCGGTGTTGATCGCGCCGATGGAGATGCCGGCGATCCAGTTCGGGTGAATGTCCGCTTCGTGCAAGCCCTGGTAGACGCCGGCCTGATACGCGCCGAGCGCGCCGCCGCCCTGAAGCAGGAGCGCGATGGTCTCGTAGGGCGGCAAGCTGATGCGCTGTGGTGCCGCGGGCGCTTCTTCGTGACTGCGTTCGCTTCCGAGGGCTTGGTTGTCGTCGCTTTCTGACATGAGGCCTCGTTCCTTATTGCATGTGCAAGCCGTGGCTCACTACGAACGATTGCCCCGTGCGCGGCGCCCGTTCGAACGCGGTCTGCGCCACGTCTTCGACCGTTGTGGACACGCCGTCCACGGTGCCGTCGACGAGCGCGAGCGCCAACGCGCGGCCGATGCCGCTTGCCGCGTCTGTGACCACCGCTGTCTCGCCGCCTGACTTACCGTTCTGTGACATGCCAACCTCGTGTCGGAAGACTGCATGACAACATGCGAACCATGCGGCCATCAAGCCGGCCATTCGGCATAGGAGGATTCGCGTTCGCTTGCAAGCATCGCCTAGGCCGTTTGGCCAGCTATTGCGCGAAACCGGGAGCGGCTATTGTGCATGAACGTAGCGGCGCGTCGCAGCGGCTGGCCGAGCCGAACAGCCGCGCCTGTGTGCTCCGCTACAATTGATCGCTTTCGCTTTTTATCGCTTCTTGCGGGCCACTCGTCATGCTCAGTTACCGTCACGCCTTTCACGCGGGCAACCACGCCGATGTGCTGAAGCACGCCATTGTCGTTCAGATGCTTCGATATCTCGGGCTGAAAGACAAATCGTACTGGTACATCGACACGCATGCCGGTGCAGGCGTGTATTCGCTAGCGGAAGGTTTCGCGGCGAAAAACGCGGAGTACGAATCGGGCATTGCGCGATTGTGGGATCGCACCGACTTGCCGCCGCTGCTGGCCGATTACGTCGACGAAGTGAAGGCGTTGAACCCGGACGGCGCATTGCGCTTCTATCCGGGCTCGCCGTATCTGGCTTGGCGCGCGATGCGCGAACAGGACCGCATGCGGCTTTTCGAGCTGCACAGCACGGAGATCGACGTGCTGCGTCATAACTTCCGCGACGCCGGCCGCCGCGCGATGATCTACGACGGCGACGGATTCGAAGGCATCAAGGCGATTCTTCCTCCGCCGCCGCGCCGCGCGCTGGTGCTGATCGACCCGTCTTACGAAGACAAGCGCGACTATGCGCGCACGGTCGAATGCCTCGAAGAATCGCTCAGGCGCTTTGCCACCGGGACCTATGCGGTCTGGTATCCGCAAGTCTCGCGCATGGAGTCGCAGCGTTTCGCCGATCAGTTGAAGGCCATCCAGCCGACTGGCTGGCTGCACGCGACGCTCACCGTCAAGGCCCCGCCGGCGGACGGCCTCGGCTTGTTCGGCAGTGGCATGTTCATCCTGAATCCGCCGTATAAGCTCGCGAGCGAGTTGAAGCAGGCGTTGCCGTATCTGGTCGATGCGGTCGGCCAGGATGCGGGCGCTGCATTCAAATTGGAGCAGCGCGCGGACTGATTGCGTCCGGTCAGGGGTACGCCTCCCGTCGCCTGCGCGGGTGGCTCGGGTTAGTCGTCGCGGGCGTTGCCGTCTGCCCGCCATATTCAACGTAGGGCGAAACCACGATCGGCTGCTGCTCCTGTGGCGGCAGTCCAGGTAACGTCGCCATAGGGACCATGCCCGGCGCACCGAGGGGCGCGCTTTGCAGAACCGTTCCGCTCGCGCCGCTATGTATGCCGGTTTGCGTATCGAGCACGAGCGGTTCGCCGCCGGGCTTCGCGAATACCAGGTTGCCGTGGCAAAGCGCCACGGCGAACACCGCGCAGGCTGCGAGGCGGCGCGTCTGCGTCGTCTTGGGGATGTGGCGTGTCATCGATCGCTCTATTCGGTAGACGAAACGGCTTTACCTTACCCCGGTGGCAAGCTTTAGGCTAGGCGCTCACATTCATTGACCGTTCTTTCGGGAGAATCATGAAGTCGACACGGAATCTGCTGCGCGCGGTGCTCGCCGTCATCACCGTTTCCTTCAGCGTAAGCGGCTTCACCCAGACCGCGGCGCCTTCGCACGGCAGCATGCCGGGCATGAAACATGGGATCACCGCCAACGCGGATGCGCCCTCGAACGCAGCTTTCGAGGCCGCCGATGAATCGATGATGTCGAGAATGTCAGACGTTCAGTACACGGGAAACGCTGACCGCGATTTCGTCGCGCACATGATTCCGCACCACGAGGGCGCGGTCGAAATGGCGAAGGTGGAACTGAAGTACGGCAAGGACGCGAAACTGCGCGAGTTGGCGAAGGACATCGTCGCCGCGCAGGAGAAGGAAATTGCATTCATGAAGCAGTGGCTGGCTACCCATCCGGCGCAGAAGTGAGCTCGCTTCGAATAGAAGCCGAAGAAACGACAAAGCCCCGCATGACGGGGCTTCTCGTTCAACACCTGGCGCGCTTTGCGACGCGCGGACTCGGGCTTCAGATGTTGTAGCCGTTGTTTTCAAGCGAACGGATACGCTTCTCGAGTTGGACGACGTCCGACGATTGAGCGAGATACTCTTCGCGGCGGCGCTGTTCGGCGGCTTCAAACCAGATGCTGAGTTTTTCGAGCAGGATTGCAAACATGATGTTCTCCAAGGATTGATGCTGGTCCCTGGCGTTCCGGGTCAGGGATAACCCGCATTAGGGATAACCCGGATTATAGCTGACCCATCTGCATGGTGTGAGTGAAATGCCCGCATGGAGTGCATTCCGTTTCGGAATGGTGCTGCGTCTTCCGGTCCTTAAACTGCTGATTCCACAGAGAAATCGGGCAGAACGGCAGATTAATGCACAGTTAGCGTGCATTCACTGCGCCAGTTTGTCCAAAATTGGGCAGTCGGGGCGCTCATCGCCGTGGCAGTGCCGTGCAAGGTGTGACAGCGTGTCGCGCATGTCCGTTAGCTCCGCAATCCGGCGATCCAGTTCCGCGACATGTTCGAGCGCGATGGCTTTCACCTCGGCGCTGGCTCGCGTCCGGTCATGCCACAGCGCCAGCAGCTTGCGGATATCCTCGACGAGAAAGCCCAGACGCCGCGCTTGTCGCACGAACCGCAGCGCATGAACTTCCTGTTCGCCATATACGCGGTATCCCGATGACGTCCGCCCGACCGGCGTGAGCAAGCCGACGCTCTCGTAATACCGGATCATCTTCGCGGTGACGCCCGACGCGCGGGCCGCTTCCCCAATGTTCATCCTGTTCTCCTCCGACTTTCCGCCGACTCTACACCTTCCCATCATGGCAAGGTATACGATGTCGATGTTCTCACTCATTTGAAGAGGAAAGCGATATGACCGAATTCGAAGTTCAAGGCATGAGTTGCCAGCATTGCGTCGCTGCCGTCACGCGTTCGATTCAGGAGATCGACCCGCAGGCGCAGGTTCGCGTGGATCTGGAACGCGGTACGGTAGCGGTCGAATCGACGCAGACTGAGCAGGCGCTCAAGGACGCCATCGACGATGCCGGCTATACCGTCGTAGGCGCAGCTTCCGCATGACAGGCGGCAACGGGTTCACTGTCGCGCTGATCGGCGCTTCCGGTCTTCTGGGGCGCGCAGTATCGGCTGAACTCGCCGGCGTGGCGCCGTGGCGCGTCGTGCGTACCGCGCATCGGCGCGCGGGTGCGGACAGCGTGGCGCTCGATGTCCGCGATGACGACGCCGTGCGCGCCTTTCTGCGCCGGGAAGAGCCGGATGCCGTCGTGATTGCGGCAGCGGAGCGTCGGCCGGATGTGTGCGAGAACGACCCGCAACTCGCTCGCGCGCTCAACGTGGACGCCGTGCGCGTCATCGCTAGCGAAGCGAGTGCGCTCGGCGCGTGGGTCCTGTCGATTTCGACGGACTATGTTTTCGACGGCACGTCTGCGCCCTACTTTCCCGACGACGCGCCCGCGCCGCTGAACGCCTACGGTCACAGCAAGCTCGACGGCGAGCGCGCGTTGCTGCAAGCCGATCCGCAATCGTGCGTGCTGCGTCTGCCGCTGCTTTACGGACCGGTCGTCGACTGGAGCGAATCGGCGGTGACGAGCTTGACGCCCGCGATCGTCGCCTCCGCCGATCCGGCGAAAGCGCCGGCTTTGATGGATGCGTGGGCGACGCGTTACCCGACCTACACACCGGACGTCGCGGTGGTGATCCGGGGCATGCTCGAACATCACGCTCGCGGCGCGACGATTTCCGGCATCACGCAATGGTCCGGCGACGAACCGATGACAAAGTTCGATATCGCCGAGCGCATCGCGCGCGTGCTGAAAGTGGACGCGAAGCTCGTGGCGCAACGCGAGCCGACCGACGCGACGCCGCGCCCGCGCGATTGCCATCTGGATTCAGGCCGCCTGGAGGCGCTCGGCATCGGGCGGCGCACGCCGTTCGATACGGCGATCGAACGGCTGCTCGCGAATTATCCGGCGCTGCCGTCGCAGTGATTCAGTGAAAGTCGCGGCTCGACGCGGCAAGGCGCCCGAGCAGCGCCGTATGGTCTTCGAGCCGTTGCGCGACCAGATGCCGCACGTCGCCCTCGTTCTGCCACACGCCATGCACGCCGAGGAGCGACGCGCCGAGCAACACCTTGCGCTGCTTCTCGACAAGCCCCGGCCAGACGATCACGTTAATCGCGCCGGTTTCGTCCTCGATCGAGACGAAGATCGTGCCGTTCGCCGTGCCCGGCCGTTGCCGCACCGTCACGAGGCCGCACGCCCGCACGACGCGCCCGGTCTTGAGATCCGCGAGATCAGCGGCCGTGCGGAAACGCAGTCGCGCCAGCCGCGCGCGCAACAGTGCGAGCGGATGACGATTGAGCGTGAGCCCGAGACTCGCGTAGTCATCGACGATTTCGCGGCCCTCCGATGCCTGCGGCAACGCGAGCGGCGCCTCGGGCATCGGCGCGTCGCGCAGCAATTCCGGCGCGCGCTGCTGCGCGGTCACCGCCCACCACGCCTGACGCCGGTGCCCCGCGATGCTCGCGAGCGCGTTGCCCGCTGCGAGCGCCTCCAGTTCCCGGCGGGACAAGGCGGCGCGGCGCGTGAGATCGTCGACATCGGCAAAAGGCGCCTCGGCCCGCGCGATCATGATCCGCTCGGCCGCGGCTTGCGGCAGACCTTTGATGAGTTGCAGGCCGATGCGCACGCCCGGCCCGCCCGCGCCGTATCGCTGCGCCGGCAGCCGGACACGCGCGGCGAGCTTGCGCGCGCCGCGCCGCATGGTCTTGCGAAAAATCTGATGCGGCAACGGCGCGCCGTAAAACTGCTGACGCCGCTGCTCCTTGCCGGCATCGAAGTCAACGCGCTCGCCTTGGCTCGGCGACAATTCGAGCACCGATTCCCAGTCGCTCAGCGAAACATCCGGCGCGAACACGTCCACGCCGTGCCGCCGCGCGTCCTGCACGAGTTGCGAGGGCGAATAAAAGCCGAGCGGCTGACTATTCAGGAGGCCGGCCAGAAACGCGGCGGGCTCGTAACGCTTGATCCACGCGCTGAAATAGACGAGCAGCGCGAAACTTGCCGAATGGCTTTCCGGGAACCCGTATTCGCCGAAGCCCTCGATCTGCTTGCACACGCGCGCCGCGAACTCGTGCTCATAGCCGCGCGCGAGCATCTTCTTCATGAGATCGGCCTGATACTCTTCCAGATGGCTGCCGCGTCGCCAGGCGGCCATCGCGCGGCGCAGCTGGTCGGCCTGCTCGGCTGTATAGCCCGCCGCGACCATCGCGAGCTTCATCACCTGTTCCTGAAAAATCGGCACGCCGAGCGTACGGCCGAGCACGGGCCGCAGTTCTTCCTTCGGATAATCCTCTTCCTCCAGACCCTGCTTGCGCCGCAGATACGGATGCACCATGCCGCCCTGAATCGGGCCGGGACGCACGATCGCCACTTCGATCACGAGGTCGTAATACTTTTGCGGCCGCAAGCGCGGCAACATGCTCTGCTGCGCCCGCGACTCGATCTGAAACACGCCGATGGTGTCCGCGCGGCAACACATCTCGTAGACGGCTTGGTCCTCGCGGCGAATGTGCGACAGGCCGAATTGCGGGATGCCCCGCCGCAGCGCGACGAATTCGAGCGCGCGGCGGATGGCCGACAACATGCCGAGCGCGAGCACGTCCACTTTCAGGAGCTTGAGCTGGTCGATGTCGTCCTTGTCCCACTGGATCACGCAGCGGTCTTTCATCGCGGCGTTTTCGATCGGCACGAGCCGCGACAGCCGTTCCCGCGCGATCACGAAGCCGCCGACGTGCTGCGACAAGTGGCGCGGAAAGCCGCGTAGTTCGCGCGTCAGGCGAATGAGATGCCGCGTGATGTGCGAGTCCTCGTTAAAGCCCGCTTCCCGCAGATAGCTGGCCACCGCCGACGGCCCGTCCCACCACTGCTGCGCCTTGCCGATCCGCTCGATCAGCGAGGCATCCAGTCCGAGCGCGCGGCCTACATCCTTCAGCGCGCTGCGCGTGTGATACGTCGTGACCGACGCCGCCAGCGACGCGCGATGCCGCCCGTATTTCCGGTAAATGTACTGAATGACTTCCTCGCGCCGCTGGTGCTCGAAATCGACGTCGATATCGGGCGGCTCGTTGCGTGCGTGTGAAATGAATCGCTCGATCAGCAAGCCCATTCTGACCGGATCGAGTTCGGTGATGAAAAGGCAGAAGCAGATGATCGAATTCGCCGCCGAGCCGCGTCCCTGACACAGAATGCCCTTGCTGCGCGCGAAGGCGACGATGTCATAGACCGTCAGGAAGTATTTCTCGTAGCCCAGCGTGGCGACGAGCGCCAGTTCCTTGTCGATGAGACCGATGGTGTCGGCATCGAACCCGTTAGGCCAGCGCACTTTCGCGCCCGCCATCACGCGTTTGCGCAGATAGCTCGCGGGTGTTTCGCCCGGCGGCACGAGTTCCTCGGGATACTCGTACTGAAGCTCGTCGAGACGGAACGTGCAGCGGGCAGCCACTTTCAGCGTTTCCGCGATCGCCGCCTTCGGATACAGCGCGCCGATACGCAGGCGCGTGCGCAAATGCCGCTCCGCGTTTGCTTCGAGCGCATAGCCGCATTCGGCAAGCGGACGGCCGAGGCGAACGGCAGTCAGCGTGTCCTGCAAAGGCTTGCGCGAGCGCGCGTGCATCAGCGCGCCGCTTGCCGCGACGAGCGGCAGGCCGCTCGCCTCCGAAATGACGCGGCACGAGGCGAGGCGCTCGTCGTCGCTGCCGTCCTGCCAGAGTTCCAGCGCAAGCCACGCGCGGCCCGCCGCGAAGCTGGCGAGCCAGTGGGCGCGTTCGAGCGTGTCGGCGAGCGTGGCCGCGCGTTGCGGCACGAGAATCAGCAGGCAGTCGGGCAAATGCTTCAGATGCGCGATATCGCCGCGCAGATCGGCGGCATCCGTGGCATTGGACGACTCGGCTGGATCAGTGAAATCTTCGGGCCCCAGCCGATACTGGCCCTTCGGCGAACGCGAGCGCGCAAGCGAAATCAGCTCGGACAGATTGCCGTAGCCTTCGCGGTTCGTCGCCAGCGCAATGAGCGTGCAGAACGGCTGGCCGTCGGCATCGGTCAGATTCAATTCGCTGCCGATGATTAGCTTGAGTGTCGATTGGTCGGGCAACGGCTGGCCGGCGAGCCGCGCGGCTTCGACCGCGGCTTTGACCTTGGCCTCGATGTCTTTGATCGCCGCGTGCGCGCGCACGACGCCCGCGAGCGAGCATTCGTCCGTGATTGCGAGCGCGGTATAGCCGTGCTCGAGCGCCGCGGCGGCCAGTTCCTGCGGATGCGACGCGCCGCGCAGAAACGAGAAATTGCTGATGCAATGCAGCTCGGCGTATCCGGGCAGGAGCGTGGAGGCGGACACGGCGCCGGAAAAATCTCCGCCGTCGTCGGCCAGGCCGATGATGTCGTTGGGATCGTCCATCGGCGTCATCCAAAGAATCCGTGCAGGAACCACGCGCCGCTCAGACGCTCGCGATACAGCCAGAACATGCGGCCGCGATCGTCGGAGGCGACGTAGTAATCGCGCTGAACGCCGTTGCCGTCCCACCAGCCCGCTTCGATGCGCTCCGTCCGGCTGATGAGCTTCAGCGGACGGCGATAGAACGGCCGCTCGTTGCGCAGCTGCAGCTTTTGCGGCGTTTCGAGGATCCACGAGGGGCGCGGCTGCGAAGGCACGGCGCGATCGGGAAGTTGCAGCGGCTCGTCGGTTTCGGTCTCTGGCTCGTCTTCCTGCGCTTCTTCGGATGCTTCGTCGGATGCTTCGTCGGGCGCGTTTTCGACATGCGCGAGCTTCGGCTTCTTTGTGCGCTTCGGCTTGCTATCGCGCACTGCCTGATAAGGCTCGACCGTCATCGCCGCCTCGGGCCGATGATCCTCGCGCGCAACCAGCTGCACCACGTTCTCCGCGCCCAGGCGCGCGCTCAGACGTTCGAGCAATTGCGCCATCGATTCGTTATCGGAAGTGGGCATCGGAAACAGCGTGTCAGACGGCGGCGCGTGCTCGCTGACTTTGTCGGCGAACAGCTTCATTTCGATGACTGGAGCGACGAGCGTGGTCTGATTCAGCTTTTCGCGCAGCAGCCAGAGGACGTGATCGGCGTCGCGTGTCGGCACGGCCCACGCAACCTTGAGCGTCGATGTTTTCGGCGCGTGGCGCGCGGCCAGTTCGTGCTCCAGCAGCAGCGAAAACTCGCTCACCGCGGCGTGATGCGCGCTCAGCCAGCCGGCGAGCTGCAGCACGAGCCGGCGCGCTGCGAACAGCAGCGCCTCGGCGTTTTCCACGCGTGCTTGCAATTCCAGCCGCGCCTCGAACGATGCCGGCGCAGAGAACGCCTCGCGCGGATCGGGCGCCTGCCCGTAAGCCTGCGCGAGCCATTGCAGAATGCCCTGCCCGAACCGCCGCGCGACGCCCTTGCGCGGCAGGCGGCGCAAATCGGCGAGCGTCGAACAGCCGATCTGTTCGAACACGTTCCCATGCGATTCCGCCGACGGAACGAGCGACACCGGCAACGCGTCGAGCACGCGCACGAGCGTCGTCTCCTTCACGATACGCACGCGACGCGTCACGCGGCGAGTGCGCGCATGCGCGAGCAGCCAGGCGCCCCACGCGGTCGGCGCGCAGCCCATTCTGCGACGTGAAGCCGCATCCCTTCACCGTCGACGACACTCTGGCGATCAGCGCCCGCAGCCCGCCGAAAAGCCGCGTGCTCGCACCGACTTCCAGCAGCACCGTATTCGCATGCGCGAGCACGACTTTCGGCGTGAACGCGAGCAACGCCAGCGCGACCGCTTCGAGCGCGCGCTGCTCCGCGTTGACATCGACCGCGAGCAGCGTCAGCCGCGGCGCCAGCGCAAACGCGTGAGAGCGCGTGCTGCCGGGCCTCACTCCCAGCCGAAACGCGATGAGGTCGGGCAGCAGAATGCGCGCGTGATCGGCAAGCGCGAAACAGGGCTGATCGATGTCCTGCGCGACTGGCGTGTCGGCGCGGTCATTCGGCGTCGGCCTCGCTCCAGGCGAAATCGAACCGGCCGATGCGCATGGCATCGATGGCGGCTTGACTGCTTCGAGCGATAAAAGCGGCAATGTCACCGCTATCCACAACATGTTTGACCTCTCGTGCTTTCCTTTGCTGGCTGGCACGCCGCAGATGCTCGGGCAACGCGGGCAACTGCAGCGGCAAGCGCAAATGCAACGGCTTCTCCAGCAACGGACCGCGTCGCTTGATGATGCTGATCTCGAGCATGACGACCTGCATCCATTCGCGACGGTTCATCGTCGGTGCGGCTGCGGGCAGCATCGGCTTGCAGACCATTCGCAGCGGCGCCGCCGATGACTGCTTGGCGGCATTCAATGGACGAAACAGGAACGCCAGCGATTGCGACTCCTGCGCTGCGACCTGCAATCGCCGCAAGGCTTCGGGGCGCGCTTTGGGGAGCCAGATCAACACAGCGCCGATGCCCTCCTGCTTGAGCGACTGTTCCGCGGCCCACAGCACCTGATCGTCGGGCGCTTTGACCCAGACGAGCTTATTCGGCGCGATGTTCATCGCCCGAAACGCGGCGTGATTGGGCATCCAGGGTGGCGCGATGAAGACGACGGAGTGGCTCTGAACCGTCGTCAAGTCCCGCAACGTGCGCGCGAGCAGCCGGATCTCACCGACGCCGCTTTCTTCGATCAGCACTTCGGTCACGGTGCCCGGCTGCCAGCCTGCGCCTGGCAACGCCAGATCCAGCATTCGATAGCCGCTCGGAACGACGCCTGAATGCGAGGTGGTGAACTGCTCGCCTTGCCATAGCTGCTGCTGCAGGCGCGACGTCAGTCCGATGTCCAGTAATGAAAGTGCGGCACCCATGGGTTCCCGTCTGCCGTATGCAGAGTCCGCTCATGCGTGAACGCGATGCGGCTCCGGTTAGTACTGTACATTTATACAGTATTTCGGAGCGTACTGGGGAATGAGCGGAGATTCGAGGAGGTGAGACGGGGAGCGGGTTCGTGAGCCCCAAACGCAAAAACCCCACCTTTGTGGGGTGGGGTTTTTGTTTAGGGCAAGGGGAGCCTGACGATTACCTACTTTCACA
>NZ_JALQEM010000017.1 GCF_023630705.1 Caballeronia sp. GAFFF1
TACCTCGCCGCATCGAGCACTTAGCTCAACCGCTTCGTCTTGCGTCGCTGCATCAGCAGCAGAGAAACGAGATTATGTACGTCGTTTCGGTCAGTGTCAACAAGTTTTTGAAGCATTTCACTCGTCAACCGCGCTTGAAACACTTCTCACTTTCCAAGCCCCAACCACGACACCACTACCTCCCGCTTCCTTCGCGTTCGTTGAATCGCGAAGGAACGGAATTGTAGTGAGTGCCAACGCCGATCGCAAGGGCACTAGCAATTTTTTTTGCGATCGTTCGAAACATCAACGTGGCTCCCGGGCGCCTATCGACAGCCGACGCGCGCATCCCGTAAAACAGCCGGCCGAACGACTACAATAAAAGGTTCTTCGCCCCAATGAACCTGTATTAATATGCGCACGCGAACTTCTAAACGCCTCCCACCAGACGCGGACAAACTCGTCAGCCTCTCTCTCGCGCTTTTCGCCTCGGGCAGCCGCGTCGAAGATCGCTTCTGGGAAGCCCGCCTGGACACCCTCATCGCCAAACTGGTGCGCAACGGCAACCAAACAACTCTAGATGCTGCGCTGGATCACCTGCAGCAAGCTCATCCCGACGCCTACGGCGCGTTGGCCGACATGGCGGAAACGCATAGCGAGTCGTTCAAGATCGATATCGACGGCGTGCCGCACGAGTCTCTCCTGATCGCCGCGCCGGTGCTCGCGTGGACGCGCTATGCGATTCCATCAGGCACGCTCAAGACCGACTCTGTCGACGCCCTCCGCACGCAGTTGCAGGCGCACGTGCTGGCTAGCGGCGCACGCCTTGCCGTCGCGCCGTATCTGTACAGCATCGACCAATTGCCGCGGCATCATGTCGATACGGCGCGTCTCGCGCAACAGTTGACGCAGGCGGCGCTCGGCGGTGCCAGCGCGCGCATCAATCTGGCTGACTTGCCGGAGACGTCGCCGATCCTCGCCGATCCGCGCTTTCTGCTCGCTGTCGCCGTTGTCCCGGCGGGCGAAGCCTTCTTCCGCTGGCAGGAAGACGAGAACGGAGCGCGGATCGAGCGCAGTCAATGTCTCGAACAATGGGCGGCGCAGGGCGGCGCCAGCTTCGCGAGCATTCTTCCCGGCTGCGAATTCGAATGTTTGCTGCCTGATGCCTACTATTCGGCGTGTCGGGATGCCGACGAGCAAGTACGCCCTCACACCGTGCGCACCGCTGTCCGATACCTCTTCGATACGCTCGGCACCGGCCCGCAAGAATTGCGCGCGGTCATCGCTGGCTTCGGCGAGCGCCGCATCGACGAATATCGCATTGGATTCACCCGGCGCGGCAGCAACGACGTGATCTATGGCGTCGTTTGGCCGCTGTACGGACGCGAGAACGGCGAGGCGGGCCTCGAAGATGAAGCCGAACTGGAAGGCGCTGACGGTCCGGTCGAAGAGATCGTCGAGCTGCTCAGAAAGTCCGGCGTCACCGATGTTCGTCGCCACGCCGGACGCTTCGAGCCGGAGTTCTGCGATGACTGCGGCGTGCCGCTTTACGCCGATCCGCTAGGCGAGATCGTTCACGCCGAGATGCCCGAGGACGCCGAACCCGCGCAGCCCCACTTCCATTGACACGCGTCAATGCTTCAGCAGATCGGCAAAAGCCCCGCCCTCGCGCGGGGCTTTGTGCTTTTCGCCTATGCCATTCGGATAGGGGGCGCGATCGCAAGAAGTTTGTCAATATCACGCCAACGCCGACATTCGCTGGCGTTCGGTTCCGCCGCGAGTGAGCGTCGGATGTATTGACAAGAGGTTAAGCATGAAAATAATGATCATGGGTTCGGACGCGGAGCGCCGTGCGGGCCTCAAAACACTGCTGCGCCGTGTCGCACGTCAAGCGCAGTTCACTGAAGTCAGAGACTGGCGGCAGGCGGGATCTGCGCTGAAGCGCATGGAGGCCCGCATGATCGTCATTGATTGGGCGGACAGCATGCGCATGAGCGAGCTCCAAACGCTGCTCGACAACGCGCCCGCCGTTCCCGCCGCGGTCATGGTTGACCGCTCCGGCGCCGCACAGGTCTACATGCTCATGAGCGCGGGCGCAATGGGCGTCATTCCTCGCACGCTCGAACCCATCCTCATTTTGCGCGCGCTCGAGATGGTGCTTATCGGCGGTCACTATGTTCCGCCGGATGTCATCGATCTCGCGCCCATCCGCGGTCTGCCCATCCGCCGTCAGCACGCCCTTGCCGCAATGCCGGATACCGTGCGCGCTCATCCGACGCTTTCGCCGCGCCAGCAACAGATCATGCGCTGCGTGCATATGGGAAGCACGAACAAAATGATCGCGAAGACGCTCGGCATCAGCGAAGGCACCGTCAAGATTCATCTTGCAAGTATCTTCCAGCAGCTCGGGGCGACGAACCGTGCGGCGGCGGTCGCCATTTACAACGGCGTGCAGAATTCGTATCTGGAGATTCTGCGCAGCGATGCCGAGCAAGCCATCCGCGCAACGCCGGGCGAGTCCCATGTGGTCCCGCTGCGCAGGCGGCGCGCGAAATATCCGCCGCTCGAGAACCAGGAAGGCGCTTCGCTGCCCATGGCCGCAGAGCCCGAGGCGTCGTTCTAGCAACAATCGCGGGATTCGGGTTCGTTGATTGCGCACACGTTTCAAACGTAACGAGTAATATGCAGGCATGGGGTTCTTCTACACACCGCTACCGCTTTGGCTGACCGTCGGCAGTTGGATTGTTGCCGCGGGGCTGCTTGCACTCGTCCTGGTGCAGCGGCCATTCAATCGCCTGCAGGACGCCACGCTCCAGCACGTCTGGCTCGGCGTGATCGTCTCGGTAACGGTGCTATGGGCCTGCAACGCATGGTTCGATGACGGGCCCGTCATCCACCTGCTGGGCGCCACGCTAATGGTCACGCTGTTCGACTGGCGGCTCGCGCTCATCGGCACGGCCGCGAGCACAGGGCTCGCAGCCGTGGTGCTCGACGCCTCTTGGCTCTCGGTCGCAATCACGTACCTTCTCTTCGGTGCCGTGCCCGTCGCGGTATCGACACTGCTGCAGCGTCTGTCCAACGCATGGCTGCCGCGCAACCTCTTCACCTTCATCGCAGGCCACGGGTTTATCGTGTCGGCCGCAGCAGTGGCGGCTGCTTGCGGCTCGACCGTGTTACTCGAGGCAGCGCTTGCCGGTGGTGCGGTGAATGTGCCCGCTGCATTCACGCGCGGAGCGCTATTGCTCGGTGCCGGTGAGTCCTTGTTCACCGGACTTCTCACCATTTTGATCACGGTGTACAAGCCGGCGTGGATCACCACGTACGACGTGCGCCGCTATCGCCTGGACCGTGGTCCGCGGGTTTGACGTCGATCTAGAAGAACATCCGCGCGCACCGCAGACCACGCCTTCTCGCATGCTTCGCGTTCCGACACGCGCACAAAGTGCGATAAGATTGAACTCCTTCCCCACACGAGGCATCTTACTTGCCCGTGTCTTCTTAGCGCCAAATTGATGGAAAGTAACTTTGCACCGCGCCGGCTGATGAGCCTCGTCGGCCGGTTCGCGGTATGCGCCGCGCTTCTGTGCGCGACGTCCGCCTTTGCCGATACGCTCGACGAGCGCAATGAACTGGTTCATCACTTCGTGACCGATTTCAACGCCAATCCGCTGGTCGCGGATTGCGCCGCGCATGGCAACTTCATCGCCAGCACGTCGGCGGCCTTCGATCACGTCGAATTCCCGCCTGTTTCATTCGATTCATCGCATTCCACCATCGAACCGTGGAACGACTCGTTCGACGAGAAGAAGCAGCGCATCAAGGTCGACAATGTGGTGACCGTCGAAGGACAAGGCGTCGGGAAAAGCGGCGAGAAAGATTCGACGCCGCTCAAATTCCGTTGTGGCTATGTCGGCAGTCAAATGCTCGCCTTCGGATGGAACGACCCGGTCCCGCCGTTGCGTCCGCATGCAGAGCCGCGCAGCACGTCCGGCAAGAAAGGCAAGCACGGCGCGAAGACGAAGTCGTCATCGAAGAAAGCGGCAGCGGCAGGCAAAAGCACGAGCAGCGGCACGAGCAGCGGCAAGAGCGCGAAAAAGGCGTCGAAGAAACACTAGCCGGCCTAAGCGGCGTGGCATGAACAAAGGGCGTGGCCATCGCAAGACGGCCGCGCCCTTTTCATTGTTTGCAGATAGCGGCCGCCGTCACGCCGCGAACGCCTGCAATTGCCAGAGAATCGCCTGCAGCATGGCGGCGCCGAGCGCCGCACTGCGTTCACCGTTCCAGCCGACGCGCTCGTCCGGCAGATCAGCGTTGTCCTTGAACGGCATTTCGAGCGTGAGCGACAGACACTTGTACTCTTGGCTCATGTACTTGGACGCGAGCTTGAGCGCATCTTCGCGATATTTGCCGCTCTCATAGCCGTGCACATCCTGAAAGTCAGGACTTGCCTGCTTGAAGAACTCCACGAACGCCTTCTGCTCCTTCGCCTGTTGCTCGGTGAAGGCCGGCAGCATCTCCGACCCGGCGACGAACACGTGCGGGATGGCTTCGTCGCCGTGGATATCGAAGAACATGTCGCAACCCGTCGCACGAATCGCGTCGCGCACGACCAGCACTTCGGGGCTGCGCTCGGCGCTCGGCTCCATCCATTCGCGGTTCAGGTTCGCGCCCGCGGCATTCGTGCGCAGATTGCCGAGCACGCTGCCGTCGGGATTCATGTTCGGCACGATATGAAACACCGCGCGATCGAACAGCGCCCGCGCGACCGGATCGCCCGACCAATCGCCCCAGCCTGCAAGACGTTTCACGAGCCCTTCGACGAACCATTCCGCCATCGTCTCGCCAGGATGCTGGCGCGCGATGATCCATACGTTCCTCTTGGGACGCGCGGCCGCCTCGTCGTTCAGTCCCAGCGTGAGCAACGACACGGGCCGGTTCTCGACCGTGCGGCCGAGTTCCGTCAACGTTGCATGCGGCATCTGCTGAACCGCGCCGAGAAACTCCGAATGACGCTCCTCGCTATACGGCTCGAAATACGCATAGTAGACGCGATCGAAGTCCGGCGTGTGATCGATCGTCAGCACGCGGCCGTCGTACTGCGTCGGCACGCGGAACCAGTTCACGCGATCGTAGCTCGCGACCGCCCGATAGTCGCGCCATCCATCGGCGAAGGCACACTGCGCCGCGTTCTCGAACGTCATCACGAGGCGCTCGCCGCGCGCGCCCGAGACGCGAAAGTAGAACCACTGCGCGAAGTCGGCCTTCGTGTCCGGACGCACGCGCAGGCGAACGTTCGCGGGATTGCTCGCGTCGATGATCTCGACCGCGCCTGCGTCGAAATTGCTGGTAATCGAAATGCTCATGATGATGTCCTTGATGCGCCTGTCTCACTCCGCGACGCGGCGGCGAAACACATAAGTCGTATCGTTCGATGCATTCGCGTCGAACCGGTAGCCTTCGCTGTCGAAGCCCTTCAGCGCTTCTGGCTCGTCGATTCTCTTCTGCACCGCGTAACGCGCCATCAGACCTCGCGCGCGCTTCGCGTGAAAGCTGATGATCTTGTAGCGGCCGCCCTTCCAGTCCTCGAAGACCGGCGAGACGACGGGCACGTCGAGCTGCTTCGGCTTCACCGACTTGAAATATTCCTCCGACGCGCAGTTGACCAGCACGCGCGCGCCGCGCTGCCGCCTAAACTGCTCGTTGAGCGCCGCCGTGATGCGCTCGCCCCAGAATGCATACAAATCCTTGCCGCGAGCGTTCGGAAACTTGGTGCCCATTTCCAGCCGATACGGCTGCAGCAGGTCTAGCGGCCGCAGCAGTCCATACAAGCCTGACAGCACGCGCACATGATTCTGCGCGTAGTCGAGATCGGCGGAAGTCAGCGTCTTAGCCGCGAAGCCTTCATACACATCGCCGTTGAAGGCGAGCACCGCCTGCTTCGAATTGTGCGCGTCGAAGGTCTTCGACCATTCGGCATAACGCTGGAAGTTGAGCGCCGCGAGTTGATCCGAGATGCCCATCATGCCGCCGATCTGCTGCGGCGAAAGCTGCCGCAAGCCTTTGATCAACTCGGCGGCGTCATCGACGAATTCGGGCAGCGTGTGCTTCTTGATGTGAGCGGGCGTCTCGTAGTCGAGCGATTTAGCGGGCGAGAGAACGATTATCATGGAGGCTCGCCGGCACCCCGCCGGCGACATAGGCATAAACCCCCGATTGTATCGAATGGAAAATTCCGCCGCGCCGCCTCACAATCTGCGGGTCGTGCTCGATTCGAACGTGTGGATCGACATACTCGTGTTCGACGATCCGGCCACGCGGCCGATCCGCGCCGCGCTCGAAGCCCGCGCGCTCGATGCGCTGATCGACGCCCGGTGCCTTGCGGAACTCACGCACGTGCTCGACTATCCGCAGTTCGTGCGCATGGGCATCGACAAGTCGGCGGCGCTCGGGAAGCTCGCGAGTCTGTCGCAGTTGGTTGCCCCCGAAGCATCGCCGGATGCGCCTGCCTTGCCGAAGTGCCGCGACCGCGACGACCAGAAGTTTCTCGAACTCGCGCAGGCCTCGCAGGCGGACTGGCTCGTCTCGAAAGATCGCGCGGTGCTGAAGCTCGCGCGCCGCGTCGCGCGCGACTTCGCGTTTCGCATCGCCGAGCCCAAGCCGTTCGTCGCCGCGCTCGAAGCGCACGCCGGCATGGCCGCCCTTGCCTGATCACCGCATGTGACTACCGCTCAGCCCACGTCCTACTACGCTATGAACGCTACGCACGAACTGAATCCGGCCGCACCCGATCTGTCCTTCCCGTCGCGTCTGCCGAATGTCGGCACGACTATTTTCACCGTGATGAGCGCGCTCGCCGCGCAAAAAGGCGCGGTGAATCTGGGCCAGGGCTTCCCCGATTTCGACTGCGACGCGCGCATCGTCGATGCCGTCGCCTCCGCCATGCGCGACGGCCACAACCAGTATCCGCCGATGTCGGGCGCCGCGCCGTTGCGCCAGGCGATCGCGCGCAAGATCGAGGCGCTCTACGGCCGCGCCTACGACGCCGACCGCGAGATCACCGTCACGGCAGGCGCGACGCAGGCGCTGCTGACGGCCGTGCTGTGCTGCGTGCATCCGGGCGATGAGGTCGTCGTGATCGAGCCGATGTACGACAGCTACGTGCCGGCCATCGAACTCGCGGGCGGCAAGCCGGTATTCGTCTCGCTCGAAGCGCCCGACTACGCGCTGCCCTTCGATAAGATCGCTGCGGCCATCACGCCGAAGACGCGCCTTCTGATGATCAACACGCCGCACAATCCGACGGGCCGCGTGTGGCGCGATACGGACATGCGCAAGCTCGAAGACATCGTGCGCGGGACGAACCTGCTGATCGTGTCCGACGAAGTCTATGAACACATGGTCTACGACGGCGCGCCGCACGAAAGCGTGTCGCGCTATCCGGAGCTCGCGCAGCGCAGTTTCGTCGTGTCCAGTTTCGGCAAGACCTTTCACGTAACGGGCTGGAAAATCGGCTATGTGGCCGCGCCCGCCGCGCTGACCGCCGAGTTCCGCAAAGTTCATCAGTTCAACGTGTTCACGGTGAACACGCCGATGCAAGTCGGGCTCGCCCACTATCTGGAAGATCCGAAGCCGTATCTGGAACTGCCCGCGTTCTATCAGAAGAAGCGCGACTTCTTCCGCGCCGGGCTCGCCGATACGCGCTTCTCGCTTCTGCCTTGCGACGGAACCTACTTCCAGTGCGTCGATTATTCCGCGATCAGCGACATGCCCGAGGCCGAATTCTCGCAATGGCTGACGAGCGAGATCGGCGTCGCGGCGATTCCCGTGTCGGCGTTCTATCACGAGTCCCACGAGTCGGGCGTCGTGCGCTTCTGCTTCGCGAAGAAGGAAGAGACGCTCGCGCTCGCGCTGGACCGACTGCGCAAGCTCTGAGCGTCGTCTTGCTGCCGGACACGATAGACAACACAGAGAACATCGAGGAGTCGAAGCGCATCATGAGTCCGCAGGAATACAAGATCGAAACGTTGGGCATTGTCGGCAGCGGCGCGATGGGGCGCGGCATCGCGCAGATCGCGGCGCTCGCCGGACTGACCGTGCGTCTCTACGATGCGAATCCGCAAGCACTGGAAGCCGCGCGTGCGTATCTGTCCGAGACATTCGGCAAGCTCACCGCCAAGGGCAAGCTGAAGGAAGCGGACGCGCACGCCGCGCTCGCCCGCGTCCAAGACGCGACGGACATCGGCGAGCTTTCCGACTGCGGCGCGGTCGTCGAGGCGATCGTCGAGAATCTCGAGATCAAGCGCGGACTCTTTCGCGAACTCGAAGCGGTCGTCGGCGACGCGTGCATTCTGGCGTCGAACACGTCGTCGCTGTCCATTACCGCGATCGCGGCGGGCTGCGCGAAACCGGAACGCGTCGCGGGCTTTCACTTCTTCAACCCGGTGCCGCTCATGCGCGTGGTCGAAGTCATCGACGGCTTGCGCGGCGACCGAAAAGCCGGGGACGCGCTGATGGAACTCGCCCGCCGCATCGGTCACACGCCGGTACGCGCGAAAGACATGCCGGGCTTCATCGTGAATCACGCCGGGCGCGGCATGAACACCGAAGGCCTGCGCGTGGCGAGCGAAGGCGTCGCGAGTTTCGCGGACATCGACCGCATCATGCGCGAGCAGGCGGGCTTTCGGCTCGGGCCGTTCGAGCTGCTGGATCTGACCGCGCTCGACGTCTCGCATCCGGTGATGGAGTCGATCTATCACCAGTTCTACGAGGAGCCGCGCTTCACGCCTTCGCCCATCACCGGCACGCGGCTCGCGGGCGGGCTGATCGGGCGCAAGGCGGGCGAAGGGTTTTATCGCTACGTGGAAGGCAAGCAGCAAGTGCCGGACGAGCCGCCCGCGCCGACGCAATTGCCGGCGCGCGTATGGATCAGCCGCGCGTCGCCCGCTGCGCGCGAGCAGGTGCTCAAAGTGATCGCGAAGCACGACGCCGCCGTGCACATCGACACGGGCAACACGCCCGCGCCCGATTCGCTCATCGTCGTGACGCCGCTCGGCTTCGACGCGACCACGACCGCCGTCGCCGAACATCTCGACGCCACGCGCGTCGTCGCCGTGGATACGCTCTTTCCGCTCGATACGGTCGCGCGCCGCACCGTCATGACGACGCCCGCGACCACGCCCGCCATGCGCGACGCAGCGCACGCGCTCTTCGCCGCCGACGGCGTGCCGGTCACCGTCATCCGCGATTCGACCGGCTTCGTCGCGCAGCGCGTGGTCGCGACCATCGTGAATATCGGCTGCGACATCGCGCAGCAAGGCATCGCGACGCCTGCGGACATTGACCTCGCCGTGACGCTCGGGCTGGGCTACCCGCGCGGGCCGCTCTCGCTCGGCGATTCGCTCGGCGCCACGACCATTCTCACGATTCTGCGCAACATTCAGAGCGCGCTCGGCGATCCGCGCTATCGCCCTTCTCCGTGGCTCACGCGCCGCGCGCAGCTCGGACTTTCGCTTACCCATACCGAGGAGCTCCGATGAGCGCCGAACTGCTGACACACCGGCCCGCAGGCAGCGACACCACGCTCGTGCTCAAGCTGTCCAATCCGGGCGCGCGCAACGCGCTGCATCCGGACATGTACGCGGCCGGCATCGAAGCGCTTTCGACGGCCGAGCGCGACAACTCCGTACGCGCCATCGTGCTCACCGGCGCCGACAACTTCTTCTGCGCGGGCGGCAACCTGAACCGGCTGCTGGAAAATCGCGCGAAAGACCCGTCGGTGCAGGCGCAAAGCATCGACATGCTGGCCGAATGGATCAGCGCGCTGCGGGCGTCGACGAAGCCGGTCATCGCGGCGGTCGAAGGCGCGGCGGCCGGCGCGGGCTTTTCGCTCGCGCTCGCGTGCGATCTGATCGTCGCCGCCGACGACGCGAAATTCGTCATGTCGTATGCGCGCGTGGGCCTCACGCCGGACGGCGGCGCTTCATGGTTCCTGTCGCGCGCCCTGCCGCGCACGCTCGCGAGCGAGGTGCTGCTCGAAGCGAAGCCCATCGGCGCGTCGCGTCTGCACGAAGTCGGCGTCGTCAACCGGCTGACGAAGAAAGGCATCGCGCTGGATGCCGCTATCGCGTGGGCCGACGATCTCGGCAGCGTGTCGCCGAAGGCGCTCGCGCGCATCAAGTCGCTGATGAATGCGGCAGACGTGCAGCCGCTCGCCGCGCATCTCGATATGGAGCGCGACGCTTTCGTGGATGCGCTTCATCACGGCGACGCGCTCGAAGGCATCACCGCGTTCCTCGAAAAACGCCAGCCGAACTATCGCTGAGATCATGGCTCGCTACGACCTGCCGAAGCGGCGGCGCATTTTCCTGATGCGTCACGGCGACGTGACCTATTTCGACGACACCGGCCGCGCCATCGACCCTGAAAGCGTGCCGCTCAACGCGCGCGGCCGCGAGGAAGCGAGCGCGGCGGGCCGCGAGTTCGCCGCGCAAAACGTCCGCTTCGATCGCGTGATCGCGAGCGGCCTGCCGCGCACCATCGAGACGGCCGAGCGCGTGCTCGCGGAAACGGGCCAGGCGGCGCAAATCGAAATCTGGCCGGAGTGGCAGGAGATTCGTGGCGGACGGCTCGCGAATCTTTCCACGAGCGATATCGAGCGCGCCTTCCTCTCCGTGTTCGACGGCGTCGTGCCCGAAGAGACGCAGTTTCTTGGCGGCGAGACCATCGGCCAGTTGCTCGAGCGCGCCTTGCCCGCCGTGACGAGGCTGCGCGCGGACACGTCGTGGGACACGGTGCTGCTCGTGCTGCACGGCGGCGTTAATCGCGCGCTGCTCTCGCATGCGATCACGGCGGGCGGGCGCGCGTTCTTCGGGCATTTGTCGCAGGCAACGGGCTGCATCAACGCGCTCGATGTCGGCGACAAACCCGGCGACTGGGTCGTGCACGCCATCAATCATTCGCCGCCCTCGCCGCTGCACGCGGACGTGCGGAACACGACGATGGAACTGCTTTACGCGCAGTTCGTGAAGTTCAAAGCGAGCGACATGGACTAGGCATCGCGCATACAAAAACGGAGGAGACGATGGCAGACAACGATACAAATCAGCACTCCGACTTTTCAGCATTCGAAGGCACGCGCCCCGTGCACGAAGGCCAACGCTTCGACGCCGATGCGCTCGCGGCATGGCTCGCCGCGCACGTCGATGGCTTCGCCGGCCCGCTCGCCGTCGAGCAGTTCGCGGGCGGTCAGTCCAACCCCACGTTCAAGCTCGTGACGCCGTCGCTCGTGACGCCGTCGCGCGCGTACGTGATGCGCGCAAAGCCCGGCCCCGCCGCCAAGCTGCTGCCGTCGGCGCATGCAATCGAGCGCGAGTATCGCGTGATGGATGCGCTCGCCACTACAGGCGTGCCGGTCGCGCGCATGCTGGCCTTGTGCGAGGACGAAAGCGTGATCGGCCGGGCGTTCTACGTGATGGAGTTCGTCGAAGGCCGCGTGTTGTGGGACCCGTCGCTGCCCGGCATGACGCCCGCCGAACGCGCCGCGATCTACGACGAAACCAACCGCGTCATCGCGGCGCTTCACACGGTCGATGTCGAAGCCGCCGGACTCAACAGCTACGGCAAGCCGGGCAATTACTTCGAGCGGCAGATCGGGCGCTGGAGCAAGCAGTACGTCGCGTCGCAGACCGAGAAGATCGACGCGATGGATCGCCTAATCGACTGGCTGCCGCAGCATGTCCCTGCGTCGTCGGCGGCGAAAGTCAGTGTCGTGCATGGCGACTTCCGGCTAGATAACCTCATCTTTCATCCGAACGAGCCGCGCGTGCTCGCGGTACTCGACTGGGAACTCTCGACGCTCGGCGATCCGCTCGCCGATTTCGCGTATCACTGCATGGCGTGGCATGTCGATCCGTCGCAGTTCCGCGGCATCGCCGGGCTGGACTGGACCGCGCTCGGCATTCCCGACGAAGCCGCGTACGTCGCGCGTTATTGCGAGCGGACGGGCTTGAACATCGAGGGCGACTGGAACTTCTATCTCGCCTACAACATGTTCCGCATCGCCGCGATCCTGCAAGGCATCATGAAGCGCGTCGTGGATGGCACGGCGGCGAGCGCGCAAGCCATCGACGCAGGCCGCCGCGCCCGGCCGATGGCCGAACTCGCATGGCGATACGCGCAGAAAGCCGGCGCATGACAACGGATCAGGAGACGAGCCCATGAACTTCGAATACACGCCGAAAGTGGAGGCGTTGCGCGCGAAACTGCACGCTTTCTTCGACGCGCATATCTATCCGAACGAGAACGCATTCCGCGACGAAATCGCGGCGAATCGCGCGGCCGGCAACGCGTGGGTTCCGACGCGCCTCATCGAAGCGTTGAAGGACAAAGCGCGCGGCGAGGGGCTGTGGAACTTGTTCCTGCCGTCGTCGGAACGCGGCGCCGGTCTGACGAATCTCGAATACGCGCCGCTTTGCGAGATCATGGGCCGCGTGCCGTGGGCGCCCGAAGTCTTCAATTGCAGCGCGCCCGACACGGGCAACATGGAGACCATCGAACGCTACGGCACGGATGCGCAAAAAGCCCAATGGCTCGAACCGCTTCTGCGGGGCGAGATCCGCTCGGCGTTTTTGATGACTGAGCCGGAAGTCGCTTCATCGGATGCCACGAATATCCGCTGTAGCATCACGCGCGACGGCGACAGCTACGTCATCGATGGCCACAAGTGGTGGTCGTCCGGCGCGGGCGATCCGCGCTGCAAGGTGTTCATCGTGATGGGCAAGACCGACCCGGACGCGCCGAAGCACGCGCAGCAGTCGATGAGTCTCGTGCCGGCGGATGCGGAAGGCATCACCGTGCATCGCCCGCTGAACGTGTTCGGCTACGACGACGCGCCGCACGGTCACATGGACATCACGCTCGACAAGGTCCGCGTGCCGGCCGCCAACATGCTGCTCGGCGAAGGACGCGGCTTCGAGATCGCACAGGGGCGGCTCGGGCCGGGACGCATCCATCATTGCATGCGGCTGATCGGGCTCGCGGAGCGCGCGCTGGAACTCATGGCGAAGCGCACGCTTACGCGCGTCGCGTTCGGCAAGCCCGTCGCGCAACATGGCGTGACGCAGGAACGCATCGCCGAGGCGCGCATCATGATCGACCAGGCGCGGCTGCTCACGCTGAAGGCCGCCTACATGATGGATACCGTCGGCAACAAGGGCGCGCGCGGCGAGATCGCGATGATCAAGGTGGTCGCGCCGAACGTCGCGTGTCAGGTAATCGACTGGGCGATCCAGGCGCACGGCGCGGCGGGCGTCTGCGACGATTTTCCGCTCGCGTACGCGTACGCCTCGGCGCGCACGTTGAGGCTTGCGGACGGACCCGACGAAATGCATCGCAATGCGATTGCAAAGCTGGAGCTTGCGAAATACATGGAACCGCGCCACTGATTCACCGTAGCGAGCCACGGGCGAATTCTGCACGGCCAGCGCAAACATGCTCTAATTTTCGCTGCCATTCCGCGAGCCGCGCGCGAATGCGTCACCTGCAAGAACGAGGAGCGCACATGATCGACGTGTATAGCTGGCCGACGCCCAACGGGCACAAGATTCACATCATGCTGGAGGAAACCGGCCTCGAATACCGGGCTCATCCCGTCGATATCGGCGCGGGCGACCAGTTCACGCCCGACTTTCTCGCCATCAGCCCGAACAACAAGATTCCCGCGATCATCGACAACGACGGTCCGGAAGGCAAGCCGTTCGCGCTGTTCGAATCGGGCGCGATCCTCGTGTATCTCGCGGAGAAAACCGGCAAGTTCCTGCCCGCCGACGCCATCGGACGCTATACGACCATTCAATGGCTGATGTTCCAGATGGGCGGCGTCGGACCGATGCTCGGGCAGACGCATCACTTCCGTAACTACGCGCCCGAGAAAATCGACTACGCGATCAACCGCTACACCAACGAAGCGCGCCGGCTCTACGGCGTGATGGACAAGCAACTCGGCGTCACGCAATACCTCGCGGGAAACGAGTACACGATTGCGGACATCGCGACGTTTCCGTGGACGCGCTCGTGGGAGAACCAGGGTATCGTGCTCGATGAATTCCCGAACGTGAGGCGCTGGTTCGATGCGATCGCGGCGCGGCCGGCCGTGGAGCGCGGCGTGCAGGTGCTGGCGCGCGAACGCAAGCCCTTCACGGACAAGGAGAAGGAAGTGCTGTTCGGCGCGACGCAGTACGCGAAGCGCTAGATCGCGGCAGGCGTCCGCAGGCCGAAGAGCGCAGCGGAATCGACGGTCAGCACCAGTTCGCCGTCCTGATTATGCGCTTCCCAGCGTGTCGAGACGATACCGCGATCGGGCTTGCTCTTCGACACGCGCTTGTCCAGCACGCGCACGGTGAGCCGCACCGAGTCGCCGACGCGCACGGGCTTGAGCCAGCGAATGTTGTCGAGACCGGGCGAGCCCATCGACGTCGAATCGGCGAGCATGTCGCGCACGAGAATGCCCATCATTGCGGAGCACGTGTTCCATCCGCTCGCGACCAGTCCGCCGAAATGCGACGCCCTGCCCGCTTCCTTCGAGAGATGAAACGGCTGCGGATCGTAGCGGCTGGCGAAGTCGATGATCTCCTCGCGGCTGAAGGTATGCGCGCTCAGCGTCACCGCCGCGCCGACTTCAAAATCCTCGAAGCTGTAGGTCATGGGTAGGTCCTCTTTTTAGCGTCAGACAATCGAAGGCGGCAGGAAGCGCCGGATCGCGCTCCAAGAAGCGCGTTCGGTGCGATTGATGCGGGGAAATGGGGCAATGCGAGGCGAGACGGCGGCAAGACGGCAGCCGTGACACGCAACGAAGGAATGACGACTCATACGCGATGTCTCCTTGTCGGGCCGAAGCCGGGAAGACGCCGCGTTCAGCCTTTACTGCAGCGGCTCCTTCAACGCGGCCGGCACGGGCAGCGGCATTACTTCGATGCCTTCTTCCAGCAAAGCGTGCGCGTCTTCCGGCGTCGTGACGCCGCGAATATTGCGCGCCGGCGCTTCGTTGTAGTGAATGCGCCGCGCCTCTTCAGCGAAACGTTCGCCCACGTTTTCGGTCTTCTCGATCAGCTCTCGCATGAACTGGAGCGCACGCGCCTGGATGGCGGCCGCATCGGGCGATGCTTTGGGCGCTTGCGCTTGCGCCTGCGCCTCCCCACGCGCCGAAGACAAATTCAGGCGCGGCGCGGACGGCATGCGGCTGACATCCGTCGTCGAGCAAACGGGGCACGCGACCAGCTTGCGGCTCAGCTGCGACTCGAATTCTTCGGTCGAAGCAAACCAGCCTTCAAAGCGATGTTCGTGCGAGCACTTTAAATCGAGGACCTTCATGCTGATGGGACTTCGGTGAGTTTATCTCAGAATCGCGTTTTTCGAACGATCGTGCGTTGATCTCGTGACCTCGGGGCGTCGGGAAATACCCGCGTGAGCGAGCGACTTCAGATTCTAGCTGTTCGGCGGTTTCGCCGCCGAGCGCTGGCGTCAAAACGACAAAAGCGGCCAACGCGGCCGCTTTCCGTGATGACAGAGCCAGCCGGCGTCTTACACAGCCGCCGTCCTGCCCGCCTGCCATTCGCCCGAGCGGATCTTCTCCAGCCAGAACGCGCCGATGATCGTCTTCACGTCGCTGATCGTGCCGTCTTTGACCCACGCCATCAGTTGCGCTTCGTCCGCGATGAACGTTTCGAGGAACTCGCCTTCGTCGAGCTTGGCGTCGCCAGCCGTGAGACCGCGCGCCAGGTACAGGTCGATGAATTCGGTCGAATACGAAATGACCGGATGAATGCGCGTCAGAAAGATCCAATCACGCGCGGTATAGCCGGTTTCCTCCTGCAATTCGCGCTTGGCGCACGTCAGTTCGTCCTCGTTCGGATCGAGCTTGCCTGCCGGAAATTCGAGCAGCACGCGCCCGACCGGATAGCGGAACTGACGTTCGAGCAGCACGCGGCCGTCGTCGAAAACCGGCAGGATCATCACCGCGCCCGGATGCTCCACGAATTCGCGCGTGGCGTGCTTGCCGTCGGGCAACGCCACCGTATCGCGCTTGAGCGTGAGGAACTTGCCTTCATGCAGCGTGACGCTTTCGACCTTCGTCTCGATGAGGCCGTCGTCGTTATCGGAAACGGAGAACTGGTCTGCCATCTTGCACCCTGTGCCGGTTAAGCAAACAGCCGCCGAGGGCGCGAAGCCATCAGCGGCGTTTGACGAGATATTGATAGGTGAAGCCCGGAAACGCGAGCACCACGAACAGACTGAAGGTGATGGCGTAGAACTGCCATCCCTGATCGAAACGGTTGCCGGCGCGCGCTTCGAGCATGAAGCCGAGCGCGCCGACCACGAAGTAGAGAACGATCAACTCGCCGATCCTGATCCACGCGCTTTTCTTCGCCGCCTGATGGCGGGTCGGCGCCGGCAACCGCACCGGCACGACAGCGAAGAGGCGCTGGTTCAGGAACGGCACGTTGGCGCCGACGAGCGCCAACAGCACGATGAACCAGCCTGCAGCCGACATTACAGCGGCAGCGTATGCGTGATTGCTTGCAGGCACGCGGTCATCAGCGGACCCGGAACCAGGCCCAGTACCAGCACGGCCAGACCGTTGAACGCCAGCAGCGAACGATTGAGGCTATCCGCGACGATCGGCGAAGCGTCTTGCGGCGCGTCGAAGTACATCAGCTTCACGATGCGCAGGTAGTAGAACGCGCCCACGAGCGACGTCAGCACGGCCAGCACGGCGAGCCACGTCAGACCGGCGTTCATCGTCGCTTCCAGCACGGCGAGCTTCGCGTAGAAGCCGACCGTCGGCGGAATGCCGGCGAGCGAGAACATCATGATCATCATGACGAAGGCGAACACCGGACTGCGCTGGTTGAGGCCCTTGAAGTCGTCGATCTGTTCGGCTTCGAAGTCGCGGCGCGCGAGCAGCATGACGATGCCGAAGGTGCCGAGCGTCGTCACCAGATAGATGATGCTGTAGAACATCGCCGAGCTGTACGCGCCCGCCGCGCCCGTCACCTTGCCGTCGACCACGCCGGCCAAAAGGCCGAGCAGCACGAAGCCCATGTTCGAGATGGCCGAGTACGCCAGCATCCGCTTGATGTTCTTCTGCACGATACCCGTGATGTTGCCGACGATCAGCGACAGCGCCGCGAGGATGACCAGCATCTCTTGCCAGTCGACCGCGAACGGCAGCAGGCCCATCACCAGGAAGCGCAGGCCCCATGCGAACGCCGCGACCTTCGGGCCGCCGCCGGTCAGCAGCGTCATGGCCGTCGGTGCGCCTTGGTAGACGTCAGGCACCCACATGTGGAACGGCACCGCGCCCATCTTGAACGCCACGCCCGCTACGATGAAGATCACGCCGAAGAGCAGCACGGCGTCGTTGATGCGGCCCGACGCCACCGCCTTCAGCACTTCGTTCAGCTCCAGCGAGCCGGTCGCGCCGTACAGCATCGAGATGCCGTAGAGCAGGAAGCCGGACGCCAGCGCGCCGAGCACGTAGTACTTCATCGCCGATTCGTTCGACTGCGGCGCGTCCTTGCGCAGCGCGATGACCGCGTACAGCGACAGCGACATCAGTTCGAGGCCGAGATACAGCGTGAGGAAGTTGTTGCCCGAAATCATCACGCACTGGCCGAGCAGCGAGAACAGGCCGAGCAGGAAGAAGTCGCCGCGGAACAGATCGCGGTCTTCCAGATACTTGCGCGAATAGATGATCGACACCGCGTAGCCGAGCGTCACGACCGCTTTCATCGCGCTCGCGAACGGATCGACGATATACATGCGCGCGAAGAAGTAATGCGGCGTCGGATCGAGCGCCGAGAACGCGAACCACACGCCGACGACGACGGTCGAGATCAGCGAGATCGCGTAAGTCGTACGGCGGCTCGACGGACCGAACATCGTGTCGTTCAGCCAGGCCACGACGACGGCAGCCATCAGGATGCCGTCGGGCAACAGGACACTCATAGGGGCGTTTTGCATGATCTTTTAGTTCCTCCGCACGGCGTTACTGAGCCAGCGGCAGCTTGGACTGCGCGACGTGGGAGAGCAGGTTTGCCACCGACTCGTGCATCACGTCGGTGAAGGGCTTCGGATGCAGGCCCATATAGAGCGTGAACAGCGCGAGCACGACGAGCATGAACATTTCACGCTTGTTGATGTCCGCGAGCTTCGCGACGTGGTCGTTCGCCACTGCGCCGAAATACACGCGCTTGTACATCCACAGCGTGTAGGCCGCGCCGAGAATCAGCGTGAACGTGGCGAGGAAGCCGATCCAGAAGTTGAACTTCACGGCAGCCAGAATCACCATGAACTCGCCGACGAAACCCGAGGTGCCCGGCAGACCGCAGTTGGCCATGGCAAAGAGCATGGAGAACGCGGCGAACTTCGGCATGGTGTTCACGACGCCGCCGTAATCCGCGATCTGACGCGAATGCACGCGGTCGTAGAGCACGCCGATGGACAGGAACATCGCGCCCGAGACGAAGCCGTGCGAGATCATCTGGATGATCGCGCCTTCCACGCCGAGCTGGCTGAAGATGAAGAAGCCGAGCGTGACGAAGCCCATGTGCGCAATCGACGAATACGCGACCAGCTTCTTCATGTCGGCCTGCACCATTGCGACGAGGCCGATGTAGATGACCGCGATCAGCGACAGCGTGATGACGACCGGCGCCAGAAAGTGGCTTGCGTCCGGCGCGATAGGCAGCGAGAAGCGCAGGAAACCGTATGCGCCGAGCTTCAGCATGATCGCCGCCAGCACCACGGAACCGCCGGTCGGCGCTTCTACGTGTGCGTCCGGCAGCCAGGTGTGAACCGGCCACATCGGCACCTTCACGGCGAACGCCAGGAAGAACGCGATAAAGAGCAGCACCTGCGGCGTCATGCCGATCTTCGCGGCTTGCCACGTGGCGAGGTCGAACGTGTGCGTCTGCGTGTACAGGTACAGCAACGCGACCAGCATCAACAGCGAGCCGGCGAGCGTGTACAGGAAGAACTTGAACGCCGCATACACGCGATTCGGGCCGCCCCACACGCCGATAATGATGTACATCGGAATGAGCGTGGCTTCGAAGAACACGTAGAACAGCAGGCCGTCGGCCGTGGAGAACACGCCGATCATGATGCCCGAGAGGATCAGGAACGCGGCCATGTACTGCGAGACGCGCTCCGTGATGACTTCCCACCCGGCGATCACGACGATCACGGTGATGAGCGCGGTCAGCACGACGAACCACATCGAGATGCCGTCGACACCCAGGTGATACGTGATGTTGAACCGCTCGATCCAGTTCGCCTGTTCGACGAATTGCAGCGCGGCGCTCGACGTATCGAAGCCGGTGATCAGCGGAAGGGTCACGATCAGACCGAGAACCGAGCCGATCAACGCGACCCAGCGCGCGGGCGCGGGGTTACGGTCAGAACCTACAGCCAGAACCAGGACGCCGAAGATGATCGGCAGCCAGATCGCGACACTGAGAATCGGAAAAGAGTGCATAGGGTCCCTCGCCTTATTTGCCGCCGAGCGTTACAAACAGGGTCAAGAGCCCCAACATGCCGATAATCATGGCGAACGCGTAGTGATAGATGTAACCGGATTGAAGGAAGCGGATCACACCGGCGAACCAGGCGACGAACCGCGCACTGCCGTTGACGACGCCGTCGATGACGACCACATCGCCCTCTTTCCACAGCCCGCGACCGATCGCGACCGCGCCCCGGGCGAAGACCACTTCGTTAATCTTGTCGAAGTAGTACTTGTTGTCGAGCAGCGTGTAGATCGGGCCGAAGCGGCGGCGGATGACCGGCGGCAGGTCCGGGCGCTTCATGTACAGGAACCACGCGACGATCACGCCCGCGAGCGCCAGCCACACCGGCAGACCCGCGACCGAATGCAGACCCATCGGGAACCAGCCGTGGAACTCTTCGGCCATTTCGCGCATGCCTTCGTGGTTCTCGGCGATGTAGATCACCTTGTCGAACACGACGCCGTGCGAGAAGAAGTCGCCGAAGAGCATCGGGCCGATCATGATCGCGCCGATGACGACCGACGGAATCGCCAGCAGAACCAGCGGCAGCGTGACGACCCACGGGCTTTCATGCGGCTCGTGTGCGTGGCCGTGGCCGTGGTCATCGTGGCCGTGGCCGTGCGCGTGACCATGATTGTCGCTACCGTGGCCCTGGCCGTGCGTCGCCTCTTCGGCGCCCATCGGCGAATCGGGATGCTTGGGACCGCGGAACCGCTCCTTGCCGTGGAACACGAGGAAATACATGCGGAACGAATACAGCGCCGTGACGAAGACGCTCGCGACCACCGCGAAATACGCGAAGCCCGAACCCGGCAGATGCGAGAGCTTCACCGCGTCGATGATCGAGTCCTTCGAATAGAAGCCCGAGAAGAACGGCGTGCCGATCAGCGCCAGCGAACCGATCAGCGACGTGATCCAGGTGATCGGCATGTACTTGGCCAGCCCGCCCATGTTGCGCATGTCCTGGTCATGGTGCATGCCGATGATGACCGAGCCTGCGCCGAGGAACAGCAGCGCCTTGAAGAACGCGTGCGTGCCGAGGTGGAACACCGCGACCGGGTACGCCGACACGCCGAGCGCGACCGTCATGTAGCCGAGCTGCGAGAGCGTCGAATACGCGACCACGCGCTTGATGTCGTTCTGCACGACGCCTAGGAAGCCCATGAACAACGCCGTGATTGCGCCGATGACCGTCACGAAGGACAGCGCGGCATCCGAGTGCTCGAAGAGCGGCGACATGCGCGTCACCATGAAGATGCCGGCCGTCACCATCGTTGCCGCGTGAATCAGCGCGGAGATCGGCGTCGGGCCTTCCATCGAATCCGGCAGCCACACGTGCAGCGGGAACTGCGCCGACTTGCCCATCGCGCCGATGAAGAGGCAAATGCACGCGACCGTCAGCAGGCCCCAGCTCGTGCCCGGGAACGTCATGGCCGCGAGCTTTTCGCCTTGCGCGAAGACGTCGCCGTAATTCAGCGAGCCGGCGAACGCCAGCAGCAGGCCGATGCCGAGCAGAAAGCCGAAGTCACCGACGCGGTTGACGATAAACGCCTTCATGTTCGCGTAGATCGCGCTTTCGCGGGTGAAGTAGAAGCCGATCAGCAGATACGAGACGAGACCCACCGCTTCCCAGCCGAAGAAGAGCTGCAGGAAGTTGTTGCTCATCACGAGCATCAGCATCGAGAACGTGAAAAGCGAAATGTACGAGAAGAAGCGCTGATAACCGTCTTCTTCCGCCATGTAGCCGATGGTGTAAATGTGCACCATCAGCGAGACGAAGGTCACGATGACCATCATCATCGCCGTCAGGGAATCGACGAGGAAGCCGACTTCCATCTTGAGCGAGCCCATCGTCATCCATTCGTAGACGGTGCCGTTGAAGCTCGCGCCCATCATCACGTCGTAGAAGACGAACGCGGACAGGATGAACGAGATGAAGACGCCGAGAATGGTGACGCGGTGCGACCCCTTGCGCCCCACCGTCTTCCCGAGCAGCCCCGCGATCAGCGAGCCCGCGAGCGGAGCCAGCGGGACCGCGAGCAGGAGGTTTTCATTGAGTGTCGTGGACATAACAGCCTAGCCTGAATTTAACCTTTGAGCTGATCGAGGTCCTCGACGTTGATCGTGTCGAGGCTACGGAACAGGGTCACAAGAATCGCGAGACCGATCGCGGCTTCCGCTGCGGCCACGGTCAGGACGAAGAACACGAAGATCTGGCCGTGAACGTCGCCCAGATAGTGCGAGAACGCGACGAAATTGGTGTTCACCGCAAGCAGCATCAGTTCGATGGCCATCAGGATGATGATGACGTTGCGGCGGTTCAGGAAGATGCCGACGATGCTGATCGCGAAAAGGATCGCGCCGAGCACGAGGTAATGGGCAAGACTCAACATGTTTGTTCTCTCCTTCGCGCTCAGCCCTTGTTGTCCACGGCACCCGCGCCGATGTTGCCGGTCACGGCAGGCTCCACCGATGCATCCGGCGCCTGCTTCTCAGCCTGCATCTTCACGAGACGCACGCGATCCTGACGGCGAACCTTGACCTGCTTGCTGACGGTTTGCGTCTTCTTGTCCTTCTTGTCGCGCACGGTCAGCGAGATGGCCGCGATGATCGCCACCAACAGCACCAGACCCGCGATTTCGAATGCGAAGATGTAGTCCGTGTAGATGACCTTGCCGATGAGCTGCGTATTCGGCATCAGCGCCGCGCCGCCCACGCCGGCGCCTGCGGCGGCCGTGCCGGCATCGCGCAGCGGCGTGACCGTCGCGCCGTAGCCGTGCCACAGAATCAGCGCCGTTTCGATGACGATGATCGCGCCCACGATGGTCGCGAGCGGCACGAACCGCCTGAAGTCGCGCTGCAGCACGTCGATGTTGATGTCGAGCATCATCACGACGAAGAGGAAGAGCACCATCACTGCGCCGACATACACGAGAACCAGCAGGATCGCGAGGAATTCGGCTTGCAGCAGCATCCAGATCGCGGCCGCGTTGAAGAACGCGAGCACGAGAAAGAGCGCGGATGACACCGGATTGCGCGAGGTGATCACCTTCAGCGCGGACACAGTCAACAGCAGCGCGAAGATATAGAACAGTACGGTTGTGAATTCCATGATTACCGGTTCATCGTTAGGCCATCATCAGGCAGGGTGTGTCGGCGCGCGGCGCAACGCGCCAACAGCAAAATCGCTTCGACTTCGACACCGGCGCTCGCGGGATGCGAATCTTGCTTCGCGCGAGGCGCCGGCACCGGGTTCGCATCAACGGTAAGGCGCGTCGGCCGCCTTCGATGCGGCGATTTCCGTCTCGTAGCGATCGCCCACTGCAAGCAGCATGTCCTTCGTGAAGTAAAGATCGCCGCGCTTTTCGCCGTGATATTCGAGGATATGCGTCTCGACGATCGAATCGACCGGGCAGCTCTCTTCGCAAAAGCCGCAGAAGATGCACTTGGTCAGGTCGATGTCGTAGCGCGTCGTGCGGCGCGTATTGTCCGCGCGCGTTTCCGATTCGATGGTGATCGCAAGCGCCGGGCACACCGCTTCGCACAGCTTGCAGGCGATGCATCGCTCTTCGCCGTTTTCATACCGCCGCAGCGCGTGCAGCCCGCGAAAACGGGGCGACACCGGCGTCTTTTCTTCCGGGAACTGCACCGTGATCTTGCGCTGGAACGCATAACGGCCCGTCAGCGCGAGACCCTTCAGCAGTTCGGTCAGGAAGAAGGTCTTAAAGAAGTTCTGAATTGCGTTCATGATGATTGGTCCGCTCTTGTCCTCGGTTCGTCCGACTACTTCCAGATGTTGAGCGGCGACATGATCCAGAAGCCGATCACGACCACCCACACTACCGAGACCGGCAGGAACACCTTCCAGCCGAGACGCATGATCTGGTCATAGCGATAGCGCGGGAACGTCGCGCGGGCCCAGATGAAGACCGACAGCAAGAAGAAAACCTTGAGCACGAACCAGAACACGCCCGGAATGAACGACAGGAAGCCGAACGGCGCGTCCCAGCCGCCAAGGAACAGTGTCGTCGCGATCGCCGAGATCACGATCATGTTGATGTACTCGGCAAGGAAGAACAGCGCGAACGCCATGCCCGAGTAATCGATCATGTGGCCCGCGACGATTTCCGACTCGCCTTCCACCACGTCGAACGGGTGACGGTTGGTTTCAGCGATGCCCGAGATGAAGTACACGACGAACATCGGCAGAAGCGGCAGCCAGTTCCACGACAGGATGTTGACGCCGAAGCCCGCGAAGATGCCGCGCTGCTGCGAAGCGACGATATCCGACATGTTCAGCGTGCCCGCCACCATCAGCACCACGACGAGCGCGAAGCCCATCGAGATTTCGTAGGACACCATCTGCGCCGCCGCGCGCATGGCGCCCAGGAACGCGTACTTCGAGTTGGACGCCCAACCCGCGAGGATCACGCCGTACACGCCGATCGACGAGATCGCCATGACGTACAGGAGACCCGCGTTGATGTTGCCGAGCACGGCTTTCGCCTGGAACGGAATGACCGCCCAGACCGCGAAGGCCGGCACCACGGTCATGATCGGCGCGATGACGTAGATCCATTTGCTCGCCTGAGTCGGCTGAATGACTTCCTTCAGCAGCAGCTTCAGCACGTCCGCGATCGGTTGCAGCAAGCCTGCCGGGCCGACGCGGTTCGGACCGAGACGCACGTGCATCCAGCCGATGAGCTTGCGTTCCCAGAGAATCAGGTACGCGACGCACAGCAGGATCACCACCGCGACCACGAGGATGCGCACGAGCGCCCACACGGTCGGCCAGGCAACGCCGAGAAGCTGCGTGCCGCCTGCGTTGATCGTATCGAACAAGCCCATTTACGCCTTCTCCACTACCAGTTCACCGAACAGGCCGCCGAGTGCGGCGCCAGCCGCGGTTGCCGCCGACACGCGGACCACCGTTTCCGCCAGGTTCGCGTCGCGAACCGCGGGCATCACCACCGACAGATTGCCTTGCTTGATACGCACCGCATCGCCGTCCTTCAGGCCGAGCTTGTCGAAGAGCGTCGTCGGCAGGCCGGCGACATTCGCGTCGCGCGCGGCTGCCGTCAGATGCAGCGAGGGGGCGCGGCGCACCAGCGCGTCGGCGTGATAGATCGGCACGTCGGCGAGACGCTCGAAGCCGCCCTTCACCGAAATATTCGATGCAGCGCGCTTTGCCGCGACCGTCGTCTTGTTCGACATACGCGCGGCGAGGTCGCCCGAGCCGAGCGCCGCGACGCGCACTTCTTCCGCCGTGTCGAATTCGAAGCCCGGCAGGCCGAGCATCGTGCCTAGCACGCGCAGTACCTTCCAGCCCGGACGCGTCTCGCCCAATGCGCGGACGACGCCGTTGAACGACTGCGCCGTGCCTTCCGCGTTGACGAACGTGCCCGACGTCTCCGTGAACGGCGCGATGGGCAGCAGCACGTCGGCGTACTCCATGCCGTGCTTGAACGGCGACATCACGACTACCATTTCGGCTGCCTTCAGCGCCGCGACGGCCTGCGCCGGGTTCGCCGCATCGAGTTCCGGCTCCGCGTTGAAGAGCACATAGCCCTTGCGCGGCTGTTCGAACGCCGCGCGGGCGTCGAGACCGCCCTCGCCCGGCAGCGCATCGACGAGATAACCGCCCACCGAGTTCGCGCCTTCCGTCAGGAAACCGAGCGTCGCGCCCGTGTTGTCGGCGATCCACTGCGCCGCCGCCTGAATCTGCGCGAAGTCCGGATGCTGTACCGCCACATTGCCGAGCAGCACGACACGCTTCTCGCCCGCCGACAACGAAGCGGCTACGTCCTTCGCCGCTGCCGACACTTCGCGACCAGCGAATGCGTCCGGCAACGCGACGCCGCGCGCTTCGGAAACCGCCGCCGCAATGCCCGCGAGTTGGTCGAGCCACGCCGACGGCGCCGCGACCAGACGATGCGCGGTCGGGATCAGCGAGTCGTCGTTGCTCGCGTTCAGGAACGTGAGCATCGCGCCGTTCTTCGCAGCCTGACGCAGACGCGCGGCGAAGAGCGGATGATCGCGGCGCAGGAACGAGCCGATGACGAACGCCGTATCGACGTTCGACAGGTCCGCGATCTTCACGCCGAGCCACGGCGCGCCCGCGCCCACCGGCGCGGAGAAGTCGTTCTGGCGCAGACGGAAATCGACGTTCGGCGAGCCGACGCCTTCCGCGAACTGCTTCAGCAGATACAGTTCTTCGACCGTGCTATGCGGCGTCGCGAGCGCGGCGATGGCGTTCGCGCCATGATCCGCCTTGATGCCCTTGATGCCCTTCGCGACGTACTCGAGTGCCGTCTGCCAGTCCGTTTCGATCCAGTTGCCGCCCTGCTTGAGCATCGGCACGGTGAGACGGTCGTCGCTATTCAGGCCCTCGTACGAGAAACGGTCCTTGTCCGAGATCCAGCATTCGTTGATGGCTTCGTTTTCCATCGGCAGAACGCGCATCACGCGGTTGTTCTTGACCTGAACCACCAGGTTCGCGCCGACGGAATCGTGCGGGCTCACCGACTTGCGGCGCGACAATTCCCACGTCCGCGCGCTGTAGCGGAACGGCTTGCTCGTCAGCGCGCCGACCGGGCACAGGTCGATCATGTTGCCCGACAACTCCGAATCCACCGTCTTGCCGACGAACGACGTGATTTCCGAATGCTCGCCGCGGCCCAGCATGCCGAGTTCCATGACGCCGGCGACTTCCTGGCCGAAGCGCACGCAGCGCGTGCAGTGGATGCAGCGCGTCATCTCTTCCATCGAGATGAGCGGACCCACGTTCTTGTGGAACACGACGCGCTTTTCTTCGTTGTAGCGCGACTGCGACTTGCCGTAACCCACGGCCAGATCCTGCAACTGGCACTCGCCGCCCTGATCGCAGATCGGGCAATCCAGCGGGTGATTGATCAGCAGGAACTCCATCACCGACTGTTGCGCCTTCACGGCCTTGTCGGAGGCGGTCCGCACGACCATGCCGGCCGAAACGGGCGTGGCGCACGCGGGGACGGCCTTCGGCATCTTTTCGACTTCGACGAGGCACATCCGGCAGTTCGCCGCGATCGACAGCTTCTTGTGATAGCAGAAGTGAGGAATGTACGTATCGACCTTGTGGGCAGCCTGGATCACCATGCTGCCTTCGGGCACCTCGACCGTCTTGCCGTCAATTTCTAGTTCAACCATGATGGGGAATGGTCCTCAACCTCTTTCGCGCAACTGACTGTGCGCCTGATTACGCGGTAAGCGCCTCGGACGCCGCATGATGCGCGTGCCCGCCGACGAGACAATGCTTGTGCTCGACGTGATATTCGAATTCGTTCCAGAAGTGCTTCAGCATGCCGCGCACCGGCATGGCCGCCGCATCGCCGAGCGCGCAGATCGTGCGGCCCATGATGTTTTCGGCGACGGAATTCAGCAGATCCAGGTCTTCCTTGCGGCCGAGGCCGTGCTCGATGCGATGCACCACGCGATACAGCCAGCCCGTGCCTTCGCGACAAGGCGTGCACTGACCGCACGACTCTTCGTAATAGAAGTACGACAGACGCAGCAACGAACGCACCATGCAGCGCGTTTCGTTCATGACGATGACCGCGCCCGAGCCCAGCATCGAACCCGCCTTGGCGATCGAATCGTAGTCCATGTCGGTCGCAAGCATCATCTCGCCCGGCACCACCGGCGCCGACGACCCGCCCGGAATCACCGCCTTGATCGACTCGCCGCGCACGCCGCCGGCCAGTTCCATCAGCGTCGAAAACGGCGTGCCGAGCGGAATTTCATAGTTGCCCGGACGATTCACGTCGCCCGACACCGAGAAAATCTTCGTGCCGCCGTTGTTCGGCTTGCCGATTTCGAGGTAATTCTGCGGTCCGATTTCCAGCAGGAACGGCACCGCAGCGAACGTCTCGGTGTTGTTGATGGTGGTCGGCTTGCCGTACACGCCGAAGCTCGCCGGGAAAGGCGGCTTGAAGCGCGGTTGGCCCTTCTTGCCTTCGAGCGATTCGAGCAGCGCGGTTTCTTCGCCGCAGATGTACGCGCCGTAACCGTGGTGAGCGTACAACTCGAACGAGAAGCCGGAGCCGAGGATGTTCGCGCCGAGATAGCCGGCTGCGCGCGCTTCTTCCAGCGCCGCTTCGAACACCTTATAGACTTCCCAGATCTCGCCGTGGATGTAGTTATAGCCGACGGTAATGCCCATCGCATACGCGCCGATGGCCATGCCTTCGATCAGCGCGTGCGGGTTCCAGCGAAGAATGTCGCGGTCCTTGAACGTGCCCGGCTCGCCTTCGTCCGAATTGCAGACGAGATACTTCTGCCCCGGGAACTGACGCGGCATGAAGCTCCACTTCAGTCCGGTAGGGAAGCCGGCACCGCCGCGACCGCGCAGACCCGACGCCTTGACGTCGGCAATCACCTGCTCGGCCGGAATCTTTTCTTCCAGAATGCGGCGCAGCTGCTTGTAGCCGCCGCGCGCAACGTAATCTTCGAGATGCCAGTTCTCGCCGTTAAGGCCAGCGAGGATCAGCGGCTTGATGTGACGATCGTGAAGAGACGTCATTTCGAAAGTTCCTCGATCAACTGGTCGATCTTCTCGCGGCTCATGAAGCTGCACATGCGGTGGTTGTTCACCAGCATGACCGGCGCATCGCCGCACGCGCCGAAGCACTCGCCTTCTTTCAGCGTGAACTTGCCGTCGGGCGTGGTTTCGCCGAAGTCGATGCCGAGCTTCTGCCTGAGATATTGAGCAGCACTATCCGAGCCGCCGTCCGGACCGAGCTGGCAGGGCAAGTTCGTGCAGAGCGTGATCTTGTGCTTACCGACCGGCGCGAGCTCGTACATCGTGTAGAACGTGGCGACTTCCTGCACCGCGACAGGCGGCATGCTCAGATAGTCGGCGACGAACTTCATGAGTTCGGGCGAGAGCCATCCGTGCTCTTCCTGAGCGACAGCAAGCGCAGCCATCACCGCCGACTGCTTCTGCTCGGCGGGATACTTCGCGATCGCGCGATCGATTTCTTTCAGGCCTTCAGCTGAGATCATTTTCAGACACGACTCTTTCAATTCCTACCGAACGAAAACCTGCCGCGGGCATCTTATTGCGGCAGACCTGGCGTCCTGCGGTTTCCTGTAATTGCTTCAACGCTTTGCGCCCGATTCAGCGCAACGGCGACCCGGCCGACGAGCGCGCCGCACGAGCGGACGACGGAATCAGCGATCAATCTCGCCGAACACGATGTCTTGCGTACCGATGATCGTGACGGCGTCGGCGATCATGTGGCCGCGCGCCATCTCGTCGAGCGCGGCCAGATGCGCGAAGCCAGGCGCGCGGATCTTCAGGCGGTACGGCTTGTTCGCGCCGTCCGACACGAGATAGATGCCGAACTCGCCCTTCGGATGCTCGATGGCGGCGTACGTCTCGCCTTCCGGCACGTGGAAGCCTTCCGTGAAGAGCTTGAAGTGGTGAATCAGCTCTTCCATGTTGCTCTTCATGCCGACGCGCGAAGGCGGCGCAACCTTGTGATTATCGACCATCACAGGGCCGGGATTCTTGCGCAGCCAGGCAATGCACTGTCTGGCGATACGCGTGGACTGCCGCATTTCCTCGACACGCACGAGATACCGGTCATAGCAGTCGCCGTTCACGCCCACCGGAATGTCGAAGTCAAGTTGATCGTAGACTTCGTACGGCTGCTTCTTGCGCAGGTCCCATTCGATGCCCGAGCCGCGCAACATGGCGCCGCTCATGCCGAGTTGCAACGCGCGCTCGGGGCTCACCACGCCGATGCCGACGAGACGCTGCTTCCAGATACGGTTGTCGGTGAGCAAGGTTTCGTACTCGTCGACATAGCCGGGGAAGCGATTGAAGAAGTCTTCGATGAAGTCGAGCAGCGAACCTTGACGGTTCTCGTTCATCTTCTCCAGCGCCTTCGCATTGCGAATCTTGGAGACCTTGTATTGCGGCATTGCGTCGGGCAGATCGCGGTACACGCCGCCCGGACGGTAATACGCCGCGTGCATCCGCGCGCCCGAGACCGCTTCGTACACGTCCATCAGGTCTTCACGCTCGCGGAACGCGTACAGGAAGACCGCCATCGCGCCGACGTCGAGCGCGTGCGAGCCGATCCACATCAGGTGGTTCAGCACGCGCGTGATTTCGTCGAACAGGACGCGGATGTACTTCGCGCGGATCGGCACGTCGATGCCGAGCAGCTTCTCGATGGCCATCACGTAGGCGTGCTCATTGGCCATCATCGACACGTAGTCGAGACGGTCCATGTACGGCACGGACTGAATGAAGGTCTTGGTCTCGGCGAGCTTCTCGGTCGCGCGATGCAGCAGGCCGATGTGCGGATCGGCGCGCTGGATCACTTCGCCGTCGAGTTCGAGCACGAGGCGCAGCACGCCGTGCGCGGCAGGGTGCTGCGGGCCGAAATTCAGCGTGTAGTTCTTGATGTCTGCCATGACGCTCTCTTAATGTTTCAGACCACCATAGCGATCTTCGCGGATCACGCGCGGCGTGATTTCGCGCGGCTCGATCGTCACAGGCTGATACACGACGCGCTTCTCTTCCGGGTCGTAGCGCATTTCGACGAAGCCCGAGACCGGGAAGTCCTTGCGGAACGGGTGGCCGATGAAGCCGTAGTCCGTGAGAATGCGGCGTAGATCGGGGTGGCCTTCGAACACGATGCCGTACAGGTCGAACGCTTCGCGCTCGTACCAGTTGGCCGACGACCAGATATCGACGAGCGACGGAATGATCGGCACTTCGTCGTCCGGTGCGAACACGCGCACGCGCAGGCGCCAGTTGTTCGAAATGGAGAGCAGATGCACGACGGCCGCAAAGCGCGGGCCTTCGTAGACGCCGTCGCCGAAGGTCGAATAGTCGATGCCGGCGAGGTCCATGAGCTGCTCGAAGCCGAGCGAGCGGTCGTCACGCAGCCGGGTCGCGACTTCAAGATAATGGGCCGCCTTCACGACGACCGTCACCTGACCCAGCGACTCGGTGATGTTCTGGAGACGGTCGCCAAACGCCGCCTCGAGGTTCGCTTTGAGGGTCTCGAGTTTGCTTGCCATAGTTGGGGAGGCTCAGGCCTTTATTGACGGGCGATGGTGTTCGTGCGGCGGATCTTCGCCTGCAGCTGGATCACGCCGTAGACCAGCGCCTCGGCCGTCGGAGGGCAGCCCGGGACATAGACGTCGACCGGAACGATACGGTCGCAGCCGCGCACGACGGAGTACGAATAGTGGTAGTAGCCGCCACCATTCGCGCACGAACCCATGGAGATGACCCAGCGCGGCTCGGCCATCTGGTCGTACACCTTACGAAGCGCGGGCGCCATCTTGTTGCACAGCGTGCCGGCGACGATCATCACGTCGGACTGACGCGGGCTCGGACGGAACACCACGCCGAAGCGGTCCAGGTCGTAACGGGCAGCGCCCGCATGCATCATCTCGACCGCGCAGCACGCGAGACCGAACGTCATCGGCCACAGCGAGCCGGTGCGCGTCCAGTTGATCAGCTTGTCAGCCGTGGTGGTGACAAAGCCTTCCTTCAAGACCCCTTCGATACTCATTTGATTTCCACTCCAGATGAGCAGCCAGCCAAAGCCGCCCATGAATCCGGTGATCTACCCGTCATTCCCAGTCGAGACCGCCCTTTCTCCAGATGTAGGCGAAGCCGAGCAGGAATTCGAGCAGAAAGATCATCATGGCCATGAAGCCGGGCCAGCCGATGTCGCGCAGGGCCACGCCCCACGGAAACAGGAACGCCGTCTCAAGGTCGAAGATGATGAAAAGAATTGCGACGAGATAGTAGCGCACATCGAACTTCATACGCGCGTCTTCGAATGCTTCGAAGCCGCATTCGTACGGGGCATTCTTTTCGGTGTCGGGCTTGTTGGGACCGAGAATCTTGCCGATGCTGACCAGCGCTATACCTAAACCAAGGCCCACCACAAGAAACAAGAAGACGGGGTAATAGGGTGCGAGGTTCAAGGCTTTCCTCTGATCGGTAGTTTCGGTCAGTGATGATTGAGATGCTTGCCGGGACAGACCACCCGGCGACGGGATTCACTTGGGACCGCTCACGATATCAACGATATCGTAAGGGTACTCCAGAAGTGACAATGCCAGCCGAAGCGATGCATGCGGCTGGCATTGGATAACTTTTGGTGCCGACGGCGAGACTCGAACTCGCACAGCTTTCGCCACTACCCCCTCAAGATAGCGTGTCTACCAATTTCACCACGTCGGCACTGTACTGCAATCCGGGAAAACAAACTTCTTAATTGCCGCGAATCGCTTCAAGACTTGAATTATAACTAGGTCCCGCGAATTGTTCAACGCACAAAACACGAATTTCGCGAAAATTTGTTTGGCGTTTATTTCGGCACGTCGGCGCCGGGCGCGGACGAAGCAGCTGCGGCCGACGCAGGCGCACTGACCGGAGCCGAAGCGCTCTTTCCAGCCGCAGCAGGCGCTGAAGCAGACGTCGGACCTGCGCCGAGCACGCCTGCTGACGTCTGGGGCTTATAGCTTCCGAGGTACGTGAGCGCGAGCGTCGTGATAAAGAAGATCGCGGCGAGCACAGCGGTGGTACGCGAAAGAAAGTTCGCCGAACCGGTCGCGCCGAACAAACTACCCGACGCGCCGCTGCCGAACGCCGCGCCCATGTCGGCGCCCTTTCCGTGCTGAAGCAGCACGAGCCCGATCACGCCAAGCGCCGACAGCAACTGGACGACGATAATCAATGTCTTCAAATACAGCATTTCAACTCACCTGGATCTTGATGTTTCCGTGACACTCACGTGTCGCGACATGCTCTTTCGACTGCTCTCGCCACAAACCGCTTATTGCAACACGGTTCGCGCCGCCTGGCAGATCGCAAGAAAATCTTTCGACTTCAGCGACGCGCCGCCAATCAGCCCGCCGTCGATGTCTTGTTGCCCGAACAATTCTTGCGCGTTCTCGGGTTTGACGCTGCCGCCATAGAGCAGCGGCACTTCGGCTGCGGCGGCACCTTTCTCCGCCAGTTTCTTGCGCAGGAACGCGTGAACGCGCTGCGCCTGGTCGGCGGTCGCGCTCTTGCCCGTGCCGATCGCCCAGACCGGCTCGTACGCGACGACAATGCGCGCCGCCTGCTCCTCGTCCAGCATCAGAAGCACCGCATCCAGTTGAGCGCCGATGACCTGCTCCGTCGCCTCGCGCTCGCGTTCGCCGAGCGTTTCGCCGACACAGACGATAGGCGTCAGTCCCGCCTCGAGCGCGCGCCGCGCCTTCGCCCCGACCTGTTCCGGCGTTTCTTGATGATACGCGCGGCGCTCCGAGTGCCCGACGATCGCGTAAGTCGCGCCGAAGTCGAGCGTCATCTCGGCCGCGACTTCGCCTGTGTACGCGCCCTGTGCATGCGCCGACACGTCCTGCACGCCCCAGCGCACCACCGACCCTTCCAGCAGCGCCTGCGCCTGCGCGAGATACGGATACGGCACACACACGCCCACGTCCACGCCGTTGCGCAGAGCCGATGCCCCCGACGCCACTTCGGTCAGCAGAACCGCGTTTTCCTGCATGCGGCCGTGCATCTTCCAGTTGCCGACCACCAGTTTCGCTCGTTGTCTCGACATTGTCTCGTCACTCGGCGGCTTGCGACGGCCGCTTTAGTTTTAGCGGCCGTGCTTTTCAATCAGCCGCCGCGTTATGGGAATGAACCGCTACAAACTGCGAACTGCTTGCAAAACAGGCGATTTTACTGTGTTACAGATAATTCGGTCAAACCGCCGATAACCGATCCGCGTCTACTGCCCGCTTTGCTGCCCGCTTGTCTGCCCATTTTCCCGCCAGTCGAGCACGATCTTGCCGACATGCGTGCTGCTTTCCATCAGCGCATGTGCGGCCGCCGCCTCGCTTGCCGGGAACACCTGGTGAATGACTGGTTTGATACGCCCCGCCTCGATCTCGGGCCATACGCGTTCCTTCAGCTTCGCGGCGATCTTCGCCTTAAACGCGACGGGACGCGGACGCAGCGTCGAGCCAGTGATGACGAGCCGGCGGCGCAGAATGTCGTTGAGGTTGATTTCCGCCTTGGCCCCGCCCAGGAGCGCGATCACGCAGATGCGCCCGCCATCGGCGAGCGCCTTTAGCTCGCGCGGCAGGTAGTCGCCTGCGACCATATCGAGAATCACGTCGACGCCACGATCGTTCGTGAGCGACCTCACCACTTCGACGAAATCCTCTGTCTTGTAGTTAATCGCCCGCTCGGCGCCGAGCATCTCGCACGCGCGGCACTTCTCGTCGCTGCCCGCGGTCGCGAAGACACGAAAGCCGAGCGCGCGCGCAATCTGGATGGCCGTGACGCCAATCCCGCTCGATCCGCCTTGCACGAGCAGCGTCTCTTCCTCGCCGTTTTCGCCCGAGCCGAGATGCGCGCGCTCGAAGACGTTGCTCCACACCGTGAAGAACGTTTCCGGCAGCGATGCCGCTTCGATATCGGACAAACCGGCGGGCACCGGCAAGCATTGCTCCAGCGGCGCAACCGCATACTCGGCATACCCGCCCCCCGCGAGCAGCGCGCATACGCGATCGCCCTTTTTGAGCCCGAACGGGTTGTGCTTGGAATCGAGATCGCCGTCGACGATTTCGCCCGCCACTTCCAGCCCCGGCAGGTCGGACGTGCCCGGCGGCGGCGCATAGGCGCCCTTGCGCTGAAAAACGTCCGGCCGGTTCACGCCGGAAGCCGCCACCTTGATGAGCACCTCGCACTTGCCGGCTTCGGGCATCGGGCGCTCTCCCAGTTTGAGGACTTCGGGTGCGCCAAACTCGGTGATTTCGACGGCCTTCATAGCATTCCCCTGAATGGGCATGGCGGGATGGATCGATTCGAACGGCTCGAACCGGATGGCGCTGTGCACGCGACGAGCAATTCACGCTCCACAGTGCCATCGAGTCCGGCGACGCATCGGACAATGCATAGTCCCGCATCGTCCGATTGACGCCATACAAGAAAACGGCCGGCTCGCAGATGCGGCCGGCCGTCTACACATTACCGCATTACTGCTGCGGCTGCGTCGGTTCCGTTTGTTGCGCGGCTTCGTTCAGGAGCGCCTTGGCCGACAAACGCACGCGGCCCTTTTCGTCCGTCTGGATGACCTTGACCTTCACGATCTGGCCTTCCTTCAGGTAATCGTTGATGTCCTTCACGCGCTCGTTGACGATCTCCGAGATGTGCAGCAGACCGTCCTTGCCCGGAAGGATATTCACGATCGCGCCGAAATCGAGCAGCTTGAGCACCGGACCTTCGTACACCTGGCCCACTTCCACTTCGGCCGTGATGTTCTCGATGCGCTTTTTCGCCTCGGCCATGCCTTCGGCGCTCGTGCTCGCGATGGTCACGACGCCGTCGTCCGAAATGTCGATGGTCGTGTTCGTCTCTTCGGTCAGCGCGCGGATCACCGAACCGCCCTTGCCGATCACGTCGCGGATCTTTTCCGGATTGATCTTCAGCGTGATCATGCGCGGCGCGAATTCCGACAGCTCCGTGTTCGTGCCCGGAACCGCCGACGTCATCTTGCCGAGAATGTGCATGCGGCCTTCCTTCGCCTGCGCGAGCGCGACTTGCATGATCTCCTTCGTGATGCCCTGGATCTTGATGTCCATCTGCAGCGCGGTCACGCCTTGCGCCGTGCCGGCCACCTTGAAGTCCATGTCGCCCAGGTGATCTTCGTCACCGAGAATGTCCGTCAGAACCGCGAACTTGTTGCCTTCGAGAATCAGGCCCATCGCGATGCCCGCGACGTGCGCCTTCATCGGCACGCCGGCGTCCATCAGCGCGAGACAGCCGCCGCAGACCGACGCCATCGACGACGAACCGTTCGATTCCGTGATTTCCGACACGACGCGGATCGAGTAGCCGAATTCGTCGGCGCTCGGCAGGCACGCGACGAGCGCGCGCTTGGCGAGACGCCCGTGGCCGATTTCACGGCGCTTCGGCGAACCGACGCGGCCGGTTTCGCCCGTGGCGAACGGCGGCATGTTGTAGTGAAGCATGAAGCGCTCGCGGTATTCGCCTTCGAGCGCGTCGATGTTCTGCTCGTCGCCCTTCGTGCCGAGCGTCGCGATCACGAGCGCCTGCGTCTCGCCGCGCGTGAAGAGCGCCGAGCCGTGCGTGCGCGGCAACACGCCCGTGCGAATTTCGATCGGGCGCACCGTGCGCGTGTCGCGGCCGTCGATACGCGGCTCGCCGTTCAGGATCTGCGAGCGGACGATCTTCGCTTCGATATCGAACAGGACGTTGCCGACGGTAGCCGCATCCGCTGCTGCCGTGCCCGATGCCGCCGCTTCCTCGGCGAGCTTCGCCGACGTCGCCGCGTAGACTTCCTTCAGCTTCGCCGAGCGCGCCTGCTTGTTGCGCAGCTGGTACGCGGCTTCGAGTTCCGGCTTCGCGATTTCGGTGACGCGCGCGATCAGCGCCTCGTTCTTCGGCGCCGGCTGCCAGTCCCACTCGGGCTTGCCGCCTTCGCGGACCAGTTCGTGGATCGCGTCGATGGCGGCTTGCATCTGCTCGTGACCGAACACGACCGCGCCGAGCATCACTTCTTCCGAAAGCTGCTGCGCTTCGGATTCAACCATCAGCACCGCGCGCTCCGTGCCCGCGACGACCAGATCGAGCGCCGATTCCTTCATCTGCGCGCGCGTCGGGTTCAGCACGTACTCGTTGTTGATGTAAGCGACGCGCGCAGCGCCGACCGGGCCGTTGAACGGCAGGCCGGACACGGCGAGCGCGGCGGAAGCGCCGATCAGCGCGGGAATATCCGCCGGAATTTCCGGGTTCAGCGACAGGACGTGAATCACGACCTGCACTTCGTTATAGAAGCCTTCCGGGAAAAGCGGACGCAGCGGACGGTCGATCAGGCGCGAAATGAGCGTCTCGCCTTCCGACGGACGGCCTTCGCGACGGAAGAAGCCGCCCGGAATCTTGCCGGCGGCGTAGGTCTTTTCCAGATAGTCGACGGTCAGCGGGAAGAAGTCCTGGCCGGGCTTGGCGGTCTTCGCGCCGACGACGGTCGCGAGCACCACGGTGTCTTCGACATCGACGATCACCGCGCCGCTTGCCTGACGCGCGATTTCACCCGTTTCCAGGCGGACGTTGTGTTGTCCCCACTTGAACTCTTTGACGATCTTATTGAACATTGCGACTCCTTCTATGTTGCGCCGCGCCTTCGGTCGAGCGCGTGAGGCTGTCTCTGCGGCGCTGGGCGGGACGGTCCGGGGCCGCGCGTGAGAGGTGTGTTATGCCATTCCAGCGCGGCGCGCGAACGGGCGCGGGGCCGCGCTGGAATGACACAAAGCTCTGCCGCGAGGCTGGACCGAGTGTCGGGTAAAGCGTATGACTGCCGAGAACGACTAAGTACGACGTGCCGACCCATGAAACCGATCAGGCACCACTTCGCGAGCGGATCGCGCAAAAACAAAATGCCTGCATCAGCGAACTGACACAGGCACTTCGTTAGAACACTGGCCGCGAAGCCACGCTAGGAGCCAATTACTTGCGCAGACCCAGCTTTTCGATCAGCGAGCGGTAACGATCCGCATCCTTGCCCTTCAGATAGTCGAGCAGCTTGCGACGACGGCTGACCATGCGCAGCAGACCGCGGCGGCTGTGGTGATCCTTCGAGTGGGCCTTGAAGTGGATGGTCAGTTCGTTGATTCGGCTCGTGAGCAGTGCGACTTGCACTTCGGGGGAGCCGGTATCGTTGGCGCCGCGCGCGTATTCAGCGACGACGTCGGACTTCTTGATTTCTGCTACGGACATTTGCTTTTCCTTTGAAACAGACAGGCGGTCACGGAAGAATGGCCGTGCCGTGGTTTGCGTCGACAGGCGCAACGCGACGAGTCGCGCCCAATTTCACTTCGTTTTCGAGGTTTGCGCGCCTTGCGAACGCCGCTTCCAACGAAAAACGAAGCGCAGAGTATAGCACACCGCGCTTCGCCGAGCGGACGGCTCCATGCGCTCAACGCGACGGACGCGTCATTTTGCACGTGGTCGGGGGCGCGGTGTCGGCGGCGGGCACCGACAGCAGCGTGCGAAAGCCGTAGCCCGACCCTTCGTTGTCGAACCGCACGCCCGGCGTGCCCGACTTGTCCATCTCCATCACGTAGAGCGGCTGAATCAGCTGATGGTCCGACGCGCGCATGGTCGACGGATGGAAGCCGGCGCCATCGAACGCCATGCCTTCGAGCGCGCGCGCCACCGCGAGCGGGTCCGCGCTGCCGGCTCGCGTCATGGCGGTGGCGAGCATGTCGATCATGAGCGGCATGCGCAGCACGAGGTAATCATCCGAGGCGGCGGGAAAACGGGCGCGAAACGCGCGGTAATAGGCGTCGGAGGCCGCGCCGCCTGCGTTCGGATGCCAGTCGGCGACGGCGATGACGCGCTTCACGCCGGCATCGCCGAGCGCGGCGGGCGCGCCCAGACTGTTGCCGTAGAAGGTGTAGAACTTCGCGCCGAGCCCCTGCTCCCGCGCCGCCTTCACGAGTAGCGTCAGATCGTTGCCCCAGTTCCCAGTGATGACGGCATCCGCGCCGCTCGCGCGAATCTTCGCGATATACGGCGCGAAGTCCTTCACGCGCCCGATCGGATGGAACTCGTCGCCTGTGATCGCAATGTCGGGACGCTTTTCATGCAACGCCCGCCGCGCCTCGCGGCTCACGTCGTGGCCGAAGCTGTAGTCCTGATTCAGCAGATAGACCTTCTTCACGGCGCGGTCGCGTTGCAGCGCGTCTGCGAGCGCGTCCATGCGCATGCCGGCGTGCGCGTCGAAACGGAAGTGCCAGAAGCTGCACGCGTCGTTGGTGAGCGCGGGATCGTCGGCGGAATAGTTCAGAAACAGTACGCGCTGCTCCGGCTCGCGCTCGTTCTGCTTGTCGATCGCCGCAACGAGCGCCGCCGCCACCGCCGAACTGTTGCCCTGCATGACGAAGCCGATCTTCTCGTCGATGGCTGCGCGCAACTGCACGAGACTCGCCTCGCTGCTGCCCTTGCCGTCGAGCACGACGAGCGCGAGCGGATGCATGCCGTCCGCCAGCTTGACGCCGCCTCGCGCATTCACCCGCTCGACGCCGAATCGCAGATTGCGCTCGACAGCCGCGCCCGCGTTGGCGAACGGACCGGACATGCCTTCGATCATCGCGAGCCTGATCGGCGGGAGATCGGCGGCGCCGGCCTTCGCTGCGCACGTCAACCCAACGCACGCCAACCCAACGCACGTCAACGCGATCCGCAGCCACCGCGCGCGCGACTTCATGAGACCCAGGCTTGCCATCGCTCTTTCCGAAGATGAAAGCGCGGATCATAGGCTGCGGCGCGGGCGGCATGCAAGCCGGCGCGACGCATGGTTCTTGCGCCGCATGTCAAAATCGAGCAAAGCGAAGAAAAACCCTCGTCATCGCGAGGGACCTGCACGTGGAGGCTTCAATGCTGCACTCACTCAACCGTCTGCGCGGCGCGCTCGTCTGCGCCGGGACGGCGTTGCTGCTCGCGGGTTGCGCGCAGCCGTGGCAGAACTATCAGGCAGGCGCGGATGCCTCGACGATCACCGCCCGACTCGGCCCGCCGCGCGAAGTCTACGATCTGCCGAACGGCGGCAAGCGCCTCATGTGGCCGACGCAGCCGCTCGGCGAATTCACGACCGCCGCGGACATCGACGCGTCGGGCAAGATCGTCAGCGTGCGGCAGGTTCTCGACGAGAACGAGTTCTACAAGGCGCAAATCGGCACGTGGACCAAGAAGGACGTGCTCGTGAACTTCGGCCGGCCGGTGGAGACGTCGTATTACCCGCTGATGAAGCGCGAAGTCTGGACGTATCGCTACATGGAGGCGAACTTCTGGTATCTGATGTACAGCTTCTATTTCGACGACCAGGGCGTCCTGCGGCTGATGCAGAAGTCGCCCGATCCGCTGCACGATCCCGATCAGCGCAATCTGTTCTGACAAGCGGCGCGCGCAAAAAAGCCCTCCTTGGAGGGCTTTTGCGTTCTTGCGACTCCCTGTCGGTCAAAGCTGCGGATTAAGCTTTTCGACCTTCGAATGCAGCTTGTTGAGCGCGGCGATATACGCCTTTGCCGAAGCGGCGACGATATCCGGATCCGTGCCGACGCCGTTCACGATACGCCCGCTCTTCGACAGACGCACCGTCACTTCGCCCTGTGCCTGCGTGCCGGTCGTGATCGCGTTGACCGAGTACAGCACCAGTTCCGCGCCGCTTTCAACCTTCGATTCGATCGCGTGCAGCGTCGCATCGACCGGGCCGTTGCCGCGTGCCTCGCCCGTCATTTCGGTGCCGTCCACGGCGAAGACCACGCGCGCCTGCGGCTGCTCGCCGGTCTCCGAATGCTGCTTCATCGACACGAAGCGGAAATGTTCCTTCGCCTGCGCTTCCGGCGATTCCTCGGAGACAATCTGCATGATGTCTTCGTCGAAGATTTCGGCTTTGCGGTCCGCGAGATCCTTGAAGCGCGCGAATGCGGCGTTCACTTCCGCTTCCGATTCGAGCTGCACGCCGAGCTCTTCGAGGCGCTGCTTGAACGCATTGCGGCCGGACAACTTGCCGAGCACGATCTTGTTCGCGCTCCAGCCCACGTCTTCGGCGCGCATGATTTCGTAGGTGTCACGCGCCTTCAACACGCCGTCCTGGTGGATGCCCGACGCGTGCGCGAACGCATTCGCGCCGACCACCGCCTTGTTCGGCTGCACGACGAAGCCGGTGATCTGCGAGACGAGCTTCGAAGTCGGCACGATCTGCGTCGTGTCGATGCCCAGGTCGAGCCCGAAGTAATCCTTGCGCGTCTTGACCGCCATCACGATTTCTTCGAGCGACGTATTGCCCGCGCGCTCGCCCAAGCCGTTGATCGTGCATTCCACCTGACGCGCGCCGCCGATCTGCACGCCCGCGAGCGAGTTCGCCACGGCCATGCCGAGGTCATCGTGGCAGTGAACGGAGAAGATGGCCTTGTCCGAATTCGGGATGCGCTCGCGCAGCGTCTTCACGAGGTTGCCGTAGAGTTCCGGCACGCCATAACCGACCGTATCGGCGATATTGATCGTGCGCGCGCCTTCATCGATCACCGCTTCGAGCACGCGGCACAGGAAGTCGATGTCCGAGCGGCTGCCGTCTTCCGGCGAGAACTCGACGTCGTCGGTGAACTTGCGGGCGAAGCGCACCGCGAGCCGCGCCTGTTCGTACACCTGCTCCGGCGACATGCGCAGCTTCTTTTCCATATGCAGCGCGGAAGTCGCGATGAACGTGTGAATGCGGAAGCGGTCCGCGGGCTTCAACGCATCGGCGGCGCGCTGGATGTCCTTGTCGTTGGCGCGGGCAAGCGAGCAGACCGTGCTGTCCTTCACGAGCGAGGCGATCGTCTGAATCGCATCGAAGTCGCCGTTGGAACTGGCGGCAAACCCGGCCTCGATCACGTCGACCTTCATGCGCTCCAGCTGCTTCGCGATGCGGATCTTCTCTTCTTTCGTCATCGAAGCGCCGGGGGACTGCTCGCCGTCACGCAAGGTCGTATCGAAGATGATCAACTTGTCTGCTGCCATGTTGGGCTCCTGGGGGAGATTTATCGATTGTTGGAAATATCGAGATAGAACGACAAAACGGAATCCGGGTGTTCGCGCCACCGCTGGCGTCGAAAACCTTGAACGAGCAGACGGGAGGCGAGACAGATCAGCGCGGTAGGCGCGCTAGTAGCGATAGTGCGCGTAGGAACGCACCAGCCGAAGAAGACGAGAAGAGGAACAGAGAAATGTTCATCCGAAAACTATAACGGCTTTCAGACACGCGTGCAATGAGGCTTTACGATCGAATCAATAGCCACTTCGCGACGACGCCACAAAACAAAAAGCCTGCATTCGCGAGAAAGCAGGCTTTTTGTGACGAGCGCGAGAAGCGATGCGTCGGTCAGTAACCGCCGAGCGTCGCGCTCACGCGCTGACGCAATTCGGTGCCGTCGTTGAACTGCGCGTTCTCGATGCGGCGCGCGCCCGTGAAGCGCTTTTCCCAATAGCCGTTTTCCATGTCGTCGACGCGGATCGTGCTGCCGGTGGACGGCGAATGAACGAACTTGTTGTCGCCGATATAGATGCCGACGTGCGAGAACGAGCGGCGCATGGTGTTGAAGAACACTAGATCGCCCGGCTTGAGGTCCGACACGCGAACCTTCTCGCCGACGCGGCTCATTTCTTCGGCGCGGCGCGGCAGCGTCATGCCGAGCGTGTCCTGGAAGACGTAGCGCACGAAGCCGCTGCAATCGAGGCCGGAATCCGGCGTGTCGCCGCCCCAGCGATAGCGCACGCCGATCATGTTGAGCGCGCCGACGACGACGTCGCCTGCCTTGCTCGCTACGCCGGAGAAGAACGCCTTCGCGCCGCGCGGTGCGCTGGCGGTATCCGCCGCGGCTGCGACGGCCGCGGTGTCGGCGGCTTTCGAAGCGGAGGAGATGCCGTTGCCGGCAGTTTGGCTGTTACTGCTGACTTCGTCGGCGAAGGCGCCGGAAGTGGTGGTCATCAGAAGGCCGAGCAACATGCCCGCGGCAGCGCGCGCACATGTCTGAGTCAACGTGAGTGGTTGCATCGGTCGGTAGGTTTTACAATTAAAGACTGAAAAATCAGTGAGATATGTGAAAGTTTGAACGCATACTAGCCACAAAGTATTTAACTGTCAAAAGAAATAGGAAAATACAATTGAGACGGACACGCAATTGACGAAAAAGAAAGAATTTTAGGAATTCAGGGCTGCCGCCAGTAGCTTTCGTGTGTATTCGTCGGAAGGATTCGCAAAAATCTTCTCTACTTCGCCCGCCTCGACGACATTTCCATCTCGCATGACCGCGACGCGATGCGCCATCGCGCCGATCACCTGTAGGTCGTGGCTAATAAAGACATATCCCAGGTTGTGCTTCTTCTGAATGTCGGCAAGCAGCGCCAGAACTTGAGTCTGGATTGAGACATCGAGCGCGCTCGTCGGTTCGTCGAGAATAAGGATGCTCGGTTCCAGCACGAGCGCGCGCGCAATGGCGATGCGCTGCCGCTGCCCGCCCGAGAACTCGTGCGGGTAGCGCGTGAGCGCCGTGCGGTCCAGCCCGACTTCGCGCAGCACGGCAATCACCTTTGCGCGACGCGCGGCGGCATCCAGTTCAGGGCGATGCAGCGCGAGCCCTTCACCGACGATGCGCTCCACGGTCTGCCGCGGCGACAGCGAACTGAACGGGTCCTGAAACACCACTTGCAGCTTCGAGCGCAACACGGTCTTTTCGCGTCCGCGAAAATCGCCGAGCGCCCTGCCCTGAAACTGCACGCTTCCATGCGAGATGCGCTGCAAGCCGAGCAGCGCCATCGCGAGCGTCGATTTTCCTGAGCCGGATTCCCCGACGATGCCGAGCGTTTCGCCCTGCCGAACCGAGAGCGTCACGTCGTCGACGGCCTTGAAGCGGCCGCGCCGGAACCACCCTTGAAAGCCCGGTAGCCGCGTCGGATAGTCGACGCGCACGTCTTTGGCATCGAGCAGCACGGGCGCGATCGGCAGCACCGGCAGCACGCGCCGCTCCGGACGGCTGTTCAGCAGGCGCTGCGTGTACGGGTGTTGCGGCGACTCGAAAATCGCGTCGACCGCACCGCTTTCGACCAGCACGCCCTTTTCCATCACCGCCACGCGCTCTGCAAAACGCCGCACGAGATTCAGATCGTGCGTGATGAGCAGGACGGCCATGCCGCGCTTCTCGGCCTCGTCGCGCTGGAGTTCCAGCAGCAGTTCGACGATCTGCGCGCGAATCGTCACGTCGAGCGCGGTCGTCGGCTCGTCGGCGAGCAACAGACGCGGGCGGCACGCGAGCGCCATCGCGATCATCACGCGCTGCCGTTGCCCGCCCGAAAGCTGATGCGGATAACTGTCGACGCGCCGCTCCGGTTCCGTGATGCCCGTGCGCGCCAGGAGCGCGATGGCGCGCTCGCGGCCTTGTCGCGGGGTCGCGCCATCGTGAAGCTGAATCGTCTCGCCGATCTGATCGCCGACCGTGTACAGCGGATTGAGCGCGGTCATCGGCTCCTGAAAGATCATCGCGATATCCGAGCCGCGCAGGCCGCGCATCTCGCGTTCGCTTTTCGCGAGCAGATCTTCGCCGCCGAAGCGGATTGCGCCCGTCATTTCGGCGTCGCGCACCAGACGCAGCACCGACAACGCTGTCACGCTCTTGCCCGAGCCCGACTCGCCGACGAGCGCGACGCGTTCGCCCGCGCGAACGTCGAGACTCACGCCGTCGACGGCGAGCGTGTCGCCGAAGCGCACGCGCAGATTGTCGATCGACAGCAGCGGCGCGCTCATTGACCGCCTCCGGCCTTGACCGCATCCGCGATGCGCGTGTCGAGCGCATTGCGCAGCGCATCGCCCATGAAGGTGAGCAGGAGCAACGTCGCGACGAGCACGCCGAAGGTCGAGACCGAAATCCACCACGCGTCGAGATTGGCCTTGCCTTGCGCGAGCAGTTCACCGAGCGACGGCGTCGGCGGCGGCACGCCGAGGCCGAGGAAATCCAGGCTCGTCAGCGCGAGTATGGCGCCGCTCATGCGAAACGGCAGGAATGTGATGACGGGTGTCAGGCTATTGGGCAACACATGCCGCCAGATGATCTGCCAGTTGGACAAGCCCATCGCGCGGGCGGCGCGCACGTAGTCCTGCGTGCGGTTGCGCAGGAACTCCGCGCGCACGTAATCCGACAGGCCGATCCAGCCGAAAAGCGACAGCAGCACGATGAGCAGGATCAGGCTCGGCTCGAAGATCGACGCGAAGATGATGAGCAGATAAAGCTCCGGCAACGCGCTCCAGATTTCGATCAGCCGCTGCCCGGTAATGTCGATGCGTCCGCCGAAATAGCCCTGCACCGCGCCCGCGATCACACCGAGCACCGTGCCGATGGCCGTCAGCACGAGCGCGAATAGCACCGACACGCGAAAACCGTAGAGGAGCCGCGCGAACACGTCGCGGCCGCGGTCGTCCGTGCCGAGCCAGTTTTCGCGCGACGGCGGCGCCGGGTTCGAGCCCTTCGAAAAGTAGTTGAGCGTGTCGTAGTAATAGTGATTCGGCGGATAGATCGCGAAGTTGCCGGGCGCGTTGAAGCGGTCGCGCACGAAAGGATCGAGATAATCGGCGGGCGTCGGGAAGTCGCCGCCGAAGGCCGTCTCCGCGTAATTCTTGACAAGCGGAAAGTAGAACTGCCCCTGATAGCGCACGACGAGCGGCTTGTCGTTCGACCATAGCGGCCCCGCGAGGCTGATGACGAACGCCGCGACGAACACGACGAGGCTCCAGTATCCCAGCCGGTTGCGTTTGAAACGCTGCCACACGCGCCGTCCGGGCGTCATCGAGACCTCGGGGCGCAGCGGCTGGCCGTCTGTTGCGGTCGCGGCGCGGCGCGACGATGCGGCTCGGTTCAAGTCAACGCTCCAGTTGCTCGAATTGAATGCGCGGATCGACCCATACGTAGCAAAGGTCCGAGATGAGCTTTGTCGCGAGGCCGATCAGCGTGAAGAGATACAGCGTGCCGAGCACGACGGGATAATCGCGCCGCACGACCGATTCATACGAAAGCAGCCCGAGGCCGTCGAGCGAAAAGAGTGTTTCGATCAGCAGGCTGCCCGTGAAGAACGCGCCGATGAAGGCCGCCGGAAAGCCGACGATCAGCGGCAAAAGCGCATTGCGAAAGACATGCTTCCAGAGCACGCGCCGCTCGCTCAGGCCCTTCGCGCGCGCGGTGAGCACGTATTGCTTGCGAATCTCGTCGAGGAACGCGTTCTTCGTCAGCATCGTGACGATGGCGAAGCTCCCGACCACCGACGCCACCACGGGCAACGTGATGTGCCACAGATAATCGAGAATCTTGCCGCCGAGCGAGAGCGTCGCCCAGTTGTCGGAGGTCAGGTTGCGCAATGGGAACAGTTGCCAGAACGTCCCGCCGCCGAACAGCACGAGGAGCAGCACGCCCAGCACGAAGCCGGGAATCGCGAAGCCGATCAGGACGATGAGACTCGTCGCGACATCGAACTTCGAGCCGTTCTTCACGGCCTTCGCGATGCCGAGCGGCACCGATATCAGATACGTGATGAAGAACGTCCACAAGCCGATGCTGATGGACACCGGCAGCTTCGACACGATGAGCGACCACACGCTCTGATGCCGGAAGTAGCTCTCGCCAAGATCGAAGCGCGCGAACTTGCCGAGCATCAGGAGATAACGCTGGAGCGGCGGCTTGTCGAAGCCGTAAAGCGCCTTGAGTTGCGCGATCTGCTGCGCATCGACGCCGGTGTGCGAGCGCATGCCGAACGCCGCGCCGCCTTCCGCGTTGCCGCGCCGCAAATCGTGAACGGCCTGCTCGACCGGACCGCCCGGCACGAACTGGATCACGACGAAAGTCAGCGTGAGCACGCCGACGAGCGTCGGGATCATCAGCAAAATGCGTTTGAGGATGTAGCTCCACATCGCGTCGTCCTTATTTAGATACCGCCGCGGGCTTCTGCCACCACGTCGAGAGCACCCATTCGTCCGCGACGTAATAGAGCGGCAGCGTCGACGGATAGCCGAGCGTGTTGCGGTACGCGACCCGATGCGTCGCCGAGTACCAGTGCGGAACCACGTAGTAGCCGTTCATCAGCACGCGGTCGAGCGCGTGCGTGGCGTCCACGAGCTGATCGCGCGTCTGCGCGGATACGACCTTGCGCAGAATCGCGTCGATGGCCGGCGACTTCACGCCCGCGAGGTTATCCGAGCCCTGCTCGTCCGCGTACTTGCTGCCGAAGCGCGACACCTGCTCGGTGCCCGGCACCTGCACGTCGGGCAGACGCACGCTCGTCATGTCGAAGTCGAACGCATCGAGGCGTTTCTGGATCAGCGCGTAATCGACCGTGCGGAAATTCATCGTGATGCCGAGCTTTTGCAGGTTGCGCCCGAACGCGGCCGCGACCGGCTCCATCGATGCCCCGCCGCCCGTGTCGTCGAGTATCTCGAACGCGAACGGCTGGCCCTTCGCATTGCGCAGCGCGCCGTCGCGATACGTCCAGCCGGCTTGCGCCAGCAACTCGCGCGCCTTGATGAGATTCGCGCGCAGCGAGCCGGGCGGATCGGTGTCAGGCTGCTTCGGCATCTCGCCGAAGACCGCGGGATCGAGCTGCTTGCGCAGCGGATTGAGAATCGCGAGCTCGCCTTCGCTCGGCATGCCTTTCGCCTGCAAGTCCGTGTTGACGAAAAAGCTGTCCGTGCGCTTGTACTGGCTGAAGAACAGTTGCCGGTTGAGCCACTCGAAGTCGAGCGCGAGATCGAGCGCCTGCCGCACGCGCACGTCCTTGAAAAGCGGCCGGCGCAGGTTCATGAAGAAGCCCTGCATGCCGGTGCCGTTGTGATGCGGAAACTCGCGCTTGATGAGTTCGCCGTTGTCGAAGCGCTTGCCGATATCGCGCCGGACCCAGCTTCGCGCGACGTTCTCGACGAGCACGTCGTACTCGCCGGCCTTGAACGCTTCCAGCCGTGCGGTGGCGTCCGAATACAGCTTGTAGTCGATGCGCGCGAAGTTGTGCGTGCCGACGCGCACCGGCAGCGACGCGCCCCAGTAATGCGGATCGCGCTTGTAGGTAATCGTGCGGCCGTTGTCGAACGAGTCGATCCGGTAATCGCCGCTCGCAATCGGCTTTTCGAACGCGAGCTGATCGAATGGAATGCGCGTGCCGTCGGCCCGCATGCCCCATTTGCGCGAGAACACCGGAATGCCGCCCGCGAGCAGCGGCATTTCGCGCGTCGCCACTTTGTATTCGAAGCGGATCGTCAGGCGATCGACGACGACTGCCCGCGCGATCTGCCCGAAGTACACCGAAAACTGCGGCGCGGCCTTCGGACTCTTGAGCGTCTCGAAGGAGAACTTGACGTCCTCGGCCGTGACCGGATCGCCATTACTGAAGCGCGCTTTCGGGTTGATGTGGAAGGTCGTCGACAATCCGTCCGGCGCCACGTCCATATTGTCCGCGAGCAGGCAATAAGCGCTCGCCACTTCGTCGGAGCTTCCCGTCGTCAGGCTTTCGAACATGAGCCCGAGGCCCGGCGCGGGATTGCCTCTCAGCGTGAACGGATTGAACTTGTCGAAGCTCGTCAGGCGGCTCGGATTGGCGAGCACCAGCGTGCCGTCGCGCGGCGCGTCGGGATTCACGTAATCGAAGTGCTTGAAGTCCGGCGGATACTTCGGCTCGCCGTACTGCGCGTACGCGTGCGCAGCGAACGCCGGGCCGCCCGCGAAGAAGGCGATGCACGCGGCGAGCATGAGCGCGAGGCGCTTGCCCCGCGCGGGCGGTGATGCGAACGGCAGGCGGGACGTCGACAGCCCGGTCATAGGCTCCTTGCGAGATGAGTGAATGGCCCGGCGCTCACGGAACGCGAGACGCAGGACCCGAGCGAGCGGCCGGACGGCTCTGGCGATGTGAGAGAATTCTACCCAATCCAAACGCCATGCGGTTTGGCGCACGGAAGGCGTCTCCTCCGATGCCCTCTCGTCCGCCCGACCGATGCGCGCCGCACCCGACGCGAAGCCGCAATCGAGACGCCTTGCGAGCCTCGCGTGACATTGACATTCAAGGAGCATTCATGGGCTTTCTCGCTGGAAAACGAATTCTGCTGACCGGCTTGCTGTCGAACCGCTCGATCGCTTACGGCATCGCAGAGGCCTGCAAGCGCGAGGGCGCGGAACTGGCGTTCACGTATGTCGGCGAGCGCTTCAAGGACCGCATCACCGAATTTGCGACCGAATTCGGCAGCGACATGATCTACCCGTGCGATGTCAGCAGCGACGCCGACATCGAGACGCTCTTTTCGTCGCTCAAGGAACGCTGGGATACGCTCGACGGCCTTGTGCATTCCATCGGCTTCGCGCCGCGCGAAGCGATTGCCGGCGATTTTCTCGAAGGCATGACGCGCGAGAACTTCCGCATCGCGCACGATATCTCCGCGTACAGCTTCCCGGCGCTCGCCAAGGCCGCGCATTCCATGCTATCGGACAGCGCGTCGCTGCTCACGCTCAGCTATCTCGGCGCGGAACGCGCGATTCCCAACTACAACACGATGGGACTCGCGAAGGCGTCGCTGGAAGCGAGCGTGCGTTATCTCGCGGCATCGCTCGGCCAGAAGGGCGTGCGCGTGAACGGCATCTCGGCCGGTCCCATCAAGACGCTCGCGGCGAGCGGCATCAAGGGCTTCGGCAAGATTCTCGATTTCGTGGAAGACAACGCGCCGCTCAAGCGCAACGTCACGATCGAACAGGTCGGCAACGTCGCCGCGTTCCTGCTGTCGGATCTGGCGGGCGGCGTGAGCGCGGAAATCGTGCATGTCGATGCCGGTTTCCACGCGGTCGTCGGCGGCATGGCGGGCATCGGCGAGTAAGCGCTTTCGCTGCATCGGGTTAAAAAAAGGGGCTGTCCCTTCGCGGAACGGCCCCTTCGTCGTTTGGCGGCAGTCGAGAGATCAACGGTGGCCGTGGCCGTGGCCATTGCCGTGACCGTTCCCGTGTCTGTGCTCGTATTCATGGCCGTAGCCGTGATAGCGATTCCAGTCGGCGCGGCTCCAGTAGCGCCGTCCGTCCCAGTACCGGTTGCCGTGCCAGCCGATCACCAGGGGCGGCGCATACATTGGCGCGGGCTGGTAGATGACCGGCGGCGGTGGCGGCGCGTAGACAGGTGTGGGCGCGACATATACGGGCGCCGGGACGCCGATATTCACGCCGACGTGCACATCCGCCGCTTGCGCGGAACTGCCCGCGGCCCAGACCGCGACGCTCAGCGCGGCTGCGAGCGACGCCCTCGTCGTATTGACTTTCATGGCTTCGATCCTCGTTTTCTCGTTGTTGGCGTGCCACGAAATATAACGGAATGCTTTCAGTCGGATATTTCCGCTTTGTAAGTTCGTGCGCCATTCGGCGTTAAGTCAGAGGAAAGCTTACGTTTAGTTACATCGCAAAGCCGCAAAACAAAAAGCCACCCGCGCTCGTGCGGGTGGCTTCCGGTAGAAAACCAAGCGAGCGAAGCCGACGCTCAATGCCAGCCGTGATGCCCGTGGTCTCCGTGACCGTGTTCCTCGTGGCCATAGGCGTGGCCGTGTCCGTGATACCGATACCAGTCGTCGCGATCCCAGTAGCGACGGCCGTCCCAGTAACGATCGCCGTGCCAGCCGATCACGACGGCCGGCTGCACATAGACCGGCGGCGGCGGCGCGTACACGACGGGCGGCGGAGGCGGCGCATACACCGGCGCCGGCGCGACGTAAACCGGCGCGGGCACCCCGATGTTCACGCCCACCGACACTCCCGCCATTGCCGCGCCCGACAACGTCAAGCCGCCGAGCACGAGCGCGTACGCCACGGAAGCCTTCGAAACCTTGTTCATGTGAAGCCCACCTCGATGGGATGTTTGTTGTGTTGAATCGACTATATCGAACGATTTGCCAGACAGTTGTTCGAGTTCGTAACCTCTCGTTACCAGCCGCTCGCCGCTTCTTTCGGGCGAGATCCTGACGAGCAGCCAGGCGTTGCCGCTTCCACTATCCGCGCCAAAACGAACGGCGGCCCAAGCAGGGCCCCCGCGATAGTACCGCATGTCATACCAATCAGTTGGGCAATTCCTGGCCCTTCGTTTCCGGCGCGAACGGAATGACCGCGAGGCCGATCAGGAACGCAATGCCCGTGAGCGCGATCGGCACGCCGAGCGTCTTCATGTTCAGCACCATTGCGCCGATGCCGAAGTTCACGATCGCGCCGAAGAAGCGCCCAATCGACGTGCAGAACGCGAACGCCGTCGCCCGCACGCGGGTCTCGAACTGCTCGGGGAGCCAAAGGCTGAAGAGCGCGAAGTTGCCGCCGAAGAAGCCGAGCACGAACAGAAGCGCGATGAACGGCACGAGCCCGTTGTTCAGATAGAACGCCCAGCCGAACGACAGCGCGATGGACACCGCCATGCCGACGAAGTACACCGCGAGCGTCTTGCGGCGGCCGATGCGCTCGGCCATCGGCGGCAGCGCGAGACAGCCGATGATCGTGCCGATGGACAAGAGCCCCGTCGCGATCGACGCCATGCGCGCCGCTTCGGGCTTGGTCATGCCGGCGCGCGTCGCAAGCTGGATGACCGCCGACGGTTCATACACCGCGCCGGCCCACAGCCCGATGATCGCCACCGTGAGCAGCACGGCCGCGACGATGGTGCGCTTGCGATACTGCGCCGAGAAAATGGCGCGCAGCGGACTCTGATGCTTGACCGCGGGCGCCGCCGTGGCTTCGGCGCGCTCCCACTTGTCGGTTTCCTTGACGCGCGTCAGCACGAGAATCGACACGACGACGGGAAACAGCCCGACGAGAAACATCGCGCGCCAGCCGAACGCAGCGCCGATGGTGTAATTCAGCGCCGCCGCCAGAAAGAAGCCCGCGTAGTAGCCGGTTTGCAGATAGCCCGCGCCCATTTTGCGGCGGTCTTCCGGCCACGCTTCCGCGACGTACGTCCCGGCGAGCGCCCACTCCCCGCCTATGCCCACGCCCGCGAAGAAGCGGTAGATGCCGAGCGCCCAGACCGTGTGGGCGGTGGCGGCCAGTCCGGTGAAGATGGCGAACGTGAAGATCGTCGCCGCGAGCACCTTCGTGCGCCCGAAGCGGTCCGCGAGCGGCCCCCAGATGAACGACAGTCCCCATCCGACCAGAAACAGCGCGAAAAGGATCGATCCGGCGAGACCGACATTCGCGGGCGTCGCGGCATAGCCGGAGCGCGGCAGCAATTCGGTCAGCGCCGGCGCGAGCACGAGCGCGTAGATAAACGAGTCCATCCCGTCGAGCGTCCAGCCCGCCCATGCGCCCCAGAAGCCGGTGATTTGCGAACGGTTGAGCGGTGTCCTCGTGGCGCGCGTGGCGCTGATCGGTCGATCTAGCGTGCTAGGCATGGCGTGTCTCTCCTTTCTCTGCGGGTCGGCAACTGACGGGAAATTCGACGCGCGTGTTATCGGTATGGGTGTCGGCGTCTAGGGAAAGCACCGTGGTTCGGCATACGGTTTTATATATAATATTTGAACAACAGCACGCGACAACTCCGCACTTTCACCTAGCAGCCATGTCGACAAATCTCTCTTCACAAGCGGCTTCGTTTCGCGACGCGCAGTTCGAGCCGCGCCAGAGCACGTCGCGCTTCATCGCGGATGCGTTGCGCGCCGCCATCGTCGAAGGCTCGCTCACGCCCGGCGAGCCGCTGCGTCAGGATGCGATCGCACGGCAGTTTTCGGTCAGCGCGATACCCGTGCGCGAAGCCTTCCGTCAACTGGAAAGCGAAGGCTGGGTGAAGATCGAGCCGAATCGCGGCGCCGCCGTCAGCCCGCAATCGGCGGACGAAGCGCGCGAGATCTACGAGATTCGCGCCTCGCTCGAAAGTCTCGCCATCGGCATTGCAATCGCGCACCACACGCCGGAAACGCTCACGGAATGCAAACGCCTGCTCGAAGCCGCCGAGAACGAGCGGGACCCCGCGCTCTACGTCATGCGCAACGAGCAGTTCCATGCGAGCCTGTACGCGCCGGCCAGTCGCCCGCATCTGATGGAGCTGATCGGCCAGATGCACCGGCGCGGCGAGCGGTATCTGCGCCTGAAACTCGGCTTGCCGATCCACAAGGATTCCTCCGATGCCGAGCACCGCGCGATCTTCGATGCGCTCGCCGCACGCGACATCGAAGCTGCGCAGACGCTCGTCGCGCGTCACTTGCTGGCGACGGGCGAGCTGATTCACCGCTTTCTCGCCGATGCGCAGGCGCTTGCCGCATCGAAAGAGGTGAAAAACAAGCGCCGCGCGCGCCCTTCCGCCGCTGCATCCTCACGAACGACTTCCCGACAGGCCGACCGATGAATTCGTCCCCTTCCGCCGATGCCCTCACGCCATCCCGAAGCTGGAACACGCGCGCGCAGGAAAAAGCGCGGCGCCTGAAGCTGATCGAGCCGTGGCTCGACGGTCCGGTGCTCGACACCGAACGCATCGTGGACGCGCTGCATGCGTTGATCGTCACGGGCGACCGCGTCGCGCTCGAAGGGAATAACCAGAAGCAGGCGGATTTTCTGTCCCGCGCCTTCGCGCGGCTCGATCCGGAGCGCGTGCACGACGTGCATCTGCTGATTTCGAGCATCAGCCGGCCCGAGCATCTGACGCTCTTCGAACAGGGCATCGCGCGCAAGGTCGATTTTGCCTATGCCGGTCCGCAGAGCCTGCGCGTCGCGCAACTGCTGGAAGACGGGCTGCTCGAAATCGGCGCGATTTATACGTACATCGAACTGTACGCGCGCATGTTCATCGATCTCACGCCGAACGTCGCGCTCGTCTGCGCGGAAAAGGCGGACCGCCACGGCAATCTGTACACCGGCGCGAACACCGAGGACACGCCGACCATCGTGGAAGCGGCCGCGTTCCGGCATGGCATCGTGATCGCGCAGGTCAACGAGATCGTGGATGAACTGCCGCGCGTCGATATTCCCGGCTCGTGGGTCGATGTCATCGTGAAGGCGGACCGGCCGTTCGCCGTCGAGCCGCTTTTCACGCGCGATCCGCGCCACATCGGCGAGCTGCAAATTCTGATGGCGATGATGACCATTCGCGGCATCTACGCGCGCTATGGCGTCACGTCGCTGAACCACGGCATCGGCTTCGACACGGCCGCGATCGAACTGCTTCTGCCGACGTACGGCGAATCGCTCGGGCTCAAGGGCAAGATCTGCACGCACTGGGCGCTCAATCCGCATCCGACGCTGATTCCCGCCATCGAAAGCGGCTGGGTCGAAAGCGTGCACTGCTTCGGCAGCGAAGTCGGCATGGAGAAGTACATCGCGGCGCGCCCGGACGTGTTCTTTACCGGGCGCGACGGCAGCCTGCGGTCGAACCGCGTGTTCTGTCAGCTTGCGGGACAGTACGGCGTCGATCTGTTCATCGGCTCGACCTTGCAGATGGACGCGGACGCGAATTCATCGACCGTCACGCTCGGGCGGCTCGCGGGCTTCGGCGGCGCGCCGAACATGGGCCACGATCCGCGCGGACGCCGCCATTCGAGCGAGGCGTGGCTCAGGCTCCTGAAAAACGACGGCCCGAATCCGGCCATCGCGCGGGGGCACAAGCTCGTCGTGCAGACCGCCGAGACGTACAAGAAAGGCGGCGAGCCGACCATCGTGGATGCGCTCGACGCGATCGCCGTCGGTGAAAAGAGCCGCATGCCGATCGCGCCCGTAATGATCTACGGCGACGACGTCACGCATGTGGTGACCGAAGAAGGCATCGCGTATCTGCACGCGGCCGAAGGCATCGACGAACGGCGCGCGGCGCTCGCCGCCGTCGCGGGCGTGACGCCGATCGGCATGCGCGCCGATGCGAACAAGACGGCAGAGCTGCGCAGGCGCGGCATCGTTGCGTTCCCGGAAGACCTCGGCGTGCGGCGCGGCGACGCGAAACGGTCGCTACTCGCCGCGCGCAGCATCGACGATCTCGCCGCGTGGTCGGGCGGTCTGTATGCGCCGCCCGCGCGCTTCAGAAGCTGGTGAGCGCGATGACCGCCGCCCTTCCCCTTCTTCTCGATGACGCCTGCCGGAGCGAGCGCGCCGCGTCCGCGCGTGTCATCGCCGCGCTCGCCGTCGATGCGCTGATCGCCGAGGCGCGTCTCACGCCGAAACCCGCGCTCGTCGACGAACGCGGCAGCGGCGCGCATCGCGATCTCGATCTCGACACGATGCTGCGCTCGGCGGGCGCGCTGCAACCGACGTTTCTCGCCATCGCGCGGGCCGCGTCGGGCGTGGCGCCGTCGCAGGCGCTGCGCGAACGGCTCGCGCGCATCGGCCGCGAAGGCGAAGCCGCGATGCTGCGCGCGACCGGCGGCAGCAATGCGCATCGCGGCGCAATCTGGATCGTCGGCTTGTTGTGCGCCGGCGCGGCGATGCATGCGCCCGGCGACAGCGAAGCGATCTGCGCGTCGGCGGCGAGCATCGCGCGATACGACGACCGCTTCGCGCCCGCGTGTGCGCAGGCGAGCCACGGCGCGCGCGTGACGGCGCGCTTTCGCGTCGCGGGCGCGCGCGGCGAAGCGCGCGAGGGCTTTCCGCATGCGTTGCGAATCGGCTTGCCGGCGCTCGCCGATGCGCGCCGCCGCGGCCTTTCCGACACGTACGCGCGGCTCGACGCGCTCGTCGCCATCATGGCCTCGCTCGACGATACATGCCTCTTGCATCGCGGCGGCATGCAGGCGCTCGCCGTCGCCAAAGACGGCGCGCGACGCGTGATCGAACACGGCGGAATGGCGCACGCAGCGGGACGCGCCGCGCTCGCGCGGCTGGACGGTGACTTGCTGGCGCTGCACGCATCGCCCGGCGGCGCGGCCGACCTGCTCGCCGCCACGCTCTTTCTCGACAGCCTCGGGCAATCGTCCTGAGACGCAACCAGAGGAACGAAGATGGAAAACATGCGATACGAATATCCCGCCAAACGGCCCGTCACGCGCCGCGCGCACGTGGGCGTGGTCGGATCGGGCGATCTCGAAGTGCTGCTCACGCCGTCGCAGACGGCCAACGCGGAAGTGGTGATCCGTACGAGCGTCGACGGATACGAGCACGTCTGGAAAAGCGTGCTCGACCGCTTCTTCCAGCGCTACGACGGCGCCGCGAAATTCGAGCTGAACGACTTCGGCGCGACGCCCGGCGTCGTGATGCTGCGCCTTTCGGAAGCGGCCGAAGCCAGCGACGCCGAGCAAAGCGGAGCGGCGCGATGAATGCCCACGACACGTTTCTCGCCCGGCACAGCTTCATCGAAATGACGGCGCGCGAGCGCGCCCGGGCCTTGCTCGATGCGGGCACGTACCGCGAACTGCTCGGCCCGTTCGACCGGCTCGAATCGCCGTGGCTCGCGATGCAGAACATCGTCTGCCAGTCCGACGACGGCGCGGTGATCGCACGCGGCACGCTCGGCGGCGAGCCGGCCGTCATCGCCGCGATCGAGCCGGCGTTTCAGGGCGGCAGCATCGGGGAAGTGTCGGGCGCGAAGATCGCGGCCGCGCTCGAACTCGCGCTCGGCGAATTCGAGACGGGTCGCGCGATTCGTCCGGTGATCCTCTTTGAGACGGGCGGCGTCCGCTTGCAGGAAGCGAACCTCGGCCTTGCGGCGATCGCGGAGATTCAGGCGGCTATCGTCGCGCTGCGGCGGCATGTGCCGGTGGTCGGCGTGATCGGCGGGATGGTCGGCTGCTTCGGCGGCATGTCGCTCGCTGCCGCGTTGTGCACGGAACTCGTGATGACGCGGCAGGCGCGCCTCGGCATGAACGGGCCGGAAGTGATCGAGCAGGAAGCGGGCATCGAGGAACTCGACGCGGGTGATCGCCGGCTCATCTGGTCGATGATCGGCGGCGAAGAGCGCGTGGCGGTCGGGCTGGCGGATACGCTCGTCGAAGACGATACGGCGCAGGTTCGCGACGCGGTGCTCGCGGCTTTCGCGCGCGGGGTGCCGGCGCGGCATCGCAGCGAGGACGTGGACGGGTTTATCGAACGCCTTGCGCGTGTCGACCCCAGCGCGATCGATCCTGACACGCTGCGCGCGCTGTGGAACCAGACTGGAGGATCGCAACGATGAGCACGATCAACGCCATGACTTCGCGCGGCGCGTGCTGGCTGGATGCGCTGACGACGGCACCTTCCGACGCCGAAAGCGGCCCGGTCCGCGCGCGCGACGGCGAACTGGATGGCGCTGCGGCGCGCTTCATCGCCGTGGTGCCCGATCCGCACAACCGCTTTCCTCGCGCGACCGACAACGTGGTCGGGCTCGAACAGGGCTGGCTGCTCGCCCGCGCGGTGCGCGAGGTGATCGACGCCGACCGCGACGCTGAGTCGAAGCGGCCCATCGTCGCCGTCGTCGATGTAAAGAGCCAGGCGTACGGACGGCGCGAGGAGTTGCTCGGCATCCATCTCGCATGCGCCGCCGCCGTGGATGCCTACGCGAGCGCGCGGCTCGCCGGGCATCCGGTGATCGCGCTGATCGTCGGGCCCGCGATGTCGGGCGCGTATCTCGCGCACGGCTATCAGGCGAACCGGATCGTCGCTCTCGATGCGTCGGGCACGGCGGTGCACGCCATGGGCAAGGAAGCGGCGGCGCGCGTCACGCGGCGCAGCGTCGAGAGCCTCGATGCGCTCGGCGATACGGTCTTGCCGATGTCGTACAAGATGAGCGCCTACGCGAAGCTCGGACTGCTGCACGAACTGATCGAAGGCGTGAACGCGGATGCGCCCTCGCAGGCGGATATCGAACGCGTGAAGGCATCGCTGGCCGCGGCGGTTGCGCACGCGCGTGGCGGACCGCGCGATTTGTCGAACCGGCTGACGTCGGCGGACGCAAAGCGCACGCGGGCGGCGTCGGTGGACGTGCGGCGGCGGATGCGCGAGCAGTGGGAGGGGTGATGCCGGACGAGTCGGGGCGTTTAGTGCGTTCAGTGCGTTGGGCGTATTCGGCGTGTCCGGCGTGTCCGGCGTGTTCGGCTCTTTGGGCGTTCTCGGCGCGGTCGGTGCTTGCGGCGCATTGCGCGCGTTCGGGCCGCGCTGTGCGGCGCCCATCCGCTTCACTAGGCGCGTTCGGCGGGTCCGTGCGTTCCAGTGCGGCATTCGCGGCGCGTTCCGCTCGCGCCGTCCGAGCGCCAGCTTCGCGACGCAAGGGACGCCTTCGGCGCATCCAGTGCGATACGCGGCTCACGCACGGCGCGGGACTTCCGGCGCGCTGCGCCGCTGGTTTTGCATCGCTTGTGCGGATGGAGCAATCGCTCGGGCCGATGCTTTTCTGCGCGTCGATGGAAGCCCTTTGCCCGCACCGCGCGATTCGCGATTCGCGATCGTGCGCAGACCCGTCAGCCCGAATCCTCGAGCGCAAACAACGATGCGCCGCGGCCGGCTCTCCCAGGCCAACAGTCGCACCTCCCACAATCCCGGTCTCTCGCTTCGGCCTGCCGCGCCGCCCAATCATCGGATAGGAAGTTGACCGCGCGATGACCCTCCTGCCGCCCGAACCGCGCCCGCACGACTTGCTCGCATTGTCGCCGGCAGCCCCGCCGTTTGCCGACGCTCCGGCGTGGGTCGAAGCATCGCTCGCGCGCGCGCCGTTCGTCGTCGTGCGACGCGCCCCGCGCATGGGTAGCGCCATCGCCGTCGGCATACGCGGGGCGGCCCGTAGTGAGCGATTCGGCACGTGGGTCGAGGCGCGTGACATCGAGTGCGTGCTGACGCCCGAAGCATTGCGGCTGCGCGAGCCCGCCGCATCGAGCAGAGACATGCCCGCCTTCGCGCTGCTGCGCGCCGTCGCGCCGATCCTCGACGCTTCCGGACTCGCCTGGGGCCCTGCCGGGAGCACGGGCTTCGAACTGGCGAGCGGCCAGCCGACGGTCACGGCAAGCAGCGATCTCGACGTGATCGCGCGAGCGCCCGAGCCGCTTCCGCGCGCCGATGCTTCGCGTCTTCTGGACGCGCTCTCGCACGAAGCGCGCTGCGTCGGCACGCGCATCGACGTGCAGATCGAAACGACCGACGCCGCGTTCTCGCTCGCCGATTACGCCCGGCAAAACGTCCGCGTGCTGCTCCGTCACGCGGACGGCCCGCGCCTTGCCGCCGATCCGTGGGCCGCGCCGTGATCGCGTATCTCTTTCCGGGACAAGGCGCGCAGACGCCGGGCTTCCTGCATCGCCTCGGCGGCGAGAAGCCGCATCCGGCTATCGCGCGAACGCTCGCGGAGGCGTCGGCCGTTCTCGGCGAAGACGTGCTCTCGCTCGATGACGCAAACGCGCTCGCATCGACCGTCGCGGTGCAGATCGCGCTGACCGTGGCGGGCGTGGCGGCGACGCGGGCGCTCGCCGAAGAAGGCATCGAACCGCAGGCCGTCGCGGGCTTGTCCGTCGGCGCTTATGGCGCGGCCGTCGCCTGCGGCGCGATTGCTTTCGACGATGCATTGCGGCTCGTGCGCCTGCGCGCCACGCTCATGCAGGACGCGTATCCGCGCGGCTACGGCATGCTCGCGATACTCGGCCTGAACGAACGCGAGGTCGCGGGCGTGATCGACAAGGTTCGCGAAGAAGCCCGCGCCGATGCCTACATCGGCAATCTGAATGCGCCGCGGCAAATCGTCGTATCGGGCAGCGATCAGGCGCTCGACGCCGTGCGCGACGCCGCCCTCGCACGCGGCGCGCGCAAGGCGGAGCGTTTGGCGGTGAGCGTGCCGTCGCATTGCGTGCTGCTCGACGACGCGGCCGTGCGCCTCGCCGAAGCGGCCGACAAGGTGCGCTTCGTCGCGCCGCGGATCGCTTACGTGGGCAACCGCGGCGCGCGCGCGCTCGTGCGCGTCGATGCGATCCGCGAAGACCTCGCGACCAACCTGCGTTATCCGGTGCGCTGGCACGATTCGACGATCGCGCTCGCCGAGCGCGGCGCGACCGTGTTCGTCGAAATGCCGCCCGGCCGCACGCTCACCCTGCTCCTTGCCGAAGCCCTGCCCGATGCGCCGGGAATCGCGATGGACGCGTCGCCGGTGGCATCGACTGTGGCGCGCGTGCGCGCGGCATGCCGCCGCGCGCATGACTAAAGCCGCGCGTCCGTCGGCGTTTTGTCATCGAGCCGTCAGCAAAATAGGAATTGTCGGATAGCTTACGACGCGCCCGCCCGTGAGCATTGCGCTCCATCCGTGAACCATCGCGGATCGATCACAACAACTCACAATAACTCACAACAACTCATCAGGCAGACCATGAAACACGTTCGCATTGCAATCGCAGCCTCCGCGGCATCCGCAGCCTTCGCGCTCGCTTCCTGTGGAAGCGTCGCCAACCTGAGCCCGGACACGCTCCTGCAATCCGGCCAGATGGCCACGCAAGCCTTCACGCTCAGCGACGCCGACGTGCGCCAGCTCTCCGACAAATCGTGCTCGGAGATGGATGCGCAAAGCAAGATCGCGCCGGCGTCCAGCGCGTACACGCAGCGCCTGAACCGCATCGCGAAGCAGCTTGGCGACAACATCAACGGCGTGCCGGTGAACTACAAGGTGTACATCACGAAAGATGTCAATGCGTGGGCGATGGCCAACGGCTGCGTGCGCGTCTATAGCGGCCTGATGGACATGATGAACGACGACGAGGTGCGCGGCGTGGTCGGCCATGAAATGGGCCACGTGGCGCTCGGCCACACGAAGAAGGCGATGCAGCTGGCCTACGCGACGTCGGCGGCGCGCTCGGTGGCGTCGTCGGCGGGCGGCGTGGTCGGCAACCTGTCGGCATCGCAACTCGGCGATCTCTCGGAGAAGTTCGTCAACGCGCAGTTCTCGCAGTCGCAGGAAAGCGCCGCCGACGATTATTCGTTCGATATGCAGAAGAAAAAGGGCTACAGTCCGGCGGGGCTCATCACCGCGTTCCAGAAGCTCGCGGCGCTGGATGGCGGCAAGTCCAGCATGCTGAGTTCGCACCCGTCGTCGCCGTCGCGCGCGAAGCATATCGAGGAGAGGGTTGCTTCGGCGAAGTGAGGCTTGTTTTGACTCGCTCGAGCGGGAACAGATTCGCTCCAGATACTGAGTGATGAGCGAGCGGTGCCTTAGTCACGAACAGCGCTTGACGATGGCACCGCACGAACCGGCTCCATGCCAGTCCGCTGCGGGCCGGAGACCGGAGCAATGTGAGGAGCTTGGAAGGAGCGATCTCGCCTGATGAGACGCCGTCTGGGCTGCGCACCGATCGCCGCCATTGTTGGGGGGTCGAGCCGGCCGGCAATGTCGGCCTTTGGCCCATCTGGGAACGTAACGGCAGACGCGGCCGGAGAACGGCTTCAGCACTCGAAGCGTCGGGCCTTTCTAAGCACGGGCGCGGCGCTGCGACTTAATCCCTCAATTCGAGATACCAGATCACCGCGCCGGTTTTGCTACGCTCCGGTCCGGGCATCTGCTCACCGGCTTTCACATTCACGCGCCG
>NZ_JALQEM010000018.1 GCF_023630705.1 Caballeronia sp. GAFFF1
AGATACCAGATCACCGCGCCGGTTTTGCTACGCTCCGGTCCGGGCATCTGCTCACCGGCTTTCACATTCACGCGCCGGTTCAGGTGGTGAGAGAACCATTCGCCGCTTCGCGGGCAAGAATCGCCTGGATGAGCCGTGAGCAAGCGGCGATTGCGAACCACTCGAGGAGGCGGCGCGAAATACTCGCGCTCCTCATAAGGGATGGTTCCGTCCGCGTACCGGGTATCCTTCCAGATCAAGCGCCAGCGAACGTCTTCTAGCGTGTCAGTGCCTTCGAACTGGTACTGGCTGGCGGTATCACCAGCAAGATAATAGTTCGGACAACGAACGCCGATCTTTGGATCAATGGCCCAAGGTTCCCAAATGCCCGTCACAGGTATCTTGCGGCCGCTCCACACCTCGCCTGTAGTGTCTTCGTTAGGCTGTGGGCAATTAGCGAACTGTGGAGGAAAGCGAATCGAAGGTATGCCGTTGAATGATAGCGCGTCGAAGAAGATGCTTTCATATTTCCAGCACATTGCCGACCGAGACCCAGCGATTGGCCGACTGAAATAGATTCTTCCCTTCTTATTGAGCGTCCCATAAAGCAAGGACATAAAATCCGCAGAAAGATTCGCTTTGCCGAAGGTTCCTAAAGACTCATGCGCAGGCTTGCGATAACCAATCTCATAGAACAGATCGCTCGGATCGTCTGCCCCAAGTTCTTCGTATTTTCGTCCCCATATGTAGGCATGAAAAGCAAGCCCGTCGCGCAAGAGAGCAAACGCCTCCGGGCGGCGTTCGGCATTCGTCAACAGTGGTTCAGCGTATTCCATCGGTTGCAGAAACCGCATGAACCGAACAAGGTCATCGCTATAGTCGATCTCGACTTCGGGCCGTGCGATTTCACGCTCGAACTCACGTAGGAATTCGCGATAAAGCTCAATCGCGTGCCGCAGCAGCGTGGCGCTCGTGTATTTCTTGAGCAGGTAAAAAGCGCGGTCTCGCGCCTTGTCGTCGTTTTTCCCTGCGACATACAAAAAGGCGGACATATCGATAATCCTCAGTGTTGCGGTTGTGCGCTGTCGCGACCGGGCAATGCGTGACCAGCAACCGCTGGCGCACGATTCGTATAGCCTTGCGGCACGGTTTTCGGCAGAACCTGACCTTCATCCAGCGGGCGAACCGCCGCCCGGTCCACCGGTGAGAAAATCACATCGTTCCACTTAGTCGGCATCGCCATTAATTTCTTGACGTAGTCCTCGAGCACCTTGTTATAGGAGTGACTAAAATCGATGAAGTATTGCGTCTCGCCACCTTCGAGCCATCGTCCCAATTCTTCGTCGTACTGGCTCGACACCGTTCCCTTCCAGATACGCAGCCCGTCCCAGTCCGCCGGGATCTCAGTGACGCCCATTTCGACAAGTTCGGCGCGGGTCGGAATATGATCCAGGCGGATGTACGCCCCGTTGTGGTTCCAATCCATCTTGACGGCCCACTTCTCCCGCCATTCGCGCCCGTTTTCCGCCATGCGTGGCAACCAGTTCGGGGAACGCTTGGTTCTAGTTGAAAGCATGCCCTTCAACTTATAGCCCGATTTGGTGGTGCGCGTCGTGTTGTCCAACACGCGCGCTAGATCGTACTTTCCCGGCGCAAGCGTTGCGGCTTCAATGGGTGCCTGCTCGCTGAATGACTCGATGACTGTATAAGTGATTTGTTTGGTCGCTCTATCAAACGCTATGTGTGGCTCGTCTGCCAAATTCGGCCACCCTTCTACATGTTGATAGTCGGCAACTGTCGCTGGCGGATGTGCAGCCTTTCCTGCGTCGCGCGCCAGCGTCGAAAGCTGCCCCTCGGCTTCACGCGTCGTAACCTTGCCCGCGCCGAACGATATATCCGCCCAGGTGCCCTCGACCATATGCGCGCGCACGCGGGCAAGGCACTCGTTCAGGTCACGCAGCGCCTGGGGAATCATCCGGTTGGCTGCATTGCGGATCGGCGGAAGTTTGGCAGGCAAGCCCGACAGATACGTGATGACACGCGAAGGCAGTACGCTCGCCATGTTGCGCACGACGTACTGACAAGCCCGCGATAAGCGGTCCAGCGCTTCAGTCAATCCAGCGAGAATCTTGTCCTGGTGTGCAGTGAAGTCGAGCTTGCGCAGCCATTCATAGGCGTTACCGTGGCACATCCGATTCACGAACCGGACGATCTCTTCGGCCAGCTTGACCAGGTCTTCTGACTTTTCAGCTGCGCGGACCACCAGCTTTCCTACGCCCTTGAGGATGCCTCCAAACAGCGGGACGATAACAATGAGGCAAAGGACCAATTTGATTCACGTCCATTTGTCCTCCACCGCCTTTGGATCGTCAGCCATATGCATGACGAGCGCGATGGTATCGCGCGCCGCCGTCCCTTCTCCCAGGACGGGGAACATGCTGATCGCTGCATCGAAGAAAATCTGACCAGTCGTCTGCTGTTTGCCGAATTCCCCCTTCAGTGCGGTGCCGATCCATCCGCCTACAGCGGCAGCATTGGCCCATATCAGCTTTCCCGTCTCGATTGCCCCAATGCGGTTTTCTGCGGGATTGCTCACTATGATGTCACTCATACTCGACCGTTGTTCTGTCTCTTTGCGGATGCATCGAAGTCACCTTCGCCCCAGCGTGACTTGTAGCCCGGGTTCGCGTCGTTAGCCTTGACCTGCAACGGGCGAGAATCCGGCCCGACTTGAATTCGGCCGACGCCCACAGGTGCGCCGCTCAGATCGGCATGCCCAGAACCGTCTAACGTGCCGCTGTAGCGTTTGCCGTCGTCGTAGTGAATCTCGAACTTGGCTCCCTGAACCGGTTCGTCGTCGTGATACAGATGCGACAGGGACGACGTGTCGGTGTACGACTTCGGCGGGAACATGAGGGGCGTGGATTGCGGGCCGTCGGTCTGGTGATCGGCGGCATGGACGAGGAATCGCGCGTTGGTAGCGCCGAGCAATCCGGCGGCGCACTCCTGTGAGCGCGAGCCGCTTTGCGTAGCCGGACCCGTCCTTTGGTCCGCGAATCGAGGTGGCAGTCTGAGCCTCCGTGGCAAACCGATTAATCATCAAGTTCCAGATACCAGATCACCGCGCCGGTTTTGCTACGCTCCGGTCCGGGCATCTGCTCACCGGCTTTCACATTCACGCGCCGGTTCAGGTGGTGAGAGAACCATTCGCCGCTGCGCGGGCAAGAATCGCCTGGACGAGCAGTTAGCAAGCGGCGATTGCGAACAACAGGTGGGGGCGGCGCGAAATAGTCTCGTTCTTCATAAGGGATGGTTCCGTCCGCATACCGGGTATCCTTCCAGATCAAGCGCCAGCGAACACGTTCAAGAGTGTCTGTTCCTTCCATCTGATATTGATTTGCGGTGTCGCCGGCAATGTAATAGTTGGGACAGCGCGGGCCAGTTTTGGCGTTGACAGGCCACGGCTCCCAGATGCCTGTGACGGGGATAGTATCTTCGCTCCATATTTGGCCTTCGTTGCTTTCGTTTCTTGGAGGGCAGGAAGGTATGCGCGAGGGAAAGACGATAGGAGGTACGTAATTAATCGGCAACTCGTCGAAGAAGACGCTGTCGTAGGTCCAACACATCGCACTGTGTGCGGAATGCAAAGGCTGGCTAAAATAGACGCGCGCCCGCTTGAAGAGAGTCGCCATACATACAAAGATCAGCGATGATGACGTTGCGGCCTTCGCGAATGTCCCGATGGATTCGTGGGAAGTGTAACGATAGCCGAGATCATGGAATATGGAACCCGGCTCGCTAGCCCCGGATTCTTGGTATCGGCGCCCCCATATGAAGGGATCGAAACGACGAGCCTCCCGCATTAGCGCAAACGCCTCCGTCCTTCGGGAAGCGTTGGCAAGCAACGGCTCGGCGAACTCCATTGGTTGCAGGTACTGCAGGAAAAACACCAAATCCTGCTGATATGAACTCTGCATCGAATCTTTAGCGTTCTCCGGCCTTTTGACCTCTCGCTCAAAATCCCGAAGGAACTCGCGGTAAAGGTCGATAGCGCGCTGAAGCAAAGTAGCACTAGTGTATTTTTGAAGCAGATAGAACGCTCGGGCGCGCGCATCGTCGTCGTTCTTGCCTGCTACAAACGTAAAAGCTGACATCGCAAAAGTCCTCAATGTTGCAGCGTCGCGCCCGTGGCTACCGCTTATCGGTAGACGTCGGGATGCGGCTTGTATATCCCTGCGGTACCGTCTTCGCGGCGGTCTCGCCCTTCTCCATCGGCGTGACGACAGCTTTAAGCACCGCTGCCACGTTTACATCCGTCCATCCTGTTCGCTTGGTGACAAGGGCCTGCACATAGTCGAGAAGAACCTTGTTGTGAGCGTGCTTGAAGTCTATGAAAAGTTGCGTTTCACCCCCGGACCAGTAGCGGCCGAGTTTGTCATCGAACTGACTTGACACCAAGCCACTCCACGCGCGCAGACCGGACCAGTCAGATGGAACCTCCACTCCAAGTCGTGCAAGTTCTTCGGCAGACGGTATGTGAGTCAATTCCACAAAGCCGCCGTTCGTGTTCCACGAATACAGCACGGCCCAACCTTCGCGCCAATCCTTACCGTTGATTGGCATACGAGGCAACCAGTATTCGCCGCTCTTCGTCCATTTCGGCCGATCAAGTTGAATGACGCGGAAAATATGGGTTTCTCCAGGAGACAAAGTCTTTGCCACGATTGGCGCGTTACGGGAGAAACTCTCAATCTTTGCGTATATCCTTTGTTCGTCTTCCCCTACAATGGTGAATCGGTCATCCCTCAAATCAGGCCATCCCTCTGTAGCGTGGAACTGATCCATCGTCGCTTTGGGATGTGGGACGTTTGCCACGTCGTGCGCTCCCGCCGCTAGCCTTCCCTCTGCTTCGCGCGTCGTGACATTGCGACCGCCAACCTTTATATCCGCCCATGTTCCCTCGACCAAATGCGCACGTACGCGGAACAAGCAGTCGTTCAGTTCCTTAAGTGCCTGGGGCACCATCCGGTCAGCCGCCTTCCTGATGTTCATCAGTTTCGGCGGAAGTGCCGACATGTACTCGACTACTCGTGCCGGCAGAACAGGCCGCATTTCGCCCACAACGAACTGGCACCAACGAACCAAGCGATCGATCAACTCCGCGATTCCGGCTAGTACTTTGCTTTGGTAACGAGTGAAATCTAGTGCTTGCAGCCACCTGTATGAATTTCCGACTCCCATTCGGTTAAGAAACAAGATGACATCACTGGCAACCTTTGCTAGGTCTTCTCCGTTCTCGAATGCACGGACGACGAGTTTGCCAGCACCTTTCAAGATACCGCCTACAAGCGGTACGATTGCGATGACGCAAAGCACCAGCTTTATCCATTCCCAGTGGTCTTTCAATTTCCGGTCGTCCTGGCACATGTCCAGAGAGATGGCGATAGCATCTCTTGCTGACGTACCCTCGCCTAGAATGGGGAACATGCTCACCACGGCATCAAAGGCGATCTGTCCTATCGTCTGCTGCTTGTTGAACTCACCGGAGACTGCGCCCCCCAACCATTGGCCCACTGCTGCCGCATTGTTCCAAATCATCTTGCCAACTTCGATTGCGCCGATCCTAGTCTCAGCCGGGTTGTTGTTAGTCGCTTGACTTGCCATAGATTCATTCAATATTTTTGTTTGCAGATTGCCGAAAGTCGTCTTCGGTCCACGTTGTTTTGTAGCCGGGGTTAGCGTCGTGCGCCCTGACTTGCCAGTCGCGTACGTCAGGGCCGAACTTGACGCGCCCGGATCCGACGGGAGCGACGGTCAAGTCGGCATTGCCCGAGCTATCGAGTGCGCCACTGAACGTCGCGCCATCGTCATATAGGATGTGAAAATCCGCGCCTTGGACCGGTTCGTCGTCGCGATACAGGTGGTTCAGAGTCCGCTTCTCCACGGATGAAGTGCAGGGAAACGCAGGAGGAAAGGATTGCGGTGCTTCCGTCGCATGGCTCGCGGCATGGACGAGGAACGCGCCGTTGGTGTATCCGATCAACCCTTGCGGACTAATCTCGATGACACTGCCGCCGCCGTTGATGCGAACGCCTTTGGCGGCGGTTAGATTGATCCAGCCATCGGAGCTAATGATCTCCGCGTTCTGCCTCGCGATGATCTGCGCGCTGTCGGTCTGTGCCTCGATACGGATTTTTCCCGCCGCCGCGACGAGTTTTATCCCGGCCTGCTGCACGAAGAGCGCGAAGCTATTCACGACACTCGCGAAGAACGAGCGCGCCGCCGCAAAACTGATATGCCTTCCGGTCGTTACCGCAAGGTCCTGGTCGCTCGCAAGGTGCGTACTGCCCGCCGTCGTCGTTTGAATGCCAGCCGGACTTGCCAAGGCCAGATGCGGCGCGGCGAACTCGGGAAACTCGCCTCTATCCATGTTGGCCGTGCCGGTGCCGCGCAACTCGTCGTTCGCCGCTTTGATGGTCTTCGCAACGTCCGACTGGTTGCCGCTGGTGCCTTGCGCGCCGTGTTGCTGCGCAAGTTCCGCCAAGCTCTCGTGAATGTCGCGCGCCTGCGTGAGCCGCGCGACGGTCTCGCCGATGTCCCTCGCCGGGGCGGTCGCCCCGTCCCGCGCCTCGGTGGTGACGAGCATGCCCTGATTCGCCCGCAACACGCCCCACGCATCCGTCGCTAACTCCCAGCCGAGGCCGCGCGCCTGCTGGCGTCCGTCGCCGTAGGTAATGCGGGTGTTATACCCAAGCACAAGCCGCGAATTCGCCTGATCGCTCGCCACCTGCACTTGCTGCTTGCCGGGCGTGTCATCGGTCACGACAACGTTGTGTCCCTGACCTTCGAACGCGTGACTCACCAGCCCCGTCAGCGCCATGTTTTTCGGCAGCCTGAACGGCGGCGGATTGAACTCATTCACCTTGCTCGCCATCACGAACGGCTTGTCCGGGTCGCCCTCGTGATAGCCAACGGTGATCTCGTCGCCGACACGCGGCACCGAAATCAAACTATGCGGCCCGCCGTGCCACGGCAGCGACACACGTAACCAGCAGCTCGAATTCTGGTCGTTCTCGCCGAGCCGGTCCCATTTGAACTGGCATCGAATGCGCCCGTAGGCATCGAGCCAAATCGGTTGATCCTTCGGTCCCGTTACCACCGCCGTCTCGGGGTACGCGCGCGGCTTGTCCTTCGGCTTGAGCTTGAAGAAGGCATTGGCGGGCTGCACGACGAAATCGGTCTTGCAGTGGTACTGCGCATTGCTGCCTGGCGTGGCGGTAAGCTCGTCGGGATTGCGCACGTCGATTGACGTCGAGACAACGAGATATTCGCGGTTGACCTCCGGTTGCGGGTGGCCCTCTAGCCGGAACCGTCTGCCCGTCATCATGCCGCGCGCGTTGGCCGAGCCATACGCGCGCAAGCCTTCGCAACGCATCGACTCGACGCGCACCCACGCCAGATATTCGCCCTCGTTGCGAAAGTCGTTCGGCTGGCCGTCTAGCCCCATCGCGCCCGCGAGCGGCTGCGTGTAGTCGCCCCAATGATATTGCTTGATGTTGTCGAAAGACGATTTACTGTGATCGGACCTGTTCACCAAGAACGTGCCGTTCGAGCGCGTGTAGTCGTAGTCGTTGAGCGTGACGTTGCCCGCCGTGATTTGGCGGGACACGCGCAGGCTATGAATATGCTCTTCGTCGATGCGCTTATCCTCGGGCGCATGAAAGAGAATCGTGTCGTATGCGTTCTTGTGGTCTTTGTGCGAACCGGGCGAGTCGCATAGCATCAACGTCATGCCGTCGAAGTGATAATAGATTCCCCATTCACTCCATAGCTGAATGAGAAAATCATAATCACTCTGCCAGAACTGGCGAATGTAATCCCGCTTTGGAAAGATGTTGTTATTCAGCAAGACCGCGGCAAGACGGGTTTTCCACGGAAATTTATATTTAGTGGCCGTTAAGACGGCCTCGGTAGCCTCTAAAACCGTGACGTTTTGGAATACTCGATTCTCTTTATTCTGGCTCAAAAGCCAGAGCCACGGCCTAACCGTGAACTGATAATACGCGCGCCGCTCGTCACTGCCGATCTGCTGGACTTCGGTAATGATGCCCTCTACCGTGCGCACGCCCGCGCCGACATTGCCCGCGCCCTGATTTCCGGGTAAACCCGGAATGAACGTTCCTTTGCCCTCGAATTCAACGAGGATTTTTATCGTTTTACCAATGTAATCGTCCGGCTTGATAAGCTCACGAGCCTTGTAGAGCCGAAACGTCGGACTATCGAGGGTGGCAAAATCGACGCGGTATTCGAAAAGCTCGCCGAGCGTTTCGGTGCCTTGTACGCGCTGAGGCAGGAGAATATCGCCGCCGCCCCATGTAGGCAGCGCCTCGCATTTCACCTTGAGAGTGCGGCCCTGTAGTGGTTCGAACATGGTGGTAGCCTCACGCCCTGATCAGAACCGCGCCGCAGGCGGTCGAGTCGCCGATATACGCGACACGTCGCCCCTTATGCGTCATCTTGCCGGTCGCCTCGATAGGGAAGGTGCCACCGCACTTCGGGCACTCCGTCAGGTGTTGATCGAGCGCAACGGGAATGCCGAGGTGTTTGAAATCGTGCGCTGCTTCAATCACTACGCCGCCGTGTGTGGTCTTGTCGCCAAGGCGCGCGGCGTCGCGGCCGTTTGCATCTTTCATCCTTCGTTATCCTTATTGCTTGCAAAGATGGAGATGCGGCATTGCAACGCACGGGCTATGCCGTCGCTATAGGAATAGCCCTAAATGAATAGAAAAACGGCACCGTAGACCGAGCTTAGGGTCAGGGACTGCGAGGCGGGCGAAGAGTCGGTTCCGACGGCCGTCTACCGCCCAGAACAACGTCGACGCGCACAGGACAAGACGATCGCGCGTTTTGCTGCACGGTGAACGTAACCGAGTGCCGTCGCCCCAAAACAAAAAGCCCCACAAGTCTTTCGACTTGCGGGGCTTTTCTCCTACCACTGGCGGAGACGGAGGGATTCGAACCCTCGATCCAGTTTTTAGCCAGATGCTCCCTTAGCAGGGGAGTGCCTTCGACCTCTCGGCCACGTCTCCCAAACTTTTCGTTGCACCGGGAGTGCAGTGCAACGAGATCGAGATAATAGCCTGTTCAGCCGCAGCGGTCAAATTCGCATGACGATTTTTTCCAATCGATCAAATTCGAATCTCGCCGACAGCCGAACCGCAACAGTGCCAAGAGTACGAAGCCGCCTGCCCAGCCGGTCAGCCGCGATCCAGCTCGAACGCCTTGTGCAACGCGCGAACCGCGAGCTCGGTGTACTTCTCGTCGATCAGCACGGAAATCTTGATTTCAGAAGTCGAGATCATCTGGATGTTGATGCCCTCTTCCGACAACGTGCGGAACATCGTGCTCGCAATGCCCACGTGCGAGCGCATGCCCACGCCCACGACCGATACCTTCGACACCTTCGGATCGCCCAGCACGGTTTCCGCGTTCACGTGGCCCTTCACCTGGCCGTTCAGGATTTCTAGCGCGCGCTGGTAGTCGCCCCGGCCCACCGTGAATGTGAAGTCGGTCTTGCCGTTCACGCTCTGGTTCTGAATGATCATGTCGATGTCGATGTTCGCATCGGCCACCGGACCGAGAATCTGATACGCGACGCCCGGCTTGTCGGGCACGCCCATGACCGCGATGCGCGCTTCGTCGCGCTGGAACGCGATGCCGGAGATAACTGCCTTTTCCATGTTCTCGTCTTCTTCAAAAGTAATCAGGGTGCCCGAATGCATTTCGGCTTCGAGCGGCATGAGCGGATCAGTCAGGCTGGACAGCACCCGCGTCTTCACCTGGTACTTGCCGGCAAATTCCACCGAGCGGATCTGCAGGACCTTCGAGCCGAGGCTCGCCATTTCCAGCATTTCCTCGAAGGTCACACGATCCAGCCGGCGCGCCTCTTCGACGACGCGCGGGTCGGTCGTGTAGACGCCGTCGACGTCGGTATAGATCAAACACTCGTCCGCGTTCAGCGCCGCCGCGATGGCGACCGCCGATGTGTCCGAGCCGCCGCGCCCGAGCGTGGCGATATGGCCTTCCGGATCAACGCCCTGAAAACCCGTGATGACCACGACCTTGCCCGCGTCGAGGTCTTTCAGCACGCGTTCGCCGTCGATTTCGCTGATGCGCGCCTTCGTGAACGCGCTGTCCGTCTTGATGGGCACCTGCCAGCCGGCATAGCTCACGGCGTCGAGGCCTTCGGCGTGCAGCGCGATGGCGAGGAGTCCGACGCTCACCTGCTCGCCTGTGGAGGCAATCATGTCGAGTTCGCGCGGGTCCGGATTCGCCGTGATGTCTTTTGCAAGACCGAGCAGGCGGTTAGTTTCGCCGGACATCGCCGAGGGCACGACGACCATTCGGTGGCCGGCCTTGTGCCATTTGGCGACGCGCTTGGCGACGTTCTTGATGCGCTCGACCGAGCCCATCGAAGTGCCGCCGTATTTGTGTACGATGAGTGCCATTGTCGTTTTGAACAGAAGGGAAAACCGCGCTGACGCGCTCGATGCGTGCTGCTCGTGTTGCTATGGCGTTGCGCTCGACGGCTTCGGGGATAAGAAAAGCCAGCAACGATACGCGGGTGCCGCCGCATGCCCGCCTGGGGCGTCGCACTCGTAGAGTGACTAATGCGCGCAAAGGGGCGCAAGCGGCGCATCACGGGCGAAATTCGCGTCTTTTGAACGGAGATGCCGCGCAGAGCGCGTGGCGGGCAAACGAGTTACGGTACCCGATCGAGGCCGAAATTTCAAGATTGGACGGCGGCGCGCCTTATTTTACCGGCTTCTCGCCGAAGCCCCTCGGTCCTATGTTTCAGGCCAGCAGCAAGTCCGGCCGCCAGACGATACGGCGCAACGGCGCATTCGCCGTCTGCGGCGCCACTTCGCGATTCACGCCGACGAGCGGCACGAAGAGAAGCGCATCGCGAATGAAAAGCAGCGGCACGTCGCGCTTCCACGCCGGCACGCCGCGCTCCTGAAACAGGTTCTTGAGCGTGCGGCTCGGCGCATCGGCGAAAAGGCGCATGCGCTCGCCACCCGCGCGCGAGCGCGCGACGATGGGCGCCGCGCGCAACAAGCCCTCTGCGACGACATCGACACCGGGCAACGCGGCCGGCTCGAACACGAACGAGCCGCGCCACTGCGGCAGCCGCCAGACTTCATCGCCCTGCCAATGCAGTTCGCTCGGCGCCTTCGGCACCGCCGCGCCTTGATCGAGGTCGGGCGCATCCGCGCTGTCGCCCGTCTCCCAGAAGAGCGCATTCCGATACACGCGCAGGCACCGCCCCGCATGATCGACGCGCAACGCATGCCCGTCGCGGGCGTTGGCCGCGTGCCGGAGCTGGCGCAGCATATCCGCGACGCGCGCCGTCGATGCAGCCGGCAAGTCGCGCGTGCGCATCCAGTAGCGCAGCACGTTGACGGCGCGTTCGTCGTCGAGCGCGAGCAGCGCGTCGAGTGCGAGCGCGCCCTCGTCTTCGCTCTGCGCGGTGTCCATGTCGAGACGCGCCAGATCGTCGAGCAGCCGCTGCGCCGATGCCGCGTGCGACGCCGTGCGCGCGAGCGCATCGCGAAAGCCGGGGAAATGCACGGCGAGCACCGGCAGCACGTCGTGGCGCAGCGCGTTGCGCGCATAGCGGGTATCGGCGTTCGATTCGTCATCGATCCAGCTTAAATCGCGCTCGTGCGCGTACTGCTCCAGTTGCGCCCGCAAGAGCCGCAGGAGCGGCCGCAGGCGCGGCACGTTTGCGCCGTCGAGCCGCTGCGGCGCCATTGCGGCGAGACCCGCGACGCCCGCGCCGCGCAGCAATTGCAGGAGCACGGTCTCCGCCTGATCGTCGGCGTGATGCGCGATCAGGAGCGCCGCCGCGCCGTGCCCGTCGCAGAGTTCGTCGAGCGCGCGATAACGCGCGTCGCGCGCGGCGGCTTCGAGGCTCTCGCCGCCCGCGCGCATGACGTCGACGTGGCGTACTACGTGACGCACGCCGACCGATGCGGCGAACGCCTGGCAGTGCGCGGCCCACGCATCGGCGTTCGAACTCAACCCGTGATGAACATGGAACGCGACGACGCGCGCCGCGCCGAACACGCGCACGGCGGCATCGAGCAAAACGGTGGAATCGAGGCCGCCGCTCAGTGCGACGGCGAGCAGCGAATCAGCAGCGAGTCCGGCATCGGCCACTGCCGCGCGGACCGCCTCGAGCACGAGGCGGCCGGCCGTGGTTTCGCTGTCGGATGTCACGAGAATCGTGAAGAGAAGGAAAAGGAAAAAGTCAGGACGCCGCGATCATGCGCCGGGCAGCGATTCCTTGAACTTGCCGTAGGCCATGATCTTGTCGAAGCGGCGATCGCGCAAATCCTGCATGCTCATGCCCTGGAACTGACGCAGCGAATCCGCGAGCGCGCGGCGCAGCAGCGCGGCCATGCCCTTGGGATCGCGGTGCGCGCCGCCGAGCGGCTCGTTCACGATTTTGTCGATGAGCCCGAGCGCCTTCAGCCGATGCGCGGTCAGGCCGAGCGCCTCGGCCGCTTCGGGCGCCTTCGCCGCGCTCTTCCACAGAATGGACGCGCAGCCTTCCGGCGAGATGACCGAATACGTGGAGAATTGCAGCATCATCACCGTGTCGGCGACGGCAATGGCCAGCGCGCCGCCCGAGCCGCCTTCGCCGATGATCGTCGTAATGATCGGCGTCTTGAGTTCGGCCATGACGAAGAGATTGCGGCCGATGGCCTCGGACTGGCCGCGCTCTTCCGCGCCGATGCCTGGATACGCACCCGGCGTGTCGACGAACGTGAAGATGGGCATGCTGAACTTCTCGGCCAGGCGCATGAGCCGCTCGGCCTTGCGATAGCCTTCCGGACGCGGCATGCCGAAGTTGCGCAGCGCGCGCTCCTTCGTGTCGCGGCCCTTCTGATGGCCGATCACCATGCACGGCTGGCCGTTGAAACGCGCGAAGCCGCCGACAATAGCGAGGTCGTCCGCGAAAGAGCGGTCGCCATGCAGCTCGTGGAAGTCGGTGAACAGTTCGTTCACGTAGTCGAGCGTGTACGGACGCTGCGGATGGCGCGCGATTTGCGAAACCTGCCACGGCGACAGGTTGGCATACAAATCTTTGGTGAGCTGCTGGCTCTTCTTCGACAGCCGCTCGATTTCTTCCGAGATGTCGACAGCGGAATCGTCCTGAACGAAGCGGAGTTCTTCGATCTTCGCTTCGAGTTCAGCGATCGGCTGCTCGAAATCCAGAAACGTGGTCTTCATGTGTTCGAGTCCTTGAACAACGGGCAGGGGCGCAAGGGCGTCTATTCTAACCGCCTCCGTCCCTGTTAAAAACGCGCGGGAACTATCAATTATAAATCAACGATAGCCCGGCAAATGCGCTTGCGAATCAGTGATCTGCGGGAATCGGGTTCAGGCTGCGCCACATGTACCACGTCGCGACGGTTCGCCACGGCTCCCAGTTCGCCGCGACTTCGCGCGCTTCGCTGCGCGTGACCGGCTCGCCGCTGAAGTAGTTCACGCTGATCGCCTGAATGAGGCCGAGGTCGTCGAGCGGCAGCACGTTCGGGCGCGACAGGTTGAAGATGAGGAACATCTCCGCCGTCCATCGGCCGATGCCGCGAATCTGCGTGAGCTCGGCGATCACGGCTTCATCGTCCATCGACGCCCACGTATCGACGTGCAGCGCCCCCGAGACGAAGTGCTGCGCAAGATCCAGGATGTACTCGGTCTTGCGCTTCGAGAGGCCGCATCCTTGCAGCTTCTCCGCGCCGAGCGCGATGAAGTCCGCCGGCAGGATCGTCGGACACGCGGTCTTCACGCGCTCCCAGATGGCTTGCGCGGCCTCCACCGAAATCTGCTGTCCGGCGACCGAACGCGCGAGCGTCGAGAACGGATCGCCGAGATTGACGAGATGCATCTGCCCGAACTTCGGGATCAGCTTCTTGAGAATGCGGTCGCGCTTCATGAGATCGGCGCAGGCTTTGTCCCAGTAATCGGGACGCTCGATCTCGCGCGTGAGGCCGCCCACTTGCGCCGGCACGGCGGCATCGGCCGTGACCACGCGCGACTTGCGGACGACTTCGCCCGGCTCCTTGTCGGCGACGAGCGATTGCGCGTTCGCCGCATCGCTCGCGGATGCGCGGCCGTTACCCTTCGCTCGCGGCGCAGGCGCGGGCACGATGTCAGCCTTCGACGTCCGCGCGGAGACGAGCTCGCCGTTGACGCGGCGCTCGCCGTTCACGTGCGCGCCTGCCGTTTCCTTCGATGCCCGCTTGACCGCGGTCTTGCGCGACGCTGCGGTAGAAGCACTCTCTGTCTGCGTGGTTGCGTTCAATTGCGCACCGCGCGTCCGCTTCGTTGCGGGCGACGCAGCACTTCCTGACGCGGGTCGCTTGACCGGCGTCTTCCTGGCCGTTGCCATCTTGCCTCCTGCCTGGCGAGTCGATCAGAGGGTTCGAAGGTTCGCTCTCAAACGCGACGCCATTCGGTCGACCCACCCGGTTTGTCTTCAAGCGCAATCCCGGCTTCGAGCAACTGGGCGCGAATCCGGTCTGCTTCGGCATAGTTCTTCGCCTGCTTAGCGGCGATGCGCTCGGCGATCTTCGCTTCGATCTCTTGCGGCGACAGGCCCTCTGCCGCAGCGGTGCCGCCTGCTTGTTGCAGGAAGGCGCGCGGCTCGCGGCCGAAGAAACCGAGCACCTGGCCCAGGCCCTTCAACTGGCGCGCAAGCGCGGCATCGCGCGTGCGGTTGACTTCGCTTGCGAGATCGAACAGCACGGACACGGCCACCGGCGTGTTGAAGTCGTCGTTCATTGCAGACTGGAAACGCTGCGCGTGCGCCTCGTCCCAGTCAAGTTGCTGATTGTCCGGCTCGACATCCTTCAACGCCGTATATAGACGCGTCAGTGCGTTCCTTGCATCGTCGAGATGCACGTCGCTGTAGTTCAGCGGCGACCGATAGTGTGCCCGCGCAATAAAGAAGCGCACCACTTCGGCATCGAATTTTTCGAGCACTTCGCGGATCGTGAAGAAGTTGCCGAGCGACTTCGACATCTTCTCGCTGTCGATCTGCACGAAGCCGTTATGCATCCAGTAGTTCACGAAGGTCTGGCCGGTCGCGCCTTCGCTTTGCGCGATCTCGTTCTCGTGATGCGGGAACTGCAAGTCCTGGCCGCCGCCGTGAATGTCGAAGTGTTCGCCGAGCAGTTTGCACGCCATGGTCGAACATTCGATATGCCAGCCCGGACGGCCGCGTCCCCACTTCGAGTCCCAGCCCGAGTCCGCGGGCTCGCCCTCCTTCGCGCGCTTCCACAACACGAAGTCGAGCGGATCTTCCTTCGCATCGTTGGCCGCGACGCGCTCGCCCGCGCGCAAGTCTTCGAGCGACTTGCCCGAGAGCTTGCCGTAGCCCGCGAACTTGCGCACTGCGTAATTCACGTCGCCGTCCTTCGCGTGATAAGCGTAGCCGTTGGCCTCCAACGCATCGATCATGCCGAGCATCTGCGGGATGAAGTCGGTGGCGCGCGGCTCGAGGTCCGGGCGCGCGACGCCGAGCGCACCGGCGTCTTCGTGCATCGCCGTGATGAAGCGCTGCGTGAGCGACTTGATCGGCTCGTTGTTCTCGACCGCGCGACGGATGATCTTGTCGTCGATGTCCGTGATGTTCTGAACGTGCGTGACCTTGTAGCCGAGCGTGCGCAGCCACCGTTGCACGACATCGAACACCACCATCACGCGCGCATGACCGATATGACAATAGTCATAGACCGTCATTCCGCAGACATACATGCGTACCTCGCCGGGGCGAAGCGGCGTGAAGGGTTGCTTGTCACGCGCGAGCGTGTTGTAGATGCGCAGCGAATTCATAGAGGACAGTGCGTGTGCCGGAACCAACCGTGCGTTGAGTCGCAAACGGCGTGCTCGATCTTGCGGGGCGAAGAAGACGCACACGCGAGCGCGAACACGACGGTCTTGCGACCAGGACGGAGACGGCCACGAGTGGCGAAGACAGTCCGATGTCGGCAGCGCGTGGCACGAGCGTATGTCGTGTGCAAGACGCGTGCGCGGAACGTCCGGACCTTTTGTTAGAATGGGTCGGAGTATAACACCCGGATTTGAGCCCATGAAACCTCCAGGCGGCCGCACGGCGGGCAATGTGACGCGTGCTTCGTGCTTCGCTTTCGGCCCCGCCGTTCATGGTGTTTCGCGCGTCGCCCGGCAGTCGCTTTGCGGGTCGTTCGCAGCCCGCGCTCCGCAATCTTGGCTATCTTCGCTTTCTTCCCGCCTCCTTCCTTGACCCATATTCAAGTGACTCACGCCCACGCGCGCATGCCTCTGCAATTCTCTCGCCGGCCCGCTGCCGATCGTTTCCGCCCACGCTTCGCCGCGACGCTCGCGCGCGCCGCCGCTGCCGCCGTCTTCGGCATTGCCGCATGCTTCGGCTGGTCGAACGCGGCGCTCGCGCAGGTATCGACGGCCACGGCGGACGATACGCCGCAGATCGACGCCGCCATCGCCGGCAAGGACTGGAACGCCGCGCTCACGCAACTGGACGCACGCTTGGCCACGCATCCGCGCGACGTGCAGGCGAAGTTCAAGCGCGCGACGGTGCTCGCCCGTCTCAATCGTGACGACGAAGCCATCACCGCGTTCACCGAGCTCACGCAGGCCTATCCCGAGTTGCCCGAGCCGTACAACAATCTCGCCGCGCTGTACGCGAAGAAAGGCCGCTACGAAGATGCGCGCGTCGCGCTGGAAACGGCCGTGAAAGCGAATCCCGGCTATGCGCTCGCCTACGACAATCTCGGCGATCTTTATCTGCGGCTCGCGAGCGAATCGTACAAGCGCGCGCAGTCGCTCGGCTCCACGAGCCCGCTCACGCGCCAGCGCGTGGCCGCCATTCAGAACATCATCACGCCGCCGCCGAGAAAGCGTGGAGCGGCTGCGGCTTCGGGCGCGCAGGCGGCGTCGGCGCCGCGCGCGGCATCGGACTTGTGGGCGCCCGCGCCGGGCTCCGACTTCACAACGATGCCTTCGCCCGACAGCTACTCGCCGTTCGGCGGACCGAGCGGCCCGCTGCCCACGTCGCCTTACGTCGCCCCCAACGGGCAGCCCTAACGAGAGGCACCCGCGCGCGCAGGCGGTAAGCTGTCGTCCTGCGCCGCGCAATTGCACGACGCTTTGCATCCATCAATCGAGGATTGGACCTTCATGAAATTGCTGATGTTGGCGCTGTCCGGCGCCGCCCTGATCGCGACCGCCCCCGCCTTTGCTCAGCCCGCGCAGGCCGCGCATCCGAACGTGCTCTTCAAGACGTCGCAAGGCGACATCCGCGTCGAGTTGTATCCGGAGAAGGCGCCAAAGACGGTCGAGAACTTTCTTGCCTACGTGAAGTCCGGTCAATACAGCGGCACGATCTTCCATCGCGTGATTCCGGGCTTCATGATTCAGGGCGGCGGCTACAGCACGAGCTTCGCGGAGAAGCCAACGCGCGCGCCGATTCCGCTCGAAAGCCGCAACGGCCTGAAGAACGCGACCGGCACCATCGCGATGGCTCGCACGAGCGATCCGAATTCGGCAACGGCGCAGTTCTTCATCAATACGGTCGATAATGCCGGCCTCGACTATCCGAACCCGGACGGCAACGGCTATGCCGTGTTCGGCAAGGTGGTCTCGGGCATGGAGGTCGTGAAGAAGATCGAAGGCAGCCCGACCACCACGCGCGGGCCGATGGCCGACGTGCCGCAAAAGCCGACCGTCATCGAGTCGGCCACCGTGGTGTCCCAGTAACACGAACACTCGCGGCGGCGCGCGATGGTCGCGCGCCGCGCATTGCGCTCATTCAACACACCGGAGAAAGAACATGGTCGAACTGCATACGAACCACGGCGTCATCAAGATCGAACTCGACGCGGAAAAAGCGCCGAAGACCGTTGAGAACTTCCTCAACTACGTGAAGAAGGGCCACTACGACAACACGGTGTTCCATCGCGTGATCGACGGCTTCATGATTCAGGGCGGCGGCTTCGAGCCGGGCATGAAGCAGAAGCCGACCGACGCGCCGATCCAGAACGAAGCCAACAACGGCCTCACGAACGACACCGGCACGGTCGCGATGGCGCGCACCAACGACCCGCACTCGGCCACCGCGCAGTTCTTCATCAACGTGAAGGACAACGACTTCCTGAACCACTCGTCGCCGACTCCGCAAGGCTGGGGCTACACGGTGTTCGGCCGCGTCGTCGAAGGTCTGGATGTCGTCGAGAAGATCAAGAAAGTCAAGACGGGCTCGAAGGGCTTCCACCAGGACGTGCCGGTCGATGACGTGATCATCGAGAAGGCCGTGGTGGTCTGATCGTTCATCGCATGATCGATACGAAGTCTTTCGGTCGCGAATCGAAACACGAAGCAGCGGGCAGCGCGCACGTCGCGCGTCCGCTGTTTTTCATTTCGGACCTGCACTTGAGCGAGGCGATACCGAAGACGGTCGCCGCGTTCGAGCATTTCATCGAAGTCACGGCCAGCGAGGCGGACTCCGTTTTCATTCTCGGCGACCTGTTCGAATTCTGGGTCGGCGACGACGTGCTCGATCCCGCCGTGGACCACGAGCGCGCACGCTTCGCGCGGCGCATGACGAAGCTCATGCACACGCTGTCGGAGCGCGGCATCGGGCTGTATGTGATGCACGGCAATCGCGACTTTCTGCTCGGCAAGCGCTTCATGCGCGAAGCCGGCGCCATGCTGCTGCCCGATCCGTATGCGATGACCGCGTTCGGCACGCGCATCGTGCTCGCGCATGGCGACGCGCTGTGCACCGCGGATCGCGCGTATCAGTACTTTCGCCGCTTCGCGCGCAACTCCTACGCGCAACGCGCGTTTCTCGCGCTGCCGCTCGGCGCGCGGCTCGCCATCGGCGAGCGCATGCGAAGCAAAAGCGAAGGCGCGCGCATGAACGGCGTATCGGCGAAATATGACGTGACGCGCAAGGCCGTGTCGGAGCTCTTTATCCGAAGCCGCACGCATACGCTGATTCACGGCCATACGCACCGTCCCGCGATGCATCGCGAAGTGGAAGGCGTGCGCTGGGTGCTGCCCGATTGGGAACTGGATATCGACGCGCCGCGCGGCGGCTATTTACGTCTGGATGCCGGCGGCGTGCGCGCGCTACCGCTATGAGTAACGTTCGGCGCTGCGCGCCTCGCCTTCGATCACTTTGGACAAGCGCTTCAAGTCGAGCAACGCCGCGCCGTCCACGCCGTGCAGCGCCTCGACGCGCGCGCCGAGCCGCTCCAGCGCCGCGACGATCTCGTCGGTGCGCTGCGCCTGCGTCGATGCGTGATCGATCAGGCCGTGAATCGCGAGCGACACGGGATCGTCCGCGTTCGGCGTGATGCCGTACGCGCAGAATGCGGCGCTCGCGTTCTCGCGCGCATCGGGCTTCTTCGCGACCGCCGGCATCACCACGCGCGCCGGATTGCCCACCGCCGTGCCGCCCGCCGGCACCGGCTTCACGACGACCGCGTTCGAGCCGATCTTCGCCTGCGCGCCGACGGTGAAGCTGCCGAGCACCTTCGCGCCGGCGCCCACGATCACGCCTTGCTCGAGCGTCGGGTGCCGCTTCGCGCCGCGCGAGAGCGACGTGCCGCCGAGCGTCACGCCCTGATAGATGGTGCAGTCGTCGCCGACGATAGCCGTCTCGCCGATCACCACGCCCATGCCGTGATCGATGAACACGCGCCGCCCGAGCGTCGCGCCCGGATGAATCTCGATGCCGGTCAGAAAACGCGCGATCTGCGACACGAAGCGCCCAAGCCAGCGCCAGCCGCGGTTCCAGCAGCCGTGCGCGAAACGATGCAGGACGATGGCATGCAGGCCCGGATAACACGTGACGACTTCAAAGACGCTGCGAGCGGCGGGATCGCGCTCACGAATGGCGGCGATGTCTTCGCGAAATCGGTCGAACATGGCGGTGGTCTCGGTCGGGGGAAGAATGGCGCTGGATCGCGCTGGGTCGGGCTTTGCTTTGCTGAGAAAGCGCAAAGCTTATGACGGCGAGCCGTTTTTTGCCGATTGTAGGACGAGCGCGCCGCCGTTGCAGGACGCGCCCGATGCCCCCGATGACAACGCGGTCGCGCTCACGGCTTACCACGCAGAAGAATATGCTTTGCAATGCCTCGAAGAATGTTCACTTCCTCACGTTCGAGACCGGCTCGCGCAAAAAGGCGCCGCACGCGCGACATCAGCTTCTTGGGATTGGCCGGATCGAGGAACGACAGCGCGACCAATGCCTCTTCGAGGTGCGCGTACATGCCTTCGATCTCATCGCTCGGTGCGAGCTGCACCACGGTTTCGCCGGGCGTCGCAACGGGCGCGGCCTGATGAAACGCAAGCCGCAGTTCGTAGGCAAGCACCTGAACCGCCTGCGCGAGATTGAGCGAGCTGTACGCGGGGTTCGCCGGAATATGCGCGAGCGCGCTGCATCGCTCGACATCCGCGTTGGAAAGCCCGGTGCGCTCGTTGCCGAAGACGAGCGCAATGTCGCCGTGATGCGTGAGCTCGCGCGCGCGTTCGCCCACGACACGCGGCGGCATGTGCGGCGGACCGTACTCGCGCGTGCGCGCGGTCAGCGCGACGGACCAGTGCACGCCGACGAGCGCGTCCGCGAGCGAATCGACGACATGTGCACACGCGAGCACGTCGTCCGCGCCGCTCGCCATCGCGATGGCTTCGGCGTCGTTCTTCACGTCGGCGACGCGCGGCGCGACCAGCACGAGGCGCGCGAAGCCCATCGTCTTGAGCGCGCGGGCCGCGGCGCCCACATTGCCCGGATGACTCGGCTCGACAAGGATGAATCGCGTGGACGTGAAGCCGCCGGCGGGGAGAGAAAGATCGTTGGATTCCAAGGCGCGGTTCGTGCTCTGAGTTGCAGGTTGGTTGCTGATAAGTGCGAGACTAACCCGCTATGTTATCGCCGATTGGCCCGGTCGGCCGGCCTCGCTGTGCCCGGCCGCATTCGGGTAAAATGGCCCCTTCGCGCTTCGTGAACGTCTGCGGGCGCCCCGCTCTTATTCAATTCGTCTTTCGTCGACCTTAGTCGTTGTCGCCAACCCGTCTTGCCAACCCATCGCCCGCGCACGTGAGTGCCACGCGCGGCGGTCAAAGGATTTCGCTCATGCATCCGATGCTCAACATCGCTGTCAAGGCCGCGCGCCGCGCCGGACAGATCATCAACCGCGCGTCGCTGGACCTGGACCGCCTCCTCGTCAGCAAGAAGCAGCACAACGACTTCGTGACGGAAGTCGACAAGGCGTCGGAAGCGGCCATCATCGAGACGCTGCGCACCGCCTATCCCGATCATTCGATTCTCGCGGAAGAGTCCGGCCAGGATGATCGCGAATCCGACTATCAGTGGATCATCGATCCGCTCGACGGCACCACCAACTTCATCCACGGCTTCCAGTACTACTGCGTCTCGATCGCGCTCGCGCACAAGGGCACGGTCACGCAAGCCGTCGTCTACGATCCGACGCGCAACGACCTCTTCACCGCGTCGCGCGGCGGCGGCGCGTACCTGAACGAGCGGCGCATTCGCGTCGGCAAGCTGGACCGCCTCTCCGACGCGCTCATCGGCACGGGCTTTCCGTTCCGCGACGGTCAGGGCCTGAACGCCTACACGCGCCTTTTCAGCGAAATGACGATGTCGTGCGCCGGGCTGCGTCGTCCGGGCGCGGCGGCGCTCGATCTTGCGAACGTCGCGGCCGGACGCCTCGACGGCTTTTTCGAGCAAGGCATTCATCCGTGGGACGTCGCCGCGGGCAGCCTGATCGTGACCGAAGCGGGCGGGCTCGTCGGCAACTACACGGGCGAATCGGACTTCCTGTTCCAGAACGAGATCGTCGCCGCGAACCCGAAGGTGTACGCGCAGATGGTCAAGATTCTCGACATGTATTCGCGCACGCGTCTGACGGGCGAATAAGCCGACGCACGCAAAGCAATCGTTCTGCCGGAGCGCGCGCCGCCGCGCTCCGTTTCCGCTGTGTCCGACGGGCGCGCCGCGTGCTCTGCAATGAAACTCGCGCTCGGCTAGAGTGCAATCTTTTGCTTCGCGTTCAGCGGGGCGCGCTTCCTCCCCTTTCCTTCCAGTTTCAGTTGACGGCGCCCCCGCGCCCCGGTCGCACGCATCCATGAAAAAAGGCTTCTTTACGATCATCGCCGCGCAGTTCGTCTCGTCGCTGGCGGACAACGCGCTTCTGATCGCCGCCATCGCGATGCTCGCCGTCGTGCGCTCCGCGCCGTGGGTCACGCCGCTCTTGCAGATTTTCTTCACCGTTTCGTATGTGGTGCTCGCGCCTTTCGTCGGCGCATTCGCCGATGCGCTGCAAAAGCGCCACGTCATGTTCATCTCGAACGCGCTCAAGGCAGGCGGCTGCGCGCTGATGATCGCGGGCGTGCATCCGATGATCGCGTACGGCGTCGTCGGCCTCGGCGCGGCCGCGTACTCGCCGGCCAAGTACGGCATCCTTACCGAACTGCTGCCGCCGCAAAAGCTGATCGCGGCCAACGCGTGGCTCGAATCCGCGACGGTCGGCTCGACCATCATCGGCACGGTGATCGGCGGCGCGCTTGTGAGTCAGGTCGTCGAACGCTGGGTGTCGCAGGCGCATGTGCCGCTCGTTACGAGCGCCGCGCACGCCGCGATGTTCGCCGTCATGCTGATTTACGCAACGGCCGCCGTCATCAACGCGTTCATCCCCGATACGGGCGCGCGCTATCCGAATCTGTTGACGCAGCCGACGCGCCTCGTGCACGACTTTTCACGCTGCTTCAAGGTCTTGTGGAGCGACAAGCTCGCGCAGATCGCGCTCTGGGTCACGACGCTCCTGTGGGGCGCGGCCGTCACGCTGCAACTGCTCGTGCTGAAATGGGCCGATGCGAACCTGGGCTTGTCGCTTTCGAAGGCGGCTGTTCTGCAAGGCATCACGGGCGTCGGCATTGCGCTCGGCGCGGCGGCGGCGTCCGCGTGGATCGCGCTGCGGCAGTCGCTGAAGGTGCTGCCGGTCGGCGTGCTGATCGGGGCGGTGGCGATCGCGATGGCGTTCTACAACAAGGACCTCTTTCCGGCGGGCGCGGGCGTGCACATCGGTCCGTTCTTCGCGCCGGCCTACATACTGATGGCGTATCCGCTGATGATCGCGCTCGGCGGCTTGTCGGGCTTTTTCATTGTGCCGATGAACGCGATACTGCAACATCGCGGCGCGACGCTGCTTTCGGCGGGGCATTCGATCGCCGTGCAGAATTTCAACCAGAACCTCGCCGTGCTCGCGATGCTCGGCGCCTATGCGCTGCTCCTGACCGAGAAGGTGCCGGTGCAATGGATCATCGTCGTGTTCGGCGTCTTCGTCTGCGGGATGATGGCGCTCGCCATGCGCCGCCATACGCGCAACGAACGCGAAGTGGATCTGGGCGCGCTCGTCGAGGAATGAACCTTGCTTGTCCGTTGAATCCGGCTGCATGCGTCGGCGTCTGAACAAGGGAGGAAACGACGGCGCACGGTTTGAGTCGTAACAGCAGGGAACGCGCATCAGCGCAAGAGGCCGCGCGGGCCGCATCATGTCACAGTTCGCGCGCAGCCATTCTCCGGCACGTCAAATAAAGGAGCAATGAAATGGGACTGTTTTCACGTTCGACGCTCGACAGCAAGATCAATGGCGCAGCCGATGTCGGCCAGCGCGCCGTGCGCGGTGCGGGCGATGTCGTCGATTCGGCGACCGACCAGCTGCGCAGCCTGCTCGACGATCTGGAAAGCTCGCTTCAGGGCGCGAAGGATATCGACGCCGACCGCCTGCGCAAGCAACTGCAATCGAAGCTGAAGTTCGCGCGCTCGCAGATGGACGGCGCCAGCTCGGCCATCACCGACAAGCTCGGTGATGCAGCGGGCTACGCCGACGACTTCGTCCATGACAAGCCGTGGCACACGCTCGGCGCGGTGGCGGGCCTCGCGCTGCTCGTCGGCTTTCTGGCGGGACGCTCCTGAGTATCGCGCCTGCTTTGCCTGTGACACCGGGGCCGCCGCAGGGCGGCCCCGCTTCCTTTTGCGTCGCCCCGTCGTGCGGCCTATGTCTTTCGGCCGCCTCCGTCGTCTGACTACGACGGGTTAAACTCTTGCACTATCGGCTGAATCGCGGCTGAGCGCGCGTTGCGTTCGGCCCGTTGGCTCTTACCGCACGCAAGATGGGCAATCACACGGCAACTCCCGACTCTCCTTCCGCACCGGCCGCCGCCGCGCTTCCGGCGGCGCTTCCCGCCGACTTTGCGCAGCATACGCCGATGATGCAGCAGTACCTGCGCATCAAGGCGGAGCATCCCGGCACGCTCGTCTTCTATCGCATGGGCGATTTTTACGAGCTCTTCTTCGACGATGCCGAGAAAGCCGCGCGCCTTCTCGATCTCACGCTCACGCAGCGGGGCGCGTCCGGTGGCAATCCGATCCGCATGGCGGGCGTGCCGCATCACGCGTGCGAGCAATATCTCGCAAAGCTCGTGAAGCTCGGCGAGTCGGTTGCCATTTGCGAACAGATCGGCGATCCGGCCGCGTCGAAAGGGCCGGTCGAGCGCAAGGTGGTGCGCGTGGTCACGCCCGGCACGCTCACCGACGCCGCACTGCTGTCCGATAAGAGCGATGTCTATCTGCTCGCGCTCTGCCCCGCGCACAACCGGCGCGGCGTGGTGACGAGCGTCGGCCTCGCCTGGCTCAATCTGGCGAGCGGCGCGCTGCGGCTCGCGGAAGTCGCGCCCGAGCAAGTGGCGGCGGCGCTGGAACGCATTCGTCCGTCGGAGACGCTCATCGCCGATACCGTCACCGACATGCAGGCGACGTTCGGCGTCGTCAATCTGGCCGCGCCGACGCGCGTGCCCGCCTGGCACTTCGATGTCGGCTCCGGCACGCAGCGCCTTCGCGAGCAACTCAACGTCGCGAGCCTCGACGGCTTCGGCGGCGAAACGCTCACCTGCGCGTGCGGCGCGGCGGGCGCGCTCTTGCTCTACGCCGCCGCGACGCAAGGGCAGCAGTTGCGCCATGTGCGCAGCCTGAAAGTCGAGCATGAGTCGGAGTACATCGGGCTCGACCCGGCGACGCGCCGCAATCTCGAACTGACCGAAACGCTGCGCGGCACCGAATCGCCGACGCTCTGTTCGCTGCTCGATACCTGCTGCACGAGCATGGGCAGCCGCCTGTTGCGTCACTGGCTGCATCATCCGCCGCGCGATGCGTCCGTCGCGCAGGCTCGCCAGCATGCGATCGGCGCGTTGCTCGACGCGCCGGCGGGGAGCGGTCTCGACGCGTTGCGCACGGCGCTTCGCAAGATCTCGGACATCGAACGCATCACGGGGCGGCTCGCGCTGCTCTCGGCGCGCCCGCGTGATTTGTCGAGCCTGCGCGACACTTTCGCCGCGCTGCCCGAGCTTCAGACGCTCGTCGCCGCGTTGCCCGCGCAGCCGGCGGCGCTCGCGCGCATCGGCGCGGCGCTCGAACCGCCGCACGAATGCCTCGATCTGCTCTCAAACGCCATCGCGCCCGAGCCGGCCGCGCTGATTCGAGACGGCGGCGTGATTGCGCGCGGCTACGACGCCGATCTCGACGAACTGCGCAATATTTCGGAGAACTGCGATCAATTCCTGATCGACCTCGAAGCACGCGAGCGCGCACGCACGGGCATCGGCAATCTGCGCGTCGAGTACAACCGCGTGCATGGCTTCTATATCGAAGTGACGCGCGGCCAGGCCGACAAGGTGCCGGACGATTACCGGCGCCGTCAGACGCTCAAGAACGCGGAGCGGTACATCACGCCCGAGCTCAAGGCGTTCGAGGACAAGGCGCTGTCGGCGCAGGAACGCGCGCTGGCCCGCGAACGCGCGCTTTATGAAGCGCTGCTGCAGAACCTGTTGCCGTTTCTCGAAGACTGTCAGCGCGTCGCGAGCGCGCTCGCCGAGCTGGACTTGCTCGGCGCGTTCGCCGAGCGGGCGCGCGCGCTCGACTGGATCTCGCCGGAGTTCGCGGTGGACGCCGGCATCGATATCGAACAAGGACGACACCCGGTCGTCGAAGCGCAGGTCGAGCAGTTCATCGCGAACGACTGTTGCCTGAATGACGACCGCAAGCTGTTGCTGATCACCGGCCCCAACATGGGCGGTAAATCGACGTTCATGCGGCAGACGGCGCTGATTGCGCTGATGGCGTATGTCGGCAGCTACGTGCCGGCCAGGCGCGCACGTTTCGGCGCGCTCGATCGTATCTTCACGCGCATCGGCGCAGCCGACGATCTCGCGGGCGGCCGGTCCACGTTCATGGTCGAGATGACCGAAGCCGCCGCCATTCTCAACGACGCCACCGCGTCCAGCCTCGTCCTCATGGACGAGATTGGCCGCGGCACCTCGACGTTCGACGGCCTCGCGCTCGCGTGGGCCATCGCGCGGCATCTGCTGTCGCACAACCACTGCTATACGCTCTTCGCGACGCATTATTTCGAACTGACGCAGTTGCCCACCGAGTTCGCGCAGGCGGCGAACGTACACTTGTCGGCGGTCGAGCACGATCACGGCATCGTGTTCCTGCATTCGGTCAACGAAGGCCCCGCGAACCAGAGCTACGGCTTGCAGGTCGCGCAACTCGCGGGCGTTCCGGCGGCGGTGATCCGCGCCGCGCGCAAGCATCTCGTGCATCTGGAGCAGCAGTCCATCGGGCAGCCGACCGCGCAGTTCGATCTTTTCGCGAGCCCGCCCTACGCGTTCGACGACGAAGCGGATAGCGAACCCGCCGCGCAACCCGCGCCCGATCATCCGGTGCTCGACAAACTGCGCGCGCTCGATCCAAACGACCTGCGTCCGCGCGATGCGCTTGATTTGCTGTACGAACTGCATGAACTGGCGAATCAAGCGCCGGATGCGTCGCACTGAGCGCATCGGCGGCACGGGCGCGTCGCGTCTTTTGCGCGCGGCCGCACGGGTTTGCAACGGCGTCTTCCTAACGGCGCTGTTGGCGGGCGCGGCGGTTCAGGCACACGCCCAAACTGGCGATCCGCTCACCTTCGCTGTCATCTCGGACGCGCTCACCCGCCCTGCCGACGAAGCGCCTGTGCGTCAAATGCTCGATGCCATCGCGCGGGATCGCAACGTCGGTTTCGTTCTCTACGACGGCAACGTGAAAGGTCCTACTGAGCCGTGCCGCGACAGCATTTATCAGTCGCGGCGCGATTTGCTGGATGCATCGCGAACGCCGCTCGTGCTGGTGCTCGGCCAGCACGACTGGGCCGACTGCGCGCTGACGCATGGCGGCGCGTACGATCCCGTCGAGCGGCTCGACTTCGTTCGGCAGCTTTTCTTCGCGGACGCCAGCTCGCTGGGACAGAATCCGCTCACGCTCACGCGCGAAAGCGAGGTTGCGCGCTTTCGGCCGTTTCGCGAAAACGTGCGCTGGCAGGCCGAAGGCATTGCGTTCATCGGCCTGAATGCGCCGAGTCCGAACAACCATTATCTGACGGCAGGCGGGCGCAACGGCGAGTTCGAGGATCGCGCCGTCGCGACGACGTTCTGGCTCGATCACGCTGCGGAATCGGCGCGGCGCGCGGGCATGCGCGCGCTCGTCATCGTGCTGCAGGGCGATCCGGACTTCGCGCGTTACGAACGGCGCGACCGTTTCGCGTGGCTGCGCTTTTCGCGCGCCAACGAGCCGCGCGATGGCTTTCTCGAACTGAAACGCTCGCTCGTGAAAGCGGCGGAGACGTTCCGCGGGCCGGTTATCGTGATTCATCGAACTGAGGCGTCCGAGCCGAACGGTTTTCATATCGATCAGCCGCTGCGCAACGACAAGGGGCTGACCGTGACGAATCTGACGCGCGTCGCGCTTTCGCTGAAGCGACCGCAGTCACAATGGCTGGAAGTGGTCAGCGACCCGCGATGGCATCCGCCGTTTCGGCTGCGGGTGCGTGATGTACACGACGTACACGACGTACGCAGCGCGCAGGAACCCCGCAAGCGCGATGCGACGGAGCCGAAAGCAGAGACGCCCGCGCAGTCCGCGCCATCGAGCGCGCCTTACGGCTCCTATCCTGACTACGTGCCCGCTGCGCCCGCTTCGACACCGCCCGCGCTGCCGCGCAACGACCTGCCTGCGCAGATTCCCGCGCCGCCGTCGCTCATGCAGCCGGCGTCGGGCTTGCCGCCCATTCTGACGCCGCCGCAAGCGTTGCCGCCTATTCTCCCGGTGCCCGCGTCGGGCGTGTCCGCCAACGGCACCGGGCAATAAAAAAGCGCAGCCGAAGCTGCGCTTTGCGACGACGCTGGGAACCGGGATGCGCTTAGTGCAGCGTCGGGCCGGAGTCCGTGCGCGGCTCGTCGTCGTCTTCGTCTTCATCCAGCACTTCGAGGCCGTCCACGCCATGCGCGTGCTGATGCTTGACCTCGTCTTCCGTGGCGGTACGCACTTCCTGCACCGACAGCGCAAAGCGCAGCGCCATGCCTGCAAGCGGATGATTGCCGTCGAGCACCACTTTGTCTTCCGCGACATCCGTCACCGTATAGATGAGCGCGTCGAGATCATCGTCGCTGTCTTCGGGCGTGCCTTCGAACTGCATGCCCACTTCCAGCGGTTCCGGAAAGCGGCTGCGCTCTTCGATCTTGACGAGCTCGGGATCGTATTCGCCGAACGCATCTTGCGGCTCGAGCTGGATGAGCGTTTCATAACCAGGCTCGCGACCGTCCAGCGCTTCCTCGATCTTGGGGAACGTGCCATCATAGCCGCCGTGCAGATAGACCATCGGCTCGTCGCTCTCTTCGATCAGATTGCCTTGCGCATCCGATAGCTTGTAGGCGACCGAAACGACAGTGTCTTTCGCAATTTTCATTGAATCCTCCAAGATACAAGCCTCGATTATACGATGCGCCAGCGGCCCTCAGACGTTCCTACCTTACCCCTTCCCAGCCTTTCCGAGCCCTCCGGCGCGCCGCTTCCCGACGAGATCACACCGTTGTTGGGCAACCGCACGCCGCGACAGTTCATGCGGCGTTACTGGCAGAAAAAACCGCTTCTGATCCGTCAGGCGATCCCCGGCCTGTCGGCGCCCGTTCCGCGCGACGACCTGTTCGAACTCGCCGATCTCGACGACGTCGAATCGCGCCTCATCACGCATTTTCGCAATACGTGGAATCTCGAGACCGGCCCGTTCGCGCCGGACGAACTGCCTTCCGTCAGGAAACGCGAATGGACATTGCTCGTGCAAGGCGTGAACCTGCACGACGAGCGCGCGCATGCGCTGATGAACCGTTTTCGCTTCATTCCTGACGCGCGTCTCGACGACCTCATGATCTCTTACGCCACCGACGGCGGCGGTGTCGGTCCGCACTTCGACTCTTATGATGTCTTTCTGTTGCAAGTGCACGGCAAGCGGCGCTGGCGCATCGGCGCGCAGCGCGATCTCTCGCTAAAACCCGGCCTGCCGTTGAAAGTTTTACAGCACTTCGAGCCCGAAGAAGAATGGGTGCTGGAGCCGGGCGACATGCTGTATCTGCCGCCGCATATCGCGCACGACGGTATCGCCGAAGGCGAATGCATGACGTGCTCGATTGGCTTTCGCGCCCCATCGGCTCGTGAACTCACCGCGCAGTTTCTCTATCACCTGGCAGAGCGCGCGGGCGAGGAATCGAACGGGGGCAAAGCCGATGCGCGCTACCGCGATCCTGCGCAGCCGCCGGTCGCGACGCCGGGCGAGTTGCCGGCGCTCCTCGTCGAGCGCGTTGGCGCGATCCTTGCGAAGCTCACCTGGAGTGAGAAGGACGTTGCGGAGTTTCTCGGAAGTTATCTGAGTGAGCCGAAAGCCAATGTCGTTTTCGATCCGCCGTCGCGCGCGCTTAATGAGCAAAAATTTGTTGAGAGGGCGAAAAAGACAGGGATCAGACTAGATAGAAAGACGAATTTGCTCTACAACACGCACTCGTATTTCGTTAATGGCGAAGCGGCCGCGTTATCCGCAAAGGCTAAAAAGTGGCTGCCGGAGTTGGCCGACACAAGGCGTCTGGAAGCGAAACGCTTTGTAACACTTACAGACGATTCGGCAATGACATCCCTGCTGCACGAGTGGTATCGTGCGGGCTGGATTCAGACGGACCCGCCGGCCTGAAACGCTTGGCGTGAAAGCGTCGCGCGATTCACCGAAGGCCCTGGTTTTGCTGTTCCGCAATACGAAAGTTTGTATGAGAAAGACAACGTACCGTCCCCGCATTTATCGACGGTCGTTACGAAAGTGCCTATAATTTCCGGCCAAGCCGTGTAGGTCTCACACAAAAAGAATTGTGAGGCTCCACAGCGGCCCAGGTCGGTGTTGGAGCACACATTACCGGTACTTTGCGCTGTTGCTTACCTTTAACCATAAAAGGACGTGATCATGAAGAAATCCCTCCTCGTAGCATCCCTGTTGGCTGCTGTTGCCCTGGCTGCATGCAACAAGTCTAGCGATACGGCTGCTCCGAGCGCTGCAAGCGATTCGTCGGCTGCTTCGGCTCCGGCTGCTGCCGCTTCGGACGCAAACGCTGCTGCATCGAGCGCATCGGCCGCTGCAAGCGACGCAGCTTCGGCAGCTGGCGCTGCTTCGGACGCTGCTGCTTCGTCGGCTGCTCCGGCTTCGGGCGCAAGCCAGTAAGGCCATCAGGCTTTACGCCAGCGCATGACGCCTGGCAGGGCCGCTTGATGCGGCCCATACAAAAAAACCGGCTCGCGCCGGTTTTTTTGTTTGTGCTCGCGGGTTCGCTGCCTATAGCGTCAACCAGTCGAAGCCATCCGCTTGCGATGCCACCACGACATCCTCCGCCGACGCGCCGAGCACCGCCGCGAGCGCGGCCTGCGCGAGATGCGGCAGATTGTTTTGCTGACTCAGATGCGCGGCCACCAGATGCCGCATCTTGGAACGATCGAGCGATGCGAGAATCGCGGCGGCGGCATCGTTATTCAGGTGTCCATGCGTCCCGCCGATGCGCGCCTTAAGCGACGCCGGATAGCGGCTTGCGGCAAGCATCGCGAGATCATGGTTGGATTCGAGCACGAGGGCGTCGCAACCGCTTAGAACGCTTGTGATATGCGGCGTCGCCACGCCGACATCAGTCAGGACACCGAGACGGCTCGCGCCATCCGAAAAGACATACTGCAGCGGCTCGCGCGCGTCGTGCGGCACGGTGTACGGCAGCAGGCTGACATCGCCGATGGCGACGCTCTCGTCGCCCCACAGCACGCGCAGGTCGACCTTCGCTTCGTCTGCGCCGACCGCCCGCGCGGTGCCCCAGCTCATATACAGCGGAATGGACCACTTGCGCGCCAGCGTCAGCGCGCTGCCGATATGGTCCGTGTGCTCGTGCGTGATGACGATGGCATCGAGTTGCGCCGCAGTACACCCGAGCCGCGCGAGCCGGCGCTCGACTTCCTTCGCGGAAAAACCGCAATCGAGCAGCACGCGCGTGGTGGTCGTGCCGCTCGTCGACTCGACGAGCAACGCGTTGCCCTCACTGCCGCTACCCAGACTGGCGAATCTCACAATCGCTTTGCGCCCGGGCTTAGTTGAGTTGCGCGTGGAGCAGCGACACGATGCGCTGTGCATCGGACGAGTTGTCCGGCTGGCCGTTCGCATCGACGACGGCGACCTGCGTGAGCGCATCCGCCTTCGGACGAACGTTCACGAGAAACTGACGCGTGGGCTTCGGCGAATTGCTGGAGAACAGCTTGCCGAGGAGACCTTCCTTCTTCAGCTCCGCCATCGAATCCGAATAGTGCACGTAGTAGATGCCCTTCTCGCGGTCGCGATTGTCGACCGTGAAGTTCGTGCGATCCAGCGCGAGGCCGACGCGCAGCCATGCGCGGTCGAACGGCTCCGCGAGATCCAGCGTCGAGGTGCCCGCCGTCTGCTCGACGGCCACCTTTGCGCCGGCGGGACGCGCCTGCGCGATCAGCTGCTTCGATTGATCTTCGGTCAGGCCGAACTTCTGCATCATCTTCGCGAGGAACGCAGCTTCGAGCGCCGGATTGCGCGGACGCGTTTCCCAGCGCGACGACGTCTTGTCCTGACCCGTCAGCACTTCTTCCATCGCGCTATGCGTGACCGAGATATCGGTCGAGCCGTCCGACGCGCGATCCACTTGCGTGCGGAACATGTCGCGCGTGCCCGACGAATACGCGAAGTCGAGCAGCTTGCCGACGCTGTTGCGGAACCAGTCATTCGGAATATTCGCGCGATTCTCGGCCCAGTCGGTTGCCATGATGCCGGTCTGCGCCGAGTCGGTCTTCAGCGTGAAGCCGTTTTCGGTCCAGAACTCCTGCAACTGCGGCCAGACCTGATCCGGCGAACGGCCATCCACGACGAGCCAGCGGCGGTCGCCGTCGCTCTCGACGTGCATGCCGTAGGGGTCCTGCGCATTCGGCACGCCGAGCGTCAGGTTGCCTGCGGGCGTCGCGTTGCGCTGCGCGGTGCCGCCGAGCGTGTTGATCGGCGGCGGCGCGGCGTAACGCTGGCTGATGTCGGCCGTGCTCAGATCGGACGGCACGTTGAGCGACGGCGCGGTTTCAGCGGCCTTGTAGTTCACGCGATCAGGCGCGAGCCAGTCGTTCAGCGTGTCGCAACCCGCCAGCGAGAAGATGACGCCGGCGCCAAGCGACAGCACGCTCAGGCGTTTGGCTTGGGTAAGAAGAGTGGAGTGTTTCATGAGGTCCTTCTTTGCTGCAGATGACGTGCTCTTACGCATGGCCTCACGTCGGTCGCGCGTGCGAACGCGGGCAGGCGAGGCCGATGAGCGGCGGTTGATGACGGGTCGCGATCGCTTCGATCACATGCAGCGGCGCCGTCGAATTCGATGTGTCGTCGATATCGCGAGTGCGCCGCCGCGCTTCGGTCAAGCGAGCAGCCCGGCGCTTTGCAGCGCGCCACGCACGATGTCGTGAAAGCGCGCGTCGAGCGGCGTAAGCGGCAGGCGGATGCCGCCTTCCATGCGGCCGAGCGCTTGCAGCGCCCATTTCGCCGGAATCGGGTTGGATTCGCAGAACAGTTGCTTGTGCAGTTCCAGGAGGCTCAGATGAATGCGGCGCGCGGTCATCGCGTCACCTGCGAGCGCGGCGCGGCACAGCTCGCTCATCTGCTTCGGCGCGACGTTCGCCGTCACCGAGATATTGCCGTGGCCGCCGAGCAGCATCAGCGCGATGGCCGTGGGATCGTCGCCGCTGAAAATGGCGAAATCGGCCGGCGCGTGCTTGATGAGATGCGCCGCGCGATCGATGTTGCCGGTCGCTTCCTTCACGCCGATGATGCCCGGCACTTCGGCCAGGCGCAGGATCGTCTCGTTGCTCATGTCGGCAACGGTGCGGCCCGGCACGTTATAGAGAATCACCGGAAGATCGACGGCTTCCGCGATCGCGCGAAAGTGCCGATACATGCCCTCTTGCGTCGGCTTGTTGTAGTACGGCACGACTTGCAGCGTGGCATCCGCCCCGACTTTCTTCGCCTGCTTCGAGAGTTCGATGGCTTCAGCCGTCGAATTGCCGCCTGCGCCCGCGATAATCGGGAACCGCTTGGCTGCGTGCTCGACTGCCGTCTGCACCATCAGAACGTGCTCTTCGACCGACAACGTGGCCGACTCGCCGCTCGTTCCCACGACGACGAGCCCGTTCGAGCCCTGCTCGACATGCCAGTCGATCAGCTTACGAAACGCCGGCAGATCGAGACTACCGTCCTCGTGCATCGGTGTGACGATGGCAGGGATGCTGCCGCGAATCCGGAGGCCGCCGCCGGTTCCGCCGCTGGTTCCGCCGTTTGATCCGCCGTTCATTCCGCCGTTAGATCCGTTAGTCATGAAACTCTATGAATTTAATCGTGAATTTAATCGCAAAGAGCGATATTACGCGATTGTAGCGGATTAGCCCGCCAAATCGTAACGAGGCGAACCCGGAGACGTGTTACCAACCGTGAGCGGTTTTTCGGCGCCGGACGGCACGCTATTCGTTGCCTGTGACTCGCGGACAGCGCAGATTCGCTGCACACAGGCAGCACGCGGACGTTCGACGTAACCATCTTCGTACGCGATCACGCGAAGCTGGCCGCGCACCGCGTCGAGCAATTCGCCGGGCGCGAGCAGAAACGCGGGATTCGATGGCTTGCCGATGCGCTCGTTGCCCGCCGCGAACGTCTCGTAGATGAGCACGCCGCCAGGCGCGAGCGCGTCGATCAGATGACCGAAGAGCGGCCGGTGCAGATAGTTCGTGACGACGACCGCGCCGAACCGGCGATCGGCCGAAAGCGGCCACGGCGCGCCTTCGAGATCGGCGGCGAGCGTCGTGACGCCTTCACAAGCAGAGAGCGACGCAAGCGCCTCGACGTCGCGATCGAGCGCGAGCACCGCGTGACCGCGCCCGGCGAACCAGCGCGCGTGGCGTCCGCTGCCCGACGCGACATCGAGCACGTGGGCGCCGGGCGCAACGAGATGCGCCCAGCGCGTGACCCAGCCCTTCGGCGTGCCGGCTTCCATCAGTTGTACGACAGGCCCATGGCTTCGCGCACGTCGCGCATGGTCTCCGTCGCGAACTTGCGCGCCTTGTCGCAGCCATCGGCGACGATCGCGCGCAGAAGCGACGGATCGTCCATGTACTTTTGCGCGCGTTCGAGCATTGGCTGCTGCTCGCGCAGGATGCCTTCGATCACCGGCTGCTTGCAGTCGAGGCAACCGATGCCCGCGCTGCGGCAGCCCTGCTGCACCCACTTGTGCGTCTCTTCGTCGGTGTAGACCTGATGCAGTTGCCACACCGGGCACTTGTCCGGATCGCCCGGATCGGTGCGGCGCACGCGCGCCGGGTCGGTCGGCATCGTGCGCACTTTCTTCGTGATGGTCTCGGCGTCTTCGCGCAGGCCGATGGTGTTGCCGTACGACTTCGACATCTTCTGCCCGTCGAGGCCCGGCATGCGCGAGGCTTCCGTTAAGAGCACCTGCGGCTCGACGAGAATCAGCTTGCGCGCGCCTTCGAGATAGCCGAACAGGCGTTCGCGGTCGCTCATCGACAGGCTCTGCGATTCCTGCAGCATCGCGCGAGCTTGTTCGAGCGCCTCGTCGTCGCCTTCCTGCTGATACGCGACGCGCAGTTCGTGATACAGCTTCGCGCGCTTGCCGCCGAGCTTCTTCGCCGCTTCCAGCGCCTTCTCTTCGAAGTCCGGCTCCTTGCCGTAGAGATAATTGAAGCGGCGCGCGATCTCGCGCGTCATTTCGACGTGCGGCACCTGATCTTCGCCGACCGGCACCAGCGACGCGCGATACAGCAGAATGTCCGCCGCCATCAGCACCGGATAGCCGAGAAAGCCGTACGTGGACAGGTCCTTCTCCTTCAGCTTCTCGATCTGCTCCTTGTAGGTCGGCACGCGTTCGAGCCAGCCGAGCGGCGTGCCCATGCCGAGCAGGAGCGACAATTCCGCGTGTTCAGGCACGCGGCTCTGGATGAAGAGCGTGGCCTGCGCCGGATCGATGCCCGATGCGAGCCAGTCGATCAGCACTTCCCAGACGTTTTTCTCGATGACCTCGGGCGTCTCGTAGTGCGTGGTGAGCGCGTGCCAGTCCACGACCGCGAAGAAGCACGGATACTCGGACTGCAGCCGCACCCAGTTTTTCAGCACGCCGTGATAGTGGCCGAGGTGCAGCGACCCGGTGGGCCGCATGCCGGAGAAGATACGGTCAGGGAACATGATCTTAGGGAAAGAGTGAAGCGAAGGGATTCAGAATGGCCGACACCGCCGCATAGCCTACGTTCACGAGCGGGCCGAGCCAGAAGCGCGTCAGCGCGTTGGTCATGATGAGCGCCATCACGATCCAGAAACCGTACGGCTCGATTTTCTGAAAGGCAAGCGACGCGCGCACCGGCAACAGCGCCGACAGAATGCGCCCGCCGTCGAGCGGCAGCAGCGGAAAGAGATTGAGCACGCCGAACACCAGATTCACGCCGACGCCTGCTGCCGCCATGCGCGTGAAGAACGGTTCATCGACATGAAAGGCGGCGAGCAGCACCGCGAGCACGCCCCACAGGAGCGCCTGCACGAAGTTGCTGCCCGGACCCGCCGCCGCGACCCACAGGCCGCCCCAGCGGGGATTGCGCAGATTGCCGAACGCGACCGGAACCGGCTTCGCGTAGCCGAACATGAACGCCCCGCTCGTCACGAAATACAGCACGATGGGAATGACGATGGTGCCAATCGGATCGATGTGGCGCATCGGATTCATGGAAACGCGGCCGAGCACATAAGCCGTGTTGTCGCCGAGCAGGCGCGCGGCGTAGCCATGCGCGGCCTCGTGCAGCGTGATCGCGAAGATCACCGGGAGCGCGTAGACCGCGATGGTTTGTATCAGGGAAGGATCCATAGGGCGCTATTGTATCAAGCGGGCAGGCGTCGGCAGGCGCGGCGCGGCTTGCGCGCGGCGGTTCTTGCGTTGCGAAGGCGCAGGCGGAACGCCGCGCTCACGCCGTCAGGCCGAACGGCTCCAGACTGCCCCGGCCCGCGCGCACCAGCACCGGCTCGCCGCCCGTCAGGTCGATCACCGTGGACGGCTCGGCCGGGCACGCGCCCGCATCGATCACAAGTTCGATCTGCTTTTCCAGCCGCTCGCGGATTTCCTCGGCGTCGTTGAGCGGCTCGGTCTCGCCCGGCAGGATCAGGGTGGAGGCGAGCAGCGGCTCGCCGAGCGCGCCGAGCAGCGCGAGCGTGATCTCGTGATCCGGCACGCGCAGCCCGATGGTCTTGCGCGACGGATGCGACAGCCTGCGCGGCACTTCCTTCGTCGCCTGCAGCACGAACACGTACGGTCCCGGCGTGACCGATTTGATCAGCCGATACTGCCGGTTGTCGACCATCGCGAAGTTGGCGAGCTCGGACAGATCGCGCACGAGCAGCGACAGCAGTTGCTTGTCGTCGATGCCGCGAATGCGCCGCAGCCGCTCGACGGCGGTCTTGTCGTCCAGATGGCAGGCGAGCGCGTAGCTCGAATCGGTCGGCAGCGCGACGATGCCGCCGTCCTTGACGATCTGCACCGCCTGATTGATCAGACGCGGCTGCGGATTATCCGGATGAATGCGAAAGAATTGGGACATGGGGACGCCTTGTTGTGTCGTTCTTGCCCGTGGACGCGTCGGCCTCGCGCGTGAGTGCGCGAGCGCGACGCTTCGGCCAAACCGTGCGTGCGATGGATGCCGTGAGGCAAGGACCGTGCGCGTGCGCGCAAGGCACGCGCCGAGGTGTTACAGCCAGCGCGCCCAGACGGGCGTGAGGTCCTCGGGCAGCGGCGGAAGCCGGCCCAGATCGACGCGCCCTTCCCCCGGCCCGTGAAAGTCCGAACCGCGCGACGCCTCGAAGCCGTAACGGCGCGCGACATCAGCGTACTCGCGGTACTGGTCGGGCGTATGACTGCCGGTCACGACTTCGATGGCCTTGCCGCCCAACTCGATGAACTCGTCGAAAAGCGCGGCGAACTGGACCGGCGTGTAGTCGTAGCGGCCCGGATGCGCGATGATCGGCTCGCCGCCTGCGTCGCGAATCCACTGCATCGCATCCGCGAGCTTCGCCCAGCGATGGCCGACGAAGCCCGGCTTGCCGTCGCCGAGATAGCGCGCGAACACGTCGGAAGTCGTCTCTGCGTAGCCTTCGTCGACGAGAAAGCGCGCGAAATGCGTGCGCGAGATCATGTCGGGGTCGTCGGTATAGCGCAGCGCGCCTTCGTACGCGTTCGGAATGCCAACGGCCGCGAGCGCCTCGCCGATGGCCACGCCCCGCGCGGCGCGTCCGTTGCGCGTCGAAGCGAGGCCGTTGACGAGCGCCTGATTCTCCGGATCGACGTTCATGCCGACCACATGCACCGTCCGCGACGCCCACGTCACCGAAATCTCGACGCCCGGCAGATAGCGCATGCCGAGCGCCTCGGCCGCCGCGCGCGCCTCGCGCTGTCCGCCCAGTTGATCGTGGTCGGTCAGCGACCACACCTGAACGCCGCCCGCATGCGCGCGCGCCGCCACTTCGGCGGGCGAAAGCTGGCCGTCGGAGACGGTGGAGTGGCAATGCAGATCGGCGTTAATGGTCGGCTTCATGGAATGTCATTTTACTTGAACGGCATGGAACAACGCTTACCCCGATGACCGCGCCGCGGCCAGCCAAGGCCCGGCCGTCACGCGCAGAACGACTCGATCAGCGCGGCGATGCGCTCGGGCTGGTCGTGATGGATCATGTGCCCCGCATCGCCGACGACCTCCTCGCGCCAGTCGGGAAACGCGGCGAAGCGCGTCTTGAACTCGGCGATGGGCATCGAGCCCGCGAAGCTCTCGAGCGTCGGCGACCCTTCCGCCTCCACGTGCAGCACTTTCGCCTGCACGCGCGACCAGACGGCCATCACCTCGTCGAGGCGATACAGCACTGGGCTACGCAGCTTGTGTGCCGGGTCCGCGAGCAGATGAAACGCGCCGTCCGCCTCCTGCCGCGACCAGTGCTGCGCGAGAAAACGCGCCCGCGACCGGGCAAGACGCGGATTCGTGCGGATCAGCCGGTCGGCCACTTCGTCGAGGCTCGCATAGGGGCGCAGCGGCGGCGGCGCGCGCAGATCGTCGAGCCATCGCGTGAGCGCGCCCGCCGCCTGCGAGGGACGCGTCGCGGGCAGTCCGAAGCCTTCGAGATCCACCACGCGCCGCACGCGCGCCGGCCGCGCGCCCGCGTAGAGCAGCGCGACGTTCGCGCCCATGCTGTGGCCGACCAGATCGACCTGCCCCGCGGGCGCGTAATGGTCGAGAAGCGCGTCGAGGTCGGCGAGATAGTCGGGAAAGTAGTAGTGCCCGCCGCCCTTTTGCGCGACCGGCCAGTCCGACAGGCCGAAGCCGCGCGCATCCGGCGCGAGCACTTGCCAGTCGCCCGCGAGCGCGTCGACCACGAACTGGAACGACGCCGCGACGTCCATCCAGCCGTGCAGCATGAACAGCATGGGCGCGTCGGGCGAACCCCAGCGGCGCACGTGCAGGCGCACGCCGCGCGCATCGACGAACTCGGAGCGCGATTCTTTCATGGTCCGCCTCGGGAAATTCGTGAAAAAGGATGACCGTTCAGTATAGCGGCTACGCCGATGCGTCGAGTCCCGCCAGCGCGCGGAGTTCGGCCTCGTCGAAACCGGCGTCGCGGCGCGCTTCGAAGTTGAACGGGCCGCGCAGCCTGGGCGCGTGATATTGCTCGGCGAGCCGTTCGTAGGTAACGTGCGGATCGAGCGCCGCGTTGTCGCAGAGAAAGCGGAACCAGCGGTTGCCGATCAGCACATGGCCGATCTCGTCGCGCAGGATCACGTCGAGAATGGCTGCCGACGCGTGATCGCCCGCCTGCGCGAGCCGCTTGCGGATGGGTGGCGACGCGTCGAGGCCGCGCGCCTCCAGCGTGCGCGGCACGAGCGCCATGCGCGCGAGCACGTCGCCGCGCGTGCGCTCGGCCATTTCCCAGAGTCCGTCGTGCGCGGGGAAGTCGCCGTAAGCGTGTCCGAATTCGGCGAGACGCGCGCGCAGCAGCGAGAAGTGATGCGCTTCTTCGGCGGCGACCTTGAGCCAGTCGACGTAGAAATCGGCGGGCATGGACGGAAAGCGCCACACGGCGTCGAGCGCGAGGTTGATCGCGTTGAATTCGATGTGCGCGAGCGCGTGAAGCAGCACCGCGCGCCCGGCTTCCGACTGCATGCCGCGGCGCTTGAGCGACGACGGCTCGACGAGTTCCGGCCGCGCCGGGCGTCCCGGCAGATCGCCGGGATCGACAAGCGCAAGCGCCGGATCGACTGGCAACGCGCCGGATCGCACGCTCTCGTAAAGAGAACGAGCCCGTTCCGCCTTCGCGACCGGCTCGCGTTCGCGCAGGATCGCGAGCGCCGCGCGACGCGCGCAGAAGGTGTCGCACGGAAAATCGGCGGGCGGGGGGAAATTCGGCATGACAGCGGCTAACAGGAAGAGAAAGGCCCGGAGGCGAAATGCCGCAACCGGCTAAAATGATGATGCGGCAGGGCAAAACACCGCGCAACTATAGCGCCCGTACGCGCAGAGACGCGCAAAAACGCGCATTCTAGCGCCGCGCGGCCGGCATCCATCATCGAAGACGCAAGCCAGAGGAGACACCGTGGCGATCTACAAACTCGGCGACGACGCCCCCACCATTCACGAAAGCGTGTTTCTCGCGGATACCGCGACCATCATCGGCCGCGTCACGCTCGAAGAAAACGCGAGCGTGTGGTTCGGCGCGGCGCTGCGCGGCGATAACGAGCCGATCGTCGTCGGGCGCGGCAGCAACGTGCAGGAAGGCGCGGTGCTGCACGCCGACCCCGGCTTTCCGCTGACGATTGCGGCGAACGTCACGGTCGGCCATCAGGCGATGCTGCACGGCTGCACCATCGGCGAAGGCTCGCTGATCGGGATTCAGGCCGTGGTCTTGAATGGCGCGGTGATCGGCCGCAACTGTCTGGTTGGCGCGGGCGCGATCGTCACCGAAGGCAAGGTTTTTCCCGACAACACGCTGATTCTCGGCGCGCCCGCGAAGGCGGTGCGCGAAATCGGCGAGGCGGATATCGCCCGCATGCGCGCGGCCACGGCGAGTTACGCCGACCGGCGCGAATACTATAAGGCGCAGCTCGTGCGCATCGGCTGAACGGCGGCACTGCGCGAGACGCAGAGCGGCACGTTCCGCCTCAACACCCAAGGAAGAGTTGTGAACGACCAGTTGCAGAAATTCATGTTCAACGCGGCGCCCGTGCGCGGCGAGATCGTTTCCCTGCGCAATACGTGGCAGGAAGTGCTCGCGCGCCGCGCGTACCCGACGGCCGTGCGCAACGTGCTCGGCGAGATGATGGCCGCGTGCGCCCTGCTCTCCGCGAACCTCAAGTTCGACGGCACGCTCATCATGCAGATCTACGGCGACGGTCCGGTGAAGATGCTGGTCGTGCAGTGCAGTTCGAGCCTGACGCTGCGCGCGACGGCCAAGCTCGCGGAAGGCGCGGAAAGCACGCTTCGCGACGACATGCCGCTCGCTGAACTGCTCAACCGCAACGGTCACGGCCGCTGCGTCATCACGCTCGATCCGTCCGACAAGAAGCCCGGCCAGCAGCCGTACCAGGGCATCGTGCCGTTGTCCGGCGAGCACGGACCGCTCGCGTCGATGGCCGAGGTGCTGGAACAGTACATGCATCATTCCGAGCAGCTCGACACGCGCCTGTGGCTCGCCGCGAATACGGACCGCGCCGTCGGCATGCTGCTGCAGAAGCTGCCCGGCGATGGCGGCATCGTCCCGCATCCGGGCGAGCACGACGCCGACACGTGGCAGCGCGTCTGTCATCTCGGCAGCACGCTGTCGAACGAGGAATTGTTGAAGGAAGACCCGGAAACGGTGTTCCGGCGGCTTTTCTGGCAGGAAAACGTGCAGCACTTCGAGCCCGCGCCGGCGCGCTTCCAATGCACGTGTTCGCGGGAGAAGGTCGGCGGCATGCTGAAGATGCTCGGCCGCGAAGAGGTGGACAGCGTGATCGAGGAACGCGGCAGCATCGAGGTGCACTGCGAGTTCTGCAATCAACGCTATGAGTTCGATCCGGTGGACGTTGCGCAACTTTTTGTCGCAAAAGAGCTGTCGCAGGGCGTGAGTCCGGCATCGGGTCAGCGGCACTGATCGCTTCGATGCCTTGTCCGGCGGGCTTCTGCGCGCGCCGGACGCACGCCGGCCGGCCGGAGGAAACGCGCGGCGAGCGGGTTTCGGAGCACGCACCGCGCGCTATGATTGACGCTTGATTAGTTGTCCGACCGGCTGGAGGTCGCAAATGAGAACCGCATCGCAATTGTTGAGACTCTCGTCGTGCGTGGCCGCCGCGCTGCTCGTTACCGGCTGCATGATGGACCCGCCGGGCCCGTCGCCCATCTACAGCCGTCTGCCGAGCACGCCGACGACGGCGCAGCAGACGCTCACGCCCGAAGAGCACATGCAGCGTTACAACGAGATCGACCGGCAGGCGCTGAACGAATCGCAGCAAGCCGCGACTGCCGGCAACAACGCGAAGATGATGTCCGGCTACTACACGCCGCCCATCAGCGTGTACGGCGGGTATTCGAGCGGCGGCTGGGGCGGTCCTTACTGGGGCACGGGCGTCGGCATCGGGACGTGGTGGTAAGCCGCTCGCGCGAGCCGAAAAAAATGGCGCAGTCGATCAAGACTGCGCCATTTTTATTTGCCCGCTGAGTGCCTTAGGTCACCCGCCCGCGCCCTGTTTTTTCTTCGTTTCGGCGGCCTTGTCCTTGCGCGCCTTGCGGTCCAGATCGCGCAACTCCTGCTTCGAACGCGACACCGGATTCGGCACCACGCGCAACGGCGCGGCGGATACCTGCCCGCGCGTCGAGCCGTTCATGCCCGGCACGTTCGCCGAATTCACAGGCGCAGTCGAATTGGGCGCGACGAACTGCACGAACACCTCGCTGTCCTTCACCATGCCCATTTCGTAGCGCGCCCGCTCTTCCACGGCGGCGGTGCCGCTTTGCAGGTCCTGCACTTCGCCTTGCACACGTTCGTTGCGCAGCTTCAGGTTCGTGTTCTTGTCCGTCTGCTGCGCAAGTTGCTGCTGCAATTCATGCACGCGCAGCCAGCCGCCGTGCCCCCACCAGAGCGGGTACTGGATCACCGCCAGCAACAAGACCAGAACGACAGTTACAAGCCGCATTCACGTAGCCGAAATAAGCGCCGCCCTTCGGTCTCGTTCGACACGAGGCCGGGGCGGCGGGCAGAAGATAAGATCAACGTCCTTATCGACTAAAGCGGCAAAAGCTTTAGCGAGGACTTTTAGCGCAAGTTATAAAACGCCGACTTGCCGGGATAGCTTGCGATATCGCCGAGGTCTTCTTCGATACGCAGCAGCTGGTTGTACTTCGAGATGCGGTCGCTGCGCGACAGCGAACCGGTCTTGATCTGGCCGGCGTTCAGACCGACCGCGATATCCGCGATGGTCGAATCTTCCGTCTCGCCCGAGCGGTGCGAGATGACCGCCGTGTAACCCGCGCGCTTGGCCATTTCGATAGCCGCGAAGGTTTCCGTCAGCGTGCCGATCTGGTTGATCTTGATGAGAATCGAGTTCCCGATGCCCCGCTCGATGCCATCCTTCAGGATGCGCGTGTTGGTGACGAAAAGATCGTCGCCGACGAGCTGCACCTTCTTGCCGAGGCGATCGGTCAGCGTCTTCCAGCCGTCCCAGTCGCTTTCGTGCATGCCGTCTTCGATGGAGACGATCGGGAACTTGTCCGCGAGCGTTGCCAGATAGTCGGTGAATTCGCCCGACGACAGTTGCAGGCCTTCGCCCGCGAGCTGGTACTTGCCGTCGTGGTAGAACTCGCTCGCCGCGCAGTCAAGCGCGAGCAGCACGTCTTCGCCCGCGCGGTAGCCGGCTTTCTCGATGGCTTGCAGAATGGTCGACAGGCACTCGTCGTTGCTGCCGAAGTTCGGCGCGAAGCCGCCTTCGTCGCCCACTGCCGTGCTCATGCCGCGATCCGACAAAATTTTCTTCAGCGCATGGAACACTTCCGCGCCGCAACGCAACGCTTCGCGGAACGTCGGCTGGCTGACCGGGACGATCATGAATTCCTGAATGTCCAGGCTATTGTTCGCGTGCGCGCCGCCGTTGACGATGTTCATCATCGGCACGGGCAGCTGCATGGCGCCCGAGCCGCCGAAGTAGCGGTACAGCGGCAAGCCGGCTTCTTCGGCGGCAGCCTTGGCCACGGCCATCGACACGGCGAGCAGCGCGTTGGCGCCGAGGCGCGACTTGTTCTCGGTGCCGTCGAGTTCAAGCAGCGTCTTGTCGAGGAAAGCCTGTTCCGAGGCGTCGAGGCCCATGATGGCTTCGGAGATCTCGGTGTTGATGTGTTCGACTGCCTTCAGCACGCCCTTTCCGCCGTAGCGGCCGGCTTCGCCGTCGCGAAGTTCGATGGCCTCGCGCGAACCCGTGGATGCGCCCGACGGCACTGCGGCCCGGCCCATCGTGCCCGATTCGAGCAACACGTCGCATTCGACGGTCGGATTGCCTCGCGAATCGAGAATCTCGCGGCCGATGATATCTACGATAGCACTCATGGTTTCCTCAAATTGACGATGAATTCTGTCAGTCACGATCGAAGCGGCCAGCCTTCGCTGCGCTGGCCTCGCTTCGTTGGCCTGGCTCAGACCTTCCGGCGCGCGGCCGGTTCACTGCGGCGCTCGTTCGCCCTGTGACGCAGCCCGACAAGCCTGCGCGCGGGCCTTAGTTGAAGTCGTTTTCGAGAAACGGTCCGCTCTTCACCGCACGATCGAGCGCGATCAGCGTGGTCAGCAGCGATTCCATGCGCGCGAGCGGCACCGCGTTCGGACCGTCCGACTTCGCGCACGCCGGATCAGGATGCGTCTCCATGAACAGCCCGGCGACGCCCGTGGCGACGGCCGCGCGCGCCAGCACCGGCACGAACTCGCGCTGGCCGCCCGAGCTCGTGCCCTGCCCGCCCGGCAACTGCACCGAGTGCGTGGCGTCGAACACGACCGGCGCGTTGGTCTCGCGCATGATTGCGAGCGACCGCATGTCCGACACCAGATTGTTATAGCCGAACGACACGCCGCGCTCGCAGGCCATGAAGCGGTCTTCCGAGAGCCCCGCCTCGCGCGCGGCGTCGCGCGCCTTGTCGATCACGTTCTTCATGTCGTGCGGCGCGAGGAACTGGCCCTTCTTGATGTTCACGGGCTTGCCGGAGCGCGCGCACGCGTGGATGAAGTCGGTCTGACGGCACAGGAACGCGGGCGTCTGCAACACGTCCACGACCGACGCGACCGCTTCGATCTCATGTTCGGCGTGCACGTCCGTGAGAACGGGCACGCCGAGCTGCTTCTTCACTTCGCCGAGAATGCGCAAGCCTTCGTCCATGCCGAGGCCGCGAAACGACTTGCCCGAACTGCGGTTCGCCTTGTCGTAAGACGACTTGTAGATGAACGGCACGCCGAGCTTCGCGCAGATTTCCTTCAGCCGGCCTGCGACGTCGATCGTCATACGCTCGGATTCGACGACGCACGTGCCCGCGATCAGGAAGAACGGCTGGTCGAGTCCCGCTTCGAAGTGACAGAGCTTCATGCCTGTGCTCCCGCGGTTGCCGCGACCGGCGCAACCTTCTCGCCGCCCGCCGCGATGCTGTGCGCGCGCGCCGCTTCGACGAACGCCTTGAAGAGCGGATGCCCGTCGCGCGGCGTCGAGGTGAACTCGGGGTGGAACTGCACGCCGACGAACCACGGATGCAGCGACTGCGGCAACTCCATCATCTCGGGCAGGTCCTCGCTCGGCGTACGGGCGCTGATGATAAGACCGCCCGCTTCGAGCTGGGGCACGAAACGGTTATTGACTTCATAACGGTGACGATGACGCTCGTTCACATCCGTGCCGTAGATGCGCTCGGCCATCGTGCCGGGCTTGATCGGGCACTTCTGCGAGCCGAGGCGCATGGTGCCGCCCAGATCCGACTCTTCGCTGCGCTTTTCGATGCGTCCCGCGCGGTCGTACCACTCGGTGATGAGCGCGACGACCGGGTTCGTGGTGCTGGAATCGAACTCGGTGCTGTTCGCGTCCGCGAGGCCGGCGACATCGCGCGCGAACTCGATGACCGCGAGCTGCATGCCGAGGCAGATGCCGAGATATGGCGTCTTTGATTCACGCGCATAGCGGATCGCCTTGATCTTGCCTTCGGTGCCGCGACGGCCGAAACCGCCCGGCACGAGCACGGCGTCGAGGTGCTTCAGGCCATCGGCGCCTTCCGCTTCGATCTGCTCGGAATCGATATATTCGATGTTGACCTTGGTCGACGTATGAATGGCGGCGTGACGCAGCGCCTCGATCAGCGACTTGTACGACTCGGTGAGCTCGACGTACTTGCCGACCATGCCGATGGTCACTTCGTGCTTCGGATTTTCGAGCTTCTCGACGAGGTCCGACCACATCTTCAGGTCGGCGGGCTTCGGCGAGAGCTTCAGTTCGTTGCAGACGATTTCGTCGAGGCCCTGATCGTTGAGCATCTGCGGAATCTTGTAGATGCTGTCCACGTCCCACACCGAAATCACCGCTTCCTCATGCACGTTCGAGAAAAGCGAAATCTTCTGACGCTCGTCGTCCGGAATCGGGCGGTCCGCGCGGCACAGCAGCACGTTCGGATAGATACCGATTTCGCGCAGCTTCTGCACGCTGTGCTGCGTGGGCTTCGTCTTGAGCTCGCCCGCGGTGGCGATGAACGGCACGAGCGTCAGATGCACGAAGCAGGCGCTGTGGCGGCCCATGCGCAGGCTCATCTGACGCGCGGCTTCGAGGAACGGCAGCGATTCGATGTCGCCCACCGTGCCGCCGATCTCGACGATCGCGACATCCGGCTGGCCGCACGTGGCCGCGGCCGCGCCGCGCTCGACGAACGCCTGGATTTCGTTGGTGATGTGCGGAATGACCTGCACCGTCTTGCCGAGATACTCGCCGCGGCGTTCCTTGCGGATCACCGATTCGTAAATCTGGCCCGTGGTGAAGTTGTTGGCCTTGCGCATCTTCGTGCTGATGAAGCGCTCGTAGTGGCCGAGGTCGAGGTCCGTCTCCGCGCCGTCTTCCGTCACGAACACTTCGCCGTGCTGAAACGGGGACATCGTGCCGGGGTCGACGTTGATGTAGGGATCGAGCTTGAGGAGGGTGACTTTCAGACCGCGCGATTCGAGGATCGCGGCGAGGGAGGCGGCGGCAATACCCTTGCCGAGGGAAGAAACTACGCCGCCGGTGACGAATACATATTTGGTCATCGCTAGATGCTCGCGGGAAAAACGGATTATACCGTAAAGGCCGTCCGCGACCCAGCGGCCGGCGCGCCCGAACGCCTCGAGTCGATCCGTTTTTCGGCGCTATTTACCCGCACCATTTCCATCCGCGTTCGACGCGCGACCGCGCCCTTTTGAAGGCGATCAACTCATGGCGTGAAGCAGTCGCCTAATGGCGCGCGCCGTCTCGATGGGCCGCTCCATTGGGAAGAGATGGCTGCCTTCGATCCATTCGAAGTGCCCGCCCGCGACGCGCCGCGTCATGCACAGTCCGACGTGCCGCACTTCGGTGGAATGCGTGCCCGCGACGAAGCCGACCGGCACCGGCGCGCCGTGCGCGAAGCGCGCGCCGAGCGTGTGCGGCAGCGTGCGATAGATCAGGTATTCGACCTGCCGGTCGAAGGCGAGCGCGCGCGTGCCGTCGGCCTGCGTCTGCGGAATGCCGAAGTCGATGTAATCGGCCAGCATGCGCTCGTCCCAGCGCGCGAACGCCGGCTTCGCGCGGAAATGCCGCCACGCTTCGTCGCGGCTCGCCCAGTGCGTGCGGCGCTTTTTCGTCGCGGCCGCGGGCGAGAGGCGTTCGTCGAGTCCGGTCCATTGCGTCGCGCGCAGCAGGCCGCTGCGCCATCCCGCGATGATCGGCGAATCCAGCATCACCACGCCCTTCACCCACTGCGGGCGCTTCTGCGCCGCCATCAGCGAAAGATAGCCGCCGAGCGAATGCCCGACAAGCCACACCTTCGGATGCTTGTCCTGCCGGTAGCGGCTCATGTCGTCGATCAGTTGATCGACGAGATGCGGCCAGTCCTGCGTGACCGGAAAGCGCGGGTCGTGGCCGTATCGTTCGATGCTGCGGATCTCATAGTCGTCCGCGAGTTCGGCGAACACGGTGCGGTAAGTGGACGCCGGAAAGCCGTTCGCGTGCGAGAAATGGATGATGTCCTTCAAGCGGCTCCTCGTTCTTGTCGTATTGTTTTCAGCGCCCGATCCAGTAACGCGCGTGCGTTTCCCGGTAGCGATCGAGCACGATCTCCTCACCCATGTCGATGCGCGCCGCGCCGTCCTCGTCGCTGCGCGTGAGCGCGATGTCGCGCAGCCGGTAGCGCGCGTACACCGTGGGATTCGGATGGTGAAAGCGGTTGCGATAGCCTACCTGAAATACCGCGGCGAGCGGCCCGACCGAATCGAGGAAAGGCTCGGTCGACGAGGTGCGGCTGCCGTGATGCGGCACAATCAGCACGTCGGCGCGCAGCGCGGCAGGATCGCGCGCGAGCAGCGTGCGCTCGACGTCCGCTTCGATATCGGCGGTGAAAAGCGCGGCCCGCCCCGCCGCGTTCGTCACCTTGAGCACGCAAGCCTGGTGATTTGGCGTGCCGGTGAGCGGCCCGGGGTCGGGCCACAGCACGCGGAAGTCCACGCGGTCCCATATCCAGTGCTGGCCGGCGACGCAACGCAGCGTATCGCCGCCGCGCTTGCCGGCATCGGACCACAGCGGATGGCTCGCAGGCAGCGACGCGAGCAGTTGCCGCACCGCGACGGCTTGCAGCACCGCGGGCGCGCCGCCGGCGTGGTCCGAATCGGAATGGCTGACGACGAGCGCATCCAGCGAACGCACGCCCGTTGCAAGCAGATACGGCGCGACGATGCGCTCGCCCGCGTGCGTCGACTCGGGGCCGGGGCCGGCGTCGAAGAGCAGCGTGTGTCGCGCTGTCTCGACGACGAGCGCCGAGCCTTGTCCGATGTCGAGCGCGGTCACGCGAAACGCGCCGTCTGCTACGCCGTTCGTCGCTGGAACGACAAGCGGCAGCCACGTGAGCGGCACGGCGAAGCGCAGCGGCCAGCCGCGCGGCGCAAGCGCCCACGCCGCGCCCGCGAGCGACGCGGCCAGCGCGAACATGCCGGGCTGCGGCAAGCGCCACAGCGACCATGCGGGGCCTGCGTCGGCTAAACGTTCGAGCGCGTCGAAGAGGATGCATAGTGCGCCGTGCGCCAGATGAAGCATCGGTACGTCGAGCGGTGCGGGAAGGATCAGCGCGGCAAGCGTCGCGGGCGTCACGACGAAGCTGATCCACGGAATCGCGAACGCGTTGGAGAGCGGGCCGACGAGCGGTATCTGCGAGAACCAGTAGGCGGTCAACGGCGCGAGTGACAGCGTGACCGCGTATTGGACGCGTGCGCTCGATGCCATGTGCTGCCGCAGCTTAATGGCGGCGCGGCGGCACGCGCTTGTCAGCGACCACGAGCGGTTGCGCGGCAGCGCATCAGCGACGGCTTGGCTCAATGCGCCTTTGTCGGGAGTCACCGGATCACGCACCTTCACGGAGGCGCGGCAGTACGCGAGCGCCAGCGACCACGAGCGCCTGCGCGGCCGCGCATCGGCGACCGCTTGGCTCGATGCGCCTTTGTGGGGAGTCACCGGATCACGCACCCTCACAGCGGCGCGACAGTACGCGAGTGCGAGCAACCACGAGGGCCTGCGCGACGGCGCATCGGCGACGGCCTGGCCCGACGCGACTTCATCCGGAAGCGGCGGATCACGCGCCTCCATGCCCGCGAGCCAGTCGTCGGTGTCATCGGGCGGCGCTTTCTCGGCTTGCCTGCCATACGCCGCGATGGCATGCAGAATCGCCGCCACCGCGACGAACGAGAGCCAGAATCCAGGCGATGTCACCGCCCACGGGTCCGCGATCAACACGAACGCGAGCGCCCACGCGAGCACGAGCGACGCCGCCGGCCGCCGCCCGCCGACGAACGCGACGGCGAAGACGGCGAGCGTCCACAAGGTGCGCTGCGCGGGCACGTTGAAGCCCGCGAGCGCGGCATAGAACGCCGCGAACGACGCCGCGCCGAGCGCCGCCACTTTCGGCGCCGCGACGACGAGCGGCGCAGGCACGCCACGCAAGCGGATGCGCTTCCAGATAAAGCCACAGATGAACGCCGCAAGCCCCGCGACGAAGCCGATATGCAGGCCCGAGATTGCAACGAGATGGCTCGTGCCAGTCGCCCGCAGAATCGCCCAGTCGGCATCGCTCACGGAATCCTGCGCGCCCACGGCCAGCGCGACGACGATCCCGTGATGCGGCGCATTCGCGAGCACGGACTCGATGCGCTGCCGGATGCGCGCGCGCCAACGGTCGATAGTGAGCCACGGTCCGATCGCATCGCCGCGAACGCGTCGCGCAGGCCGGCTGGCGGACACCGAGCCGGTCGCGCGAATGCCGCGTTCGAGCAAACTCACTTCGCCATCGCGCAACGAGAAGTTTGCGTTGGCATGCGCGCGCTTGAGCCGCGCCGTAAGCGTCCAGCGTTGACCCGCCACGACCGCAGGCAGCGCTGCGGGCACCGAAAGCAGCCTCACGATGCGCGGAAAATCGCGCAAGCCCGCGCCGTTCGACTCGACTTCGAAGAGAAAGCGCGTGCCTTCCGCTTGCGGCTCAGGCAGACCGCGCACGAAGCCGGTCAGTTCGATATCGCGCTGCTCGAACTCGACCGGCAAGCGCTGCTGCAATCGCACTTCGGCGCGCAGGGCGGCATAGGCGAAGCCGATTGCAGCGGCTGCAATCGCGAAAGCCACAATGCGCCCTCGCCCGCGCCGGATCAAGCCGACGCCCGCTGCCACGCAAAGAATCGCGATACATGCCGCCCACCCGCCGACACCCGGCAACGCGGCCTGTTGCTGCAACCACGCGACGCCCAATGCAAAACACAGCAACACCGCCCGCACGCCTATGCTCTCTTCTTTCGTCACGCAAAACACATCCGCCCGGATCAAAAATCAGTGATCCGAAGCGAATGCAACCGTGAACGATTATGAAGCCGCGAGTGCCAGCCGGGGCAGCGCGGCGTGCGCGTTAGCCGTTGTGCCTAGTGAAAGCGCGTCTTCGCCGATGCCTCGCAGTTGCGCCAGCACCTTCGCAATGCCCGCGACCTGATCCGGCGTGTTGCGGCCCTTGTAGCGCCAGGCGGGCGCAATGTCGGGCGCGTCGGTTTCGAGCACGATGGCATCGAGCGGAAGGTCCGCCGCAAGCCGTCTGATCTGCCGTGCCCGCTCGAACGTCAGATTGCCGCCGAAACCGAGCCGCATGCCCTGGGCGATGAATGCCTCGGCCTGCTGGAAGCTGCCGTTGAACGCATGGGCGATGCCGCAATGAATGTCGTGCACGCGCAGGCCTTTCAGCACCTTGTCCTGCGACTTGCGCACGTGGCAAATCACCGGCAGTTGAAACTCGCGGGCGAGCTTCAGTTGCTCGTAGTAGAAGAACTGCTGGCGGGCATCGTCGAGCATCGGCACGAAATAATCGAGCCCGATCTCGCCGATGCCGACGAAGCGCGGATCGTCCATGCTCGCTGCGATCTGCTCGCGCAGCACGCGCAGGTCGTCCTCGGTGGCGCGTGGCGTGAAAAGCGGATGGATGCCGAGCGCATACGCGCCGCCTTCGATGCGATGCGCCAACGCGCGCACCGTATCGAAGTTCGACCGCTCGACGCCCGGAATCACGATGCGCGTCACCGCCGCATCGAGGGCCGCACGCGCCACGGCGTCGCGGTCCGCGTCGAACTCGGAGGCATCGAGGTGACAGTGCGTGTCGATCCACATGGCGTCCTCCGAAACGCGGCGCTTAAACCGGCACCGGCGGCTCTTCGTGCAGCACGCCGTCGCGCAGACGCATGATGCGGTCGCAGCGCGCGGCAAGATCGGGATCGTGCGTGACGATCACGAAGCTCGTCTCCAGCGTCTGTGAAAGCTCCAGCATCAAATTGAAGACCGTGTCGGCAGTGCCGCCGTCGAGATTGCCGGTCGGCTCGTCGGCGAGCACGCACGCCGGACGCGTGACGAGCGCCCGCGCGATCGCGACGCGTTGCCGCTCGCCGCCCGACAATGCGCCCGGCCGATGCTTCGCGCGATGCCCGATGCCGACGCGCTCCAGCATGCCCATCGCTTCCTTGCGCGCGGCGTCCTCGCTCATGCGGCGAATGCGCAGCGGCATCGCGACGTTATCGAGCGCGGTGAACTCGGGCAGCAGATGATGAAACTGGTACACGAAGCCGAGCGCGCGGTTGCGCAGTTCGTTGCGCTCTTTTTCCTTCAGTTCGGTGAACGGCTTGCCGAGCAGCGACACCTTGCCCGCGCTCGGCTCGTCGAGGCCTCCGAGCACATGCAAGAGCGTGCTCTTGCCGGAACCCGACGCGCCGACGATCGCGAGCTTCTCGCCGCGATAGACGTCGAGTTGCGCGTTGTCGAGCACCTGCACGTTCGAGCCGCCCTGCACGAAGGTCTTCGAAATCGCCGACGCCTGCAGCACGAGGTTGTTTGCCGGAATCAGGTCACTCATAGCGCAGCGCCTCCGCCGGACGAACCTTCGCGCCGCGCCAGCTCGGATAGAGCGTCGCGAGCGACGACAACAAAAATGCGATGACGCCGATCTTCATGACATCGCCCGGCACGAGCTCGGACGGCAACTCGCTGATGAAGTACACCGACGGCGGCAGGAACTGCACGCCGAGCAGATGCTCGATCATCGGCACGAGCCACGGAATGCTCCACGCGATCAGGCAGCCGAGCGACACGCCGAGCGCCGTGCCGATAAAGCCGATGGTCACGCCCTGCACCACGAATATCTTCATGATCGAGCCGGGCTGCGCGCCGAGCGTGCGCAAAATGGCGATATCGGCCTGCTTGTCGGTGACGGTCATGACGAGCGACGACACCAGATTGAACGCCGCCACCGCGATGATCAGCGTGAGAATGATGAACATCATGCGCTTTTCGATCTGCACGGCGGAGAACCAGGTCTTGTTCTGCTGCGTCCAGTCGCGGATATAGAGTTCGCCAGAAAGCGTGTGCGACAGTTGCCGCGCGACTTCGGGCGCGCGTTGCATGTCTTTCAGGCGCAGGCGCACGCCGGTCGGCGCGGGCAGGCGAAAGAGCGCCTGCGCGTCGCGGATAGAAATGAGCGCGAGCGTCGAATCGTATTCGTAGTGGCCGGATTCGAAGATGCCGACCACCGTGAACTGCTTCAGGCGCGGCATCATGCCCGCGGGCGTGATGGTGCCTTCGGGCGCGACGAGCGTGATCTTGTCGCCGGTCATGACGCCGAGGTTGGTCGCGAGATCGGCGCCGAGCACGATGCCGAATTCGCCGGGCACGAGGTCCGCGAGCTTGCCCGCGCGCATCTCCTTGCCGATATCCGACACTTCCGGCTCCAGCGTGGGCTCGACGCCGCGCAACGCGACGCCGCTCACCGCGCCTTGCCGCGTGAGCAGCGCTTGCGCTTCGACATAGGGCGCCGCGCCCACCACTTCGGGATTGCGCCTGGCTTCCTGCGCGGTCAGTTGCCAGTTGGGCATGGAGCCGGTCGGCGAGAATATCTCGACGTGCGCGAGCACCGAGAGCATGCGGTCGCGCACTTCCTTCTGAAAGCCGTTCATGACCGAGAGCACGACGATCAGCGCGGCGACGCCGAGCGCGATGCCCGCCATCGACACGAGCGCGATGAATGAGATGAAGCCGTTGCCTGTAGTGCGTTTGCTGGCGCGCGTGTAGCGCCAGCCGATCTGCCATTCGTACGGAAGTTTCAAGCGAATCCTTGTGTCTGGTGTTGCTGCGTTGCTGTACGACGGCGCGTGACGGATGCCGCGGTAAATCGCCCCGTAAACGCGGCGCATGACACGTCCATTCGCCGCGCGCCGCGAAATTTGCGAAAGTTTGCCACACCTCAGGTCGGCGCCGTAACAAGCGTGGTTCGTGCAGCGCTTTGCGCATCGCGCCCGCGCCGATGACGCCTGCCGCTTTGGCCTACAATGCCGACCATCATGCCCGTTCCCGACCTTCACCTTCTGCTGCCGTTCGCCCTGCCCTCGGCGGCGGACGCCGCAACCGCGCTGCACGGACTGGAAAGCGCGGCGCTCGACAGGCTGCTCGCCCGCGCGACGCTGGAAGAACGCGTCATCGGCGAAGACTTTCAGCGCACGCTGCCGCACGAGCGCTGGATCGCGCAACGCTTCGGCATCGTGTCGCCGAACGCGGGCCAACGTTATGCCGACGACGCGCCGCTCGCGCCCTTCATGCTTTTAGCCGATGGCGGCGATCCGGGCGCGGCGGACGGTGCCAACGCGGCGCTTTGGGCGTGCATCGAGCCGGTTCATGTGCGCATCGCGCACGATCATCTCGTGTTGATCGATCCTGCCACGCTCGGCGTGCGCACCGAAGAAGCGCGCGCGCTGCTGCACACCGCGCGGCCGGTTATCGAAGACCTGGGGCTAGCGTTGCAGGCGCCCACGCCGCTGCGCTGGTACGTATCGGGCGATGCGCTCGGCGCGCTCGCGGGCGCGTCGCCGTTGCGCGCGGCGGGACGCAACATCGAAATCTGGCTGCCGCACGAAGCCCGCACCGGCGAACGCTCACGCCCGTGGATGAAGCTGCAGAACGAAGTGCAGATGGCATGGTTCGAACATCCGTTGAACGTCGAGCGCGAATCGCGCGGCCTGCCGCCCATCAATTCGATTTGGCTGCATGGGCAAGGCGCGCTGCGCCCGGTCACGCGCCCGTTCGCCGCCGTGATGTCCGATGCCGCCGCCACGCGCGGCCTCGCGCTCGCTTCGGGCGTGAAGCCGTGGACGCCGCCGGAGTCGTTTGCAGCGCTCCCGAAAGACGGCGGCGAAGGCGCGACCCTCGTCGAACTGGACCCCTTCTCCGCGCCGTTCATCGAGCAGGACTGGGCGCGCTGGAACGCCGCGCTGAAGACGCTCGAAGACGCGTGGTTCGCGCCGGCGCTCGATGCGCTATCGAGCGGTTCGCTCAAGCGCCTGCGTCTCACGCTATGCGGCGATACCGGCTCGGTCACGCTGTCGGTCACGCGCGGCGACTTGCGCAAGTTCTGGCGCCGCCGGCCGATCGCGGCGCTTCTCATCGAATAAAGGCTCTTCCCGCATGACGCGAATCGTTACCCGCGCCTCGTCCCCCGCCGACGCCGAAGCCCTGATGCGCCACGGCCTGCATCCCGTGATCGCGCGGCTCTACGCGGCGCGCGGCGTCACCTCGCCGGACGAAATCGAAACCGAGTTGAAGCGCCTGCACGCGCCGGTCGGCCTGAAGGGTTGCGACGCCGCCGCCGCCGTGCTTGCCGATGCGCTCGCGGCCGGCAAGCGCATGCTCGTCGTCGCGGACTACGACTGCGACGGCGCGACGGCCTGCGCGGTTGCCGTGCGCGGCCTGCGCATGTTCGGCGCGACCATCGACTATCTCGTGCCGAACCGCTTCGAATACGGCTACGGGCTGACGCCGGAGATCGTCGAACTGGCCGCGCGCTCGCCGCTCGGCGCGCCTGACTTGCTGATTACCGTCGATAACGGCATCGCGAGCGTCGAGGGCGTCGCGGCGGCCAACGCGCTCGGCATCGACGTCGTCGTGACCGACCATCACCTGCCCGGCGACGAACTGCCGGCCGCCCGCGCGATCGTCAATCCGAATCAGCCGGGTTGCGGCTTTCCGAGCAAATGCATCGCGGGCGTCGGCGTGATGTTCTACGTGCTGCTCGCGCTGCGTGCCGAACTGCGCCGGCGCGGCGCGTACGAAAGCACGCCGGAGCCGCGTCTGGACGGCTTGCTCGATCTCGTCGCGCTCGGCACCGTGGCCGATGTCGTGAAGCTCGACTGCAACAACCGGATTCTCGTCGCGCAGGGTCTGAAGCGCATCCGCGCGGGCCGTATGCAGCCGGGCATCGCCGCGTTGTTCCGCGCGGCGGGCCGCGACGCGCGCGCCGCGTCGGGCTTCGATCTCGGCTTCGCGCTCGGGCCGCGCCTGAACGCGGCGGGACGGCTCTCGGACATGTCGCTCGGCATCGAATGCTTGACGACCGACGACATCGGCCGCGCATGGGAACTCGCGCAGCAGCTCGACGCGATGAACCGCGAGCGGCGCGAAATCGAAGCTGGCATGCAGCAGCAGGCGCTCGCCGAACTGCAATCGTTCGATGCCGGCGAGCGCGCCACCCTCACGCTCTATGACGCGAGCTGGCATCAGGGCGTGATCGGCATCGTCGCGGGGCGGCTGAAGGAGCGCTTTCATCGGCCGTCGTTCACCTTCGCGCACGCCGACGACGCCGGCACGCTCTCGAAAGGCTCCGGCCGCTCCATTCCCGGCTTCCATCTGCGCGATGCCGTCGATCTCATCAGCAAGCGCGAGCCCGGTCTGATCCACAAGTTCGGCGGCCACGCGATGGCGGCGGGTCTCACGCTCGCCACCGCCGACATTCCGCGCTTCACCGACGCGTTCGAAGCGGTCGGCCGCGAGTGGCTGACCGCCGACGCGCTCTCGCGCACCATCGAGACGGACGGCGAGCTGGAGGACGCGTATTTCACGCCGCAATTCATCGAACTGCTCGACGCGGCGGTTTGGGGACAGGGCTTTCCCGCGCCGACGTTTTCGGGCGAATTCGACGTCGCGTCGCAATCGCTCGTGAAAGACAAACACCTGAAGCTGCAATTGATGCGCGGCCGTCAGCGTTTCAACGCGATCTGGTTCAATCACGCCGATCCGCTGCCGCCCCGCGCGACCGTCGCATATCGGCTCGTCAGCGATTCGTGGAACGGCGTGGCGCGCGTGCAGCTGATCGTCGAGCACGCGGCTTGAGGCAGCATTCGCCGCATTGTCGTTTTCGGCGCGCGTCTTTGTTAATCAGCCGACCGCGCCACATCAACTGCGCGCTTTGAGAGTTCGTCAGCGCGCAGAAAATCGAAGATGCGTTCGTCAACCCGAAAATCGGCGCTACGCCGGCCGATGCTGAGAAGTACATCGCGGCGCTCGAAGCGCCTGCGCACGGACTTTGAAGCGCGCAGCGTCCCGTGCCACGGCGTGCGCCAGCGCGGGAAAAGCGTGTCGATCGGCTATAATTTGACCTTTTTACGAAGCCGAAGATCGACAATGGAAGCAGAACGTCTCAACGCGATCGAAAGCCTTCTGGCCGACCTGCGCCGCCGCGCGGGCGAGCTACGGGGGTATCTTTGACTACGACGCCAAGTCCGCGCGTCTAGCCGAAGTCAACAAGGAACTCGAAGACCCGAACGTCTGGAACGACTCGAAGAACGCGCAGGCGCTCGGTCGTGAAAAGAAGCTGCTCGACGGCGTGGTTTCGACGCTCTCCGCCCTCGACAACGATCTGCGCGACGCCGAAGAACTCTTCGAGATGGCGCGCGAAGAAGGCGACGAAGACACGCTCGTCGCCTGCGAATCCGACGCCGACGCACTGAAAGCGCGCGTCGAAGACATGGAGTTCCGCCGGATGTTCTCGAATCCGGCCGATCCGAACAACTGCTTCATCGACATTCAGGCGGGCGCGGGCGGCACCGAGGCGTGCGACTGGGCGTCCATGCTGCTGCGCCAGTATCTGCGCTACTGCGAGCGCAAGGGCTTCAAGACCGAAGTGCTCGAAGAATCCGAAGGCGACGTCGCCGGCATCAAGAGCGCGACGATCAAGGTCGAAGGCGAATACGCGTACGGCTATCTGCGCACCGAAACCGGCATTCACCGGCTCGTGCGCAAGTCGCCGTTCGATTCGTCGGGCGGGCGGCACACGTCGTTCTCCTCGGTGTTCGTGTATCCGGAAATCGACGACTCCATCGAGATCGAAATCAATCCGGCCGATATTCGCACGGACACGTATCGCGCATCGGGCGCGGGCGGCCAGCACATCAACAAGACGGATTCCGCCGTGCGTCTCACGCACGCGCCGACCGGCATTGTCGTGCAGTGCCAGAACGACCGCTCGCAGCACCGCAACCGCGCTGAAGCCATGCAGATGCTCAAGGCGCGTCTGTACGAATTCGAAATGCGCAAGCGTCAGGCGGAGCAGGACAAGCTCGAATCCAGCAAGACGGACGTGGGCTGGGGCCACCAAATCCGCTCCTACGTGCTCGACCAGAGCCGCGTGAAGGACCTGCGCACCAACGTCGAAATGAGCAACACGCGCGCCGTGCTCGACGGCGACCTCGACGACTTCATCAGCGCGAGCCTGAAACAGGGCGTTTAAGTCTTCGAGCGGCGCGGCTTCCGGTCGCGCCGCCTTCGTTTCATCCGCCGCGCATTTGCCGCACATCCGCAGCATCACAAGCCAAGAATCATCATGACCGAACCGACTCAGACGAGCGCCGCTCCCGAACTGGAAGACAACCAGATCATCGCCGAGCGCCGCGACAAGCTGCGCTCGCTGCGTGAGCAAGGCGTCGCCTATCCGAACGATTTCCGCCCGACGCATCAGGCGGCCGCGCTGCAAAGCGACTACGCCGAGACCGACAAGGAGACGCTGGAAGCGAATCCCCTGCCCGTCGCGCTCGCGGGCCGCATGATGCTCAAGCGCGTGATGGGCAAGGCGAGCTTCGCGACGGTTCAGGACGGCAGCGGTCAGATTCAGTTCTTCGTGACGCCCGCCGATGTTGGCGCGGAAGTCTACGAGGCGTTCAAGAAGTGGGATCTGGGCGACATCATCGCCGCCAAGGGCGTGCTGTTTCGCACCAACAAGGGCGAACTGTCGGTGCGCTGCACGGAACTGCGGCTCTTGTCGAAGGCGCTGCGTCCGCTGCCGGACAAGTTCCACGGCCTCGCCGATCAGGAAATGCGCTATCGCCAGCGTTACGTCGATCTGATCGTCACGCCGGAGTCGCGCAAGACGTTCGTGGCGCGCACGAAGGCCGTCACGTCGATCCGCAACTTCATGGCGCAAGCGAACTTCATGGAAGTCGAGACGCCGATGCTGCATCCCATTCCGGGCGGCGCGGCGGCCAAGCCCTTCGTCACGCACCACAACGCGCTCGACATGCAAATGTTCCTGCGCATCGCGCCGGAGCTTTACCTGAAGCGGCTGATCGTCGGCGGCTTCGAGCGCGTGTTCGAGATCAATCGTAATTTCCGGAACGAAGGCGTGTCGCCGCGCCACAACCCGGAATTCACGATGATGGAGTTCTACGCGGCCTACACGGATTACCGCTGGCTCATGGACTTCACCGAACAACTGATCCGTCAGGCCGCCGTCGACGCGCTCGGCACCGCGACCATCACGTATCAGGGGCGCGAGCTGGATTTGTCGAAGCCGTTCCATCGCCTGACCATCAATCAGGCGATTCAGAAGTACGCGCCGCAGTACACCGACGCGCAGCTTGCCGACGCCGTGTTTCTCCGCGCGGAGCTGAAGAAGTTCGGCGTCGATACGACGCAGCCCGCTTTCCTGAACGCCGGCATCGGCGCGCTGCAACTCGCGCTCTTCGAAGAGACCGCGGAATCGCAGTTGTGGGAACCGACGTATATCGTCGACTATCCGGTGGAAGTGTCGCCGCTCGCGCGTGCGTCGGATTCGGTGCCGGGCATCACGGAACGCTTCGAGCTGTTCATCACGGGCCGCGAGATCGCGAACGGCTTCTCCGAACTGAACGATCCGGAAGATCAGGCCGCGCGCTTTCAGAAGCAGGTCGACCAGAAAGACGCGGGCGACGAGGAAGCGATGTACTTCGACGCCGACTATATTCGCGCGCTCGAATACGGCATGCCGCCGACGGGCGGCTGCGGAATCGGCATCGACCGTCTGGTGATGCTGCTGACCGATAGCCCGAGCATCCGCGACGTGATTCTGTTCCCGCATCTTCGTCGCGAAGACTGAGCGGGCGAAGTGGTTCGTGTCCGGTGAAAAGCGCGTCCTTCGGGGCGCGCTTTTTTTCGCCCGTCACGGCTGGCATCCAACGTGCTTCTGCTGAGAAAAACGCGGTTACAACCTGAAAAAGCGCCGATGCGGCATCTGCGCCAGAATTGATGCTATCGGCACTTCGCCTCGAACGGAGGTCAAACATGGACAACGGGACCAATAACATCACGCCCACGCCCGGCGCGGGCGAGCCGCGCCGCCTGCATCCGCTGGTCGCGACGGCTGCGGGCGCGGTCATCGTCGCGAGCCTCGCGGCTACGGCCGCCGTGACCGGGATTTTCCCCGGCGCGCATAGCAATTCCGCGCAGAACGCGCAGACGCAGGCCGCCGCGGTCGCGCAGCAACAACCGGTGGTCGCGCCCGCCGCGCCGCCGGCCGCGCAGCCGATGGCCGCGCAAACCGCGCCCGCGCCTGCGCCCGCGCCGCAGACCGCGACCCAGCCGGTGCAGCAAGCGCCTGTACAACAGCCCGCGCAACCGTCGTACGCACAGCAGCCGCCGCAACACCCCGCCTATTGCTCGACGTGCGGCACCGTCGAAGCCGTCTCCGCCGTGCGTCGCGAAGGGCACGGGACGGGCATCGGCGCGGTCGGTGGCGCAGTGGCGGGCGGCGTCGTCGGCAACCAGTTCGGACGCGGCGGCGGCCGCACCGCCATGACGCTGCTCGGCGCGCTCGGCGGCGGGCTCGCGGGCAATTCGGTCGAGAAGCACCTGCGCAGCGAAACCGATTATTCGGTGCGGGTGCGGATGGAAAACGGCAAGACGCGCTATTTCACCTACCATCAGCAGCCGCCGTTCGCGCAGGGACAGCATGTGCGCGTGCATAACGGCACGCTGGTCGACGCAGGGTAACAGGCCGACCGCCTCATGCAAAAAGGGCGACGGGTTTCGCGACCCGTCGCCCTTTTTGTATCGGGCAAATCTACGCTAGTGATCCCGTTGCGAGCTGCGCGCGGGATTCGGCCTGCCGCGCATGGCCATGTACGCCCACCAGACGTAGCCCGAGAAGCCGTACAGCACGAACAGGCAGAACAGCATGACGGGCGGATCAGACGAAACGAGCACGAACGCCACGACGACCAGCAATACGCCCGCGAACGGCACCCGATAACGCACATCGAGCGCCTTGCCGCTGTAGAACGGCGCGTTCGACACCATCGTGACGCCCGCGTAGACGGTCAGCGCGAACGCGACCCACGGCAGCCACACGAGCTTGAGCGGCACGCGATTGTCCGTGGCGAGCCACACGAAGCCGGCGATCAGCGCGGCAGCCGCCGGACTCGGCAAGCCCTGGAAATAGCGCTTGTCGACCACGCCGACGTTCGTATTGAAGCGCGCGAGCCGCAACGCCGCGCCCGAGCAGTAAACGAACGCCGCGAGCCAGCCCCAGCGCCCGAGGTCCTTCAGCACCCATTCGTACATGACGAGCGCCGGCGCGACGCCGAACGACACCATGTCCGACAGGCTGTCGAACTGCTCGCCGAATGCGCTCTGCGTATGCGTCATGCGCGCGACGCGGCCGTCCATGCCGTCGAGCACCATCGCGACGAAAATGGCGATGGCCGCGATCTCGAAGCGCACGTTCATCGCCTGGACCACGGCGAAAAAGCCGCAAAACAGCGCCGCCGTGGTGAACGCGTTGGGCAGCAGATAGATGCCGCGCTTTCTTAGGAATTGCTGCCGCTTCGCGCGCCGCGTTTCCACGGCGCCGACGTCTTGCGCCGCCTTGTTGCGACGGAACGCGCGCGGCGGCGCTCCGTTCATGCGGTTCCGGCGCGGTTTGATTGCCGCCATCGACGCCTCCGCGTTATTCCGCGAACTCGGCGAGAATCGTCGACGAGGCGGACACCTTCTCGCCGATCGCCACGCGCGGCCGGCTGCCCACCGGCAGATACACGTCGACGCGCGAACCGAAGCGGATGAAGCCGTAGCGTTGACCGCGCGTGAGCGGCTCGCCCGCGTGGACGTAGCAGAGAATGCGCCGCGCGATCAGTCCGGCGATCTGCACCGACGTCACCGTATGCCCGGTCGCGGTCTGCAGCACGATGGCATTGCGCTCGTTCTCGGTCGATGCCTTGTCGACGGCCGCGTTCAGATACGCGCCCGGGAAATACTGCACCTTGGTGATCGCGCCATCGACCGGCGAACGCTGCGAGTGCACGTTGAACACGTTCATGAACACGCTGATCTTCAGCGCCTCGCGGCCCGCGTACGGATCGTGCGCGGTTTCCACCGCGACGATGCGCCCGTCCGCCGGACACAGCACGGCATTGGCCTGCGTGGGAATGGGACGCGGCGGATCGCGGAAGAACTGGACGACGAAAATCACGATCAGCCAGAAGATCCAGGCGAAGCCGAAGCCGCCGATCGCCTGCACGAGAATGGCAACGACGGCCGCGATGGCGATAAACGGCCAGCCTTCGCGGGCAATGATCGGATGGGGATAGTTCATGAACGAGGTCTGTGTTTTTTAAAACCCGTAGGATAGCAAAAGCCGCCCTCGGCACAGCGGCTTCGGGCGGCTTTCATGACAGCAAGAACCGTGACGCGCGAAAAACTTAGTTCTTCGACTGGTCGACGAGCTTGTTCTTGGCGATCCACGGCATCATGGCGCGCAGTTTCTCGCCGACCTGCTCGATCTGGTGCTCGGCCGTCAGGCGGCGGCGCGATTGCAGCGTCGGCGCGCCGGCGCGGTTCTCGATGATGAAGCTCTTCGCGTATTCGCCGGTCTGGATGTCCTTCAGCACGGCCTTCATCGCCTTCTTCGTCTCTTCGGTGACGATGCGCGGACCCGTCACGTACTCGCCGTACTCGGCGTTGTTGGAGATCGAGTAGTTCATGTTGGCGATGCCGCCTTCATAGATCAGGTCGACGATCAGCTTCAGTTCGTGCAGGCACTCGAAGTACGCCATTTCCGGCGCGTAGCCCGCTTCCACCAGCGTTTCGAACCCGGCCTTGATCAGGTCGACCGTGCCGCCGCACAGCACCGCCTGCTCGCCGAAGAGATCGGTTTCGGTCTCTTCACGGAAGTTCGTCTCGATGATGCCCGCGCGGCCGCCGCCGTTGGCCACCGCGTACGAGAGCGCCACGTCGCGCGCCGAGCCGGTCTTGTCCTGCGCGACCGCGATCAGGTGCGGCACGCCGCCGCCTTGCGTGTACGTGTTGCGCACCGTGTGACCCGGCGCCTTCGGCGCGATCATGATGACGTCGAGATCGGCGCGCGGAATCACCTGGCCGTAGTGCACGTTGAAGCCGTGCGCGAACGCGAGCGCCGCGCCGTTCTTGATGTTCGCGTGGACTTCCTTCGCGTACACCTCGGCGATCTGCTCGTCGGGCAGCAGCATCATCACGACGTCGGCGCCCTTCACCGCTTCGGCCACTTCCTTGACCGGCAGACCGGCGTTCTCGGCCTTGCTCCACGAAGCGCCGCCCTTGCGCAGGCCGACCGTCACGTTCACGCCGCTTTCCTTCAGGTTCAGCGCGTGAGCATGGCCTTGCGAGCCATAACCGATGATGGTGACTTGCTTGCCCTTGATGAGGGAGAGGTCGGCGTCTTTGTCGTAGAAAACTTTCATGGTGGTTCCTTGAGTCCTGGGTCTGTCTCCGCGCGAAGCAGAGGAAATGAGTCGAGTTGCGTGTGGTGCTACACCTTCAGGATGCGCTCGCCCCGGCCGATGCCGGAACTGCCCGTGCGAACCGTCTCCAGAATCGCCGTGGCGTCGAGCGCCTGAATGAACGCGTCGAGCTTGTCGGAGGCGCCCGTCAGTTCCATGGTGTAGGTCTTTTCGGTCACGTCGATGATGCGGCCGCGGAAGATATCCGCCATCCGCTTCATCTCTTCGCGTTCCTTGCCGACTGCCCTTACCTTGATGAGCATCAGCTCGCGCTCGATGTGGGCGCCCTCTGTCAGGTCGACCACTTTCACCACCTCGATCAGGCGGTTCAGGTGCTTCGTGATCTGTTCGATCACGTCGTCCGAGCCAATGGAAACGATGGTCAGCCGCGACAGCGAACTGTCTTCGGTCGGCGCCACCGTCAGCGTTTCGATGTTGTAGCCGCGCGCGGAGAAGAGCCCGACGACACGCGATAACGCGCCCGGCTCGTTTTCCAGCAGTACGGAGATGATGTGTTTCATGTGCGTGTTTCCCGAAATGTCCAGAAAAAGCGTTCGTCCGAAAAACCCGCGCGCGGCGCTCGTCCTTTGTGGAGACGGGCGCGCACGAGCCTCGCGTGACAAAGCCGCGTTATAGATCCTCGGAGCCGAGCAGCATTTCCGTGATGCCCTTGCCTGCCTGCACCATCGGGAATACGTTTTCGGTCGGATCGGTCTGGAAGTCGAGGAACACGGTGCGATCTTTCAGACGCAGCGCTTCCTTGAGCGCCGGTTCGACGTCCGCGGTCTTTTCGACGCGAATGCCGACGTGGCCGTACGCTTCGGCGAGCTTCACGAAGTCGGGCAGCGCGTCCATGTACGAACTGGAATAGCGCTTCTTGTATTCGATCTGCTGCCACTGGCGAACCATGCCGAGATAGCGGTTGTTGAGCGAGATGATCTTGACCGGCGTGTTGTACTGCTTGCAGGTCGAGAGCTCCTGAATGCACATCTGGATGGAGCCTTCGCCCGTGATGCAGACCACGTCCTCGTCCGGATACGCCATCTTCACGCCCATCGCGGCCGGCAGGCCGAAGCCCATGGTGCCGAGGCCGCCCGAGTTGATCCAGCGGCGCGGCTTGTTGAACGGATAGAACTGCGCCGCCCACATCTGATGCTGGCCGACATCCGAACACACGAAGGCGTTGCCGTCCGTCAGCTCGGCGAGCTTCTCGACGACATACTGCGGCTTGATGATCTCGCTCTTGCGGTCGTAGGCGAGGCAGTCTTTCGAGCGCCAGCCTTCGATCTCGTCCCACCACGACTTGAGCGCGGCCGTGTCCGGCCCGTGCTCCGCGTGCTGAAGCTGCTCGATCAGCTCCTTCAGGACTTCCTTCACGTCGCCGACGATCGGGATATCGACCTTCACGCGCTTCGAGATGGACGAGGGATCGACGTCGATATGGATGATCTTGCGCGGCGACGAAGCGAAGTGCTTCGGGTCGCCGATCACGCGGTCGTCGAAGCGCGCGCCGATGGCGATCAGCACGTCGCAGTGCTGCATGGCCATGTTGGCTTCGTAGGTGCCGTGCATGCCGAGCATGCCGAGAAACTTCTTGTCGCTCGCGCGATAGCCGCCGAGGCCCATCAGCGTATTCGTGACGGGATAGCCGAGCAGATCGGCGAACTGGTTCAGTTCGCGCGATGCGTCCGCGAGAATGATGCCGCCGCCGGTGTAGATATACGGTCGTTTCGCCGACAACAGCAGCTGCACCGCCTTGCGGATCTGCCCGGAGTGGCCCTTCGTGACCGGGTTGTACGAGCGCAGCGACACGCTCTTGACCGGCTCGTAGCGGCACGGCGCTTTCGACACGTCTTTCGGAATGTCGATCAGCACCGGGCCGGGACGTCCCGTGCGCGCGATATAGAAGGCTTTCTTGACGGTGGCGGCGAGGTCGCGCACGTCCTTCACGAGGAAGTTGTGCTTGACGCAGGGCCGCGTGATGCCGACGGTGTCGCATTCCTGGAACGCGTCGAGGCCGATGGCCGCGGTGGGCACCTGCCCGCTGATGACGACGAGCGGAATGGAATCCATATAGGCCGTGGCGATGCCGGTGACGGCATTGGTGACGCCCGGGCCCGAAGTCACGAGGCACACGCCCACCTTGCCGGTCGAGCGCGAATACGCGTCGGCGGCGTGCACGGCGGCCTGCTCGTGGCGCACGAGAATGTGCTGAATCTGGTCCTGCTTGTACAGCTCGTCGTAGATGTAGAGTACCGAGCCGCCGGGATAGCCCCACACGAACTCGACGTTTTCGTCGGCGAGCGCGCGCATGAGCACGGTCGCGCCGATGGAATCGGCTTCGTGAGAGGGAGTGGTATCCGACGTGGAGAATTCCGCGCTAGGCATGTTCATTCATCACCTTTCGAATTTTCGGCAAAAAATTGATCGGGTGCTCTCTGCCGGGCTTGTGGCTCGGGTTCAAGCGGCGCGTCTTGGTTTGACAGGCGAACTTCTTGGGCTCGCCTCAAAGCAGACAATTCACTTTATGATGCGAGTCGGGAACGATAGCCCGTTTTTGCGCGCACGGTCAAGCAAAAACTTCCGCGGCGCGCGTCCGGATTCATCGTTCGTGCGTTGGTCCTGCGCATCGCGCGCGCAATGCCAAGCAACAAATCGTTTCCCGATCCTCCCGCGACAGCGAAAATTTGCTAGCATCCGCAGGTTTTCCTGGAACTCCACAATCTCTTTCGACGCAAATTCGTTGCGCCGGGTCCCCAACGGATGGCATCAGACAAGGAACTCGCCGATTTTCTGGCGGGCGTCGAAAGACGCGCGTTCAAGCAGACCGTGTACACCGTCCGCGACGACGACGCGGCGCTCGACATCGTCCAGGACGCCATGATCAAGCTCGCGGAGAAGTACGGCGACAAGCCGTCGCCCGAGCTTCCTCTTTTGTTCCAGCGTATCCTCCAGAATGCGACGCACGACTACTTTCGCCGCCAGAAGGTTCGCAATACCTGGATCAGCCTGTTCTCCTCGTTCGGCAGCGCCGACGACGACGAGTTCGACCCGCTCGAAACCTTCGAATCCGAGGATGGCGCGACCGGCAGCGAAAGCAGCGAGAGCCGGCTGGAGCGCGAGCAGGTGCTCAACCTGATCGACGCGGAAATCCAGAAATTACCGGCGCGTCAACGAGAAGCTTTTCTCATGCGTTACTGGGAAGACATGGATGTCGCAGAGACGGCCGCCGCGATGGGCTGCTCCGAGGGCAGCGTGAAGACGCACTGTTCACGCGCCACGCACGCTCTCGCGCAAGCCCTGAAAGCCAAAGGGATCACGCTATGAGTTCCGCTCTTGAAACGAAGGAAAACGAGTTCGCGCTGAAGGTCGTTCGCGCGCTCGACGAAAGCACGTCGGCCATTCCGGCCGCCGCAGTGGATCGGCTCGCAGAGGCGCGCCGAGCCGCGATTGCGCGCAAGAAGCCCGAGAAAGTGGCCGTCGCTGCCGCCGCGCCTGTGTTCGCGCCGGTTCTGGCCGGCGCGGGCGCTACGCTCTCGGCCGGCGGTTCCGGCGACGCGCGTGGCCGCAAGAGCCTCTTCGCGCGGTTAGGCGGCTTCGGGCTGGCGGGCCCGGTGTTCGCGCTCGCCGTGGCGCTCGCGGGCATCGCTTACTGGGAAGATCAGCAGCGTAAGGCCGAACTCGCCGACATCGACGCGGCCATGATGAGCGACAGCCTGCCGCTCGACGCCTATCTCGATCACGGCTTCAACGCGTATTTGACGCGCAATCACTAAGCATCGAACCGAGCGGGGGAAATTCGGGTGAGTTACAAGCGCGGTCTCGCGATTGTCTTCGGCTGCGCGATTGCGGGTCTGGTCGCGTTCGCCGCTACTTACCCGCGCTTCTATTCGTCCTCCGCCACGGCGTCCGTGTCCGCCGCTGCGCCCAGCGGCGCCAGCGCGGGCGCAGATGGGTCGCTCTCGCCGCTCGCCGCGCTGTCTTCGGACAATCCGCTCTCGTGGAGCCGTTTGACGGAGGCACAGCGCGTCGCGCTTGCGCCTTTCGCCACGCAGTGGGATTCCTTCAGCGACGAGCGCAAGCAAAAGTGGCTCAAAATCGCATCGCGCTATCACCGCATGTCGCCGGACGCACAGAAGCGACTGCAGCAGCGCATGGAGGAATGGGTGCGCATGACGCCCGACCAGCGCAAGGTCGCGCGGGAAAACTATCAGGTCTCGAAGCTCGTTCCGCCCGACAAGCGCGAAAAGGCATGGGACGCGTATCAGAAGCTCTCGGAAGAACAGAAGAAAAAGCTCGCCGCGAGCGAGCGCGGCCGCCGCCCCACCGTGGTCAGCGCGCCGCCGACGGGCAAGGCCGAAGTCAAGGACATCAACCGTCTAGTGGCGGCGCGCGAGCAGGGCCACGCGGCTTCGCACGCGGAAGCCGGGCCGGGGGCGGGCGCGCCGGCTTCGGGCGCGCCGTTGCAGCCCGCCGTGCCGAACGCCGCGAGCATTGTCCCGGCCACGCCGATTCCCGTTTCGCCGCAGCAGGCGCCTTCGATGTACAACGGTTCCTGATCCCGCGATGAGCGTCTCCGCCACCGCGACCCTCCCGCCGCTTCGCGCGCCCAGCCTGCGCCGGCGTCTCTCCACGATGGTCTACGAAGGCGTCATCCTGTTCGGCGTCGTGTTCATCGCCGGATATCTGTTCAGCACGCTCACGCAGCAGCGCAACGGCCTCACGCATCACGACTGGCTAATGTCGTGGATCGGTCTCGTGGTGGCGGCGTATTTCGTGTGGTTCTGGACGCACGGCGGCCAGACGCTGCCGATGAAAACCTGGCGCCTGAAAGTCGTCGATGCGCGCGGCGAGCCGCTCACCGTCGGCCGGGCGCTCGCGCGCTACGCGCTCGCATGGCTGTGGTTCCTGCCGCCGCTCGCGCTGCACCCGCTGCTTTCGCTGGCGGTGCCGCAGACGCTAATCGCGCTCGCCGTCTGGATCGCGCTGTGGGCGGCAGCCGTATGGCTCGATCCCGCCCGCCAGTTCCTTCACGACCGCCTCGCCGGCACGCGCATCGTCGCTGCCTAGGTCATACCCTCCCCGGTTCCCGTGTAATACGAACTTCTCGTGACTGTCACGGCTCGGTCACAGCCGCACGGCGTAATGCGCATACCAAAACTCGATGCGCGAGCCAATGGCCCTCCACCCGACAGTCACGCCGGCATTCGATCCCTCCACCGCTTACCGTTTTCGCAGTTCCGGCTTGCGCGTCGATCCGTCTGCGCGCGTGTCCGAGTCGCCGGAATCGCCTGAAGCGGCGTCCCCCGTCGTCGACGGCGAATCGACGGACGGAACGCAGCGCTATCGCACGATCTGGCTCTCGGATATCCACTTAGGCTCGGGCGGCTGTCAGGCCGCGTATCTGCTCGACTTCCTGCGGCATCACGAATCGGATTATTTGTATCTCGTCGGCGACATCATCGACGGATGGCAGCTTCGCAAAGGCTGGTTCTGGCCGCAGGCGCACAACGACGTCGTGCAGAAAATCCTGCGCAAGGCGCGCAAGGGCACGCAGGTCGTCTATATCCCGGGCAATCACGACGAAGCCGCGCGCCAGTTCTGCGATCTCGCGTTCGGCGACATTCACGTGCGCGGCGAGGCGTTCCACACGACGCTCGCGGGCAAGCGCCTGTGGATCGTTCACGGCGATCTTTTCGACGGCGTCATTCAGCACGCCAAATGGCTCGCCTATCTCGGCGACACCGCGTACACCGCGATCCTGCTGCTTAATCGCTGGTTCAATCGCGTGCGCGCGAAGCTCGGCTTCAATTACTGGTCGCTCTCGCAGTACCTGAAGCATCAGGTCAAGAACGCGGTCAACTTCATTTCGCAGTTCGAGCGCGTGATGACCGATGAAGCGCGCCGCCGCGGCTGCGACGGCGTCGTGTGCGGGCACATTCACAAGGCCGAGATTCGCGATATCGACGGCATCCTGTATTGCAACGACGGCGACTGGGTAGAGAGTCTCACCGCGCTCGTCGAAACCTATGACGGCGAACTCAAGGTCGTCTATTGGACCGTCATCCGTGCGTCCGGACAGCCCGCCGCGAAAGCCCGCGCGACGGCCTGAGCCCGAACGTCAGCACTACGTCAGGCCACACGAGGAACCGCAATGAAGATCATGATCGTGACCGATGCATGGGAGCCGCAAGTCAACGGCGTCGTGCGCACACTCAAGAACACGAGCAAGGAACTGACGGCGCTCGGGCATCGCGTGGACATGCTCACGCCGCTCGAATTCAAGACGATACCCTGCCCGACCTATCCCGAGATTCGCCTGTCGCTGATGCCGGGCCGTCATGTCGCCGAGCGCATCGACGCGTTCGATCCGGATGCGTTGCACATCGCGACGGAAGGCCCGCTCGGCCTCGCCGCCCGCTCGTACGCGCGGCGTCACAAGCTGCCGTTCACGACCGCCTATCACACGCGGTTTCCCGAATACGTGAAGGCGCGTTTCGGCATTCCGCTCGCGATGACGTATCGCTTCCTGCGCTGGTTCCACGGACCTTCGCAGGCAGTGATGGCGCCGACGCCCGTGGTCAAGAAAGATGTGGAAGCCTACGGGTTCACGAACGTCGTCCTGTGGACGCGCGGCGTGGATCTCGACATCTTCCATCCGATGGACTCGAAGGTGCTCAACACCGCGCGGCCGATATTTCTGTACGTCGGGCGCGTGGCAATCGAAAAGAACGTCGAAGCATTTCTGAAGCTCGACCTGCCCGGCTCCAAATGGGTCGCGGGCGAAGGCCCGGCGCTCGCCGAGCTGAAATCGCGCTATACGAACGTGAACTATCTCGGCGTGCTGTCGCAGCCGGAACTCGCGAAGGTGTACGCCGCCGCCGATGTCTTCGTGTTCCCGAGCCGCACCGATACGTTCGGCCTCGTGCTGCTGGAAGCGATGGCGTGCGGCACGCCGATCGCAGCGTATCCGGTCACGGGCCCGATCGACGTGCTCGGCGAACACGGACCCGGCGCGCTCAACGACGACCTGCGCGAGGCGTGCCTTCAGGCGCTGAAGATCGACCGTGCCGACGCGCGCGCCTGGGCCGAACGCTTCTCGTGGCGCGCGGCGTCCGAGCAGTTCGCATCGCATTTGCGGCAGTTCGAGCCGCGCGCGCCGCGCGCCGACCGGGCGCCCGCATGACGCGTCGCCCGGTGGCGGAGGAACGCGCCGAAGCGAACGCCCGCGCGGCGCCCGGCCGCGTCATGGACCCGTTCGACGACGAAACCGACGCGAGCGCCGATTCGGCCGATACGCCGCCTCAGGCGACAGAACCGCTCGGCACCGACGACCTGCCCTTCAATCCGTACAAGGGCAATCGCGGCTTCACGCGCGCCTGGCACGCGATGAAGAACTCGATCGCAGGTTTTCGCATCGCAATCCGCGAGGAAAGCGCCTTCCGGCAGGAACTGACGCTCGCCGCCATGCTGCTGCCGTGCAGCCTTTTCGTGCCGGTCGCGCCGGTCGAGCGCGCCGCGCTGATCGGCTCGGTGCTGCTGGTGCTGATCGTCGAGCTGCTGAATTCGAGCGTCGAGGCGGCGATCGACCGCATCTCGCTCGAACGCCACGAACTCTCGAAGCGCGCGAAGGACTTCGGCAGCGCGGCCGTGATGGTCGCGCTCGCGGTATGCGTGCTCACGTGGGCCATGATTCTGTGGCCGCATGCGCCCGCTGCGGCTGCGTGGCTCGGGCGTCTTTTGGCTTGAGCGCGCGGTATCTCGTAAAGTCGTCGCCGGGTCTGCAAGGCCGCGTCCGGAACGGAGAACGAGCGGTTTATAATCGTCCGATATTCTCAAAAATAGCAACGGAACCGGACGCGGGCATGCCTGCACGAGGCCGCCGCAACCGGATGCCAAGGTCGGACGACATGGAAGCGAAACCTCCCCGCCGTACCCGCGAACGGATTCTCGAGCTGTCGCTGAAGTTGTTCAACGATATCGGCGAACCCAACGTCACCACGACGACGATCGCCGAGGAAATGGAAATCAGTCCAGGCAATCTGTACTACCATTTCCGCAACAAAGACGACATCATCAACAGCATCTTCGCGCAGTTCGAGCAGCAGATTCAAAAGCGCCTGCGCTTTCCGGACGATCACCGGCCGACCATCGACGAGATGTGGTCCTATCTGCAGTACATGGCCGATTTTCTCTGGACGTATCGCTTCCTCTACCGCGACCTGAACGACCTTCTCGCGCGCAACCGCACGCTGGAAACGCACTTCAAGCAGATCATCACGCACAAGGTGCGCTTCGCGCAGCAGCTGTGCGAGGCGCTCGTCGCCGATCAGGAAATGGTCGCGACGCCCGCCGAGATCGAGGTGATCGCGACGAACATCGGCGTGATCGCCACGTACTGGCTCTCGTATCAGTACGTGATGAACCCGCGCAAGTACAACGATCAGGAAGCGATTCGCGCGGAGCTTCATCAGGTGAGCGTGCACATCATCTCGATCATGGCGCCGTATCTGCGCGGCCGCTCGCGCCAGCTTTTCGACGATCTGGTGTCCGGTAAGATGCCCAAGCGCGAATATGCGGACTTCCTGCCGCCGCGCGACGATGCCGCCAGCGCATCGAAAAACGAAACACCGAAGGATTCCCGATAATGAAGGCAGTGTGTGTGTATTGCGGCTCCGCCCCCGGAGCCCGCCCCGTCTACTCGCAAGCCGCGCGCGCGTTCGGACGCGCGCTCGTCGAGGCGAACTTGTCGCTCGTTTATGGCGGCGGCCGCGTCGGGCTGATGGGCTTGATCGCGGATGAAGTGCTCGCCGCCGGCGGACGCGCGGTCGGCGTGATTCCCGAACTGCTGCTGGCGAAGGAAGTCGGCCATACCGATCTCACGGAACTGCACGTCGTGCCCGACATGCACGAGCGCAAGAAGAAGATGGCGGATCTCGCCGATGCCTTCGTCGCCATGCCCGGCGGCGTCGGCACGTACGAAGAGTTCTTCGAGGTGTACACGTGGGCGCAGCTCGGCTATCACCAGAAGCCCGTCGGCCTCTTGGACGTGAACGGCTACTTCGAGCCGCTCCTGTCGATGCTGCGTCATACCATCGACGAAGGCTTCATGCGCAAGCCGTATCTGGACATGATTCAGGTGGCCGCCGAGCCGAACGAGATGATCGCGAAGCTCGCGGCCTACACGCCGCCCGCGAACGACAAGTGGTCCGAGAAACGCAACGCAGTCTGAGGAGAGTGGAGCGATGTCCAAAGTCATCCTGATCACCGGCGCGAGCCGCGGCATCGGCCGGTCGGCTGCCATTCTCGCGGGCGCGCGGGGCTGGTCGGTCGGCGTGAACTACGCGTCGAACGCGCAAGCCGCCGAAGAAACCGTCGCGGCGGTGCGCGCGGCGGGCGGCAAGGCGATCGCGATTGCCGGCGACGTGCGCGACGAAGCGGCAATCATCGCCATGTTCGACGCCACCGAAGAAGCCTTCGGCACGCTCGACGGCGTGGTGAACAACGCGGGCATCGTCGCGCCGGGCGCGCCGTTGGCCGACATGGACATCGAGCGGCTCAAGCGCATCTTCGACACCAACGTGCTCGGCGCGTATCTGTGCGCGCGCGAGGCGGCGCGGCGTCTGTCGCGCTCGCGCGGCGGCCACGGCGGCTCGCTCGTGAACGTGTCGTCGGCGGCGGCGCGGCTCGGGTCGCCGAACGAATACGTGGACTATGCGGGCTCCAAAGGCGCGATCGACGCGATGACCATCGGGCTTTCCAAGGAACTCGGCCCGGAAGGCGTGCGCGTCAACGCCATCCGCCCCGGCCTCATCGAAACCGACATCCATGCGAGCGGCGGCAAGCCGGACCGCGCGCACGTGCTCGGCGTGCATACGCCGCTCGGACGCCCCGGCACGGCGGACGAAGTGGGAGAATCGATCGTCTGGTTGCTGTCGGATGCGTCGTCGTATGTGACCGGCGCGATTCTGGACGTGACGGGCGGCCGGTAAAGCGTCTCGGGCGTTCAAAACCCGCCGTGTTCAGCCAGCCACGCTTCTTCGTCGGGCAGCGTCTTGCGCCCGAGGATCCTGTTCCGATGCGGAAAGCGCCCGAATCGTTCGATGACTTTCGCGTGCTTCAACGCGGAGTCGTAGAAGCTCGCGACGCCCGTTTCGTCGCGCAGCTTCGCGAAGAGGCGCACGGATTCGCGCTGGCTGGCGAGCGTTTCGTCGTGTTCGAACGGCGTGTACACGAACGCGCGATGACAGGCGCTCGGCATCCGCAGATCGTCGCCCTGCTCCACCAGCTTCTTCGCGACCGCGAGCGCCCGCGCGTCGCCGGCGAAGGCCCGCGGCGTGTTGCGATAACAGTTGCGAGAGAACTGATCCAGCACCACGATGAGCGCGAGCGCGGAAAGCGGCTCGCGTTCCCACTCTTCCAAGCCGCCCGCCTGCGCTTCGTCGAGCAGCGCGCCGAAGCGTCCGGTCAGCATGGCGTCGAATGCGCGTTTCTTGGTCCACCACTGCCTGCGCTCGGTGCCGAATTCCGGCGAGCCCGGCGCGCCGAACCAGACATCGAGGACGTCCTTTGCGCGCCGATCGCCGGTCAAGCCGGTCAAGCCGGTCACGACCGTCAAGCCAGTTCCAGCACGAGCCGCCGCGTGCGCGCGCTCTTCTTTTCCAGCTTGGCGATGCGCAGCGTCCCGATCTCGCCGGTATTGCGCACATGCGTGCCGCCGCACGGCTGCAAGTCCACGTTCTCGATGCGCAGCAGCCGCACGCGGCCGAGACCCATCGGCGGCTTCACGCTCATCGTGCGGACGAGTTCGGGGCGGGCGGACATTTCTTCGTCGGTGATCCATTCGGTGCGCACGTCGTGCGAACCGCCGACGAGCTCGCGCAGCTTCGCTTCCACCGCTTCGCGCTCGATCGGCTCGACGGTCGCGAGATCGAGCCGCGCGTAATCGGTCGTGATGCTGCAACCATCCACCGGATACGGCAGCACCGCGCAGATCAGGTGGCTCGCGGTGTGCAGCCGCATATGCCGGTACCGCCGCTCCCAGTCGATTTCAGCGCTCACTCTGTCGCCCACCTTGAGCTTCGCCAGCGCGTCGTCCTGACCCGGCGCCGGCACATGGACGGCGTCGTCGGGCGTCGCGCCTTCGAACTTGGCCTTGCGCGTATCCGCGATGGCAATCACCGTGCCGTCCGCGAGCGTCAGCGTTCCGGCATCGCCCGCCTGCCCGCCGCCGAGCGGATAGAACACGGTCTGGTCCAGATGGATGCCCGCCTCGTCGATGGCGGTGACGGTCGCATCGCAGTGTCTTTGGTAGGCGTCCTCGCGAAAGAGCGCGCGTGTAGTCATGACTTCGTGTCCTCGAATGCCTCGGTTGATCGCAGATGATGCCGCAAACCGGCGCGGCCTCGCCCGGTACACAAGCGGGCGAATCAGCCGGGACGGTTGCGCATCCAGTCGGCGGTATCAAAGAACGACGTGAGCAGGCGCTCGCGCAGCGGCTCGGCAAGGCCGATGTCCTCCATCGCCCAGGCCATGCAGCGCAGCCATTGATCGCGCTCGCTCGACGCGATGGCGAACGGCAGATGCCGCGCCCGCAGCCGCGGATGCCCGAAGCGGCTGATGTAGTGATCCGGTCCGCCCATCCAGCCGCACAGGAACCAGAAGGTCTTGTCGCGCGAATTGTCGAGCGTCGGCGGATGCAGCGCGCGAATGCCCGCGAACTCGGGCTCCAGGTCCATCAGATCGTAGAAACGGTCGACGAGCGCGCGCACGCGCTCCTCGCCGCCGATCAGCTCGAACGCGGTCGGCGCTGGTTGTTGATTTGTCGCTTCGTCTTCGGAAGCCGGTTGGTTTACTTCGCTCATTGCTTTGCTTTGACTGAGAACTATGCGTCCCGCAGCGATTGCAGCGCCGGGCGCGCCAGCACGCGCCGCAGGCTGAGCCAGCCGCCGAGCCCCGCGCACGCGATGCCCGCGACGACGCCCGCCGGCACGAGCCACGGATTGAAATCGATATGAAACTCGAACACGCGCGACGCGAGCACGTAGCCGATGCCCTGCGCGCCGAGCGCCGCCATCAGGCCCGACAACGCGCCGACCGCGACGAACTCCGCGACCTGCACCGAGCGCACTTGCCGGTGCGACGCGCCGAGCGCGCGCAGCAACGCCGACTCGCGCATGCGCTCGTCGCGCGTGCCGGCGAGCGCCGCGTACAGCACGAGCACGCCCGCCGCGAGCGTGAAGATGAAGAGAAACTGCACCGCGCCGATCACCTGCGCGAGCGTGCGCTGAATCTGCGCGAGGATCGGCGCGGTGTCGATGGCCGTGACGTTCGGGTACGCGGCGATCAGGCCGTCGATCATGCGCTGATCGTTCGCGGGCAGATGGAAGCTCGTGATGAAGGTCGCGGGCAAGTCCGCGAGCGCCTCGGGCGGCATCAGCACGAAGAAGTTCACCTTGAACGAATTCCAGTCCACCTTGCGCAGACTCGTGACCGGCGCTTCCACCGGCAGACCCGCCACGTCGAAACGCAGCATGTCGCCCATCTTCACGCGGATCGTCTTGGCGATGCCCTCTTCCATCGACACCTGCGGCTTCGCACTCGTGCCGTACCACGCGCCCTGCGTCACGCGGTTGTCGTCGGGCAGCGCGGTCGTGTAGGAGAGGTTGAACTCGCGGTCCACGAGCCGCTTCGCGTCGGGCTTATCGTAGCTGTCCGGATTCACCGCTTTCCCGTTGATCGCGACGAGGCGCGCGCGCACCATCGGCGAGAGCACGGCGTCGGGCTGGCCGTGGCCGTGCAGATAGGCAAGCACGCCGTCGCGCTGGTCCGGCTGAATGTCGATCAGGAACTCGTTGGGCGCATCCGGCGGCGTGGCGTCGCGCCATCCCTTGATGAGATCGTTGCGCGTCATGCCGATCAGCAGCAGGCACATCAGCCCGATGCCGAGCGCCGTGATCTGCAACGCGCTCGCGCCGCTGCGCCGCTCCAGCGACGCGAGCGCATAGCGCCAGCCGACGCCCGCGCGGCTCTTTTCGCGCCGCACGAAGCGCGCCGCCGCCCACAGCGCCGCCCGCGCGATGACGCCGAAGAGCAGCAGTCCCGCCGCGAACCCGCCCGCGACAATCACGCCGAGCTTCAGCTCGCCCGCCGCGATCACGAGCAGCGCCGCGAAGAGCAGCACGCCGACGCCATACGCCGCATAAGCGATACGGCTCGCATCGCCCAATTCTCGGCGGATCACGTGGACCGGCGGCACGCGCGTGAGCGGCAGAAGCGGCGGCAGCGCGAAGCCGAGCAACAGCACGAGGCCCATCGCGATGCCTTGCAACGCCGGCCAGACGCTCGCCTGCGGCAACTCGACATCGACGAGCGAACCCAATGCATGCAGCAGCACCAGATGCCCGATGAAGCCGAGCACGATGCCCGCCACGCTGCCGATGACGCCGATCGCCAGGAATTCGTCGATGAAGAGCGCACGCAGCGTCCGCTGGCTGACGCCGAGGCAGCGCATCGCGGCGCAGCCGTCGAGATGCCGTCGCGCGAACCGGTGCGCGGCCATGGCGATGGCGACCGCCGCGAGCAGCGCCGTCAGAAGCGAGACCAGCGTGAGAAAGTGGCTCGCGCGGTCGATGGTCTGCCGCACTTGCGGCTGGCCGTCCGAGAGCGATTCGAGCGCGACGCCGCGCAGCTTGCCGCCGTCGGTCTTGCCGCGCGCGAACTGCGCGAACCGCTCGACCTGCGCATCCGGCCCCGCGACGAGCAGCCGGTACGTCACGCGGCTGCCATAGCCGATCAGCCCCGTTGCCGCGATTTCATCGGCGCGCATCATGAGACGCGGCGAGAAGTTCACGAACGAGAAGCCGCGATCCAGTTCCCGCGTGATGACCGCCGCGACCGTGAAGGTGCGCGTGCCGACCTTCACCGCGCCGCCGACTTTCGTTTTCAGCGCGTCGAGCAGCGCGGGATCGACCCAGACGGTGCCGGGCGCGGGAATGCCCTGGGCGGGCGCATCGGGCGCGTCGGGGCCCGGCGCGATACGCAGCGCGCCGCGCAACGGATAGCCCGGCGTCACGCCCTTGATCGCCGCGAGCCGCGAGAGCGGCGTCTGCCCGCCCGAGCTCACCATGCTCGGGAAGATGGTCGTGCCTGCCGTTTCGAGCCCGAGCGCACGCGCTTCCTGCGCGAACATCGGGTCGACAGGATGATCGGCGCGCACGACGAAATCGGCGGCAATCATCTGGCGGGCATCGCGGGCAAGCCCCTGCCGCATGCGATCCGCGAGAAAACCGACGCTCGACAACGCGGCGACCGCCAGCACGAGCGCGAGCAACAGCATCGTGAGTTCGCCCGCGCGCCAGTCGCGCGCGGTCATGCGCCACGACTGGCGCACGGTCTGCATGAAGTCGAGTCGGGCGCCCGGATGCGTGTGGTGAGGTGCGTGCGACGCCTTGGCCGCCGGTTTGTCGTTGGCCGCCGTGCTCAATCGTGCTTGCTCCGCAGTCGGCTGATCGGGTTATGCGTGCCCGGCAGCATGTGCTTGGCCATGCGCGACACGCCGCCGTGCACGCCGCGCACGAGACGCGGCAGCGCCCAGCCGGCCACCACGAGAAACGCGATCAGCATCACAAGGAACAGGAGCGGCACGAAGAACGCGAGCACGAGGCCGAGCGTCGCGCCGACATCTTCGGTGGCGGATGCGGCCCAGTTCGACACCGGCTCCGGCGAAAGATTGATGAGCGCGCGCGTGCCCGCCTTCGCGAAATGCGACGCCCCGGCGAGCGTGCCGCCCGCGAGCGCGGCGATGGTGAGCAAGGTCGGATCGGCGTGGCCGAGCGAGCCCGCCGCGAGCACGGCGCCCGCCGGAATGCGAATGAACGTATGAATGGCGTCCCACAAGGAATCGAGCGCGGGGATCTTGTCGGCGAGAAATTCGACGAACGCGAGGAACGCGGCGACGCCTATTACCCACGGCGAAGCGAGCACGGCGAGCGTGTCGGGCAGATGAATGACGCCCATGCGGGCGAACAGGCCGGCGACGAAGACCGTGAGATACAGGCGCAGCCCGCTCGCCCATGAAAGGCCCGCAGCGAGCGAAAGTGATTCCAGCATTGCCGCCTCCTTGTTGCGCCAGCCGCGCGCTTGGGGCCACGGCTCGATGCTGTACCGGCTGAAACAATCGGCCCGCTTCCGCTGATCGGAGCGTGACCGACAGATGCCGCGACGCGGGCGCGCGTAAGATGGAACCGCCAGCCTCCCGCCGCGAAAACCGCAACCGCGCGCGAGGCGCCCGTCAGACTGACTTCAGATCATTATATCCACGCAAAAAGCCCGCGGTGAGCGCGTGGTACGGAAGCGGCCAAGCGATTGCCGTTCCCGCGCCTTTCAGTGCCCCGACGTGAGCTTGAGTCCGATCAAGCCCGCGATGATGAGCACCGCGCTCACGATGCGCGCCGCCGACACCGCCTCGCCCATGAACACGATGCCGAACACGAACGCGCCGACCGCGCCGATGCCCGTCCACACCGCATACGCGGTGCCGAGCGGCAATTGGCGCATGGCGAGCGCGAGCAGCACGAAGCTGCCGATGGCCGTCACGAGCGTGAAGACGGACGGCCCGAGCTTCGTAAAACCTTCGGACGTCTTGAGTCCCGCCGCCCACGCGACTTCCAGCAGACCGGCAATGAAGAGAAGAATCCAGGACATCGGGTCACTCCCATGAGAATGGGGCCGTCCCCAATGAGTCGATGCGCGTCCCGGTCGTCCGGCACGCGGTTAGCTGATGAGCGCGAGGCCCAGATTGTAGCAAACGGGGTCATGCGCGCCGCGCGTCCCGCCCCGGCAAACGGTGTATTGAAGGACGACCAAGGACGACGCGCGCACTTTCGCATCGTTCGACGCAAACGTTGCAAGAATCGCCAAGGAGCGTTCATGCATATCGACTCGGTTCTGCTCTCGCGCTTTCAGTTCGCGTGGGTCATTGCGTTTCATATCTTGCTGCCGGCTTTCACCGTCGGACTCGCCTGTTTCATCGCCACGCTGGAAGTCAACTGGTGGATCACCAAGCGCGATGTCTACCGGCGGCTGTCGGCGTTCTGGCTCAAGATCTTCGCGGTGTCGTTCGGCATGGGCGTGGTGTCGGGCATCGTGATGCCGTTTCAGTTCGGCACCAACTGGAGCCGCTACGCCGACCGCACGGCGAACGTCGTCGGCCCGCTGATGGGCTACGAGGTGCTGACCGCGTTCTTTCTGGAGTCGGCGTTTCTCGGCGTGCTGCTGTTCGGCCGCAAGCTCGTGCCGCAGTGGGCGCACGTGATGTCCGCGCTGTTCGTCGCGCTCGGCACGCTCATTTCGTCGTTCTGGATTCTCGCCGTCAATAGCTGGATGCAGACGCCGCAAGGCTACCGCCTCATGCCCGACGGCCGCTTCGAAGTGGTCAGCTTCTTCGACGTGATCTTCTCGCCGTCGTTTCCGTTCCGGCTGAGCCACACGGTGAGCGCGTTTCTCGTGACCACCGCCTTCGTCATTCTCGGCGTCGGCGCCATGTACATGCGTCAGGGCCGCGCGATCGAGGAAAGCCGCGTGATGCTCAAGATGTCGCTTATCTTTCTGATCATCATGGTGCCCGTGCAGATGGTCCTCGGCGACGCCCACGGCCTCAACACGCTCAAGCACCAGCCGGCCAAGCTCGCCGCGATGGAGGCGCTATGGGAATCGGGCTCGCGCGTGCCCGCCAATCTCTTTTCCATTCCCGATCAGGACGAAGAGCGCAATCACTTCGAAATCTCGGTGCCGGTGCTCGGGAGCATCTATCTGACGCACGATCCGAACGGCTACGTGCGCGGGCTCAAGGACTTTCCCCGCGAGGACCGCCCGCCTGTCGCGGTCGTGTTCTTCGCGTTTCACATCATGGTCGGCATCGCGATGCTGATGCTCGCGATCGTGCTGTCGGGCATCGTGCTCTTCGCGCGCGGCAAGCTGGAACGCAGCAGGCGATGGCTGCGCGCGGCATCGTTCGCGACGCCGCTCGGGTTCATCGCCGTGCTCGCGGGCTGGACGACGACCGAAGCCGGCCGGCAGCCGTGGACGGTGTACGGCGTCCTGCGCACGCGCGATTCGGTGACGCCCTCGCTCACCACCGGCGATGTCGGGCTGTCGTGGCTGCTCTACGTGCTCGCGTACGCCGTGATCTTCGGCTCGGGATACATCCTCTTGCGGCGTCTGGTGCGCATCGGTCCGTCCGAAGCCACGCAAGGCCACGAGAACGAACTGCTTCAGCCGAAGACACGCGCGGCGCGGCCGCTTTCGGCGGTATCGTCGAGCGGAGACACCTCGCGTCAGACGGCGGACGTCGCGCCGAGCGACGACATCGTGCCGCCGCGCCGGCCGCATTAGCCATCCTGACAACCGGAGAACGCGATGCTCGATCTCGTGCCGCTGTGGGCCGCCATTCTCGCGCTGGCCGTGTTCATGTACGTACTGCTCGACGGCTTCGATCTCGGCGTCGGCATGCTCTTTCTGTTGCGCCGCGACCACGACGAGCGCAACTTGATGATCAACTCCGTCGCGCCCGTCTGGGACTTCAACGAAACGTGGCTCGTGCTCGGCGGCGGCGGACTGTTCGCGGTGTTTCCGCTCGCCTACGCGATCATCGTGCCGGCCGTCTATTTCCCGATTCTCTTCATGCTGCTCGGGCTGATCTTTCGCGGCGTGGCGTTTGAATTCCGCGAAGTCGTCGGCGCGCGCAAGTGGCTGTGGGATCGCGCGTTCGCGTACGGGTCGCTGCTCGCCACGTTCTCGCAAGGCATCGTGCTCGGCATGTTCATTCAGGGCTTTCCGATCGTCGGCCGCCAGTACTCGGGAACGAGCTGGGACTGGCTCGCGCCGTTCCCGCTCCTGGTCGGCGTCGGCCTGATATTCGGCTACGCGCTGCAAGGCTCGACATGGCTCGTGCTCAAGACCGAAGGCGACTTGCAGGCGTGGGGCCGCAAAATGGCGCGCTTCGCGCTCATCGGCGTGCTCGCGTTCATTCTGCTCATCAGCTTGTGGACGCCGCTGAAAGACGCGCGCATCGCGGCGCGCTGGTTCGGCTTTCCGATGGCTTTTGCGTTCGCGCCGGTGCCGTTGCTGACCGCGTTTCTCGCGTGGAAGCTCTGGTCGAGTCTCTCGAAAGGCCGCGAAGTGCTGCCCTTCGTGTGCTCGATGGGCCTCTTCTTTCTCGCGTTCACGGGGCTCGTCATCAGCCTGTGGCCGTTCATCGCGCCGCCTTCGGTGACGCTTTGGGACGCGTCGGCCGCGCCGATCACGCATCAGTTCTTCCTGATCGGAACGCTGTTCCTGCTGCCGGTGCTGATGATCTACGTGACCTGGTCGTACTGGGTGTTTCGCGGCAAGGTGCGCAGCGACATCGGCTATCACGTGGAATGACAGCCGCGTAGCGCGTCAGAGCTTTTGCGCGACCGCGAACGAGAGAATGCGCGACCACTTGCGCGCCTCGGCGCGGTCGGCCATCGGCAGACGCCATTCGCCGTGAGCCTTGTCGGCGACATCCAGGACGACGTGCCACTCGCCACGCGCGTCGTCGTGCGCCATCTGCGCGTCGCGCAAATCCGCGAAGATGTAGTGGCCGGTCGCATCGCCTACGCGCACGTCCAGCAGGCGCTTTCCCGCGGCGAGCCGCACGCCGCCCCAGTCGCGCTTCAGTTCGTGCGTCCAGTTCGTGGCGTCGCCTTTGACGCGCGGCAGATTCGGCGCGATCTCGCGACGCCGCGCGAGCCAATACGCGATGCCCGCCGCCACCGCCGCCGCCACGATCACCGCGACGCCGACGGCGACGCCCAGCCCGAAGCGCGCATCGAGCGCGTCGAAGGACCACACCGCGCCGTAGATCAGCGCCGCGAGCGCGATGAGCGCGAGAACGATCGGCATGACGGCTACCCTTTGCGAACGAACGAAGCGGCCGCCATCACTGCGCCTTGTGCTTCGTGTTCCACTCGCGCAGCGCCTGCAGCGTGTTCGCGACATGCTGATCCGGCGACAGGCTCGTGTATTCGTAGATGACCTTGCCGTCCGGCGCGATCACGTACGACACGCGGTTGGCCATCGAGCTCTTGAAGGGCAACGCGGCGTCGTACGCGCCGATGATCTTCGCGTCGGTGTCGGCCGCGACCGGGAATTTGCTGCGGCATTCGCTCACCGAAAAACGCTGCAACGTGCCGATATCGTCGTGCGACACGCCGATCACCGTCGCGCCTTGCGCCTTGTACTGATCGACCGCTTCGGCGAACTCGTGCGCCTCGATCGTGCAGCCCTTCGTGAACGCCGCCGGATAGAAATACAGCACGACGGGGCCTTTCTTGAGCGCGTCGGCGAGCGAGTAGTCGAACACGTTGCCACCGAGCGACGCCTGCGTGACGAATGGCGGCGCGGCATCGCCCGGCTTGAGCGTGGCGCGCGCCAAGAGCGGATACGTCGCGACCGCGCATGCGAGCAGGCCCGAAAGCGCCAGGCCTGCCATCTTCGTTCTTCTTTTCATGCGGATGTCTCTCCGTGATCGGGTTGGTGCCGCGTTCAGTCGAGCCGCTGCTCGCCGAACCATGCCGCCGCTTCCACCTGAAGCGCAGCCAGAAGCGCGGGCGTCAGCGCGTCGAGCGCCGGATCGGCAAGCCGGCGTTCGTCGATCGCTTGGATATCGCCGCGTTCGGTCGCCCGCGCGATGCCGAGCAGCGCGCCGAGTTCGCCCTCGCCCGCGAGAATGGCCGAGCGGATATCGGCGGCCAGATGCAGCTTATCGACAATTTCGGCCGGCTGCAGATCGACCACCACATGCACGAGCGAAAAGATGCCGGTCATGAACGCGGCATCCGAGAACGCTTCATCCGATGGACGCAGCGCATCCGCCGCCAGTTCCATGAAGCGCGCCCGCGTGCCGACGAGTTGCAACAGCGGATCGGAGCGCCACGGCAGGCCGCTGCCGTCCGCGTACAGCAGCAGTTGCGTCCAGCGCATCAACTGGCGCGTGCCGGCGGCGGCCATGGCTTCCTTCAGCGACGACACGTTGCGTCCGCGCGCATGGGCGCTCGAATTGGCGAGGCGCATGAGTTGCAGCACGATATCCGGATTGCGCTTCAGTTCCACTTCGAGCTCGCGCAGGCCGGGATCGCTGCCTAGCACGGCCAGAAGCCGCAGGAGCGTGCCGCGCGCCGGGCTCGCGCGCCGCGCCGACAGCACTTGCGGCCGCGCGAAGAAATAGCCCTGGAAGAGATCGAAGCCCAGTTCGCGCGCCTCTGCGAACTCCTCGTGCGTCTCGACTTTTTCCGCGACGAGCAGCTTGCCGTGCTTCTTGACGAGCGCCGTCAGTTCGCGCAAGTGCGAGCGCTCGGCCGCGAGCAGGTCCACCTTGACGATATCGACCGACGGCAGCGCGGCGAGCAATGCATCGTCGAGGCGCGTCACGTCGTCGAGCGCGAAGCGAAAGCCGTCGCGGCGCAACTGCGCGCATCGCTTGAAGAGCGCGTCGTCGAATTCGATGTTCTCCAGCAACTCGAGCACGAATCGCTCGGGCTGCATGAGATGCACGATGTCGTCGAAGATCAGCTCGCGGCTCATGTTCACGTAGCCGGGATGCAGGCCGAGCACGGCCGGCACGCCGATCTCGCCGACCGTGCGCGCGACGACATGCGCGGTCGCCTGCACATCGTCATCGACGCGGGCGCGATTTTCGGGGCTATCGCGGAAGAGGAGTTCGTAGGCGGCGAGCGCGCCCGCGCCGTCGAGAATCGGCTGGCGGCCGACATAGACGCTCGGCTCGCGTCGGGCGCGCAGTTTCAGCGAAGAATCGGGCATGACGGGAACCGAATGAGAGCGACGAATCCGTCAGGCAGGACAACGAGTGCGGGCGCAAAGGTTTGCGCCGACGCCGGCACGTGAGCGGTCTCGAAGCCGCAACGACCTGCTCGGGTCGGCGATAGAAGGCAATCGATCATGAAGCGTGACGTGTGCGACAAATTCCCGAATCGGGCGACCGTAACGCGGGACGCCCGCCGCATGGCGACCGGGGCCGGGGCGTTTCCGCAGCAAACGCGCACTGTAACCGAAAATCGCCTTGCACCCATGTTTACGCCAACCGCGCAAAGGCCGCGCCGCGCGTTTTCCCTGATTGCCGGCGGCGTCCCGCGTGGCAGCGGCATGGCGGCTAAAGAATTTCGCTGAACCGCCGATAACTCGCGTGATAGAGCGTGCCGCGCGTCATGCCGGCGCGCCGTACGCCGAGCCGCTCGAAGCGGTATTCGCGCGCCGCCGAAGCTTCCGACGATAAGCCTGTGCGTCGACCATCGGCTGCGCGCCGCCGCGAGAACCTTAACTGACCATGCAAGCGAACCGGACTTCCGTCTCCCGCCGCGCACCCTGGCGCATCGCGCTCGATGTGCTTTGCCGCGCATGGAGACCCGCCGCGCGAGACGACCGAGATCCGCACGCGCACGACGCTGGGTCGTCCGCCTCCGCCTCGTCCGCGGAAGACGGCGCGGGCCTCGGCGGCAAGCCCGCCGCCGCGCTCGAAACCACGCTCGGCGCGGTCGATTTCCTCGCGCAGGTGGACGACGCGCTGCGCTTTCAGTATGTGTCGCACGCGAGCATCGACTTCATCGGCTATCACCACGACTACCTCAGCATGCTGACGCTGCACGATCTCGTGCCGTCGGAGGAAGCCGGCGAGCTGGACGCGCTCGTCGCCCGCGCGCGCGCAAGCGGCCAGCTCGAATGCGCGACGCTCAATCTCGTGAAGTCGCTCACTTATCCGATCTGCGTCGAGCTGCGGCTTCTGGCGACCGCCTCGCAGGGGACGCCCGGCTTCGCACTCGCCGCGTTCGACGTGTCGCGCTGGCGGGAACGCGAAGCGTCGCTCACGCACGCGCTGCATCACGATTCGCTCACCGGCCTCGAGAACGCGACCGCGCTTCAGGCGGCGGTCGGCGCGATGCAGGCCGAAGCGGAACGCACGCGCACGCAGACGGCGCTCGTCCTGCTGGATATCGACGACTATCAGCGCATCAACCGGGCGCTCGGCTCCGAGGCCGGCGACGACATGCTGCGCGAAACCGCGCGCCGCATCCAGCACACGGCCACGCACGGCGAGCGCGTGGCGCGCGTGGCCGGCGACGAGTTCGCCCTGCTGCTGCCCGCGGGCGCGACCGCCGAAGCCGCCGAGAACCTCGCGCGGCGGCTCTTGACCGCCATCGCGCAGCCGTACCGGTATCGCGGGCAGCACACGCATTTGTCGGCGAGCATCGGCGTGGCGTTGTATCCGGACCACGCGGTGAAAGACGGCGCGACGGCGAAATCCGGCGTGCAGGCGAGCCTGCTGCGCATGGCCGATCTCGCGCTCGCGCAGGCGAAGGCCGCGGGCGGCAACACGCTCGTCGTCCATACGCTCGACGACGATCCCGCCGACGCGGAACGCCTGAAGCTCGAAGCGGACCTCTACGAGGCCGTGCGCAACGGCGAGTTCTCGCTCTTTTTCCAGCCGATCACGAAGATCCGCACGGGCGCCGTCGTCGGCGTGGAAGCGCTGATGCGCTGGCATCATCCGGTGCATGGGCTCGTGCCGCCGTCGACGTTCATTCCGCTCGCGGAGTCCATCGGGCTCATCAACTATCTCGGCAACTGGGTGCTGAAGGCGGCGTGCATGCAGCTCGTGCAGTGGGACGGCATCGGCATCCGGCTCGATTACGTGTCGGTGAACGTGTCGCCGCGGCAGTTCCGCGACAAGCGCTTTCTTGCCGCGGTGAAGGAAGCCATCGCGCTCACGGGCATCGACGCGAAGCGGCTCGTCTTCGAGATCACCGAAAGCCTGCTGATGCAGGACCCGGAAGAAGCGACGCGTCTGCTCGAAGCGCTGCGCGCGCTCGGCATCCGCTTTGCCGTGGACGACTTCGGCACCGGCTATTCGAGCCTCGCCTACTTGCAACGGTTTCCCCTCGCGAAGCTCAAGATCGACCGCAGCTTTGTCGAGAACCTGATTACGTCGCGCAACAACCGCGCGATCGTGAGCGCGGTGGTCGGGCTCGCGCAGTCGCTCGGACTGGAACTCGTCGCGGAAGGCGTCGAGACCGAGGCGCAGCGGGACTTGCTCGCCGAAATGGGCTGCGACCACATACAGGGCTGGCTGATTAGCCAAGCCATGCCGTCGGACGAACTCGCGCGTTCGTTCCAATCGAGTTCGCTCGTGCTGCACGAGACAATATGAGCGTACGAATGTTCGTGTTCTAATCGAAGAGCGCGCCTTAACGCCCTGAATCCGTGTATCTTCCGGGGCTGGCCGCTGAATGAATGCATCGGGCAGAGCCGCTTCGGGTTAGCCGTTCTCGCAACAACAGGTTTTTTTTACGCATGGCACGCACCAAGGCCGAACTACTGGACAAGTTGTGGGGGCGCATGAGCGAGCGCGGGGACTTCCCCATGCTTTCGCAGGCGCTGCGCACGACCGTGTCCGCGATGAGCGACGACGACCTCGACTTCACTGCGCTCGTGCAAGTCGTGCTGTCGGATTTCGGGCTCACGCAGAAGGTGCTGCGGCTCGCCAATTCCGCGATGTACATGGCTTTCGGCGGCAACATCACGACCGTCACCCGGGCGCTGATGGTGCTCGGCATGGACGCGGTCGGCCATCTCGTCGTCGGACTCAAACTCGTCGACCACTTTCACCAGAGCGCGCCGCGCCGCATCGACGCCAAGCTCGAACTCAACCGCACGCTGCTTTCGGGCACGGTCGCGCGGCAAGTGACCGAGCGCATCGACCTTCGTTCAGCGGAAGAAGCGGTGGTCTGCACGCTGATGCGGCAGATCGGCAAGCTGCTCGTCGCGTTCTACCTCGAACACGAGTGGGACCAGTTGCGCCGCAAGGCGGCCACCGAGAACATTAGCGACAGCAGCGCGTGCGCCGCGCTGCTCGGCGTGACGTTCGAGGAAATCGGCATCGAGGCGGCGGACCGCTGGCGTCTGCCGGAAACGATCCGCGCGGGCATGCGCGTGAGCGACCCGACTGCGCCGCCGGATGAAACCGTGCCGAAGCACGTGCGCTGGCTGCAGGCCGTCACCAACTATTCGACCGAAGTCGCCGATGCGCTCACCGCGCCGAACGTCGCGGCGGGCGGCCGCGAATCGATGCTCGTCGATATCGCCGAGCGCTACAGCGGCGCGCTCAATGCGGATGCGGAAACGCTCGCATCGATGAGCCTTGCGCTCGCGAGCGAGGATAGCGGCGACGGCGTGATGCGCGAGATCGTCGAGTTGCAGGCGAACGCGGACGCCATGGCGCGGGCGAGCGTATCGGCGGAGGCGCGCATTGGCGCGAGTCTTGCCGATCTGCGCTCGCTGCCGTCGAAGAACGCGCTTTCGCCGGTGCTCGCGCTGGCCTCGGAGGCGGTGCTCGCGGGGCTCGGTCTTTCGCGCACGGTCGTCTTCGTGCGCCAGGCCAACAATGAATTCCAGGCGCGTCTAGGCATGGGCGCGGGCATCGAGCCGATGCTTTCCTCGCTTTCTTTCAGCGCCGAGTTTCGGCCCGATGTGTTCCATCTCGCGACTACGAATCCTGTCGGCATCTTCATCGAAAATGCACACGATCCGCGGATCGACGCGCGGTTGCCGCGCTGGTACAAGGAGACGCTCGGCGAGGCGCAGGCTTTCGTGCTGCTGCCCGTGAAGTCGAACGATTCGACTGTCGCGCTCGTGTATGGCGACTGGACTGTGGGGCAGCATGTGCACAAGATTTCTCCCCAGGAGATGGGGGCGCTCAATGAGCTCACACGGGAGCTAAGCCGTTTCTTCTCTAATGCTGACTGGAAGGAAGTTGAGTTGATTTGAGGGTTTTGAGCTTGGGGTTTCTTTTGCTCTCTGTTCTTTGCTCTTTGCTCCTTGCTCTTTGCTCTTCGCTCTTTGCTCTTTGCTCTCGCGCGCTCTTCGTCAGGGAACTTGTTTTCGCGTCGGTCTATTAGCGTTGCCCCTCCCCGGGGCGGGGGTCACTTTCTTTGCCGCTGCAAAGAAAGTAACCAAAGAAAGCAGCCTTTTTTAGCCCGCTGCAGCAACAGCGTGGCCACCCCACAGAAAAGCATTGTCCCTCAGCTTGAATCAACCCTGAATCACCCTCCACGCCCGCTGAACACCCACGTCCTCCGAGCCCCTTGGCTCGCCAAAACCATCGACTTTATTCGGATAACTGAACAAAACTTTCACGAATAGCCATAGCCATAGCCTTAGCCTTACGGGCAATCACAGTCACAACCACGGCCGAATGTGCACCTGCACCTGCACCTGCACCTGCACCTGCATGCTAGGTCCACAACAGCGAACGCGACGATCCCGCCCGGTGCGGCGCGCACCTGTTGCGCGTCGGTGCTATCGCTGATAAGAACGCTTGTCGCGTGCCCTTCTATGGTCGTTGGGCTGACGCGGCTTGCCGAGACTTGGATACGTGGCAGAGCCGTCGTTTGTGATGGTTTTGACGAGCCAGGGGGCTCGGAGGACGTGGCTGTTCAGCGGGCGTGGAGGGTGATTCAGGGCTGTCTCAAATTGAGTGCCAATGTCTTGCTGCGGAGTGGCCACACTGTTGCTGCTTTGGGCCAGAAAAGCTGCTTTCTTTGGTTACTTTCTTTGCAGCAGCAAAGAAAGTGACCCCCGCCCCGGGGAGGGGCAACGCAAATAGACCGACACGAAAACAAGTTCCATGCCGAAGAGCAGCTCATCGAAACAAAGCATGAACCGCCCTCGCCCCGGGGGAAGGGGAACGGGAAGGGCAAGAGCAAGTGGCAAGCCCAGCAGCCCGCAAAAAAAACAACCCTCAGGCTAACTGAAACTTCCCAACAAGCCCCTTGAGCGCGCGCGCTTGATCATCGAGCGATTGCGCCGCAGCCGCAGCCTGTTCGACGAGCGCCGCGTTCTGCTGCGTCCCGGCGTCCATCTGCGAAACGGCGTGTCCAATCGCCTCGATGCCCGACTTCTGCTCGGCCGAAGCCGCCGAAATCTCGCCCATGATATCCGTCACGCGTCGCACGGCGCGCACCACTTCTTCCATCGTCGCGCCCGCCTCGTGCGCATACGTCGAGCCATCCGACACGCGCGAAACCGACGTGTCGATCAACGTCTTGATCTCCTTGGCCGCCGCCGAGGACCGCTGCGCCAGAGCGCGCACTTCGCCCGCCACGACCGCGAAGCCGCGTCCCTGCTCGCCGGCGCGCGCCGCTTCCACGGCCGCGTTCAGCGCAAGAATGTTCGTCTGAAACGCGATGCCCTCGATCACGCCGATGATGTCGCCGATGCTCTTCGCGCTCGCGTCGATGCGCTCCATGGTCTCGACCACGCGGCCCACCACCTTGCCGCCCTTCTCCGCAATCTCCGACGCATTGTGCGCAAGCGTCGTCGCCTGCATCGCGTTATCGGCGTTCTGGCGCACCGTCGAGGTCAGTTGCTCCATGCTGGCCGCCGTCTTCTCCAGCGCGACCGCCTGCTCTTCCGTGCGACGCGACAGATCCACGTTGCCGGTCGAGATTTCGCTCGACGCCGACGCGATCGCCTCCGCGCTCGCCGCAATGTCGCCGACCGTCGCCGACAAGCCCGACTGCATTTCGGACAACGCGTAAAGCATGCTGGCGTCGTCGCGGCGCTTGAGGCGGATCGGATAAGCGAGATCGCCCGAGGCGATGCGGCTCGCGATTTCCTTCGCATAGCCCGGCTCGCCGCCGAGTTGTCCCGACAGACGCCGCACGACCCATTCGCTGACGATGATCGCGAGCACGAAGAGCGCAATCGTCAGCACCGACACCATCACGAACGACGAATGGAAGATGAACGCGGCGGCGTCGATGGTCGCTTTCGCGGCGGCGCCCCGGCGCGCGACGAGCTCATCGACCATCTTTTCCAGCTTGCCGGTCTCGACGAGCAGCGAGACATCCTGCATGCCGACTTGCCAGTTCATCTGCGAGAGATCGAGCGGCTGCTCCTTCACGAGCTTGACGAAGCCGCGCAGGTTGCCGCTCCACGTCGCGAGCGCAGCGGAGAAACGCTTCTGTTGCGCGAGCGCGTCGGTGTCCGCATGGTCGATGTGCTGCGCCAGTTGCGCCTGCTCCTTGCCGATCTCGGTCAGCGCGTGTTCGATCTCGTTGCCGAGGTCGTCGCGCTCCTTCGCCGTCGATGCCGTGAGCAGCATCTTCTGCGAACGGCTCGCGCGCAGCAGATAGCCGCGCGTTTCCTCGGCCGCGCGGCTCGCGACATAGCCCTGCGTATAGATAGACTCGGTCGCGCCGTTGAGCCGGCTGATCTGCGTGAGCGCAATCGCGCCGATGCCGAGCGTGCCCGCCAGAACGAGGCCGAAGGCGAGGCGCAACGTCGCCTTCACGGACAAGGTGCGCTTCGAAGCCGTCTTGCTTCCGGCGGCGAGCGCCGCCCGTCCTGAAGCGGCGTTCGGCATTAGGCCAGCGCCGCGCGCCGCGCGTAGCGGAAAGAGTCTCATCATGTATCCCCGTGTGATGTTCTTCGAACGGTACGCCCGCTCTACGGGACGTCCACATCGCTGGTCTACGGCATCTGCCTCGTTTTTCTTTAGCGCGGTGCGTACGGTCGTTCGGTGCCCGGCGATTCTTATAACCGGCCAAAATTCGTTTGTTCAGACGATAGACGACGCGTCGCCCAGACCCTGTCCGATTCGCGACAAACCTTGGCATGACAACGCGAGCGAGCCACCCTACACTTGACACACATTCGGTTCGCGCATGAATCGCGGGCAGAACAACGAATCCTAACCACCGCTTCCTTTCCTCCGTCACCATGCAAACGAGTATCGACAAAGGCGCTTTCCCGAGTTCGGGCGGCGCGTCGGCAGTGAATGCGGCCAGCGCGGCGAATGCGACACCCGTGCCAGCGCCGCGCACCGTGTATTCCGTGCTGGGCGCCATCAGCTTCTCGCATCTGCTCAACGACATGATCCAGTCGCTGATTCTGGCGATCTACCCCATGTTCAAAAGCGAGTTCGCGCTCACCTTCGGGCAGATCGGCCTTATCACGCTGACGTATCAGATCACCGCGTCGCTGCTGCAACCGATCGTCGGGCTGTACACGGACAAGCATCCGAAGCCGTATTCGCTGCCCGTCGGGATGGGCTTCACGCTGTCCGGTCTCCTGCTGATGTCAATTGCAGGCAACTTCGGCACGTTGCTGATCGCGGCGGCGCTGGTGGGCTGCGGCTCGTCGGTGTTCCATCCGGAATCGTCGCGGGTGGCGCGCATGGCTTCGGGCGGCAAGCACGGTCTCGCGCAGTCGCTGTTTCAGGTGGGCGGCAACGCGGGCTCGTCGCTCGGGCCGCTGCTTGCCGCGCTCGTCGTCATTCCGCACGGCCAGCGCTCGATCGCGTGGTTCTCGGCGGCGGCGCTGCTCGCGATGGTCGTGCTCGCGAACATCGGCCGCTGGTACAAGCGTCATCCGGCGGTCAAGAAAGGCCGCGGGAAAGCGGCGCACGCGTCGCTGCCGCGCGAGAAGGTCGTGATGGCGATGAGCGTGCTCGTCCTGCTCGTCTTCTCGAAGTACTTCTACCTTGCCAGCATCACGAGCTATTTCACGTTCTATCTGATCAGCAAGTTCGGCGTGTCGGTGCAGGCCGCGCAGATTCACCTGTTCGTGTTCCTCGCGGCGGTCGCGGCGGGCACGATCATCGGCGGGCCCGTGGGCGACAAGGTCGGACGCAAGGCGGTGATCTGGGTATCGATTCTCGGCGTCGCGCCGTTCACCTTGCTGATGCCGTATGTGAACCTGTTCTGGACCGGCGTGCTGTCGGTGGTGATCGGGCTCGTGCTGGCCTCGGCGTTCTCGGCGATTCTGGTCTACGCGCAGGAACTGATTCCCGGCAAGGTCGGCATGGTCGCGGGCCTGTTCTTCGGCTTCGCGTTCGGCATGGGCGGCGTCGGCGCGGCGGTGCTCGGGCATCTCGCGGACGTGACGAGCATCGATTATGTCTACAAGCTCTGCGCGTTCCTTCCGTTGATCGGCGTGCTGACGGTGTTGCTGCCCAAGACCCACGACGCGAAAGCTTGAGGTCGTCGCCTCGTCGTGGTTGACGCGCCCGGTCATGCAGCCATGACCGGGCGTTTGTCTTTCCGGGAACGCATCGACAACTTGTGACGAGCTTCCCCGTATGCGTGCTCGTCCTTCCCCGCATCGGGGACATGCTGCTGCATTCGCGTGATAGGCCACGCAGGCACCGCTCACTTCTGTTCGAGCGCCGCCCTGATCTGCGCGAGCGCGCTCGCGTCCTCGATAGTCGGCAGATCGCCGGGATCGCGGCCTTCGGCCAGCGCGGCAATCGCGCGGCGCAGCAGCTTGCCCGATCGCGTCTTCGGCAGCACCGAGACGAAATGCACGCGCGCTGGACGCGCGATCGCGCCGAGTTGCGTATCGACCGCGTGGCACAGCTCCGCTTCCATGCCTTCGCGCGCGCCCGGCGCATTGATGCGATCGGCGTCGCGCAGCACGACGAACGCCGTCGCCGTCTGCCCCTTGAGCGCGTCGGTCACGCCGACGACCGCGACTTCCGCGACCGCCGCGTGCGCCGACAATGCCTCCTCGATCTCGCGCGTGCCGAGCCGATGCCCCGCCACGTTGATTACGTCGTCGGTGCGCCCGAGTATCGACACGTAGCCGTCCTCGTCCTGCACGCCCCAGTCGAACGTCGAATAGACCATCTGGTTCGGCACGCTTTGCCAGTACGTCCCGACAAAGCGCCTGTCGTCGCCCCATACGGTCTGCATGCAGCCCGGCGGCAGCGGATAGCCGAGCGTCACGACGCCCTTCTCGCCCGGCGCGCACGGCTCGCCGGTCATCTCGTTGCGCAGCGTCAGGTTGAAACCCATCGACGGCACGCCCGGCGACCCGAGCTTCGACGGCAATGCCTCGATGCCGCGCGGTATCGCCAGCATCGGCCAGCCGGTTTCCGTCTGCCAGTAGTTGTCGATCACGGGCTTCTGCAACGCGCTCTGTATCCACTGCGCGGTGGGCTCGTCGAGCGGCTCGCCCGCCAGAAAGAGCGTGCGCAGGCTCGACAGATCGTATTTCTCCATCAGCGCCGGGTCCTGCTTCTTCAGGACGCGGATCGCGGTGGGCGCGGTGAACATCAGGTTGATCTTGTGCTGCTCGACGAGCCGCCACCAGATGCCGCCATCCGGACGAACGGGCGTGCCTTCGTACATGACGGTCGTGAGTCCCGCAATCAGCGGCGCATAAATGATGTAGCTATGACCCACGACCCAGCCGATGTCCGATGCCGTGAACATCGTGTCGCCGGCCGCGCCCTGAAAAATATGCTCCATCGACGCCGCGAGCGCGACCGCATAGCCGCCGACATCGCGCTGCACGCCCTTCGGCCTGCCCGTGGTGCCGGACGTGTAGAGCACATACGACGGCTCGTTCGATTCGAGCCATTCGCAGGGAACGTGCGCATCGAAGAATTGCTCGCGCAGCGGCTCGTAGGCGACCAGATAGCTCGCCTGAAGGCGCTCGGGCGCAAGCTGCCGGTCGATCAGAAGCACTTGCGGCACCTTGAATTCGGCGCGCGACAAGGCTTCGTCGACGAGCGGCGTGTAGTCGATGACCTTGCCCGCGCGCGCGCCCGCATCGGCGGTGACGATAAGCGTGGGTTCGGCATCGTCGATGCGCGCCGCGAGATTCGGCGCCGCGAAGCCGCCGAACACGACAGAATGGATCGCGCCGATGCGCGCGCACGCGAGCATCGCGAACAGCGCCTCGGGGATCATCGGCAGATAGATGAGCACGCGGTCGCCCTTCCTGACCGAGAGCGAGCGCATGACGGCGGCCATGCGGTTCACTTCGGCGTGCAGCTCGGCATAGGTATAGCGGCGCTCGATGCCGGTTTCGGTCGAGACATAGACGAGCGCGTCCTGCTGCGCGCGCGACGCGAGATGGCGATCGACCGCGTTATGGCACAGGTTCGTGCGCCCGCCGACGAACCATCGCGCGAACGGCGGGTTGCTCGCATCGAGCACCTGTTCGAACGGCGTCTGCCAATGGATGCGGCGGGCCTGCTCGGCCCAGAATGTTTCGGGCTCTTCGATCGACTGGCGATACGCTTCTCGGTAAGTCGGCATGCGCGTCCTCTGCAAGATGCAATCTGTGGCGAGTCGCTGCTTGGCGACTCGCTCCACAGCATAGAGCAGCGGGCGAATGGCTGACTAGAGAGGGCGCGCCCTGATCGTGTGAGCGACGTGTCATCGGACGATGCGATCGCCACGGTGGCAAGCGGCTTCGGGCGCATCATTGCCGGGCACGGCGCTGATGCCGTCGCGCCCTATGTGTCTGGGCAGTTGCGCGAGTGAGCGGTCCGCGCGTTCAGACCGCGCGGCTGCCCGATCTGCGCGATGGCGGCGCGCTCGCCGGTGCCGCGCCGTGTCTGAGCAGCACCGGCGCGAGTTCGCCCGCCACGCGCATGCTCGATACAACGACCGTTCGCACGCCGCTGTCTTGCGTGAGCGCACGCAGCGTTTCGCGCGTCGCCGCCCGCGCCTCGATGCGCGGTTCGATCACGATCAATCCGCGGCAGTACGCCGCCAGCGCCACGCGATGCGTGCGCAGCCACGCGGCGCGAAGAGCGAAGTCGTCGGGCGTTTCGTCGTCGCTGTGTTCCGCGACGATGACGAACGGCGTCGCGAGCGCGAGCAGCCGCCGCATCTGCGCGGACCACGCGAACGCGTAGCCCGGCTTTACCGCCCGGCGACGCACGCGCACGAGCGGGAAGCGGCTTGCGTCGAGCATGGGCGTGTCTAGGGCGTTGGGAGTAAGGTCGGCGGCAATCACAGCGGCTTCGGGCTCCATTCGTTCAGGGCGGCGACGAGACTCGCCCAGCGGGAACGGCGCGGCACGACGCGCTTCTTTCGCGCGGCGCGCGGCGGCGAGTTCTCGACGCTCGCGGGCGACGATGCGGCAGGCGCTTCGTGCCAGGCACGGCGAGTTGTTTCGAGTACTTTGGCGGCGTTCGCTGCGATGGCGCAGCCCGCTAGTGCATCACGCGGGTCGCTATGTGTTCCGCCGTCGGGCTTCAGATCGTTGGTCACGTCGGGCCTCCAGTCGTGTATCCACGATGTATGACGCATTGTATTGAGAATCATTCTCAATAACAAGCGTGATGCGAGGGATGCGGCAGGATGTGACAGCCGCCGATCCGCACGCTGCTGCTTCCAATGGTCCGAGCGGGGCGAGCAATCGGTCGGCTCGAAGGGCCGAGGGGCTCAAGGGGGTTGAGCGGTTTGCGTGGTTTGCGTGGTTTGCGTGGTTTGCGTGGTTTGCGTGGTTTGCGTGGTTTGCGTGGTTTGCGTGGTTTGCGTGGTTTGCGTGGTTTGCGTGGTTTGCGTGGTGTGCGTGGTGTGCGTGGTGTGCGTGGTGTGCGTGGTGTGCGTGGTGTGCGTGGTGTGCGTGGTGTGCGTGGTGTGCGTGGTGTGCGTGGTGTGCGCGGTGTGCGCGGTGTGCGCGGTGTGCGCGGTGTGCGCGGTTTGACCGGTACAGGCTCTTGGAGCCGTGAAGGCGTTGAGCCGTTGAGCCGTTGCAGCCGTCGGAGCCGTCGGAGCCGTCGGAGCCGTTGGGACGATATCAGCGGCAGCAGCGGTGGCAACATTACAGCGGTTCGGGCAACTCGAGCAGCTCAAGCGCCCCAAGCGCCCGGCACCTTTAGAGCGGCCTAAGCGGTCGCTAGCCTCCAACTGGTCAAAACGGCCAACCGACTCAACCGACTCACGCAGCCCGCATCAAAAACCGCGACAACACCCCCGACGAATACATCCCCGCAATCGCCGTCAAGAATTCCGCGAAGGACGCGGGCGCGGCGGCATCGGCTGTATCGGAAATGGTGCGGACCACGGCGCACGGCACGCCGTGCTCATAGCAGACCTGCGCGAGCGCCGCGCCTTCCATCTCGACCGCGAGCGCATCCGGCAGCGCAGCGCGCAACGCGCTCACCGCCTCGTGGCTCGCGATGAACTTGTCGCCGCTCACCACCAGCCCGCGATGCACGCGCGGCCGCATGACGGCGAAGCGCTCGGCGAGCGCATCGCCTTCGGTCTCGATGAACGTGAGCGCCGCAGCGGCAAGCGCGTCCGACAGCGCGCTGTCGGCGTCGAAATGCGTGCGCTCCAGCAGCGGCACTTCGTAGCGCGGGAAAAACGGCGACGCGTCGAGATCGTGCTGAAGCAGCGCGTTCGCGACGACGATATCGCCCACGCGCACGTCCGCCTGCACGCCGCCCGCGACGCCCGTGAAGAGAATCGCATCGACGCCGAAGACGTGGATGAGCGCGCTCGCCGTCGCGGCCGCCGCGACCTTGCCGATGCGCGCGAGCGTCACGACGACCGGCACGCCGTGCGCCTCGCCGACGTGATATTCGCGCTTGCCGAGCGTGACCGTGCGCACTTCGCCCGCGTCCCGCATGTGCGCGATCAGGTCGCCCAGTTCCTGCGGCAGCGCCGCCATGATCGCAAGCCGCTTCATTCGACGGCCTGTAGCTTGGCCACCGCCAGCGCCAGCCATTTCTCGCCGTGCCGCTTGAAGCGCACTTGCGCGCGGGCATCGCCGCCGGAACCTTCGAGCGCGGTCACAGTGCCCTCGCCGAACTTCGTGTGGAAGACGGCCTGCCCGACCTTGAAGCCGGTATCGGCCGCGCGCTGTTCGTTCGCGAACGACGGCAGCGCCGCGCTCGCCGTCGATTGCGCGCCGCGCTCCTGTCCCGGCCGCGCGAACCAATCGCGGCCCCAGCCGGCGTTGTCGGCGCGTCCGCCCCAGCGCGCGCCCGGCTCGACTTTCGGCGTGAGCCACTTGAGCGAGCCTTCCGGCAGTTCGTCGAAGAAGCGCGAGCGGATGTTGTAACGCGTCTGCCCGTGCAGCATGCGGCTCTGCGCGAACGACAGATACAGCCGCTCCTTCGCCCGCGTGATCGCGACATACGCGAGCCGCCGCTCTTCTTCGAGCCCGTCGGATTCCTGCGCGCTGTTTTCGTGCGGAAAGAGTCCTTCTTCGAGCCCGGTGATGAACACCGCCGTGAACTCGAGACCCTTCGCCGCGTGGACCGTCATCAACTGCACGGCGTCCTGCCCGGCTTGCGCCTGGTTGTCGCCGGCTTCGAGCGACGCATGCGACAGGAAGCCCGCGAGCGGCGTCATGGTGTCGGGATTTTGCGCGGGATCGGCGATGCCGGGCGCATCCAGCACTTCGATCTCGCCGTCCTCGCTCACCGCCGTGATCTCCTGCGCGGCGGTCGCGCCGGGGCGCAGCGGAATGGATCGCGCGGGCGTATCCAGCCCATAGCCTTCTTCGCTCACGAACGCCGCTGCCGCGTTCACCAGTTCCTGCAGGTTTTCGAGCCGGTCCTGCCCTTCCCGCTCGGTTTCGTAGAACGCGGCGAGTCCGCTTGCGCGCACGACGTATTCGACCGTTTCCGGCAGGCTCATCTGCTGCGTTTCGGCGCGCATCTTCGCGATGAGCGTCGCAAACGCGCCGAGGCTCGATCCCGCCTTGCCGGTCACGTAAGGCACGGCGGCGGCCATCGAACAGTTGTAGAGACGCGCCGCGTCGGCCAGTTGCTCGATGGAACGCGCACCGATGCCGCGCGTCGGAAAGTTGACGACGCGCGCGAACGCGGTGTCGTCGTTCGGGTTGTCGATCAGGCGCAGATACGCGAGCGCATGCTTGATTTCCTGACGCTCGAAGAACCGCAAGCCGCCATACACGCGATACGCAATGCCCGCGTTCACGAGCGTATGTTCGATGGTGCGCGACTGCGCGTTGCTTCGGTACAGCACCGCGATCTCGCCGCGCGCGAGTCCCGTGTTGATGAGCGCCTTGATTTCCTCGACGATCCAGCCCGCTTCCTGCGAATCGGTCGCGGCTTCGTAGACGCGCACCGGCTCGCCGTGCCCGGCGTCCGTGCGCAGGTTCTTGCCGAGCCGCCGCGCGTTGTTCGCGATCAGATAATTCGCGGTATCGAGAATATGGCCGTGCGAGCGGTAGTTCTGCTCCAGCTTAATGAGATTGCGCACACGGAACTCGCGCTCGAAGTCGTGCATGTTGCCGACGTTCGCGCCGCGAAACGCGTAAATCGACTGGTCGTCGTCGCCCACGGCGAAGATCGCGTTGTGCTCGCCCGCGAGCTGCTTCAGCCACGCGTATTGCAGCTTGTTGGTGTCCTGAAACTCGTCGACGAGGATATTGCGAAAGCGCGCCTGATAATGCGCGCGCAGCGGCGGATTGTGCGCGAGCAGTTCGTGACAGCGCAGCAGCAGTTCCGGAAAATCGACGACGCCTTCGCGCTGGCATTGCTGGTCGTAAGCCTCGTACAGCTCGACGAACTTGCGGTTGAAGTTGTCGGTCGCATCGACATCTTTCGGCCGCAGGCCTTGTTCCTTCGCGTTGTTGATGAAGTACTGGAGGTTCTTCGCCGGATACTTCTCGTCGTCGACGTTGAGGCCCTTCATGAGCCGCTTGATCGCGGAAAGCTGGTCCGCAGTATCGAGAATCTGGAACGTCTGCGGCAGGCCCGCGTCGCGGTAGTGCGCGCGCAACATGCGGTTGCAGAGGCCGTGGAAGGTGCCGATCCACATGCCGCGCGTGTCGATGGGCAAGAGCGCCGACAGGCGCGACATCATCTCGCGGGCCGCCTTGTTCGTGAACGTGACGGCGAGAATGGTCGGCGGCGATGCGTAACCCTGCTGAATGAGCCACGCAATGCGCGTGATGAGCACGCGCGTCTTGCCGCTGCCCGCGCCCGCGAGGATCAGCGCGGGCTCGTTCGGCAGCGTCACGGCGGCGAGCTGTTCGGGATTGAGGTTGGCGAGTAAATCGGGCATGGGAAAGTGGAGCGGCGCAAAGCGCGCCAAATGAGCGTGCCAAATGAGCCGGCGAGGAGTCGCCGAGTAGCCGACCATTATAAGACCGCGCCGATGGCGTCGCCCGGCGAGCCATTCGCGGCCGCGGACCGGCCGCGCCCGGATTCGTCCGATTGCGCGGTCCAAACCTTATAATCGGTGATTACCCCGCATCTTTTCACGCATTTTTCGGCAGATTTCACGATGAGCGACAGCACGCTTGCGAAGAGTTTCGAGCCCCAGAACATCGAGTCCCAGTGGGGCCCGGAATGGGAGAAACGCGGCTATTCCGCGCCGACCTTCAAGGAAGGTGCCAAGAACTTCTCCATTCAACTGCCGCCGCCGAACGTCACCGGCACGCTGCATATGGGGCACGCGTTCAACCAGACCATCATGGATGGCCTGACGCGCTATCACCGCATGCTCGGCGAGAACACGCTGTGGGTGCCGGGCACGGACCACGCGGGCATCGCGACGCAGATCGTCGTGGAAAGACAGCTCGATGCGCAAGGCATCTCGCGGCACGATCTGGGCCGCGAAGAGTTCCTGAAGCGCGTGTGGGCGTGGAAGCAGGAGTCGGGCTCGACCATCACGCGGCAGGTGCGCAGGCTCGGCGCGTCGATCGACTGGTCGCGCGAATACTTCACGATGGACGACAAGATGTCGGCCGCCGTGCGCGACGTGTTCGTCACGCTCTACAAGCAAGGGCTGATCTATCGCGGCAAGCGGCTCGTGAACTGGGACCCGGTGCTGGGTACTGCCGTGTCCGATCTCGAAGTCGTGAGCGAGGAAGAAAACGGCAGTCTGTGGCACATCAAGTACCCGCTGCCGGACGGCTCGGGTCATCTGACGGTCGCGACGACGCGTCCCGAAACCATGCTCGGCGACGTCGCCGTGATGGTGCATCCGGAAGACGAGCGCTATGCGCATCTGATCGGCAAGACGGTCGTGCTGCCGCTCTGCGATCGCGAGATTCCCGTGATCGCGGACGACTACGTGGACCGCGAGTTCGGCACCGGCGTCGTGAAGGTCACGCCCGCGCACGACTTCAACGACTACGCGGTCGGCCAGCGCCACAAGCTGCCGCAAATCGAAATCCTCACGCTCGACGCGAAGATCAACGACAACGCGCCCGAGAAGTATCGCGGCATGGACCGGTTCGAGGCGCGCAAGCAGGTCGTCGCCGATCTCGAAGCGCTGGGTCTGCTCGATTCCGTCAAGCCGCACAAGCTGATGGTGCCGCGCGGCGATCGCACGGGCGTCGTCATCGAGCCGATGTTGACCGACCAATGGTTCGTCGCGATGAGCAAGCCCGCGCCCGAAGGCACGTTCAATCCGGGCAAGTCGATCGCCGAAGCCGCGCTCGATGTCGTGCGCAACGGCGAGATCAAGTTCGTGCCGGAGAACTGGACCACGACCTACTATCAGTGGCTCGAAAAAATCCAGGACTGGTGCATCTCGCGTCAGTTGTGGTGGGGGCATCAGATTCCCGCATGGTACGGCGAGAACGGCGAAATTTTCGTCGCGAAGAGCGAAGAGGAAGCGCGCGCGGACGCCGAGCGCCAGGGCTACACCGGCCCGCTGAAGCGCGACGACGACGTGCTCGACACGTGGTTCTCCTCCGCGCTCGTGCCCTTCTCGTCGCTCGGCTGGCCGAACGAGACGAAGGAACTCAAGGCGTTCCTGCCTTCGTCGGTGCTCGTGACGGGCTTCGACATCATCTTCTTCTGGGTTGCCCGGATGGTGATGATGACCACGCATTTCACCGGCAAGGTGCCATTCGAGACCGTCTATGTGCACGGCCTCGTGCGCGACGCGGAAGGCCAGAAGATGTCGAAGAGCAAGGGCAATACGCTCGACCCGATCGACATCGTGGACGGCATCGACCTCGAAACGCTCGTCGCCAAGCGCACGAGCGGGCTCATGAATCCGAAGCAGGCCGCGCAGATCGAGAAGAAGACGCGCAAGGAATTCCCCGACGGCATTCCGGCGTTCGGCACGGATGCGCTGCGCTTCACGATGGCGTCGATGGCCACGCTCGGTCGCAATGTGAATTTTGATCTGGCACGCTGCGAGGGGTATCGCAACTTCTGCAACAAGCTCTGGAACGCCACGCGTTTCGTCTTGATGAACTGCGAAGGCCACGATTGCGGTTTTGCGAACGTGGCCGGCTGCAAGCCCGGCGATTGCGGACCCGGCGGCTACACGGACTTCTCGCAAGCGGACCGCTGGATCGTGTCGCTGCTTCAGCGCGTGGAAGCGGAAGTCGAGAAGGGCTTTGCGGACTATCGCTTCGACAATGTCGCAAGCGCAATTTACAAGTTCGTGTGGGACGAGTACTGCGACTGGTATCTGGAACTTGCGAAGGTGCAGATTCAGAACGGCACGCCCGAGCAGCAGCGCGCCACGCGCCGCACGCTCCTGCGCGTGCTGGAGACGGTGCTGCGTTTGGCGCACCCGGTCATTCCGTTTATCACCGAAGCGTTGTGGCAGAAGGTCGCGCCGTTGACGGACGCTTACCCGGCGGGCGCGCAGGAAGGCGAAGCGTCGGTCATGACGCAGCCGTATCCGCGCGCCGAGACGAAAAAGCTGGATGAATCCGCTGAACAGTGGGCCGCCGAACTGAAAGCAGTGATCGACGCATGTCGTAATCTGCGTGGCGAAATGAATCTGTCGCCCGCGGTGAAGGTGCCCTTGCTCGCGCACGGCGACGCCGCGCGTCTTTCTTCGTTTGCGCCCTACGTCGCGGCGCTCGCGCGTCTCGCCGAAGTGAATATCATCGACGACGAAGCCGCGCTCGACAAGGAAGCGCAAGGCGCGCCGGTGGCGATCGTCGGCGCGCACAAGCTGGTGCTGAAAGTCGAGATCGACGTATCGGCGGAGCGCGAGCGTCTGACGAAGGAAGTCGAACGTCTTGGCGGCGAGATCGTCAAATGTAACGCGAAGCTGGGCAATGAAAGCTTTGTTGCAAAAGCGCCGGCCGCTGTCGTTGAACAGGAGCGCAAAAGGCTGGCAGAATACAAGACCACTATCGAGAAGCTACAGGCGCAATTATTGCGACTGCCTGCGTGATGGGAGTCGTTTTTACGCCCTGTTCAGTCGCTTCACCGATGTTTAAATGATTAAGAGGATCAGGGTCATCACATGCTAAAAGTTACCAAAGCGGTTTTTCCCGTTGCGGGTCTCGGCACGCGGTTCCTCCCCGCGACCAAGGCTAGCCCGAAGGAAATGCTGCCGGTCGTCGACAAGCCGCTGATTCAGTACGCGGTCGAAGAAGCGATGGCCGCCGGCATCACCGAAATGATCTTCGTCACCGGCCGCAGCAAGCGTGCCATCGAGGATCATTTCGACAAGTCCTACGAGATCGAAGCCGAGCTGGAGGCGCGCGGCAAAGAGAAGCTTCTCGAACTCGTGCGCAGCATCAAGCCGAGCCACGTGGACTGCTTCTACGTGCGTCAGGCGGAGGCGCTCGGCCTCGGCCATGCGGTGTTGTGCGCCGAAAAGCTCGTCGGCGACAATCCGTTTGCCGTGATTCTCGCGGACGACTTGCTGTACGGCAGGCCGCCCGTGATGTCGCAGATGATCGAGGTGTTCGACCACTATCACAGCTCGGTGATCGGCGTGGAAGAGATTCCGCCGCAAGACACGAAGTCGTACGGCATCATCGACGGCAAGGAGTGGGAAGACAACATCGTCAAGCTGTCGGGCATCGTCGAGAAGCCGGAGCCGGCGGTGGCGCCGTCGAACCTGGGCGTGGTCGGCCGCTATGTGCTGAAGCCGCGCATTTTCGACCACATCCGCGCGCTCAAGCCCGGCGCGGGCGGCGAGCTGCAACTGACGGACGCGATTCAGTCGCTGCTGTCGGATGAGCAAGTGCTCGCGTACAAGTATCACGGCACGCGTTTCGATTGCGGCAGCAAGCTCGGCTATCTGAAGGCGACGGTCGAATTCGCGCTGCGCCATCCGGAAGTGGCGAAGGACTTCGAAGAATACCTGCGCACGCGTTCGCCGGTTCTCGAAGGGTAAGCGTCAACGGCCCTGTACGAAAAAAATGCCCGTCACTTGCGTGACGGGCATTTTGCTTTTGCGCTTCAGCTTTTCAGCGGCGCCGCATCAAGAAGATAAACGTCTTGTCCTGCGAACTCGACTCGACGATTTCATTGCCGGTTTGCTTGGCGAACGCGGCGAAATCGCGCTGCGAGCCGGGGTCGGTCGCGAGCACTTTCAGAATCTGGCCGCTCGTCATGTCGGCCAGCGCCTTCTTCGCCCGCAGAATCGGCAACGGGCAGTTGAGCCCGCGTGCGTCGACTTCCTTGTGAACTTCCATCGCGATTGAACCTTCCGTGTGCCTGGTGGTTCGATTCTAACGCAGCGCTCAAAGATCCACCGGCCGCCCACTCCCATACGCTTCCCGCAGCGCGACGCCGATGCGCGTCGCCTCTCGCGCATCGTGCAGCGTCAGACCGGTCGGCGTGCCGTCCTTCAGCAACGCGACGAACGCCTGCGCCTCGCGCAAGAACGCATCTTCGAAACGCTCGAAGAACGTCGGCGTGCACGCGTTGCGCATGCCGTGCTCATCCGCAATTTCGACGCGATTCAGCCGCGGATTGCGCCCCACCGACAACGCCCCCGCCGTGCCAATTATCTCGGTCTGCGTATCGTGTCCGTGCGCCATCGTGCGCGAGGCGTAGAACACGGCGAGCCGGCCATCGTCGAATTCGACGACGCCCACGCCGTTGTCGATATCGCCGCATTCGCGCAAGCCCTCGTGAATCGCGATGGTGCCGCTCGCGAACACGCGCTTCGCACGCGGATTGCCGAGCATCCAGCGCGCGAGGTCGATGTCGTGCACGCTGCAATCGAGAAAGAGCCCGCCCGAAGTCGGCGCGAAGCGCACGAAAAAGCCATCGGGGTCGTTCTTGTCGCAGGTCTGCGATCGCACCATGAACGGCCGGCCGATCGCGCCCTTCCCGACCTGCTTGAACGCATCGCGATAACTCGCATCGAAACGACGCACGAAGCCGATCATCACGTGAAGCTGCGGATGCCGCGCGTGCGCTTCAATTACGCTGTCGCATTCGGCGAGATCGAGCGAGAGCGGCTTTTCACAGAAGACGTGCTTGCCCGCCTCCAGCGCGGCGATGATCTGCCGCGCGTGCAGCGAGGTCGGCGTGACGAGCCACACCGCATCGACCGAAGCGTCCGCGAGCAGCGCGTCGTAGTCCGCGTAGAGCGCGAGCTCCGGCAAGCGTTCGCGCGCCCACGCGCGTTCCTCGTCGACGGGACTGCACGCAGCAACAAGCCGCGCGCCCGGCACATGCCACGCAAGGTTCTCCGCGTGACGGCGCCCCAGCCGCCCGAGCCCGACGATTCCCACGCGCACCGCGCTCACGCTGCTTGCTCCGCAAGCCGCACCATGCGCTTCTCGCGCCAAGAAAGCGTCGCGGCTTCGGCCAGTTCCAGCGCCTTCAGGCCATCGGCCACCGTCGTGCGGACCGGCTTGCCATGATTGACGGCATCGAAGAAATGCGCGATTTCCAGGGCATACGCCGCGCGATAGCGTTCGAGGAAGAACGCCTCGGGCACGTCCGTCGAGACGGACGTCTTCGAATACGCGGTCACTTCGGTCGGCCGCACATTGCCCGCCTGAAGCATGCCCGCGCTGCCAAGCAACTCGAACCGCTGATCGTATCCATACGCCGCGCGCCGCGCCGTGTTGATCTGGCAGAGCCGGCCGCGCTTCGTGCGGATCGTGACGGCGGTCGAATCGATATCGCCGGCATCCGCGATAGCCGGATCGGAGAGGCAACTGCCGGTCGCGTGCAGCGTCTCGGCTTCGTCGTCGAGCATCCAGCGGAAAATGTCGAAGTCGTGGATCAGCATGTCCTTGAAGATGCCGCCCGAATGCTTGATGTATTCGACCGGCGGCGCGCCCGGATCGCGGCTCGTGACGATCAGCATTTCAGGATCGCCGATCTCGCCCGCTTCGACGCGCGCCTTCAGCGCCGAGAACGTCGGATCGAAGCGCCGCTGAAAGCCGATCATGCACACGACGCCCGCGCGTTCGACCGCATCGGCGCAGGCGCGCGCGCGTTCCAGCGTCAGGTCCACCGGCTTCTCGCAGAACACGTGCTTACCCTGTGACGCCGACTGCATGATGAGGTCCGCGTGTGTGTCCGTGCTCGAACACACGACGGTCGCGCCGATCGTCGCATCGCCCATTGCGCCGTCGATATCGGCAACCTGCGCGCCGTGTTGCTCGGCAAGCGCGGCCGCCGCGTCACGGTTCACATCGACGACATACTTCAGCCGCACGCCCGGCTGCCGCGCCAGATTCGCCGCGTGAATCTTGCCGATGCGCCCCGCTCCAAACACCGCCACGTCAATCGTCATAACCGCCTGTCTCCCTGGATTCTTCGACGTTCAATTCGAGCCGGTACGCGAGCGCGATGAAAAGCGCCTGGCACAGGCAGATGGTGCTCGTGAGCGAGCGAAACGCGAACGCGCTGCCCTCCTTCACAAGCAGGCTCGCGCTCGCATGACGCGCGAGCGGCGAAAGCTGGCTATCGGTGATGACGAGCGTCGCCGCGCCGTGATGCTGCGCCGCGCGCACGCAGTATTGCGTCTCCTTGCCGTACGGCGCGAAGCTGATTGCGATGAGCACGTCGCCCTTCTTCACGCTGCGGATCTGTTCGCGGAACATGCCGCCGACGCCCGAGATGAGATGCACGCGCTTTTTCGTATGGCCGAGCGCATAGACGATGTAGCTCGCCACCGCGAACGAGCGGCGCACGCCGATCACATAGATGTTCTCGGCCTTTTCCAGCATCTCGACGGCGGCTTCGAACTGCGTGTCGTCGAGGCCGGCTTCGAGTTCGTCGAGACCCGCGCGGCTCGCCGCGATGAATTCGCGCGCCACGGAAACGCCCGAAGCGACGCCCGCTTTCTCGTCGATCAGCTTGCGGATGCGCTGCTGGTAGCTCTGTGCGGTGCTGCCGCCCGCGTACGCGTGCCGGAACACCGCCTGAAGGTCGGAGAAGCCGGAGAACCCGAAACGCTGCGCAAAACGCACGACCGCGGACGGATGCACGCCGCACGCCGCGGCGATATCGCTCGTGCGATCCATCATCACGCTCTGCCGATGCTGCTCGATATACGACGCCACGCTCTTTAGCTGGCGCGGCAGCGAGTCGTACGCATCGGTGATCCGTTGCATCAGATCGTCGACGGAAAGGACATCGGTACTGGTTTCATCCTGCATGGAAAGCCCGGTTCGTCGGCGCCCGAAAGCGAGCGCCGGTGCAGCCGATTATAGAAAGGCCGCCCTCAAATTGGAAAGCATTTTCCATTTGTCGCACCGTTGAAATATCTATTGCAGCCCGCCGAAAACTGACCTACTCTTGCTCGTGAGCACGGTGAGAGCGGCTCGTCGCCCTCGAACGGCTCGCCAAAAGATCACACCAGACAACAACCGAGATAGGTGGAGACAATGACCCTTTGCAACGGTCGGGCCGCGCTGCGCGCGCTGGCGGCTGCTGCTGCGCTGTGCAGCGCCGCGTTGTTCACGACGTCCCCCGCTCACGCGGCGCCGGACGCCAGATTCGTGCTCATCAGCCACGCGCCGGACTCGGACTCGTGGTGGAACACCATCAAGAACGCGATCAAACAGGCGGACGAGGACTTCAATGTCCAGACCGACTATCGCAATCCGCCCAACGGCGACATCGCCGACATGGCGCGTCTCATCGAACAGGCCGCCGCGCGCAACTACGACGGCGTCATCACGACGATCGCGGACTTCGACGTGCTGAAGAGCGCGCTCAACAAGGTCACGGCCAAGAAGATCCCGCTGGTCACGATCAACTCGGGCACCGAGGAACAGAGCGCGCAACTCGGCGCGATCATGCACATCGGTCAGCCGGAATACGTGGCGGGCAAGGCGGCGGGCGAGAAGGCTAAAGCGGCCGGCGTGAAGTCGTTTCTGTGCGTGAACCATATCGCGACCAACACGGTGTCGTTCGACCGCTGCCGTGGTTTCGCCGATGCCATCGGCGTGGACTACAAGGCGTCCACGGTCGACTCGGGACAGGACCCGACCGAAATCCAGTCGAAGGTGTCGGCGTTCCTGCGCAACCATCCGGATACGCAGGCGATTCTCACGCTCGGACCGACGCCCGCTTCCGCGACGCTCAAGGCCGTGACGCAAATGGGCCTGCAAAACAAGGTCTATTTCGTGACCTTCGACTTCTCCGATGACATCGCGAAAGCGATCAAGGACGGCACGATCAAGTTCGCCATCGACCAGCAACCGTACTTGCAGGGCTACATTCCGGTCGCGGTGCTCGCCATCGTGAAGAAAGAACACACCACCGATCCGGCGAAGATCCGCCAGCTTCTCGAAGCGAACCCGAAGTTCAAGGCGCGCCTCGAGACTTACGGCTTGCAGCCATCGTACGGGCCGAAGAACATCCGCTCAGGCCCGGGCTTCATCACTAAAGACAATCTCGACAAGGTCGTGAAGTACGCCGGACAGTATCGCTGATGCACGGCTGACCTCATTCGGGCGGCCGCTCGCGCGCGCCGCCCGCGTTTCTCCCACATCGATATGCTGCTGCGTCCGTTCGCGGACGCGGCAGGACCGCACGCATCCGTACCGCATTAGTGATCGTTTCAAGGAGCCATCATGGGCGTAGCCGGCAAGCACTATCCTCCACACGCGAATCCTCAGCACGACAGCGCCGACGCTGCGACCGACAAGGACAGGCCATCGGACGAGCGGGTGCGCCGGCAATCGTGGTTCGGGCATCTGCTGAACCGACCGGAATTCGCCGCGATATCGGGCACGGTGCTGGTATTCATCGTGTTCGGCTTCGGCGCAGGTTCGTCGGGCATGTTCAACCTCGACGGCGTGATGAACTGGTCGCAAGTGGCCGCCTACCTCGGCCTGCTCGCAGTCGGCGCGTGTCTTTTGATGATCGCGGGCGAGTTCGACTTGTCCATCGGCTCGATGATCGGCTTCGCCGGCATGATGGTCGCGCTGCCCTCGGTCTATTTCCACTGGCCGATCTCGCTCGCCATTCTCTTCGCGTTCGCCGCGTCGATGCTGCTCGGCGCGCTCAACGGCTATCTCGTGATGCGCACGCGCCTGCCGTCGTTCATCGTCACGCTCGCGTTCCTGTTCATTCTGCGCGGCCTGACGCTTGCGCTCTCGATCATGTTCGCGGACCGCACGATCATCTCCGGCGTCGGCGATCTCGCGCAGAAAGACTGGGTCGCCGATACGCTCTTTCATGGCGTTGCGCTGCACGGCTTCTTCACGTGGCTCGCGCATCTGGGCATCGGCAAGCTGTTGGATAGCGGCGAGCCGCTCGTGCCGGGCATCCCGAAGGTCATCATCTGGTGGCTCGTGCTCGCCGCAATCGGCGCGTTCGTGCTCGCAAAAACGCGCTACGGCAACTGGATTCTCGCGGTCGGCGGCGATGCGAACGCCGCGAAGAACGTCGGCGTGCCGGTCAAGCGCGTGAAGATCTCGCTCTTCGTGCTGACTGCGTTCTGCTCGTGCCTCTTCGCCGTGCTGCAAGTGTGCGATATCGGCTCGGCGGCGGCGGATCGCGGCTTGCAGAAGGAATTCGAAGCGATCATCGCGGCGGTCATCGGCGGCACGTTGCTCACGGGCGGTTACGGCTCGGTCGTCGGCGCATGCTTCGGAGCACTGATCTTCGGCGTCGTGCAGATCGGCATCACCTACACGAACGTCAGCTCCGACTGGTTCCGCGTGTTTCTCGGCGTGATGCTGCTGATCGCCGTGCTCTTCAATCACTACGTGCGCCGCCGCGTGTCGCAGGCGCAATGAGGACGACCGCCATGAACGACGACAACATTCTCGCGCTCGAAAACGTCAGCAAGTTCTTCGGCAAGGTGATCGCGCTCAACGGCGTCACGTTGCGGCTCAAACGCGGCGAAGTGCACTGTCTGCTCGGCGATAACGGCGCGGGCAAGTCCACGCTCATCAAGACGCTGGCAGGCGTGCACGCGCCTTCTGCCGGTCAGTATCTGGTCGATGGCAAGCCCGTTCATTTCGAATCGCCGAAAGAAGCGCTCGATCTCGGCATCGCGACGGTGTATCAGGACCTCGCGCTCGTGCCGCTCCTGTCGGTCGCGCGCAACTTCTTCATGGGCCGCGAGCCGCAGAAGAAGCGTTTCGGTCTTTTCAGCGTGATGGACCTCGATCTCGCCGCCGAAACGTCGCGTGCCAAGCTCGCCGAAATGGGCATCAACGTGCGCGACGCGCATCAGCCCATCGGCACCATGTCCGGCGGCGAGAAGCAGTGTCTCGCGATTGCGCGCGCGATTCACTTCGGCGCGCGCGTGCTGATTCTGGACGAGCCGACTGCCGCGCTCGGCGTGAAGCAGAGCTTCAATGTGCTCAAGCTCATCCACAAGGCGCGCGCCAAAGGCATTTCCGTGATCTTCATCACGCATAACGTGCACCACGCGTATCCAATCGGCGATTCCTTCACGCTGCTGAACCGCGGCCGTTCGATGGGCACCTTCACGAAGGACACCATCACCAAGAACGAAGTGCTCGACATGATGGCGGGCGGCGCGGAGATGCAGAAGATGATCGGCGAACTCGAAGGCGCGACCATCTGATACCGAGGACATCATTCATGCCTGCACAAATTACATCCCGTTTCGCGCCGGATCGCACGCGCGATATCGTGTGCCTCGGGCGTCTCGCCGTCGATTTGTACGCGCAGCAAGTCGGCGCGCGGCTCGAAGACGTATCGACGTTTGCAAAGTACCTCGGCGGATCGTCCGCCAACATCGCGTTCGGCTGCGCGCGGCTCGGGCTCAGGTCGTCGATGCTCGCACGCGTCGGCAATGACCACATGGGGCGCTTTCTCACCGAGACGCTCGCGCGCGAAGGCTGCGATATCAGCCACGTTCGGATCGATCCCGAGCGGCTGACCGCGCTCGTGCTGCTCGGCATAGAAGACCGCGATACGTTTCCGCTCGTCTTCTATCGCGAGAACTGCGCGGACATGGCCGTCGACGAAAGCGATTTCGACGAAGCGTATATCGCGTCATCGAAGGCGCTGCTCATCACCGGCACGCACTTCTCGACGGAGCACGTGAACCGCACGAGCCGCCGCGCGCTCGAATATGCGCGGCGCAATCAGGTTCGCACGATACTCGACATCGACTATCGGCCAGTGTTGTGGGGTCTCACGGGCAAGGCCGACGGCGAGACGCGCTTTGTCGCCAACGAAGGCGTGACCGCGCATTTGCAGCGCATCTTGCCGCTGATGGATCTCGTGATCGGCACCGAAGAAGAGTTCCGTATCGCGGGCGGAAAGGACCGTCTCATCGATGCGCTCACGACGGTGCGCACTGTCACGAGCGCGACCCTCGTGGTCAAGCGCGGGCCGCTCGGATGTTCGATCATCGAAGGCGCGGTGCCCGCTTCCATCGACGACGCGCCGGTTCACGGTGGCGTCGAAGTGGAAGTGCTGAACGTGCTCGGCGCAGGCGATGCGTTCGCCTCCGGTTTCCTCTCCGGATGGCTGTGCGACGCGCCGCTCGAAGCCTGCGCGAGCGCGGCGAATGCGTGCGGCGCGCTCGTCGTTTCGCGACACGGCTGCGCGCCCGCCATGCCGACGCCCGCCGAACTCGACTATTTCCTCGCCGCAGCGAAACAGGACCCGGCACGCATGCGCCGCCCCGACCGCGACTCGACGCTCGCGCGGCTGCATCGCGTGAGCCCTGCGCGCAAGGCATGGGACGAAGTGCTGGGCTTCGCGTTCGATCATCGCAATCAGTTCTTCGAACTCGCGCAGCAAACCGGCGCAAATGAAGCGCGCATAGCGGCGCTCAAAGGCTTGTTCGTCGAAGCGGTCGCGCAGACGGAGAAAGAGTTGCAACTCGAAGGACGTATCGGCGTGTTGATCGACGACCGCTACGGACAGGATGCGCTGAACGCGGCAACGGGGCGCGGCTGGTGGATCGGCCGGCCGGTGGAGCTGCCCGGCTCGATGCCGCTCGTCTTCGATCATGGCCGCTCTATCGGCACGACGCTCATCGAATGGCCGCGCGAGCATGTGGTGAAGTGCCTGGTTCACTATCACCCGGATCATCCGCATGACGTGCGGCTCGAACAGGAAGCGCAACTGCGCGCGCTCTACGATGCGGTGCAGGCAAGCGGCCACGAACTGCTGCTCGAAGTGATCGTGCCGAAGAACGGGCCGCCCGTTGCGGACGACACTGCGTATCGCGCGCTGAAGCGGCTCTATAACCTTCAGTTATACCCCGAATGGTGGAAGCTCGAACCGATGAGCGCAGCGCAGTGGCAAGCCGTCGATGGCCTGATCGCGGAGCGCGATCCGTATTGTCGCGGCGTCGTGCTGCTGGGATTGTCCGCGGGCGTCGATCAGTTGCGCGATGGCTTCAGGGAAGCGGCTTCGTCGAAGACATGCAAAGGCTTTACTGTAGGCCGCACCATCTTTCATGAGCCGAGCCACGCATGGCTGGCGGGTGAGATAAGCGACGACGAACTCATCGCCCGCGTGCGCCGCACGTTCGAGACTTTGATCGCGGCATGGCGCGACGCGCGCGCATCGCAGGACACGACAGCCGATATAAAGACCCTTCACGCAACTCAGGAGCAAGCCGCATGAACGCAGTGGCTTCCACCATCAGACTGACCGCCGCGCAGGCGCTCGTGCGCTATCTTGCGGCGCTCTCCACGGAACACGGCGAGCCGCTGTTCGGCGGCGTATTCGCGATCTTCGGACATGGCAATGTCGCGGGCATGGGCGAGGCGCTGTACCGGCATCGCGAGGAATTGCCGACGTATCGCGCGCATAACGAACAAGCGATGGCGCATAGCGCGATTGCCTTCGCCAAGGCGCACATGCGACGCCGCATGATGGCGGTGACGACATCCATCGGGCCGGGCGCGACGAATCTCGTCACAGCGGCCGCGCTCGCGCATGTCAACCGCTTGCCGGTGCTGCTCTTGCCCGGCGATATCTTCGTCTCGCGCGCGCCCGATCCCGTGTTGCAGCAAGTCGAAGATGCGCATGATGGCGGGGCATCGGCGAACGATGCGCTGAAGGCCGTGTCGCGTTACTTCGATCGCATCGTGCATCCCGCGCAGTTGTTGAGCGCATTGCCGCGCGCCATTCGCGTGCTGACCGATGCCGCGCAATGCGGCCCGGTGACGCTCGCGCTGCCGCAAGACGTGCAGGCGATGGCGTATGACTACCCTGCTTCGTTCTTCGAGCCGCGTGCAGTCGAGTTTCATGCGCCGGCCGCATCGTCCCGCGAGATCGAGCGTGCCGCGGCGTTGCTGCGTGAATCGCGCGAGCCGATGATCGTGTCGGGCGGCGGCGTGCTGTACGGACTTGCTACTCGGGCGCTGCGCGACTTCGCGCACAAGCACGGCATTCCGGTCGCGGAAACGCAGGCCGGCAAGGGCGCGCTCGCGTGGGACGACGCGTTGAACGTGGGCGGCATCGGCGTGACGGGATCATCGTCCGCGAACGAACTGGCGCACGCGAGCGATTGCGTGCTTGCCATTGGCACGCGCTTGCAGGACTTCACGACGGGATCGAATACGCTCTTCTCGGCGACGCGACTTCTCGCCATCAACGCCAATCCGTTCGATGCGCTCAAGCAGAACGCCGTGGCCGTCGAAGCAGATGCGCGTCTCGCGCTCGATGCGCTGTCAGATGCGCTCGGCGACTGGCGTGCGGCGCCCGAATGGACCACGCGTGCGCAACGTCTTGCGAACGACTGGCGCGAGACCGTCGCGCACGTCACGAACACGCCGCCGCCTGACGGCCGCTTGCCGCGCGAAGCGGAGGTGATCGGCGCGGTGCAACGCTCGCACGACGCGTCGCCCGCCGACGATATCGTCGTCTGCGCCGCAGGCACGCTGCCCGCCGATTTGCAGAAGCTGTGGCGCACGGGCGCGCCGGGCGGCTATCACGTCGAATACGGCTATTCGTGCATGGGCTATGAAATCGCGGGCGGCCTCGGCGCGAAGCTCGCGCGGCCCGAACGCGAAGTGATCGTGATCGTCGGCGACGGCAGCTATCTGATGATGAATAGCGAGCTTGCTACATCGGTGATGCTCGGCGCGAAGCTGATCGTCGTGCTGCTCGACAATCGCGGCTATGGCTGCATCAACCGCTTGCAGCAGGCGTGCGGCGGCGCGCCCTTCAACAATCTGCTCGACGATTGCAAGCAAGGCGGGTCAGGCGCGCCGCAGATCGACTTTGCCCTGCACGCGCGTTCGATGGGCGCGCTCGCGGAACACGTCGCCAACGTCAATGAATTGCAGGACGCGATGAAGCGCGCGCGTGCCGCCGATCGCAGCTATCTGATCTCCATCGACACCGATCCCGCCCGCACCACCGAAGAAGGCGGATGGTGGTGGGAAGTGGCGGTGCCCGAAGTCTCGGATCGCGATGCGGTCATGTCCGCGCGCGCGAAGTATGAACGCGCGCTGAAGGCTCGCGCAGGCAACATCGACTAGGCATCAAAAGGACACGACACCATGCCCCTGAATGTCCGCATCGGCATCAATCCCTTGTCATGGATGAACGACGACTTGCCTTCGCTCGGCGGCGAGACGCCGCTCTCCGTCGCGCTGACCGAAGGCAAGCGCATCGGCTATGAAGGCTTCGAGCTCGGCAACAAGTTCCCGCGCGAGCCGCAAGCGTTGAAGACGCTGCTCGCGCAATACGATCTCGCGCTCGTCTCCGGCTGGTATTCCGGCCAGCTCGCGCGACGCAGCGTGGAAGAAGAGATCGAAGCGGTCGGTCCGCATCTCGACCTCCTTGCGCAAAACGGCGCGACCGTCATGGTCTATGGCGAAGTCGCCGATTCGATTCAAGGCGCGCCGCGTCCGTTGTATCAGCGTCCGCGCTTCTTCTCGGATGCGCAATGGTCGCAATACGCCGAGCGTCTGAACCGCTTTGCCGAGTACACGCTTTCTAAGGGCGTGCGCGTCGCCTATCATCATCACATGGGCGCGTATGTCGAAACCCCGGCGGACGTAGACCGCTTGATGGCGCTGACGAGCGCTGACGTCGGCCTGCTCTTCGATGCTGGCCATATCACGTTTGCTGGCGGCGATGCGTTGAGCGTGCTGCAAAGGCACATTGCGCGCGTGTGCCATGTGCATTGCAAGGATGTGCGGACCGATATCGTGAAGCTCGCGCGTAACCGCAACTGGAGCTTTCTCGATGCGGTGATCAACGGCGCGTTCACCGTGCCGGGCGACGGCGCGGTGGACTATCCCGGCATCGTCGCGTCTCTTGCTGCGCATGACTATCGCGGCTGGCTCGTGGTGGAAGCGGAACAAGACCCCGTGATTGCGCCGAGCTATGCGTATGCCGACAAGGGCTATCGCACGCTGCGCGCACTCGTCGATGCAACGTACAAGGAGGCGGCATGAGCCTGCTAGTGAAAGCATCGCGCGAAGGCCAGACCATCGCGCGCGTCACACCGGATTCCGCTGGCTGGAAGCATGTGGGCTTCGCCGCGTATCGCATGGATGCGGACGACGTCGTCCACGTGTACGACGCGGATCGCGAAAGCTGCATCGTCGTGCTGACCGGGACGGTGAGCATCGAAGCCGGCGACGAGCATTGGCAGTCGATCGGCTCGCGCGACAGCGTGTTCGAAGACGCCGCGCCGTATGCGGTCTATGTGCCGCCGAAGCTCGCCGCCATCGTGCGGGCCGAGCGCGAAACAGAGCTTGCGGTGGCAAGCGCGCCTGCAACGGGGCTTTATCCGCCGCGCTTGATCGAACCTTCGCAGATGAAACGCTCGACGCGCGGCAAACACGCGAATACGCGCTACGTCTGCGATATTCTCCCGCAAACCGAAACCGCCGAGTCGCTGCTCGTGGTGGAAGTGAGAACGCCCGGCGGACATGCATCGAGTTATCCTCCTCACAAGCATGATCAGGATAACGTACCAACCGAGAGCGCGCTCGAAGAGACGTATTACCATCGCTTGAACCCGCCGCAAGGGTTTGCGTTCCAGCGCGTCTATACCGACGAACGCGATCTCGACGAAACCATGGCCGTGGAAGATCGCGATGTCGTGATGGTGCCGCGCGGCTATCATCCGGTCGTCGTGCCGTATGGCTATGACAACTACTATCTGAACGTCATGGCGGGCGACAAGCGGACGTGGCACTTCAAGAACGATCCAAAGCACGAATGGATCGTGGAGCGCGATAGCCAGGGCTGAGTCACCCTACCGACAACCACTCGCGCACCACGTCGTCACGCTGATCGAGTTGCGCGAGTGAACCGTCGAAGCGCACCGCACCGTGTCCCATCACTGCGACGCGCGCATCGAGCATGCGCGCGATCGTGAGCCGCTCCTCGATCAGCAGTATCGCCACGCCGCGTTCGCGCAGCGTCGCGAGGCACGCGGCCACTTGCGCGATGACCTGCGGCGCGAGTCCTTCGCCGGGCTCGTCGATGACGATAAGCGATGGATCGCCCATCAGCGTGCGTGCGAGCGCGAGCATCTGCTGCTCGCCGCCCGACAGCGCGCCGGCCTTCACCGACGCACGCTCCTTCAACGCAGGAAAGAGCGCGTACGCATCGTCGAAGGCGAAGCGCGTGCCTTTACGTTCGCCGAGCGCGAGGTTCTCGCGCACGCTCAGGGCGGGAAATACATCGCGCGTTTCCGGCACATAGCCGATGCCCAGCCGCGCGATGCGAAACGCCCGCTGTCCGACGAGTTGCACGTCGCGATAACGCATATCGCCCGCGCATCGCACGAGGCCCACAATCGCTTTCGCCAGCGTCGAACGGCCCGAACCATTGCGGCCGACAAGCGCGACCGCCTCGCCTTCTGCAACCGACAAGTTCACGCCATGCAGCACCTGCGCCGCGTCGTACCACGCGCGCAAGTGCTCGATGCGCAAAAGCCCGCTCATGGCGCCGCTCCCAGATAAGCCTCCTGCACATCATGATTGCGGCGGATGGCATCGGGCGTATCGGATGCGATCACGCGCCCTCGAACGAGCACCGACACGCGATCCGCAAGCGAGAACACCGCATCCATGTCGTGTTCGATGACGAGCAGCGTGCGGCCTTCCGTCGTCGCGCGAATCAAGGCGAGCGCGCGCGCCGCTTCCGCGCGATTCATGCCCGCAGTGGGTTCGTCGAGCAGAATGAGCGGCGCATCGGTGGCGAGCGCGATGCCCAGATCCAGCGCGCGCTGCTCGGCATACGTGAGGCGCGCGGCGGGCTCGTCGGCGCGTGAAGAAAGACCGATGGCATCGAGCATCGCGCGGGCACGCTCGTCGACCGCTCGGGAGCGGAACCAGCGGTCCACCCATCGCGACGACGCCGCGCCCAGCACCGCGCACCGAAGGTTGTCAAACACGGAGAGCCGCGCGAACACGCTCGTCGTCTGGAAGCTGCGCGCGAGCACGCGGCTCACGCGCTGCGGCGGCTTGCCGGTGATATCGACGCCCTGCGCGACAATGCGGCCCGCGTCCGGCTTCGCGCGGCCCGAGATCAGATCGAAGAGCGTCGACTTGCCCGCACCGTTCGGTCCGATGATCGCGTGCCGCTCGCCCTTCTCGATGCACAGATCGACGCCGCGCAAAACTTCGGTCGCGCCGAATCGCTTGATGATGCCTTCGACGCGCAGTGCCGACGTCATCGCGCGCGCCCCTTTCTCGCGGCCAAGCGAGCGAGCCACAACCCGAGCAACGCGCACGGCACCACGATCCATGATGCGCCGCGCGGCAGCGTGGCCGAATCGGCGTGCCGCGCATAGAGCGTCTCGACGGCGACCACCACTGCAACGCCCCACGCAATCGCGCTCAGCACGCTCAAGGCGAAGGCACGCCTATCACGCGTTACAAGGCCCGCGATGCCATCCGGCAGCGCGACGACCGCCCACATGAAGAAAAGCCCGAGGTACATCGGCCAGGCGGCGGACACGCTCGCGACGCCTACGCTGAAAAACGTCAGCAGTACCGCGCCGATGACGGGACCGAAGAACGATGCCGTGCCGCCGATCACCGTTGCCACGAGCACGCCCGTCGAGCGCGCGAGCCCGACGCTTTCAGCCGACACGAGTTCGACACTGACGAGCGACAGCACGCCCGCGACGCCCGCGAAGAACGCCGACGTCACGAGCATCGTGAAGCGCACGCGGCGCGGCGCGAAGCCGATGGCTGCGGCGCGCGCCGGGTCGTCCCGCACGGCGTTGGCGAGCCGGCACATCGGCGTGCGGGTGAACGCGAACATCGCGAGTGTCGAGACGATGCACCAGCACGCGATCAGCGCATACGCCTGCCATAGCGGGCCGAACGTCCACGCGAAGAACGGCGGCCCGCTCGCGCGGTCGATGCTCACGCCGCCCTCGCCGCCGAACCAGCCGGGAATCAGCCACACGCTCGCCGCGACGAGCTCGCCGATGCCGAGCGTGATCATCGCGAATGCGGTGCCCGCGCGCTGCGTCGAGATCGCGCCGATGGGCCCGGCGGCCAGCGCGGCGGCACATCCACCGATGAGCGGCAACAGCGGCAAGGGCACGCGCAAGCCGTTGAAGACATGCGCGGCGGCGAACGCGCCGAGGCCCGCATATACCGCATGCCCGAACGACAGCAAGCCGGCTTCGCCGAGCAGCAGGTTGTACGAGAGCGCGAAGACGATCAACGTCGCCGTCTGCGCGAGATACGCGAGCAACCACGATTGATGGAAGAAAATCGGCGGCAGCGCGAGCGCGGCCATTAGCAGGACGAACGGGACCGACCTATGCATCGCGCGTGCGCTCGCCCATGAATCCGTGCGGGCGCGCCGCGAGCATCGCCACGAGCAGCAGATACGGCAGCACCGGCGCGAGCTGCGCGAGCGTCAGCGCGCTCCATGCATCGGGCAACGTCATGTCGAACGATGCCGCGATACTGCCCGCCGATGCCGTCGAGCCGACCGCGAACGTCTGAGCGCAGCCGATCAACAGCGACGCGACGAGCGCGCCCGACAGCGAGCCGATGCCGCCTATCACCACGACGACGAACACGATGGGCCCGACCGCATCGGCCATTGCGGGTTCGATGACGGCAAGCGGCGCGCCGATCACGCCGGCGAGCGCGGCAAGCGCGGTGCCGACCGCGAAGACCGTCGTGAAAACGCGCGGCACGTCGTGGCCGAGCGTCTCGACGGTTGCCGGATGCGTCAGCGCGGCGCGCACGACCAGGCCCGTGCGCGATGTGCGAAGCACGATGGCGAGCAAGCCGAGCATGGCGATGGAAAGCGTCATCATGAACACGCGATAGCGCGGAAAGGCCGCGCCGTACAGCGTGAAGAGCGGGCCGTCGAGCGCGTGAGGGATCGTCGCGGGCAAGGGACCGAGGCCCCAGACGAGCTTGACGCCCTCGCCGATCACCATGGCCGCGCCGAATGTCAGCAGCAGTTCCGCAAGCGCGCCGCGCGCATGCACGCGTCGCAGAAGATATCGCTCGAACAGCGCGCCGAGCGAACCGACAACGAGCGGCGCAACGACGAGCGCGACCCAGAATCCAGCGTGAACGGCAAGCGCTTGACCGACATACGCGCCCAGCATGTAGAAGCTCGCGTGCGCGAAGTTGAGGACGCCGAGCATCGAAAAGATCAGCGTGAGACCGGCCGACAGCATGAAAAGCAGCAGCCCGACACTCACGCCGTTCAGCAGGCTGACAGTGAACCACTGAAGCGACACGACACCCTCAGGCGTTGACGAGCGGCTTCAACGCATCGACGAGGGGCGCGGGCAACGGCACCGGCCTGCGCGTCACGCGATCCACGTACACATGCACGAAATGCCCTTGCGCGGCCGCCTCGTCCGAGCCTTCCGCGAAGATGCCGACTTCATAGCGCACGCTCGACGTGCCGAGCCGTTCCACGCGCAAGCCCGCGTCGATGCGTTGCGGAAACATCAGCGGCGCGAAGTAATTGCAGCGCGTCTCGACGACGAGCCCGATCGTCTCGCCTTCGGTGAAATCGAGCACGCCCTGGCGCAATAGATACTCGTTCACCACCGTATCGAAGTAGCTGTAATAGACGACGTTATTGACGTGCCCATACACGTCGTTGTCCGACCAGCGCGTGCTGATCGCGAGAAAGTGCGGGTAATCCGCTCGCGTGGTTGGAACCGGCTTGGTCATGGTTCAGAGCGATTCCATCAGCATGCGACGATAGTCGTCGGCGCTCGCCTCGCGCGGGTTCGTCTTGTGGCAATGGTCCGCGAGCGCGCCTTGCACCACCTTGTCGAACATGCTTTCGTCCACGCCCATTTGCGAGAGACGCGTCGGCAAGCCGAGGCGTTCGGTCATGTCGTGAAGCGCCTGCGCGACATCCGCGTTATCCGCGAGGTTCATCACGCGGCGCATGCGCTCGAAACGGCGCTCGGCGACGACGGTCGGCGCGCTTTCATTGAAGCGCAGCACGGCGGGCAGAACGACGGCGTTCAGCGTGCCGTGATGCAGCGACGTGCGTCCGTTCACCGCGAGGCCGCCCAGCGGATGCGACAGCGAATGCACGCAGCCGAGTCCCTTTTGAAACGCCATCGCGCCTTGCATTGACGCCGACATCATGTTGAGGCGCGCGTCGCGGTCCTGACCGTCGCGCGTGGCTCGCTCGATGTTCGCCCACGCGCGTTCGAGCCCGTCGAGCGCGATGCCGTCCGCGGGCGGATTGAACGCCGGCGCGAGGAACGTTTCGATGCAATGCGCGATCGCGTCCATGCCGGTCGCGGCGGTGAGGCCGGGCGGCAGGCCGAGCGTGAGCGAAGGATCGCAGATGGCGGATTTCGGCAGCAGGTGCCACGAATGGAAGCCGAGCTTGCGACCGTCGTTCAGGATGATGATCGCGCCGCGCGCCACTTCGCTGCCGGTGCCGGACGTGGTCGGCACCGCGATGAGCGGCGCGGCGCGCTCCGTGATCTTGCCGCTGCCGCCTTCGATGGTCGCGTAGTGCGTGAGCGGCTCGTCATGCGTGGCGGCAATCGCGACACCCTTCGCGAGATCGATCGACGAGCCGCCGCCGACCGCGATCAAGCCGTCGCAGCCTTCGCGCTTGTACTGCGCGGCCGCTTGCATGACCATCGCTTCGGTCGGGTTGGATGGCGTGTCGTCGAATACGGGCAGCGCGCCGAGCTTCGCGCTTTCGATCACGCGCGCGGACAGGCCCGCCGCCGCGACGCCCTTGTCGGTGATGACGAGCGGCCGTTTCATGCCGATGCGCGCGCATTCGCTTTGCAGCATGTCGAGCGAGTCGTAGCCGAGATGGATATGCGTCAGATAGAAGATGAAGGCCATGGCGGGCGGTGGCGTCGGTGAGGTCGCGTGAATGAGTGCGGCCATGTTGGAGCCGCGCGGCGAACGTGTCAATCGGGGTCCGCCGCGCGCGCAGGCACGCGGGAATCAGCGCGCCGTGCTAAGGGCGCGCACTTCGTCGGTGAAACGCTCGACGGTTTCCTGCTTCGTGTCCCATGCGCACATCAACCGGCAGCCACCCGAGCCGATGAACTGATAGAAGCGCCAGCCCTTCGCCCGCAGCGCCGCGGAAACATGCGCGGGCAGTTCCGCGAACACCGCGTTCGCCTCGGGCTTGAACAGCACGTTCACGCCGGGAATGTCCGCGAGGCGTTCGGCCATGAGTTGCGCCATGGCGTTCGAATGGCGGGCGTTGCGCAGCCACACGTCGTCATCGAGCAGGCCCAGCCACGGCGCCGAGATGAAGCGCATCTTCGATGCGAGCTGCCCGGCCTGCTTCAGGCGGTATGCGAAGTCCGTGGCGAGCGCCTTGTCGAAGAACACGACCGCCTCGCCGACCGGCAGACCGTTCTTCGTGCCGCCGAAGCACAGCACGTCGACGCCCGCGCGCCACGTGATCTCGGACGGATGCACGTTCAGCGTCGCGACGGCATTTGCAAAACGCGCGCCGTCCATATGCACCTTCAGATGCCGGCGCTTCGCGATAGCGGCGATCGCGCGCACTTCCTCGACGGTATAGACGGTGCCCACTTCCGTCGCCTGCGTGAGCGCGACCACCTTCGGCTTCGGATAATGAATGTCGGCGCGCTTCGTCACGAGTTCCTCGATGGCATCGGGCGTGAGCTTGCCGTTTTCGCCCTTCGCCGTGAGCAGCTTCGAGCCGCCGGAGAAGAACTCCGGACCGCCGCATTCGTCGGTTTCGATATGCGCGAGTTCGTGGCAAATGACCGAGTGATACGACTGGCACAGCGAAGCCAAAGCGAGCGAATTGGCGGCCGTGCCGTTGAAGACGAAGAAGACTTCGCAATCGGTCTGGAACAGTTCGCGGATGCGGTCGCACACGCGCGCGGTCCACGAATCGTCGCCATACGCGGGCTCGTGGCCGCTGGTGTTGGCCTCGACGAGCGCGGCGAGCGCCTCGGGGCAGATGCCGGCGTAGTTGTCGGAGGCGAAATGCTGGGTGAGTGGCGTGGGCGCTGTCATGGGAATCGCTGTCATGGCTCGGGGCAGCGCGCGGAAGATATTCGTCCGCACGCGATGCCGGCCATTTTAGCGGTTCGGTCGCGCGGGCGCGGTCACGCGATGCCGCTCTGCGCGCGCCCGGCGAACGCGAGCGGCAAGTGGGCGGCAAGTGGGCGGCGAGTGGGCGGCAAGCGGGCCGCCAGCCGCCCGCGTGCTACGGCTTACTTGCCGCTCGGCGCGCTTGCTGCCGCTGCCTGTTGAGCCTTCTTGTCTTTCTTGTTGGCTTCGTGATGGCCGATCGCGCAGCCGCCGACCGCGCCCGCCGTGCCATGCTTGCCCGCCACGTGCCCCGCGACGCCGCCGACGGCCGCGCCTTCCATACAGCCCTTCGCCTGCGCCGCTCCCGCCGAAGCGATCATCGCGGTGGCGAGCAAAACGGATGCGAATGTGCGATTCATGGTTCATCTCCCTTTGTGGTTAGAGAAACCGGCGTTGCACGCGCTATGCCTGACAGCCTGTAATCATGAAACGAGAACGGCCCGATCAGCATTTCGCCGATCGGGCCGCTTTGGACCGCTTTGGACCGCTTCGGACCGCTTCGGACCGCTTTGCGTGAAGCGCGCGTTTAGAGCTGTTGCTGCACCCAGCCCGTGACGCCCGCGAGCGCGGCCGGGAGCTTGGCCGGCTCCGTGCCACCCGCCTGCGCCATGTCGGGACGTCCGCCGCCCTTGCCGCCCACTTGCTGCGCGACGAAGTTGACGAGCTCGCCTGCCTTCACTTTCTTCGATGCATCCGGCGTCACGCCCGCGATCAGGCTCACCTTGCCGCCGTCGACCGATGCGAGCACGATCGCCGCGCTCTTCAGCTTGTCCTTCAGCTTGTCGACGGTTTCGCGCAGCGTCTTCACGTCCGCGCCTTCGAGTTCGGCGGCGAGCACCTGAACGCCGGAGACGTCCACCGCCTGCGAGACGAGTTCATCGCCCTGGCTCGACGCGAGCTTAGACTTCAGCGCGGCCAGTTCCTTTTCGAGCGACTTCACGTGCTCCTGAACCTGTCCGATGCGCTGCGTCAGTTCCGAGGGCTGCGCCTTCAACACGCTCGCCGCCGCGTTGATGCGCGCGTCGAGATCCTGCACATAACGCACTGCGTTGTCGCCGGTGATGGCCTCGACGCGGCGAATGCCCGCTGCCACGCCGCCTTCCATCACGATCTTGAAGAAGCCGATGTCGCCCGTGCGCTGCACGTGCGTGCCGCCGCAGAGCTCGCGCGAGAAGCCGAGATCGAGCACGCGCACCGTGTCGCCGTATTTCTCGCCGAAGAGGGCCATTGCGCCGCCCTTCACCGCTTCGTCGTACGGCATGACGCGCACGACGCCCGGCGCGTTCGCCAGAATCTCCGCGTTCACGATCTCTTCGACGCGGCGGATCTGCTCGTCCGTCATCGGCGCGTTATGCGCGAAGTCAAAGCGCGTCTTGTCGGCATCGACGAGCGAGCCTTTCTGCTGCACGTGGCCGCCGAGCACTTCGCGCAGCGCCTTGTGCATCAGGTGCGTGGCCGAGTGATTGCGAGCGGTGCGCGCGCGGCGGACGACGTCGATCTGCGCCTTTACCACGTCGCCGACCTTGAGTGTGCCCTGCGCGACCGTGCCGTGATGACCGACGACATCGGCCTGCACTTTCAGCGTGTCGGCCACTTCGAAGCGCGTCGACGCGTTGACGAGCACGCCCTGGTCGCCGACCTGACCGCCCGATTCCGCGTAGAACGGCGTGTGGTCCAGCACGACGACCGCCTGTTGTCCCGCTTCAGCCTGCTGAACCGACGCGCCTTCCACATACAGCGCGACGATCTTCGCGTCGTCGAAAATCTCCTTGTCGTAGCCGTGGAACGTGGTCTTCGCGCCCGAGTATTCGAGGCCCTGCGCGAGCTTGAACTTGCCGGCCGCGCGCGCCTGATCGCGCTGGCGGGCCATGGCGTCGTCGAAAGCCGGTTCGTCGACCGTCACGCCGCGCTCGCGGCACACGTCCGCCGTCAGGTCCAGCGGGAAACCGTAGGTGTCGTGCAGCTTGAACGCGAGTTCGCCGTCCAGTTGCTTGACGCCCTTCTTGTCCAGCTCGGCGAGCTCGCCTTCGAGAATCGACATGCCATGCTCGATGGTCTCGAAGAAACGCTCTTCTTCCTGACGCAGCACGTCGGTCACGCGCTGCTGCGCGTCTTTAAGTTCCGGATACGCCGCGCCCATTTCCGCGACGAGATCGGCCACGAGCTTGTGGAAGAACGCGCTCTTCTTGCCGAGCTTGTAGCCATGGCGGATCGCGCGGCGCACGATACGGCGCAGCACGTAACCGCGGCCTTCGTTGCCGGGAATCACGCCGTCGACGATCAGGAACGAGCACGCGCGGATGTGGTCCGCGATCACCTTCAGCGAGTTGTTTTCCAGATCGGCCGTGTTCGTTTCGCGGCCGGCGGCCTTGATGAGCGTCTGGAACAGGTCGATTTCGTAGTTGCTATGCACGTGCTGAAGCACGGCGGCAAGACGTTCGAGCCCCATGCCGGTATCCACGCATTGCTTGGGCAGCGGTGTCATGTTGCCCTGCGCGTCGCGGTTGAACTGCATGAACACGAGATTCCAGATCTCGATGAAGCGGTCGCCGTCTTCTTCAGGGGACCCCGGCGGGCCGCCCCAGATTTCCGGGCCGTGGTCGTAGAACACTTCGGAGCACGGACCGCACGGGCCGGTATCGGCCATCTGCCAGAAGTTGTCCGATGCGTAGCGCGCGCCCTTGTTGTCGCCGATGCGGATGATGCGCTCCGTCGGCACGCCGATTTCCTTCGCCCAGATGTCGTAGGCTTCGTCGTCTTCCTGATAGACGGTGACGGTGAGCTTGTCCGCAGGCAGCATGTAGACCTTCGTCAGCAGCTCCCAGCAATAGTGGATGGCGTCGCGCTTGAAGTAGTCGCCGAACGAGAAGTTGCCGAGCATCTCGAAGAACGTGTGATGCCGCGCGGTATAGCCGACGTTTTCCAGATCGTTATGCTTGCCGCCCGCGCGCACGCTGCGCTGCGCGGTGGTCGCGCGCGTGTACGGCCGCGATTCGGCGCCCAGGAACACGTCCTTGAACTGGACCATGCCCGAGTTCGTGAAAAGCAGCGTCGGGTCGTTGCCGGGCACGAGGCTCGACGAGCGGACGATCGTGTGGCCCTTCGATTCGAAGAACTTCAGGAATTTCTCGCGTATTTCGGCGGCTTTCATGGCGTACGGGGCGCGTCTGCGTTCTCTGATGCGGTTTTTGGTATTGCCCGGCACGGCCTTGCGACAAGGACTTTCGGCCAGGCAGAGGTAATCTTTGATTATACGGGATTCGCCGCGCGGCCCCGCCCGATAACGGCCTGAAGGAAACGTCCTCAAAAGTCGTTACGCGCGGTTCGCGTCCGCCCTGCTTTCGCGTCGGCGCGGTTTCGTGCGACAGTCGCGTGAAAGGCAGCCGATCCACCGAACCACATTCAAGCGAGCGATATATCGAATGGGAGCACTGAGCCATATCCGCGTACTGGATCTCACCCGCGTGCTGGCGGGACCGTGGTGCGCGCAGACCCTGGCCGATCTCGGCGCGGACGTCATCAAGATCGAGCGGCCCGACACCGGCGACGACACGCGCCACTGGGGCCCGCCGTATCTGAAAACGCCGGACGGCGAGGACACGCGCGAGGCGGCCTACTATCTGGCGGCGAACCGCAACAAGCGCTCGGTGACGGTGGATATCGCGACGGAAGAAGGCCAGCGCATCGTGCGCGAACTCGCGGCGCAAAGCGATGTGGTGCTGGAGAACTACAAGGTCGGCCAGTTGAAGAAGTACGGGCTCGACTATGAATCGCTGAAGCAGGTGAAGCCGGACATCGTCTATTGCTCGGTGACGGGCTTCGGGCAGACCGGTCCGTATGCGCAGCGCGCGGGCTACGACTTCATCATTCAGGGCATCGGCGGCTTCATGAGCATCACCGGCGAGCGCGACGGCCAGCCGGGCGGCGGCCCGCAGAAGGCCGGCGTCGCGATTGCGGACCTGATGACCGGCATGTACGCGACCGTCGGCGTGCTGGCGGCCCTGAGTCATCGCGACCGGACCGGTGAAGGCCAGTACATCGACATGGCGCTGCTCGACGTGCAGGTTGCAATGCTCGCCAACATGAACACGAACTTCCTCGCGAGCGGCAAGCCGCCGGTGCGCTGGGGCAACGCGCACCCGAACATCGTGCCGTATCAGACCTTCCAGACGAGCGATGGCTGGATCATCGTCGCGGTCGGCAACGACGGACAGTTCCGCAAGTTCGTCGAAGCGGGCGGACGCGCCGAGCTGGCCGACGATCCGCGCTTCGCGACGAACCCGTCACGCGTGCGCAATCGTGATCTGCTCGTGCCGATTCTCGCGGACATGGTGCGCGAGCGCGGCAAGCATGCATGGCTCGCGGCGCTCGAAGCGGCGGGCGTGCCGTGCGGACCGATCAACGATCTCGCGGAAGTGTTCGACGACCCGCAGGTGGTCGCGCGCCGGATGCAGATCGACTTGCCGCATCCGGAAGGCGGCGCGGTGAAGCTCGTCGCGAGCCCGATCAAGATGAGCGCGACGCCGCCCGAAGCGCGCACGCATCCGCCGATGCTCGGCGAGCATACGGCGAGCGTGCTCGCCGACGTGCTCGGTTACGACGACGAGAAAATCGCGCGACTACGGGCGTCGAAGGCGATCTGAGCCGAGATCAGCGCACGCCCGCGCCGATCAGACCGCCCGCCGCCGCGCCCGCGACCGTGCCGAGCGGGCCGCCCGTGAGCACATAGCCGAGCGCGCCGCCGGCAGCGGCGCCGACGCCGGCGTGCGCCTGCTGGCGCGACATCCCCGAGCACGCGGCGAGGCTCGAAACGAGCGCGGCGGCCGCGGCGAGCTTGATGGTCGTGATAGCGATCTTCTTCATGGCTGGGTTCCTTCTTTTGCTTGTGTTGTCGTTGTGATGTCTTGTTGTGTCCTTCGCCGGGCCGTCACCCGACGTGGCGAGCCGATCATAAAATCCGCCCGATGCGGCTCACAAGGCGATTTACGTCCCGTTACCGTCGTTACCAAACGTCTCGCGCATGACCCGCCGGCGGCGAGGCGCAACCCGCCTGCCCGCGCCGGTTGCGTAAGGTAGAATCGACCCGATATCCAGTCATGATTCGAACCCGTTTCCGAGCCGCGCGGAACGGTTGCCGAACCGATCACACGCGAGCGCATCCGTTGGCACTCTTTTTCGCATGAACACCGATCGCAACGACGCCCCGGCGCCATCCAATTTCATCCGCAACATCATCGAAGACGACAACCGCTCCGGCAAATGGGCGCAGCGGGTCGAGACGCGTTTTCCGCCCGAGCCGAACGGCTACCTGCACATCGGCCATGCGAAGAGCATCTGCGTGAACTTCGGGCTGGCCGCGGACTACGGCGGCGTGTGCCATCTGCGTTTCGACGACACCAATCCCGAGAAGGAAAGCGTCGAGTACGTGGAGTCCATCATCGACGCCGTGAAGTGGCTCGGCTACGACTGGAACAAGGGCGGCCGCGAGCACAAGTACTTCGCGAGCGACTATTACGACAAGCTGTACGAGTTCGCGGAAATGCTGATCGCGAAGGGTCAGGCGTACGTCGACAGCCAGAGCGCCGAAGAGATGCGCGCGACGCGCGGCTCGGCCACCGAAGCGGGCATCAACTCGCCGTATCGCGACCGCACGCCCGAGGAGAACCTCGACCTCTTCCGCCGCATGAAGGCGGGCGAGTTCAAGGAAGGCGAGCACGTCCTGCGCGCGAAGATCGACATGGCCTCGCCCAACTTCAACATGCGCGATCCGGTCATCTACCGCATCCGGTTCGCGCATCACTACCGTACCGGCGACACGTGGTGCATCTACCCGATGTACGACTACGCGCATTGCGTGTCGGATGCGCTGGAAAACATCACGCATTCGCTGTGTACGCTGGAATTCGAGGATCATCGTCCGCTGTACGACTGGTTTCTCGCGCAGCTGGCGAACGACGGCGTCTTCGAGCGTCCGCTGCCGCAGCAAATCGAGTTCTCGCGCCTGAACCTCACGTATGCGATCACGAGCAAGCGCAAGCTGCTGCAACTGGTGCAAGAGAATCACGTCGAGGGCTGGGACGATCCGCGCATGCCGACCATCGTCGGCGTGCGGCGTCGCGGCTTCACGCCGGAAAGCATCCGCCTGATGGTCGAGCGCGTCGGCGTGACGAAGGTGGATTCGTGGATCGACATGAGCGTGCTCGAAGGCGCGCTGCGCGACGATCTCGACGAGAAAGCGCCGCGCGCCATCGCCGTGCTCGATCCGCTGAAGCTCGTCATCGACAACTATCCGGAAGGCCAGACCGACGAGTGCAGCGCGCCGGTGCATCCGCATCATCCGGACCGTGGCACGCGCACGTTTCCGTTTTCGCGCGAACTGTGGATCGAGCGCGAAGACTTTCAGGAAACGCCGCCGAAGGGCTACTTCCGGCTGTTCCCGGGCAACAAGGTTCGGCTGAAGTACGGCTTCGTCGTGGAATGCACGGGCGCGGACAAGGACGAGAACGGCAACGTGACCGCCGTCCATTGCAACTACTTCCCCGACAGCAAGTCGGGCACCGAAGGCGCGAACGCGTACAAGGTCAAGGGCACGATCCATTGGGTCAGCGCGGCCACGGCCTACCCCGCCGAAGTGCGCATCTACGACCGTCTGTTCAAGGAGCCGCAGCCGGGCGCGGGCGGCGCGGAGTTTCTGGACGCGCTGAATCCCGACTCGAAGCGCGTCGTGAATGCGTATCTGGAGCCGAGCGCCCGCGAAGCCATGCCGGAAGACCGCTTCCAGTTCGAGCGGCACGGCTACTTCGTCGCAGATCGCGTCGATTCGCAGCCGGGCAAGCCGGTGTTCAACCGGATCGTCAGCTTGCGCGACAGTTGGGGCAAGCCGGCGTGATCGCGCGAAGGCTCACGCTCCGAGCGAGGACACCATGAAAGAGCCGCAATCGCCCGCAGTTCGCATGGTCTGCGCGATGGCGGCGGCGCTTGCCCTCGCCTGCCCGGTCGCCCGCGCGGCCGCGGCGTCGGATATCGCTTCCGCGCAGGCCGCCGTCGATCAGATGCCGCCGTCGGCGACGCTGCGCAAGATCGCGGAGAACGGCGCTATCGTGCTGGGCGCGCGCGAGTCGTCGGTGCCGTTCTCGTACATGGTGCGGCAGCAGCCGACGGGCTATTCGTATGCCATCGCGCTCAAGGTCGTCGACGAAGTCAAGCGGCGGCTCAACATGCCGAATCTCGCGATCAAGAACGTGGTCGTCACGTCCGCGAACCGCATCTCCTACGTGGTCAACAACCAGATCGATCTGGAATGCGGCTCGACGGCGCATATCGCGGAGCGCGATCCGCTCGTCGCGTTTTCCAACAGCATCTTTCAGTACGGCATCCACATGGCGGTGAAGCGCAAGTCGGGCATTCGCGACTACGCGGATCTCGCCGGCAAGACCGTCGCGACGACGGCGGGCACGTCGGATGAGCGCATCCTTCGGCAGATGACGATGGAGCGCAAGCTGAACATGCGCATCATCAGCGCGCGCGACCATGCGGAAGCGTTCGGAGCACTGAAGAACGATCGCGCGGTTGCGTTCGTCATGGACGATCCGTTGCTCTACGGACAGATCGCCGAGCAAGGGGCGGCGCGCAGCGACTATATGGTGACGGGCGAATCGCTCGCGACGGAGACTTACGGCTGCATGATGCGCAGAGGCGATCCGGTGTTCAAGCGCATGGTCGACGACGTGATCGCGAACATGCAGCGCAGCGGCGAAGCCGCGAAACTCTACGAAGCGTGGTTCATGCAGCCGATCCCGCCCGACGGCATCAACCTGCGATTCCCGATGTCGCCGGAGATGAAGGCGCTCTTCGCGCATCCGAACGACCGGCGCGTCGACTAAGGCGCAAGTGAGCGTTCAGTCGAGCGTTTCGTGCAGTTCGGCGAGCGAGAGCGTCGTTTCAAAAAGTCGCGCGAGACTGCGGCTCGCGAAGCGGTCGACTTCCGCGGGACTGACCCAGCGGTAGGCATCCATCTCCGGAATCATGGTGCCGTCGCTATAGCGTGGGAAGTACGACTCGCACACGCACTTGGCCAGGTCCACTTCGTCGTCCGCGACGCGCACCGCGAAAAGGTGCAGGTCCTTGTCGCGTCGATAGACGAAGCGGCCAAGATCCTTCAGATGCGCAAGGCGCTCGGCCGATAGCACGATGCCCGTCTCTTCGACGAGCTCGCGCAACGCCGCGTCGCGCGGGCTCTCGTTCGGATCGGCCTGTCCCTTGGGCACGTCCCAATGCGCGGTTTCCGTCGCATGGCAGAGCAGGACGTCGCCCTGTGCGTTCAGAATGACGACACCGCAAGATACGGTGCGGCCGGTCATCGCGCGTTCGCTCCGCTCATGCTCATTGTTTTTTCAGCTTCCATTTGCCGTCGGCTTGCTTGCAGGCGGTGGGGGCCCATGTCTGCGTCTGCCCTTTCGCATTGGCGACCAGAGTAATCTTGCGGCACTTGAGCCCGTCCGAATCGAACGTGTTCTGCGGCGTCACGGTGCCGTTGATCGGCACCGTGTTGCCGGTGCCTTCGTTGTTCCAGTCGAGCGATTCGCCGTCATTCTTGGTATCGAGCGCGGTTTGCGCAGCCTTGTTGAGCGCCTGAAGATCGCGCTGCTTCATGTACGTGATCGGCGTGTTATTCAGAAAGCCCAGGTTGGCCGCGAAAGCGCCCGCGCTGGCGACGGCGAACGCGACGGCCACGGTCGTGCGGATGCAGGCGCGAGCGGGTGCTCGATGATGGATCGGCATGAAGATTCTCCTCGTTGCGAAGTCGTGCGGCGCCGGGCGCGTCGACCTTCTCGACCGCCAGCCGGCGTGCAGCGAGAATAGCATGAGGCGGCACTCGGATTTCTGACCGATCTCGGCTCGCTTTCAGGCTCGCGTCTCGTGACACAAGTTGTCCGTTAGCGCACGAGGTGGCAGGCGAAGTACTCGTCGAGGATATCGGTCATCTGCCACACTGGACACGGGCGGCGACAATGACCGTCGTAGCCCGCTTCTTTCAGCACGGCGAGCGGTTCTTCAGGCAGAAAGCCGCTCATCGCGACGACGAGACGCGTCGCGTCGTCCGGATGCGCCCGGAGTTCGCGGACGAGCGCGTAGTGAGCGCATCCGCCGATGCGCGTATCGATGAACAGCACGTGCGGATGCCATTCGCTGACGCCTTGCCGGAGCGAGGACACATCGGCGACGAATCGCGCGGGGAAGCCCTTGAGATCGAACAGCTTGACGAGCGATTCGCCGAGCGCGCGCTCAGTCGACGCGACGAGCACGCGCCGCGCTTCACGTTCGACGCGCAGTTGCCTGCGGTTCCATAGCGCGCATTGCGCCGTACTCGATTCGTAGGCTCGTTTGTTCATGCGCCCTCTTTCGCGGATTCATTCGGTGCATCGCGCGCCGCGATGATGCAGGCGCGCACCGCAAGCGAGCGGCGCTCGGAGTGTTCGGAGGCGTTAGTGGCGAGGCGCCGCGCGCGTCGGGACTATGGGCAGGAAGCGGGCCAGTTTGATGGGGGAATGATCTGAGCTTTATACGTTCAGTAGGATATCTAATGAATAGGCGCAAGAACATGAACCGGGAGAGCCGAAACGACGAAGGGCCACGCAAAGCGTGGCCCTTCGATATTCCATTGGCCCGCCCTACACGATTCGAACGTGTGACCTACGGCTTAGAAGGCCGTTGCTCTATCCAACTGAGCTAAGGGCGGGTGACGGCTGCACGCGGAAGTCGCGCAGCCGGGAGAGCCGGGATTTTACCTCATCCGCCCTACCGCGCGGTCGCAGGCATCAAACCGGCTGCGCGTGCATCATGAACCAGCCCAGGAAGAAGATGCCCGCGATCACGCAATACACGCCGAACGACGCGAGCTTGCCGTGGCCTTCGAAATAGCGCATCAGGAACCGAACGCTCAGGTAAGCGGCGATGCCCGTCAGCACGCCGCCGAGCACGGCGTCGAACAGTTGGCCCGGCGCGTGGAAGAGCTTCGGCAACTCGAGGACGCCCGCCGCGAAGATGATCGGCGTGCCGAGCAGGAACGAGAATTCCGCTGCCGCTTCAGCCGTCAGACCTGCGCCGACGCCTGCAATCATCGTCAGGCCGCTACGCGAGAAGCCGGGAATCAGCGCGCCGATCTGCGCCAGCCCGACGAGAAACGCCTGTTTGAACGTGAGCTTCTCCGGTGCGCGCGCGGCGCGGCTCTTCTGCAGGCGATCGCCGAGCCACAGCAACACGCCGTTGACGATCAGCGCCGCGGCGACGATTCGCAGGTCATGAAAAATCGCCTCCAGCCGCTTCTCGAGCAATAGGCCGACGATGCCCGTCGGAATCGTGCCGATGATGAGCGCCCACATCATGTGCGCGTCATCGTTGCGGCGTCCGCCGAAGGAGGCGAACCAGCCGCCGATAAGCGCAATCCAGCGCTTGCGGAAATACCAGAGCAGCGCGAGCGCCGTGCCGAGATGCAGCGCGACGAGAAACGGCAGCAACTGCGGCGCGTGCTTGTCGATATGCATGCCGATCAAACCGGGAACCAGCAGTGTATGGCCGAGGCTGCTCACCGGAAAGAGCTCGGTTACGCCTTGAAGCACGCTGAGAAATACGAGAAACCAGAGAGTCACGCGTCGGTCCTTGTCGTGGAGAAATGAAGGACGCGCCGCGAAATCGCTCGCCGCGCCGTATGGCGCGAGCAAGGAGAGGAGGGAAAAAAATTGGTGCGGCGCGCAAGCCGGGACCGATTATGCCTAGGGGAAAACCCAGCGCCAAGCGGCTTGCGCACACAAATGGACACCGACAGGAGAACGTCGGCGAATCAGAATAAAACGGAAAGCAGAGTCCAATAAAACCGAAAGAAACGCGAGACCGTTTGTTTGGGTTTCATCCCTTGAGTTTATAGAGAAAGACCGCCGTGCTCGCGCCGAAGAGGCTGAACATCGCGACGCCCATTGCCATCGCCAGATCCATGTCGACTCCTGTCCGTCTGGTTCCTCACATTAGGTATATATAACAACACATCGCGATTGCGCCGGGCAGTCGCAGTTTCCCGCAAAGGGTTTATGCCTAGAACAATCCAAGGCAGAATCGACGAATCCTTGAACCAGTCGGCCATTGAACGGAGTGCGTTGCCATCATGTCATCCGAGAAAGACGTCATCGAAATCGAGCGCGACGGCGCGGTCATCCAGCTTGCGCCGCATGCGGGCGGCCGGCTCATGACCTGGCGCGTCGGCGGCGAGCCGGTCATCCACTGGCCGGATCCGCTCGATGAAACCGCCTGGTCGAATGCCGCGAAGATTCGCGGCGGCAATCCGTTGCTGTTCCCGTTTCTCGGGCGGCATTTCGTCGATGCGGAAATCGGCAAATGGCGCGATCCGGACGGCGCCGTGCATGCGCTGCCGACGCACGGCTTCGCACGCAATCTGCCCTTCTCTTCCACGCGCGATGCCGACGGCCACGGCGTGCGCATGACGCTCGTGGACAGCGACGCGACGCGCGAGGGCTACCCGTTCGCATTCCGCTTCGAGGCGGCCTATCGTCTCATCGATGGCGCGACGCTGGAGGTCGAGCTCACGACATCGAATCCGGGCGAAGTCGCGCTGCCTTACTACGCGGGGCACCACTTCTACTTTCATCTGCCGCACGATCAGCGCGCGCACAGCAGCGTCCAGTTGCCGCGCACGGAGCGGCGGCGTCAGTTGCCCGACGGTTCCATCACCGACGCCGGAACCGGCGCGCCGCGCTATTCGCTGGCGGATGCGAGTATCGTCGATTGCTTTCACTGCCTGACGGGACCTTCCGACGAACCCGTGCGGCTCGTCTTGCCGAACCGCACCGTGAGCTTCGAACTGCAACAGCCGGATTCGGTGCCGTGGTACGCCGTCACGACGTGGACCGAATCGGATACGTCGGACTTCTATTGCGTCGAGCCGTGGATCGGCCTGCCCGACGCCATCCACAACGGCCACGGCCTGCGCTGGCTCGCGCCGGGCAAGACCGAGACGGCGTCGCTTCGGCTCGTCGTCACGTCAGCGCCCTGAACAGCAGCAGCACGGGGCGCCGGCTCGCAGGCGCCTTTCTGTGCGCAGAAATGCGGGACGGTAAAATCCTGCCTTCCGATCCGCCGCCGCCCGACGCGCGGCGGCGCTTTACGAGGTCAGGTTTTGCAGAAAAGAATTGGACAGGTCGTCCGCGCATCGGTCGTCGCATCCTTGGTCGCGGTGCTCGCCGCGTGTGGCTCCGCCCCGGTCGCGCCGGGCTACTATCGCGTGCAGCGCGGCGACACGCTCTCGAAGATCGCGCGGGAAAACCGCACGTCGACGAGGAACATCGCGCGCTGGAACGCGCTCACGAATCCGGACGCCATCGAAGTCGGCCAGGTGCTGCGCGTCGAGCCGCCTGCGGGCAGCGGGAGCGCGTCCGGGGCGACGTCGGCCGGCGCAGCCACCACCGCAAAGAGCGAAGCAAAGGCCGATGCACCGGCGAAGCCGGGACCGGGCGTCTCACTGGTATGGCCGGCGCAAGGCAGCGTGATTCGCGGCTTCGACGGCAAGAATTCGAAAGGCATCGACATCGCGAACTCGGCGGGCACGCCGGTCGTGGCGGCGGCGACAGGCAGCGTCGTCTACGCCGGCAACGGCCTGCGCGGCTACGGCAACATGCTGATCGTCAAGCATAACGACGACTATCTGACCGCCTACGCCCACAATCGCACGCTGCTGGTGAAAGAAGGCCAGACGGTGCAGCAGGGACAGCAGATCGCCGAAATGGGCGACACGGACAGCGATCGCACGATGCTGCACTTCGAGGTGCGCTACATGGGCCGCTCGACGGACCCGTCGCGTTATTTGCCGCCGCGCTAAAGAAGCGCGCGGCCGTTACGAGGAAGAGAATGAGATTTGGAAACACAATGACCGCGGCCGCGCTGTTCGCGGCGGCGGCTTTGAGCGGCGCGCTGGCCGGCTGCGCGCACACCGCCACGATGACGTACCTGCCCTCGGGCGACACGGGCTTCGCGATCAACTGCAGCGGCAGCGACGCGAGCACGAGCTGGGCGGCGTGCTACAAGCAAGCAGGCGAAGTGTGCGGCGCGTACGGCTACGACGTGATCTCGAAAGACGCCGACAACGGCGCGACTTCGGGCGGATCGGTGGCGGGCATCTTCGGCGCGAACATCAAGAATCGTTCGATGGTGATTCGCTGCAAGCAGTAGCGCTTGCTGACTCAAGCGTCCGAAGGCGTGTCTTTTCGCGTACTCCTTCTCGTGCGCCAGCGGCCCGACGTCGGATCGATGCGGGCGGCGAACCCGAAAAGCGAAGCAAGCGCGACAGGCGCGACGGCAGCAAAAACCCACAACAGATTCATGGCGAAACCCAGTTGCGACGAGTTGCCCATGATAACCGTGCTGCAAAAAATTCGCTTCTATTCGCGTTAGAGTCTTTTACTCAGTCGTTATGACCGATTCGCAATCGGATCACTGCGGCTGCGTCGGCGCGATCAACATCGATGGCGGACGCGTGTCGGTCGGCACGCCGTGGTAGTCGGGCGGATCTTGCGGAGGATGTTTCTGGCTGGAGGAATCGGCGCACGCGGACAGCGCGAGCGCGAAGACGGAGCATGCGAACGACAAAACGATACGCGGCATGAGGTTTCCTGGAAAAGACGAAGGGGTTACAAGCCGAGACTTGTAACCCCTTCGTTGTATCGTGGTCGGAGCGAAAGGATTCGAACCTTCGACCCTCTGATCCCAAATCAGATGCGCTACCAGGCTGCGCTACGCTCCGACGAGCCGCGTATTGTAGCGTCGATGTCCCATATCCGCAAATGCGACAGCGCCGTAACGTGACGAGCTGGCACGCAACGTTCTAAGCCATTCGCAAAAGCCATTCATTCTGGAGACGATCCATGAACCTCATTCTCTGGCGTCACGCCGAAGCGGAAGACCAGGCGTCGAGCGACCTCGCGCGTCAGCTCACCTCGCGCGGACGCAAGCAGGCGCAAGGCATCGCGAAGTGGCTGAGAGCGCGCATCGACGACGACGCCCTCTTCCTTGCGAGTCCCGCCACGCGCACGATCCAGACCGCCGAAGCGTTCGGCGACCGCTATCGCGTGGTTGACGATCTCGCGCCCGGCAAGACCGCGCAGCACGTGCTCGACGCCGCCGGCTGGCCCGATGGCGTGAGCGAGACGGTCGTCGTGATCGGGCATCAACCGACGCTCGGGCGCGTGGCCGCACGGCTCTTGACCGGGCACGAAGCGGAGTGGCCCATCAAGAAAAGCGGCGTGTGGTGGTTTCAAGGCCGCACGCGCGGCGGCGACGGGCAAGTCGTGGTGCGCGCGGTGATGTGTCCGGACCTGCTTTAGGCGTCGAAAACGCATGTCGCCGGGGCATATGTCGTTTCATCGAAACGTCACTGCCAAGCCATGCGAGCGTCACCCGGCATCCTTACATTGGCGGAAAGTTAGTCACCTTTCCGCCGAGGAATGCCAATGCACGATCTGCCGACGCCTTTCCTGCCCTTCGGAGCGTCATCGCTCTCGCTCGATTCGCGCCGCCACCTCCCGCGCACGGCCGAAACCGTCACGGGCCAGCACCGCTTGCAGGTTGCGTGGGCGCGCTCCGACGACGCGCTGCGCGAAGCGCAGCGTCTGCGCTACCGCGTGTTCGCTGAGGAAATGGGCGCGCGTCTGTCGGGCCCCGCCGGGCTCGACGTCGACGCCTTCGACGCCTATTGCGATCATCTGCTCGTGCGCGATCTCGATACGCTGAAAGTGGTCGGCACGTACCGCGTGTTGCCGCCGCATCAGGCCGCGCGCATCGGCCGGCTCTACGCGGAAAGCGAATTCGACGTGTCGCGTCTCACGCATCTGCGGCCGAAGCTCGTCGAAGTGGGCCGCTCGTGCGTGCATCCGGACTATCGCAACGGCGCGGTCATCATGTCGCTGTGGGGCGGGCTCGCCACGTACATGATGCAGAACGGCTACGAGACGATGCTCGGCTGCGCGAGCGTCGGCATGAACGACGGCGGTCACTACGCCGCGAATCTCTACGCTTCGCTTTCCGCCGACGCGCTCACCGCGCATGAGTACCGCGCGTTCGCGCACACGCCGCTACCGGTCGAGGAATTGCGCACGGGCGTGTCGGTGAGCCCGCCGCCGCTCGTCAAAGGCTACTTGCGCCTGGGGGCGAAGATTTGCGGCGCGCCGGCGTGGGACCCGGACTTCAACACGGCGGATTTTCTGACGCTCTTCCGCCTCTCCGACATCAACGCGCGTTACGTGCGGCACTTCATGGGCGATGCGGGACGCTGAGCATCGGGCGGGCGCTTAGTCCGCTCGATCCGCTCGATCCGCTCGATCCGCTCAATCCGCTCAATCCGTGTAGATCACGCGATACGGCCGCCCGATCTTTTCCCATTCCATCGCTTCCTGCGCGAGACTGTAGTCGGTCAGCGGATTATTCGTCACCCACTCGCTCGGCAAACGCACTTCGAAGCCGCCACCCGCGACTTTGACCTCGATGCCGGGCAGGCCGACATCCGTGCGGCGCCGCGACAGAAGCGCGGCGAGGCGCAGGCAGAACAGCAGCGTCCAGTCGACGCCGCGCGCCTGCGCGAGCTTGCCGAGCTTGCCCGCGTGACCGAGCACGAGCGCCGCGAGCCGCGCCTGATCCGTGCGCGAGAAGCCGGGCATGTCGGCATTGCTCGCAATATACGCCGAATGCTTGTGATACGCGCTGTGCGCGATCGACAAGCCGATCTCGTGCAGCGACGCCGCCCATGCGAGAAACATGCGGTTCTCCACGCTGCGCTCGCCGTCCGGCTCGCCGAGCTGATCGTAGAAGCTGATCGCCAGATTGCCGATGCGCTCGGCCTGCGCGGCATCGACACCATAGCGGCGCTTGAAGCCCTCGACCGTCACCGTGCGCATGTCCTGATGCTGCGAACGGCCGAGCAGGTCGTAGAGCACGCCGAGACGCAGCGCGGCGTCCGTGGTATCGACGTATTCGATACCGAGCTCCTCGAACACGCCGAGCATGATCGACAGCCCGCCCGGCAGCACCGGAATGCGGTCCGGCTTCAGCGCGACGAGCTTCAGCCGGTTCACGTTCTCCGCCTTGATGAGCGCGCGCTTCAGCCGTTCCAGCCCGGCGCGCGAAATGCCGTGCGTGTACTCGGGATCGTTGAAGCCGTTCGCCTCGACCAGCTCGGCGAGCGCCCGCGCCGTGCCCGACGAGCCGATCGCCTGATCCCAGCCGGTCTGCTTGTATTCACGCGAGATGATCTGAATCTCGCGCTTGGCGGCGAGTTCGGCCTGACGCATCGTGTATTCGTCCACGTTGCCGGCCGGGAAGAACTGGCGGCTGTGGCTCACGCAGCCGATATAAAGGCTCTCCATGTGGATCGGCGTGTAATGCGCGCCGATGATGAACTCCGTCGATCCGCCGCCGATATCCACGACGAGCCGCTTGCCCGCGCTCGCCGGCACCGAATGCGCCGCGCCCGCATAGATGAGGCGCGCTTCCTCGCGGCCCGCGATCACTTCGATCGGAAAACCGAGCGCGATTTCGGCCTCGATCAGGAAGTCGTGCGCGTTTTTTGCGACGCGCAGCGTGTTGGTGGCGACCGCGCGCACCTGATCCGGGTGGAAGTCGCGCAGACGCTCGCCGAAACGCTTCAGCGCATCCCAGCCGCGCAACTGCGACGCGCGATCGAGCATCTTGTCCTTCGAGAGACCAGCTGCGAGACGCACCGGCTCGCGCAACGCATCGACCTGATAAATCTGGCTGCCCGCGGGCGTTTCCTCGACCCGGCCGACGATCAGCCGGAAACTGTTCGATCCGAGGTCGACGGCGGCGAGAAGGTGGGGATGTGTGACCATCGGATATCCGGGAAACGGTGAAGTGAGAAAGCGCAACCGCGTGTCAGCGACACGCTGTCGAGAGACACGAATTCTATTTCATGCCGGCGCGAAGATCGGGAATCGAAGCAGACGCGAAGCAGACGCGCGAAGCAGAAGCGGGAACGCGCGCGCCCGCTAGCGACGCTATCCGCAATGTGAGTAGAATTTGTGAAAATCGTTCTGTCACAATAAAGACATCCTAGTGTGAGATCATCCGAACGCTTTTCTGCCCTTCCGATCGAGACACCTTACGCCCAGCCGATGTCCATACGTTATCCGCTCTTCAACCGTGAACTAGGCATCCTGGGTTTCAACGAGCGGGTACTGGCGCAAGCCGCCGACACATCGGTGCCGCTGCTCGAACGTCTGCGCTTTATCTGCATTACGAGCAGCAATCTCGACGAATTTTTCGAAGTCCGCATGGCCGGTCTTCAGGAGCAGATGCGCGACAACCCCGGCACGCTCTCGCCGGACGGCATGTCGCTGCAACACGTCTACGATCTCGTCTCCGAACGCGCGCAACGCCTCGTGCATCAACAATACGCGATGCTGCACGAGACCGTACTGCCCGCGCTCGAAATGGAAGGAATTTATTTTCATGGCGCGGAGACCTGGACCGAACAGCAGACCGCGTGGGCGCGCGAATACTTCCAGAACGAACTGCTGCCGGTGCTGACGCCGATCGGGCTCGATCCCGCGCACCCTTTTCCGCGCGTGCTGAACAAGAGCCTGAACTTCGTCGTCGAACTGGAAGGCACCGACGCGTTCGGCCGTCAGGCGATGATGGGCATCGTGCAGGCGCCGCGCGCGTTGCCGCGCCTCGTGCGCATGCCGGAGGCGCTCTCGGGCTATCCGCATGGTTTCGTGCTGCTGAGTTCTTTCATGCAGCATTTCGTAAGCGAACTCTTTCCGCATCTCACGGTGCGCAACTGCAATCAGTTTCGCATCACGCGCAATAGCGAGCTTTTCGTTGACGAAGACGAAATCACCAATCTGCGCGTCGCGTTGCAGGGCGAACTGCCCGCGCGGCATCTCGGCAACGCGGTGCGGCTCGAAGTGTCCGCCGAAACGCCGCCGCATCTGATTCGCCGCCTGCTCGACGAAAGCCAGCTCAATCCGCGCGATTGTTATCGCGTGAACGGCCCGGTCAATCTCGTGCGGCTCATGCAGTTACCCGAAATGGTGGACCGGCCGGACCTCAAGTTCGTGCCGCACATTCCGTCGGTGCCGAAGTCGATTGCGAACACGACTAATCTCTTCGATGCCATCGATCAGGGCGATATCCTGCTGCATCATCCGTACGAGAGCTTTCAGCCCGTGCTGGAACTGCTACTGCAAGCGGCCAAAGATCCGCAAGTGGTTGCCATCAAGCAGACCATCTACCGCACCGGCACCGATTCGCCGCTGATGGACGCGCTCATGCAGGCGGCGCGCAACGGCAAGGAAGTGACCGTCGTGGTCGAACTGCTCGCGCGCTTCGACGAGGAAACGAATATCAACTGGGCGTCGCAGCTTGAAGCGGTGGGCGCGCATGTGGTGTACGGCGTCGTCGGCCACAAATGCCACGCAAAGATGATGCTGATCGTGCGGCGCGTGTCGCAAGGCGGCAAGACCGTGCTCAAGCGTTACGCGCATCTCGGCACAGGCAATTACCACCCGCGCACGGCGCGTCTTTATACCGACTTCGGCCTCATGACCGCCGATCAGCAAATGTGCGAAGACGTGCATCACGTCTTTCAGCAGTTGACGGGCATCGGCGGGGAGCTTGCGCTACATCATCTATGGCAGTCGCCGTTCACGCTGCATGCGAAGCTGATCGAAGCGATCCGCGCCGAAGCGGAACACGCGCGCGCGGGCCGGCGCGCGCGCATCGTCGCGAAGATGAACGCGTTGCTCGAGCCGACCGTGATCGCGGCGCTCTACGAGGCATCGCATGCGGGCGTGAAGATCGACTTGATCGTGCGCGGCGTGTGTTCTCTGAAGCCGGGCGTCGAAGATCTGTCGGAAAACATCACGGTGCGATCTATCGTCGGGCGTTTCCTCGAACACCACCGCATCTTCTATTTTTATGCGAACGGCAAGGAAGACGTGTATCTGTCGAGCGCCGACTGGATGGATCGCAACTTCTTTCGCCGCGTGGAAGTGGCGTTCCCAATCCGCGACCGGCGGCTTAAGCGCCGCGTGATTGCCGAAGGTCTGTCCGTGTGTCTCGGCGACAACCAGTCGGCGTGGGTCATGCAAAGCGACGGGCACTATCGCAAGCGCCGTTCGGGCAAGGCGCTGCGCAACGCACAGTTGGGACTGCTCGCGAAGTTCTGTTCGTGATTCCTGACGATACGGCGCGCAACGCGCCGTGCTAATTCAAGCCGCCACGGACTTGCGCAACGCCGTGCGCGACGCGGGAAAGCGCACGACGAACGTGCTGCCCCGCCCCACTTCGCTTTTCACGTCGAGATCGGCATGATGCCGTTGCAGCACATGCTTGACAATGGCAAGCCCGAGCCCGGTGCCACCCGTATCGCGGGAACGGCTACGGTCCACGCGATAGAAACGCTCCGTCAAGCGCGGAATATGCTCCGCCGGAATGCCGAGGCCGCTGTCGCGCACGGTGAAGACCGCGCGATCGTCCACGCGCTCCCATGACACGTCGATGCTGCCGCCATCCGGCGTGTAGCGCACCGCGTTCGTCACCAGATTGCCGAGCGCGCTTACCAGTTCGGTCTCCGCGCCGGCCACGGTCAGCGCGTCGTCGTTATGAAACCGGATGCGATGACGCCCGCCCGAAAGACTGTTGGCGTCGTCTTCCAGATGACGCAGCACCGCGCGCATGTCGAGCAGCTCGTCGCCGGGCGGATGGACATCGCCTTCGAGATTCGCCAGCACGAGCAGATCGCGCACGATGTTCTGCATGCGCATCGCCTGCTGATTCATCATGTCGAGGTAACGCGCGCGGTCGGCTTCGTCGAGCGGCAACTCGCGCATCGTTTCGAGAAAGCCGGAGAGCACGGTGAGCGGCGTCTTCAGTTCATGCGAGACGTTCGCGACGAAATCGCGGCGCATGGAATCGGTGCGCTCGAGTTCGGTGATGTCTTGCGTGAGAATCAGCTTGCGATTCTCGCCGTACGGAAACACCTGCACCGAGACACTGCGCTGCCGGTTCGTGCCCATGCCCCGCATGATGAGCATCTCTTCGTAACGGTGCGAATTCAGATAGCGGATGAAATCCGGATGACGCACGAGATGCGTGATGTGCTGCCGCAGATCGCGCTTCGCGTCGAGCCCGAAGTGCTTCTCCGCGATGGCGTTGCACCATTCGATCTGGTCGTGATCGTCCAGCATCGCGACGCCATTAGGCGATGCCTGAATCGCCTGGATGAAGCGCGAATGCTGCTGCTCGACCTGACGCACCTGCGCGTGCCAGCGTTTGGCGAGCTTGTGCAGGCGGTAATAGATCTCACCCCAGATGCCGAGCGCGCTTGGCACCTGGCCGTACACCGGCGCGTCCAGGAGACGCCACAGCCGCTGCGTGTGATACGTGCTCACGAAGCCCTGCACGACGAGCATGACGACGGCGACAGCGAGCGCCACGCGCACGCCGGCGAATGCGCCGATCGCGGCGCACAGCACCGCGAGGAGCGCGAGGGACACGATGGAACGCGTCCAGATGATGTTCATGTTGTCGGGAGATCGATGAAGGCGAAGATGCGCGCAGCCTCAGGCACCCTTCGCGAGCCGGTAGCCGCTGCCGCGTACCGTTTCGATCATAGCATCGCAGCCCGCGGGCTTGAGGGCGGCGCGCAGACGCTTGATGTGCACATCGACCGTGCGCTCCTCGACGAACACGTGATCCCCCCAGACCTGATCGAGCAGCTGCGTGCGGCTGTGCACGCGCTCCGGATGCGTCATGAAGAAATGGAGCAGGCGGAACTCCGTCGGCCCGAGATCGAGCTTGATGTCGTTGCCCGAATGATTGGCCGCCACGCGATGCGTCGCCGGATCGAGCCGCAGGCCGTTGATCGCGACGACGTCTTCCGTTAACTGCGGCGCGCGCCGGCGCAGCACCGCCTTGATGCGCGCCATCAACTCTTTCGGCGAAAACGGCTTGGTCACGTAATCGTCCGCGCCGATTTCGAGCCCGAGCACCTTGTCCTGCTCGTCGCCGCGCGCGGTGAGCATGATGATCGGGATATGCTTCGTGCGCTCGTTGTTGCGCAGCTCGCGCGCGAACGCGATGCCGGACTTCGCGGGCAGCATCCAGTCGAGCAGCACGAGATCGGGCAGCACGTCGCTGATCAGGTTTTGCGCCTGCTCCGCGTTATACGCGCGAATCGGGCAATGTCCCGCGTGTTGCAGATTCACCGAGATCAGCTCGGAGATCGCGGGTTCGTCTTCGACGACGAGGATACTGCTGGGCATCGGCACCTCTTGACCTTTTTGCTTGAAGTGAATCGTTGGATTAACTGAGCGCCTCGCGTTCGAGCTGGTCGCGCGAAATGTGGCGCACGTCCGTGCCCTTCACGATGTAGATGATGAACTCGGCGATGTTCTTCGCGTGATCGCCGATGCGCTCCACCGCTTTCGCGATGAAGAGATAATCGAGCCCCGCCGAAATGGTGCGCGGGTCTTCCATCATGTATGTCACGAGCTTGCGCACGAAGGCGCGGAATTCTTCGTCGATCGCCTTGTCGTCGCGCACGATCTGCGCGGCGGCGACCGTATCCAGACGCGCGAACGCATCGAGCGCGCGGCGCAGAATCGACACGGCCATCTCGCCCGAGAGCTTGATCTCAGCGATGTTCACCGTGCGGCCCGCGCCGTCTTCATTGATGCGCTTCACGCGCTTTGCGATCTTCTCGGCTTCGTCGCCGGCGCGTTCGAGATTCGTGATGGTCTTCGAGATCGCCATGAGCAGACGCAAGTCGCGCGCGGCCGGCTGACGGCGCGCGATGATGTTGCTGCACTCCTCGTCGATTTCGACTTCCATCGTATTCAACCGCGCTTCCGCCGCGATCACCTGATCGGCGATCTGCACGTCGAATTCGTTCAGCGCCTGCATCGCCGCGGTGATCTGCGACTCGACGAGACCGCCCATTTCCAGCACTTTCGAGGACACCGCGTTCAGATCGGCGTCGAACTGGCTCGACAGATGTTTATCGGACATGTTGTGCTCCTGTAGTCCTTTGTTCGTTCGCTGACCGGCCGATCAGCCAAAGCGGCCCGTGATGTAGTCTTCCGTTTCCTTGCGGGCCGGCTTGATGAAGATCTTTTCCGTGTCGCCGAATTCGATCAATTCACCGAGGTACATATAGGCAGTGTAGTCCGAGCAGCGCGCGGCCTGCTGCATGTTGTGCGTGACGATCACCACCGTGTAGTCGCTCTTGAGCTCCGCGATCAGTTCTTCGATCCGGCCCGTCGAGATCGGATCGAGCGCGGAGCACGGTTCGTCGAGCAGCAGCACTTCCGGCCGGATGGCGATGCCGCGCGCAATGCACAGACGCTGCTGCTGGCCGCCCGACAGACCGTAGCCGCTTTGCGTGAGCTTGTCCTTCACTTCGGTCCAGAGGGCGGCCTTCGTGAGCGCCCATTCCACGCGGTCGTCCATTTCCGAGCGCGACAGTTGCTCGAACATCTTCACGCCGAACGCGATGTTGTCGTAGATCGACATCGGGAACGGCGTCGGCTTCTGGAACACCATGCCGACGCGCGCGCGCAAGAGCGAGATGTCCTTCGTCGTGTCGAGCAGATTGGCGCCGTCCATCAGGATTTCGCCTTCCGCGCGCTGCTCCGGATAGAGCGCGAACATCTTGTTGAAGGTGCGCAGCAGCGTGGACTTGCCGCATCCCGACGGACCGATGAACGCCGTGACCTTCTTCTCCGGAATGCGCAAGTTGATGTTCTTCAGCGCGTGATACTTGTTGTAGAAGAAGTTGAGGTTGTTCACCTCGATCTTCGGCTTGATGGAATCCGCCGGCTGCGAACCGTGCGTCGGACGCACGCTGCCCGGCGCGGGACCGCGCTCGACCGGCTTACCTTCCGTCTTCGAATTCAGGTGGCTGACACCACTTTCGACCATGTTCATGGAATCACTCCACCCTTATTTCTTAGAGAAAATCGCGCGCGCCAGGATATTGAGACCCAGCACGCCGAGCGTAATCAGGAACACGCCGGCCCACGCGAGCGTTTGCCATTGCGGGAACGGACTCATCGCAAACTTGTAGATCGTCACCGGCAGATTCGCCACCGGCTGATTCATGTCGAGCGTGAAGAACTGGTTCGACAGCGCCGTGAAGAGCAGCGGCGCGGTCTCGCCCGCAATGCGCGCGACGGCCAGCAGCACGCCCGTCACGATGCCGCCGACCGACGCCTTCAGCGTGATCGACATCACCATCTTCCACTTCGGCGTGCCGAGCGCGAAGGCCGCCTCGCGCAGCGCGTTGGGCACGAGGTTCAGCATGTTCTCCGTCGTGCGGATGACGATGGGAATCTGCAGCAGTCCGAGCGCGATCACGCCGGCCCAGCCCGAGAAACGCCCCATTTTCGCGACGACCAGCGCGTACACGAAAAGACCGACGACGATTGACGGCGCGGACAACAGAATGTCGTTGATAAAGCGCGTCACGTTCGCGAGCCAGCGCTTCTGCCCGTATTCCGCGAGATACACGCCCGCGAGAATGCCGAGCGGCGTGCCGATGCACGTTGCGAGCACGACGAGCATGAGACTGCCGACGATCGCGTTGGCGAGACCGCCGCCATCGGTGTTCGGCGGAGGCGTCGACTGCGTGAACAGCTCGACCGAAAGGCCGGAGACGCCGAGCTTGAGCGTCGTGAAGAGAATCCACACGAGCCAGAGGAGGCCGAACGCCATTGCCGCGAGCGAGAGCGTCAGCGCGATCGCGTTGGTGCCGCGGCGGCGGCGTTGCAGCTTCATGCGCGTGGCGACCGTGCGCTCGTGGTCCTGATTGAACGTTGCGGGACGGCTCACTTTGCACCCTCCGCGCGCTGCATGCGCATCAAGAGCAGCTTTGAAAGCGCGAGCACGATGAACGTGATGACGAAGAGAATCAAACCCAGTTCCATCAGCGCGGATGTGTGCAGGCCGGGACTGGCTTCCGCGAACTCGTTTGCGAGCGCGGAGGTGATGCTGTTGCCCGGCGAAAAGAGCGACACGTTGTCGAGCAAATTGGTGTTGCCGATCACGAAGGTCACCGCCATGGTCTCGCCGAGCGCGCGGCCGAGACCGAGCATGACGCCGCCGATCACGCCGGCGCGCGTGTACGGCAACACGATCTTCCACATCACTTCCCACGTCGTGCAGCCGATGCCGTACGCCGATTCCTTCAGCAGCACGGGCGTGACTTCGAACACGTCGCGCATCACGGACGCGATGTACGGAATGATCATGATGGCGAGAATGACGCCCGCGCACAGAATGCCGATGCCGATCGGCGGCCCCTGAAACAACGCGCCGATGAGCGGCACGCCGCCGAGCAGCGCGCCGAGCGGTTTCTCGAAGTACGTCGCGAAGATCGGCGCGAACACGAGCAAACCCCACATGCCGTAGACGATCGACGGAATCGCCGCGAGCAGTTCGATGGCGACGCCGAGCGGCCGGCGCAGCCACGTCGGCGACAGTTCCGTCAGAAAGAGCGCGATGCCGAAGCTCACCGGCACCGCGATGATGAGCGCGATGATTGAGGTCGCGATGGTGCCGTAGATGGGCACGAGCGCGCCGAAGCTCTCGCTGGGCGGATCCCACTCCGCGCGCCAGAGAAAGCTGAGACCGAATTTCTGGATGGTCGGCATCGACGCAATGATGAGCGAGACGATGATGCCGCCAAGCAGGAGCAGCGTCACGACGGCTGCCAGCCGGGTGATGCCGCCGAAAACGATGTCGCCGATACGGCTCGGCGCGCGCTGCGATTGCGCCGCCGGCGGTGCCGACGCTAAGTTGATGTCCGACATGGGAGCCTTGGTTACGCTACGTGTCAGACGCGCGGCGACCTTTCGATCGCCGCGCGGCTTGTTACTGCTTCTTTGCTTCCTCTGCTTTGACTGTCCGCCGCTCCAGCTTAGGACAGTTTCAGCTTGCGTGACTGCGATACTTCCTTGCTATTACTCCGCGACCGGCTTGCCCGCGCTGTCCTTGACCTTCGCCTTCCATTGCGTGCGGATTTCCGACACGACCGATTCCGGCAGCGAAATGTAGTCGAGGTCGTTCGCAGCCTGGCCGCCGTTCTTGAACGCCCAGTCGAAGAACTTGAGCGTTTCGGTGCCTTGCGCCGCCTTGTCCTGCGTCGAATGCAGCAGCACGAAGGTCGCGCCGACGATCGGCCATGCGTCCTTGCCCGGCTCGTTCGTCAGGATCTGATAGAACGACTTCGACCAGTCCGCGCCCGCAGCCGCCGCCTTGAACGTCTCCGTCTTCGGCTCCACCACCGTGCCCGCCGAGTTCTTCAGGCCGACGTAAGTCATGTGGTTCTGCTTCGCGTAGGCCCACTCGACATAGCCGATCGCGCCCGGCAGACGCTGCACGAACGCCGCGACGCCGTCGTTGCCCTTGCCGCCCGTGCCCGTCGGCCAGTTGACCGTCGAACCCTCGCCCACCTTCGACTTCCAGTCAGCGTTGACCTTCGACAGATAGTTCGTCCAGATGAAGCTCGTGCCCGAGCCGTCCGCGCGGCGCACCACGGCGATATCGGTATCCGGCAGTTTCGCCTTCGGGTTCAGCGCGGCGATAGCCGGGTCGTTCCACTTCTTGATCTTGCCGAGATAGATATCGCCGAGCACCTGGCCCGACAGCGTCAGTTCGCCTGCCTTCACGCCCGGCACGTTGATGACCGGCACCACGCCGCCGACCACCGTCGGGAACTGGAAGAGGCCGTCTTTCGCGAGTTCGTCATCTTTCAGCGGAGCGTCCGAGCCCGCGAAATCGACCGTCTTCGCGATGATCTGCTTCACGCCGCCCGACGAACCGATGCCCTGATAGTTGACCTTGCCGCCGCCGCTTTTCTGATAGGCATCTGCCCACTTGGTGTAGATCGGAGCTGCGAAGGTACTGCCCGCGCCGGTGATATCGGCCGCTTGCGCAGAGATGGCGAGCATTGCGCCAATTACGCCAGCGAGCGCGGTGTGCATCAATTTCATGAGACCTCCAGGGTTGAATAGCGTGTGGGACGACACGCGAAATATAGGCAGTCTCTGTGACAGTAATGTGACTCTCGGTTAAGGCCATGTGACAGGCGACTTTCAAATGGAAAGTCGATCGAGCGTTCATTCGTCAGCCTGCGAACGGGCAATAAAAAAGCGGGCCGAAGCCCGCTTTTTGCGAAACGCGCGTTCTTCTGCGAACGCTTACGAAGTGACGTCCTTCACGACCTGGGCAATCGTTTCCGCATGCCGAACGGCGTCTGCCTGCGCGGCGGCTTCCACCATCACGCGCAGCACCGGTTCCGTTCCCGACGCGCGAATCAAGACCCGACCGCGCGATTCGAGGGAATGCTCGGCTTGCTCCACGGCGCGGCGGATCGCGTCGCTGTTCTTCCAGTCCGCGCCCGCTTTCATGCGAACGTTGATCAGCTTCTGCGGAAACAGGCTCACGCCGTCGAGCAGTTCGGCGAGCGTCTTGCCGCTGCGCTTGAGCGCCGCGAGCACGAGGAGCGCAGAGACGATGCCGTCGCCCGTCGAGTGCCGATCCAGCGACAGAATGTGGCCCGAGCCTTCCGCGCCGAGTTGCCAGCCGTGCTCGCGCAGCTTTTCGAGCACGTAGCGGTCGCCGACCGCGGCACGGACGAACTGCACGCCGGCCTCCTTCAGCGCGACTTCGACCGCCATGTTCGTCATCAGCGTGCCGACCGCGCCTTCCACGTTGCCATGCGTTGCGATGCGATCCTTCACGAGCACATAGAGCAACTCGTCGCCGTTGTAGAGGCGTCCGGCCGAATCGACGATCTGCAGGCGGTCTGCGTCGCCATCCAGCGCGATGCCGATATCCGCGCCATGCTCCTTCACCGCGCGCACGAGCGCATCCGGGGCGGTCGCGCCGACGCCATCGTTGATATTGAAGCCGTTCGGCGACACGCCGATCGGCACCACTTCCGCGCCGAGTTCGTGGAACACGTGCGGCGCGACGTCGTACGCCGCGCCGTGCGCGCAGTCGACCACCAGCTTCAGGCCGCGCAAGTCGAAGCTCGCGGGGAACGTGCTTTTGCAGAATTCGATGTAACGGCCGCCCGCGTCATCGAGACGCCGCGCCTTGCCGAGCCGTTCGGACGGCGCGCAATCCATCGGCTGTTCGAGTTGCGCCTCGATCTGGTGTTCGACTTCGTCGGGCAGCTTGTTGCCATCGGCGGAGAAGAACTTGATGCCGTTGTCCTCGTAGGGATTGTGCGACGCGCTGATGACGACGCCCGCCGACAGCCGCAGCGCGCGCGTCAGATAGGCGACGCCGGGCGTGGGCATCGGGCCGGCGAGCATTACGTCGACGCCGGCTGCCGAGAAGCCCGACTCGAGCGCCGCTTCCAGCATGTAGCCGGACACGCGCGTGTCCTTGCCGATGAGCACCGTCGGACGGTTGCCCTTCTGTAGCGACCGGTCGCCGCCCGCGAGCACCTTGCCGGCCGCGTAGCCGAGCCTGAGCACGAAGTCCGGCGTAATCGGGGCCGCGCCGACGCGTCCACGAATGCCGTCCGTTCCGAAATATCGTCTTGCCATTGTTGCCTGACCCTCCTCGCGGATTACGGCGCCTGTTTTGATCCGCGTTGTTCGTTGGAAAGCTGCGAGCGTGAGCGCCTTCGCCGCAGTGCTACGACGCGAACGCGTTAATGCTGCGCGCGATGCGCCGCCTGCCTGGTGGCTTGCCAAACCTTCAATGCGTCTACGGTCTCGGCCACATCGTGCACACGGATGATGGCCGCGCCGCGTTCGGCAGCGCACACGGCCGCCGCGATGCTCGCGAACACGCGCTCGCCCGCGCTGCGACCGGTGACGGCACCGAGCATCGATTTTCGCGACATGCCGGCCAGCAGCGCGCGATGCGTGCCGACTGGCAGCGTTGCCGCAAGTTCGGCAAGTAGCGTGTAATTATGCCCGACAGTTTTGCCGAAGCCGTAGCCGGGATCGAATGTGATGCGATTCGCCGCAATGCCCGCCGCCGTGAGCGCGGCGAGCCGCTCGGCGAAAAAATCACGCACCGAGGCGACGACGTCGTCGTAGACCGGTTCGTGCAGTTGCATCGTGCGGGGCTCGCCGAGCATGTGCATCACGCACAGTCCGCAGTTGCTGTCCTTGACCGCATCGAGCGCGCCGTCCTGACGCAGCCCCCAGATGTCGTTGATTATGTCGGCGCCGGCTTCGAGCGCGGCGCGCATCACGGCGGGCTTGTAGGTATCGACCGAAAGCGGAATCTGCACGCCGCGCAATGCTTCGACAATCGGGACGACGCGTTCGAGTTCTTCGTCGAGCGGCACGGGCGGCGCGCCCGGACGAGTCGATTCGCCGCCGATGTCGATCATGTCCGCGCCGTCTGCGAGCATGTGCTCGGCGCGCGCCAGTGCCGCGTCGCGGGAAAGGAAACGGCCGCCGTCAGAGAACGAGTCCGGCGTGACGTTCAGGATGCCCATGACGAGCGGTCGTTCGAACGTCAGCCTGAAACGGCCGCATTGCAGCGGCTCGGCGAGTGCGGGGGAGGAAGTGAGTGTGGTCAAGCGAATGGGCAAGAGCGAGTGACTGGACGTTCGACCCGGCAGAACGCGGGCCCGAAAATGAAAATGGGCCGGCGTGCACTGCACGCCGGCCCATGATACGACTCGGGAAGCTTAGGCCGGCGCGGTTGCGCTGCCCGGCTTCACTTCGGTGCCGCTATTGCCGCTCGAAGGCGAGTCGCCCGACGGCGGCGGCATGTTCTTCGGCGGACGCGGCGGACGGCCGGCCATGATGTCGCTGATCTGGTCTGCGTCGATGGTTTCCCATTCGAGCAGCGCCTTGGTCATGGCTTCGACCTTCTCGCGGTTGTCTTCCAGCAGCTTGCGCGCAAGCGCGTACTGCTCGTCGAGAATGCGGCGAATTTCAGCATCGACCTTTTGCAGCGTCGCTTCCGAAACCGTCTTCGACGCGAGCTTGCCGAACATGCCGTCCGGTTCCGTGTCGACGTACACCATCGTGCCGAGCACGTCGGACATGCCGTAACGCGTCACCATGTCGCGCGCCATTTTCGTTGCGCGCTCGAAGTCGTTCGAAGCACCCGTCGACATCGAGTTCAGGAACACTTCTTCCGCTGCACGACCGCCGAACAGAATGGCGATTTCTTCCAGCATCTTGTCGCGATACAGGTTCACGCGATCATGCTCCGGCAACTGCCACGTGACACCCAGCGCCCAGCCGCGCGGCATGATCGTGACCTTGTGAACCGGGTCCGCATGCGGCAACAGCTTGGCGACCACCGCGTGGCCCGACTCGTGGTACGCCGTGTTGCGGCGTTCCTCTTCGCGCATGACCGCTGACTTGCGCTCGGGACCCATGAAGATCTTGTCCTTCGCGTCCTCGAAGTCCTGCATTTCGACGATCCGCTTGCCGCGCCGCGCCGCGAAGAGCGCCGCTTCGTTCACGAGGTTCGCGAGATCCGCACCCGAGAAGCCCGGCGTGCCGCGCGCGATGACCGATGCGTCCACGTCGTTCGCAATCGGCACCTTGCGCAGATGCACCTTCATGATGTGCTCGCGGCCGCGGATATCCGGCAGACCGACATACACCTGACGGTCGAAACGGCCCGGCCGGAGCAGCGCCTTGTCCAGCACGTCCGAACGGTTCGTCGCGGCGATCACGATCACGCCGGAATTCGCCTCGAAGCCGTCCATTTCGACGAGCATCTGGTTCAGCGTCTGCTCGCGTTCGTCGTTGCCGCCGCCCATGCCGGCACCGCGATGACGGCCGACCGCGTCGATTTCGTCGATGAACACGATACACGGCGCATGCTTCTTCGCCTGCTCGAACATGTCGCGCACGCGGGCCGCGCCCACGCCGACGAACATTTCCACGAAGTCGGAACCCGAGATGCTGAAGAACGGCACCTTGGCTTCGCCCGCGATGGCGCGCGCCAGAAGCGTCTTACCGGTACCCGGAGGGCCGACCAGCAGCACGCCGCGCGGAATGCGCCCGCCGAGCTTCTGGAACTTCTGCGGATCGCGCAGGAAGTCCACCAGTTCCGACACTTCTTCCTTGGCTTCGTCGCAGCCGGCCACGTCCGTAAAGTTGATCGCGTTGTTGTTTTCGTCGATCAGCCGCGCTCGCGACTTGCCGAACGAGAACGCCCCGCCTTTGCCGCCTCCCTGCATCTGCCGCATCATGTAGAACCAGAACCCGATGATCAGGATCGTCGGCCCAAGGTAGTACAGCGCGGAGACGAGCGCATTCGGTTCATCGTCAGCCTTGCCGCTGACCTGAACGCCGTATTTCATCAGGTCGCCGACCATCCAGATGTCGCCGGGCGACACGATCTGGTACTTCTGGCCGTCCGACGGAGTGACCGTGAGATTGCGCCCCTGAACCGTGACGTTCTTAACCTTGCCGTTCTTCGCGTCGTCCATGAACTGCGAATACGACACGCCTTCCTGCACGCGGGGCTTATCGAACTGCTTGAACACCGTAAACAGCACCAGTGCGATCACGAGCCACACTGCCGCTTTAGAGAACATATTGTTGTTCAAAGCACCACTCCTCACTCATAGACGGGCGCCTACATAAACCTTGCGGCGCCACCAAAGCATTCTAATCCAGACCGCTAACCCCTGCCATAAGGTTTCACTACCGCCTAAATAGCGTTAGATGGTCTTTTTTCGGCATAATCCGCGAAAATATCGCTGAAATTCGCCGACATCGTTTAAGCGGGTCCCGCAGCCGGATTTTTGAGCCGCCGCCCGAGGATGAAAGTCTCGGACGATTTATCCCGAGACGCCTTGGGCTTGCGCGGCGCGACGACTTTGAACTGGTGCTTGAACTTCTCGACGATCTGGCTATAGCCGCTGCCATGAAAACATTTGACTAGCAGCGCACCCTCCGGTTTCAGGTGGTTCTGAGCGAATTCCAGCGCCAGGTCGCAAAGATGCTCGATCCGCGCCGCATCCGCACTCGCTACTCCGGAGAGGTTGGGGGCCATGTCTGAGATTACAAGGTCCACTTGCCGCTCACCGACGATTTCGTCCAGTTGCGCGAGTACCGAGTCTTCGCGAAAGTCGCCCTGGATGAACGTGACGTCGGCGATCGGCTCCATCGGCAGGATATCGAGCGCGATGATCGTGCCGTCGATGCCGCCCTCGCGCTGCGCGTCGCGCTTCGCGCCCTGCGCGAGCTTGTTGCGCGCGTACTGGCTCCAGCTTCCGGGCGTCGAACCCAGATCGACGATAACCTGCCCCGGCTTGATGAGCTTGTCCTGCTCGTCGATCTCCTTGAGCTTGTACGCCGCGCGGGCCCGATAGCCCTCGCGCTGCGCCATCTTTACGTACGGATCGTTGATGTGGTCATGCAACCACGAATGATTGAAGCGATTCTTTGCCATTCAAGCTGAACTCATGCCGCGTTCGTGCGGCGTGGAAGGTGTTTCGGTGGCGCGAGCAGTCCGCGCCGGTGCGTGGTCTGGGGGTTGCGTGCCGTTGCGTGCCGTTGCGTGCGCGAAATCTTGCAGCAACATGCGGCGCTTTTAGCGGATAATACGCGTCTTGTCGGCCGGAACGTTTCCGCGGGCGCTCGATTGCGCCCGGCAATCGCGTCTCCGGCCTATTTTGTTTTTGGCGGCGGTCCACCTCAGCGGGCCCGAACCCGGCCGAACCCGGCCATCTTGCCGGCTTCTTCGCACTTCGCATTACGCGTTTGGCACGCCGCCAGGCCCGCGCCGCCCTATTTTAGTCGACTCCCCAATTTCTCATGCCAGCTCTCGAACTCTCTCCTGCCCAACGCTCCGACCTGCGCTCCCAGGCCCATGCGCTCAAGCCCGTCGTGCTCGTCGGCGCGGAGGGTTTGACGGATGCCGTGCTGAACGAAATCGGCGTGCACCTCGAAGCGCACCAGCTCATCAAGATTCGCGTGTTCGGCGACGACCGCGAAGCGCGCATCGCCATTTACGACGAAATCTGCGACCGCCTGAACGCAGCGCCTATCCAGCACATCGGCAAGCTGCTGGTCATTTGGCGGCCGGAAGGCGCCGCGCCGGCCAAGAGCCGCAGCACGCGCACGCGCAGCACCATGCCGCCGAGCGCGGCGGAAGCCGTCGAGCGTCCTTCGAAGGGTCGCGCGCCGCGCATCGTCAAGGCCGTGAAAATCTCGCGCGATGCGCCTGCGTTCAAAAAGCCCAAGAAGCAGACGCTCAAAGTGCTCGGCAACGAGCGCGTGACCGCGGGCGGCAACGTGAAGCGCGCGAAGAAGCGTCAGACGAGCTCGAAGCGCCAGCATCAGGCCGCAAAGTGACCGAGGCGGCGTGAACGGGATACAGAACGCTCGCGCCGCGTTAAATCACAGCGCGGATCAGCTCCGCGCCCGCTTGGCCGCCATCTTCGCCGACTTGTTCTTCGGCACGATGGCGCTGGGCGCGCTGCCGGGCAAGCGCCACACGAGCGCAATGCCGAAAAGACATTCGATCAGATAGATGGCGCTCGATATGCCGTGCAGAATGCCGAACTGCCGCGCATACGGCGAACTGGCGAGATCGGTGCCGGCTGCCTGCGCCGCCATGCGCAGCGAGTTCATGAACGGCTGCAACGCGAAGTAACCGGCGAGCACGCACACCAGCATGACCGCGACAATCCATCGCACGCGCTTATAGTCCGCAATACCGCTTTTCACGAAGCGATTGCCGATCAGAATCAGAACCAGCGCGCTGACCACGCCGACGAAGGCCTCGATCCTGAAGTACTGCGCGGCGACCGACCCGGCCACGGCGGGCTCGAGCATCGAAAAGAGAACAGGTGCGGCGACGAGGCCGAGCGTCAGCAGGCTACCCACCCAGAGCATGCTGACGATGCGAAAGAGCCGGTGCGCGATGGCCATCAGACGTAGCGGACAGCGATGATTTCGTACTCGCGCGCGCCGCCCGGCGCCTGCACCGACGCGACGTCGCCTTCCGACTTCGAAATCAGCGCGCGCGCAATCGGCGAGCTCACCGAGATCAGGCCGTGATCGATATCCGCTTCGTCGTCGCCGACGATCTGGTACGTCACGGTGTCGCCGGATTCCAGGTCTTCGAGTTCGACGGTCGCGCCGAACACCACGCGGCCGTCGGCATCCACGGTGGTCGGGTCGATCACTTGCGCCGCCGCCAGCTTCGATTCGAGTTCGGCGATCCGGCCCTCGATGAAGCCCTGCTTTTCCTTCGCGGCATCGTATTCTGCGTTTTCAGACAGATCGCCCTGCGCGCGCGCTTCCGCGATCGCGTTGATGACCGCCGGACGCTCGACAGACTTCAGGCGTTGCAATTCGTCGCGCAGCAACTCCGCGCCGCGCTTGGTCAAGGGAATCGTGCTCATAGACAGCCCAAAACAAAAAACAGCCGTAAAAAAATTACCGCGGTTAGCGCATCTCCCGTATGAGGAGATACCGCTCAACCGCGGCTCGTGTTACTTAGACCAGTCGTCGAAGCCTTAGTTTAGGCGAGCATGCAAGCCTTGTAAATCATAGACTTCCAAATCACGCAGATAACGCAGGCCTTCCACGGCGGCACGCGCGCCCGACATCGTCGTGTAGTACGTGACCTTGTTGGCCTGCGCGCTCATGCGGATGGAGCGCGAATCGGCGATCGCCGCGCGGGTTTCATCGACCGTCGTGAAGACGAGCGCGATCTCGCCGTTCTTGATCATGTCGACGATATGCGGCCGGCCGTCCTTCACCTTGTTGACGACCTTGACCGGCACGCCCGCCGCCGCGATGGCCGCAGCCGTGCCCTTGGTCGCGACGATCGGATAGCCGAGCTCGTGCAGCATGCTCGCCACTTCCACCGCCTTCGGCTTGTCCGCGTCCATCACGGTCAGGAGCACCGTGCCCGATTCCGGCAAGCGCGAGCCCGCCGCCAATTGCGACTTGAAGAGCGCCTCGCCAAAGGTGCGGCCCACGCCCATCACTTCGCCGGTCGAACGCATTTCCGGCCCGAGAACCGGATCGACGGTCGGGAACTTGACGAACGGGAACACCGCTTCCTTCACGCTGAAGTACGGCGGCACGACTTCCTTCGTCACGCCTTGCTGCGCGAGCGTCTGACCGACCATGGCGCGCGCGGCGATCTTCGCGAGCGGCAGGCTCGTGGCCTTCGACACATACGGCACCGTGCGCGATGCGCGCGGATTCACTTCCAGCACGTAGATGACGTCCTTCTTCGTGCCGTCTTCCTGCGTAACCTGCTGGATGGCGAACTGCACGTTCATCAGGCCGACGACGTTCAACGCCTTGGCCATCGCTGCGGTTTGGCGCTTCAGCTCGTCGACGGTCGCATCCGACAACGAATACGGCGGCAGCGAACAGGCCGAATCGCCCGAATGCACGCCCGCCTGTTCGATATGCTCCATCACGCCGCCGATGAACACCGCTTCGCCGTCCGAGATGCAGTCGACGTCGCATTCGATCGCGTCGTTCAGGAACCGGTCGAGCAGCACCGGCGAATCGTTCGACACCTTCACGGCCTCGCGCATATAGCGTTCGAGGTCGCGCGGCTCGTGCACGATTTCCATCGCGCGGCCGCCCAGCACGTACGAAGGACGCACGACGAGCGGATAACCGATCTCTTCCGCGAGCTTCAGCGCTTCGTCTTCGGTGCGCGCGGTGCGGTTCGGCGGCTGACGCAGATCGAGATCCTTCAATAGCTTCTGAAAGCGTTCGCGGTCTTCGGCGGCGTCGATCATGTCCGGCGACGTGCCGATGATCGGCACGCCGTTCGCCTCGAGGTCCAGCGCGAGCTTGAGCGGCGTCTGGCCGCCGTACTGCACGATCACGCCGACCGGCTTTTCGAGATCGACGACTTCGAGCACGTCTTCGAGCGTCAGCGATTCGAAGTAGAGGCGGTCGGAGGTGTCGTAGTCCGTGGACACGGTCTCCGGATTGCAGTTGACCATGATGGTTTCATAGCCGTCTTCGCGCATGGCGAGCGCGGCGTGAACGCAGCAGTAGTCGAACTCGATGCCCTGTCCGATCCGGTTCGGCCCGCCGCCGAGCACCATGATCTTCTTCTTGTCCGTCGGGTTCGCTTCGCACTCTTCCTCGTAGGTCGAGTACATGTAGGCTGTTTTCGTCGCGAATTCGGCCGCGCACGTATCGACGCGCTTGTACACCGGACGCACCTTCAGTTCATGGCGCTTCTTGCGCACGTCGGCTTGCGTCGAGCCCGTGAGCTTCGCGAGACGCCGATCCGAGAAGCCGCTCTTTTTCAGATACAGCAGTTCGTCGCGCGTGAGACTTTCGAGCGTGCGGCCTTGCAGCGCCTTTTCCTTTAGCACGATCTGTTCGATCTGCGCGAGGAACCACGGATCGATCGACGTTTCCTCGAAAATTTCTTCGGGCGTGAGGCCGAGACGGAACGCGTCGCCGAGATACCAGATGCGGTCCGGGCCCGGCTCGCCGATCTCACGGATCACTTCGTCGCGGCTCGTGGTCTTCTCGTCGAGACCGTCCACGCCGACTTCCAGACCGCGCAGCGCCTTCTGGAACGACTCCTGGAACGTGCGGCCAATGGCCATCACTTCGCCGACCGACTTCATCTGCGTCGTGAGACGCGAATCGGCTTCGCGGAATTTCTCGAACGCGAAACGCGGCACCTTCGTCACGACATAGTCGATGGTCGGCTCGAATGATGCCGGCGTCTGCCCGCCGGTGATTTCGTTCTTGAGCTCGTCGAGCGTATAGCCGCAGGCGAGCTTCGCGGCGACCTTGGCGATCGGGAAGCCCGTCGCTTTCGATGCCAAAGCGGATGAGCGCGACACACGCGGATTCATTTCGATGACGACCATGCGGCCGTCGACCGGGTTGATCGCGAACTGCACGTTCGAGCCGCCCGTGTCCACGCCGATTTCGCGCAGCACCGCGAGCGACGCGTTACGCAGCACCTGATACTCCTTGTCGGTGAGCGTCTGCGCGGGCGCGACGGTGATGGAGTCGCCGGTATGCACGCCCATCGGATCGAGGTTTTCGATCGAGCACACGATGATGCAGTTGTCCTTTTTATCGCGGACCACTTCCATCTCGTACTCTTTCCAGCCGAGCAGCGATTCTTCGATCAGGAGCTCGCGCGTCGGCGACAAATCGAGACCGCGACGGCAGATTTCCTCGAACTCTTCCTTGTTGTACGCAATGCCGCCGCCCGATCCGCCGAGCGTGAACGACGGCCGGATCACGGTCGGATAGCCGCCGCTGCCGGTCGCTTCGGCAATCTGCGCCTGCACGGCGAGCGCCTCTTCCATCGAATGCGCGATGCCCGACTTGGCCGAACCGAGGCCGATCTTGGTCATCGCGTCCTTGAACTTCTGGCGGTCTTCCGCCTTGTCGATGGCTTCCGGCGATGCGCCGATCAGCTCGACGTTGTACTTTTCCAGCACGCCGTGATGGAACAGGTCGAGCGCGCAATTGAGCGCGGTCTGCCCGCCCATGGTCGGCAGGATCGCATCGGGCCGCTCTTTCGCGATGATGCGTTCGACCACTTCCCACGAGATCGGCTCGATGTAGGTGACGTCCGCCGTGTTCGGGTCGGTCATGATCGTCGCGGGATTGCTGTTCACGAGAATGACCTTGTAGCCTTCCTCGCGCAGTGCCTTGCACGCCTGCGCGCCGGAATAGTCGAACTCGCACGCCTGACCGATGATGATCGGGCCCGCGCCGATGATGAGAATGCTCTTGATGTCTGTGCGCTTCGGCATAACTGTGCTCTGTGATGTTCTTTATGCGGCGACCTTCTGCGCTTCCATCAGCTTGATGAAGCGGTCGAACAGATACGCAATGTCGTGCGGGCCGGGCGACGCTTCCGGGTGGCCCTGGAAGCAGAACGCGGGCTTGTCGGTCAGCGCGAAGCCTTGCAGCGTGCCGTCGAAAAGCGAGACGTGCGTGACCTTGGCGTTCGCGGGGAGCGTCGCGGCGTCTACCGCGAAGCCGTGGTTCTGCGACGTGATCACGACGCGGCCGTCTTCCATATCCTTCACCGGATGATTCGCGCCGTGGTGGCCGGTCTTCATCTTCGTGGTCTTTGCGCCGACGGCGAGCCCCATGATCTGATGCCCGAGGCAGATGCCGAACGTGGGAATGCCGCGCTCGATGAATTCGCGCGTCGCGGCGATCGCGTAGTCGCACGGTTCCGGGTCGCCTGGGCCGTTGGACAGGAAAATGCCGTCAGGATTGAGAGCGAGCGCATCTGCGGCGGTGGCTTCAGCCGGCAGCACGGTCACGTGGCAGCCGCGCTCGGCCAGCATGCGGAGGATGTTGTACTTGACGCCGTAATCGAACGCGACGACGCGGAATGTCGGCGCGTCCTGCGTGCCGTAGCCGCTGCCGAGGCGCCATTCGCGTTGCGTCCATTCGTAACGCTCTTTCGTCGACACGACCTTCGCGAGGTCCATGCCGGCAAGGCCGGGGAACGAGCGCGCGAGCCGCAGGGCTTCGGCTTCGTCGTCGCTGCCGGCGAGGATGCAGCCGTTCTGCGCGCCCTTGTCGCGCAGAATGCGCGTGAGCTTGCGCGTGTCAATGCCCGCAATGGCGGGGATGCCCTGCGCCTTTAGATAATCGGAAAGCGTTTGCTCGGAACGGAAGTTCGAAGCGAGCACCTGGAGGTCACGGATGATAAGGCCGGCGGCATGGACTCGGCTGGCTTCGACGTCTTCGGCGTTGACGCCGACGTTGCCGATGTGCGGATACGTCAGGGTGACGATCTGGCGGGCGTAGCTCGGATCGGTCAGGATTTCCTGATAGCCGGTGATCGCGGTGTTGAACACCACTTCGCCGATCGTCGAACCTGCGGCGCCGATCGATTGACCACGAAAGACCGTGCCGTCGGCAAGTGCGAGAAGTGCTGGGGAGAATGACGGCAACACGGGAAGCTCCTTGGGGAACACCCTGTTACCGACCTGTCTGTCCGAAATTCAGGCGTGGGGCCGCGGCACGAAGCGAGCGCGGGCATCCTTGCGCGAGGGCGGCGGCTTACACGCGGGAAACTCGGGAATCGCGGCTCGGACCGGACTGTTCGCAGTAAGCGAACGAGGTTGCCAAGCGGACGATTGCGGCGTGCAGCGCGCGCTGCCAGGCGCAGCGAACGACGGTGTATGGGAGGTAGGCGCTAGGGTGCGGGTTGATATGCTCAAACCTTCGAATTATAGCGTGAAATCAGACGTTTCGCCAAATTTCGGAAGTCTCCGCTTGCCGTGCGTCCCGTTCTCGCGACACCTCTACGATGCAGTTCGCCCGGTCTTGTGCAGCACGCGGCTCGGCAACACGTACCAAACCGCGCTCGCCAATTGCAACGCGATCAGAACGCTCCACACCGTCACATGCGCGGCTGCCGGATAGTGACCGCCTTCCGGCGTCCAGCGCGAAAGCACTGCGCCCACGCCGACCTGAAAACCGAAGATCAGCAGGAAAATCACGAGCGTGAGCGTCGTCGTCGCCCGGCCGATCATGTGCGACGGGAAGTACTCGGCCATCACCGCGTAGCTCAAGATGCCGGTGCCGCCGAACACGCCGTAGGCAGCGAGCAGCGTCGCGGGCGGCAGCGGCACGCGCAGCACCATCAGCACCTGCACGAGAACGTAGAGCGCCATTCCTACGCCGCAGAACGCGTAGACGGACACGCCGCGCCGCTCCATGCCGCGCGCCGCCGCGCCGAAGCCGACGCACCCGAGCATCATCGCGAAGCCGAGCACCGACACGAGCGCGGCGGCGTGCGCGGGTGTCAAGTTCATCACGTCGAGCAGATAGGGGCGGATCCAGAGCGATTGCATCGCATAGAACACGCCCTGCGTGACGACGGAGAAAGACGCGATCTTCCAGAACGCGCCGCTTTTCAGGATGTGCCAGGTGCCCTTGAACTGGCTGATGACGTCGGCCTGATGATGCGAGTCCGCCTTGCGAGGCGCGAAGAGCGCGATGGCTGCCGCGACGACGAGCGTGAACACGCCGAGGCCGATCGACACCTGCCGCCACGTCGTCGTCTGCAACAGCGAGGCGAGCGGCGAGCCGACGACCACCCCGCCGAGTCCGCCGACCGCCATCGTGAAGCCATTGACGAGCGGCAGCCGCGCGACCGGAAAATGCTGCGCGGACGCCTTGAACGCCGCGCTCAGACAGACGGAGACGCCTACGCCGATCAGCAAGCGCCCCACCATCAATCCGCCCAGCCCGTGCGACGCGCCGAACGTCCAGATGCCGGCCGCCGCGAACACCAGCATGCCGGCGGTGACGCGGCGCGGCCCGTAGTGGTCGAGCAGCACGCCGACCGGAATCTGCGCGATCGCGAAGCCGATGAAATAGAGCGACGTCAGCAAGCCGAGATCGGCGGCGGACAGACCGAGATCATGCGTGATGAGCGGCGCGAAGCCGAGGTTGACGCCACGAAACACGTACGAGACGAAATACCCGGCGGCAAAGAGGAAGAACACCCGGAGACGAACGGAGGACGGCATGCGCTGGACAGTTGTTCTTTTGAAACGCCAGTTTAACTGCGCCGCGAAATGAAAACGCCGTCACCTTGGTGACGGCGTGGAATAAGCAGAAAGCGCGAGCCGCGCTGCCCTTATTTCTTCTTGGCCTTGGAACCGGCGGAATGCGCGGCGGCGTGCTTTTCCGTCCTGGCCGGGGCAGCGGGCTTGGCGGAAGCGCCCGTCTTCGGCGAGATCGTAGCCGACACGCGCGTGAGCGTATGTCCCGGCGCCTTGCCGTGCGGCGTTTTCGCGGTGACATGGGTGCCGATTCGGCTGACGCCGCCCGACGAACGGCTCGACGCCGCCACCGTCTCGACGCGCACCGGGCCCGGCTCGGCAGGCACGGCACGACCGTACGGAACGTGCAGCACGACGACTTGCCCCGGCATGAACATATCGCGATGCGTATGGTTCCAGGCCCGCACTTGCGCCACCGACACGTTGTAACGGTCCGCCAGCGTCGCGATGGACTGCTTGCGGCGCACGCGAATGGCCATCTTGCGCGTGTCGGGCACGTCGCGCTCAACGGCCAGCATGGCGTTCGCGGCGACGTCGGCGCTGATGTCTTCGTCGTCGTCGTCCGTGCGCGGCACGACGATGGTCGATCCCGGCTTCAGACGCATGCCCGCCGGAATGCGGTTGACCGACATGAGCGTGTCCGCATCGACACCGATCTTCTCGGCGATCGCCGCAGGCCGCGCCCGCTCGGTCACTGTGTACGTGGTCCACGACGACAACGCGCCCGTGTACGACCCGAGGTTGCGCTGGAACGTGGCGGCGTTGTCGAACGGCAGCAAGATTTGCGGGTTCGTCGCGCCGAGAATGACCGGCTTCGAGAACGACGGATTCAGCGAGCGGAATTCCTCGACGCTCATGCCGGCGAGCTTCGCAGCCATGGTCACGTCGATATCGCGCGCGGTCGTGACCGTGACGAAGTACGGGTGATTCGGAATGTCCGGCAGCGCGAGACCGTACTGCTGCGGATTCGTCACGAGGTTCTTGACGGCCTGCAGCTTCGGCACGTAATTGCGCGTCTCGTTGGGCATGCGCAGGCTTTCGTAGTCGGTCGGCAAACCGGCCGCTTCGTTGCGCGCAATGGCCCGCTGCACGTTGCCCTCGCCCCAGTTGTATGCGGCGAGCGCCAGGTGCCAGTCGCCGAACATGTCATGCAGACGCGAGAGATAGTCGAGCGCGGCGCTCGTCGACGCGAGCACGTCGCGGCGCTCGTCCTGCCACATGTTCTGCTTGAGGTTGTAGTCGCGGCCGGTGCCCGGCACGAACTGCCACATGCCGGCCGCCTTCGCGACGGACAGCGCCTGCGGGTTGTACGCCGACTCGATGAACGGCAGAAGCGCCAGTTCCGTCGGCATATGGCGCTGCTCAAGTTCCTCGACGATGTGATACAGGTACTTCTGCGAGCGCGTGGTCATGCGCTCGACGTAATCCGGACGCTGCGCGTACCAGTTCACCTGCATGTCGACGAGATCGCTTTGCAGGTCCGGAATCTGGAAACCATTGCGAATGCGGCTCCACAAGTCCGCGGAACCGGCGAGCGAAGTGACAGGCGTCTTGTCGACGTTGATGGTTTCCTTGGCGGCTGCGGTGCGGCGAATCGTGTCGGCGACTTGTTGCTGCGAGGCGGCGGTAGGAGTGGCGGAAGTAGGATCTGAGGCGGGCGCTGTCGGCCCCTGGCTGGCACACGCGGCCAGCGTCAGGACGGATAGCGCACTTAATGTTAGTCGCATGAACGTCTCGGCTTCCAAAAGATATGCTTGGAAATTTGGAGCCGATGGTACGGAACCGAACCTAGGACGTCAATAAGAATGCGCGTAAAACCCCTGCAAAATCTTGCATCTATCGCCGTTCCTAAAGTATTGCATTAAGTTCCCGGCGCTCAGCGGAAATTGTCCTTCCATCCGCGCAGCATGCGGAACGCTTCGGTGCGGCCGGCGACCGGCTCCTTGAACTGCGCGACAAGCGCCGCTCGAATTGCCGGCTGATCGACGCGCAAAAACGGATTTAGCGCTTTTTCGTGACCGATGGTCGTGGGCAGCGTCGGCTTGCCGGCGGCACGCAGCGCCTGTGCTTCGTCGCTCCAGCGCGCGAGCGCCACACTGTCCGGCTCGCAGGCTCGCGCGAAGCGAATGTTCGACAGCGTGTATTCGTGCGCGCAATGCACGAGCGTCGCGTCGGGAAGCGCCGCGAGCGCGTCGAGCGAGGTGAGCATCTGCTGCGGCGTGCCTTCGAAAAGACGCCCGCAGCCGCTCGCGAACAGCGTGTCGCCGCAGAAGACGTGCGGCGTGCCGCTTCCGTCGTCTTCCCGAAAATACGCGATATGGCCGGCCGTATGGCCGGGCACATCCATGACGGTGAAGCTCACTTCTGGCTGGGCGATGCGTACCGTGTCGCCGCCGGCCAGCCGCCCAGTCAGATGCTCGATGCGCTCGCCGGCCGGCCCGTACACGGGAATGCCCTCGTCCGATCGGCTATCGAGCAATGCTTTCACACCGCCGACATGGTCGCGATGATGGTGCGTGAGTAAAATAGCGGTCAGCCGCCAGCCGCGTTCGGCGAGATAGGCCTCGACGGGCGCGGCGTCGCCCGGGTCGATCACGACGGCATCGCACGAATCCGACACGAGCCAGATGTAGTTGTCTTCGAAGGCCGGGACCGGCACGTACTCGAGTTCGCGCCTGGGCGCGCGTTTGGACGAATCTTCAGCAAACGAATCCATGGCGATCATCTACGCGGCATCCGAACATGTCTGACCGAGCGATTATAGACTGGCCCGCCTGGACGAACTCCGCGCCCGGACGCTACGTGCTGGAGTGGGAGCAGGCGCAGCTCGACCGCGTGGTCTGCGATATCTTCGGCTATCACGCGCTTCAGCTCGGCATGCCGCAACTGGATGCCTTGCGCGAGAATCGCATGACCGGGCGCGCGCTCGTGCTCGACGCCGAAAGCGGCGCGAGCGCGCCGTACACGTTGCCGCGCACGTCCGCAAGAGGCGCGAGCGCGCCGGAAGGACGGAGCACGGTCTGGTGCGAATTCCTGGATTTGCCGTTCGAAGCACAGAGCGTCGACTTGCTCGTGCTGCCGCATACGCTGGAATTCTCGCGCGATCCGCACCGGCTATTGCGCGAAGCCGAGCGCGTGCTCGTGCCCGAAGGCCAGTTGATCATCCTGGGTTTCAATTCGCTCAGTCTGTGGGGCGCGCGGCAATCGCTCGGCAAGGTGGCGGGACGCCCGTTCGTGCCGGAAGCGCACGACATGATTGCGTTCACGCGCATCAAGGACTGGATCAAGTTGCTCGGCTTCGACCTTGAACGCGGGCGCTTCGGCTGCTATCGTCCGCCGCTGCTGACGGACAAATGGCTGCAGCGTTATGAATTCATGGAGCCCGCCGGCGACCGCTGGTGGCCCATTTTCGGCGCCGCTTACATGATCACGGCGGTGAAGCGCGTGCGCGGCATGCGGCTCATCGGTCCACGCAAGCTGAAAAAACCTGCGCTCGCGCCCGGACTCGCTCCGGTCGCGGCCCCGCACACTCGCAACGAGCATTGATGACTGACGAATCCGCATCGGCCAAGGTAATCGACATCTATACTGACGGCGCCTGCAAAGGCAATCCCGGTCCGGGCGGCTGGGGCGCCCTTCTGCGTTTCGGCTCGCTCGAGAAGGAACTGTTCGGCGGCGAAGCCGCGACCACGAACAACCGCATGGAGTTGATGGCCGTCATCGCCGCGCTCGAGGCGTTGAAGCGGCCGTGCCAAGCCGTGATCCACACCGACTCGCAATATGTGCAGAAAGGCATCAGCGAGTGGATTCACGGCTGGAAGAAAAAGAACTGGATGACGGCCGCCAAGACGCCCGTGAAAAATGCCGACTTGTGGAAGCGCCTCGACGCGCTCGTCGCGCAGCACGAGATTGAATGGCGCTGGGTCAAAGGACACGCCGGCCATCCCGAGAACGAACGCGCCGATGCGCTCGCCAATCGCGGCGTGACATCGCTTGCCGAAAGCTGAACGCAGCACTACACCGAACCTCATGCGCCAACTGATACTGGACACCGAAACCACCGGCCTGAACGCTCGCACGGGCGACAGGATCATCGAAATCGGCTGTGTCGAGCTGATCAATCGCCGGCTGACGGGCAACAACCTGCACATCTACGTCAACCCGGAACGCGACAGCGACCCTGGCGCGCTGGCGGTGCACGGCCTTACCACTGAATTCCTTAGCGACAAACCCAAGTTCGCCGAGATCGCCGCGCAACTGCGCGACTTTATCGCGGACGCGGAGCTGATCATCCACAACGCGCCCTTCGATATCGGCTTTCTCGACATGGAATTCGCGCTGCTCGGGCTGCCGAAGGTGTCCGAGATTTGCGCCGGCGTGATCGACTCGCTCGCGCACGCGAAGCAGATGTTCCCCGGCAAGCGCAATTCGCTCGACGCGCTGTGCGACCGCTTCGGCATCAGCAACGCGCACCGCACGCTGCACGGCGCGCTGCTCGACTCCGAATTGCTCGCCGAGGTTTATCTGGCAATGACGCGCGGCCAGGAGAGCCTCGTCATCGACATGCTGGGCGATGCCGAAACGGAAGGCGCGACGGCGGCGCCGCGCATCGCGCTGGACGACCTCGATCTGCCGGTGATCGCCGCGAGCGGCGAAGAACTCACCGCGCACGAAGCGGTGCTCAACGACCTCGACAAGGCGCTCAAGGGCACGAGTGTGTGGCGGACAGAGGCGCCGCAGACCGAGCCGGATGCGGTCGCCGCATAATTTTTCGAAATTGCTTAAAGAATCGCTTTACGAGACGAGATAGTCCTGACATAATCTCAATCTCTTCGGGTGGTTAGCTCAGCGGTAGAGCACTGCCTTCACACGGCAGGGGTCACTGGTTCGATCCCAGTACTACCCACCAGAATTCTGGTGCTGGTAACGCCAAGACACCGAAGATCAAAAGGCCCAAGTCTAGCGACTTGGGCCTTTTTCATTTCCCGCCCGCGAACGAGGCACTCACCTCGCCCAGACGCCCCGCGCCATTCCAGTCGCCGCAATCACCATCACGATAACGAGCGCCGCCTCGAGATCGCTCATCCACGCGAAGCGCCGCGCGCGCGTGAGGTCGATCGCCCCGCCCTGCGCCAGCGCCGCGCGCCAGCGAATCAGCGCGAGCATCGGTGAGACTTCGATGAGCAGAATGACCACGAGCGCGGTCATCTTCAGGTGAAAAAGCGGCTCGTGCAGATAGTACGCGCCGCCCTTCTCGAAGCCGCCGAACGCGCGCGTCAGGCCGGTGACGATCAGGACGACAGCCGCGATGCCCCACACCGCGTCCGACCGGAACACGTCACGCAGACGCAATGCGTTCGCTTGAACCGATTCTGCCGCGTCCACCCGGCGCAATGCCCGCGCCCGCGCGAGCACCGAACCGAGCGCGAAGCCGAAGGCGAGCAGATGAAGCGCGGCGAGCAACCAACGTATCAGCATCCTTTCCTCCCACGATCGACAAGAAAGACGTGTCCGGCTCGCCCGATGCGACTCAGCTCCGACTCAGGTCCGACTCAGACCTGACTCAGCGTGGCGTCGAGCGCGCGTGCGGCGCTGCGGTCGCTTTCGGTGGAAAGCGGCGCGCGAAAAACCGTCGTGCGATTGTGACCGGCCGCGGCGGGCGAATCCCAGAGCAGTTCCACTTTCGGACGCCGCGAGAACCAGCTTCGCCGCGCGATGCCGTTCGTTGCCACGGGCGCTGCGGCCGGCTGCGCGGATGCCGCCAGCACCGGCCACTTCACCGACAGTTCTCGCGCGTCGTACTGGCCGAGCTTGCGGCTCTCGGCCCAGACCATGGCCGTGCGCGTGACGGGATCGAGCGAAATGGCATAGCGGCCGATGGCGAAGCGCCGCGCCGCGATGTTCGTGCGCCAGAGCGCGCGGGGCCGGCAAATCCACATCACCACCGCATAGAGCGCCGGCGCGACAGCCAGCCAGCCGTTGGTTTCCGCGAGCGCGTGCACGAAGCGCCGCCAGCCCGACGTCCAGACAAACGCTCCGACCGAGAAAATCGCAAAGCCGAAGGTCAGCAGCGCGAGCAGTCTCAGCGCTTGTCGAAGCCACTGCGGCAACGGATGCAGCGGACGCTCCATGCGCGGCTTCGCGCCCGGCAGCACGATCAGAAGGAAGATGAGGACGAGATTGAGGCACGCCCACGGCGACGAAGTCATCGCGCGCACCGAGGAGAGGTAGCCCATCTGCGACATCGAGAGCGCCCATCGCGCCGCGAGAATCACGCCGATGGCCCGCAGCGCGAACAGAGTCCCTGCGCCCGGTGCCGGGCTCGCGCTGGTTTGCTTGGTTCTCGCCAAAGGGTGCGCTCCTGTCCACGAACGTTGCCTGCCGCCGCTGTCTCTCCGCGCGGGCGGCCACTGCGCCTTGCGCAGCGCAAAGCTCGGACATTATAGGGAGATTACGGAGGGCGTCATCGGTTTCGCTTCGCGCACGCGGCGCGGCGCTCGAATTACGCCGCGACTGTGCCATTACGACAACGCCCCGCGCACCTTTCGGCGGGCGGGGCGTTCTCCCAAGCCGCGTCGCTGCGGCCACAGACAGCTGGCAGCTATCAGGCGTTCACTTCCCGCAGCACGGTGCGGCGCTTCTGGCGCAGCAGTTCCTCATAGTTCTGCACGTAGCGCGCCGCCATCACCTTCGACGAGAAGCGCGTCTCGAACGTCTCGCGGACCTTCGCGCGCGACAGCGAGTCAAGGCGCTTCACCGCGGCGATCGCCGAGAGTTCGTCTTCCACGACGAAGCCCGACACGCCGTTCTCGATCACTTCCGGCACCGAGCCGCGATTGAACGCGATCACCGGCGTGCCGCAGGCCATCGCCTCGATCATCACGAGGCCGAAGGGCTCCGGCCAGTCGATCGGGAACAGCAGGGCATGCGCGTTGCCGAGGAATTCGGTCTTCTCGGCCTCGCTGATCTCGCCGATGTACTCGACGTGCGGCAGCGCGAAGAGCGGCTTGATCTCTTCTTCGTAATAAGCGCGGTCGGCCTTGTCCAGCTTCGCGGCGATCTTGATCTTCATGCCCGCGGCCTGCGCGATGCGGATGGCGCGATCCACGCGCTTCTCCGGCGAAATGCGGCCGAGGAACGCGAGATAGCCGGGCTTCACGTTCGGAATCGGCTTCAGCAGGTTTTCCGGCAGGCCGTGGTACACCGTCGAGAGCCAGTTGGCTTGCGGCAGCGGCTGGCGCTGGTTGTCGGAGATCGACACCACCGGCACGTCATTGAACGTTTTGAAGATCGGCTGCAGTTCCGGAAGATCGAGACGGCCGTGCATCGTCGTCAGGAACGGCACCGGCTGGCGCGCGAACAGCGAGAACGGGTAATAGTCAATATGGAAGTGCAGCACGTCGAACTCGTCGGCGCGGCGGCGGACTTCTTCGAGCAGCAGCATGTGCGGCGCCATCGTGTCGCGGATAGTCGGGTCGAGGCGCAGCGCTTGCGGCCAGAAGGCTTCGAGCTTCGCGGACGTCTGCGAATCACCGCTCGCGAAGAGCGTGACGTCGTGTCCAGCCTCGACAAGAGCCTCGGTCAGATAGGACACCACGCGTTCCGTGCCGCCGTAGAGCTTCGGCGGAACAGCCTCGTGGAGGGGCGCGATTTGAGCGATTCGCATGGTCGTGAAACTCCTAATAAAAGGTCAGGCAAGGTACTGCTGTCATGTTTGACATCGGGAGCGAATCGCTCGGCTCGGGCGAGAGCTTTTCGCGGCGCGTCGGCCTCGGCAGCGGCTGGTGCTCGTATAAAAAGCGGGTCGCCGATGACCGGCTCCGCGCGGGCGTTGCCGCAAGCAACTTCGAAGCCATATCTCAAAAACCGACGCGCCCAGCAATAAACGCGCTCGGGCTCCGGCGGTTGACGACTTCCTACAGAAAGCTGTCGAAAAGTCTAAGTGAAAACCCGGAGCGCATTATGGAGCCTTTTACACCGGCGACAGGGAGTCATTTCAACTTATTTACCTTGTTACACCGGGGAAACATTTAACAAACCCCTGTTTATTAAGGTTGTTCTACATTGGAGCACGTGCCGCGGCGATGCACGGGCGGCGACTCGCTCGCTGCCGTCGAGGGGCATACCGAACGGGATGCTGGCGCATCCCATGCTTATATGGACGCTGCCGCGCGAGAAGCTCCGGGACAGGAGCGCGCTCGGCGGGCCGCGCCAGTTGCCGCTTCATCGCAAAAATGCGGGCGTTGTGCTTACAATGCGCGCCCAAGCCGAAAAGACGTGCTCGCGGTGACGACGCGAAGCGCACAGTCGATGTACGGACGGCAACATCCGCCGTGCATCATTTGCCTGAACGACGTTCGCACGCCCGGTTACTGGCTACAATTCAGCGATGGAGACGGCGCCGCGCCGCCTCGGTTTCGATGTCAATCGCGCCGGCTGTGCCGACGCATCGGACAGGCAGTGCATCCGCATGGCATCGCCCGAAGGCGCAACACACGCTCAACCGCTTTACGACCCAAAAAGACCATTGGACCAACTCACCGTCTCCCAGCGTAACGCGCACAACGCCAAGCTCGCGAGCTATGCGCACCGCCCGCTCGCGTTCCTGATGCGCTACATCCGCCGGCATCCGATCGCCCATGCCATCGTGCTCGCGAGCGTGTTCGCGGCCGTCGGGTGCGCGCTCGCTTCGCAATATGCGATCAAGCATCTGATCGACGTGCTCGGTCAAGGGCGCGGCCACCCGGGCCCGCTCTGGGGCGCGTTCATGATCCTCGTCGGCCTGATCGCCGCCGACAATCTGCTCTGGCGGGTCGGCGGCTGGGTCGGCGCCCACGTGTTCGTGATCGTCACGGGCGATCTGCGCAAGGACCTGTTCTCGTACCTCTCCGGCCATTCGCCCACGTACTTCTCCGAGAAGCAGCCCGGCATGCTCGCGAGCCGCATCACCGCGACTTCGAACGCCATCTACACCTCCGAGAACGTGATGGCGTGGAACGTCCTGCCGCCGTGCATCGCGGTGCTGGGCGCGATCGTGATGATCGTCGCGGTCAATCCGTTGATGGCGGCGGGCCTCATGGCCGCCTCGATCATTCTCGCGCTCGTGCTCTACCGGCTCGCGAAGCGCGGATCGGCGCGGCATCACAGCTTCGCGTCGAAGGCGGCGTCGGTGGATGGCGAACTCGTCGACGTGATCGGCAACATGGCGCTCGTGCGCGCGTTCGGCATGACGTTCCGCGAGCAGAAACGCTTCGGCTCGACGGTGAAGGCCGAAATGGTCGCGCGCCAGCAAAGCTTGCTGTACCTCGAAAAGCTGCGCCTCTTCCATGCGGTGGTCACCGCGATTCTTTCCGCTGGCTTGCTGGGCTGGGCGCTGTGGCTATGGTCGCAAGGCCGCGCGACCTCGGGCGATATCGTGCTCGTCAGCTCGCTCGGCTTCACCATTCTGCACGGCACGCGCGATCTCGCCGTCGCCCTCGTCGATGTGACGCAGCACGTCGCGCGTCTCGCCGAAGCCGTTCAGACACTGCTGGAGCCGCACGGCATGCCGGACCGGTCGGACGCGACGGAACTCGTGCCGCAAGGCGGGCGCGTCGATTTCGAAGGCGTGACGTTCGCGTATCCGCGCCGCCGTCCGATTCTCGACAACTTCCATCTGCATATCGAACCGGGGCAGCGCGTCGGCCTGATCGGCAAGTCGGGCGCGGGCAAGTCCACGGTGCTCGCCCTGCTGCAACGCTTCTACGAGACGCAGAAAGGCAGCATCAAGATCGACGGCCAGGATATCGCCGCCATCACGCAGGACAGCTTGCGTCACGCCATCGCGCTCGTGCCGCAGGATATTTCGCTGTTCCATCGCACGGTGTTCGAGAACATCGCGTATGGGCGTCCTGACGCGAGCCGCGAGGAAGTGTTCGCCGCCGCCCGCGAGGCGCGCTGCACGGACTTCATCGAGGCGATGCCGGAAGGTTTCGATACGATCGTCGGCGATCGCGGCGTGAAGTTGTCGGGTGGCCAGCGCCAGCGCATCGCCATCGCGCGGGCCATTCTGAAGAACGCGCCGATCCTGCTGCTCGACGAAGCCACCTCGGCGCTCGACAGCGCGTCCGAAGAAGCGATCCAGCAGGCGCTCGACCGGCTGATGATCGGCCGCACGGTCATTGCCATCGCGCACCGGCTCTCGACGCTGCAGAACTTCGACCGGATCATCGTGATGAGCGCGGGCCGCGTGATCGACGACGGCTCGCCGCAAGAGCTGCGCGAGCGGCCGGGGCTGTATCGCGAGTTGCTCGCCAAGCAACATGGCAAGCTGCCTTCCATCGTCGCGACGCCGCACAAGCAGCCGGCCTGACAAGCGAGTCACGAAAAAGCCGCGTTTCTGTTTAAGGAAACGCGGCTTTTTTGCGTCTATCGCGCTTTCAGGTCGCGCAGGAAGTTGTCGCGCCACACGGATACGTTGTTGTCGCGCAAGAGCGCATACATCTCCTGGTGCCGGGCCCGGCGCTCGTCGAGCGGCATCGCGAGCGCGGTGGCGAGCGCATCCGCCATGCCGTCGATGTCCAGCGGATTCACAATGAGCGCCGCCGTCAGTTCGCGCGCCGCGCCCGCGAACTGCGAGAGCACGAGCACGCCGGGATCCTCCGGGTTCTGCGCGGAGACGTACTCCTTCGCGACCAGGTTCATGCCGTCGCGCAGCGGCGTCACGAGACCGACATGCGCCTCGCGAAAGAGCGCGGCGAGCACCGGCCGCTCGTACTGGCGATGGATATAGCGAATCGGCGTCCAGTCCAGCTCCGCATAGCGCCCGTTGATGCGCCCCGATTCGGCTTCGAGTTGCTGGCGAATGTCGCGGTAAGCGTCGACGTCCGTGCGCGTCGGCGGCGCGATCTGTAGCAACGACACGTTGTTGCGCTGCTGCGGATCGTGCTCGAACAGACGCTCGAACGCGCGAAAACGCTCCACGAGGCCCTTCGAGTAATCCAGCCGGTCGACGCTCATCACCAGCTTGCGCTGATGCAGCGTCTCCTTGACGATCTGCACGTCGCGCCCGCCCTCGCCATCCTTGGCGAGCGCGCGCACTTCGTCCGGGTAGACGCCGATCGGATACGCCGCCGCCTTGAGCGTCTGGCCGAACGCGCGAATCTCGACAGGCGCCTTAGCGTGCCGCGTGAGCGCCCCGCCCGCCTCCGTTTCGATGTAATCGCAGAACGCGCGCACGTCCGGCTCCGTCTGAAAGCCGAGCAGATCGAACGCGCAAAGCGCCTCGACCAGTTCGCGGTGACGCGGCACGCTCAACAGAATCTGCGACGCGGGAAACGGAATGTGCAGAAAGAAGCCGATGCGATTCTCGACGCCGAGCGCGCGCAAAGCCTGCGCGAACGGAATCAGGTGATAGTCGTGCACCCAGATGACGTCGTCGGGCCGCAGCAGCGGCGCGAGCCGCGCGGCGAGCCAGTGATTCACGCGGCAGTAGCCGTCGTACTCGTGGCGATCGAACTCGATCAGGTCCGGACGATAGTGAAACGCGGGCCACAGCGTCGCGTTCGAAAAGCCGCGGTAATACTGGTCGTAGTCGCGCCGCACGAGCCCGATGGTGGCGAACGTCACCGGGCCGTGCTCCTCCAGCGTAATGCCGTCGGGCGGCGTGGAGAGGACTTCGCCGCTCCAGCCGAACCACACGCCGCCGGTTTCCTTGAGCGCGTCGTAGACGCCGACGGCCAGCCCGCCCGCTGCCGGACCGCCCTCGGAAATCGGCGCGACCCGGTTTGAAACGATAATCAGACGGCTCACGCGTGCTTCCCCGCCGTTCCCGCGATCACTTGCAGCCAGTCGAGCAGCAGTTCCACCGATTCGATGCGTGAGCGCGCCACCGTCTCGCCCGGGCCGACCTTGATGGACAGACCATCGAACTCGTTGACGACCGCGAAGCCTTTCTCGTCGGTCAGATCGTCGCCGATGAAGACAGGCTTTCTGCCCGTGAACGGCGGTTCGGCCATGAAGGCGCGCAACGCGCGGCCTTTGTCCACGTCCTTCGGCTTGATCTCGTACACCATCTTGCCGGGCTGGAGCACGTAGGCATCGGCGTAGTCGTGCACGAGCCGCTCGGTCGCCGCGCGCGCGGCCGGCTCGCGGTCGGGCGCGTTGCGATAATGCAGCGCGAGCGCCGCGCCCTTGATCTCCAGCAGCATGCCGGGATTGGCGCTCACCACGCCCTCCAGCACGTGCTCCATGCGCAAGAGCCGCTCGTCGTTGAAGCCGATGCGCTGGACATCGCCGTTGGCGTCGCGCCGCTCGGCGCCGTGCATGCCCGCGACGGGCAGATCCGGAATCTGCAAGAACGAGTCGATATTGTCGATACCCCGCCCCGACACGACCGCGACCGCGTTGTTGGTCGCGCGTCTGAGCGCAGCGAGAATGTCGGGCACCGATCGCGGCACGAAAATGCCGTCCGGCGTGGAGGCGAGCTCGACGAGCGTGCCGTCGAAATCGAAGAAAAATGCGGTCTCGGCGAGAGACAGGGAATCGGGAAGAATTTGCATCGGTCGTTGGCCTGTGGTTTCCCTTTGACGGCGCGCGGCGCGCGAAGTGTTGCGCATCTTACGTGCGCCAGCTTTCGGTCCGGAAAGCCGCGTGACTGACGGACGCCTTCGGCGAGCCTTCCGTTCATCGTCGACGGAGCTTTCAGCACGCGGCGATTGTGCGGCAAATCGTCTCAAAAAAGGTTCGCAACGTAGATGATGCGCTACCTCGGTCCGCAAAGGCGTGTATTTTGCGACAGATGTCCCTGCCGTCAAAGCCCGCCGCCTATCGCGGCCCGATCCTTCCGATGCACACTTCGTTCCCTGCTTCGCCTCTAACGCCGGCCGCGCGCTGGCGCCGTTTTGCCGCTCCGCTTGCTTTTCTGGCGCTCGCCGCGTGCTCGCGGCCGGGTGAGCCGTGGCATTTGACGGACGTCTCGGGACACTTGCCCGACCTGAACTTCTCGCTCACCGCCGACAACGGCGCGCCCGTGACCGGACGCTCGTTCGAGGGCCACACGACGCTCGTGTACTTCGGCTACACGCATTGTCCGGACGTGTGCCCCGAAACGATGGCGCGCCTGATGCAGGTTTTACAGCGCGTCGGACCGGACGCGGACAATGCGCGCATTCTGTTCGTCTCCGTCGATCCGGCGCGCGACACGCCGCCGCTCTTGCGCGCGTACGTACGCGCGTTCGACGAGAAGCATGCCGTCGGCCTGACCGGCAGCGACCGCGCCATCGAAGCGGTCGCGCAGCGGTATCGCATTGCGTATCAAATGGAAAAACGCGATCCGCGCGGCGCCTACGAGGTCTCGCACAGCTCAGGCGTCTATATCTTCGATCGCGAAGGCCACGCGCGCCTGCTTGCGACGGACCGCGATTCGATCGACGCGATCGCGGCCGATCTGCGCCGCATCATCCGCTCGAAGGACGCTTGAGCATGGGCACGCTCCTGTATTGGCTCGACCCGTGGGAGCCGTCGCCGACGGTCGTGATCGCCGTGCTCGTCGCCGCAATTCTGTTCGTGCGCGGCGCGCGGCATGCGCGGGTGTCGATCTCGCGGCACATTGCGTTCTGGCTGGGGTTGGGCGCGCTGTACATGGCGCTGCACACGCGGCTCGATTACTTCTTCGAGCACGAGTTCTTCATGCATCGGCTGCAACATCTGGTGCTGCATCACCTCGGGCCGTTCTTGATCGCGCTGTCGTATCCCGGCGCGGCGCTGCGCGCCGGAGTGCCGTTCGCGTGGCGGCAACGCTGGCTGCGCCCGCTCACCGAAACGCGAGCGGCGCGCATGTTCTTCGATATCGTGTTCAATCCGGCCGTCGCCGTGCTGCTGTTCGTCGGGCTGATCTACTTCTGGCTGCTGTCGCCTATCCACTTCAAGGCGATGCTCGATGCCCGGCTCTATCGCGTGATGAACTGGAGCATGGTGATCGACGGGCTGCTGTTCTGGTGGCTCGTGCTGGACCCGCGGCCCGCGCCGCCCGCTCGGCTCGCGCCGGGACGACGCATTCTCGTCGTGATCGCCGCGATTCCGCCGCAGATCATTCTCGGCGCGTTTATCTTCTTCACGCCGCACGAGCTGTATCCGATCTATTCGATCTGCGGGCGCGCGTTCACCTGGATCACGCCGATGCGCGATCAGCAGATCGGCGGTCTGTTACTGTGGATTCCCGGCTCGATGATGAGCGTGATCGGCGCGTTGATCGCGCTGCGCCACTGGCTGCGGCTGTCGGCGCGCTCGCGGCTGCGTCAGGAGCGCGCGACGCCGGTCAAGCCGGTGCGCGCGACGGCCTCATGAGCCGAAGCCGGGACGGCGCATCCAGACATGCGGGATGCCGTCTTCGTCATGCACGCCCGACGAGGGCACGAAGCCGAATGCGCCGTAGAACCGTTGCAAGTGCGCCTGCGCGTGCAGGCTGATGGGCTCGTCGGGCCATTGTTCGAGGATGTGTTTCAGCGCGCGTTCGAGCATGGCGTTGCCGAGCTTGATGCCGCGAAAGCCGACGGTCGTCAGCACGCGGCCGATGCGCACGTCTTTCTCGCTAGCGTCCGGATTGCCCGGCAGCAGCACGCGCAGATAGCCTGCCAGGCGCGGACGCTTGCCCCCTTCCCCGTAAGCCAGCAGATGCCACGCGTTCGTATCGAGCCCGTCGATATCGCCATACACGCAATTCTGCTCGACGACGAACACCGCGCTGCGGGCGGCGAGCATGTCGTAGACTTCAGCGGGCGTCAGGTCGTCGAAGGGCTTCCAGCGCCATTGAATGTCGGTGAGTCGGTCGGTCATGGGAATAAGTATCGGATCGCACGGGCGTTCTGCGATTATGCCGCGCGGCCGGTTGAATCGGTGTCGAATGAAGCGCGGATAAAGAAAAAGCCCTGACGGGTCAGGGCTTTTCAAGTGGAGGCGCGAACCGGAGTCGAACCGGTCTAAACGGCTTTGCAGGCCGCTGCATAACCGCTTTGCTATCGCGCCGAAAGCGGTGTGGTGCGCGCCGGTCGAACGACGCCGGCTGACTCACCAAACAAAAAGGGAAGCGTTGCTTCCCCTTTGACTGGAGCGGGAGACGAGTCTCGAACTCGCGACCTCAACCTTGGCAAGGTTGCGCTCTACCAACTGAGCTACTCCCGCATGGACTTCCTTCCTGACCGCCTCGCTTGCTGCTTTGCGTCGCGCATCAGAGAAACGAGATTATGTAGAAGGAAAAGCCGCCTGTCAACTGCCTCGCCAGCCATTTATGCGCATTCGACGCAGTTTTTTGCATCTCGTTCTTGCATTGCGACACCGCCTCACAACATGCCGCCGCGCTCCCGGATCTGCGGCCACGCGAGCTTCATGTAGTACAGCATCGACCAGACGGTGAGAAAGGCCGCGACGTCGATGAGCCACAAGCCCCACACGCGCGTATCCATGACCCACTGCGTGCCCGCGATGCGCAGCGGGCCGTAGAACAGCAGCATCGGAATGGCGACCATCTGGCAGACGGTCTTGAACTTGCCGAGCGAATTCACTGCCACGCTCTTCGATGCGCCGATCTGCGCCATCCATTCGCGCAGCGCCGAAATGGTGATCTCCCGGCCGACGATCACGAGCGCGATCACCGCGTTCAGACGCGAAAGCTGCACGAGCACGAGGAGCGCGGCCGTCACCATCAGTTTGTCCGCGACCGGATCGAGGAACGCGCCGAACGCTGAGGTTTGATCGAGCTTGCGCGCGAGAAAGCCGTCGAACCAATCGGTGAGCGCGGCGAGCACGAAGATGATCATCGCGAGCAGATTGCGATGGTCCAGGCTCAACATCATGTCCGGCAGATAGAACACGCCCACGACGAGCGGAATCAGCACGATTCGCAACCACGTCAGAAAGATCGGTAAGTTGAACGGCATGGGCGATCAGCGAGTGAAGGACATGTAAGGGAGCCGCCATTGTGCCGTGTCGCTCTCCCGCTCACAAGGCGCGCGCCCCGCGCGGCGCGGCTCGCAGCGGGCCGCGCGGCGGAGCTCGTCAATGCAACTGCCGGTAAATCTGCTGCGCGAGCGCAAGCGAAATGCCTTCGACGCTCGCCAGGTCTTCGACGCTCGCCGCCTGCACGCCGCGCAATCCGCCGAAGCGCGACAGCAGCCGCTGACGCCGTTTCGCGCCGACGCCTTCCAGTTCCTCCAGGCGCGACGTCTGACGCGCCTTCGCGCGCTTCGCCCGCATGCCGGTGATCGCGAAGCGGTGGGCTTCGTCGCGAATCTGCGCGACGAGCATCAGCGCGGCGCTTTCCTTGCCGAGTTCGAGCGCCGGCCGCCCGTCCGCGAAGATTAAAGTCTCCAGGCCGACCTTGCGCCCTTCGCCTTTCGCCACGCCGACGAGCATGCCGTGATCCAGCCCGAGTTCGGAGAACACCTGCCGCGCGATCTCGACCTGCCCCTTCCCGCCGTCGATCAGCACGATGTTCGGCAGCGTGCCGCCCGCCGCGACCGCGGGCGCGGCATCGGGCGTGACGTTCGGATCGGCGGCGTCTTCGGGTTGCAGGGCCGCCGCTTCCTCGTTCGCGTTGGCGGCCGCCTGCGCGACCATCTTCTCGTAGCGGCGCGTGAGCACCTGGCGCATCGCGGCGTAGTCGTCGCCGGGCGTGATGCCGTTGATGTTGTAGCGGCGGTATTCGCCCGTCTGCATCTTGTGATGGTGATAGACGACGCACGACGCCTGCGTCGCCTCGCCCATCGTGTGGCTGATGTCGAAACATTCGATGCGCATCAGCGCGAGATCGTCCATGTCGAGTCCGAGCGTTTCCGCCAGCGAGCGCGTGCGTGCTTGCTGCGAGCCCTGCTCGGAGAGCAGTCGCGCGAGGGCGAGCTTCGCGTTCTGCTCGGCCATCGAAAGCCATACGCGCTTTTGACCCTGCGGCTGACGCAGGAGCGCGACCTTGTGCCCCGCCTGTTCGATAAGCAGATCGACGAGTTCGCGACTCGGCGCATGCGTCACGATCAGCACCGGCGGCACGCGATTGCCGATGTAATGCTGCGCCATGAAGGCTTCGAGCACTTCGGATTCGAGGGTGCCTTCGCGCGGTTCCGGGGTGGCTTTTGTCTCTGCGCTGGCGTCGGGTGGCGCTTCGGCTTCGATCTCCGCTTCGGCTTCGGCTTCGGCGTTGGCGTCGGCGTTCATGTCAGAGTTCGCGCTCGCTTCCACGCTCGCCGACACTTCCACATCCGCGCCAACGTCGCCTTCGACCGCCACTTCCCCCGGCTCTCCATCCTCGATGTCGTCTTCGTCACCGCCGAGCGCCACCGCGCTCTCCACATGCGCCGGGAAATACGCTTTGTCGCCCAGATGCCGCCCGCCGCGCACCATCGCGAGATTCACGCACACCTTGCCGCCCAGCGCGACGACCGCGAGGATGTCCACGTCGCTGTCGCTGCCGACTTCGATCGCCTGCTGATGCAGCACGGTCGAGAGCGAGCTCATCTGGTTACGCACGGCCGCTGCCTGCTCGAACTTGAGGTCGGCGGCAAACGCGTGCATCTTCTGCTCCAGTTCCTTCATCACCTCGCCCTGCCGCCCAAGCAGAAAGCGCGACGCGTTCGCCACGTCGCGAGCGTAATCCTCCTCGGTGATGAGGCCGGTGCAGGGCGCGGTGCATCGCCCGATCTGATGCAGGAGACACGGACGCGTGCGGTTGCTGAACACCGAGTCCTCGCACGTGCGCAACTGAAACACGCGCTGCAGAATCTGGATGCTCTCGCGCACGGCCCACGCGCTCGGAAACGGCCCGAAATACTGGTTCTTCTTGTCCACCGCGCCACGGTAGTACGCCATGCGAGGAAACTGATGACCGGTGAGCTTGAGGAACGGATACGACTTGTCGTCGCGAAACAGGATGTTGTAGCGCGGCGCGAGCGCCTTGATCAGATTGTTTTCGAGCAGCAGCGCTTCGGCTTCCGAGCGCGTCACCGTCGTCTCGATCTTGCGGATGCGCGTGACCATCATCGCGATGCGCGGCGAATGCAGCGTCTTCGTGAAGTAGCTCGACACGCGCTTTTTCAGATTGCGCGCCTTGCCGACGTAGAGCACGTTGCCGTCGCCGTCGTAATAGCGGTACACGCCCGGCAGATGCGGCAGTTGCGCGAGCGTCTTCTTCGGGTCGAAATGGGATTCGGGGGCGTCGGTCTGAGTCATGCAGCGAATATCGCGACGAAGCGCGAAGGGACAAGGGCGGCGGCGAGCCGTGGGGCGGACGGTATCTTAGAATCGCCAGTTTAGATCATTACGGCGCGGTCCCGCCGACCGCCCTCTTGCCATGTCCACCGCCTCCACGACATCCTCCTGTGCGGAATTCGCCTGCGACATCTTCTGCGCGGTCGTCGACAACTTCGGCGATATCGGCGTGTGCTGGCGGCTCGCGCGTCAATTGCGCGCGGAATATGGCTGGCGCGTGCGGCTTTTCGTCGATGACCTCGCGGTGTTTCACGCGCTCTGCCCCGCCGTGGATGCGTCGCTCGCGCGGCAGGAGGCTGCGGGCGTCGTCATCGAGCACTGGCGAGAGCCGGCGCACGCCGGCGATACGATCGAGATCGCGGATGTCGTCGTCGAGGCCTTCGCGTGCGAGCTGCCGCACGCGTACATCGCGGCGATGGCGCGGCGCGAGCGCAAGCCCGTGTGGATCAATCTCGAATATCTGAGCGGCGAGGACTGGGTCGCGGACTTCCATCTGCGGCCCTCGCCGCATCCGCGCTATCCGCTCGACAAGACCTTCTTCTTTCCGGGCCTCGGCGCGGGCACGGGTGGCGTGTTGAAGGAGCGCGATCTCGACACCGCGCGCACGCGCTTCGATGCAGCGGCGTGGTGGCGAGAACGCGTGGGCATTGCGCGTCCGGACGACGGCTCGACGGTCGTTTCCCTCTTCGCGTACGAAAATCCCGCCGTCGATGCGCTACTCGCGCAATGGCGCGACGGCGCGGCGCCCATCGTTCTTCTTGTGCCCGAAGGCCGCATTTCCGGCGCGCTCGCGCGTTTCTTCGGGCTGCCCAGGTTCGCGGCGGGCACATCGGCGCGGGCGGGCGCGCTTCAGGCGCACTCGCTCGGGTTCGTCGAACAACCGCGTTTCGACGAACTGCTGTGGGCGTCCAATATCAACTTCGTGCGCGGCGAAGACTCGTTCGTGCGCGCGCAGTGGGCGCGAAAGCCTTTCGTCTGGCAGATCTATCCGCAGGCCGACGACGCGCATCTGCCGAAACTCGATGCCGCGCTCGCGCACATCACCCGCGGCCTGTCGCCAGCGGCGGAGCAGTCGATCAGCCGCTTCTGGCACGCATGGAACGGCGCGGGCACGCCGGACTGGGCGGACTTCTGGCGGCATCGGGGCAATTTCGAGTCGCGGGCTTCTGCCTGGGCGGATGAACTGGCGAGCGTGGGCGATCTGACCGGCAATCTGGTCTCGCATGTGAGTGCCCGCATGGCGGCGTGACGCGGGCCAGAGCGCCGTCTGCCGTATCGCACGGAAGCGGGCGCGGCGTCCTCCCGGCTCGCCAAATAAGCAAAAACTCAGTTAAAATAAGCGGTTATCCGATGAGCAAGCCGCTTTCCGTCGCGCGAATCTGTCGCGGCCCATGACGAAAACGTTCTGACAGCGCCGCGAATCCGATCAGCCACTATCAACACCAATTAGCCAAGTCTTGGCCATATTCATTCGTAAGGATCCAGTTTTATGAAGACCGCACAAGAACTCCGCGTCGGCAACGTCGTCATGATCGGCAACGATGCCATGGTCGTGCAGCGCGCCGAATACAACAAGTCCGGCCGTAACGCAGCGGTCGTGAAGATGAAGTTCAAGAACCTGCTGACGAACGCGGGCATGGAAACCGTCTACAAGGCGGACGACAAGTTCGATGTCGTCGTGCTCGACCGCAAGGAAGTGACGTATTCGTACTTCGCCGACCCGATGTACGTGTTCATGGACGCCGACTACAACCAGTACGAAGTCGAAGCCGAAATGATGGGCGACGCGCTCAACTACCTCGAAGACGGCATGGCGTGCGAAGTCGTGTTCTACAACGAGAAGGCCATCTCGGTCGAACTGCCGACCACGCTGGTTCGCGAGATCGTCTACACGGAACCGGCGGTCAAGGGCGATACGTCGTCGGGCAAGGTGCTGAAGACCGCCAAGCTGCACACCGGCTTCGAACTGCAAGTGCCGCTCTTCTGCAACATCGGCGACAAGATCGAAATCGACACGCGCACGAACGAGTACCGCAGCCGCGCGTAAGACGTAACGATTACGCCCTTGCGCCGCACGCGGGGCGGCGGTTCCGAAACCGCCTCCAGCCGCTGTCACAAAAAAGCGCCCCATCGCGGGCGCTTTTTCTTTTGCATGAAGTTTTTGACAATTTCAGGCAAACTTTACCGGTCATTGTTGCAACTGTTGTGGTTGTTGCGCGCTCTGTACGCCTGTTCTTCGCGCCCCTTTTCCCTGAGAAATCAAGCGCGCGTTTGAACGGCAGTTCGGCAATAAGCGCTTGGCATAGTTTCTGCTAAGTTTGCTTGATACGGACTAAACAACACGACATGCGCAACTCGCCCTCTCTCGTCGGCCGATGGGTGATCGTCGCGACGCTCGCTTTGCCCGCCTTGCTCGTGGCGGCATGCGCGTCGTCACCAACCACCGAGTCCGCCGGAGATTACGCGTCGGATGCCTCGGTGACCGCGCGCGTGAAAACGGCGCTCTTGGCCGACCCGGGATTGAAGTCGCTCGCGGTAAGTGTGTCGACGTATCGCGGCGTCGTGGTGCTGTCCGGAAACGTGAACTCGGAGGAACAGATTCGGAAGGCCGTCGCAGTAACTCGCAGCGTGTCGGGGGTGCAATCCGTCAACAACGATCTGCACGTGAAGCCGCAATGACGCAATAGCCCCATCCAATCGCAGGACAAAAAGAAAACCGCAGCGGGATGCCACGCCGATCCGACGTTCGACCGGGACGAGACGCCGCAGCCCGCCCACGAGCGCCCGAGTTTCAAGCGCCGCCCTCGCCTGGCGACGCATGCGGCAACGGCAATTACAGTCCATTTTGATACGTTGTGTCTGCCATGCCACACGCTCTGATTGTCGAAGACGATCCCAATAGCCTTTCCGGCCTGTCCGCGATCTTGTCCGCCGACGGCTTCTCGGTCGACACCGCGACGACGCTCGCTGAAGCTCGTTCCGCATTGACGCGCTTCATTCCGGACGTCGTGCTGATCGACCTGAACCTGCCCGACGGCAGCGGCCTCGACCTCTTGCCGAGCTTGCCTTCGCAACCGCCCGACGGCGCGCTCCCCGTTATCGTGATGACGGGCAATGCGACGGTCGAAAGCGCGATCGAAGGTCTGCGCCACGGCATCTGGGATTACTTGCTGAAGCCCGTCAACATTCCGCGTCTGCGCAGCCTTCTGGCGCGCATTCCGCGTCCTTACGAGCTGACGGAAGAAGTGCAGGCGCTGCGCTCGACGCTGCGCGAGCTGGGCCATTTCGGCGACATGCTCGGACGCAGCGTGCCGATGCAGCACGTCTACGACCAGATCGAGCACACCGCGCCGACGGAAGCCGCCGTGCTCATCAGCGGTGAGCCGGGCACCGGCAAGAAGCTCGCGGCGCACACGATCCATCAGCTGAGCCGCCGTCGCAAGGGGCCGTTCATCAGCTTCGATTGCTCGACGATCCGCGAAGAAGGCGCGCACCGTTCGATGGACAGCGTCCTCTTCGGCCATGAGCGCAACGCGTTCGCCGGCGCGGAAAACCGTGAGCCAGGCCTGCTCGAACAAGCGGGCGGCGGCACGCTGTTCCTCGATCAGATCGACTCGCTGCCCGCGGCGCAGCAGGAAGCGCTCTTGCGCGCGCTGGACTCGCAGACGTTCATGCGCGTCGGCGGCAGCAATCGCATCATGACGGACTTCCGCCTGATCGCCGCGTTGCGCGCGCCGGCCCGCGATGCAGTGTCGAGCGGCGCGCTGCGCGAAGACCTGTTCCAGCGCCTGTCGGCGTCGTCCATCGTCTTGCCGCCGCTGCGCGAACGCGACGACGACATCGCGCTCATGGCCGAGCAGTTCGTCGACGAACTGAACCGCGAGAATCACATCGCGGGCATCACGAGCGGGTCGCCCAAGCGCATCAGCCCGGCTTTCCTGCGCGAATGTCTCGCGAACGAATGGCCGGGCAATGTGCGCGAAATGCGCGAGCGCGTGCGCCGCGCGTATCACGCGTCGGGCGAGACCATCGAGACGTTGCGCGTCGACGAGCCGGGCGGAATCGGCGGACGCGGGCTAAACGGCAGCAGCGTGCAGGTGACGGTGGGCACCGCGCTCGCCGATGTCGAGGACATGCTGATTCGCGCGACGCTCGAAGCGGTGGGCGGCACGCGGCATCGGGCGGCGACGCTGCTCGGTATCAGTCCCAAGACGCTCTATAACAAGCTTCAGCGCATGAAGCTGGAATCGTCGTAAAGCGGCGCGAGTCGCCAAATGAAAACGCCACGGCAAGCAAGTGCCGTGGCGTTTTGTCATTCGGGCGAGCCGTTCAGCCCAGCGCGGTTTTCACGAGCTGGCGCGCAGCCTGATACTCCGGCTGGCTTTGCAGCTTGCTCCAGCGCAGCGCCTTGCCGCGCGGACGCATCTGCTTGATGCGCTGCTGCGAAGCTTTCGTCGGCGTGAAGCGCAACTGTTCCAGCACCTTGCCCGCCTCTTCCGGCTGATTGCAGATCAGCACCATGTCGCAACCCGCCGTGAGCGCGGCCGTCGCGGCTTCGGTGAGCGTGCCGCCCGCGCGGGCGGCTTCCATCGAGAGATCGTCGCTGAAAATGGCGCCGTTGAAGCCGAGCTTGCCACGCAGAATGTCTTGCAGCCAGATGCGCGAGAAACCGGCGGGCTTGTCGTCGACCTGCGTGTAGATGACGTGCGCCGGAATGACCGACGCGAGCGACAGCCCGAGCCAGTCGTACGGACGCACGTCCGCGGCGAGAATCTCGTCGAGCGTGCGATCATCCGTCGGCAACGCGACATGCGAGTCCGCCGCCGCGAAGCCATGCCCCGGAAAATGCTTGCCGCAGTTCGCCATGCCGGCGAGCGCAAGACCGTGATTCAGGCTCTTCGCGAGCATCGTCACCACGCGCGGATCACTATGCAGCGCGCGGTCGCCGATCACCTGCGATTGCCCGTAGTTCAGATCGAGCACCGGCGTGAAGCTCATGTCGATGCCGCACGCGCGCAGTTCGGAAGCCAGCACATAACCGAACGCCGTCGCCGCCTTGCTCGCGGCCAGAACATCGCGGTCCCACAACGCGCCGAGCTTGCCCGGCGCGGGCAGCACCGTGAAGCCGTCAGCGCGAAAACGCTGCACGCGCCCGCCTTCGTGATCGACCGCGATCAGAATGTCGTCGCGCACCGCGCGGATCGCGTCGGTGAGCGCGACCAGTTGCGCGCGGTCCTGAAAATGCCGCGCGAAGAGAATGATGCCGCCCGTCATTGGATGCGAAAGGCGCTCGATATCCGCGTCGTTGAGCGTCGTGCCGGCGACGTCGAACATGACGGGGCCGGGAATGCGTTTCATCGGATTCAATTGGCTTCTTGTTGTGATGTGAGTGTGATGATTCGGCGTGGTTACGCCTTGTCCGCGATTTCCGCGATAACGAACGTCACCGCGTAGTCGCGCTCGTCGCTGAGCGTCACTTGCGCCGTGATGCCGCGTTGGGCGAGCCATTCGGCCAGTTCGCCCGATGCCGCGATCACCGGCTTGCCGCTCGGCTCGTTGAGCGTTTGCAGCGCGCGCCAGGTCATGGGCCAGCGCATGCCGAGGCCGATCGCCTTCGAGAACGCTTCCTTCGCGGAAAAGCGCGTGGCGAGAAACGCGAGCCCGCGCACTTCGGAGCGCGCGCGCCGCGCGTGATAGATGCGCAGTTCGTCCGGGCCGAGCACTTTCTCGGCGAAGCGCCCGTTGGTGCGCTCCATGACGCCCGCGACGCGGCTAACTTGCACGAGGTCCGTGCCGATTCCGTAGATCGCCATGGCTGTGCTTAACGCTTCGTCTGCGCGGCGAGACGCGAAGCGACCATGATCGCTTTCATCTCGCGCACCGCGTTGTCCCAGCCCGCGAAGATCGCGTGCGCGACGATTGCGTGCCCGATGTTCAATTCGACGATGCCATCCAGCGCGGCGATCGGCTGCACGTTGGTGTAATGCAGCCCGTGGCCCGCGTTTACTTTCAGGCCGAGCGAATTGCCGAACTCGACGCTTCTCGCGACGCGCTCGAATTCGCGCTGCTGTTCGGCTTCGTCGTGCGCTTCGGCATAGCGACCGGTATGCAGTTCGATGACCGGGGCGCCGGCTTCCTTCGCCACGCGAATCTGCGTCTCGTCGGGATCGATGAAAAGCGACACGCGGCTGCCCGCGCCCGCGAGCTGCGCGCACGCGGCCTTCACCGCTTCGAACTGGCCGGCGACGTCGAGTCCGCCTTCGGTTGTCAATTCCTGGCGCTTTTCCGGCACGAGGCAGACATCGTGCGGCTTGATTTCGCACGCGATATCGAGCATTTCGCGCGTGACGGCGCATTCCAGATTCATGCGCGTTTTCAGAAGCGGACGCAGCGTGCGCACGTCGGCATCGACGATATGACGGCGATCCTCGCGCAGATGCAGCGTGATGGCGTCCGCGCCCGCTTCTTCGGCGGCGAGCGCGGCGCGAATCGGATCGGGATACGACGTGCCGCGTGCGTTGCGCAGCGTGGCGACGTGATCGATGTTCACGCCGAGATCGATCACGCTCGCGGGCGATGAGAGAAAGAAGCTCATAGATTTTGCAGGTCGATCAGAATCTGACGGGTGGCGAGCGGCGCGCCGCCCAGATGGTAGTTGAGCAGAAAGCGCATCAGCGTCTTGCTCTGCGCGCCGGTCTGCGGGCTCGTGTAGTCGTCGCGCTCCATGTCGATCAACGTCTGGCCCGCGATGACCGGCCATTGCGCGGGAAGATCGTCGGAGGCTTCGCGCACGCCGCGCTCGGGATCGAAGGTATAGCGGCCTTCGGGCAGCACGGCCTGGCGCGCCACAGTGCGCGTGAGCGCCATCGCGTAGCCGGTTTCGCGCAACAGCACGCGTTCGAACGAGCGCAATACCTGAATGGCGGGTTCATCGTGCGCGAGCCGCGACAGCGTGAGCACGTAGTGATTGAAGAGCGCGGGATGCGGGTCCTCGCGCGCGCAGAACTTGACGAGCAGTTCGTTGACGTAGAAGCCGCACAGCAGCGCGTCGCCTCGCAGCGGCAGCATGCCACCGACCCATTCGGCGGTGGTCAGCGTGCGGACTTCGCCCTTGCCGGTCCACGAAAGGCCGAGCGGCTGGAAGGTTTGCAGCACGCCGCGCAGCGCGGAATGCGGCCGCTTCGCGCCCTTGGCGACGAGCGCAATGCGCCCGTGATCGCGCGAGAACACGTCGATGATGAGACTCGTCTCGCGATACGGATAGCTATGCAGCACGAAGCCCGGCTGCTCGCTGACGCGAAAGTCGGAGCGCGGGCGCGGGCGTTGCGCGCCGGTGCCCGTGCCGCTCGTTCCGGCAGCGGCGGACGACGACGCCCGCCGCCGCTTCGGCGCCGGGCGCTCGCTCGCGCCGATGTCGTCCTCGGGACGATCGTCGGCGGGCGGGGTCATCCACGCGTCGTTCGAGCCGGCGTCCATGAGCGTCGTCCGGGCCTCACTCGTAGCCGTACGCGCGCAGGCCCGCTTCGTTGTCGGCCCAGCCGCTTTTCACCTTGACGAAGGTTTCCAGATACACGGGACCGTCGAAGAGCTTTTCCATGTCGAGCCGCGCCTCGGTGCTGATCTGCTTGAGCTTCGCGCCCTTCTGGCCAATGATCATCGCCTTGTGGCCGTCGCGTTCTACGAGAATCGTCGCAAACACGCGGCGCAGGCGCCCTTCGGTCTCGAACTTGTCGATAAGCACGGTGCTGGTGTACGGCAGTTCGTCCCCGGTCCAGCGGAACACTTTCTCGCGCAGAATTTCGGCTGCGAGGAAGCGCTCGCTGCGGTCGGTCAGATCGTCCTCGCCGTAAATCGGCTCGCCTTCCGGCAGATACGGCTTCACGACCGACATGAGGCGCTTGATGTCGTCCGGATTTTTCGCCGAGAGCGGCACGATTTCGCGAAAGTCGCGCCGCGCGGACATCTGCTGCATGAACGGAAAGAGCGAATCCTTGTCGCCGACGCGGTCGAGCTTGTTCGCGATCAGAAGCGTCGGCGTGCCGGCCGGAATCAGGTCGAGCACCTTCTCGTCGTCCGGACCGAAGCGGCCGGCTTCGATCACGAACAGGATTGCATCGACCGACGTCAGCGTGGACGTCACCGCGCGATTCAGCGAGCGGTTGAGCGCCCCGCTGTGACGCGTCTGGAAGCCGGGCGTATCGACGAAGATGTACTGCGCGTCGTCGACCGTGTTGATGCCGGTAATGCGATGGCGCGTCGTCTGCGCCTTGCGCGACGTGATGCTCACCTTCTGGCCGACGAGCGCGTTCATGAGCGTCGACTTGCCGACGTTGGGCCGGCCGACGATGGCGACCATGCCGCAGCGGAAACCGGGAGATGTGGGAGCGTTCATAGTGATGTGCGGCGAAGGTTCGTTGAGCGCGATGTTGCGAGGGCGCGATGGCGCATGTGCGGCTGAAGGCGCGTCAGTGGCCGGCGTCGGCGGCGCGCACGACGCGGCTGGCCGGGGCGTCGTCGCTGGCGGTGCTGCGCCCGTCGTCGGCGGGCGGCGCGCTGCCGGCGCTGGCATCCGGCGTTTGCGCCGCTTCGCTCTTCACCGCCTTCTCCGGGCGATGAATGACGTGCCGCTCCGATTTCTCAGCGGCTGCGTATGACGCGGCGGACGGCTCGACGTGCGTTGCCCGAATGACGGCAAGCGGCGCGGCGGGCGTCTGCTCGGCGGACGCGCTCCCATCGGCGGAATGGTTGCGCTGACGATCGCGCTCGCGGCGCTCCGGCGAGCGCAAGTCGAGCGCGGCCTGCACGCCGGTCACGCCCGGCACCACTTCCACCTGCGCGAGCTTGGCGGCGCGCGCGCCCTTGCGCTTCGGCTTCACGCCGAGCGTGGGTGCCGCAGCCATGACTTCATCGAGCGCCTTCTTGGCCGCGGCCTGTTCCGCCGCGCGCCGGCTCGCGCCGGAGCCGGACACTTTCACGTCGAGCTTGGGCACCGAGCATTCGACTTCGAACTGCTGGTTGTGCGCGGCCCCGTGAGTGGCGACCACGGTGTAAGTCGGCAGCGCGATCTTGTGGCCCTGCAGATATTCCTGAAGCAGCGTCTTGGCGTCCTTGCCGATGGTGCGCGGATCGATGTGATCCAGCACCGGCGTGTAGAGACGCTTGATGACGGCGAACGCGGCGTCGAAGCCGCCGTCGAGGAAGATCGCGCCGAAGATCGCTTCGAGCGTGTCCGCCAGAATCGACGGGCGCCGGAAGCCGCCGCTGCGCAATTCGCCCTCGCCCAGACGCAAGCCTTCGGAGACGTTGAGCGCCTGCGCGATTTCGTAAAGCGACTGCTGTTTGACGAGATTCGCCCGCACGCGGGAGAGATCGCCTTCGTCGAGCTTGCTGAATCGTTGGAACAAAAGCGCCGCCACCACGCAATTGAGAACGGAGTCGCCGAGAAATTCGAGCCGTTCGTTGTGCGTGGCGCTGTGACTGCGGTGGGTCATCGCCTGGCGCAGCAATTCCGCATTGCGAAATTCGTACTGCAGCCGGCTTTCCAACGGAGAAGATGGCATGGACAGAGTATAACGCGCCCGCGCGGGCGGCCGATTCCGCCCGGCGAGCCGGGAAAACGCGTGGCGAGACGGTCTTAGCCGCGCTTCTTCACGCCGTTTCGAAGCAGTGTCGACGCGAGCGCGGCGGCACCGCGATGGATCACTCGAAGGAGCCGATGCGCTTCAGGTTGCTGAAGTTCATCCAGATGAAGAACGCGCGGCCGACGATGTTGTTGTCCGGCACGAAGCCCCAGTAGCGGCTGTCGGCGCTGTTGTCGCGGTTGTCGCCCATCATGAAGTAGTGGCCCGGCGGCACCCTGCACGTCACGCCTTGCGCGTTGTAGACGCAGTTGTCGCGGTACGGAAAGTCGTCCGCGCCGACGACGAACGGCGGCACTTGCGGATTGTTGAGGATGGCGTTCTTGCGGCCGTCGAGATCTTCGATGAATTGCTTCGCGTAGCCGATGCGCTCGTCGTCGAAGTAGTCCGGCTGCGGCGTTTCCGGCACCGGCTTTCCGTTGATCGTAAGCTGCTTGTTTTCGTACGCGACGGTATCGCCCGGCAGGCCGATCACGCGCTTGATGTAGTCGACCGATTCGTCTTTCGGATAGCGGAACACGACCACATCGCCGCGCGTGAGCGGCTTGCCTTGCGTCAGCTTCGTGTTGCTGATCGGCAGGCGCAGGCCGTACTCGTATTTGTTCACGAGGATGAAGTCACCGACGAGCAGCGTCGGCACCATCGACCCGGACGGAATCTTGAACGGCTCGACGATGAACGAGCGCACGACGAACACCGCGAGAATCACCGGGAAGAAGCTCGCCGTGTATTCGAGCCACCACGGCTGGCGCAGCGCCTCGTTGCGCAGGCGCGCGCGGGTTTCATCGGCGTTTTCATCGGCAAAACGCTCGCCGACGCGTTCCTGCTGGCGGTCGAACTCGGCCACGGCGGTGTCCGCCGCGCGACGGCGCTGTTTGACGAACACCAGTTTGTCCAGCACCCATGCAATACCCGTCACCACGACGAGGATCAAGAGAATCAATGCGAAATTCATCAATCGCTTCCGGTTGTTATCGTCGGTTGTTGTTCTGCGCCCGGCGGCGCGCGAACGTCACTCGTCCACGCGCAGGATGGCGAGGAAAGCCTCTTGCGGAATCTCGACAGAGCCGACCTGCTTCATGCGCTTCTTGCCCGCCTTCTGCTTTTCGAGCAGCTTCTTCTTGCGCGTGATGTCGCCGCCATAGCACTTCGCGAGCACGTTTTTGCGCAGCGCCTTGATGTTTTCCCGCGCGATGATGTTCGAGCCGATGGTCGCCTGAATCGCCACGTCGTACATCTGGCGCGGAATCAGTTCGCGCATCTTCGACGCGACTTCGCGGCCGCGGCTCTGGCTTTGCGAGCGGTGAACGATGACGGACAAGGCATCGACCTTGTCGCCGTTGATGAGCATGTCCACCTTCACGACATCCGCCGCGCGGTATTCCTTGAACTCGTAATCCATCGACGCGTAGCCGCGCGAGGTCGACTTCAGGCGGTCGAAGAAGTCGAGCACGATTTCCGCCATCGGAATTTCGTAGGTCAACTGCACCTGACGGCCGTGGTACTGCATGTTGATCTGCTGGCCGCGCTTGTTGGTGCAGAGCGTGATGACGGACCCGACATACTCCTGCGGCATGTACAGATTCACCGTGACGATCGGCTCGCGCACTTCCTCGATCTTCGACGGCTCCGGCATCTTCGCCGGGTTCTCGACCTGAATGGTGCTGCCGTCGCGCTGGACGACTTCGTACACCACCGTCGGCGCGGTGGTGATCAGGTCCATGTCGAATTCGCGCTCCAGCCGTTCCTGCACGATCTCCATGTGCAGAAGGCCGAGGAAGCCGCAACGGAAACCGAAGCCCAGCGCCTGCGAGACTTCCGGCTCGAATTGCAGCGAGGCGTCGTTGAGCTTCAGCTTTTCGAGCGATTCGCGCAGCGCGTCGTATTGATTCGCTTCGACCGGATACAGCCCGGCGAAAACCTGCGGCTTCACTTCCTTGAAGCCTGGCAGCGGCTCGGCGGCCGGACGATTCGCGACGGTCACCGTGTCGCCGACCTTCGCGGCCGTCAGTTCCTTGATGCCCGCGATCACAAAGCCGACCTGACCCGCCGACAGTTGCGACAGGTTCGTCGACTTGGGCGCGAACACGCCGAGATGCTCGACCGGATATTGAGCGCCGGTCGCCATCATCTTGATCTTGTCCTTCGGCTTCAGCGTGCCGTTGAAGATGCGCACGAGCATCACGACGCCGACGTAGTTGTCGAACCACGAGTCGATGATCAGCGCCTGCAGCGGCGCGTCCGGATCGCCCTTCGGCGGCGGCACTTTCGCGATCAGCGATTCGAGCACGTCTTCCACGCCGAGGCCGGTCTTCGCGCTGCAATGCACGGCGTCCGTCGCGTCGATGCCGATCACGTCTTCGATCTCGGCGATCGCGTTCTCCGGATTCGCGGCCGGCAAGTCGATCTTGTTCAGCACCGGCACGACTTCGACGCCCAGTTCGATTGCCGTGTAGCAATTCGCAACGGTCTGTGCCTCGACGCCCTGGCTCGCGTCGACGACGAGCAGCGCACCTTCGCAAGCGGAAAGCGAACGGCTGACTTCGTACGAAAAGTCGACGTGTCCGGGGGTATCGATCAGATTGAGGTTGTAGACCTGGCCGTCGCGCGCCTTGTAGGTGAGCGCCGCCGTCTGCGCCTTGATCGTGATGCCGCGCTCGCGTTCCAGGTCCATCGAATCGAGCACCTGCGCTTCCATCTCACGATCGGACAGCCCGCCGCACAACTGGATGATGCGGTCCGCAAGCGTGGACTTGCCGTGATCGATGTGCGCAATGATCGAAAAGTTACGAATATGATTCATTCAGTGCCGATCAAGCGAAAAAGGCGCGCCCTCACACATGCGGAGCACGCCTTGAAAATTTGGGGGAAAACTTCTGCATTTTAGCCGAAAAGGGGGTGGACAGGCGTTTTCGGCGTTCGGCAGCCTATGAACGGCGCGAGGCGAGCGCCGCCAGGACGGCATTCGCGTCGAGCCGGTGCTCGCACACCTCGGCGCCATCCAGCATCAGCACCGGGACGCGCTCGTTGTAGCGCGCCTCCAGCAGCGGATCGTCGTCGATATCGATCCACTCGATCGCCACGCCGAAGCGTTGCGCGATGGGCTCCAGTTCGGCGCGCATGTCTTCACACAGATGGCACCACGCGCGCCCGTACAGCATGAAATGCGCGGCGTGGTCTGCCCTCATCGCGCGGCCGTCACTTCTGCGCCGGCACGCGCGGGCGCAGCGGGACGAACTGCGTGTTGTCGCCACGGCGCACGAGAACCGCGACCATCTTGCTCGCGTCCAGACCCTGCGCGACCGATTCGAACTGCTTCGCGCTGGTGATGTCCGTGTCGCCGATCCGCATGATGATGTCGCCCTTCTGGAAGCCCGCGCGCGCCGCCGGCCCTTCGACGGCATCCACCTGCACGCCGCCGTTGAGCTTCAGCGCCTTTTTCTGGTCGGCCGGAATGTCGCTCACCGCGAGCCCGAGCGAATTGCTCGCGCGCTCCTTCGGCTGCGGCGCGCGGCGCTGCTCGGTCTTCGCGACCTTGTCCGGCTGCATTTCCGCGATGGTGATCGGCAGATCGCGCGACTGCCCCTTGCGCCAGATCGTGATCGTCGCTTTCATGCCCGGCTTGCTGTCGCCGACCATGCGCGGCAGGTCGGTCGCCGTGTCCACGTTCGCGCCGTTGAACTTGAGAATGATGTCGCCCGGCTGGATGCCCGCCTTGTCGGCCGGACCGCCCGCCTCGACGCTGCTGACGAGCGCTCCCTGCGCCTTCGGCAAGCCGAGCGAATCGGCCACGTCCTTCGTCACTTCGCCGATTGCAACCGCAATGCGCCCGCGCGTGACCTTCCCCGACGTCTTCAGTTGATCCGCCACGCGCATCGCCTCGTCGATCGGAATCGCGAACGAAATGCCCATGAAGCCGCCGGTGCGGCTATAAATCTGCGAATTGATGCCGATGACTTCGCCCGCCATGTTGATGAGCGGACCGCCCGAGTTGCCGGGATTCACCGCGACATCGGTCTGGATGAACGGCAGGTAGTCGCCCGTGTCGCGGCCCTTGGCGCTGACGATGCCCGCCGTCACCGTGTTGTCGAGCCCGAACGGCGAACCGATGGCGAGCACCCATTCGCCGACGCGCACCTTGTTCGAATCGCCGATGGTGATGGCCGGCAGGTTCGACGCGCTGATCTTCACGACCGCGACGTCCGTGCGCTCGTCGACGCCGACGAGCCGCGCCTTGAACTCGCGCTTGTCGGTGAGCGTGACGTAGATGGTGTCCGCGTCGTCGACGACGTGCGCGTTGGTCATCACGTAGCCGTCGGTCGAGAGGATGAAGCCCGAGCCGACGCCGCTGCTCTGCTCCGAGTTGTCCTGACTGTCATCGGGCGGGAGGCTGCGGCTGCCGCCCTTGCCCTGATCGCCTCCGCCACCACCACCACCGCCGCCACCGCCACCGCCACCGCCACCGCCGTTGCCGCGCGGCGAGCCCGGCTGTCCCGGCATCGGAATGCCGAAGAAGCGCCGGAAGAACTCCGACATGTCGCCTTCGTCGAGGCCCGGCGGCAAGCCGCGCATTTCGCCCGACGAGCCGACGCGCGAGGTCGTGCGGATGTTCACGACTGAAGGCCCGACCTTGTCGACGAGCGAGGTGAAGTCCGGCAGATTCACCGTGGGCGCTGCCGCCGCCGCGTGCGAGATGAACGGCAGGCACACGGCGAGCGCCGCGGCCGCGATGAACTTGCGCAGCGAGTAATTGCTCATGGATGGAAGGCCGAGGGATTCGATTACTTGGAAGGCTTGTATTCTATGGTAGAAGCGAATTGCTGCAACGTGGCTTGCGGCACTTCACCCAGCAAAGTAATCCAGAAATCGCCGCGACGCTTCACGAGCACATGCGTCGCGCCGTTATTGCCCGCGCCTTCCTTGCGGGAATTCTTTTCGATCGGCTCGACGAACACGGAAATCGCGGCAAGGCCGTCCGAGAACACCGCCTGATCGACCGGAATCGGCGGCTGGCCCTGCTCGCTCGACGCCATGGGCCGGCGAAGTTCGCGGATCAGCCTGAAGCCGGGGATGGTCGGCTTGATCTGCCAGCCCTGCGCCTGCAAGTCGACCGGCTGCACCGGCGGGCGCACGACGTTCCAGCCCGCCGTGGCGCGCATGCCGTTCGCGATCGAGGCTTTATCGATTGCTCCGCCGATACGGACCTGCGAGAACGAAAGCTGTTCGAGCACCTGGCCGTCCGGATCGAGCGTCTGCGCGCGCAGCAAGAGACCGGTCTTCGCGTCAGCCCACAGCTTGTAGGCAAAACGATAGGAATCTTTCGGATCGAGCTCGATCACCTGACTCTCGATGCCGGCGACGCGGTCCGTGCCGAGCAGCTTCGGCTCGTACACTGCGAGCACCTGATCGCCGCTCGTGGCGAGCAGCGACGGAAACGAATCCTTGCTTTGCCGATGTTCCATGACGAGCAGATGCCGCTCCGGCACGAACGTGAGCATGTCGTCGTCGTGGCGCAGCATTCGGCGCGGCGCGCCGTCGAGACTTTCGAGCGATTCGTAGTCGCCGTCGCCGTGGGTGGCGACGTGCGTGATGCGCGACGACTGCACCGTCGCGCCGCGCTGATAAAGGAAGGTGCCTTCGTAGTTCTGCTGCTGGGCCGCTTCCTGAATGCGGTTGAGCAGGTTGGCGGCGGTTTTGCGATCCGGCGCGTGGCCACTGTCAGCGAACGATGCGGATGCCGCGCACAACAACGCGGCTGCGCAAACCATCAATGCCGGCAGCCGCCCCCAATATCTAGTTTTAGTCAACCGCACACCTGCCTTCAGTTATTGGCTCTGCGTTGCCACCGCCGCGCGAATCAGTGGCATGGCGCCGGGCATCGCAGGCTGCTGCGAGAACTGCTGATGCGCTTCGAGGTATTGATCGAGATTCGCGTCGCGGATGATGTTCGCCTCGACGACCGGCGCGGCGGTGGTCACGGCCGGCACCGACGCCAGCGCGACACGCTGCACCGAATCCGGCTGCGCGACGCTCGCCACTTGCGCGCCCGAATGCACGCCGACGCCCTGCATCTGCGGCACGACGATCCACGCGAGCGTGGCCGCGGCGGCGGCCACCGCGAACGCCGGAACCACGCGCCTGCGCAGCATGCCGTTGCGCGTCTTTTGCGCCGATGCCGCAGGCAGGGCCGCTGGCGCCAGCACGTGCGCTTCGGCCTCGAAGCGCGCAGCGAACGACGCCATGAACGCGCGGCCGCGCGCCGGGCTTTCGGCGAGATCGTCGGAGCGCAGCGCGTCGCCGATCAGGTGATAGTCGGACCACGCCGCGCGGTCCTCGCTGGACAGTTCCGCCAGGAACTGACCGATGTTTCCGATTTCGCCGAGCGATTCACCGTCGACGAACGCCGACATGCGCTCCCCGCGCGAGCTTGCCTGCGAATTTCCCTGCGCCTGCATCGAGACCGACCCCATGATGCTCCCCAATCCTTCGAAACCAGCCGTAGTGACACCACCTAACCCAGATATCGCGTCCCTGTCCCGAAGTTTTAGCCGTCTTACCAGCGTTTGCCTTCGGGTGTGTCCAACAACGGACGCAATTTTGCCGCAATGGCTTCCCGAGCACGGAAAATTCTCGATCTGACGGTGCCGATCGGGCAGTCCATCATCTCCGCGATTTCCTCGTAACTCAATCCTTCGATTTCCCGGAGCGTGATGGCAGTGCGCAATTCCTCGGGCAGCAGCGCCATCGCAGCATTGACCGTTTGAGCGATCTGCTTGCTCATCAACATCGACTCGGGCGTGTTGATATCCCTTAGTTGGTCGGCGTCGGAGAAAGTTTCCGCTTCTTCCGCATCTGCTTCGGTAGAAGTGGGAGCGCGGCGTCCCTGCGTCGCGAGGTAGTTTTTCGCCGTGTTGACGGCAATGCGGTACAGCCAGGTGTAGAACGCCGATTCGCCGCGAAACTGCGGCAGCGCGCGGTAGGCCTTGATGAAGGCGTCCTGGGCGACGTCCTCGACTTCTGCGGGATCGCGCACGAGGCGCGAGATCAGTCGAATGATCTTGCGGTGGTATTTGGCGACCAGCAGTTCGAACGCGGCTTTGTCGCCCTTTTGCACGCGTTCGACCAGTACTTGGTCGATTTCTTTTTCGCTCACCTGGGAATCCGTTTGACTTGGGGCTGTTGCGCGGACGGGTATTGTAGCGTCACGGACTTCGCGTTATCCCGGATGCTCATCGACCGTTACAGTCGTTACAGGTAGGCGCTCGCCGCGCGGCGGGCGCGGACGACAAGCTGGCGGAAGGTGTCGGAATCGATGGAATCCGCTGCCACGAGAAGCGCCCGCGGCCTGCCTTTCTCCGATGACAACGTAAGCGCAACGACCACGCCCCATTGCGCGCAGCCGACGATGCGCCGGTAGTGCGCCTCGCCCGCTCGGTTCCACACCGTGAGGCCGTCCGCGTGCAGGGCGATGGCGGCCGGTTGGCGCAGCGTCCAACGCACGCCCGCGCGCGCGAGGAACGCTAGACACGCGAGCGCGGCCACGGTCGCGTGAAGCGGCCCGAATTGCGCAAGGACCGCCCGGAAGACGGCCGCGTCCGCCAGAACGACAAAACCGATGAGCGCCCCGAGCAGAAGACGCGAAGGCCGCATGGGGATGCGCGGCGGTGTGCCCGCTTCCCCATGCGGCCGATTCACATGCGCGCCCGTCATCGTGTCCCCCATCTCGACGAGCGCGCCGTGCTTTAGTGACGCTTGAAGACGAGCGAGCCGTTCGTGCCGCCGAAGCCGAACGAGTTCTTCACCGCCACGTCGATCTTCATTTCCCGCGCCGTGTTCGCGCAGTAATCCAGGTCGCACTGCGGGTCCTGATTGAAGATGTTGATGGTCGGCGGCGAGATTTGATGATGCACGGCCAGCACGGTGAACACCGACTCCAGCCCGCCCGCGCCGCCGAGCAGATGCCCGGTCATGGACTTCGTGGAGTTCACGACGACGCTTTTCGCGTGATCGCCGAGCGCCCGCTTGATGCCGATGGTTTCCGCGATGTCGCCAAGCGGCGTGGACGTGCCGTGCGCGTTCACGTAGTTGACCTGGTCCGCATTGACCTTCGCGTTCTTCAGCGCGTTGATCATCGCGCGGCGGCCGCCGTCGCCGTCTTCGGGCGGCGCGGTCATGTGGTAAGCGTCGCCGCTCATGCCGTAGCCGAGCACTTCCGCGTAGATCTTCGCGCCGCGCGCTTTGGCATGCTCGTATTCTTCGAGCACCATGACGCCCGCGCCTTCGCCGAGCACGAAGCCGTCGCGGTCCGTGTCCCACGGGCGGCTGGCCGTCGCGGGGTCGTCGTTGCGCTGCGAAAGCGCGCGCGCCGCCGCGAAGCCGCCGATGCCGAGCGGGGAAACCGTCGCTTCCGCGCCGCCCGCGACCATCACGTCGGCGTCGCCGTATTCGATGAGACGCGACGCTTCACCGATGCAGTGCAGGCCGGTGGTGCACGCCGTAACCATCGACAGATTCGGGCCCTTCAGGCCGAAGCGGATCGACAGATGGCCGGAAATCATGTTGATGATCGACGCGGGCACGAAGAACGGCGAAATGCGGCGCGGACCGCGATTGAGCAGCTCGGTTTGGGTGACTTCGATCATCGGCAGCCCGCCGATGCCCGAGCCGACCACGACGCCCACGCGCTCCGCGTTTTCGTCGGTAATCGTAAGGCCGCTGTCCTGCATTGCCTGAACGCCTGCCGCGAAGCCGTAATGGATAAAGGTATCCATGTGGCGCGCTTCCTTGGCGGGCATGTAGTCTTCGATGTTGAAGCCCTTCACCTCGCCCGCGAAACGCGTGGAGAAGTTCGCGGCGTCGAACTTCGTGATGTTGGCGATGCCCGACTTGCCCGCCACCAGATTGGCCCAGCCGTCGGCAACGGTATTGCCGACAGGCGAAACGAGCCCAAGGCCTGTAACAACAACTCGACGACGGCTCACGTTAACCCCTTATCCATAGAATGACGAAAAGCAAAAGCCACAGCGGCCACAGGAAACCGCCCTGTGTGCCCTGTGGCTGTTAAATCGGTCTTTGCAGCGACGATGCTTCAAGCTCGAAGAGCGACGGGTCGCTGGCGCGTCCGGCCTTAGGCCTTGACGTTGGCGCGAGCGTAGTCGATCGCTTGCTGAACCGTGGTGATCTTCTCGGCTTCTTCATCGGGGATTTCCATGCCGAACTCGTCTTCCAGCGCCATCACCAGTTCCACCGTGTCGAGCGAGTCAGCGCCCAGATCGTTCACGAACGACGCTTCGTTCTTGATTTCGGCTTCCGCCACGCCCAGTTGTTCGGCGACGATCTTCTTCACGCGCTGTTCGATGTTGTCCATGCAGCCCTCCGAGGGAATAAAAGTTCAAGAATACGAGTGCGCGCATTTTATCAGGTTTGTACCCGCAAAATACGGCGCGTCAGTTCCGTGCTTCGCCGCCTGCTGCGCTTCATCAAGGCGCTGGCAGACGGCCCGCATCGTTCGTTGCTGCCGCGCTGTACGGGGCGCGCATGCCGGTAAGAGCATTTTGCGCGCCCGTCTGCCGCGCGGATATTAAGCGATATTCGGCGAAATGCCTATTACATGTACATGCCGCCGTTCACGTGCAGCGTCGTGCCCGTGATGTAACCGGCAAACGGCGACGCCAGGAACGCCACCGAATGGGCGATGTCTTCCGGACTGCCCAGCCGTCCGAGCGGAATCTGCGCGGTCAGCGCGGTGCGCTGCTCTTCCGGCAGCACCTTCGTCATGTCGGTGTCGATAAAACCCGGAGCAATGCAGTTCACGGTAATGCCGCGGCTGCCGATCTCGCGCGCCAGCGCCCGCGTCATCCCCGCGACGCCGGCTTTGGCCGCCGCGTAGTTCGCCTGACCGGGATTGCCCGACGAGCCCACCACCGACGTGATGTTGATGATGCGGCCGCCGCGCGCCTTCATCATCGGGCGCAGAACGGCGCGCGACAGGCGGAACACCGCGCGCAGGTTCGTGTCGATGACGGCGTCGAATTCGTCATCCTTCATGCGCATCGCGAGCTGATCTTTCGTGATGCCCGCGTTGTTCACGAGCACGTTGAGGCCGCCGAACTCCTTCACCGTGGCATCGATGAACGCGTCGGCCGCTGCGGCGTCGTTCACGTTCAGCACCGCGCCGCGGCCCTTGCCGCCCGCCTGCGCCAGCGCTTCGCTGATGCCCGCCGCGCCGCTTTCGCTCGTGGCCGTGCCGATGACCGTCGCGCCCTGACGAGCCAGTTCCAGCGCAATGGCTCGACCGATGCCGCGCGACGCGCCCGTGACGATAGCTACCTGATTGTCCAAGTTCATGTCGTTGCCTCTTATCCAGCGATCAGTTTGCGCGTTTCCTCGAGCGAGGCGGGATCGAACACGGCGCCGCCGACAAGATTGCCGTCGATGCGCTTGGTCAGACCCGCGAGCACCTTGCCCGGACCGCATTCGAACACATGCGTGACGCCTTCGCGCGCCATTGCCTGCACGCACTCCACCCAGCGCACCGGACCCGCGGCCTGACGCACGAGCGCGTCCTTGATCGCGGCGGGGTCGGAGACCTGCGCGACGTCGATGTTATTGATCAGCGGAATGCGCGGCGGCTCGATGCGGACGTTCGCGAGATAGTCGCGCAGTTGGTCCGATGCGGGCTTCAGCAACGACGAATGGAACGGCGCGGAAACCGGCAGGGGCAACGCGCGCTTCGCGCCTTTCGCCTTCGCCACTTCGCACGCCTTTTCGACAGCCGCCTTGGCGCCCGCGATCACCACTTGCGACGGCGCATTGAAGTTCACCGCTTCCACGACGCCCGCCGACGCGCTCTCGGCGCACACCGCGCGCACGGTGTCGTCGTCGAGGCCGAGAATCGCCGCCATGCCGCCCTCGCCGACCGGCACCGCGCTTTGCATTGCCTGCGCGCGAAAGCGCACGAGCGGCACGGCATCCGCGAAAGCGAGCGCGCCGGCCGCCACCAGCGCCGTGTACTCGCCGAGGCTGTGGCCCGCGACCAGCGCGGGCGCGAGGCCGGTTTCCTTTTCCCATACGCGGTAGATGGCGTACGCCGCCGTGAGCATGACGGGCTGCGTGTTCGTCGTCAGATTGAGGTCTTCGGCCGGGCCTTCGGCGATCAGCTTGGCGAGATCCTGCCCGAGCGCATCCGATGCCTGTTGCACCGTCTCGCGCACCACGGCGTGATCGGCGAATGCGTTGAGCATGCCGATCGATTGCGAGCCTTGGCCCGGGAAAACGAACGCAAATTTCATATCGTCCTCGTTGGATTGGAATGATCTGCGTAGGCGTCGAGGGCGCGCGCGGCGTCGCCGGTTGCGCACCCGGCGCGCAGCTTCATCGACAGCGGATCAGTTGCAGATTAATGGAGGGAGACGGATGAAAGAATCAGTAGCGGAAAACCGACGCGCCCCACGTGAAGCCGCCGCCGACGCCTTCGATCAGCACGTTCTGTCCGCGCTTGATGCGGCCGTCGCGCACCGCGACGTCGAGCGCGAGCGGAATCGACGCCGCCGAGGTATTGCCGTGGTCGCCGACCGTCACCACCATGCGCTCCTGCGGCAAGTGCAGCTTGCGGCAGGTGCTCTGCATGATGCGGATGTTCGCCTGATGCGGAATGAGCCAGTCGATTTCCTGCGGCGTGAGGTGCGCCTTCTGGAGCGCTTCGATCGCGACCTTTTCGAGCACGTTGACGGCGAGCTTGAACACCGCCTGGCCGTCCATGTGCAGGAACGCGCTGCCGCTCACGACGCCGCCGTTCACGTTGCCCGGCGTGCAGAGAATGTCGGCGTAGCTGCCGTCCGCGTGGAGCGCGCTCGCGAGCACGCCCGGTTCTTCCGACGCCTGCAGCACCACTGCGCCGGCGCCGTCGCCGAACAGCACGCAGGTCGTGCGGTCCTTGAAGTCGAGAATGCGCGAGAACGTCTCCGCGCCGACGACCAGCGCCGTGCGATGCATGCCGCTGCGAATGAAGCTGTCCGCCGTCGCCATGCCGTACGCGAAGCCCGAGCACACGGCCTGCACGTCGAACGCCGCGCCGTTGTTCTTGATGCCCAGCTTGTTCTGCAAGAGGCACGCGGTGCTCGGAAACACGAAGTCGGGCGTCGACGTAGCGACGATGATGAGGTCGATCGACTGCGGATCGATGCCCGCCGCCGCGATGGCCTTTTGCGAAGCGATGAGCGCGAGATCGCTCGTGGTCTGATCGGGAGCCGCGAAGTGCCGCGCGTGGATGCCCGTGCGCGCGACGATCCATTCGTCGCTCGTCTCGACGCCTTGCTGCGAGAGACGGTCCGCCAATGCCTGATTCGAGATGCGCTCGGACGGCAGATAGCTGCCAGTGCCGAGCACGCGAGCGTAGAGATTGGATTGAGCCATTATGCCTTCGTGTGTTGCGCGGTGCCGGACGCGTCCGGCGGGTTAGGCGAGGGGTTAGGCGAGGAATTCGGCTGAAGCGCGAGCGCGTCGGCGGACGCATCGGCAGCCGGTGCGCTCGTGCCCGCCTCTGGCGCGGACGGCGCGGACGGCGCGGACAACGCATTTTCCTCCATCGCGCGCACGAGGCGTTCGAGCACGCCATTTTTGACGGCATCATACCCGCGTTTGATCGCCCACTCAAAGCCGTACGCTTCCGCGGAGCCGTGACTTTTGATCACGAGCCCGCGCAGCCCGAGGAGCGCCGCGCCGTTATATTGCGCCGGATCGACGCGCTTTCTGAACCGCTTGAGCACGGGCATGGCGACGAGCGCCATCAGTTTGCTCGAAAGCGAGCGCGTGAACTCTTCCTTGATCATGTCGGAGAGCATCTTGGCGAGCCCTTCCGACGTTTTCAGCGCCACATTGCCGACAAAGCCGTCGCACACGACCACGTCGGTCGTGCCTTTGTAGATGTCGTTGCCTTCCACGTTGCCGTAGAAGTTGAGCGTGCTCGCGCGCAGCAATTCGCCCGCGCGCTTGATCGTTTCGTTGCCCTTGATGACTTCTTCGCCGATGTTGAGCAGCCCGATGGTCGGCCGCTCGCGCCCTTCGATCGCGGACACGAGCGCGTGGCCCATTTCGGCGAACTGCAACAGATGTTCGGGCTCGCAATCGACGTTCGCGCCCAGATCCAGCACGGTCGTATAGCCCTTCTGGCTCGGCATGGCGAAGGCGATGGCCGGCCGCTCGATGCCTGCGAGCGTTTTCAGCACATAGCGCGACACCGCCATGAGCGCGCCCGTATTCCCTGCGGAAATACAGGTCTGCGCCTCGCCTTCCTTCACGAGGTTGAGCGCCACGCGCATCGACGAATCTTTTTTCTTGCGCAGCGCGACTTCGACCGGGTCGTCCATGGCGACGACTTCGGTTGCTGGAACGACGGTCAGACGCGACTCGTCGAGCGCCTTCGACTTTTTCAGCTGGGCGCGGATCGCCTGTTCGATGCCGACGAGCATCAGGTGCGCGTCGGGATGCGAGCGCACGAAATTGACAGCGGCGGGAACGGTCACGGCCGGACCGTGGTCGCCTCCCATGCAGTCAATGGTTATCTTTACGGTCATGGAAAGCGACGAATTTCAGGCACAAAAAAGCGGCAGTGAAATGCCGCCTTCTTGTCGTACCGGGAAAGTGTCAACAGCGTGCCAGGCGCGAGCCACCGCAAGACGGCGATGCGCACGCGGCAAAGCGCAGAACGAACGCTTAGTCGTTCTTCGTCTTGACGACTTTCTTGCCACGATAGTAGCCGTTCGGGCTCACGTGGTGACGCAGGTGCGCTTCACCCGTGCTCGGTTCGACAGCCAGCGGCGCCGTCGGGAGGAAGTCGTGGGAACGGTGCATGCCGCGCTTGGACGGCGACTTCTTGTTTTGCTGAACTGCCATGATTACTCCAGAAAAATTTTGCGAATTCTAACACAGGGCGGCCTGTCTCCGCGTTCGCGGAAAACTCCGGCCGTCCCGGCCCACCGCTCGAAGCGGGAGATTGCGTGCGGCGAAGATTCGCCGCACCGCGCCATCAATGCTTCTTGCCGTCCGAACCGCTCGTCTTGAGCTTTTCCAGAACGGCAAACGGATTCGGTTTCTCGGCTTCCTCGCCGCCTTCGTCGGCCTCGTCCTCCGCGCTGCCTGCGAGCAGGCTTTCATGCACTTCCGGACAGACGCTGTGCTTCGGCACGAGCGGCAAGGAAAGCAACAACTCTTCTTCGATCAAGTCGATGAGATCGAACTGGCGCGAGCCGACGATCACTTCGATTTCATCTTCGTCGAGCGGATACTCGTCTGCTTCTTCCTCCGTCGCGACGATCCGATACGTCGCGTCGACGTCGAGATGTTGCGAATACGGCGAAAGACAGCGCTGGCACGTGAGCCACACCGAACCGTGCACCGCGAGGCGCAGATACGGCTGCGGCGCTTCCGTGCCGTCGTCCTGCAATTCCGGCTGGGTCGAGCCCTCGCCCTGCCACGTGAAGACGGTGTCGTCCTCTGGCGCGTCCGCCGGTACTTCGGCTAACATGCGCGGCATTTGCGTCGTACGCAACGCGCCCGCTGCCTGCCGTTTGTTCTCGGCGAAGTCGTAAAGGTCGAGCGCGCGCAGATCAGCGAGGCTCGCAGGTTTGCCAGGATTCTGAGTCATGCGCGCTCCTGCCTTATGCCGGGTTGTTCGTTCTTTCATCGGCCGATGCAGCGCTTTCCGTGCTTGCTTGGATACAAGCGGCCGGTGATCCGTGCGCTCAGTATGCACTGCCCGCCGGCTTAGAGCACGCCGGGCACGCGTTGATTTGCGTTGCCGTAGCTCGGTGCTCGCGGCCTCGCCACGCGCCAATGCCGTGGCAGCCGATGAAAAGCCCAAAATCATATAGGCTTTATTCTTTCGAGTCAAATAGTTAAGGCCGCGAACGCGGTCTGTGGCTTATCCACCCATTTCACCGGTTTTGAATATGTCGATTCCTCAAGCGCCGCGCCTCGTGCTGGCGTCCAGTTCGCCGTATCGGCGCGAGTTGCTGCAACGCCTGCGCATTCCGTTCGACGTCGTTTCGCCCGATATCGACGAAACCCCGCTCGAAGGCGAAACGCCCGAAGCCACCGCCGTGCGGCTTTCGATCGCGAAGGCGCGCGCCGCTGCGCAGCGCATGAAGGACGCGGCGGGCGCGCTCGTGATCGGCTCGGATCAGGTCGCGACCTTCGATGGCCGTCAACTCGGCAAGCCTGGCACGCACGACAACGCCGTCGCACAGCTTCGGTCGATGCGTGGCCGCAGCGTCGAATTCCACTCTGCACTCGCCCTCTTCGACACGCGCACGGGCGACGTGCAATCCGCCGATATCGTCACGCGCGTGCGCTTTCGCGATTATTCCGACGCCGAAATCGAAGCGTATCTGCGCGCTGAAACGCCCTACGACTGCGCGGGAAGCGCGAAATCCGAGGGGCTGGGCATCGCGCTCCTGGACGCGATCGACTCGGATGACCCGACGGCGCTCATCGGCCTGCCGCTCATCGCGTTGACGAAGATGCTGCGCGCGGCCGGCTTCCCGGTTCTGGGGGCAGCATGAGCGGCGTTCTCTATTTGATTCCGAATACGCTCGGCGAAGGCGACGCCGCCGCGCTCGCGTCCGTGCTTCCCGAGCCGGTGCGCGCACAGGCTGCGGCGCTCGGTTACTACATCGGCGAAAACGCGAAAACCACGCGGGCGTTTCTGAAGAAAGTCGGCACCCAACGGCCGATTCAGGAAATCGAGATACGCGAGCTGAACGTGAACACGCCGCGCGCCGAAATCGACCGGCTCCTTGCGCCGATTCTCGCGGGCGCCGACGCCGGCCTCGTGTCCGAAGCAGGCTGCCCCGCCGTCGCCGATCCAGGCGCGCTGCTGGTGCGGCGAGCGCACGAGCGCGGCGTGAAAGTGGTGCCGTTCGTCGGTCCGAGTTCGATCCTGCTCGCGCTGATGGCCTCGGGCATGAACGGCCAGAGTTTTGCGTTCAACGGCTATCTGCCGGTGGATGCAGCGGAACGCGGCAAGCGCCTGCGCGAGCTCGAACAGTTGTCGCGCAAGGCGAATCAGACGCAGATTTTCATCGAGACTCCGTACCGCAACCGCGCGATGCTCGACACGCTCGTCGCGGCCTGCGCGCCCTCGACGCTGATTTGCGTGGCCGTCGATCTGACGCTGCCGGGCGAAAAAATCGTCACGCGCACGGCGGCGGACTGGAAGAAAGAAACCGCGCCGGACCTGCACAAGCGCCCGGCTATTTTTCTGCTGCTCGCGTCGTAAAAAGCGTTCCGAATCAGCGCAACTGCACCTTGCCGCCGAGCGTCAGCGCGCGCACGGCGGCATCGCCCACGGAAGCGCCGAAGCGCCGCACCACGCGCTCGCTGATGCTTTCCTTCTGCGTGTAATCGACGATATCCGGCTGCTTGATGATCTCGCGCGCCACGTAATTCGCGTCGCCGAAGCCGTCCGCGAGACCGAGCTGAACGCTCTTCTCGCCCGTCCAGAACATGCCGGAGAAGAGATCCGGATCGTCCTTCAGGCGCTTGCCGCGGCCCTGCTTCACGGCGTCGATGAACTGCGTGTGAATCTCGTCGAGCATGGCTTGCGCGTGCGCGGTCATCTGCGGCGTTTCGGGCGAGAACGGATCGAACGCGCCCTTGTTCGCGCCGGACGTGTGCATGCGGCGCTGGATGCCGAGCTTGTCCATCAGGCCCGTGAAGCCGAAGCCGTCCATCAGCACGCCGATCGACCCGACGATGCTCGCGCGATCCACGTAAATGCGGTCTGCCGCCGCCGCGACGTAATAGCCGCCCGACGCGCACATGTCGTCGACGACCACGTACAGCGGCGTCTTCGGATACTTCGCGCGCAGCCGGCGAATCTCGCGATTGATGATGCCCGCCTGCACCGGACTGCCGCCCGGACTGTTGATGCGCAGGATCACGCCCGCCGTGCCGTCGTCTTCGAACGCGCTTTCGAGCGCGCCGTCGATGTTGTCGGCGCTCGCGTCGCCGTTCGCGGAGATTTCGCCCTGGAGGTCGATCAGCGCCGTGTGCTTGCCGGATTTGGCGACGTGATCGCCGGTGAAATCGAACACGCCCCACGCAATCAGCGCGAGCACCGCGAGAAAGACGAAGCGGAAAAAGATGCGCCAGCGGCGCGCCGCGCGTTGCTCGCGAATGGCGGCAAGCGCGACGCGTTCCAGCGCGTCGCGCTCCCAGTTGTCGTTGCCGCGTGGGTTGGGCGAAAGGTTATCGGACATGCGTGGTCTTCCGGGCGTGCAGCCGCGTCAAAGAATGGAAAAGGGAAATCAGGCGGGGCGAAGCGCGTCGTCGGGCAGCCAGAACACTGCGCGGCCTTCCGGCGTCTCGCGTTCCTCGACCGCCAGAGGCCGAAGCCGCGCGCCGCGGCACGGGCCGCCGACGCATTTGCCGGTGTCCGGCTCGTAGATCGCGCCGTGCGTCGCGCACATCAAGTATAGGCCCGAGCTTTCGAAGAACTGGCCCTCGGCCCAGTCCAGTTCCATCGGCACGTGCGCGCAGCGGTTCAGATAGCCGTACGGCTTGCCGTCGTATCGGACGAAGAAAACGACCGCCTCGCCGCTTGCCTCCTGCGCGCCAAGCCGCACGCCCGCGCCGCCATCGACCAGTTCCTCCGACGCGCAGACGCGCACCGCTTCTCGTGTCGGCTCGGTCATGCGTGCTCCCGCAGCCAGCCGGCCAGCGACGCGACGCTATCCGCGCAGAAACGGGGCTGCAACGCGGTGAGCGAAGCCGCCGGATGCGCGCCGTACGCGACGCCCACGCCCGCCGCGCCCGCGTTGATCGCCATTTGCAGGTCGTGCGTGGTGTCGCCGATCATCAGCGTGCGGGAAAGGTCCTGCCCCAATTCGCGCGTGAGTTCGTGGAGCATCGCCGGATGCGGCTTCGAGAAGGTTTCGTCGGCGCAGCGCGTGCCGTCGAAAAGGCTCGTCAAGCGCGACTGATCCAGCGCCCGGTTCAGCCCGACGCGGCTCTTGCCCGTCGCCACCGCCAGAAAATAGCCTTCGTCGCGCAGTTCCTGCAGCAGTTCGCGCACGCCGGCGAAGAGCTCGGTTTGCTGGCCCATCGTCAGGAAATGGAAGCGATACCGCTCGGCGAGGCGCGGATAGTCCTTCGTGTCGAGCGTCGGCGCGCAGATTTGCAGCGCGTCTTTCAGGCCCAGGCCGATCACGTAGCTCGCGGATTCGTCCGCGGGCACGGGCAGGCCGAGATCGCGGCACGCGGCCTGAATGCTCCGCGTGATATGGACGGTCGAATCCATGAGCGTGCCGTCCCAGTCGAAAACGATCAGATCGAATTGCTGCCGCGCCATTTATGTCTCTCGGTTTTTGAGTTGTTCGATGAAGCGCTTGCACTCGGCGGGCAGCGGCGCTTCGAACTGCAGCGGCGCGCCCGTCGCGGGATGCGTAATTTTTAGCCGATACGCGTGCAAAAACATGCGCTTGAGCGAAGGCATCGCGCTCGGCCGCGCGAGTTCCTTGTTCAGCGCGAAGTCGCCGTACTTCGCGTCGCCCGCAATCGGCAGGCCGATGCTTTGCATATGCACGCGAATCTGGTGCGTGCGGCCGGTCTTGAGTTCCGCTTCGACCCACGCGTAATCCGGCCAGCGTTCGATGAGATTGAAGACCGTATGCGACGCCAGCCCGTTTTCCTGAACGCGCACGCGCCGCTCGCCGTCCGCCGCCACGTATTTGTGCAGCGGCGCCTTCACGATACGCCGCCGGCCCCAGTCGCTCGGCCAGTCGCCGTGTCCGAGCGCGTAATAGCGCTTGTCGACGCGGTTTTCGCGAATCTGCTCATGCAGATTGACGAGCGCCGCGCGCTTTTTGGCAAGCATGAGCACGCCGGACGTTTCCCGGTCCAGCCGATGCACCAGTTCCAGAAACTTCGCGGTCGGCCGCGCATTGCGCATTTGCTCGATGACGCCGAACGCCACGCCGCTGCCGCCGTGCACCGCGACGCCCGACGGCTTGTCGATGACGATCAGGTGCTCGTCCTCGAAAAGAATCGGGAATTCGGCGGCGGGCGCATTCGACGACACGGGCGCTTCGTCGGCCTGCGCGATGCGAATGGGCGGCACGCGCACGAGATCGCCCAGCTCCAGCCGATACGCGGCGTCGATGCGGCCCTTGTTCACGCGCACTTCGCCGCTGCGGAGAATCCGGTAAATATGGCTCTTGGGCACGCCCTTGCAGACGCGGAGAAGGAAGTTGTCGATGCGCTGTCCGGCAGCGGTTTCATCGACTTCGATCATCGACGTGCGCTCGCTCGCAACTTGTTTATGGGATGTTTTGCCTAACTCATTCATTCTGAATATAATTTGCGAGCAGCCTGAAAAGGCCGGACTCGACTCAGTTACCCATGAGGAGCTACGGCGCGATTCATTAGACTGTACAGGTGCAAGCGATAAACCGTTATTTTACTTGCGCCCAGGGCCGGTTGCTCGCCCGGAAAATCGAGCAACGAGTTGCACGCACGGCGATATCACCGGCAGGGACGGAGCCCACAGGCGCGTTCGGTCGGGTCGATCGCCGATCGGTAACGGATTTTTGGTCAAAAAGAATTTCATCGGCGAGAACTGATGGCATCCGGGCGTTTAACCGGCTGCCTGCCCGATTCCGCCCTGCCATCGAGCAAGGGGCGAAGACGGCACATCGGGGCTCGCCGATTTGCGAACAACGGCGACGCATCTCGCTGCTGCGCTGATTCCTGCGAAGCGCGAGACGCAAAAAAACGCCGCAACGAGGCGAGACACGGCAAGCAGGCGGGAGCACGTAGCCCGCGGCTGCCGGCGCGGCACGTCCGCGAAGACGAAGATCGGTAACGAAGCATCGCGCCGGTTCGCGCGACACCGCTCTTCCTTTCGCGAACGCCGTCGGGAGGGAAAGGCTCTGTTGAAAGAGCGCTGCGGCTTTCCGTGCGTCCATTTCGAGACGCGGAAAGCCCCGCGCCGCCGTTCGTCCTTGCCACGGGCCGCATCGCCTCTGCGCGCTGCCGTTGTCGCATGTGCCCCTTGGCCCGGCCGCCGCATTCGTCGGCCCGATGCCAGCTTTCGGCAATTCTCCCGCCTAAAATCCGCTCCGGCGTGCTTTTGTGACAACACAAAAAGCGTGGCACGCCCGCCCTCCCGCTTCGCGCCGATGTTCGAATCCGCGCCGATTCGCCAGACGAGGAAGGGTCAAAGCCGCTCTGGAGCCGTTCAATGAAACGCATGCTGTTCAATGCGACGCAGCAAGAAGAACTGCGCGTCGCCATCGTCGATGGACAGAAGCTCATCGACATCGACATCGAAACCGCCGGGCGCGAACAGCGCAAAGGCAACATCTACAAGGGAGTCGTCACCCGCATTGAGCCGTCGCTCGAAGCCTGCTTCGTCAACTACGGCGAGGACCGCCACGGCTTTCTGCCGTTCAAGGAAGTCGCCCGCCAGTATTTCCGCGACGGCGTCGAGATGCGCTCCGCGCGCATCCAGGATGCGCTGCGCGAAGGCCAGGAACTCATCGTTCAGGTCGAAAAGGAAGAGCGCGGCAACAAGGGCGCGGCGCTGACCACGTTCATTTCGCTGGCCGGCCGCTATCTGGTGCTGATGCCGAACAACCCGCGCGGCGGCGGCGTGTCCCGCAGAATCGAAGGCGACGAGCGGCAGGAACTGCGCGAAACCATGGCGCAGCTCGAACTGCCCGAAGGCATGAGCATCATCGCGCGCACGGCCGGCATCGGCCGTTCGGCGGAAGAGCTCCAGTGGGACCTGAACTACCTGATGCAACTGTGGCGCGCGATCGAAGCCGCGTCGCAAAGCGGCGTCGCTGGCCAGCCGATGCTCATTTATCTCGAATCGAGCCTCGTCATCCGCGCGATTCGCGACTATTTCCAGCCGGATATCGGCGAAATCCTCATCGACACGACCGAAATCCATGACCAGGCGCGCGCCTTCATGGATATCGTGATGCCCGACAACCTTCAAAAGGTGAAGCGCTATCACGACGACGTGCCGCTCTTCTCGCGCTTCCAGATCGAGCATCAGATCGAAACGGCGTACTCGCGCACGGTGCCGCTTCCCTCGGGCGGCGCGATCGTGATCGATCACACCGAGGCGCTCGTCGCCATCGACGTGAACTCGGCGCGCGCCACCAAGGGCGCGGATATCGAGGAAACGGCCACGCGCACCAATCTCGAAGCCGCCGACGAAGTCGCGCGCCAGTTGCGCCTGCGCGACCTGGGCGGCCTGATCGTGATCGACTTCATCGACATGGAGTCGGCCAAGAGCCAGCGCGAAGTCGAGCAGCGCCTGAAAGACGCGCTCAAGCACGACCGCGCGCGCGTGCAAATGGGCAAGATCTCGCGCTTCGGGTTGATGGAACTGTCGCGTCAGCGCCTGCGTCCGGCGCTGTCCGAAGGCAGCCACGTGACCTGCCCGCGCTGCAACGGCACGGGCCATATCCGCGATACCGAATCGTCCGCGCTGCAAGTGCTGCGGATCATTCAGGAAGAAGCGATGAAGGAAAACACCGCGGCGATTCATTGCCAGGTGCCGGTCGAGGTGACCGCCTTCCTGCTGAACGAAAAGCGCTCGGAAATCAACAAGATCGAGTCGCGCTTCAAAGTGAACGTCGTTCTGATTCCGAACAAGCATCTGGAGACGCCGCATTACAAGCTGGAGCGCCTGCGTCACGACGATGCGCGTCTGGACGACCCGCGCGCCTCGTGGAAGATGGCCGTCGAAGCGGCGAGCGAACTCGAATCCGAGACCGGCTACAGCAAGCGCGCCGAGGAAGTGAAGCCGAAGCAGGAAGCGGCGGTCAAGGGCATCACGCCCGAGAAGCCGGCGCCGAGCGCGCCGGTCAAGCCCGCGCCTGTCGAAGCGGCGCCCGCGCCCGCCCCCGCGCCGACTCCCGTGCCGGCGACCGGCGGTTTCATCGCCTGGATCAAGAACCTCTTCGGCATTCATCCTGAAGTGAAGCCTGCGCCGGCACCCGTCGAAGCGCAGCCGGCAGCGCGCCCGCAGCGCGAGCGCACCGAACGCGGCGAGCGCACGGGCGGCGGCGACCGCAATCGCAATCGTCGCGGCGGCGCGGGCCGTGAAGGCGCGGCCGCGAATGGCGCGGCGGCCACCGGCAACGGTGCGAGCCGTCAGCCTGCCCGTCGCGAAGATCGCGAAGGACGTGGCACGCGTGAAGGCCGCGAGCCGCGCGAAGGACGCGAAGGCCGTGAACTGCGCGAAGTCCGCGAGCCGCGCGAAGCCCGGGAACCGCGCGAGGCGCGTGAACCCCGCGAGACGCGCGAACCGCGTGAAGCCCGCGAACCGCGCGAGGCTCGCGAGGCTCGTGAGCCGCGTGAGCCGCGCGATCGCGGTCAGGAACGTGGCGCCGAGCGCGCACCGCGTCCGGAAGCCGCCGAGCGTCAGGAACGCCGCGAGCGTCCGGACCGTGGCGAGCGCGCGGACCGCGGCGAACGCGCCGAACGGACGGAGCGCGCGGAGCGTCCCGAACGTGCCGAGCGCCCCGAACGCGCTGAGCGCCGCAAGCCGCAGCCGGAAGCCGCCGTCGAGGCATTGACGCAAGGTGAGACGGCAGCACCGGATATCGCGGACACCACGCCGCTCAATGCCGACGCTTTGGAGCAAGACGTCGATGCCGTCTCCGCCGATCAGGCCGCAGCCGCGCGCGAAGGCGAAGAGCGCCGCCGCCGTCGCCGGGGTCGCCGTGGCGGTCGCCGTGATCGCGATGAAGAAGGCATGACCGTGAACCACGCCGCCGATGTCGCGGAAGCCGAAGGCGCAGCCGAGAGCACGTCGGCGCAGGCCGGTGTCTTCGACGCCGAAGCCGCGCAGGAAGCCGCCGCACGCCGTGAAACGCGTCCGGTTGCAGCCGAGTCGGAGCCGGTTGAGGCCAGCCGCCAGGCGCAGCCGCAGGAAGCCGCGCCGGTAGCAGCGCCGGCCGCGCAAGCCGAGCCGTTGCAAGCGAGCGAAGAAGCGAAGGTAGAAGCCAACGCGGATTCCCAGCCTGCGCCGGACATCTTCGCGAAGCCCGCAGGGGCGCCGGCCGTCGAGAACCCGTTCGGGCCGTCGCCGAAGGTCGCGGAAACGGAACCGGTCGATCCGTTCGCGCCGGTGGTAGTCGACGAGCCGAAGCCCGTCGAAGCTGCAAGCCAGGCGGAAACACCGCCGGAAGCGCCTGTGATCTCCGAGCCGGTGAAAACCGCCGCGATCGCTTCGACGCCGGCTGCGACCGCCGTCGAGCCGATCCAGTCGGAAGCCGCGCCGATGGCGCAGCCCGAAGTGACGACACAGCCGCAGGTTCCGGTCGTGTCCGAGCCGGTGAAGCCTGCCGCGACGCAACCGACGCCCGCCGCATCGTCGACGGGAACGGACGCGTTGAAGCCGATGCTCGACACCGCCGGCCTCGTCTGGGTGAACACGGACGCCGACAAGCTGCGCGCGGCCAATGCCGCCGCCGCGCAGGAACCGGCGCCGGTACGCGTGCCGCGCGAGCGCAAGCCGCTTCCGCCGCTCGACACCGCCCCGATGCAGCAGGTGGAAACCGGCAAGAGCGCGCACTGACCGGTTGCGCGGCCACTTGTCAGGCCGCGCGATGTAGCACGCAAAACGCCATCGACCTCGGGTCGATGGCGTTTTTTCTTTCCGCACTAGTGGAAAGCCCGGTCCGCCGAGCCCGGCTGTGCCCGGCCGGACTTGCCCGCTTCCGCTAAAATGGGCTGATCGCCTTTTCGACCGAAGTCCCGAGCAGCCATGTCCCGACGCATCATCCCGTTAGCCGATGTCAGCGCGATCCCGGATTTCGCCGGCGCCGCCGCAGCGCCATCCGGCTTGCTGACGGACACACTCGCGCGCGCCCTGCGCGACTTGCGCATTTCGGTCACGGATCGCTGCAACTTCCGCTGCGTCTACTGCATGCCGCGCGATGTCTTCGACAAGGACTATCCGTTTCTCCCCCATTCCGCGCTGCTGTCGTTCGAGGAAATCGAGCGGCTCGCACGCGTGTTCGTCGCGCACGGCGTCGAGAAAATTCGCCTGACGGGCGGCGAGCCACTGCTGCGCAAGAACATCGAATTCCTGATCGACCGGCTCGCGCAGCTACGCACGCCCGAGGGCCGGCCGCTCGACATCACGCTCACGACCAACGGTTCGCTGCTGGCGCGCAAGGCTCGGTCGTTGAAGGACGCGGGCCTCTCGCGCGTCACGGTCAGTCTCGACGCGCTCGACGACGCCCTCTTTCGCCGCATGAACGACGCCGATTTTGCCGTGGCCGACGTGCTGGACGGCATCGCGGCGGCGCAAGCGGCCGGCCTCGCGCCGATCAAGGTCAACATGGTCGTCAAGCGCGGCACGAACGACCAGGAAATCGTGCCGATGGCCCGCCATTTCAAAGGCAGCGGCGTGGTTCTGCGCTTCATCGAATACATGGATGTCGGCGCGTCCAACGGCTGGAACATGAGCGAAGTGCTGCCGTCCGCCCTGGTGGTCGAGCGCATCGCGGCGCACTTCCCGCTCGCGCCTCTCGAAGCGCACACCGCCGCAGAAACCGCGCAACGCTGGGGCTATTGCGATGGAAGCGGCGAAATCGGCGTGATTTCCAGCGTGACGCGCGCCTTCTGCGGCTCGTGCACGCGCGCCCGGCTTTCCACCGAAGGCAAGCTCTATCTGTGTCTTTTCGCGTCCGCAGGCCACGACCTGCGCGCCCTGATCCGCGGCGGTGCGACCGATGAAGACGTGGCCACGGCCATCGCCCGCATCTGGGAAGCGCGCGGCGACCGCTACTCGCAGTTGCGCGGCAGCGCGTCGGCGGCCTCGCGCGAAGACGGCCCGCGCGTGGAAATGTCGTACATCGGCGGCTGAGTTTTTTGACGTGATTGCAACTGCGCCCGCCGCTCCAGCATCGAACGTCACCGGACTCGTGCTTGCGGGCGGGCGTGGCTCGCGCATGGGCGGCGTCGACAAAGGCATGCAGCCGTTCTTCGGCGAACCGCTCGCGCTGCACGTGCTGCGCCGCCTCGCGCCGCAAGTGAGCGCCATGCTCATCAGCGCCAACCGGAACATCGAGGCCTATTCGCAACTTGCCGCGCCGTTCGGCGCCCGCGTGATCGCGGACACGCTTGGCGACTACCCCGGCCCGCTCGCGGGCATCGCGGCCGCTCTGCGCGCGGCACACACGGAGTTCGTGCTGATCGCGCCGTGCGACGCCCCGTTCGTCGATGAACGGCTCGCCCTGCTGCTCGGCGAAGCACTCGACGCCGAAAACGCCGACATCGCCTATGCCGCGACGATCGAACCGGCCGGCGAGCGCATCGCGCATCCGGTTTTCGCGCTCGTGCGCGCCTCCCTCGCCGACGATCTCGACGCCCGGCTCGCGGCCGGCGAGCGCAAAGTTCGCGCGTGGTACGCGCGCCACAAGGCGGTGCAAGTGCCATTTCACGAGGATCGCGCGTTTTACAATATCAATGATTTACGCCAGCTAGCCGAGCTGGAGCGCCGGTAACGAGACGCCGGCGCTCGCACAGCGTTGCGCCAGCCCAGCGGCGGCCTTTCGTCACGCGGCGGCTGCCGCTTCTCGCGCGCGTCGCGCCTCACGCCTGTTCATGACCACGTTGAAGCCACTGTCCGGTTGCGTCGCTCAGTACGATCCGAATGCGTTGCCCGTCGAGGCGGCGCAGGAAATCGTGCGTCAATGGGCGATGCCGCGCGGGCAGGCGCAGCAGGTGGAGCGCGTCGCCCTCTTCGATGCGCTGAACCGCGTGCTCGCCGCAGACGTCGTCTCGCCCATCGATGTGCCGGCGTTCGACAACTCCGCGATGGACGGCTATGCGTTCTCCGGCGCGGCGCTCTCGTCGGCAGCGCAGTCTTGCACGCTCGCAGTCGCTGGCGCCGCGCTCGCCGGACGGCCGTTCGAGGGTCGTCCAGCGCCGAGCGAATGCGTGCGCATCATGACCGGCGCACTGATGCCGGAGGGCTGCGACACCGTCGTGCCGCAAGAACTCGTCACCCGCGAAGGCGACGCCATTCGCTTCCCCGCCGACGCCGTCCGCGCAGGCCAAAACCGGCGGCTATCGGGCGAAGACCTCGCGCGCGGCAAGCCGGCGTTGCGCGCGGGCCGCATCGTGCGCGCGTCCGATCTCGGCTTGCTGGCGTCGCTCGGCATTGCGGAGGTCGACGTGCAGAAGCGCCTCGTCGTCGCGTTCTTTTCGACGGGCGACGAACTGCGCTCCGTCGGCGAACCGCTGACGCCCGGCACGCTGTACGACAGCAATCGCTACACGCTTTTCGCGATGCTGCGCCGGCTGAATGTCGAAACCGTCGATCTGGGCATTGTCCGCGACGATCGCGCGTCGCTGGAAAAAGCGCTGCGCGAGGCGACGGTTGCGGCGGACGTGGTCATCAGCTCGGGCGGCGTGTCAGTGGGCGACGCCGACTTCACGCGCGAACTGATGAACTCGCTCGGTGACATCGCCTTCTGGAAAATTGCGATGCGCCCCGGCCGGCCGCTTGCGTTCGGCCGTCTGTGGTCCGGTCCGCGTGCGGGCACCGGCAAGTTGGCGCTCTTCTTCGGCTTGCCGGGCAATCCGGTCGCGGTCATGGCGACCTTCTACTTCATCGTGCGCGAGGCGCTCTTGGCGATGTCCGGCGCCGCGCGGCAAGCGCCGATCGTGATCCGGGCGCGTTGCAGCGAGCCGATCCGAAAGCGCGCGGGCCGCACCGAGTTTCAGCGCGGAATCGCCACGCGCGACCAGGCCGGCCAGTGGACCGTCGCGACGACGGGCCCGCAGGGCTCGGGGGTGCTGAGTTCGATGAGCGAGGCGAACTGCTTCATCGTGCTGGAACACGACCGCGCCGATATCGACGCGGGCGACGAAGTGAACATCGTGCCGTTCGACGGCCTCATCTGACAGCTAACAGTTAATAGCGAACTCATCATGCACGAAGCCGCGGCGACCCACATTCCAACTATCGATAGACGGGGTTCTCCTCCCATGAAAAAGCAGATCTCATCCATCGCACCGGGACAGACGGCCAAGGCGCTGATCCTCGTGTATCTGACTTTCAGCGTGCCGATCGTGCTGCTCGGCGTCGTGGTCGCGTTCGTGCGCTACGGCTCGGTCGAGGTGAGCACGGTCACGAGCGCGCTGCTGCTCAACGCGATCCTCGGTTTCGTGCTGCTGTGGATTGCCTGCCACGCGTATAACTGGGTGGCGTCGCGCTTCGGCGGCATCGAAATCGTGCTGTCCGACGCACCGGAAGAAGCATGAGCGCCGCATCCATTCGGCCCGCCACGCCCGCCGATATCGGCGCCATCTACGGCCTGATGCTCGAACTCGCGGAGTTCGAGAAGCTCACGCATCTCTTTGTCGTGACGCAGGACGGCTTGCGCGACGCGCTCTTCGGCGCGCGCCCGGCAGCGGAGGCGCTCGTCGCGGAACAGGCAGGCGAAGTCGTCGCCTATGCCCTTTTCTTCCACAACTTTTCGACCTTTCTCGGCAAGCGCGGTCTCTATCTCGAAGACCTCTACGTGCGCCCTGCGCTGCGCGGCAGCGGCGTCGGCACGATGATGCTGAAAAAGCTCGCCGCGCTCGCCGTCGAGCGTCAGTGCGGACGCTTCGAATGGTCGGTGCTGGACTGGAATCAGAACGCCATCGACTTCTACGAGAAGATGGGCGCGACCGTGCTGCCGGACTGGCGCGTCGTGCGTATTACCGGCGATTCGCTGGATCGCCTCGCGGCTGACGCCGCCTGAGCGCGCTTCACAATTCGTCGTCGCTCTCGGGCGACGATAAATCTCCCAGAACGCCTGCCGCCTTCTCGTGCGGCAGCGCCTCCACGTCGCGCAGGCGCTTGCCCATCTGACGCGTGCGCGTCTGCGCCGCCTCGATCGACCGCGTGACGGTTTCCAGCTGCGCCTTGGTGCGCGCGAGCACGTCGCCGAACTTGCCGAACTCCGTCTTGACCGCGCCGAGCACTTGCCATACTTCGCTCGACCGCTTCTCGATGGCGAGCGTCCGGAATCCCATTTGCAAACTGTTGAGCAGCGCGGTGAGCGTCGTCGGGCCAGCCACGCTCACGCGGTGCTCGCGTTGCAAAAAGTCGCTCAAGCCCGGGCGACGCAGCACTTCGGCGTACAAGCCTTCGGTCGGCAGGAAGAGCAACGCGAAATCCGTCGTATAAGGCGGCGCGACGTACTTCTGCGCGATCGCCCGCGCCTCGGCGCGCAAGCGCCCTTCGAGCGCGCGCGACGCCTCTTCCACCGCAACAGGATCGGCGCGCTCTTGCGCGTCGATGAGACGCTCGTAGTCCTCGCGCGGAAACTTGGCGTCGATGGGCAGCCACACCGGCGTCGCGACATCGCCCGATGAACCGGCGATACCGGGCGCGTCATGCCGGCCCGGCAGCTTGATTGCGAACTCGACGCGTTCGTTGCTGTGCGGCACGGTTGCGACGTTCTTCGCGTACTGATCGGGCGTGAGCAACTGCTCCAACAGCGATTCGAGCTGCACTTCGCCCCAGATGCCGCGCGTCTTGACGTTGGTGAGCACCTTTTTGAGATCGCCGACGCCCGCGGCCAGCGACTGCATCTCACCTAGTCCGCGATGCACCTGCTCCAGCCGTTCCGACACCAGCCGAAACGATTCCCCGAGCCGCTGCTCCAGCGTCGCGTGCAGTTTCTCGTCGACCGTACGGCGCATTTCTTCGAGCTTCGCGGCGTTGTTCGCTTCGATGTCCTTGAGGCGCGCCTCCAGTGTCGCCCGCACTTCCGCCAGGCGCCGGTCGTTGGCTTCCGAAAGTTGCGCGAGATGCAGCGTCATGGAATCGGCGAAACGCTTGAGCGCGTTGCTTTGATCCTCGCGCGCCTGCTGGCTTTGCTGCGCGAGTTGCTGGGCGAGCGCGTCGAACTGCGCGTTTTGCACGCTCGACGTGCTCGCCAGTTGCGTCGCGAGCGTTTGATGAAACTGCGCGAAGCCGCCCTGCGATTCCATGCGCGAGACGCGTGCATGTTCCGCGATATCGCCGCGCAGTCCGCGTTCGAGCCGCTCCTGCGCGCGGGCATGCGCCTCGCCCATGTCGTTCACGCGATCGGTGAGCGCGGCGAATTCCTCGTCGATATCGACGTTCGCAGCACGCCGCATGACAGCGACGAGCGCGACCAACGCGATGACCAGCGCGACCGCCAGCAACGCGAGCGCGCCGTACAGCAATTCGATCATGAGCCGAGCACGCCAGGGTTGATCGGGTTCGGCGGATTGCCTGCGCGCGGGCCTTCGCCCAGCGCGGCGATCAGATTGTCCGCGGCGAGGTTCGCCATGGCGCGACGCGTCGTCTCCGTCGCGCTCGCGATATGCGGCGTGAGCACGACGTTCTCCAGCGCGAGGAAACCGGGATTCAGATTCGGCTCGCCTTCGAACACGTCGATGCCCGCTGCCGCGATGCGCTTCTCGCGCAGCGCTTCGATCAACGCCGCGTCATCGACGATTCCGCCGCGCGCGATGTTCGTCAACGTGGCCGTCGGCTTCATCAGCGCAAGCTCGGCCGCGCCGATCGTATGGTGGCTTTCCTTCGAGTACGGCAGCACGAGCACGACGTGATCCGCGCGCTTGAGCAGGTCCTCCTTCGACGCGTATTCCGCGTTGAGCTGCGCCTCGATTTCTGGCGCGACGCGCGAGCGGTTGTGATAGATCACGCGCATGTTGAAGCCGCTCGCACGCCGCGCGAGCGCCTGCCCGATGCGTCCCATGCCGATCACGCCGAGCGTCGAGCCGTACACGTCGACGCCGAGAAACGAATCGTAGGACCACTTCTGCCACTTGCCCGCGCGCAGAAAGTGCTCCGACTCGGTGACGCGGCGCGCCGCCGCCATCATCAGCGCCCAGCCGAAATCGGCGGTGCTTTCGTTGAGCACATGCGGCGTGTTGGTGCCGAGCACCTTATGCGCGTCGAACGCCGGCATGTCGAAGTTGTTGTAGCCGACCGCCATGTTGGCCACCACTTTCAGGTTCGGCGCGCCCGCCAGTTCCTTCTCGCCGACCATCTCGCCGGCCGTGAACGCGCCGTCCTTATCGGCGAGCCGGCGCGCGAACTCGTCTTGCGGCAGCACGTCGCCCAGGTTCACGTCGACTTCGAAATACTGTTTCAGGCGCTCGATCACATCAGGAAACGTAGGGCGAGCCACAAGCACTTTCTTCATCTCATGCTCCTAGAAAAATAGCCAGCCGGTGACGGCGAAAAGCGGCAACAGCACGACGCTTGACCAGCCGAGGTAGCCGAAGAAACCCGGCATGCGCACGCCGCGCGATTCCGCGATCGCCTTCACCATGAAATTCGGCGCATTGCCGATATATGAGTTCGCGCCCATGAAGACGGCGCCCGCCGAGATGGCGGCGAGCGTCGTGGCGCCCGTGGTCATCAGTGTCTGTGCGTCGCCGCCCGCAAGATTGAAGAACACGAGGTAGGTCGGCGCATTGTCGAGAAACGACGAGAGCAGCCCTGTCGCCCAGAAATAGGCGAGATGAGCAGGCTCGCCGTTCGCATCCGATACCGCGCGCACGATCCCGGCAAACGCGCCCGCCTCGCCAGCACGCAGGACGGTGATGACCGGGGCGATGGTGACGAAGATGGCCGCAAAGAGCTTGGCGACTTCGATCATCGGCGCCCAGTTGAATGCGTTGCCCGCGCGGGCGCGCTTCGGCGTGAGCGCGAGCGAGGCAAGGAGAACGAGCACGAGTGCCGCATCGCGCACGATGTTCTGCAACGCGACGTGCGTGCCGGACACATTGAATGCAACGCCCGGCTTCCACAAGCCGCTCATCAGCACGAGCCCGATGATGACCGCGAGCAGTGCGAAATTGATCGTGCCGTCGACGCCGAGCGTGGGCGTATCCGGCGTCGGATCGAGAAACGGCCGCCGCGACTCGCCCTTGCCGTGCCAGTAGTAGCTGTCGAGCGCGTAGAAGAGCGCGAGCAGCACGCCGCAGACGAAGAGCGTCGGCAGCGCCAGATGCAGCGTCGTCCAGAAGAAACCGACGCCGTTCAGGAAGCCGAGAAAGAGCGGTGGATCGCCGAGCGGCGACAGCGAACCGCCCGCATTCGCCACCAGAAAGATGAAGAACACCACGACGTGCGCGACATGCTTGCGATTATCGTTGGCGCGCAATAGCGGACGGATCAGCAGCATGGCCGCGCCCGTCGTCCCCATGATGCTGGCGAGCGCGGTGCCGAGCGCGAGCAACGCGGTATTCACGCGCGGCGAGCCGTGCAGATTGCCGTGAACGCAGATGCCGCCCGCCACCGTATAGAGGGCGGCGAGCAAGACGATGAACGGCACGTACTCATCGAGCATCGCGTGGACGAGCACGCCGAACGCCGTGCCGATGCCGAATGCGAACGCGAACGGCACGAGGAACGCCAGCGCCCAGGCCGCCGCGATCTTGCCGAAATGGTGATGCCACACTTTGCCGGCGACGAGCGGAAACACCGCGATGGACAGCAGGATGCCGATGAACGGAACGCCCCACGCCGCCGACAGCGACGCGCCGTCGAGCGCGGCGGCCGAAGCGTCACAGATGGCGCAAAGCGATAGCAGAAAGCCCAAAACGAAACGCGGCACTGGCCTTACGCTCCCCGCACGATGATGGCGTGAACACGATACGGGCCATGCGCGCCGAGCACGATGGTCTGTTCGATATCGCCGGTGCGGGACGGCCCCGACACGAAGTTCACGGCGCGGGGCAGCTCGCCCCGCTCGGCACGCATAAGCGCAAAGGCGTCTTCGTGCGCGGCGACGATGCGCGACGCCGGCACGATGGCGATGTGCGTCTGCGGCAGAAGCGCGCCGGACGCGGGCGTCTCCGGTCCCGACAACAGCACGATGGAGCCGGTCTCCGCCGCCGCGCAAAAGCAGCCGGTGATGCCGACGAGGTCCGCATCGACGGGCTTGCGCAGCGACGCGGCGATGCCCGCTTGCATCCACGGCAGATCGGCGAGCGCGGGCCACGCGACGACATCGCGCGACAGACCGAGCGCGTCGAGATAGCGGGCCGCTTCGGCGGGGGCGTCGGCGAGCGCCTCGACTTCGGCGACGCTCGTCGAAAGTCGCTCCGCCTCCAGACGAAAACGCGCGATCAGTTCGTCGCGCGTGGCGGGAAGCGGCGGACGCGGACCGGCGGGATGACGCGCGAGATACTCGTCGACGGCGGCACGCTCGGCCTCCGTCGGCGCGCCTTTCCTGCCCTGCGCGCTGCGAATGCGCGCGAGAATGTTGCGGCGCGCGGCCGATGTGTCCATGGTGCCGTCCTCGTCGATGCATGCGTGGAGAAGTCGCGGCGATGGATGCGCGACGTGAAGCTGAAACCGATTATATCGACCGGTCCCCGCGGGACGGACCTCGGCCGAACGGCATAGGCCGCATGCAGTGTCAGCTTTCCTCGACCGGCTGCTCGATCCCGAACACCTGACGCAAGTAAGCGAGATACGCCTTGTCGTCGCACATGTTCTTGCCGGGCGAATCGGAGAGCTTCGCCACCGGCTGCCCGTTGCAGCGGACCATCTTGATGACGATCTGCAGCGGCTGATAGCCGAGATCGTTCGTGAGATTCGTGCCGACGCCGAACGCAAGCTGGCAGCGGCCACGGAAACGCTCGTAGAGTTGCAGCACCTTGGGAATGTCGAGCGCGTCCGAAAAAACGAGCACCTTCGTGCGCGGATCGCAGCGATTTTCTTCGTAATGCCGGATAAGGCGCTCGCCCCAGTCGAACGGATCGCCCGAATCGTGGCGCGCGCCGTCGAAGAGCTTGCAGAAGTACATGTCGAAGTCGCGCAGAAACGCCTTCATGCCGTACACGTCCGACAGCGCGATACCGAGGTCGCCGCGATATTCCTTCGCCCACATCTCGAAGCCGAAAATCTGCGAGTCGCGCAGGCGGGGTCCCAGCGCCTGACACGCCTGCAAATACTCGTGCGCCATCGTGCCGAGCGGCCGCAGGCCGTGCTTCATCGCGTAGAACACATTGCTCGTGCCCGCGAACTGCGCGCCGAGCCGCTCCTTGAGCGTCAGCACCACTTCCTCGTGCCACTGCTTCGAGAAACGGCGCCGCGTGCCGTAATCGGCGATCTTGCAATCGGAATACTCGGGCGGCGTGGCGAGCAGCTTGATCTTGTCGCGCAGGCGCCCGCGTCCGGTCTCGTACTCCGGCTGACGCTGCGTGTTGCGGAAGTAGACCTCGTTGACGATTGCGAGCACCGGAATCTCGAACAGGATCGTATGCAGCCACGGCCCTTCGATCAGTATGTCGATCTCGCCGTTGTTCTTCGGCGACGGCGAAATCTGGATGGACTTCTCGTTGAGATGAAAGAGCGCGAGAAAGTCGATGAAATCGCTCTTCATGAAACGCATGCGCCGCAGATAGTCGAGCTCTTCTTCACGGAAGCGCAGATTGCAGAGCTGGCGCACTTCGTCGCGAATCTCGTCGATGTACGGCACGAGATCGACATTCGGCGTGCGGCAACGGAAGCGATACTCCACGTGCGCAGCCGGGAAGTGATGCAGCACGACCTGCATCATCGTGAATTTGTAGAGGTCGGTATCGAGCAGCGAATTGATGATCATGGTTTGGCTGGAACATCGAGCGATGAGACCGCGCGCCGTCTTGCCGCGGCGTGCCTTGGGGCCATGTTACCCGAATGCGCGGACCGGCAAGACGCTCGCTGACCGTTTTTGGCAACCGCGCATACATACATTGCAAAACGATATAAGGCACGTCCCGCGGCGGTCGCGCCGGTTTTGACCGTTACGCTACAATACGCGTTTCGGCGCGCGTACCCGCATTGGCCCACGCAGGCTGCCGGACGCCGCCCTCACGAATTACGCATGCAGGAGCCTGAATGACTCACGTTGTGACCGAAAGCTGCATCAAGTGCCGCTACACCGACTGTGTGGATGTGTGCCCGGTGGATTGCTTCCGTGAAGGTCCCAACTTTCTCGCGATCGATCCTGACGAGTGCATCGACTGCGCCGTGTGCGTGGCCGAGTGCCCGGTGAATGCCATTTACGCCGAAGAAGACGTGCCCGGCGACCAGCAGCAGTTCATCGAACTGAACGCCGATCTCGCGCGCAACTGGCCGAGCATCACGAAGACGAAGGCGCCGCTGCCCGAAGCCGACGAATTCAAGGACGTGAAGGACAAGCTGAATCTGCTCGAGCGTTGAGGCACACGCACGTCATTAGGACGAGTTCGCGTCAGTGCAAAAAGGTGTTTTGAGTGAAGAATCGGCGTTGACAGGGTAAGAGCCGCTCCCTATAATTCCGCTTCTCTGCTGTAGATGTTCCCCGATAGCTCAGTCGGTAGAGCGCCGGACTGTTAATCCGTAGGTCCCTGGTTCGAGCCCAGGTCGGGGAGCCAAAAAATTCAGCAAAGCCCAGTCAGTCACTGGGCTTTTTAGTCAGCTTCACTGTAGTAGATGTTCCCCGATAGCTCAGTCGGTAGAGCGCCGGACTGTTAATCCGTAGGTCCCTGGTTCGAGCCCAGGTCGGGGAGCCAAAGTCACAAAGCAAAAAGCCCAGTCATGCGACTGGGCTTTTTGCTTTGTGGCCATCCTCGTGCCTCAACGCGCGGTTTAAGCAGACACTGCGTTTCCGTTCGATAATTTCGTCACGTTTTGTTGACGCTAACGGCGACAGTGACGCAAGGGGAACGCAGATGCGCTGGCTGATTCTCATGCTGTTCATCGCGTGTGCCGCGTACACGCACTGGCGGGGCAAGGTCCGCCACGGTTTCTTTCGGCAGCTATCCGACCACTCGACGTTCATGTCGCCGGTAAACGGCTTCGTGTATCTTTTTTCGCGCGTGCCGTCCACGCCGTACCTTCGCCCTTCCCTCTTTCCGGACCTGGCGCCGATCAAGGCGCACTGGCAGACGATTCGCGCCGAAGCCCTCGCCTTACACGAAGCGAGCAAGATTCAGGCGGCCGGCGCGTACAACGACATCGGCTTCAACTCGTTCTTCCGGCGCGGCTGGCGGCGCTTTTATCTGAAGTGGTATGACCGGCCGCATCCGTCGGCGGTCGCCGTTTGCCCAAAGACGCTCTCCATTCTCCAGAACATTCCGAGCGTCAAAGCCGCAATGTTCGCCATGCTGCCGCCCGGCGGGACGCTCACGCTGCATCGCGATCCGTATGCCGGGTCGCTCCGTTATCACCTCGGGCTCGTGACGCCGAACGACGACGGCTGCGCGATCGTCGTGGATGGCGAGCGGTACTCGTGGCGCGACGGCGAGGAAGTCGTCTTCGACGAAACCTATCTGCATTGGGCCGAAAACAGGACGGACGAAGACCGCATCATTCTGTTCTGCGACATCGAGCGGCCGATGAAGTACCGCTGGGCGCAGGCGGTGAACAACGCGGTCGGCGGCTTTCTGATGCGCGCGGCGGCCTCGCCGAACGAAACCGGCGACCGCACGGGCGGCTTGAATCGCGCGTTCAAGTATCTCTATTCGATCCGGCTCGTCGGCAAGCGGCTGAAGACGTGGAACCGGACCGTGTATTACATCGTGAAGTGGCTGCTGTTCGGCGGCATCGCGGTGGCAATATTCTGGCGCTACTGAATCCACACGACGGTCAGCGAACGCACGCCCTGCGCGCCGCGAATCAGCACGCCTTCGATATCCGCCGTCGCGGACGGACCTGTCACCAGCACGGCATAGCGCGCCGACTGAAAGTCGGGCCGTCGATACACCTGCTGCAAGCCGTCGACGAGTTGCGCGGGATCGAGCAGCACGACGAGATGCTGCACGAGATAGCCGATCGAATTGACGACGTACTCCTCTTCGCTGAACCAGACGGAACCCGTCTCCGCGACGCCGAAGCGCCCGCGCACGACGCCCACATCGACATTCTGTAGCGACGCGGGGGCCGTATCCGGCGAGAGGACACGCGTGCCTTCGATACCCGGCACGGCGGAGGCCACCACCGCATCCGCGCCGAAACGCGCGGCGATCATCTCCTTCACTTCGTCCAGGCTGTGCGCATGCGCCGTCGTGCCGCCCATCGCGGTCAGCGCGGCGATGAAGCGCGTCTGCAGATCACCTTCAGGCGACGGGAAAATCGGCAGTTCAGGGCGCGGACGCGCTGCGGGCTGCGCGGCGCGAATCTTCGCGAGAAAGGCGTCACGGGTCGTCATTTGGCGGGCTTCCGGTTTTTCCTGTACCACTCGTGAAAGGTCTCGGCCGGCGCTTCGGGCAGGTCGCGCCCGCGTCCCCAGATGTTGAGCGGGTTGTACAGCACGAAGTTCGGCAGCCGCTTCAACGCGCCGCCGAGCGACGCGACCGTCGCGCGATACAGCGTCGGACTCGCGAGCAGACGCCCCGCCATCTTCAGCACTTCCTGCTTCACGAACGGCACTTCGTGGCGCTCCGCGATCACCGCGCGCCACTTGTAGATCTGCTCGTGGATGTTGACCTTCGTCGGGCAGACGTTCGTGCAACTGCCGTTGAGCGTCGAGGCGAACGGCAGGCTGCTGTAGCGCTTCAGGTCGTAGGTCGGGTTGATGATCGCGCCGATCGGCCCCGAGTACGTGCCCCCGTACGACAGCCCGCCGCTTCGCCGATAAACCGGACACGTGTTCATGCACGCACCGCAGCGGATGCACTTGAGCGAATACCAGAAGTCGTCGAGCGCGAGCCGCTCCGAGCGCCCGTTGTCGACGAGGATGAAGTGCATCTCCGTCCCCGGCCGCGGCGCGCGAAAGTGCGACGTGTATTGCGTGATCGGCGAGCCGAGCGCGCTGCGCGAGAGCATGCGCACAAACACGCCGAGATCGGCAATCGTCGGAATCAGCTTCTCAATGCCGATGGACGCGATATGCAGCGGCGGCACGTTCGCGGAGAGATCCGCGTTGCCCTCGTTCGTGCAGACGACGACCGTGCCCGTCTCCGCGACCGCGAAGTTGCAGCCCGTCATGCCCGCCGTCTTTTCGCGCACGAAGTACGGCCGCGTGTTCATGCGCTGGCTTTCCGCCAGATAGTGGATGTCGCTGTTCTTCGGATCGGTGCCAATGGTCTTGCCGAACAGTTCGGCCACGTCCGCGCGCAGCTTGTGGACGGCCGGCACGACCATATGGCTCGGGTCCTGATGATCGAGCTGCTGAATGCGCTCGCCCAGATCGGTTTCCATCACCGTGATGCCGCGCGGCTCCAGATAATCGCGCATGTAGCATTCGTCGGTCAGCATCGACTTGCTTTTGACGAGCGTGGTCATGCCGCGCTCGCTCATCAGTTTGTAGACGAGCGCGTTGTGCTCTTCCGCGTCCGCCGCGAAATGCACGACGACGCCGTTCTTCGCGGCCTGATCCGCGAACTGGGCGATGTAATCCGCGAGATTGGACAGCGTGTGTTCCTTGATGCCCGAAGCCAGATTACGCAGCGTTTCCCACTCGGGAATGCCGTGCGCCTGCGCATCGCGCTTCGAACGCAAGTCCCAGAGACGCTTGTCGTGAAACGCGACGTGGTCGGCTTTCTGCAGGAACGCGCCCGCAGCCTTCGCGTGATCGATGCGAACGGTCTTCGTCATGCCCGCGCTCCGTTCAGAACCTGCGCAATGTGGATGAACTTCGCGTCGAGCTTCATGCGCTCGGCGCAGCCCTGCTGATGCATGAGACACGACATGTCGCCCGAGACGATGTACTCCGCGCCCGCGCCAATGTGATCGCGCACCTTGTCCTGCCCCATGCGCACCGACACTGCCTCTTCGGTGACGGAAAACGTGCCGCCGAAGCCGCAGCATTCATCGGGCCGGGCGGGGGAAACGAACTCGATGCCCTTCACGCGTTCGAGCAATGCGCGCGGCTTCGAATACGACGTGCCTGCGACTTCCGAATTCGACGTCTCTCGCAGATGCCGCACCGCGCTGCAACTGTTGTGCAGGCCGACGCGATGCGGGAATTCAGCCCACGGAAACTCACGCACCTGCAAGACGTCGTGCAGGAATTCGACGAGTTCATACGTGCTTTTTCGCACCTTCTGGACCGCGCTCGTCTGCTCGATGGCCGTGAAGTGCTCGCGCACGTGATGCGTGCAGCTTGCCGACGGCCCGACCACATAGTCGTAGTCCGCGAAGTTTCGGGCGAACACGCGCTCCGCGCCGGCCGCGTCCGCGTGCGCGCCGCTATTGGCCATCGGCTGGCCGCAGCATGTCTGATCCTGCGGATAGTCGACATCCACGCCCAGCCGCTCCAGCAATTCCAGCGTGGCGATGCCGATCTGCGGATAGAACGCGTCGATGAAACAGGGGACGAAAAGGGCAACTTTCATGGTGATCGCTTTGCGGACATTCCGCGTTGGTCAGCTTGGTCTGACCAAGACTTTAGGGATGCGGCGCTTTCGTGTCAAACTAGGGTAATCCAAAGCCTCTCGCCGCGTTGCTCCGACCGATGACCTTCCAGCCCGTCCACTCGCACGCCTACGCCCGCGTGCGTCTCTCCGATGTCGTGTCCGGCCAGATTCGTCAACTGATCTCGAACGGCACCCTGCTGCCCGGCCAGCGCCTGCCTGCCGAGCGCGATCTCGCGGAGCAGTTAAACGTGTCGCGGCCGTCGCTGCGCGAGGCGCTCATTCGTCTGGAATCGGACGGATTCATTCGCGCGGCGGGGCGCGGCGGCTTCGTCGTGTCGGACGTGACAGCGCCGCTGGTCTCGCATCCGCTCGCCGCACTGCTCGAACAGCAGCCCGACGCGAGCGCCGATGTGCTCGAACTGCGTCACGGCCTGGAAACGCTCGCCACGGCCTACGCCGCCGAGCGCGCCACCGACGCCGATCTCGGGCGCATCGCCGCCGCCTTCGATGCGCTGCAAGCCGCGGTCGAACAGAGAAGCACGCGCATCGCGGAAAAAGACGCCGCCTTCCATCTCGCCATTGCCGATGCGACGCACAACATCGCGTTGACGCACGTGATGCACGGCCTGAACGAAGTGATGCGCGAGTCGATGCTCACGTCGCATCGCCTCGTCGATTACGACGACGCCGTGGAAGCCGACCTGCTCGCGCAGCATCGCGCGATGCTGGATGCCATCGTGGCGCGCGATCCGGCCCGCGCGCGCGAGTGCGCGGGCGCGCATCTGGACTATGTGCGCGCGCTGTATCGCGACCGGCCAGCGAAGAAAGCGCGCGACGGCCTATCTCATGATGGCATGACGAATTCGTAACGCCGCCGTAAGACCCGATAGGACGGCGCCTACACGCATTTCGGACGCGCACCGCTAACGCGGGCCTTCACAGTCCGCGATACTGGAACCGTCGAAAACAAACATGCGCAAGGAGGACGATATGCCTTACCTACTCGGATGGCTGCTCGGTGTGCCGGTCGTGGTGCTGGTGATCCTTTACCTGATCTTCCATTGATGCCGGCGCGGCACGCAGCAGAAGAATCGAAGAGACCGAAGGGCGTCGTTACAATACGACGCCCTTTTCCTTTCTTGCGTGGGATTTCGATGAAGCGCACCGCACCGTTCGTTCTGAGCGCATCGCTCCTGTTTTTTTTCGGCGCGGGCTTCGCGCACGCCGAGGAAATCGCGAGCGTCAATACCAACTTCCGCTTCACCGGCTCCGACCGCGTGAGCGTCGAGGCGTACGACGATCCGCTCGTCTCCGGCGTGACGTGCTATGTGTCGCGGGCGCGCACGGGCGGCGTGAAGGGCACGCTCGGCATCGCGGAAGACCCGACCGAGGCGTCCATCGCCTGCCGTCAGGTCGCGCCGATCAAGATCGCGCAGCCGCTCAAGCAGAAGACCGATGTCTTCACGGATCGCATGTCGTTCATTTTCAAGACGCTGCATGTCGTGCGCATCGTCGATACGAAGCGCAATACGCTCGTGTACCTGACGTACAGCGACCGCGTCGCGAGCGGCAGCGCGAAGAACAGCGTCACGGCGGTGCCGGTGCCAGAAGGCACGACGATTCCGGTCAAGTGAGCGAGCCGCGTCGTCGCGGGCCGCGGCAGCAGCGCAATGCACTCGCCGCGCTTTGCGCCGCGCGATGAAGCGGTAGACTGAGCGATTAGCCCTTCGAGCCCGCGCATCTACCGATGACCGCCCCACGCTTTCGCAACGCCGCGCGTTACTGGCGCTCGCCGCTCCTGCCGGACGCGGACATGGTCACCGCCGAGTATTACGATCACGCGTTCACGCCGCACTGGCACGACGCGTACACCGTGCCTGTCATCGAAGCGGGCGCGGAGTGTTACGACTATCGCGGCTCGCGTCATGTGGCGGAAGCGGGATCGGTGCCGGTCATCAATCCGGGCGAGGTGCATACCGGCGCGCGGGCCGTCGATACGGGATGGCGTTATCGCGTGTTCTATCTGCCGGTGCCGTTCGTGGAGGCGCTCGCGCGTGAAGTGTCGCCATGCGCGGCGTCGCCGTGGTTCTCGACCGACATCATCCACGACGACGATCTCGCGCGCCGGCTCTTGCGCGCGCATCGGGCGCTGGAAACCCTGACGAGCGATGCCACGCGCGCCGATCCGCTCGCCGCTGAAACGGCGCTCGTCGATGCCGTGACGACGCTGCTCGCCCGGCACGCGCTGCAACGCCCGTCGTGCGGGCCGCCCGCCGCGGATGCCGCCCGCGTCGCCACGATGAAATCCCGCCTTGCCGACGATCTGCTCGAACCGGTCACGCTCGCCGAACTGGCGCGCGTCGTCGGGCTTTCGACCTTTCATGCGGCACGGCTTTTCGCACGCGAAACGGGTCTCGCGCCGCATGCGTGGCGCAATCAGTTGCGTATCGCGCGGGCGCTGCCGGCGTTGCGCGCGGGGGCGTCGATCGCGCAGGTCGCGGCCGCGAGCGGCTTCACCGATCAAAGTCACTTCACGCGGCATTTCAAGCGGGCGTTCGGCGTCGCGCCGGGGCGCTGGCGGTGAGTGAGTGGGGGCCGGCAGGACTTCCGTTTCGCGGACGATGAACAACCGGACCGCTAGCCAACGTCAACGCACCGTAGCTCCGCACGCACCACGCCTGCAACGCCGACCGCTCCGGCAATCGCAAACCCACTACCGCGACCGCAAGAACGTACAAGCCGCGCCCACCATAACGGGCCTATCCTCCGCGTAATCAGGAGGACGATCTTGAACGCACCATCCGGCAACGCCTGGCGGGAACTCGCCGCCGGCGCTCGCGACACCATTCCGATGATGATCGGCGCCGCGCCCTTCGGCGTGATCTTCGGCACGCTGGTCACGGCGAGTCCGCTCACGCTCTGGCACGGCCAGTTGATGTCGCTCGCGGTCTTCGCGGGCTCGGCGCAGTTCATCGCGGTCGGCATGATCGCGGGGCACGCGAGCTTCGCCGTCATCTGGGCGACGACCTTCGTCGTCAATCTGCGCCATGTGCTCTATTCGGCGACGCTTGCGCCCTACGTCGCTCACCTGCCCGCGCGCTGGCGCTGGGCGCTGGCCGGCCTCTTAACCGACGAAGTGTTCGCCGTCGCCTACGCGCACTATCGAGCGCGCGCGCCGGGGGAAACCGGGCCGCACTACTTCCTCGGCTCCGGCCTCGCGATGTATGCGAACTGGCAAGCCTGGACGCTCATCGGGCTCTTCTTCGGCGCGGCGTTTCCGGGACTCAAGTCGCTCGGCCTCGATTTCGCGATGGTCGCCACGTTCATCGCGATCATCGTGCCGCAGCTCGTGGCGCTGCGCTTCGTCGCGGCGGCGCTGGCCTCGGGTGTGCTGTCGTTCGCGTGGCAAGGCTGGCCGTACAAGCTCGGACTGCTCGCGGCCGTGCTCGCGGGCGTCGCCGTGGGCCTGCTGCTGACGCTCGTCGAACAAAGGCCCCGCGTGAAAGACGCCAAGGAGCGCACGCAATGAACTACGTCATCCTGATTGTCGGCATGGCGCTCGTCACGTATCTCATCCGGGCCGCCGTGTTCGTGCTCGGCGAGCGGCTGTCGTTTGCGCCGGTCGTGCGAACCGCGCTCGGCTTCGTGCCGGTGACGGTGCTCACGGCGATCATCGTGCCGATGACGGTTTCGCCGCATGGCAACGGCGCCGAGCTGACGTGGCGCAATCCGCAACTGATCGCGGCGGTGGCGGCGATCGCCGTCTGCGCGCTGACACGCCGCGCGCTGCTGACGATCGCCGTATCGCTCGGCGTGTTCTTCGTCTGGCAGCTCGTCGTGCTGCGCTGATCGACAGCGCGACTGGACTTCGACGAAGCCCTCAAGTTTCCGGCCGGCCCGCCGTTATCTGAAACGAACGGACTCCGCCCGCGCGGCGGGCCGACAGCACTTCCCGCCATCGGGCCAGCCGAGCGCGGAACCGGAAACCGACATGCGTCAAATCACCCTTTCGTTGCGCGATGAAACGATCGCGTCGCTGAATCGCGACTTCGAGGCGTTCCTGCGTCTGTCGCTCAAGCTCGACCCGCAGTTCGTCACGCCGTCGTTCGAGGACTTTCTGCGCGCGAAGCTGCTCGACAACGACACGCCGCTCACCGAGCAGGCGGTGCAGCGCATGCTCACGCACGGCCAGTATGCGTGGGCGAAGCGCGCACTCGACAAGGAGTTTCCGGATGTCGTCGAAATTCTGATCCGGCAGGCGGCCGAGCACGGCTTTGCGTTTGCAATCCGCTCCGACTGGAGCGCCGAGGATCTGGTGAAGGCGTCGCGCGAATGGGCGACGGCCATCGTCACCGAAGCCAAGGGCGACGCCTCGCAGGTGGACGTGCTCGCCTCGCAGATCAAGTCGGCGGCAGTGGATATCCGCGAAGTCGAGCAGAAGATGCAGACGCCCGCCTGGCGGCTCGCCGATTCGCTGCGCCAGCGCGTATTCGATGCGAAGATCGCGGTCGAAACGAACGTGGGGTCCACTGCCCGCGAGAAGCTCGGCGAACTGCGCGCGCTGCTGCGGCTCGGCATCTTCTACGGGTCGATTCATAAACAGGAAGCGCAGCAACTGCTCGAGTATCTGCGCTCGATGCGGCCGGAGCTTTTCGTCGACGAACCCTACGACGGCTTCACGCGCTTCGCGGCGTGGCTGCGCAGCATTTTCGGCAGCGCGCCGCGCGTGCCGCGAGCCTCGCGCGCATCGCGCTGAACCAGCGACGCCCTACTCCCACATTCCCTTCAGCCGCGCGGCGATATCGATCTTCGCTTTCGCCGCCGCGGCGAGCCCCGCCGCCGTCGGCGCGGCCGCGACCGGTACCGGCGGCCATGCGCCTGCCTCGAAGTGCTGCATCAGATGCGGCGGGATGAAGCGCGTGCGCTGCGCCCACACGTGGCGATCGCCCAGATTCGTCTGGTTGTGCACGTAGAAACGCTGCGGCGTGACAATGTGCAGGTCTTCTTTCGCCCGCGTCATCGCGACATACAGCAGGCGGCGCTCTTCGTCGATTTCCTCGTCGCTGCCCGTGCCCATATCGGAGGGAATGCAGCCGTCCACGCCGTTTAGCACGAACACGTTGCGCCATTCCTGCCCTTTCGCCGAGTGGATGGTCGAGAGAATCAGATAGTCCTCGTCGATGAGCGGCACGCCGGACTCGTCGCTCGTCGCGTCCGGCGGATCGAGCGTGAGTTCGGTGAGGAAACGCTCGCGCGTGGGGTACGTGGACGCGATGCTTTCCATCTGCAACACGTCGCCGATGCGGATAGCCGCGTCTTCGTGATTGCGTTCGAGGTGCGGCTCGTACCAGCGGCGGATCATCTCGAATTCGGCGGGCCACGGCGATTCGCGGCCGCAGAGCCTGCCCATGAGCGCGACGAAGCGCGGCCAGTCTTCGCTCGCCCGCGCGGGCGCGCCGAACGCGGCGAGCGCAGTCGGCGCGCGCGCGGCCTGCGCGACGCTATCCAGCAAGCGCCCGGCAATCGCCGGCCCGATGCCCGGCAGCAGTTGCGCCACGCGAAAGCCCGCGACGCGATCGCGCGGATTCTCGGCCCAGCGCAGCACCGCGAGCACGTCTTTCACGTGCACGGAATCAAGAAACTTGAGGCCGCCGAACTTCACGAACGGAATGTTGCGCCGCGTGAGCTCGATTTCGAGCGTGGCGCTGTGATGCGCCGCGCGGAACAGCACCGCCTGCGACTTGAGCTTCATGCCGGCCTCGCGCGCCTCCAGCACTTTTTCGACGACATAACGCGCCTGATCCGCCTCGTCCGCGACCGACACGACGCGCGGCCTTTGCGCCGATGCCTTGTCGGTCCACAGATCCTTTGTGAAGCGCTCGGTGGCGAGCCCGATCACCGCGTTCGACGCTTCGAGAATCGGCTGCGTCGACCGGTAGTTGCGGTCGAGCGTGACGGTCGCGGCGGGCGGATCGAAGTGCTGCGGAAAGTCGAGGATATTGCGCACCGTCGCGCCGCGAAACGAATAGATGGACTGCGCGTCGTCGCCCACGACGGTCAGGCCGCGTCCGTCCGGTTTCATCGCGAGCAGGATGGTGGCTTGCAGGCGGTTGGTGTCCTGATATTCGTCGACGAGCACGTGGTCGAAGCGGCTCGACAAGTCCGCCGCGATGCTCGGCTCGGCGGCGAGGTGCGACCAGTAGAGCAGCAGGTCGTCGTAGTCGAGGACGCTTTGCGCCTGCTTCGCGCTCACGTACGCGGCGAAGAGGCGCTTCAGGTCCGCTTCCCACTCGCGACACCACGGATACGCCTGGTCCAGCACGGTCGCGAGCGACGCGCCCGTGTTGACGACGCGCGAGTAGATGGCGAAACAGGTGGATTTGGCGGGAAACCGCTTTTCTTTCGACGAGAGCCCGAGTTCGTGGCGCACGAGGTTCATCAGGTCGGCGGAGTCTTCGCGGTCGTTGATGGTGAACGACGGCGCGAGGCCGACGAGGTCGGCGTAATCGCGCAGCAGCCGCGCGCCGATGCCGTGAAACGTGCCGGACCACGTGAGCCCCTGCGCGATGGCGCTCCTGCTGCCGAGCGCGCTCGTCGCGATGCGCGTCACGCGCCGCGTCATTTCGAGCGCCGCGCGGCGCGAAAACGTAAGCAGCAGAATCCGATGCGGATCCGCGCCCTTCACCAGCAGATGCGCGACGCGGTGAGCGAGCGTGTTGGTCTTGCCCGAGCCCGCGCCGGCGATCACGAGCAACGGACCGCCGCAGCGCCCCGGCGCGTCGACGCCGAATTCGACCGCCCGGCGCTGCGCATCGTTGAGCTTGGCAAGATAGGCGGCGACGTTCTCAGAGGAGGCGTCGGCGGTGGCGGTGTCGTCCGTAAGGGTCAGCACAGAGAAAAGCGGGCGTCGAGAGAAGTGACGCACACTGTATATCCATACAACCCGCGCACGCAAGTCTTTGCCGCGGCACGTCTTTCTTTCGACGGGCCGCGGCTTGCCAGAAACGGCTCAGTCGGCCTCTAATCGGCCTCTAATCGGCCTCTAATCGGCCTCTAATCGGCCTCTAATCGGCCTTCTTGGCGTCCTTCAGGTTCGCTTTGGCGGCGGCTTCGTTCGCCTCCGACTGCGCTTCGGTCTTCTTCTTGTCCGCCTTTGCTTGCGCGACGGCGGCGTCCTTGTCCGCTTCGGCCTGCTTCTTCGCGGCCTTCTTGTCGGCGTGGGTCGGCGCGTCGCTCGTCGATTGCGCGAAGGCCGGTGCCGCGCTCACGCTCGTCAGTGCGCCCGCGATGAGCGCAGCCAGCAATGTGTGGGTGCGTCGATTCATGGCGTCCTCCGTGTGGTAGTTAGTTGGTCGTCGCGTTCCCACCGCGAAGCCGGAGACACCAGGGCTTCGCGGCGTTCTGGGCGATCAGTGCTGCTCGCCTTCATCCTTCGGCGTGCGGTCGGTCGCGGCGTTCAGGTCGTCCTTCGCGGCGGCCTTGTCGGCCTTGCGGTTGATCTTCGCGTTGCGGACCTGTTCCTTGTACTGCTGCTTGGCCTGCTTGTCGGCAGCCTTCATCTCCGCCTTCGATGCCTTCTTGGACGCGCGGTATTCCGCGTTGGCCTGCGCGTCGGCGTTGCGCTTCTGCACGAGCGGATCGGGCGATGCCGGCGCGACCACGTTTTGCGGCGGCGGCGACACTTGCTGCTGAGCCTGCATCGGCGCCTGAGCGGGAGCCGAGTCCGCCGGCTGAGCGGTTTGCGCTTGCGCGCCGGTGGCAGCCATCGCGGCGAAAGCGGCGCCGATCATCAGAATTCGAGCCTTAGTCATGAGCTTGTCCTCTCTGGGTGTGTCCGCCAAACGCGTCGACAACTTCGAGCGCGATGACGCGACTTGTCGTATAGAAGATGACCGAAGCTGCATCGATCAAACGTACAGACCGGCCGGACGACGCGCGAGTTTCGCGAAACGAGTCATTGTTACCGGCGGTTTCACTTCGCTACATCTGCTTAATCCGGCGAAACGAACGGTCGATCATGAAGGAGCACGCCCTGTGCCCGGAAGATGTCCCGCGCTGGTTTATCATCGAAGTCTTTTCGCATCTGAACGCCCGCCATGCCGCAGCTTCAATTCACCCTCACGGGCGATTACGTCGAACTTCACAACCTGCTCAAGCTGATGGGTCTTGCCGATAGCGGCGGCTCGGCGAAGGCGCGCGTCGCGATGGGCGATGTCACCGTCGACGGCAAAGTGGAACTGCGCAAGACGTGCAAGATCCGAGCGGGCCAGGTCGTAATGCTCGACGGCCAGAAGATCCGAGTGCGCGCGCCCGACTGATAGCGCTTGCGCCCATGCGCCCGCCGCTTGCGAAAAGACGACCATAACGGGACGCGTCATCGACATGCCGCGCGCGAGGCCATAAGCTTGTCGTCTTTCGTTCAGGTTTCAACGCACGACACGGACGCGTCCACGCGCCCTTCCGCTCCTTGCTCTCGATCATGCAATCGCACACCAGCCGCGCGACCCGCGCGCATTCGGGACACGTCAGTCTGTCTCGCCATGCCGTCGATACCGCGCGCCTCGCCGCGCCGCTCGCCATCGCGCAACTGTCGCAAATGGCGATGGGCGTCACGGACACGATTCTGCTCGGCTCGCTCGGGCCGGACGCGCTCGCCGCGGGCGGCCTGGGCGCCAACATGTTCTTCGTCGTGGTGACGCTTTTGCAGGGCGTATTGACGTCGGTGAGCGTGGCCGTCGCCCACGCGCGCGGCGCGGACGCGGAACACCGCGTGCCGGGCATCTACTGGACGGGGCTCGTGTTGTCCGTGCTGCTTGCCGTGCCGGCGTTCGTGCTGCTGTCGTATGCCGAGCCGATACTGCTCGCGTTCCACGAGCCCGCGACGCTCGCGCACAACGTCGGCGAATATTGCGCGGTGCTGCGCTGGGGCACGCCGGGCAGCCTGATCGGCATCGGCATGATGCGCGCGTTCCTGCCGGCCATCGGCGCGGCGAAGCGCTTGCTGTGGGTGTCCATCGGCGGCGTGTTCGTCAACGGCTTTCTGAACTATGGGCTGATCCACGGCGCGTACGGCCTGCCGCGCGAAGGCTTTCTCGGCTCGGCGGCGGCGACCGCAATCACCGTCTGGCTCACGGCCTTCGCGCTCGTCGCGCTGCTGCATCTGCGCCCGCGCTACCGGCATTTCGTCTCCGCCGCGCGGCCGCATCTGCCGCTCATGGGCGAGCTCTTCGGCATCGGCTGGCCGGTCGCCATCACGTACGGCGTGGAATCGACGCTCTTTCTCGCGACCGGCATGATGGTCGGCCTGCTCGGCGAAGCGCCGCTCGCCGCGCACCAGATCGCGCTCAATGTGGCGTCGGCGGCCTTCATGGTGCCGCTCGCCATCGGGCAGGCCGCGAACGTGCGCGTCGGTTACTGGGCCGGCGCGGGCGTGCCGGTCGCGGCGCGTCACGCGGGCTTCGTCGCGCTGGCGCTCGGCGTCGGCTTCATGATGTGTTCCGGGCTCGTGCTCATTACCGCGCCGCGCGCAATCGTCGGCCTGTATCTGCATCTCGATGATCCCGCCAATGCGCGGACCGTGGCGCTCGCCGCTTCGCTTCTGAGCGTCGCGGCCGTGTTCCAGATCGTCGACGGCATGCAGACGGTCGGCTCGGGCTGCCTGCGGGGCCTGAAAGACACGCGCGTGCCGATGCTCGCCGCCGCGTTCGGCTATTGGGGCGTCGGCTTTCCGACGGGCTATGTGCTCGCGTTTCACTTCGAGCTCGGCGCCAAAGGCTTGTGGTGGGGACTCGCGGCAGGGCTGGCGAGCGTCGCCGTGCTGATGACGCTGCGCTTTCATCGCATCAGCAGGCGGCTCGTGGAAACGGGCGTCGCGCGCGCCGACGATCGCGTGGACGGGGCTTCGAAGCGCGTTGCGTAAGAGATGCGCGCGCCACGCATATGCAAAGCAAGAATGCTTGTTTGGTGCTCGCCGCGTGCGTTGTTAGGATAAACCCCGTCTCCTCCTTGAGACTTATCCAGTAACAGGGGTTATAGCCCGCTCTGCCGAGCGGGCTTTTTTTCGGCTGCCGATTCCCGCGCATCGTGCGTTTGCTCGCCTGGCCCGCACGCCAGTTCCCCTAGAATAAATTCCGAGATGCCGCAGCGGCGAGAACGCTTCTTGCTGTGTCGCGATGCTGCTGTTGCTCTAAGCGGTCGCACGGAAGCAGCCGAATCGAGATAAACAAAAAAGAGGAAGCGAAGTGTCGGAGATCCGGGGAATTTGCCAAGCTGGATGGGAAGTCGCGCGCGTTCGAAACGACGCATCGGTCGCGACGAAAACAACGAAATGGGTGAGCAGCACGCGCCGCATGGCGGTCATGGCGGTCCTCACCGCGCTCTGCGCCGGATGCGCGACGCGCCCGCCCGCCACCGCGTTCGATCGTCCGGTGACGCACGCGCTGCCCGCGACGGAGCCGACGCCGCTCCAAACGGCGCTCGCGCCGCTGGAAAAGCAGCATCCGGACGAATCCGCCGTGCGCCTTCTGCCGACCGGCTCGGACGCGCTTCAGGCGCGCGTCGCGCTGGCTCGCGCCGCGACGAAGACCCTCGACATGCAGTACTACATCGCCGAGGAGGACAACACCGGCAAGCTGCTGCTCGGCGCGGCGCTCTACGCGGCAGATCGCGGCGTGCGCGTGCGCATGCTGGTCGACGACCTGAACTTCAAGGACATCGACCGCATCATGGCGGCGCTGAACTCGCACGAGAACATCGAAATACGCGTGTTCAATCCGTACGGCAGCGCGCAGCGGAGCTTTTATGAGCGCACGCAAAACTTCTTCACGAACCTGAACCACTTCACGCGCCGCATGCACAACAAGGCGATGATCGCGGATAACCAGATCGCGATCGTCGGCGGGCGCAATCTCGGCGACGAATACTTCAACGCCAGCCCGACGCTGCAATTCCGCGATCTCGACATGTTCACGGCCGGCCCCGTCGTGCACAAGGTTTCCGCGAGCTTCGACGATTACTGGAACAGCACGCTCTCCTACCCGCTGCGCGTGCTGAACAAGCAGAAGTTCGATCCGTCCGAACTCGACAAGACGCGCGAGGATCTGCGCAACCACTGGCGCGAGCAAGCCGACCCGCTGAATGCCAAGCCGCTCAACGCGACGCCGCTCGCCCAGCAGATATCGCGCGGGGAGATGAGCCTCGTCTGGGCGCCCACCGAGTTCGAAGCGGATTCGCCCGCGAAGATCGAACATCCGAGCGACGACTATAAAAGCCCGCCGATGACGCGGCTCGCCGAGCTGATGAAGAACGCGCAGAACGAGTTCCTCATTCTGTCGCCGTACTTCGTGCCGCACGACGTGGGCGTGAAGGCGCTGGCCGACCTGACGCGCCGCCACGTGCGCGTCGCGGTGCTGACCAACTCGCTCGCCGCCACCGATGCCGTCGCGGTTCAGGCAGGCTATGCGCCGTATCGCATTCCGCTTCTGCAAAACGGCGTCGAGCTGTACGAATTCAAGCCGCTTCAGCCGGAAGGCGAGAGCCGCCCTCCGCCCGGCCTTTTCGGCTCCTCGTCGCGCGCGAGTCTGCATGCCAAGGCGTATGTGATCGATCGGAGTATCCTCGTGATCGGATCGATGAATCTCGATCCCCGCTCGGCGCGGCTCAACACCGAACTGGCGCTCGTGATTCACAGCAAGCCGGTCGCGGAGCAGGTCGCGGCGCTGTTCGACAGGGGCATCTCGCCGAAAGCGAGCTGGCGCGTGGAGCTGGCGAGCGCGGCGGTGATGGCGGAGTTGCGCCGCACCGGCTCGCCGCAGTCCGGTCTCGTGTGGACCAGCCAGGAAGACATCGGCACTGTGACTTATAACTTCGATCCCGACGCCGGCTTTTACCGTAACGCAATGACGGGCGTCTTCAAGCTGCTGCCCGTCGACGAGCAGCTTTGACCACTTCAAAGGACCATCAGGCCATGACACAGAACGCACAGAGCGATGTACGCATGGAGAAGGACACTTTCGGCGAGATCGCCGTGCCCAACGGCAAGCTCTGGGGCGCGCAAACGCAGCGGTCGTTGCAGAACTTCAAGATATCGACGGAAAAGCAGTCGCCCGAACTCATTACCGCGCTCGCGATCATCAAGCGCGCCGCCGCCGAGGTGAATCAGGACCTGGAGGTGCTCGACGCAAACAAGGCGCAGGCGATCATGCAGGCGGCCGACGAGATCATCGACGGCAAGCATCCGGACGAATTTCCGCTCGCTGTGTGGCAGACGGGTTCCGGCACGCAGACGAACATGAATCTGAACGAGGTGATCGCCAATCGCGCGAGCGAGCTGCTCGGCGGGCCGCGCGGCGAAGAGCGCCTCGTGCATCCGAACGATGACGTGAACCGCGGCCAGTCGTCCAACGACGTGTTTCCGACGGCGATGCACGTCGCCGCCGCATATGCGATCGTCAGGCATCTGGTGCCGTCGCTGAAGACGCTGCGCGAGACGCTCGACAACAAGGCGAAGCAGTTCGCGGATGTCGTGAAGATCGGCCGCACGCACTTGCAGGACGCGACGCCGCTCACGCTCGGTCAGGAGTTTTCCGGCTACGTCGCACAACTCGACCAAGGCATCCGCCACGTCGAAGCGACGCTGCCGCATCTCTATCAGCTCGCGCAGGGCGGCACGGCGGTCGGCACGGGGCTGAACGCGCATCCGGAGTTCGCGGTGAAAGTGGCGCAGAGCATCGGCAAGCTGACGGGCCTGCCGTTCGAAACCGCGCCCAACAAGTTCGAGGTGATGGCCGCCGCCGACGCGCTCGTCGCGGCGCACGGCGCGTTAAAAACCGTCGCAGCGAGCATGATGAAGATCGCCAACGACATTCGCTGGCTCGCGAGCGGCCCGCGCTGCGGCCTGGGCGAACTATCGATTCCGGAGAACGAGCCGGGCAGTTCCATCATGCCGGGCAAGGTGAACCCGACGCAGTCCGAAGCCGTGACCATGCTCTGCTGCCAGGTGTTCGGCAACGACGTGGCGGTGAACTTCGGCGGCGCGAGCGGCAATTTCGAGCTGAACGTGTTCCGGCCGATGATCGCGCATAACGTGCTGCAGTCCATCCGCCTGCTCGCGGACGGCGCGCAGAGCTTCAACGACAACTGCGCGGTGGGCATCGAGGCGAATCAGGAGCGCATCGACAGTTTGCTCAACGAATCCCTCATGCTGGTGACGGCGCTCAATCCGCACATCGGCTATGACAAGGCCGCGCAGATCGCCAAGAAGGCGCACAAGGAAGGCACGACGCTCAAGGCCGCCGCGCTCGCGCTCGGGCACGTGACCGAGCAGCAGTTCGATGAATGGGTGAAGCCGCACGAGATGGTGGGCAGGAAGTAGGCGTTCTCGGGCGGTCTCAGGCGGTCTCAGGCGTTCGCGGCCGGCAAGCGCAAGTCGGGCGAGCGCGCCTCCCACGTCGCGCTGGAGCCATGCGAACAGGCCACCGCCGGACTGACGGCAAGGGTCTGCACGGCGCGGTCGAGGTGGCGCGCAAGCGCACTCGTGAACAAAAGCGCGTCGTGCGGAACTCGAAGTCGCGCCCGCAAAGGCGCGTCAGACCTTGCCCGCCGCCACTTCTTCCGGCTTCAGTTCGACGATTGCATCGAGCGCGTCTTTCACGTCCATCGCGTATTTCGCGAGACGTTTCTCTTCTTCCGATTCGGGCATGAACGGCGGCACGGGCGTGGGTTGCCCCTTTTCGTCGACGGCGACGAACACCATCAGACAGTCGGTGGTCTGCTCGAGCTCGCCGACTTTCGGGTCGCCCGCGTGCACCGAGACGTGAATGTGCATGCTGGTGCGTCCGGTCAGCACGACGCGCGCGCGCAACTCGACGAGATTGCCGACGAGAATCGGCCGCCTGAAGCGGATGTTGCCGACGCTCACCGTCACCGCATAGCGTCCGCTCCACATCGCGGCGCAGGCGTAAGCGGTTTCGTCGATCCATTTCATGAGCGCGCCGCCGTGCACCTTGCCGCCGAAGTTGACGGAAATCGGCTCGGCAAGAAAGCGGAAGGTGGTTTCGGCGCGGCCTGCGCGCAAGGCGGCGGGCGGGGTCGGCGTGGTCATGGCGGCTCCCAGCGGAGAAAGAAGCCGCGATTATAGGCCGCGAAAAATGGCGGCTAGTTGTGGACGGTGACGCCCTGATCGATGGTGCCGTACATCGTGATGCTGCCGCCGCCCGCCGACGACGACGGCCCGCCCGCGCAGCCCGCGCACAGGGTGAGAACGGCCAGCGCGGCTGCGCTGATGAGCTTGGACATACGAATACCTGCTGCGTGGTGATACGAGCGACCATTCTAGCGCCGCGAGCGCCGCATCGACATTTCACGCGGATGTGAAACGTCGGGTGCGCGGGCGCGCTACAGTGGCGACATCCACCGTTGCGTGCCCTCGCCATGAATTCCGCTCTCGATGACGTCCGCTCGCGGCATTTTCCCGGCCTTTCGCGCATCGGCGCGCTGCTGGCCGATCCGGGCCGCGCCGCGATGCTCTGGTCGCTGATGGACGGCACGGCGCGTCCCGCCGGCGAACTGACGATGATCGCGGGCCTCTCGCCGTCCGCCGCGAGCGCGCATCTCGCGCGGCTGACCGATGGCGGCCTGCTCGCACTCGAAGTCAGCGGTCGGCATCGCTACTACCGCATCGCGACGCCCGATATCGCCGCCGCCATCGAGGCGCTCGCGAATCTCGCGCGCGCAAGCGCGCCGCAAGCCGCGCCGCAGCGTCCGGCGAGCGCCGTGCCGCTCGAGATGCGCTATGCCCGCACCTGCTACGACCACCTCGCGGGCGAGCTGGCCGTGCGGCTCTTCGACGGCATGCTCGCACGGCGCTGGCTCTCCACTCCAGACGCCGATTCGGCGACGCGCGAATCGTCCGCGCTCGACACCACGCCCGACGGAACGCTGGCGTTCGCGCAACTGGGCATCGACGTGACAGCGCAGCGCGCGCGGCGGCGGAGGTTCGCCTGCACGTGCATCGACTGGAGCGAGCGGCGTCCGCACTTGGGCGGCGCGCTCGGCGCGGCGTATCTCGAAGCCTGCGAAACGCACAGCTGGATCGAGCACACGGCCAAGCGTCGCGTCTTGCGCGTGACGCCCGCCGGACAGCGGCATTTCGAAGCGTTTCTCTCCGGGCGCTGAAAACAAAAACGCGCGACCGAGGCCGCGCGTTCGTCCGTGCTTGCGTTCGATCAGACCGCCATCGGCGCGCTGATCGGATCGTGATGACGGTAGCCTTCCAGCGCGAAGTCCTTCGGCTCGACCTTCTCCAGCCACTCCGGCTCATAGCGTTTCGTCACCGCGTAGTCCGGCACGCGATCGGAAATGATCAGCTGTGGCAGCGGATACGGCTCGCGCTTCAACTGCTCGTTGAGCATGTCGAGCTGATTCTCGTAGATGTGCGCGTCGCCGATAAAGTACGTGAACCAGCGCGGCTTGTAGCCCGTGAGCCGCCCGACGAGATGCAGGAGCGCCGCGCCCTCGGTCAGATTGAACGGTGTGCCGAGGCCGACATCGTTGCTGCGGATATACAGGCACAGCGAAATCTCGCCCTTCGCCACATTCGGGATGAACTGATACAGCAGATGACAAGCGGGCAACGCGATCTCGTCGAGCTTCGCAGGATTCCACGCGTGAAAGAGGATGCGCCGGTCAGTCGGCCGCTCGATGATGGTGTCGAGACACTGGCGCAACTGGTCGATGGCCTTGTACAGCAACACCTGCTCGCGCCCGTTCTCGACGAAGCTCGTCACGAGTTCGTAGCCGCGGTTGGTCGCATCGGCGATCTGGTCGCCCGCGCCGGCGTCGATCAGCTTGTACGCCGGCCAGTTGCGCCACTGCACGCCGTAGACGTCGCCCAGGTCGTCCGGGCCGCGGCGATACGGGTTTTCGAGCCACTGCGGATTTTCGTTCGCGTTCGCGTCCCACACCTTGCAGCCGAGCGCGCGAAAGTCCGCCGCGCTTTTCGACGCGCGCAGAAAACCGATCATCTCGCCGATTGCCGACTTGAATGCGAGCTTCTTCGTCGTGACGGCCGGAAAGCCCTCTTGCAGATCGAAGCGCAGCATGGCGCCGGGAATGCTGATGGTGCGGATGCCCGTGCGGTTTTCCTGCCACGTGCCGGTATCGAGGATCGTCTGGACGAGCTCGAGATACTGTTTCATTCGATGTTCCTTGAATGCGGGCACGGGCCACGCGAAGAGAGGCGGAAACCACCGATTTTATCAAGCGGCCCGCCTCGGCGCTGGCGTTCGCGAAAAGAAGAACGGGCGCCTTGCGGCGCCCGTTGCGGTGAGCAGAAACGATGCGTCGGTCAGCCGCGCGTGGCGTGTTCCGGGGGTGCGTCCACTTCGATGTGACGCATGCCGTGCGCGCTCAGCAGCCGATACAGCGTGACGCGCGAGATGCCGAGTTCGTGCGCCGCGTCGCCCAGCCGTCCGCGATGCCGCAGAAGCGCGAGTTCGATAGCCTGCCGCTCCGCCGCTTCGCGCGCCTGCGCGAGGGAAACCGGCGCCACTTCGACATATTCGCCGAGTTCCAGATCGCGCGCGGTGATCTGCCGCCCTTCCGACATCACGATGGCGCGGCGCACGCGGTTGATCAGTTCGCGCACGTTGCCCGGCCAGCCGTAATTGTGAATCGCGGCGATCGCATCCGGCGAGAAACCGCGCAGGCGGCGGCTCGCATCCTTCTTGAAGCGGTCGAGCATGTGCTTTGCAAGCAGTTCGATGTCCTTGCCGCGCGCGCGTAGCGGCGGCTCGTCGATCTGCAGCACGCACAGACGGTGATACAGGTCGGCGCGGAAACGCCCTTCGATCATCGCGGTCTGCATGTCGACGTGCGTCGCCGAAATGATGCGCACGTCCACCGGCGTGGATCCGTGGCCGCCGAGACGCTCGACCTTGCGCTCCTGCAGGAAACGCAACAGGCTCGCCTGGCTTTCGAGCGGCAGATCGCCGATTTCGTCGAGGAAGAGCGTGCCGCCGTTGGCCGCTTCCACGCGACCGATCTTGCGCTGATTCGCGCCCGTGAAAGCGCCGCGTTCGTAGCCGAAGAGCTCGGATTGCAGCAGGTGCGCGGGAATCGCGCCGCAGTTGATCGCGACGAACGGCTGATCCCGCCGCGCCGAGCGCTCGTGGATGGCGACGGCGGTGAGTTCCTTGCCGGTGCCCGATTCGCCCGAGATGAAAACGGGCGCGTCCGTCATCGCGACTTTGCGGATCGAGCGGAAGAGCGCGAGCATGGCGTCGCACGAACCGACCATCTCGCCCTCGGCGCGGCCCTCGCTGCGCGCGTCGTTCGACGCGGCGTCGTGCAGCGCCACCATGCCGTAGGCGTGGCCGACCGAGTCGACCACGCGGTCGTTCGACGTGGGAAGCGTAACGTAGTCGAAACAGTAGTCGCGGATCAACCGGCGCACAGCAGCGTCTTCGAGCTGACCGGCGACGGTTGCCGCGACCCAGCCGACGTTGGTCATGGTCAGCGACGATTCGAACGCCGCCAGTTCGTGCGATTCGAAATGTCCCGATAAATCGAGCAGCCCGCCCATTGCGAGGTCGCTGCGCAACGCTTTGCGCGTGTCGCGCGCGCTTGCCACGATCTCGATTTGCCAGCCGCGTTCCTCGAAACGCGCGCATAGCGTTTCGCTGGGGTCCCGAGTCACATAGATCAGTTGCCGCCGAGCGACGTCCATTATTCAGATCCTTGGTTCAACGTTCGTTGAAAAGGTCGCGTAGTTCAGGCTCTCGCTTCAAGCAGAATTCTTGGCCCTCGCAGGTGATGCGTACGGACTTGCAATTCGATACCACGCCCCCTGGAACGTGCCGCGTGTCGCGCCGGCAGCCTTCCGCGAAACCCTTTTGGTTTGATTCTGCGCCGCATTGAAGAGACTACTATAACCCAGAATCACCAAAAACAAATACCGCCGGAAACAGCTTGACTCGTCGCAAAAGCTTGCTGGCTAAGGCTTGTGACCAGTTTCACACGGATTTATTGCAACTTCGCGTCGTGCTTTTCTTACGACGAGAGCTTATACCGAATCTGCCCGATCTTTCGGCTTTTCTTGCCCGACGTTTCGCTGATGAAACGTTTTCCGGAGGTTTTCACCAATTTCCGTCAGCCTGTTATGCGCAACGCTTTGACTGTCAAGGCGCCGATGCGAATGGCATGCATTTAGCTTTAGATTGCCGCGCACGCGGCACGAATGAAACGGCGAGATTGTCTTTCATATCCGTCGCCCTACGATTTTATTTCCTGCAACCGCCCCTGTGGAATTAATTACTTCGTTTGTTGTGTTGACAATGGCTCTTGATCACAATTTACCGCGCTTTGAATCGACGGCTAATGCACGGTCGGACGCGAGCGAGACGCAAGCAATCGACTGGTCCCCCGCGAATGACAGGGCTGCCAATGATGCAGACGCCGCGTCCTGGCGCGGCCCCGCCGCTATCCCGAGCGTGACCCTCTGGGACGAAATCGCGCCGGAAGTCCCGCGCGCCTATCGCGAGGGCGCGGAGGACGCATCGGCAGGCTGAGCGCGCGCTCGTCGAAGGGAGCGGGACGCGCTGGCTAGCGCGTCGGTTAGAATTCGTGCCCCGGCCCCGGCGGCGCGCGCCGCCTCTCTCCTGACTGCACATGACGACGCTCACTCTCATCGTCGCCCGCGCACGCAACGGCGTGATCGGACGCGATAACCAACTGCCGTGGCGCCTGCCCGAAGACCTCGCCTTCTTCAAACGCACGACGATGGGCGCGCCCATCATCATGGGACGCAAGACGCACGAGTCGATCGGGCGGCCGTTGCCCGGGCGGCGCAACATCGTCGTGACGCGCGACGCCACCCGCCGCTTCGAAGGCTGCGACACGGTGACGAGCATCGACGAAGCCCTCGCTCTCGCAACCGCCGATGGCGCAGCCGAAGCCTTCCTGATCGGCGGCGCGCAGCTTTATGGCGATGCGATCGACCGCGCGAATAAGCTGATCGTCACCGAAATCGACGCCGATTTCGACGGCAACACGCATTTTCCCGCGCCCGACGCGTCGCAATGGCGCGAAGTGTCGCGCGAGCGGCATCGCGCGGCGGCGCCCAACGACTTCGAGTTCGCGTTCGTCACTTACGAGCGGCGCGCGTAACAACGACTAAGGCCCCGGACGATTGTCATCGTCCGGGGCCTTTCTTTTCGCCAGCGGCGCGCGAAGCGCTTACTGCCCCGCCACCGTCATCCGCTCGATCAGCACCGAACCGATCGCCTTGGTGCCGCGCACCACCGTATCGGCGCCCACGGCTTCGATATGGCGGAACATTTCCTGTAGCGTGCTCGCCACCGTGATTTCCTCCACGGCGTGCTGAATCTGCCCGTTCTCGACCCAGAAGCCCGACGCGCCGCGCGAATAGTCGCCCGTCACGTAGTTCACGCCTTGCCCCATCAGTTCCGTCAGCAGAAGGCCCGTGCCGAGCTTCTTCAGCATGGCTTCGAAGTCGTCGCCGGGCTGCGTGTGCGTGCTTTTCATCGACAGATTGTGCGAGCCGCCTGCGTTGCCGGTGGTCTGCATGCCGAGCTTGCGCGCCGAATACGTCGACAGGAAATAGCCTTGCACCACGCCGTCTTCCACGACATTGCGCCGCTGCGTGCGCACGCCTTCTTCGTCGAACGGCGCGCTGCCCATGCCGCCGCGCACGTGCGGGTCTTCGACGATCTGAATGTGCGGCGCGAACACCGGCTTGCCGAGACTGTCGACGAGAAACGTCGTCTTGCGATACAGCGCGCCGCCGCTCACGGCCTGCACGAACGCGCCGAGAATGCCCGCCGCGAGCGGCGCTTCGAACAGCACGCGGCACTTGCGCGTGTCGAGGCTGCGCGCGTTCAGGCGCGCGAGCGCGCGCTCGGCGGCGTAGCGGCCGACGGCTTCGGGATCGGCAAGCGCGGAGGCGTCGCGCTTCGACGTGTACCAGTCGTCGCGCTGCATGTCCCGGCCGCTCGCCGCGATCGGCGCGCACGCGATGTAGTGCCGCGAGTACGGATACCCCGCCATGAAGCCGCGCGACGTCGCGAGCACGAATTGCGAATGCTGCGCGGACACGCTCGCGCCTTCCGAATTGGTGATGCGCTTGTCGACCGCGAACGCCGCGGCCTCGGCGCGGCGCGCGATGTCGGCGGCCTCTTCGGCGTCGATATCCCACGGGTGATAGAGATCGAGGTCCTGCGGCGACTTCTCGAGCAGTGCTTCCTCGGCGAGCCCGGCGGCGCTGTCTTCCGCCGTGAACCGCGCGATGTTGTACGCCGCCGCGACCGTGTCGCGCAACGCCTCGCGCGTGAAGTCGGCGGTGCTCGCGTTGCCGCGCTTCTTGCCGATGAACACCGTGACGCCGACCATCTTGTCGCGGTTATGCTCGATCGTGTCCACTTCGCCGCGCCGCACGCTCACCGAGAGGCCGTCGCCCTCGGAAATTTCGGTGGCGGCATCGCTTGCGCCGAGTTCCTTCGCGTAGCGCAGGATGTCCGACGCGATCTCCTTCAACTCGTCTTGCGTATGCGGAAAAAAGCGTTGCCTGACGTCGATGTCTGCTGCCATGTGTCGTTGCCTTCGGTTTTTGTTGACCGCGCAAGCGCCCATCGCGCTCCGTGTCATGAATGTCGCGCCTGTCGTTGCGCCTGTTGTTGCCTCAAACGCGCGCCGACTCTCCACGCGATCATAGCAAGGACGGCGCGCGTTCACCCGTCGTAACCGCGTCGGCTCGCTCGCGGGCGCAAGCTACAATGTCGCCATGAACCGTAAAACCCGCATTCAACCGATGGAAGCCGATCGCGGCGACGCGCCCGATCAGGTCTATGACCGTCCGAGCAAATCGCAGCTGAAGCGCGACATGCACGCGCTGCAAGAGCTCGGCGAGGCGCTTATCGCGCTGCCGAAAGACGCGCTCAAGCGCATGCCGATGCCCGAAGATCTCGACAGCGCCGTGCGCGAAGCGCGCCGCATCACCGATCACGAAGGCAGGCGCCGTCAGTTGCAGTATGTCGGGCGCGTCATGCGCTCGCTCACGGAAGAGGAAGTCGCCGCGCTGCGGACCGCGCTCGACACGCATCGCGGCGTGAACAAGGCGGAAACGGCGCGGCTGCACTGGATCGAACGCGCGCGCGAACAATTGCTGGCAGATGACGCCGCGCTCACCGAATTCATTCGGCAACATCCGGGCGTCGATCCGCAGGAAGGCCGCACGCTGATTCGCAACGCGCGCAAGGAGCGCCAGCAGCAGAAGCCGCCGCGCTACTACCGCGAGCTGTTCCAGTGGATCAAGAACGCGGCGGGCGTGGAAGAGGACGAAGACATCGACGAGAACGACGAGGAAGGCAAAGATGAAGCCTGAGCGCAGCCATCCGGACGAGCTGATCGTCGGGCTCGTGTCGATCAGTGATCGCGCATCGCAAGGCGTGTACGAGGACAAGGGCTTGCCGGCGCTGCAAGCGTGGCTCGGCGGCGCGATGGCGTCGCCCTGGCGCGCGCAAACGCGCCTGATTCAGGACGACGCGGCCACCATTTCCGCGACGCTCATCGAACTCGTCGATACGCTCGGCTGCGATCTCGTGTTGACCACCGGCGGGACCGGCCCCGCCCGCCGCGACGTGACGCCCGAAGCAACGCTCGCCGTCGCCACGAAGCCGATGCCCGGCTTCGGCGAGCAAATGCGCCAGATCAGCCTGAACTTCGTGCCGACCGCCATTCTTTCGCGACAAGTCGCCGTGATTCGCGAAACCGCTGACCACGCCGCGCTCATCATCAATCTGCCGGGTCAGCCAAAGTCCATCCGCGAGACGCTGGAAGGCGTGAAGGACGCGGACGGCAAGACGACTGTGCCGGGCATCTTCGCGGCGGTTCCGTATTGCATCGACCTGATCGGCGGGCCATATATCGAGACGCAACCGGAAGTGGTCGCCGCGTTTCGTCCGAAAAGCGCGATCCGTCCGCCGAAGGTTTAAGACGCGCTGCTCGCCGCCGCCGGAATCAGGAAGTGCTCGCGGTAATACTTCAGCTCGTCGATGGATTCGTGGATATCGGCGAGCGCCGTGTGCATCGCGCGCTTCTGGAAGCCCTTGTAGATGGCCGGCTGCCAGCGGCGGCACAGTTCCTTGAGCGTACTGACGTCGAGATTGCGGTAGTGGAAGAACGTCTCCAGTTCCGGCATCCAGCGCGCCATGAAACGGCGGTCCTGGCAGATGGAATTGCCGCACATCGGCGACTTGCCGGGCGGCACGTACTGGCCGAGAAACTCGCGAATCTGCCGCGTGGCTTCGGCTTCATCCACCGTGGACGCCTTCACGCGCTCGGTCAGCCCCGAGCGGCCGTGCGTGTTGCGGTTCCACTCGTCCATGCGTTCGAGCGCCTCTTCCGTCTGGTGGATGGCGAGCACCGGACCTTCCACCATCTTGTCGAGCGTCGAGTTCGTCACGACCACGGCGATTTCGATGATGCGGTCGTTGTCCGGATCGAGCCCGGTCATTTCCATGTCGAGCCAGATTAGATTCATGTCGCTGCGCGCGAGTGCGGATTCGGCGGCGAGGTCAGCGCTTGCGGGACGGTCGGAAGAGTCGGTCATGGATGCTGCCTGAGAAGAGAATGAGGCGCGGGCCGAAGGCATCTGCGATGGCATCTGAAAAGCCATCGCGATGGCATGATGTGACAACGGCGACACGGCCAAGAACCTATAATTCTCGCATAGTTCAATCGGAATGCCCGGATGACCCACCTCTCGCTCGCCTTCTCGACCATCTTCGTCGTCGCGCTCGCCGCAATGGTCTCGACCAAGCTGTGGCTCGCGTCGCGCCAGATTCGCCACGTCGCCGCGCACCGCAACGGCGTGCCGCCGCAGTTCACCGGCACCATCCCGCTCGCGGCGCATCAGCGGGCGGCGGATTACACGATCGAGCGCACGCGCCTCACGATGATCGAAGTCGTGACGAGCGCCGTCGTGCTGACCGCGCTGACGCTGCTCGGCGGCGTGCAGGCGCTCGATACCGCCATTTCCGGCTGGCTCGGGCGCGGCTATTTCGGGCAGATTGCGCTGGTGGCGTCGGTCGTCGCGATCACGAGCCTGATCGACCTGCCGTTCGACTACATCCGCCACTTCGTCGTCGAAGAGAAGTTCGGCTTCAACCGCATGTCGAAGAAGCTCTTCTTCGTCGATCTGGTGAAGGGCACGCTGCTCGGCGTCGTGATCGGCGCGCCGCTGCTCCTGCTCACGCTCTGGCTCATGGATCGCGCGGGCGCTTTCTGGTGGCTGTGGACGTGGATGGTCTGGGTCGCGTTCCAGTTGCTCGCCATGATCATCTACCCGACGTTCATCGCGCCGCTCTTCAACAAGTTCGAGCCGCTGAGAGACGAGGCGCTGCGCGCGCGCATCGAAAAGCTGATGTCGCGCACGGGCTTCGCCGCCAAGGGCCTCTTCGTGATGGACGGCAGCCGCCGGTCCGCGCACGGCAACGCGTATTTCACGGGCTTCGGCGCGGCCAAGCGCATCGTGTTCTTCGATACCCTGCTCGCGCGGCTGTCCGGCAGCGAAATCGAAGCGGTGCTCGCGCACGAACTCGGCCACTTCAAGCGCCGTCACGTGCTCAAGCTGATGATCGTGATGTTCGGCATCAGCCTCGCGATGCTCGCGCTGCTCGGCTGGCTCGTGCAGACGGTCTGGTTCTACGAAGGCCTGGGCGTGCGGCCGTCGCTCGTCGGCGGCAACAACGGGCTCGCGCTCGTGCTGTTCATGCTCGTGCTGCCCGTGTTCATGTTCTTCGTGACGCCGCTCGGCAGCCTGACATCGCGCAAGAACGAATTCGAAGCCGACGCTTTCGCCGCGAGCCAGACCGATCCGAAAGACCTCGTCAACGCGCTCGTGAAGCTGTACGAGGACAACGCGTCCACGTTGACGCCCGATCCGATCTACACCGCGTTCTATTATTCGCATCCACCCGCCTCGCAGCGCATCGACCGTCTGATGCAACACGCCGCATGACGACGCGCGCCACGCGCAAGACCGGCGCGTCGTCCGCCGCGCGCCTTCGCGGCACGGTGATCGCCGCGCACGGCCGGCACTATCTGGTGATGCCCGACGACGGCGGCGCGATGCTTCAATGCTTCCCGCGCGGCAAAAAGAGCGACGTGGCAGTGGGCGATCATGTGATGTACGAGCAGTCGTCGGCAGATCAGGGCGTGATCGTCGAGATCGGCGAGCGGCGCAACCTGCTCTACCGCTCCGACCAGTTCAAATCGAAACTCTTCGCCGCCAATCTCGATCAATTGCTGATCGTGCTCGCCACCGAGCCGCATTTCAGCGAAGACCTGCTCGGGCGCGCGCTCATCGCGGCCGAAGCGCACGAACTCGACGCGCTGATCGTGCTCAACAAGACCGACGTGACGGACGCGCTGCCGCTCGCGCGCGAACGCCTCGCGCCGTATCGCGAGCTCGGCTACACGGTGATCGAACTGTCGGCGAAGGCGCGTCCGGGCGAAGTGCATCCGCAACTGGATGCGCATTTGCACAACCGCGCGACGATCCTGCTCGGGCAATCCGGCATGGGCAAGTCGACGCTCGTGAATCTGCTCGTGCCCGATGCGGACGCCGCCACGCGCGAGATATCGTCGGCGCTCAACAGCGGCCGGCACACGACTACGTTCACGCGCCTCTACACGCTGCCCGGCGGCGGCTCGCTGATCGATTCTCCGGGCTTTCAGGAGTTCGGCCTGCATCACCTGTCGGAAGGCCAGCTAGAACGCGCATTCGCTGACTTCCGCCCGTATCTGGGCCACTGCCGCTTCTACAACTGCCATCATCTGCAAGAGCCGGGGTGCGCGGTGCTCGAAGCGGTCGAGGCCGGCAAGATCCGGCCGGAGCGGCATGCGCTCTACGCGCAACTCGTCCACGAAGCCAGCCAGATCGTGCGATGAAACGGCTCACCTGGGCGCCCAACCTGATCACGGCACAACATTGGGTGAATGTGCTGGCGATAGCGGGCGTGCCGTGCGAATTGCACAACCGCTATCTCAACGGTGCGTTAGGAGAGATTCCGGCCGATCAGTGCGCGCCTGAGATCTGGATCGTCGACGATCGCGACGAAGCGCTGGCGCGCCGTCTGCTGGACCGCGCGCAAAAAGGGCCGGACGTGAACGCCCGGCCCTGGTTCTGCAAGCATTGCGGTGAACGGCTGGAGCCGCAGTTCACCGTCTGCTGGCAATGTCAGACGGAGCGCGATCCGCTCGACGGCTGACGCTCAGGCCAGCCACACCGCGATGGTGAGCATGAGCAAGAGCAGCATCCACAAGATGACGGCGCGCCACACGAGCCCGACCGCCGATTGCAGCGTGCGCGGCGTGCAGTCGTCGCCGACGGGAAGCGGACTTGCATCGCCGACAGCGAGGGCTTCCACGCTCAACGGTTCGGCCAGCGGCCCCGCGAGACGCGCGCCCAACGCGCCGCTGCCTGCGGCCAGCAGCACGCCGTCGTTCGAGTCCGGCCACTGGCGCGCGTGATTGCGCCACGCGTAGATCGCGTCCTCGAAGTTGCCGACGATCGCGAAGCCCATTGCGGTCAGGCGCGTCGGAATCCAGTCGATGACAAAGAACGCCCGCTGCGCGAACGACGAGAACTCCGCAGTGCGCTCGGGGCTCGGCATCGCCCATGCACGCGCCAGATATTCGGCGATGCGATAGAACACCGCGCCCGCCGGACCGATCGGGATCAGAAACCAGAAGAACACGCCGAACACGTGCCGGTGCGACGCGATCACCGCATGAACCAGCGTGTGCCGCACGATTTCGCTCACGGGCATATCGACGGTATCGAGCCCGGTCCACTCCGTCAGCACTTCGCGCGCACGTGGAACGTCGTCGTTATTGAGCGCGAGATGGATGTCGGTGAAATAGTGGCTGAACTGGCGAAAGCCGAGCGTGAAGTACACGATCACCACGTTCCACAAAAACGCCAGAACGAAGTTGATGCGATACAACACGTAATAGACGAGGCCGACCGCGAGCGTCCACGGCAACACGACCAGCAGCCACGCGACGACGCCGTGCTTGGGCTTGCCGGCATCGAAGCCGTGCGCGGTGGATTCCGCATGATACTGAAGCAACGACGAAACAGGATTGTGCGGCGACAGGGCACGCACTTGCTCAATGATGAGAGCCAGCAATACGGAGAAAAAAGTCATGCGAAGCGCCGAAACAGTCGGTTGATTCGAGTTTCGCGTAACGATATCACAGCGCCTTGCGCGTTTTGTACGATCGGTCGCTGCGCGGGCCGCGAGCGTGGCTAACGTGCAGCGAGGAAGCGATAAAAATTGCGCAACATGCCGGCCGTCGCGCCCCAGATGAAGTACGGCGCGTGGCCTTCGGACGGCGTGTACGGCATGGCGAAGAACCGGCGCTCCCCGCCTTCCCAGCGAAACACGCGCACTTCGTGGTTCGCCGGATTCATGAGCCACGCGAGCGGCACTTCGAAGATATCGGCGACTTCGCTTGTGTCGGCCTGCAACGTGAACGGCGGATAGACGAGCGCGACGACCGGCGTCACGCGAAAGCCCGTGCCGGTCAGATAGTCGGGCATCGCGCCGATGACTTCGCAATGCTCGGCGCCGAGGCCGACTTCCTCCTGAGCTTCGCGAAGCGCGGTGGCGGCGGCATCGGCGTCTTCGGGCTCGCGGCGTCCCCCGGGGAAGCTGATCTGGCCGGCATGGTCGGAGAGATGATCGGCGCGTTGAGTCAACAGCACAGTGAGCCCGCCCTCGCGCACGACGAGCGGCACGAGCACCGAAGCAACGCGCGGATCGCCGCCGATCGCCTTGATGCGCTGCTCGGGCGGCTCCTGCGTCCAGTCGAGTTCTTTCGTGAAGCGTTCGCGCAGTCCGTCGGGCGTCAGGCGCTCCGGCGGAACGGGCGGCATGGCTTCGCCCGTCGAGACGACGGGCATCTGTTCGGGTTCGAGGATGCGCGGAGTCGATGTCTTGCCAGTGGACACGGGTCTCAAGCCTGAATGTGGAAGATACGATTTGAACACACCAAAGAAAAAAGCACCCACGAGGGGTGCTTTTTCCGGTGCGACTCTCGCGGCCGAAAGCTTACTCGGCGGCGGTAGCGGCACGGTCCTTCGAGACCAGCTTTTCCTTGATCCGAGCCGACTTGCCCGAACGCTCGCGCAGGTAGTACAGCTTCGCGCGACGAACGTCACCGCGACGCTTCACGACGATGCTCGCGAGCAGCGGCGAGTAGGTCTGGAACGTACGCTCGACGCCTTCGCCCGACGAAATCTTGCGGACGATGAAGTTCGAGTTCAGGCCACGATTGCGCTTTGCGATCACGACGCCTTCGTAAGCCTGCACGCGCTTGCGCGTACCTTCGACGACGTTCACGTTGACGACGACCGTGTCGCCCGGACCGAAGTCGGGGATGGCCTTCTCGCCGAGCACGCGCGCGATCTCTTCCTTCTCGAGTTGTTCAATCAGATTCATTACTGACTCCTTGTGCCATCTTGCCGGAGTTGTGTGCCTCGACTTCTGGTAATGAGGCCCCGGTAGAGGATGGGTTCACTTCCGGCGCCGACGTTGGCCGGCGCCCCCTTTTGTCCCGCTCGTCGGCTCGAAACCTTATTGCGGCTTCGACGCGTCCTTCGCGAGACTTGCAAGCCACGCCTCGTCGGCACGGCTCAGCAACTTGCTTTTGCGCGCCCGCTCGATCAGATCGGGCCGCTTCATGAACGTATTGCGTAATGCCTCGCGCCTGCGCCAGGCGTCGATTTCCTTGTGGTGGCCGCCAAGCAGCACATCCGGCACGGGCACGCCCTCGTATTCCTCCGGGCGCGTGTAGTGCGGACAGTCGAGCAACACGTCGACGAAACTGTCCTGCACCGCCGATTGCGCATCGTTCAGCACGCCGGGCAAGTGGCGCACGACAGCGTCCATCAGCGCCATGGCCGGCAATTCGCCGCCGGACAGCACGAAGTCGCCGAGGCTCACTTCCTCGTCCACCACGCGATCGATCAAACGCTGGTCGATCGCTTCGTACCGGCCGCACAACAACACGAGGCCGGGTTCCTGCGAGAAACGCATCACGCGATCATGGTCCAGCTTCGCGCCTTGCGGCGACATCATCACGACGCGCGTCTTTTCGATGCCTTGCTCGCGCTGCGCTGTCTTGGCCGCATTGATCGCGTCTTCCAGCGGACGCGCCAGCATGACCATGCCGGGGCCGCCGCCGTAAGGACGGTCGTCGATGGTGCGGTAGTTGTCCGTGGTGAAATCGCGCGGATTCCACGTGCGCAGACCAAACCGCCCCTGCTTCACCGCCCGGCTGGTGATGCCCCAGTCGGTCAGCGCGCGAAACATCTCGGGAAAGAGCGTCACGACATCGAACTGCATCGCCCTCTCCGCGTTCTGCCGATGGCTTTCAATAATCGGCGTCCCAGTCGACGACGATACGCTTCGCCGCCCGATCCACCGTCTTCACGTACACGCCGACGAACGGAATGAGCCGCTCGCCGGTGACGGGCTCGCCATCCTTGTTCGTGGCCGGGTACTCGACCCGCAGGATGGAGTGCGCGCCGTTGTCGATCATGTCGGCGACGCGGCCAAGCGCCACGCCCGCTTCGTTTTCGACATCGAGGCCGATCAGATCGACCCAGTAGAACTCGTCTTCGTCGTCGAGCTTCGGAAAGTCGCTGCGCGCGATGTGCACCGCGTAGCCTTTCAGCGCCAGCGCGGCGTCGCGGTCGTCGCAACCCGCCAAGCTCGCAACGATCGAATCTCCGTGCACCTTCGACTGCAAACGGCGCGCGGACTTGCGGTCGCGATTCTTGACGAGCCACCAACGCTTGGCCGTGAGCAGCGCGTCGCCGCCCGACTTGCCGTGCGAATGCGGCGTGACCTTGACCCAGCCCTTCAGGCCGTAGGCATCCACAATGAAGCCGACTTCGACTGCATCTTCCGGCAGATGCTCCGCCGGCTCGATGCCCTCGACGCCGCCTTCGGGCTTGCCTGCGCCCGAAACGCCGGCCGCCACGCGGCGCGCGCCCGGCTTGCGGACGAACGCGCCGAACGTGGCGGCACCTTCCTGCTGCCCCGGCTTCGGTTGACTGACGGAAGCGGACTCGTGGCCGTTTTGGGGATCACGCGCGGGCATCAGCGAACCTTTGGGCAAATATGGAACGACCGAGCGACAGCCACGCTTGACGGCGTGACGCGCCACTCAATCGACAAGCAGAAGACAGCTTAAGCAGCCGGCTGAGCTTGCTTCGACTGCTTGACCAGACGCTCGACGGTCGGCGACAGTTGCGCGCCGACGCCTTGCCAGTAGGTCAGGCGATCTTGAGCGATACGCAGCGATTCGCCCTTCGTGGCGACCGGGTTGTAGAAACCCACGCGCTCGATGAAGCGGCCGTCACGGCGGCTACGCGAATCGGTTGCGACGATGTTGTAGAACGGGCGCTTCTTCGAGCCGCCACGAGCCAAGCGGATGATGACCATGCTGAAATCCTTGAAAACCGGGGTTCGGAACTACCAGAACACGCGATTATAACGGGAATCCGAAGCCCTAACAAACACTTAACGCATTTTTTGCTGGCAACGTGCGGCGCCGGGAGCCGCCGCGACCGAAATGTCGCATTCTGTCTACGTCGCGCGCCGCATCGTAAAATGACGAATCTGCACTCCTCACCGCTCTCCAAGATGACTTCCTCGTCCGTTGCCGCGCAGTCCGAGTCCAAGCCTGCGGGCAAGGCGGCTGCGCCCTACTTTCGTTCGAAAACGCTGACCGCCGCGCTCGCGTTCCTGTTCGGCAGCATCGGCCTGCACCGCTTCTATCTGTATGGCATGCGCGACAAGTACGGCTGGGCGCATATCGTGGGCATCGCGATGGGCGCGCTCGGCTATCTGCTGCTCGCCGCGACCGAGCGTACGTCGGTGCTCGGCTGGGTGCTCGCCGTGCCGGGCGCGGTGTCGCTGCTCGCGGCGTTTCTCTCGGCAATCGTGTACGGACTGCGGCCCGATGCGAAGTGGGACGCGCAGTTCAACGCCCATACCGGCCGTCAGAGCCACTCGGGGTGGACGGTAATTTTCGTGGTGATCTTCTCGCTGCTGATCGGAGCGTTCCTGTTGATGACCGGCCTCGCCCTGACGTTCCAGACGTACTTCGAAGGCCAGGTGGAAGCCGCCAAGACGTTGTCGCAATAAGATCAGAACAGATTCAGCTGGCCGCCAGTGGCAGGCGGCGCCGCCCGCTGGGCCTTGGCGCTCGCTGGCCGCTGGAACTCCGACATATCCAGAATGCCGCGATTGCGCAGGTTCAGACCGAGCCGCTTCGTCGCCTGACGAAAACGCTGTTTCAGCATGTCCGCCCACAAGCCCTCGCCCTTCATGCGCGTGGCGAAGTCCGAGTCGTAGTCCTTGCCGCCGCGCATGTCGCGCACGCGGCTCATCACGCGGTCCGCGCGATCCGGGAAATGCGCGGCGAGCCAGTCCTTGAAAAGCGGCGCGACTTCCCACGGCAAGCGCAGCACGATATAGCTCGCCGTGGTCGCCCCCGCCTCCGCGCACGCTTCCAGCACGCGCTCGAGGTCCGGTTCCGTGACGAACGGGATCACCGGCGCGATGCTCACGCCGACCGGAATGCCCGCGTCGGCGAGCGTGCGAATGGTGCGCAGCCGGCGCGACGGCGTGGCGGCGCGCGGTTCGAGCGTGCGCGCGATGTCGGCATCGAGCGTCGTGACGGTGATCGCCGCCATGAACTGCTTGCGCTCGGCCATGGGCGCGAGCAGGTCGATATCGCGTTCGATCAGCGACGACTTCGTGATCGCCCCGAACGGATGCCCGCAGTCGTGGAGAATCTCGATCACCCGCCGCGTCAGCTTCAGATCGCGCTCGACCGGCTGATACGCGTCCGTATTGACGCCGAGGGCGATGGGATCCGGCTGGTAGCTCGGCTTCGCCAGTTCGCGCTCGAGCAATTCTCCGGCGTTGATTTTCGCGTAGATGCGGCTTTCGAAATCCAGCCCCGGCGAAAGGCCGAGATAGCTGTGAGTCGGACGCGCGAAGCAATAGATGCAGCCGTGTTCGCAGCCACGGTACGGGTTCAACGAAACCGTGAATGGAATGTCCGGCGAGTTGTTGCGCGTGAGAATGCTCTTCGCGCGTTCCTCGAAAACCTGCGTGCGCAGCGGCGGCGAGCCTTCGTCGTCGGCAGTTTCGTGCGTCCAGCCGTCGTCGACGCGCTCGCGCTCGTCCTTCTCGTAGCGCCCTTGAAGATTGGACACAGCGCCGCGCCCCTTCAGCGGCGAAGGCGGCGCGACAGGAAATTCTTTGTCCGGCGTGGGCATTGCGGTCACAGAGCTGCGTCTTGAGGTACTGTACAAATATACAGTATCGCGCCGCTACCGCAAGCGATTTTTTAGACGTCGACCGGAATGGTCAGCGTCTCCTTGATCTCCTCCATTACCACATAGCTTTTCGACTGCACGGCGCCGGGCAGTTGCAGAAGAATGTCGCCGAGCAGCTTGCGGTAGTCGGCCATTTCGCCGATGCGCGCCTTGATCAGATAGTCGAAATCGCCCGAAACGAGATGACATTCGAGCACTTCGGGAATGCGCTGAACCTCGCGCCGAAACTGGTCGAACATGTTGCCGCTTTTGTGATCCAGCGTGATTTCGACGAACACGAGCAGCGCCGCGCCGAGTTGCGCTGGGTTCACGCGCGCGAAATAGCCGGTGATGACGCCGTCGCGCTCCATGCGCCGGACGCGCTCGATGCACGGCGTTACCGACAGCCCGACACGCTCCGCGAGATCCTTCATCGCGATGCGTCCGTCCTGCTGCAGGATGCTCAAGATCTTGTGGTCGAGTTTATCGAGCGTCCGAAGCGGATTTCGCTGCGTTCTCATCGTCTCCTTCCTGAAAATCCGCGAAATACATTAACTAAAACTGCCTTAGAGCCAATAGTATAGGCGATAACACTAGCCGGACAATCCGTCGCAGCCCTCGTGCGATTCGCGACTGTCCAGTCGGATCGGAAACGGAGATCACATGCGAATCGTTATTCTGGGAAGCGGCGTCGTCGGCGTGACGAGCGCGTATTACCTCGCGCGCGCCGGGCACGAAGTCACGGTCATCGACCGCGAAGCCGGCCCCGCGCTCGAAACCAGTTTCGCGAATGCGGGACAGATTTCGCCGGGCTACGCGTCGCCGTGGGCCGCGCCGGGCGTGCCGCTGAAGGCCGTCAAATGGATGTTCGAAAAGCACGCGCCGCTCGCCATCCGCCTCGACGGCACCATGAACCAGCTCCAGTGGATGTGGCAGATGCTGCGCAACTGCACGCAGGAGCGCTACACGGTGAACAAAGGCCGCATGGTGCGCCTCGCCGAATACAGCCGCGATTGCCTGCAGGCGTTGCGCGCGGACACCGGCATCCAATACGAAGGCCGCACCGGCGGCACCTTGCAGGTGTTCCGCACGCAACAACAGTTGGACGGCGCGGCGAAAGACATCGCGGTGCTGAAGGAAGCCAACGTGCCGTTCGAATTGTTGTCGTCGGCGGAGCTTGCGCAGGCTGAACCAGCGCTCTCCGCGGTGTCCCACAAGCTGACGGGCGGCCTGCGCTTGCCGAACGACGAAACCGGCGACTGCCAGATGTTCACCACGCGCTTGGCTGTGATGGCCGAGGCGCTCGGCGTCGAGTTTCGCTACAACACGCCGATCGACGCGCTACGCGTGAGCAACGGCCGCATCGCCGGCGTGCAATGCGGCAGCGAACTTATCACGGCGGATTCGTATGTCGTCGCGCTCGGCTCGTATTCGCCGAAGCTGCTCGGCGATCTCGTCAAGATTCCGGTGTATCCGCTGAAGGGCTATTCCATTACCGCGCCGATCGTCGATGCGAAGCGCGCGCCGGTTTCTACGGTGCTCGACGAAACGTACAAGATCGCGATCACGCGCTTCGACGACCGCATTCGCGTCGGTGGCATGGCGGAGATCGTCGGCTATGACAAAACGCTGAAGCAGGCGCGTCGCGAGACGCTCGAAATGTGCGTGAACGACCTGTTCCCCGGCGGCGGCGATACCGCGAGCGCGACTTTCTGGACCGGCCTGCGCCCGATGACGCCGGACGGCACGCCGATCGTCGGCCGCACGCCCGTGCCCAATCTGTTCCTCAACACCGGCCACGGCACGCTCGGCTGGACGATGTCGTGCGGTTCGGGCCAGTTGCTCGCCGATCTGATGTCCGGCAGGCAGCCGGCAATCCGCTCGGACGACTTGTCGGTGCATCGCTACTTCGGCGATGCAAGCGTCACCGGGCGACCGGCTTACGCCGACGCCTGACGTTCCCGACCGGCTGATTGAAAGACGGCGCCTGCAAAGGCGCCGTCGTCGTTTTCAGAACTGATCTTCGCTCAACGCGAGCACGCCTTCGTGCCCGTTGGCGCTCACGATTGCCGCCTCGAAGCCGGGCGCGTGCGACAGGATGTGTTCCGCGAAGAACTCGGCGGTCGCGATCTTCGCCGAGTAGAACGGCTCGTCCTCGGCGCTTTTCGCTTGCGCGACGAGCATCGCGCGGGCCATTTGCCAGCCGGAGAGCACGATGCCCGCGAGCTTCAGATACGGCACGCTGCCCGCGAACACCGCGTTCGGATCGCTCTTGAACCGCGCGACGACGAACTCGATGACGCGCGCAAGCGACAGGCTGCCCGCGCTCAAATGACGATGCATCGACTTGAACGCCTGGCCGTCGATTTCGGCGAGCGCCGCGATGGTCTGGTCGATATGGGCGAGCAGCGCCCGCGCGGTCGCGCCGCCATCGCGCACGGTCTTGCGCCCGATCAGATCGTTGGCCTGAATCGCGGTCGTGCCTTCGTAGATCGGCAGGATGCGGGCATCGCGATAATGCTGCGCGGCGCCGGTTTCCTCGATGAAACCCATGCCGCCATGCACCTGCACGCCGAGGCTCGCGACATCCACCGAGATCTCGGTGCTAAAGCCCTTGACGATCGGCACGAGGAATTCATAGACCGCCTGATGCCGCTTGCGCACCGATTCCTCGGGGTGCGCGTGCGCCAGGTCGCTATGCGCGGCGGCGACATACGCGAGCGTTCGTGCGCCTTCCGTATAGGCGCGCATGGTGGAGAGCATGCGGCGCACGTCCGGATGCTGAATGATCGGCACCGCGGCTTTCGCGCTGCCATCCACCGGGCGGCTTTGGACGCGTTCCTTCGCGTACGCGACGGCCTGTTGATACGCCCGCTCCGACACCGCAACGCCCTGCATGCCGACCGCGAAACGCGCGGCGTTCATCATGATGAACATGTATTCCAGCCCGCGATTCTCCTCGCCGATCAAATAGCCGACCGCGCCGCCGTGGTCGCCGTATTGCAGCACGGCGGTCGGGCTCGCCTTGATGCCGAGCTTGTGCTCGATGGACACGCACTGCACGTCGTTGCGCGCGCCGAGCGAGCCGTCGTCGTTGACGAGAAACTTCGGCACGATAAAGAGCGAGATGCCCTTCACGCCCTCCGGCGCATCCGGCGTGCGCGCGAGCACCAGATGCACAATGTTCTCCGTCATGTCGTGCTCGCCGTACGTGATGAAGATTTTCGTGCCGAAGAGCTTGTACGTGCCGTCGCCCTGCGGCTCGGCGCGCGTGCGCACCAGCGCGAGATCCGAGCCGGCTTGCGGCTCGGTCAGGTTCATCGTGCCGGTCCATTCGCCGGAGATGAACTTCGGCAGATAGCGCGCCTTCTGCTCTTCGCTGCCGGCAGTCAGCAACGCTTCGATTGCGCCGTCCGTCAGCAGCGGACAGAGCGCGAACGAGAGATTAGCCGAGTTGAGCATTTCGATGCAGGCGGTCGCGATGAGCTTCGGCAAGTTCTGTCCGCCGAACTCTGCCGGATGCACGATGCCTTGCCACCCGCCCTCCGCGAACTGGCGAAACGCGTCCTTGAAGCCGGGCGTCGTCGTCACCTGGCCGCTCGCCCACGTGCTGGGTTGGCGGTCGCCCGTGACGTTCAGCGGCGCAAGCACTTCGCCGCAGAAGCGCGCGGCTTCTTCGACGACAGCCTGCGCGGTGTCGAAGTTGCCGTCCTCATAGCCCGGCAGCGCCGCGATGCTGTCGATATCGGCCAGTTCCTTCATGACGAACAGCATGTCCTTCACGGGAGCGCGGTAGCTCATCGTTTGTCTCCTCTTCCGTTTCCGGATGCAAAAAGGGCGCAACGGTTGTCGCGCCCTTTGTTTTTCTATTGCAGGCGCCGCTCGCGACGCACGCGATCAGCCGAGTTCTTTCACCAGTTCCGGCACCATCGAGAACAGATCGCCGACGAGGCCGTAATCCGCCACGCTGAAGATCGGCGCTTCGGCGTCCTTGTTGATCGCGACGATCACCTTGCTGTCCTTCATGCCGGCCAGATGCTGAATTGCGCCGGAGATACCGACGGCCACGTACAACTGCGGCGCGACGATCTTGCCGGTCTGGCCCACTTGATAGTCGTTCGGCACGTAGCCCGCATCGACCGCCGCGCGCGATGCGCCCAGCGCCGCGCCCAGCTTGTCGGCGAGCGGTTCGAGCACTTGCGTGTAATTTTCGCCACTGCCGAGACCGCGCCCGCCCGAAACGATGATGTTTGCGCTCGTCAACTCGGGGCGATCGAGCTTCGTGACTTCGCGGTTCACGAACTGCGAGACGCCCGCATCCGCCGCTGCTTCGATCTTCTCGACCGATGCGCTGCCACCTTCAGCCGCCACCGGATCGAAGCCCGTCGCGCGCACGGTGATGATCTTGATCGCATCAGCCGATTGCACCGTCGCGATCGCGTTGCCCGCGTAGATCGGGCGCTCGAAGGTATCGGCGCTCACGACAGCGGTAATTTCGCTGATCTGCGCAACATCCAGGTGCGCGGCGATACGCGGCGCGATGTTCTTGCCGTAAGCCGTCGCCGGCGCGACGATATGCGAATAATCCTTCGCGATGTTCAGCACCGTGCCTTCGACGTTCTCGGCAAGCCCTTCCGCGAGTTGCGGCGCATCGGCCAGCAGCACCTTCGAAACGCCTGCAATCTTGGCCGCCTGCTCCGCCGCGCCCTGCGCGTTCGAACCCGCGACGAGAATGTGAACGTCGCCGCCCAGCTTGGCCGCTGCTGCGACCGTGTTCAACGTCGCCGCCTTGATCGACGCGTTGTCGTGTTCTGCGATTACGAGAGTCGTCACGTTAGATCACCTTCGCTTCGGTTTTCAGTTTCTCGACCAGCGTCTTGACGTCCGGCACCGTCACGCCGGCGCTACGCTTCGGCGGCTCGGTGACCTTCAGCGTCTTAAGACGCGGCGCGACATCGACGCCGAGATCGGCGGGCGTGACCGTCGTCAGCGGCTTTTTCTTCGCCTTCATGATGTTGGGCAGCGTCACATAGCGCGGCTCGTTCAGGCGCAGGTCCGTCGTGACGACAGCGGGGAGCTTGAGCGACAGCGTTTCCGCGCCCCCATCCACTTCGCGCGAGACAGTCGCGCGGCCATCGGCGATCACCACTTTCGATGCAAACGTCGCCTGCGGCAGGCCCGCCAAAGCGGCGAGCATCTGACCGGTCTGGTTCGAATCGTCGTCAATCGCCTGCTTGCCCAGAATCACGAGTTCCGGCTTTTCCTGATCGACCAGCGCCTTGAGCAGCTTGGCGACCGCGAGCGGCTGCAGGTCCTCGGCCGATTCCACCAGAATCGCCCGATCCGCGCCGATGGCCAACGCCGTGCGCAGCGTTTCCTGACATTGCGTCACGCCGCACGACACCGCGATCATTTCCGTTGCGACGCCCGCTTCCTTCAGACGCACCGCCTCTTCCACGGCGATTTCGTCGAACGGGTTCATCGACATCTTCACGTTGGCGAGTTCGACGCCCGTGTTGTCCGATTTCACGCGGACCTTCACGTTGTAGTCGACCACGCGCTTGACTGGCACCAGAATTTTCATCCACACGCTCCAAAGTTACGATTACGTCAACCCAGCCTCATTATACGAGCGGCGCGTTTGCGCTTCGGCCATCGACGAGCGAGCCGGGTCAGCGTGCAATACATTTGAGGCTACTTTAAAAGAACGGTCGTTCGGTTTCTATCCCAAAAAACCCGGAGGCGCTGCGAAACTTCACCACGCCGCGATAACCGCGCCGGCGTACTTGCCTTCGATGAACTGCTTCACTTCCGGCGAATGATAGGCGGCCACGAGCTTGCCGACCCACGGCTTGTCCTTGTCGGCGGCGCGGATGGCGATAATGTTCGCGTACGGGCCGTGCGGATCTTCGATGGCGATGGCGTCGGACTTCGGCTTCAGGCCCGCTTCCATCGCGAAATTCGTGTTGATGGCGGCGGCATCGACATCGGCGAGCGAGCGCGGAATCTGCGCGGCGTCCAGTTCGACGATCTTCAGCTTCTTCGGATTGTCGACGATATCGAGAGGCGTCGCCTTGAGGCCCGCATCCGCGCGCAGCTTCAGCAAGCCTTGCTTTTGCAGCAGCAGTAACGCGCGGCCACCGTTGGTGGGATCGTTCGGCACGGCGATGCGCGCGCCATTGCCGAGTTCGCTCAACGACTTCAGCTTCTTCGAATAGATGCCCATCGGAAACGTGACCGTATCGGCCACCTTGATGAGCTTGTAGCCGCGGTCTTTCACCTGCGCGTCCAGATACGGCTGATGCTGGTAGCTGTTGGCGTCGAGATCGCCCGCCGCAAGCGCCGCGTTCGGCTGGACATAGTCCGAGAACTCGACGACCGTGATCTTCAGCCCGTTTTTCGCGGCGACCTGCTTCACGACTTCCATGACTTGCGCGTGCGGGCCGCCCGTGACGCCGACCTTGATGGCGTTGTCGTCCGCGTGCGCGAGCGTACTAATGAGCGATGCCGCGCCGAGCGCCGCGGCGAACTTCAGGATGAATCGACGTTGCATGTGCTGACCTTCTTTTCGATGGAATTATTTGTGGCTCAGACGGCGCACGAGCCAGTCGCCGAACGACTGCACGAGCTGCACGAACACGATGAGAATGACGACGACCGCCAGCATCACTTCCGGCAGGAAGCGCTGATAACCGTAGCGGATGCCGAGATCGCCGAGGCCGCCGCCGCCGATCGCGCCCGCCATCGCCGAATAGCCGACCAGCGAGACGAACGTGATGGTCAGTCCCGCGACGACGCCCGGCAGCGACTCGGGCAGCAGCACCTTGAAGACGATCTGGCTCGTGGTCGCGCCCATGGCCTGCGCCGCTTCGATGAGACCGCGATCCACTTCGCGCAGCGCCGTTTCGACGAGCCGCGCGATGAACGGTGCCGCTGCGATGGTGAGCGGCACGACCGCCGCCGCCGTGCCGATGGACGACCCGACGATAAGCCGCGTGAACGGAATGACCGCGACGAGCAGGATGATGAACGGCGTCGAGCGCACCGCATTGACGATGCCGCCGAGCACGCGATTCACCGCCATGTTTCGCAGCACGCCGTCGCGGTCGGTTAGATAGAGCAGCACGCCGAGCGGCAGGCCCACCGCCGCGCCGACGAGTCCCGAGATGCCGACCATGATCAGCGTTTCCCAGAACGACTGCACGAACATGTCGAACATTTCACTCAACATGGGACAACTCCTCCACCACCACGCCTTGCGTGCGCAAATAAGCGATCGCCTCCGCGACCTTGACCGGCTGACCGCCCGCCAGCACGGCGAGCGATCCGAACGCCTGACCTTGAATCTCGTCGATCTGGCCGTGCAGGATGTTGAAGTCGAGCTCGTAGCGGCGAATCGTCTCGGAGAGAATCGGCTGGTCGACGCCCGAGCCCGTGAACGCGAGCCGCAGCAAATGGCCGCTGCCACTCTTGAGCCGCTCGGCGACGCGCGCCTTCAGCGCGGGCGGCAGCTCGTGCGCGATGACATCGCCAATGAGCGCGCGCGTGACTTCGTGATGCGGCTGCAAGAAGACATCGACGACCTTGCCTTCCTCGACCACGCGCCCGGCATCCAGCACGGCCACGCGGTCGCAGACCTGCTTGATGACTTCCATCTGATGCGTGATGAGCACGATGGTGAGCCCGAGCTCGCGATTGATCTTGCGCAGCAGGTCGAGAATCGCGCGCGTGGTTTCGGGATCGAGCGCGGACGTGGCTTCGTCGGAGAGCAGCACTTTCGGATTGCTCGCGAGCGCCCGCGCGATACCCACGCGCTGCTTCTGCCCGCCGCTGATCTGCGCCGGATACTTGTCCTTGTGCGTGGTAAGGCCGACGAGATCGAGCAGCGGCAGCACCGCCGCTTCGATTTCCGCGCGCTTCTTGCCCGCGAGTTCGAGCGGCAGCGCGACGTTCCCGTACACCGTGCGCGACGACAGCAGGTTGAAGTGCTGAAAGATCATGCCGATGTCGCGGCGCGCCGCGCGCAAGTCGTCCGGGCGCAGCGTCGTGAGATCGCGTCCATCGACAATCACGTTGCCTTCGCTCGGCCGCGTCAGCAGATTGAGCGTGCGCACCAGCGTGCTCTTGCCCGCCCCGCTGCGCCCGATGATGCCGAACACTTCGCCGGCCGGAATCGTCATATTGACGTTGTGCAGCGCTTCGACCCAGCCTCGGGGTCCCGCGAAACGCTGCGAGAGGTTACGTATTTCGATCATGCGCCGGTCTGGAAAATGCAAACGGCGGAAGGCTTCGCCAGGTGAAAGCACCCGCGCAGCCGGCCGCCGCTTGTTGAACTGCCGCTTTTTGAGAAGCGCGATTTTACAGGACGCTGATCTTTCCGCTTAATAACGATTTCGGATCGGCTAATTACGCTGGCCTATTTGGCCGCTTTCGCTAGATCTGCGCCAATGCCCGCACATGCGCGACGACGCTGCGCCCGAGCGCCGACAGGTTGTATCCGCCTTCGAGACAACTGACGATGCGCCCTTCCGCATGCCGCTCGGCGACCGCGCGAATCTGCTCGGTGATCCACGCGTAATCGTCTTCGACGAGTCCCATGTTGCCGAGGTCGTCCTCGCGGTGCGCGTCGAAGCCGGCGGAGATGAACAGCATCTGCGGCTTGAATTCCTCGAGGCGCGGCAGCCACATCATGTCGATCACTTCGCGCACCGCCATGCCCTTCGTGCGCGCGGGCAGCGGCACGTTCACCATGTTGGGCGCGTGGCTGTCCGCGCCGCTGAACGGATAGAACGGATGCTGGAAGAAGCTGCACATCAGCACGCGCGAGTCGCCGGTGAAGGCGGCTTCGGTGCCGTTGCCGTGATGCACGTCGAAGTCGATGACCGCGACGCGTTGCAGCCCGTGCACTTCCAGCGCATGACGCGCGGCGATCGCGACGTTGTTGAAGAGACAGAAGCCCATCGCGCGCGCGGGCTCCGCGTGATGGCCCGGCGGACGCACGCTGCAAAAGGCGTTGTCGTAACGGCCTTCGATAACGGCATCGGTCGCCGCGATGGCCGCGCCCGCCGCGCGCAACGCCGCGCGATACGACTGCGGACACATCGACGTGTCCGGGTCCAGTTCGCTGCGGCCCTGCTCCGGCGTGCGGCTCTTGATGTAGTCGATGTGCGCCTGCGTGTGCACGCGCGCGAGATCGGCTTCCTCGGCGAGCGGCGCGTCTTCGCGCTCGATCAGGGCGTCGATACGGCTCGCGATCAGTTGATCTTCGATTGCCTGAAGGCGCGCGGGGCATTCGGGATGCCATTGGCCGTTATCGTGCTGCAGGCAGTCGGGGTGGGTGTAGAAGCCGGTGGCCATGATGTCTCGCAGTGCCGCTGTCGTCGGCGCGTCTCGTCTTTTTTCGTCATACGCGATCCTGTGCCGCGCATTTGACGTTAAGTTACCACACCGTTCGATACGGCCGTCACGCCGGGTCTTGCCGAGCCGCATCGGCATTGCGCGCGCAGGGCGTCGGTTATACTGCCCCGACGCCCCGGCAGCCAGCGCCGACGGCACGTTGCAGGCCAATGCGCTCGGTCAAGAATCGTTGCACGAAGCTGCACGCGACGGCAGAACATCCGGCATCGCCCTCAATCGCTCACCAAGCACACTATGACTTTTCAGCTTGCCTCGCTCGATTCCTCTCTCAAGCCGCTGACGCGCGCGTTCATCGCTTCCTTGCTGTGCGCAATCGGCGTCGCGTCCGGCAACAGTGCCCTTGCGCAGTCGCAGCAGCCGCAGAGCGCGACGCCGCAAGGGCAAGTGTTCGAAGAAGAGATCGTGCCGCAGCGGTACGCGAACAACCCGAATGTCGACGCGTTCATCAACGACATGGTCGCGCGCTACGACTTCGATCCCGCCACGCTGCACGACCTCTTCAATCGCGTGAGCTATTCCGCGACGGCGGTGAAGCTGGTGCTGCCTTCGCCCACGCCTTCGCTCAAGAACTGGCGCGCGTACCAGTCGCGTTTCATCGAGCCGATCCGCATCAACGCGGGCGTGAAGTTCTGGCGCGCAAATCAGGCCACGTTGCAGCGCGCGTCCGCGCAGTTCGGCGTGCCGCCGGAAGTGATCGTCGGGATCATCGGTGTCGAGACCATCTACGGCAAGTACATGGGCAATTTCCGCGCGCTCGACGCGCTGACTACGCTCACGTTCGATTACCCGAACACGCCGAACCGCGCCGAACGTCAGGCAACGTTTCGCAAGAATCTCGAAGACCTGCTCGTCTGGACGCGCGATTCGCAAATCGATCCGACGACCGTGCTCGGCTCGTACACCGGCGCCATCGGCATCCCGCAGTTTCTGCCGAGCAGCATCGTGCAGTACGCGGTGGACTTCGACGGCAACGGGCGCATCGACTTGCGCACGAGCCCGGCGGATGCCATCGGCAGTGTCGCGAATTATCTGAAGCAGAACGGCTGGGAGCCGGGTCGTCCGGTCGTGTGGCGCATTGCGGGCGATGAAGGCAGCCAGGGCATCGCGCAAGCCGCGGCCGACGGGCAGCCCGAGCCGCACTGGTCGCTCGCGCAGTTAACGAAAGCCGGCATGCTGCTGACCGAACCGGGCCTGAACCTGGGCGCGGAGGCGGCCACGCCGCTGACCGTCGTCGACTTGCCGACGCCGGGCCGCGCAACCGAATACACGCTCGGTCTCAAGAACTTCTATGTGCTGACGCGCTACAACCGCAGCTTCTTCTACGCGCTCGCCGTGTATCAGCTGGGCGAGGCCGTCAAGGCACGCATGGCGGCGGGCGACGCGTCGCAGTAAGCTCGCTTCTGATCGGCGGTCCGCCGTGCGAAGCGGACCGCGATTAATGAGCGCTCAGGCGGGAAAGACGCCCGTCGACAGATAACGGTCGCCGCGGTCGCAGACGATGAACACAATAGTCGCGTTCTCCAGCTGACGCGCGACGCGCAGCGCCACTTCGCACGCGCCGCCCGACGAAATGCCGGCGAAGATGCCTTCCACCGAGGCGAGCCGTCGCGCCATCGCCTCGGATGCCGCCTGACTCACGTTCTCCACGCGGTCCACGCGGCTGCGATCGAAGATCTTCGGCATATAGGCTTCCGGCCATTTGCGGATACCCGGAATGCGCGAGCCTTCTTCCGGCTGCGCGCCGATGATCTCGATCTTCTCGTTCTTCTCCTTCAGATACTGCGACACGCCCATGATGGTGCCGGTCGTGCCCATCGACGAGACGAAATGCGTGATGCGTCCCTCGGTCTGCCGCCACAGTTCGGGACCGGTGGTTTCGTAGTGCGCGAGCGGATTGTCCGGATTCGCGAACTGATCCAGGATGATGCCGCGGCCGTCGCGCTGCATCTGATCGGCGAGATCGCGCGCGTACTCCATGCCGCCGGTGACCGGCGTGAGAATGATCTGCGCGCCGTACGCGCCCATGCTCTGACGCCGCTCGATGGACAGGTCCTCCGGCATGATGAGCACCATCTTGTAACCGCGCACGGCCGCTGCCATCGCGAGCGCAATGCCGGTATTGCCGCTCGTCGCCTCGATCAGCGTGTCGCCCGGCTTGATGCGGCCGCGCTCTTCAGCTTTCCTGATCATCGACAGCGCCGGGCGGTCTTTCACCGAGCCGGCCGGGTTATTGCCTTCCAGCTTGCCGAGCACGACGTTATTGCGGCTGCGGATTTCATCGTCCACGACGCGGACGAGTTGCACGAGCGGCGTATTGCCGATCGTGTCTTCGATAGTCATGTAAGCCATAGCGGACCGGATTCGAATTCCACGGAACGGCTGCGCATGCTTGTGCGCGCGTTCGCCGGAATATTGATATGGGAGTCCACTGATTGTAGCCCACCGCTTCCCGCCATGCGCCTCGCCCCTGCTGCGCGGATGGCTACGCGAGCGGCCGAGCACGCGGCTTTCGTCACGCAAAAAACCCGCGGCGAGGCAAACCGCGGGAGCCCAAACGTCCGAAGGCTGAAGGAGCGAAGAATCCCGTTACAGCGCGCGCGGGCGGCCGACCAGCCGCGCCACGCGCCTTACCGCTTACTTCTTGACGACCACAGGCTTGGACGCCTGCGACGACAGCACGGGCGTGGCGCTGACGCCATTGGTGCCGGTGGCCGTTGGCGTGCCGGTGGCCGCCGTCTTCGACGCCGTGCCTATGGTCAGGCCTTCGGCCGTGAGCCGTTGCACCGTCTTGCCGCCCATGCCTTTGACGCGCGAGCTGAGATCGGCCGCATCCTTGAAGGGGCCGTGCGCCTGGCGTTCATCGAGAATGGCTTTCGCCTTCGCCGGACCGATGCCCTTGATGCCGCGCAGGGCATCGGTATTGGCGGTGTTGACATCGACCGCTGCGAGCGCCGAACCGATGGACAGGGTGAGCGCGAGCGCAACGAGGGTCGAAAGGGCTTGCTTGAACATACTGAGTCTCCAGAAGAACCGGCCGGCGAACAGTGCCGACCGCGAGACCCAGTGTAGAGAGACTTCGAACGCGTTTATAGCTGGCCGAATAGCCAACGCACGTAGCGATCGACGCCTTCCTGAACCGTGAGAAACGGCGCTTCGTAGCCCGCTTTGCGCAGGCGCGTCTGATCCGCTTGCGTGAAGCACTGATACTTGCCGCGCAGTGCGTCAGGGAACGGAATGTACTCGATCAGCCCGCGCTGCACGAGTTCCGCGAGCGACAGCGGCGCTTCGCCGTCGATTGAGCGCAGCGAGTTGACCACCGTGGAGGCAATATCGTTGAACGGCTGCGCGCGCCCTGTGCCGAGATTGAAAATGCCCGACTTCTCCGGATGATCGAGAAAGTGCAGATTGACCTTCACCACGTCTTCCACGGACACGAAATCGCGCGTCTGCTCGCCCGCCGCGTAGCCGTTGTATTCGCCGAAGAGCTTGACCTTGCCTTCCGCGCGGAACTGGTTGAAGTTGTGGAACGCGACCGACGCCATGCGCCCTTTGTGCGTCTCGCGCGGCCCGTAGACGTTGAAATAGCGAAAGCCGACAATCTGGCTGCCTGCCTTCGGCAAGACCTGACGCACGATCTGATCGAAGAGGAACTTCGAGTAGCCGTACACGTTGAGCGGCTTCTCGACTTCGCGCTCCTCGACGAAGCGGCTCGACCCGCCGTACGTGGCCGCCGACGACGCATACAAAAACTGCGCGCCCTGAGCGAGACAGATGTCCATCACGTCCCGGCTGTACCGGAAGTTGTTGTCCATCATGTAGCGGCCGTCGGTTTCCATCGTGTCGGAGCAGGCGCCTTCATGGAACACCGCGCGCACCTTGCCGAAATCGCCACGCCGGAAGCGCTCGACGAACTCGGTCTTGTCGAGGTAATCGTCGATCTCGCAATCGACCAAATTCCTGAATTTGTCCGCGCGCGTGAGGTTGTCCACCGCGATCACGCGATGCTCGCCGCGCTCGTTGAGCGCCTTGACGATATTGCTGCCGATGAAGCCGGCCGCCCCGGAAACGATGAAAGTCATGTGAGATCAGGCGAAGAGTTCGTTGTAGTCGACGGTCGCCGTGCCGAGCTTGCCCACGACGATGCCGGCCGCGCGGTTCGCGTACACGATGGAATCGACGAGCGGCACGCCTGCGCCGAGCATCGTCGCGACCGTTGCGATGACGGTGTCGCCCGCGCCCGACACATCATACACTTCGCGCGCTTCCGCCGAATTGTGCAGCACCTGGTTCTCCGTGAAGAGCGTCATGCCCTCTTCCGAGCGCGTCAGCAAGAGCGCGCCGAGGTCCAGATCCGCGCGCAGCTTCGTCACGCGCTCGTGCAGGTCTTCCTCGGACTTCCAGTGGCCGATCACTTCGCGCAGCTCGGCGCGGTTCGGCGTAATGAGCGTCGCGCCGCGATAACGCTCCCAGTCGTCGCCTTTCGGGTCGACGAGCACGGGTTTGCCGGCCTCGCGCGCATCCGCGATCATCTTGGTGACGTGCGTGAGACCGCCCTTCGCGTAGTCGGACATCAAAATCACGTCGTGCTGCGGCAGCAGTTCGGTGAAGCGTTCGAGGCACGCGCGCAGCACTTCGTGATTCGGCGTGTTCTCGAAGTCGACGCGCAGCAGTTGCTGCTGGCGCGATAACACGCGCAGTTTGATGGTGGTGAGCAACTCCGGGTCGCGCGCGAGATGCGCGGCGACCCGGCTCTCGCCGAGCAACTCGACAATGCGCTCGCCCGGCTCGTCATGCCCCACGACGCACAGCAGTCCCGCCTGCGCGCCGAGCGCCGCCGCGTTGCGCGCGACGTTCGCCGCCCCGCCCAGGCGATCCTCCTTCTTCTGCACGTGCACGACCGGCACGGGCGCCTCGGGCGAGATGCGGTTCACATCGCCGAACCAGTAGCGGTCGAGCATGACATCGCCGACCACCAGCACGCGCGCCGCGGAAATGCGGGCGCGCGGCACCACTGGGATATTCGCCGGGCTATTGCCGGCTGCCATTGCCGTCGAGTTCGACATGGGGACGTCCTATTGCAAAATAATCGATGCCGAGCTCGGCCATCGCTTCCGGTTCATACAAATTGCGGCCGTCGAAGATAACCGGCATCTTCAGCTCGCTCTTCAAGTGCCCGAAGTCCGGGCTCTTGAATTCCTTCCATTCGGTCACGATGACGAGCGCGTCCGCGCCCGTCAACGCTTCCTGCTGCGTTTGCACGAAGTGCAGACGCTCCAAGTCCTCGCGGCGGCCGTCGAGATCGAGCGCGAACACGCGCTGCGCTTCGGCCATCGCGACAGGATCGTACGCCCGCACGGTCGCGCCGCGTTCGAGCAGCGACGCGATCAGACGCCGGCTCGACGCCTCGCGCATGTCGTCGGTATTCGGCTTGAATGCGAGGCCCCACACGGCGAACGTGCGGCCGCGCAGATCCTCGCCCATGCGCTTGACGATCTTGTTGACGAGCACTTCCTTCTGCGCGTTGTTGACCGCTTCGACCGATTCGAGAATCTGCAGCCGATGTCCGTTTTCGCGCGCCGTCTGCACGAGCGCCTGCACGTCCTTCGGGAAGCACGAGCCGCCGTAGCCGCAGCCCGCATACAGGAAGTGATAGCCGATGCGCGGGTCGGAGCCAATGCCGCGACGCACGGATTCGATGTCCGCGCCGACCGCATCCGCCAGATTCGACAAATCGTTCATGAACGAGATGCGCGTGGCGAGCATGGCGTTGGCCGCGTACTTCGTGAACTCGGCGGAGCGCACGTCCATGTAGAGCGTGCGCTCGTGATTGCGGTTGAACGGCGCGTAGAGGCGCTTCATCATTTCGCGCGCGCGGTTGCCGGCCTGATCGTCGTCGATGCCGATCACGATGCGGTCCGGCCGCATGAAGTCGTCGACCGCGGCGCCTTCCTTGAGGAACTCGGGATTCGACACGACGGAGAAGCCGTCGTCGACCCCGCGAGCCTTCAGTTCTTCGTCCACGACGCGCTTGACTTGCAGCGCTGTGCCGACCGGCACCGTCGATTTGTCGACGATCACCTTGAAGCCGTTCGAATAGCGTCCGATGTTGCGCGCGGCCGCGAGCACGTACTGCAAGTCGGCCGAGCCGTCTTCGTCGGGCGGCGTGCCGACCGCGATGAACTGGATGTCGCCGTGCTCGACGCTCGCCTTCACGTCGGTGGAGAACTGGATGCGCCCCGCTGCACGCGTGCGCTTGAGCATTTCCTGGAGGCCCGGCTCGTGAATCGGCACGCCGCCGCTGTTGAGAATTTCGATCTTGCGCGGATCGACGTCGACACAAAACACGTCATTGCCGATTTCAGCGAGGCAAGCACCGGTCACAAGACCGACGTAACCCGTACCAACGATGGTAACTTTCATAGCTCTCCGTGGGTTTCTAAGATAGCGGCGATGATGATGAGCGCGAAAACAGCGCGCTCGCGATGGTGTGCGAACTCAGGCCGAACTCGTGATCGGTTCGACGCGTCGTGGCGCGTAAGTCTCCCAGCCGCTGCAGCCGGGGCACTGCCAATAGAATAGACGCGCGCGGAAACCACAAGTCTGACACGTATAGCGGGGTAAATTCTTGGTGCGTTGCTTGACGAGCGTGCGCATGAGCTGCAGTTCGCCCCGGCGCGGCTCCTCGGCGGTCGCTTCCTGCGCTTCGAGCAGGCGCGTCATGCCCGCGAGATTCGGAGCGATCTCCATTTGCCTGCGCACGAGCGCGTGCGCCGCATCGAGACCGCGCAGTTCCTGGACATGCTTGTAGGCGACATCCAGCAAATCGTTCGACGGATAGCGCGTCGCGTAGTCGATCAGCAAGTCGACGCCCGCTTCCTTGCGCCCGAGCGCGGCGTACGCCTTCATCAGCTTCTCCGCGACGAGCGGCAGATACGCCTCGTTCTGCGCTTCGACGCGCTTCCAGACGGCAATCGCGGCTTCGATGTTTCCGGCGGCGGCTTCGGCGTCGCCCGAGAGAATCGTGGCGCGGACGTTGTCCGGATTCGAGGCCAGCGCGAGCTTCAGTTCGGCGCGCGCATCGTCCAGATTCTTGCGCTGCAACGCTTCCTGCGCGAGTTCGCAGTGGAAATGCGCGATTTCCATATGCAGCGACGGCGCGCCCATCTTCTCGATGCGCTCGGCCGTGGTAATGGACTTCGGCCAGTCCTTTTCGATCTCGTAAATGGTGAGCAGCGCGCGTTGCGCCCCGAGCGAATATTCGCCGGCTTCCAGCGAGCGGAACGTCTCCTCCGCGCGATCCAGCAGGCCCGCTTTCAGAAAGTCCTGCCCCAGTTCGTACAGCGCGTGATCGCGTTCGGCAACCGGCAGGTCCGCGCGGCTCAACAGGTTCTGATGCACGCGAATCGCGCGATCGGTCTCGCCGCGCCGCCGAAACAGATTGCCGAGCGCAAAGTGCAGTTCGATGGTTTCAGGGTCCAGCTTGGCGACTTCGATGAACGCGTCGATCGCTTTGTCGTGTTGCTCGTTGAGCAGGAAGTTCAGGCCGCGGAAGTACGAGCGCGGCAGGTTCGCATTCTCGGATAACAGCGTTTTCAGGTCGTAGCGGGATGCCATCCAGCCTAGCGCGAAAGCGACCGGGATGACGAGCAGCCACCAGAAGTCTAGATCCATGCGAATGTTCGGTGAGTCGGTTAGGTGTCTGCTTCGGGCGGATGGAGCGCAAGCGCCGCCGCCCGGACGATGCGCGTATCAGATGAGCGGCGGCATCGGCGGTTCTTCTTTGACCAGCGGCGTTTCCCGCGCGGCGCGCACGTCGCGCTTCAGACGCCCGTTTTCGAGCCGCAAGCGCAGCATCGCCGGCACCGCCGAAACGAGCCCGGCGAGCAGCCCCACCACGAAGAACGCCAGGCCGATCAGGATCAGCGGCGCCTGCCAGGCGTAGCCTGCGAGGAAATTCAGCGTCGCCTGCTGCGTGTTGGCCAGCGCCAGCACGAGCAACAACACGAAGACCAGAACGCGGATCAGCCAGACTATGAATTTCATGAACGTCTCGCAATGGCGGTGCATCTCGCGGCCGTCGCTTCGCCGTTCGGCCTACGTGATTACCCGAGTCAAAGTGACCGGTATTGTAATGGATGCGTTTGCTTCGAAGCACCGGCGCGGCCCAAGCCTCCGACGAAATGGCCGAGCTATGTGCGTTACCGAACGCGAGGCGCGGCGTGCGGCGCGTCGGGGCGAAAAAAAAGCACCCACATGGGGTGCTTTTCTGGTCGATTGCCTCATGGCCGGACGTCGCGGCGGATCACCTGCGCGCACGCGCACGCAATGATTCCTAGCGATGCGCGCCGATCAGAGATCGTCCGCATCGTCGTCATTCGACGCCTTCAGCGGCTCGCCTGCGCGGCCATCGACGCGTTCACGCAATTCCTTGCCCGGCTTGAAGTGCGGCACGAATTTCTCCGGCACCAGCACTTTTTCACCCGACTTGGGATTGCGCCCGACGCGCGACGGACGACGGTTGAGCCCGAAGCTGCCGAAGCCGCGAATCTCGATACGATGACCGTTGGCAAGGGCCTCCGACATCGCATCGAGCATCGTCTTGACCGCGAAATCCGCATCCTTGAGGACAAGTTGCGGAAATCGCGAGGCCAACTGGGCGACCAATTCCGATTTGGTCATACTGCAGCAGTACCGTTAAGGCTTAGCTGTTCTGGCCGTCGAGCTTGGCCTTCAGCAGCGCGCCGAGGTTGGTCGTGCCGGTAGCGGCGGCGTTCGAGTCCGAAGCTTGCAGGCCGCGCATGGCTTCCTGCTGCTCGGCCGAATCCTTCGCCTTGATCGACAGGTTGATGCCGCGCGACTTGCGATCGATGTTGATGATCATCGCGTTGACCTTGTCGCCTTCCTTCAGCACGTTGCGCGCATCTTCCACGCGGTCTTGTGCGATTTCCGAAGCGCGCAGATAGCCTTCGACTTCGCCCGACAGCGTGACAACCGCACCCTTCGGATCGACCGACTTCACGACGCCGTCCACGATTGCGCCCTTGTCGTTGATCGCGACGAAGTTGCTGAACGGATCGCCTTCGAGCTGCTTGATGCCGAGCGAGATGCGCTCCTTCTCGACGTCGATGCCCAGAACCACGGCTTCGACTTCGTCGCCCTTCTTGTACTTGCGAACCGCTTCTTCGCCCGTTTCGGACCAGGACAGGTCCGACAGGTGAACGAGACCGTCGATGCCGCCCGGCAGGCCGATGAAGACGCCGAAATCGGTGATCGACTTGATTGCGCCTTGCAGCTTGTCGCCCTTCTTGAAGTTGCGGCTGAAGTCGTCCCACGGATTCGGCTTGCACTGCTTCATGCCGAGGCTGATACGGCGGCGGTCTTCGTCGATTTCGAGAACCATGACTTCGACTTCATCGCCCAGTTGCACGACCTTCGACGGTGCAACGTTCTTGTTCGTCCAGTCCATCTCCGACACGTGAACCAGGCCTTCGATGCCCGATTCGACTTCGACGAATGCGCCGTAGTCGGTGATGTTCGTGACCTTACCGAACAGACGCGTGCCCGACGGGTAACGGCGCGAGATGCCTTCCCACGGATCGTCGCCCAGTTGCTTGATGCCGAGCGAAACGCGGTTCTTCTCTTGGTCGAACTTGAGGATCTTCGCGGTGACTTCCTGGCCAACCGACAGCACTTCCGACGGGTGACGCACGCGACGCCATGCGATGTCGGTGATGTGCAGCAGGCCGTCGATGCCGCCGAGGTCCACGAACGCGCCGTAGTCGGTGATGTTCTTGACCACGCCTTCCACGATCGCGCCTTCCTTCAGCGTTTCGAGCAGCTTTGCGCGCTCTTCGCCCTGAGTGGCTTCGATCACGGCGCGGCGCGACAGCACGACGTTGTTGCGCTTGCGGTCGAGCTTGATGACGCGGAATTCGAGCGTCTTGCCTTCGTACGGGGTCGTGTCCTTGACCGGACGCGTGTCCACGAGCGAACCCGGCAGGAACGCGCGGATGCCGTTGACCATCACGGTCATGCCGCCCTTCACCTTGCCGGTGATGGTGCCGGTGACGAGTTCGTTGTTGTCCAGCGCTTTTTCCAGCGACAGCCACGAAGCCAGACGCTTCGCCTTGTCGCGCGACAGGATGGTGTCGCCATAGCCGTTTTCCAGCGCGTCGATCGCGACGGAAACGAAGTCGCCCGCCTGCACTTCCACTTCACCCGCGTCGTTCAGGAACTCTTCGAGCGGAATATAGGCTTCGGACTTCAGACCAGCATTCACGACCACGAAGTTGTGGTCGACACGCACGACTTCGGCGGAGATCACTTCGCCGGCGCGCATGTCCTGCTTGGTCAGCGACTCTTCGAACAGAGCCGCGAAAGATTCGTTATTCGGGGTGGAGGTTTGCAGGTCGGACATAAAAATCAATATTTGCACAGCTTTTGCGCGAAAGGCCGTAAAGGGCCGACGATGCGCGAAGCCGTACGGGGTTAAGGGGTTTAACACACGCTCCGCCACATGACGGAGCACCCAACTATCCGGCAGCCAGCCAATCAGTCGAACACTGCGGCGGCACACCGGCACATCTACTACATTCTCAGTTACACGCGCACTTCGCTGTACCAGCCGATGATCTGCTCGACCGCTTGATCGATCGACAAACCGGAGGTGTCCAGCGTCTTCGCGTCCGCCGCGGGCCTGAGCGGCGCGGCTGCCCGGTTCATGTCGCGGGCGTCGCGTTCGCGCAAATCGCGCAGCAAGTCATCCATATTAGCAGAAAAGCCTTTTTGCATCAATTGCTTATGGCGTCTCGCGGCGCGGGCCTCGACGCTCGCGGTCAGAAACACCTTCAACGTGGCGTCGGGGAAGATGACCGTGCCCATGTCGCGGCCGTCGGCCACGAGCCCGGGGCGCTTGCGGAACGCCCGCTGGCGGGCGACCAGCGCCTGTCGCACTTCGGGATGCACCGCGATCGCGGACGCACGATTGCCGATTTCCTCGGCACGGATGTCAGTCGATACATCGACGCCGTCGAGCTGCGCGCATCCCTCGCGAAAGGTGATATGGAGGTCGCCGACGAGGTTTGCAAGCGCCGGGGCGTCGCCCCTGTCGATGCCGTAGCGGACGCTCGCGAGCGCCGCGAGCCGGTACAGCGCGCCGCTGTCGAGCAGGTGAAAGCCGAGCGTGGCCGCGACGACCGCCGCGACCGTGCCCTTGCCGGACGCCGTCGGCCCGTCGATGGTGATGACTGGAGTGGGGTCGAATGGACGGCTCGGTTTCATTGCGTATGGCCGTTGCGGCCCGTTGTTGCTGTTTTCGTGAAGGAAGGCATGGCGCGGCTCAGGTTCTGACGAGCGTCGCGAAACGGTCGAAATAGTCAGGAAAAGTCTTGTTCACGCACTTCGGATCGTTGATGCGCACGGGCACGCCGCCCAGGCTGACGAGCGAAAAGCACATCGCCATGCGGTGATCGTCGTACGTGTCGATCGCGGCGTTCGCGGTGAACTTCGCCGGCGGCGTGACGACCAGATAATCGGCGCCCTCTTCGACCGTCGCGCCGACCTTGCGCAATTCGGTCGCCATCGCGGCGATGCGGTCGGTTTCCTTCACCCGCCAGCTCGCGATGTTGCGCAGCGTCGTCGTGCCGTTCGCGAAAAGCGCGGCCACGGCAATGGTCATCGCGGCGTCGGGAATCAGGTTGAAGTCCATGTCGATGGGCGCGAGCTTGCCGTCGTCGGACTCGACGCCGCGTACCTCGATCCAGTCGTCGCCCATCATCACGTTCGCGCCCATGCGATTCAGCGCATCCGCGAAGCCGACGTCGCCCTGAATGCTCGACCGCCCGACGCCTTCCACGCGCACCGGCCCGTGGCCGATGGCGCCCGCCGCCAGGAAATACGACGCAGACGACGCGTCGCCTTCCACCATGATCGCGCCCGGAGACCGGTACGACGCGCCCGCGGGCACCGTGAAGCGCGCCCAGCCGTCGCGCTCGACGGTCACCCCGAAGCGTTCCATCAGCCGCACGGTAATCTCGATATAGGGCTTCGAAATGAGCTCGCCTTCGACTTCGATCGTCACCGGGCCGTTCCGCCCCTCGATAACCGGCAGGCTCATCAGGAGCGCGGTGAGAAACTGGCTCGACACGTCGCCGCGCACGCGAATGGGCTTGTCCACGGCGATGTGCGACGCGTGAATCTTGAGCGGCGGGAAGCCGTCGTTCTGCTCGTAGTCGATCTTCGCGCCGATCTGACGCAACCCGTCGACGAGATCGCCGATCGGCCGCTCGTGCATGCGCGGCACGCCGTGCACGCGATATTCGCCGCCGTTGACCGCGAGCGCCGCCGTCAGCGGACGGACCGCCGTTCCCGCGTTGCCGAGAAAAAGCTCCGCCGACTTCGACGGAAACGCGCCGCCCGTGCCCGTCACGATCACGCGCTCGCCATCGCGCTTAAGCGTCACGCCGAGCGTTTCCAGCGCGGCCAGCATCACGCGCGTGTCGTCGGAATCGAGCAGATTGGTGATCGCCGTTTCGCCGGTCGAAAGCGCCGCGAGCAGCAGCACCCGGTTCGAGATGCTCTTCGAGCCGGGCAGCCGCACCGTGCCGGACGCGCGCGCGAAGGGTCCGAGATCGAGATGTTCCATGCTGTTTCCTGGGCGTGTCTGGGTGTGTCTGGGTGTGTTTATTTAGCGGCGGGATCGCCGGGAATCTTCTTGCCGCCGCGTTCCTGCCACTCCGTGCGCGCCACGCGCGAACGCGCGAACGCCGCTTCGAGCGCCGCGCCGTCCGACGCGTCGATGGCCGCGCGAAACCGCGCGAGCACGTCGGTGTAGGCGTCTAGTTCTGCGAGCAGCGCCGCACGGTTCGCCAGGCAGACGTCTCGCCACATTTCCGGGCTCGACGCCGCAATGCGCGTGAAATCGCGAAAACCGCCCGCCGCGAACGAAAACTTCAGTTGCGCGTCCGGCGCTTCGAGAATCTGCTCGACGAGCGCGAACGAGAGCACATGCGGCAGATGACTCACCGACGCGAACACGCGATCATGCTGCGCCTCGCTCATCGTGTGCACCGCCGCGCCGGTCACCCGCCACATCGCGGCGATGCGCTCGACGGCTTCCGGCGCATTCTCGGCGAGCGGACACAGCACGACATTGCGATCGACGTAGAGATCAGGCAAGGCGGCATCGACGCCGCTCGACTCGCGCCCGGCAATCGGGTGCCCCGGCACGAACTGCGCGACGCGTTCCGAAAGCGTCGCCCGTGCAGCCGCGACGACATCGCTCTTCGTGCTGCCCGCGTCGGTGACGAGCGTCTGCGCCTCGAGAAACGGCGCGATGCGCGCGAGCAACGGCTGCGTCTGCGCGACCGGCGCGGCGAGCAGCACGATATCGGCGCCCTGCAACGCGCGCGAAAGCGCGACGTCGTCATCCAGCGCGACGGCTTCGTCGATCACGCCGAGTTCGACCGCGCGCGCCACCGACTGCGCGGAGCGCCCGACGCCGACCACGCGCCCCGCGAGCCCGGCGCGTTCGCGCAACGCGCGCGCGAGCGACCCGCCGATCAGGCCGACGCCGAAAATAACCAGTTTATTGAAAGTGAACGCGGCCACGGGACATCGCAAAAAGCGCGTCGAAAGACGCGGAAGACGGAACGGCTGAAAGCGCGAATTTTACCGGGCGCGCGGATACGACCCGAGAATCTTGAGAAACGCGGCCTTCTGCCCGAGTTCTTCCAGCGCGGCGGCCACCGACGCATCGTTGCGATGGCCTTCGAGATCGATATAGAAGTAGTACTCCCACGTCCCGACGCGCGCGGGCCGCGACTCGAAGCGCGTCATCGAGACGCCGTGCTTCGCGAGCGGCTCCAGCAGCTTGAACACCGCGCCCGGCTCGTTCGCGACAGACACGATGAGTGAAGTCTGGTCGTGGCCGCTCGCGCCCGACGGCTGCTTGCCGATGATCACGAAACGCGTGCGGTTGTGCGGATCGTCCTGAATCAGCGAATACACGACGCCCAGGCCGTAGTGCGTCGCCGCGCGGTCGCCGGCGATCGCGGCCACGGTCGGATCCGCCACGGCCATGCGCGCGGCTTCCGCATTGCTCGACACCGCCTGCCGCTCCAGATGCGGGGCGTTGGCGGAAAGCCACCGCTGGCACTGCGCGAGCGCCTGCGGGTGCGCGCAGACGCGCGTTACGCCTTCCAGCGAGCCGGACGCCGTCAGCAAATTGTGATGAATCGGCAGGGCCAGCTCGCCGCCGATCACGAGTTGCGTTTGCAGCAGCAGGTCCAGCGTGCGCGACACCGCGCCTTCCGCCGAATTCTCGACGGGCACGACGCCGTACTGTGCCGCGCCGGCTTCGACCGAGCGGAACACTTCGTCGATGGACGGGCACGGCAGGCCTTCGATCGAGTGCCCGAAATATTCGAACATCGCCTGTTCGCTGTAGGTGCCGACCGGCCCGAGGAACGCGGCGCGCAGCGTCTGTTCGAGCGCGCGGCTCGCGGCCATGATCTCGCGCCAGATCGCGCTGATGTGGTCGGCAGCGAGCGGGCCGTCGCTCATGGCCTGCAAGCGCGCGATGACCTGCATCTCGCGCTCCGGGCGAAACACCGGCGCGTTGAAGTGCTTCTTCACCTCGCCCACTTCGAGCGCCACGGAAGCGCGCTGGTTCAAGAGCGCGATGAGTTGCGCGTCGAGCGCGTCGATGCGCTCGCGCAGCGGTTTGAGTCTTGAATTGAGATCGTCGTCCATGCGGTGCGTGTTGAGCGAATGCGGTTAGAGGAGCGACGGCGCGTTCATGCGCTCGTCCGCTCGAATTCCTTCATATAGTCGACGAGCGCCCTGACGCCCTCGACCGGCACCGCGTTGTAGATCGATGCCCGCATGCCACCGACGGACTTATGGCCCTTCAGCTGCAGTAGCCCGCGCGCTTTGGCGCCGGCCAGGAAATCGGTATTGCGCGATTCATCGGCAAGAAAGAACGGCACGTTCATGCGCGAACGATTCTGCCGCTCGACCTTGTTGACGTAGAAATCGCTGGTGTCGATGGCGTCGTAGAGCAGCTTCGCCTTTTCGACGTTGCGCGCTTCCATTGCCTCGAGGCCGCCCTGCTTCTTCAGCCACTTAAAGACGAGACCGGCCATGTAGATGGCGTACGTGGGCGGCGTGTTGAACATCGAGTTGTTCTCGGCAACCGTCTTCCACTCGAACGCGGACGGACAAATGGACAGCGCGCGGTCGAGCAGGTCTTCGCGCACCATCACGACCGTCACGCCCGCCATGCCGATGTTTTTCTGCGCGCCCGCGAAGAGCACGCCGAACTTGGCGACGTCCATCGGACGCGAAAGGATGTGCGACGACGCATCCGCGACGAGCGGAATGTCGCCGAGATCGGGAATGTCGAAGGCCTCGACGCCGTCGATGGTTTCGTTCGTGCACAGATGCACGTAGGCGGGATCGTCCGAGAGCTTCCACTCGCCGATTGCCGGCACGCGCGTGAAGCCTTGCTCGGTCTTGCCCGTGGCCGCGACGTGCGGCGTGCAGTACTTCTGCGCTTCCTTGTAGGACTTCGTCGACCAGGAACCCGTCACGACGAAATCCGCGGTCTTCTTGGCGCCGAGCAGGTTCATCGGCACGATGGCATTTTCGCCGATGCCACCACCCTGCAGAAACAGAATGCGATGCGACGCCGGCACCTTGAGCAGTTCGCGCAGGTCGGTGAGCGCCGCTTCATGGATCGACATGAACTCGGCGCCGCGGTGGCTCATTTCCATCACGCTCATGCCGCTGCCATGCCAGTCGAGCATTTCGTCGGCGGCTTGCCTCAACACTTCTTCTGGCATCGCGGCCGGGCCGGCGGAGAAATTGAACACGCGCATGTGGAATCCCGAATGGCAGGCGCGGCGTCGAGTCGAGTCGAGTCGAGTCGAGTCGCTTGATACAGCGGATGACGCGCGCCTGAAAAAGAAATGGCTGCTTGCGCTCTCGCACAAACAGCCATTATCGCACTGTCCTGAAAACCCGCCAACGCGCGGGGCAGCGCGCCCCGTAGCGGGTTCTCCGGTCGTCTCGCCGTGCTTACTTGCCCGGCTTGACGCTCGCCACTTCCTGATCCGCTTGCGTGCGGGTTGCCTTGATGGCTTGCGGCATGTACTTCTGCATCAGACCGTTGACGACGTCACGGCCGACCTGGTCTTGCACCTGAATGAACTTGCGGCCCGTCGGGCTCTTGTAGAAGTTCGTCAGGTCCTTGATCTCGTCGGTCGAGTAGTACTTCGCGTACGCGTCGTACTGGGCCTTCATGGCGTCCTGGCGGAAGTTGTCCGTGGCGAATACCTGGCCTGCGGAGTCCACCAGCTTCGGCACTGCGTTCTTCTGCAGCGTCGGGACAGCAGCCTGCTTCTGCTTGTCGTTCAGCGACTTGTTCTCCGACAGCGCGTCCGACAGGATGGCCGGAACGAGCTGCTTCGCTTGCATCTGTGCACTGTTGCCGATTGCGCCGACGAGCTTTTGCGCGTCGATTGCGTCGAGCAGATCCTTGATCGCAGCTTGCTTGGCCGGATCAACCGGTGCTGCTGCGGCCGGCGCCGCCGCCTGGTTCGGCGCCTGGTTCTGAAGCGACTGAGCCATCGCGAAAGTCGGCACGAAAGCGGCCAGCAACATCCACTGCTTGAAACGTCCTTGCATCATTACTCCCTGTAAAAAATATTCAGTTCAGCACTCGCGACGAGCCTTGCACGTCCGCATGAGCGGCGCTGGCGTTCTCATCCGAGAAACGCAGCGCCGGCATCAGGCTCACGTCGCGCAGCTTAACCAATTCAGGCTTTCAAAAGCGATAACGAGAAACCGGCGACACAAAAAATATCAGGCGTCTTCGCCCGCGTCGCCATTTTGAGATTCGTCGGGCGGCACGGCGGAAGCCTCGGCATCCGCGGCGGCATCGGCTGCGTCCGCTTCTTCAAGTTCGGCGTCCGCCTCGGCCTCGGCGATATGCTGGAGTCCCGACAACTTCGTGCCCTCGTCAAGGCTGATGAGTGTAACACCTTGGGTTGCGCGGCCCATTTCGCGGATTTCGGACACCCGCGTACGGATCAGCACGCCCGCCGTGGTGATCAGCATGATCTGGCTTTCCGAATCGACGAGCGTCGCGGCGACCACCTTGCCGTTGCGCTCCGACGTCTGGATTGCGATCATGCCCTTGGTGCCGCGGCCGTGGCGCGTGTACTCGTTGATCGGCGTGCGCTTGCCGAAGCCGTTCTGCGTGGCCGTCAGCACCGACTGGTTCTCGCCGCCCGCCACTAGGAGCGCGATGACCTGCTGCCCTTCTTCGAGCTGCATGCCGCGCACGCCGCGCGCTTCGCGGCCCATCGCGCGGACGTCGTTTTCGTCGAAACGCACGGCCTTGCCCGAGTCCGAGAACAGCATGACGTCGTGCGCGCCGTCGGTAATGGCCGCGCCGATCAGGTAGTCGCCGTCATCCAGGCCGACCGCGATGATGCCCTTCTTGAGCGGACGGCTGAACGCTTCGAGCGGCGTCTTCTTGACGGTGCCGAGCGCGGTGGCCATGAAAACGTACTTGTCCGCCGAGAATTCCTTGATCGGCAGAACGACGTTGATCTTCTCGCCGTCTTGCAACGGGAACATGTTGACGATCGGCCGGCCGCGCGAATTGCGCGAGCCTTGCGGCACTTCGTAGACCTTGACCCAGTACACGCGGCCGCGGTTCGAGAAGCACAGCATGTGATCGTGCGTGTTCGCGATGAAGAGCGTGTCGATCCAGTCGTCTTCCTTCATCTGCGTGGCCTGCTTGCCGCGCCCGCCGCGCTTCTGCGCGCGGTATTCCGAGAGCGGCTGCGACTTCACGTAGCCGGCATGCGACATGGTCACGACCATTTCCTGCGGCGTGATCAGGTCCTCGGTATTGAGCTCGGTCGCGTTCATTTCGATGCGCGAGCGGCGCTCGTCGCCGAATTCCGCGCGCACCTGGCCGAGCTCTTCCACGATCATTTGCCGGATGCGTTCCGGCCGCGCGAGGATGTCGAGCAGGTCGGCGATCTGCGCCATGACCTCGCGATATTCGCCGACGATCTTGTCCTGCTCGAGGCCGGTCAGGCGCTGCAGGCGCATCTGCAGAATTTCCTGCGCCTGCACGTCCGACAGTTTGTAGAGGCCGTCTTCCTGCAAACCGTAAGCCGGATTCAGCCCTTCCGGACGATACGCGAGACGCCCGCCGGACGCTTCCGTCTCCGCGCGCGTCAACATTTCGCGCACGAGCGACGAATCCCACGGCCGGTTCATCAGCTCCTGCTTCGCGATAGGCGGCGTGGGCGCCGCCTTGATGATGGCGATGAACTCGTCGATGTTCGCGAGCGCCACGGCGAGACCTTCGAGCACGTGACCGCGGTCGCGCGCCTTGCGCAGTTCGTATACAGTGCGCCGCGTCAGCACTTCCCGTCGATGCGACAGGAAGCACTCCAGCATTTCCTTCAGATTCAGCAGCTTGGGCTGGCCGTCGACGAGCGCGACCAGATTCATGCCGAACGTGTCCTGAAGCTGCGTCTGCTTGTACAGGTTGTTCAGGACGACTTCCGGCACTTCCCCGCGCTTCAGCTCGATCACGACGCGCATGCCGCTCTTGTCCGATTCGTCGCGTATGTCGGAAATGCCCTCGATTTTTTTCTCGTTGACGAGTTCCGCGATGCGCTCGAGCAGCGTGCGCTTGTTCACCTGATACGGAATTTCGTCGACGATGATGGCCATGCGCTGGCCGCGGTCGATCTCCTCGAAGTGCGTGGCCGCGCGCATGACGACGCGCCCGCGCCCGGTACGGTAGCCGTCGCGCACGCCGGCCACGCCGTAGATGATCCCGGCGGTCGGGAAGTCCGGCGCGGGCACGATCTCGATGAGTTCGTCCACCGACGATTCGGGATTGTTCAGCAGGTGCAGGCAGGCATCGACGATTTCGCGCAGATTGTGCGGCGGAATGTTGGTGGCCATGCCGACCGCGATGCCGGCCGAGCCGTTGATCAGCAGATTCGGAATGCGCGCCGGCAGCACGAGCGGTTCGTTCTCGCTGCCGTCGTAGTTGGGACCGAAGTCGACGGTTTCCTTGTCGATGTCGGCCAGCAGCTCGTGGCCGATCTTCGCCATGCGGATTTCGGTGTAGCGCATGGCCGCGGCGTTATCGCCGTCGACGGAACCGAAGTTGCCCTGCCCGTCCACCAGCATGTAGCGCAGCGAGAACGGCTGCGCCATGCGGACGATGGTTTCGTACACCGAGGCGTCGCCGTGCGGGTGGTACTTACCGATGACGTCGCCGACGATACGCGCAGATTTCTTGTACGCGCGATTCCAGTCGTTGTTCAGTTCATGCATCGAGTACAGCGCCCGGCGATGCACCGGCTTCAGGCCATCGCGGACATCGGGAAGCGCGCGCCCGACGATTACGCTCATCGCGTAATCGAGATACGAACGGCGCATTTCCTCCTCGAGGGAGATAGGCAGAGTCTCTTTGGCGAATTGATCCATTATCCGTGTCTTGAACTGTGCAGCAGCGACACGGCAGCGCGTTCGTGAGTTTCGCGACACCCGCCAGCCGGCCGCGCGACTTGCGCCGGCCAGGCGCGTAGCCGGCGTACGCTGCGGCGCTGCGAACGCAGCGCATCGCGAGATTCTACCATGCGGCACCGTCGCGTCCGGCGAGGTGCGTATACATAGTGTTGATGCGCCGTCCCGGCGGCGTCGCAGGCATTCTGAGCCCCGCGCAGGCTGTACCAATTACTTACAAAAACTGGGGAACGATTTCCGTCAATTGGTCATCGAGCCGGGCTATCATGCCGCCTCAGCGCTTTGCGAAGGGCGAAGCGGCAGCGACGAAAATGCGCGGGAAAGGCCGTTTAGGCACGCGATATGCGCAGGTTCGGCGCCTTTGTGGCGCGGGCCCGGTTCCTGTCCCTTTCTTGTTGCGGAGGCACCACATAAGGTTGCGGCCGAACAGGGTGCGGGGATATTTTTATCGTTGCAAGGGAACGATATGGCAAAATGCCAACGCACAAAGTTAGACACTGCTCGAAGTCTATACAAAGCGTTTTGTTCCGCAGGGGAATGTTATACTTCGAGCAATGTATGACTTGTCTTCGTCTACAGGCTCGCAGTAAACCTGCGGTAATCTCAATTTCGAGAGGAGAAATATGAATAAACTTTCAAAGCTCGCGTTCATTGCAGCTACCGCAGTTATGGCTGCATCGGCCTCGGCGCAATCGGTGCCGGCCTCGCGACAAGCCGTCAATGACAACTGGGTGAATGGCACGGGCGAGTATGTGTGGATGAACGGCACGAACGAACTGTGCTGGCGCGACGCATTCTGGACGCCGGCCACGGCTAACGCGAAGTGCGATGGCGCACTGGTCGCGCAAGCCCCGGCTCCGGCAGTCGCTCCGCCGCCGCCGGCCGCACCCGCTATCACCAGCCAGAAGGTCACGTACCAGGCCGACGCCCTGTTCGACTTCGACAAGGCAGTCCTGAAGCCGGCCGGCAAGACCGCGCTGGACGATCTCGCATCGAAGATCGGCGCGCTGAATCTCGAAGTCGTGGTTGCAACGGGTTACACGGACCGCATCGGTTCGGACAAGTACAACGACCGTCTGTCGCTGCGCCGTGCGCAAGCTGTGAAGGCTTACCTGGTCAGCAAGGGCATCGAAGCCAACCGTATCTATACGGAAGGCAAGGGCAAGCGCGACCCGGTCACGAAGGGTTCGTGCACGCAGAAGAACCGCAAGCAACTCATCGCCTGCCTCGCACCGGATCGTCGCGTGGAAGTCGAAGTTGTCGGCACGACGCGTCAGCCGCAACAGTAAGTTCTGCCGGCTTGCCGCAGACTCGAACCCCCGCCTCGGCGGGGGTTTTTTTATGCCCAACGGCGGCGCATTTCACGAAGTTTCTTGCTGCATGCCGCCGCCGAACGCGCCGTGCGTTTTGCCCGGTCTGTTGACCGCCTATATACTCGACCCTACCGATTCACGTTTAGCCAAGGTCCTCCTCATGACGAATGTCGATCCCCACGAACTGCAGAAATTCAGCGATCTCGCGCATCGCTGGTGGGACCCGAACGCCGAGTTCAAGCCGCTGCACGAGCTGAACCCGGTGCGGCTCGACTGGATTGACGCGCATGCGCATCTGATGCGCAAGCGTGTCCTCGACATCGGCTGCGGAGGCGGCATTTTGTCGGAGTCGATGGCCACGCGCGGCGCAACGGTGAAAGGCATCGATCTGTCGTCGAACGCGCTCGGTGTCGCGGACCTGCATAGTCTCGAAAGCGGCGTCGAGGTGGCGTATGAGGAAATCTCGGCGGAGGCGCTCGCAGCGCGCGAGCCGGGCTCGTACGACGTCGTGACATGCATGGAGATGCTCGAGCACGTGCCGAATCCCGCAGGCACCGTCGCGGCGTGCGCGGCGCTCGTCAAACCCGGCGGCTGGGTGTTCTTCTCCACGCTCAACCGGAACGCGAAGGCGTATCTCTTCGCCGTCATCGGCGCCGAGTACATTGCGCGGATGCTGCCGCGCGGCACGCACGACTACGCGCGCTTCATCAAACCCTCGGAACTGGCGACGTTCGCGCGCACGGCGTCGCTCTTACCCGTGGATATCAAGGGCATCACGTATCGGCCGATCTCGCAGCACTTCGGCCTTTCCAACGATACGAGCATCAACTACATGATGGCTTGCCGTCGGGAAGCGTGACGCCATGAATCCGGAAGAACAAGACGAAGCGGGCATCGTCCAGACGAAGCCTCTGCCCGACGATCCCACGCCGCAGCCGCAACGCGCGGCCGATGGCCGCTCGCTCGGGCTCTGCCAGGCGGTGCTGTTCGATCTCGACGGCACCATTGCCGATACCGCGCCGGACCTCGTCGCGGCCGTCAACAAGATGCGCCACGACCGCGGGCTCGAAATGCGTCCGCTGGAGGCGCTGCGGCCGTACGCATCGGCGGGCGCGCGCGGGTTGCTCGGCGGCGCGTTCGAAATCGGGCCGGAGCATCACGAGTTCGCCTCGATGCGCGAGGAATTCCTTGCCAATTACGAGGCGGACCTCTGCATCGAAACGACGCTGTTCCCGGGCATCAGCGAATTGCTGGACGAGCTCGACGCGCGCGGCGTGCGCTGGGGCATCGTCACGAATAAAGTGACGCGGCTCGCCGCGCCACTCGTCGGATTGCTCGGGCTCGACACGCGCGCCGGCTGCCTCGTTTGCGGCGACACGACGCCGCATTCGAAACCGCATCCTGCGCCGCTCTTGCACGCCGCGGATTTGCTCGACGTCGCGCCGGAGCGCATCGTCTACGTCGGCGACGACCTGCGCGACGTGCAAGCGGGGTTTGCCGCCGGCATGATCACGGTCGCCGCCGCGTACGGCTATTGCGGCGACGACATCCCGCCGCATCGCTGGCACGCGGACCACGTCGTCGAATCGACCGAGGAGTTGCAGCTGCTGCTGCGCGAGATCCCATGACAACGCGGGCGCGGACGAAACAGGCTCTTGAAAAAAGCCGCGGTTCGCCTCATACAGTAATTCGTGGGATAATCTCAGTTCCGCTTTGGGGGCGACCTGGTTTCGACAGGGGTTGTGAAGCGGTCAGGGCATACCGAGGACCCGTCACCTCGTTAATCAATGGGAAAAACGTAACTGCAAACGACGATACGTTCGCACTGGCAGCCTAAGGGCCGCCGTCCTCTCACTAATTCGCTGACGGGTTAGGGTAGCAATACCGCGAGAGGTCATATACGTCAGATAAGTCTTGGTGGTGTCACGACGCCAAGATCGAAAATTTAGTGAATCGCCGTAACGCAGCGTGTTCGTCCGCGTCGTTGCGGTTAAATCAAAAGACAGAACTAAGTATGTAGAACTGGTCGTAGAGCGCTTCTGGACGCGGGTTCGATTCCCGCCGCCTCCACCACCCCATTTTGAAACCCGCGATCGCGCAAGCGTCGCGGGTTTTTTGTTTAGCGCTGCGTGCGCTGCCACCTCGCCGCGCAGGCAAAAAAAAGCCCCGCGCGAGGCGGGGCAAACATCCTTGAGAGACATAGCTGCGGCAGAGACGACGCGAGCTACGGGCCACAGAATAGAGGTCGCGGTGCGCGCTTCGTATCGGAGGCGTCCGAATCTACTGCTGTGGGTCAACGATATGTCGACTAGAGCACAGTTCCCCTCTGTTTCGCTTACATGACTGACCTCAGTCAACAATTCCGAGCTCAAAGGGCAATCGGAGTCCTCTTCTCCGACAAATCCGATTCGTCTCTCAGCGCAGCGACGTTACGCTTTTCGTGCTTCTCGTTCTCGTGGACGGGAAGTCATTCCAGGTACTTTAGCCTCGCCAACCGGCGAGGCTTTTTTTCATCCCGCTTCCGTCCCGACAGACATTCTCGTATCCGTCAGACATGTTCGCTCGGCAACCGACCGTGCCGTCCGCGCGAAGGCAATCTTCTGCTTTATCCGGCGAACCGGCGCGTTGCGGGAGAAGCATGTATCGAGAAAGCGGTATCAAGAACATCCGAACAAGCGCGATAGCGTTGGCGTGGGCCCTGCTCGCCCTGCTCCTTCCGATGGTCGCGCGCGCAGCCACCGCACCCGCCTCCGCCGACTGTCGCGCAGGGACGCTCGTCACCGTGGTCGCGCATCTGGATGACGACCTGCTCTTCGTCAATCCCGGCATCAGCGACAAGCTCGACGCCGGCTGGTGCGTCACCACCGTTCATCTGATCGGCGGCGCGAACGGCGCCAAGTACGACTACGTGCTGCTGCGCGAGACCGGCACCAAGCTCGCCTACGCGCGAATGGCCGGCGTGCCGGACCGGTGGCAGGAATCGACCGCCATGCTTGCCGGCAAGCCCGTGCATCAACTGGTGCTAGCCGGACAGCCGCGCGTCAAGCTGCTCGAACTGCGGCTGCCGGGCGGCGGCGTGCGCGGCGGCAAAGTCCCGCTCGGGCTGCTGTGGGATCGCGGCCAGACGGTGACCACGTATCCGATGCAGTCGGACGGCACGGGAGCGACGACATACGATCGGGCCGCACTGTCGGCGACGCTGCGCGCGATTCTCACGCAGGCCACCGCCATCTACACGCTGAATCCGGACACGGTCGCGTTCATGGAGCACCCGGACCACATCTACGCGGCGCGCATCACGCGCGTGGTCGCGCAGAGCCTGAAACGCGATCTGCCGATCGGCTATCACGTCACCTACCCGACCGGCGGCCTGCCCAAGAATCTCGACGCCGAAGAGACGCTGCGCAAACGCGATGTCATCGGCAGCTACTTTTCCGTCGACGGCAACGACGCCGGCCACGTCTTCGACGAATACATGTGGGACGGCAACTGGGTGGCTCGCCGCTACTGGAGCAGCGCGCGTGCGAACGACGCCGGCCCGGACTTCCAGCTGCGGCCGTTTCAGCTCGTCAACGAATATTCGAGCCGATGCCTGCAATCCGGCGGCGCGGGCCAGCCGCCGCGTCTTGGCGCGTGCTCGGGCGATGCATCGCAGAACTGGTTCTGGCAACAGTTGCCCGCGACGCCCGGCGAAAAGAACGACGCGCTTCTCGTGAACGCCGCCACCCACGCGTGCATCGCCGAACGCGATTCGGGGTTGGTCGAAGAAGCATGCAACGCGAAGAGCGCGTCGCAGCGCTGGACGCCGTGGGACTTCGGCTTCGTCTACACGCCGCTCAATCACTGTCTGGGCGAGAAAAACGGCGCCGTGACCGCCGGGCGCTGCTCGCTGCTGACGGCGGAATATCGCTGGTCGCCGACGCCGCAGACCGTGTGGACCGATACCCGCCAGGAAGGCGCGCTCTACGGCGACGTGCGCGGCACGGGCCGCGACAGCGCCGTGTACGTGCAGCGTCGCAAGGACGGACCGGGGTTCAACGTCTGGGTCGCGGAGATGTCGCGCATGGATCAGGCCGCGCCGTGGTATCTGAACGCCGTGCCGTTCGATCCGCAGGCGAGCGCGCCGACCTGCGAGGCGGATACGCTCTGCTTCGACAGCGCGCGCTTTCTGCTCGGCGATTTTGACGGCGACGGCCGCGCCGATTTGATGGTGATCACGCCACGAAACGGCGGCACCGCGTTCTGGCTGCTGAAAAGCGCGGGCACGCGCTTCGAAGCACCGCGCCTATGGTTCCAGACGAACGCCGAATGGACGCCTGCCACCGCGCAGCAATACATCGCCGGCGACTTCAACGGCGACGGCCGCGCCGACGTCGCGATAGCGCAGCAACGCAAGGATGCGGGGCTGGACCTCTGGGTGCTCGCATCGAACGGAGCGACGGCAAGCGCGCCCGCGCTCTGGCTGAACGCGCCCGCGCTGTCCGCGAGCGCCCGCTTCGTGCCTGCGCGCGTCGCGGGATCGGAGCGGGCGGGACTCATCGCGATGGAGAACGTGAACGGCGCGCTCGCGCTTTCGCAACTGGCGAGCACGGGTGCTGCGTTCGAAGCCAGCTACCGCACGAACGTGTACCCGCAACTGCGCGCCGCGTCCGTGAAAGTCGCGGCAGGCGATATCGACGGCGACGGCATCGACGATCTCGCGGTGCTCGCGCCGCGTGGCGACTCGGCAAGCACGCGCGTCTTCGGCATCGAGGGCGGCAAGGTGTTCGGCCCGGCCGAGGAAACCGCGACGCTGCCCGGCACGTCCTACGCCGATTCCATGCCGGCGCTCATTCGCCGCAACGACCACGACAACCACGCCACGCTCGTGCTGTTTCGCCGCGCGAACACGATTCTCAAAGAGTTCTATTACACCGGCGGCGCGCCGAGCTTATCCGGCTATGACGTCGACGCGTCGTTCAGGCTGGGGCCGGTGCAAATCTGGGGCGATCTGCCGGGGCTGTATTCGGAATCGCTCTGGCTTAAGACGCTCGCTTACTGGGGCGGCAAATAAGAACGCGCCGCGCTGCTGCTTCGGGCGGCGCGTGGCGTCTCTGATCATTGCCGGTTTGCTGGGGCCCACGCGCAGATTTGGCCGCGGTTGCCCCGTCCGTATTCCGAATCGTTTTTTGCTCAAGACGCTCGCTTCCTCAGGCGGCAAAAAAATGCGCCGCCCTCGCGATACGAGCACGCGTGACCTTGAAGTCATTACCGTTCATCCGGCTTCTACGCGCGATTCAAGACAATCTGCCCCGGCGTGTATTCGCAATCGATCTGGCTCAAAGCGCGCGCTTACGGGGGCGGCAAATGAAAACGCGCCGTGGCGCGTGCTCCGTATGATCATCGCCGTTCAGCCGAGGCCCACGAAGTTTAGTGCACTCTGCCCCGTCTTCACTCCGGATCGTCCTTGCTCGAGACGATCACCTAATAAGGCGGTAAACAAAAGGGCGGCGCGTGATCTTCATCTCTTGCCGTTTAACTGACGCCTACGCGCCGTTTAGGGCGACGTGCCGGAATTGCATTCGGAATCGCTCTGGATCGAGGCGCTCGCTTACTGGGGCGGCAAACGAAAACTGCGCCGCCCTTCGATCCGGGCGGCGCATGCTCTATCACATCATTTGCCGTTCAGCCAAGACCCACACGCAAATCCAGCACGTCGCGCGCGATCGCGAGATACCGGTCGGCCGTGCTTTGCAGCGTCAGTCCTTGCAGCGGGCGCGTGGCGCGCGGCTGCGAGAGCGCATCGAGAAGCGCGCGGCCGTAGGCGGCGATGTCGCTCGTATCGAGCAATTGCACGCCCGGGAAACCGCCCGCGAACGCGAACGATGCAATGCTGTTGCCCACCACCGGAATGCCCGACGCGAGCGCCTCCAGAAAGCCAATGCTGTGCGCTTCGAAGCTCGACGGCATCGCGAACACGCTCGATGCCCGCAGAATCTGCGCGACGTTCTGCTGCGGTCCCTGAATCGACACGCGATCCTTCAGCCCCAACTGCGCGACGCGCTCGACCACCGCCGCGTGATAGTCGAGGTTTTCGACGACGCCGCATAGAAGAAGCCGCGCATCGCGATCGGCGCAGGCCACGTGCGCGAAGGCTTCGACCGTCTGCAGCTGATTCTTCTCGGGAATATAGCGGCCGACCTGCACGATCTGCTTGTGCGCGACGGGCACGCGCGGCCCGGCATCGTCGGCGAAGCGCGAGACATCGACGCCGTTCGGCACGACGATCATCGACGGATGCAGGCCGATCTCCTTGACGTAGTCGTCGATGTTCTTCTGCGATACGCCGATCACCGCCTTCGCGCGGTTGGACAGCAGGCGCTCGGCGCGCATCAGCGCGGCATTGGCGAAGTCGTTCGCGCCCGAGTGCATGACCCAGACGATCGGCACGCGCGTCGGCAAGGCGCGCACGTAGAGCGCCGGAATGGTCGCGTGCGCGAAGATGATGTCGGGCTTGAACGACCGGATCGCGCGATGCAGAAAGAGCAGCCGGCCCAGCTTCGTCGGATTCTTCGCCGGGAAAACGCACGAAACGCCGTGCGCGCGCAACTCTGCGCTGATGTGCCTGAAATCGTCGTGCTCGGGCATCAGCGAGGCGATCGAGACGCTATGTCCCGCGCGCTGATGACCGATCGCGACGCCCTTGGCGAGAACTTCCGCCCCCGAAAGGCGAGGCGCCAGTATGACCTGGAGAATTCGCATGCGTGCAGTCCCTCGGTGGTCCGAAGTGCGTTCGGGGCCACGTCCTGCCCACGGTGGCGTGGCGTCCGTCGCCGCTTGCCCCACGCTGTCTCGCGTGGTTCGTGCAGCCGCGCACTTCCTGTTTTTATGGTTTTTAGATCGGAGAAAAAACGGCCGTGCGCATCGAACTATCGATCGATGACACGTCGATCAAGGTACTCCTCGACTCGCATGGCACATCGGCCATCTCGTAGTGTTTTTCGGTCGCTGCGGAATTCAATGCCTGCGGTATGAGGCGGCGCGCACACGCGCGAAGGGATACCACCGAGAAGCGCAGGAAGGAAGGACAGGCTGACGGCGCGCATTGCACGCGCCGCGATTCATCCGGCTTTAGTTGCTGCCGTCTTTCGGGCACTTGAGGTTGCAGCCGTCGGGGTCGCCGTTGTCGCCACGGCGGCGCATCGCGGACGTGCCGCGCTGATACTTCTCGGAAGGAGCAGAGGCGGCAAACGGCATCTGCGGATGCTCGTTGATGCGGAAGTTGTCCTGCAGCACGCCGCCAGGAATGCCCGGCGAGTTTTGCGCGAATGCCGCGGGAGCGAGATAAACGGCGCCGGCGACGAGCGCGGCGGACAGTGAAGCGAGCAACGTGAATTTCATGGCGATTTTCGCGCGTCGAAGGCGCGTCTGGAACGAGAAGAAAACGCTGAAACGAAGAACCGAAGCCGCTAGGTTAACGCAATTCGCCGAGGCGGGCGGTTTCGACGGGAGAGATTCGTCTTACCGTCCGTTTCGCGCGTCGGCGCTCAGTCAGTCCGCTCAGTCAGGCCGCTCAGTCAGGCCGCTCAGTCAGGCCGCTCAGTCAGCCCGCTCTTCAGCCGCGAAGCCCCTCCTCGACTTCCAGCAGCGTCCCGCAGCGTTGCGGATCGTAGCCGCCGAGGTGCGCCACGCTATCGCTGAATGCCGCGCTGCGCAGCACCCCGAGGACGCTCACGAGCCGCGCTTCGGTGAGCCGCGCACGTTCGCAGGCGAAGAAATAGTCCTCGTCGATGACCGGAATGAAATCGAGCCCGAAGTGCTGCGCCGCCGGTTTGACGCCGAAGCCGAGGTCCGCCATGCCGCTCGCGACGAACGCCGCGATGGCCGAATGCGTCAGTTCCGTCGACGCGTAACCATTGATCTCGTCCGGATCGACACCCACGCCGCGCAGTGACAGGTCGAGCAGCATGCGCGTGCCCGACCCCGGCTGTCGGTTCACGAAACGCACGTCGTTGCGCGCCAGGTCGCGCAAGCCGGTGATCTGCTTCGGATTGCCCTTCGGCAGAAAGAGTCCCTGCGTGCGCCGCGTCAGGCGAATCAACTGATGCTTCTTAGGATCGAGATACGGTCGATAGATTTCCGCGCACGTCGAGCGGAACTTGCCGATAGGCAGGTGGAAACCGGCGAGCTCACATTCGCTGCGCGCGAGCGCCCTCACCGCTTCCGCGCTCTCGCGGTACTTGATGTCCACGGGCACGCGCCGTTCGCCGAGCGCGCGAACGAGCGTGGCGACCGCGTAGCCGTGCGATGCGTGAATGCGCAGATTCGATACCTCGCCCGCGAGCCGGCGATTCAGTTCGTCGGCGACATCGGTGGCGACTGCCTGCAACGGCGCTTCGAGGCGGTCGCCGCAAAGTCGCTGCGCGCGCAGAACCGATTCGCCGAGTTCCGACAGCACCGATCCGCGCCCGCGTGATTTCGTGATGAGCGCGCCGCCCAGCCGCGCCTCGATTTCACGCAGCAGACCCCACGCATGGCGATAGGACAAACCCTTAGCGCTCGCCGCGTTGGCGATGCTGCCCGTGTGCGCCACGAGTTGCAAAAGCGGGACAACCGCGCTGAGACTGGTTTCCCGGCCATCGGGGTCGCGCAGGATCAGTTCGGCGCGGCATTCGACGTCGACCATATGTATTGTCCTTTCCTATTGCCAAGATATATCACGACGCCTATTGTTCTTTCACGGGCTCGGCGCCTCGATTATACGACTGATATATGCACCGATAAAACATATGCCGAGCCCCGGAGGAGCCCCATGACGCAACCGCAGCTGTCCGCCGCCGAAGCAGAAGAACTCTTGCGCCGTCACGCCGTGCAAGGCGCGACGTTGATGACGATCCTGCACGCCATCCAGGACGAGACCGGCTTCGTGCCGGCCGAAGTCGTCGCGCCGCTCGCTCGCACGTTATCGCTTTCGCGCGCCGAAGTGCATGGCACGATCACCTACTATCATCACTTCCGTTCCGCGCCGCCCGCGCGCGTGACCGTGCAGCTATGCCGCGCGGAAGCGTGCCGCAGCATGGGGACGGAGGCGCTGAAGGATCACATCGAAGGGCACACGGGTTGCCGTTTCGATAGCGGCCATGCGGAGGACACGGAACTCGAATCCGTGTATTGCCTCGGCCAGTGCGCGCTCTCGCCTGCCATGACCATCAACGGCGAGCTTTACGCCAAGGTGACGCCGCAAAAATTCGATCGCCTGTACGACGCGGCCAAGCAAAGCAGCGAGGTGACGGCATGACGCGCATCTACGTTCCCCGCGACTCGTCGGCGCTCGCGCTCGGCGCCGATCGCATCGCGAAGGCGATTGCGAGCGAAGCAGAACAACGCGGCATCGACGTGCAGATCGTGCGCAACGGCTCGCGCGGGCTCTTGTATCTGGAACCGCTCGTCGAAGTGGAGACGGCGCAAGGGCGCATCGGCTACGCGAACGTCGAAGAAGACGAGATCGCCGCGCTTTTCGATGCGGGCTTCCACGAAGGCGGCGCGCACGAGAAGAACGTCGGCGTCGTCGACGAGATCCCGTATCTGAAGAAGCAGCAGCGGCTGACGTTCGCGCGCATCGGCATCACCGACCCGCTCTCGATCGACGATTACGTGTCGCTCGGCGGCCTGCAAGGTCTGCGCAACGTGCTCGAAATGAACCGCGACGCGGTCTGCGAGGCGCTCGTCGATTCCGGCCTGCGCGGGCGCGGCGGCGCGGCGTTTCCGGCCGGCATCAAATGGAAGACGGTGCGCGCGGCGCTGGCCGATCAGAAGTACATCGTCTGCAACGCGGACGAAGGCGACTCCGGCACGTTCTCGGACCGGCTCGTGATGGAAAGCGATCCGTACATGCTGATCGAAGGCATGATCATCGCGGGCGTCGCGACCGGCGCAAGCCAAGGCTATATCTACGTCCGCAGCGAGTATCCGCATTCGATCGAAACGCTCAATCGCGCGATCGCGAACGCACGCGATGCCGGATGGCTCGGCGCGAGCGTGCTCGGCACGTCGCACGCGTTCGACTTGCACGTGGCCAAGGGCGCGGGCTCATATGTCTGCGGCGAGGAAACGGCGCTGCTCGAATCGCTCGAAGGCAAGCGCGGCATCGTGCGCGCGAAGCCGCCGGTGCCGGCGCTTACCGGCCTGTACGGCAAGCCGACCGTCATCAACAACGTCATCACGCTCGCGACCGTGCCGATCATCTTCGCGAAGGGCGCGGCGTTCTATCGCGATTACGGCATGGGCCGCTCGCGCGGCACGCTGCCGTTCCAGCTTGCGGGCAACGTGATGCAAGGCGGGCTCGTCGAACTCGCGTTCGGAGTGACGCTGCGCGAACTCTTGCGCGATTTCGGCGGCGGCACGGCCAGCGGCCGGCCCGCGCGCGCGGTGCAAGTGGGCGGGCCGCTCGGCACGTATCTGCCGGAGAGCCAGTGGGACATTCCGCTCGACTACGAAGAGTACGCGAAGGTCGGCGCGGTGGTCGGCCACGGCGGCCTCGTGGTTCACGACGACACCTCGAATCTCGCCGAACTCGCGCAATACGCGATGCACTTCTGCGCGATCGAATCGTGCGGCAAGTGCACGCCATGCCGCATCGGTTCGACGCGCGGCGAGGAAGTCATCGCGAAGATTCGGGAAGGCGATACGTCGGTCAAGCAGATCACGCTTCTGCGCGAACTCTGCGACACGATGATCGGCGGCTCGCTCTGCGCGATGGGCGGCATGACGCCGTTCCCGGTGCTCTCCGCGCTCGATCATTTCCCCGAAGACTTCGGCCTGCCCCGCACGCCAGCCCGGAAAGCGGCATAAAAGTACGGAGACACAGAACATGTCCAACACCATCAACGGCTGCGGTTCGGGCAACTGCGCGTGCAAGAGCGCGGCATCGGTGCAACGCCGCGATCCGTTCGACGAGACCGACTACGGCACGCCGCTGCGCCACGCCGATATCGACGTGACGCTCGACATCGACGGCCAGTCGGTCACGGTGCCCGCGGGCACGTCCGTGATGCGCGCCGCGATCGAAGCGGGCGTCAACGTGCCGAAGCTCTGCGCCACCGATTCGCTGGAGCCGTGGGGCTCGTGTCGCCTGTGCCTCGTCGAAATCGAAGGCAAGCGCGGCTATCCGGCGTCGTGCACGACGCCTGTCGAAGCCGGCATGAAAGTGCGCACGCAAAGCGACAAGCTGCAATTGCTGCGCCGTAACGTGATGGAGCTCTACATCTCCGATCACCCGCTCGATTGCCTCACCTGCCCCGCCAACGGCGATTGCGAACTGCAGGACATGGCGGGCGTCGTCGGCCTGCGCGAAGTGCGCTACGGCTACGAAGGCGCGAACCATCTGAAGGACAAGAAGGACGAGTCGAACCCGTACTTCACCTACGATCCGTCGAAGTGCATCGTCTGCAATCGCTGCGTGCGCGCGTGCGAGGAAACGCAAGGCACGTTCGCGCTGACGATCGCCGGACGCGGTTTCGAATCGCGCGTGGCGGCAAGCGAGAACGTGCCGTTCATGGAATCGGAATGCGTGTCGTGCGGCGCGTGCGTGGCTGCATGCCCGACCGCGACGCTGCAGGAAAAGAGCGTCATCATGCTCGGCCAGGCGGAGCACTCGGTCGTCACGACCTGCGCGTACTGCGGCGTCGGCTGCTCGCTGAAGGCGGAGATGAAGGGCAACACCGTCGTGCGCATGACGCCGAACAAGAACGGCCAGGCGAACGAAGGCCACGCGTGCGTAAAAGGCCGCTTCGCATGGGGCTATGCGACGCACAAGGACCGCATCACGAAGCCGATGATCCGCGCGAAGATCACCGATCCGTGGCGCGAAGTGTCGTGGGACGAAGCGATCAGCTATGCGGCGAGCGAATTCCGCCGCATTCAGGACAAGTACGGACGCGATTCCATCGGCGGTATCACGTCGTCGCGCTGCACCAACGAAGAGACGTATCTCGTGCAGAAGCTCGTGCGCGCCGCGTTCGGCAACAATAACGTCGATACCTGCGCGCGCGTCTGCCATTCGCCGACGGGCTACGGCCTGAAGGCGACGCTCGGCGAATCCGCCGGCACGCAGACGTTCGCGTCCATCGAAAAGTCGGACGTGATCGTGGTGATGGGCGCGAACCCGACCGACGGCCATCCGGTCTTCGCCTCGCGCCTGAAGCGCCGCGTGCGCGAGGGCGCGACGCTGATCGTGATCGACCCGCGCCGCATCGATATCGTCGATACGCCGCACGTGAAGGCGTCGCATCATCTCGCGCTGCGGCCGGGAACGAACGTGGCGATGGTCAATGCGCTCGCGCATGTGATCGTCACCGAAGGCTTGCTCGACGAGGCGTTCATCGCGCAACGCTGCGAGCCGCGCGCGTTCCAGCAATGGCGCGATTTCGTCGCGCTTGAAGAGAATTCGCCCGAGGCGACGGAAGCGGTCACCGGCGTGCCCGCGCAGCAAGTGCGCGAAGCCGCGCGCATCTACGCGACCGGCGGCAACGCGGCGATCTACTACGGGCTCGGCGTGACCGAGCACGCGCAAGGCTCGACCACCGTGATGGGCATCGCGAACCTCGCGATGGCGACGGCCAATGTCGGCCGCGAAGGCGTCGGCGTGAATCCGCTGCGCGGCCAGAACAACGTGCAGGGCTCGTGCGACATGGGCTCGTTCCCGCACGAGTTGCCGGGCTATCGCCATATCGGCGATGCCGCGACGCGCGCGCTCTTCGAAGAAGCATGGAACGTGACGCTGCAACCGGAGCCCGGCCTGCGCATCCCGAACATGTTCGATGCCGCCACGCACGGCACCTTCATGGGGCTCTATTGCCAGGGCGAAGACATCGTTCAGTCGGACCCGAATACGCAGCATGTCGCGGGCGCGCTGTCGGCCATGGAATGCATCGTCGTGCAGGACATCTTCCTGAACGAGACCGCGAAGTACGCCCACGTGCTCTTGCCGGGCTCGACTTTCCTCGAAAAGGACGGCACCTTCACCAACGCGGAGCGCCGCATTTCGCGCGTGCGCAAGGTGATGCCGCCGCTCGCGGGCTACTCGGACTGGGAAGTGACGATCCTGCTTTCCCGCGCGCTCGGCTATGAGATGAACTACACGCATCCGTCCGAAATCATGGACGAGATCGCGCGCCTCACGCCGACCTTCCACGGCGTCTCGTACGAGAAGCTCGACGAAATGGGCAGCATCCAGTGGCCGTGCAACGAGAAAGCGCCCGACGGCACGCCGACGATGCATATCGACGAGTTCGTGCGCGGCAAGGGACGCTTCGTCATCACGAAGTTCGTGCCGACGCCGGAGAAGGTCACGCGCAAGTATCCGCTGCTGCTGACGACGGGGCGCATTCTGTCGCAGTACAACGTCGGCGCGCAGACGCGGCGCACCGAAAATTCGCGCTGGCACGACGAGGACCGTCTCGAGATTCACCCGCACGACGCCGAGGACCGAGGCATCAAGACCGGCGACTGGGTCGGCATCGAGTCGCGCGCCGGGCAGACGGTGCTGCGCGCGAAGATTACCGACCGCATGCAGCCGGGCGTCGTCTATACGACGTTCCACTTCCCGGAATCGGGCGCGAACGTCATCACCACCGAGTCGTCCGACTGGGCGACCAATTGCCCGGAATACAAGGTCACGGCGGTACAGGTGATGCCGGTGGAGCAGCCGTCGCAATGGCAGAAGGACTACTCGCGCTTCAACACGCAGCAGCTCGAACTGCTCAACATGCGCAGTCTCGCGACCACTTCAGGAAAATGACACATGGACGTGGATAATCTGATCGAGATGGCGAACCGCATCGGCGAGTTTTTCGATTCGATGCCGGATCATGCCGAAGCCGTCGATGGCGTGGCGGATCATATCCGCCGCTTCTGGGAACCGCGCATGCGCGTGGCGATTCTGACCGCGCTGGATAACCCGGAAGCAAGCGCCTCGATGGAGCCGATCCTGCGCGAGGCGCTCACGCTCCACAAGGCGGATCTTCAGCCGAAGGCGGCGACCGCCTGACACCGCGCTTCGAGACATTCGGGCTCTCTGTAGTGCCCATTGCGCCCCGGCAGCATCGGGGCGTTTTCTTTTGGGTCAGTCGTCGGCGTACTCGCCCGCCGCGCGCTTGCCGCTTTCCGGACGCTCGGCGCCGAACCATGTTTCGCAATGACGCAAGAGCGCCTGGGTATCCGCCGGCACGCGCCCGCGCGCCGCGATATAGCCGTCCGGCCGCACGAGGTAGAACGCCGGGCGCGTGCGGCCGTATTGATCGGTGAGCGATTGCGCGTCGTCGCCGCTCGTATCCGTGATGCGCCAGACGCGCACCGCGTCCGAAAAAATCGCTTCGATGGACTGCACGAGGCCGTCCATATTGCTGTCGCGCATCGCATGCGCCACGGTGATGGTCGCGGGCGCGAGCGCGATGTCGTCATCGCCCGTCGGATTGACGAGCAGGAAGAGCGAAAAGCAGCCCGGATCGTGCAGATCGTACAGACAGCCGACGCCCGGCAGACGCCCGAGCGGGCCATCGACGACATGCACGCGCGCATCCGGCGCGCGCTCGCCCGCGCGCGGGCCGCCATCCAGCGCCCGTTCGAGCGTGAGCGGGCTCTTGCGATAGTTGATCGACAGTTCGCTCACCGTGCGGCGCATCGCGTCGCGCAGCGGACCGATGGCTGCGAGCGCGGGCATCACGTGCTCGCGCATCAGCTTCATCGGGCCGTGTCCGGCTTCCGCCAGTTGCGTGAGCATGCTGGTCTGTCGCAGCACGTCGCGTTCGATCGGATGCCGCTCTGCGTAGTACGTGTCGAGCAGGCGGTCGGACGCGCCGCCGGCTAGCAGCCGCGCGATCTTCCAGCCGATGTTGAACGCTTCCTGAATGCCCGTGTTCATGCCCTGCGCGCCGGCCGGGCTGTGGACATGCGCGGCATCGCCCGCGAGGAAGATGCGCTGCACGCGCAGGCGGTCCACCATGCGGCTGTTCACGCGAAAATACGCCGACCACGCGAGGTCCGACAGCTTCACGCGATGATGCACGCGCCGTTCGACGAGCGCGCGGCATTCGTCGAGATCGGGGCCGCTCTTTTGCGCGTCGGCGGCGGGAGCCGGCTCCTGCGCCGCGTGCGTCGCGAGATCGCCGATCAGACGGGCGCGGCCGCCGCCCATCGGAAAGAGCGCAGCCAGCCCTTCTTGCGACGCGAAGATGTGAAATTCGTCGTCGGGCCAGTCGACATCGGCCTGAACGTCGGCGAGCAGGAACGTCTGGTCGAAGGTCTTGCCCTCGAAGCCGATATCGAGCCTGTGCCGCACGATGCTGTGCGCGCCGTCCGCCGCGATCATGTACGACGGGCGCAGCGTTTCTTCGCGCCCGCCGGGATGCCGCAGCGTCGCCTGAATGCCTGCGGAGCCCTGAGTGAAATCGGTCAGCGTGACGCTGCGCTCGACCTTCACGCCCGATTCGGCGAGATGCTCGGCGAGCAGCCGCTCAGTCTCCGATTGCGGCAGAAAGAGCAGATACGCATAGCGCGTTTGCAGCGGATCGAAGTCCAGGCGCGCGAGGCGCTGGCCGTTGGAATAGAGATTGGCGACGCGCGCCCGATGCCCGAGTTCGAGAAACGGCTCCACCGTGCGATGCTGCTCGAAGAGTTCGAGCGTGCGCGCCTGAATGCCGATGGCGCGCGAATACGGCAAAGGCTGCGGCGCCTGGTCGATGAGGCGCACGGGAACGTGGGCGCGCGAGAGGCTCATCGCGGCGGCGAGGCCCGTGGGTCCCGCGCCGACGATCAGCACCGGCGCGACATCGAGCATGTCGTTCTGAGTCGGCTTGCGCGTAAACATGCACGGAACTCCGGCAGGCTTTTGGCGGGTTTTTGTCTCCGGCTAGTGTACGCCGGGTTGCCTGCGGCGGTTCGCGCCGACGGTTCAACGCTGCTGCAAGACGCACTCGGAAGCGCTGTCCGTGACGTCCACCTGCACGGTGGCGTGATGCATCGCGTGCTCGCGTCGCAACGTGGCCACGACGCCCTGCATGAAGGCATCGCCCGGATGCCCCTGCGGCATGACGAGGTGCACGGTCAGCGCGTTTTCCGTCGTCGAGAGCGCCCAGACGTGCAGGTCGTGCACGCCGCGCACGCCGGGCAGCCCCGACAGATAGCCGCGTATGCGCGCCGTGTCGACCCCGGGCGGCACGGCTGCGAGCGCAAGCTGCATGGCATCCCGGCCGAGTCCCCATGTGCCGTACAGAATGACCGCCACCACGATGATGCTCATCACCGGGTCGAGCCAGTTCCAGCCCGTGTAGAGGATGACCAGCCCGCTCACGGCGACAGCGGCGGAGATGGCGGCGTCGGCGGCCATGTGCATGAACGCGCCACGCACGTTCAGGTCTTCCTTGCTGCCGCGCATGAAAAGCCACGCCGAGAAGCCGTTCACGACGAGCCCGACCATCGCGACGATGAACACGTCCAGCCCCGCGACGGGCGCCGGGTTCAGGAGGCGCTGAATGGCTTCGAGGATGATCGCGCCGCACGCGAGCAAGAGCAGCGCGGCATTGGCGAGCGAAGCGAGAATCGACGAGCTGCCGAGTCCGAACGTGTAGCGCGCGCTCGGCCGGCGCGTGCCGAGCCATACCGCGCCCCACGCGAGCAACAGACCGAGCACGTCTGACAGATTGTGGCCGGCGTCGGCGAGCAGCGCGGTCGAATGCGCGAGCAGACCGTAGACCGCCTGCACGACGACGATCAGCAGGTTCAGCCCGACCGCGAGCGCGAACGTGCGCCCCTGGCCTGCCTGCGGCGCGTGATGGTGATGATGGTGTCCGCCCGGCCCGTGGCTGTGGCCTTCGTGCGCGCCGTGATGATCGTGCGCGTGGTGATCGTGCTGATCGTGGTGATCGTGTTCGTGATGCGTATGCGTGCTCATGAGCGTGACGGTGTTCGAGTCGGTGTCAGTTGATGTCGGTTGCGTCGGACTGCGGCTCGGCGACGTGTTCCAGCAGTTCCGCCAGCATGCCGCTGATGTGGCGGTCCGCTGCCACGTAGAACACCTGCTTGCCCTGCCGCTCGGCTCGCACGATGCGCGCCGCGCGCAACAGGCGCAAATGGTGGCTCACGAGCGACCCCGACAAGCCGAGCGATTCGGCAATGGAGCCGACCGCGCGCTTCTGCTCGACGCACGCCAGCACGATGCGCAGGCGCGTCGGGTCGCCCAGCAGACGAAACAGGTCGGCGAGCGGGACGACGCGATCATCGGAAGTCGCGCCGCTGAGCGCGAAGGGAGACGTAGCCAACGGAGTCATCAACATATGAATAGGTGTTCACATGTTAGTTACCATCGTCGCAACATGTCAACAGAAGAATCCGGAGCGGCGCTTTCCAGTGTGGGAAAATGCGGAGTTTGCAAAAAATCTCCGTCATGGACACCGTATTTGCCCGCGGCTTCGCGGCCCATCGTGACGGCCGCCTGACCGAAGCGGAACGCGACTATCAAGCCGCGCTCGCCGCCGAACCCTCCCACGTCGAAGCGTTGCACTACCTCGGCGTGCTGCGCCATCAACAGGGGCAGCACGAAGAGGCGGCAGCGCTCGTCGCGCGCGCCGTCGATCTGCGCCCGACGGACGCCGCCTTGCAGCTCAATCTCGGCAACGCGCTGAAGGCGCTCGGGCGTCTGGACGACGCCATCGAACGTTTTCGCAATGCGCTCACGCTCGCCCCCGGATTCGCGCTCGCGCAGTACAACCTCGGCAACGCGTACGCGGCGCTCGGCCGCCACGAAGACGCCGCCGATGCCTTCGAAAAAGCGTTGCGCGCGCAACCGAACGATCCGGCCGCGTGGAACAACTTCGGCAATGCGCTGGCGGCGCTGTCGCGCCACGAGGACGCCGCGCGCGCGTTTCGCCGCGCGCTCGCCCTGCGCCCGCGACACGCCGGCGCGCACAACAACCTCGGCATGGCGCTGAATGCGCTCGGCGATCCGCTCGGCGCGATCGCGCACTTTCGCGCGGCCATCGACGCCGAGCCGGACTACGTCGCCGCGCATTTCAATCTCGGCAATCTGCTGGATTCGCGCGGCCATCCCGAAGAAGCCCTGCCCTCGCTAGAGAAGACCGTGCGCTTGCAGCCGCGCTTCGCGCCGGGGCACTTCGGGCTCGGACACGCGCTCGCCAAGCTGAACCGTCACGACGAAGCCGTGCAGTGTTACGAGCGCGCGGTCGGGCTCGATCCGAAATACGCGGTCGCGTGGCTGTGTCTCGGCAATTCGCATCTCGCGCTCGCCGCGCACGCCGCCGCGGTCCGCGCGTTCGATCAGGCGTTGCGTCTCGATACCGAAATGCCCGCCGCGCATCTGAATCGCGGCCTCGCGCTCCTCGCCACCGGCGACTACGAGCGCGGCCTGCCCGAATACGAATGGCGCCTGAAGACGCCCGGCAGCGAAAACGCGCCGCCGCTGCCGCGCTGGAGGGGCGAGCCGCTACCCGGCCGCACGCTGCTCGTGCGCGCGGAGCAAGGCTTCGGCGACACGCTGCAGTTCGCGCGGTTCGCGGCGTATGCGGCAAAGCGCGTCGGCAAGCTGGTGCTGGAAGTGCAGCCCGCGCTCGTGCCGCTCCTGGCACCGGCCGCGCACGCGGCGCGCATCGAACTGAGAAGCCGTGCCGATGCTCCGTTCGCCACCGCCGATGCGTTCTGCCCGCTCTTGAGCCTGCCGCTCGCGCTCGGCATCACGTCGCCGGACGCGATCCCCGCGCGCACGCCTTATCTCGTCGTGCCGGCCGATTACCGCCGCAAATGGCGTGGCTCGCTCGGCGGTCAGGCGAAGCGCAAGATCGGCATCGCGTGGTCCGGGCGGTTGCAGCCCGGCGAGACGCGCTCGGCGCCCGTCGAGGCGCTCGCGCCGCTCTTCGCGCTGGAAGGCATCGACTGGATCGTGCTTCAGCCGTTTCTCACCGAAGACGAACGCGCGGTTCTGCTCGCGCATCCGCAAGCAAAGTCGATTCATCGCCTGGAAGGAAGGCTCGAAAACTTCGCGGATACCGGCGCGATCGTCGACCGGCTCGATGCGGTCGTCAGCGTCGATACATCGGTCGCGCATCTGGCGGGCGCGCTCGGCAAACCGGTATGGGTCATGCTGCCGTTCGCGGCCGACTGGCGCTGGGGCGTCGATGTCGAACGCAGCGCGTGGTATCCGAGCGCGCGACTCGTGCGGCAGCGCGCGCCGGGCGACTGGCACGGCGTGGTCGCAGAAGTCGCGGCCGCTTTGCGCGGCTGATTCACGTCGCGTCAATGAAAAACGCCTCGCGTCACATCGACGCGAGGCGCTTCGTGCAGGCGGTTCCGGAGAACTCAGGCGGTCTTGTACTGGTTGCGCGCCTCGGACGAGCGATACAGCACGAGCGTCGCGATTAGTCCGCACACGGCGGCGAGTCCCATCCACAGACCCGGCGCGGCCTTGTTGCCGGTCGCGTGAATCAGATACGTCGAGATGGCGGGCGTGAAGCCGCCGATGGTAGTAGCGAGGCTGTAGGCCATCGAGAAGCCGGTGGTGCGCACTTCGACCGGCATCACTTCGGTGAGCGCCACGACCATGGCGCCGTTATAGCTGCCGTACAGGAACGAGAGCCACAGTTCGACCATCAGAAGGCGCGCGAACGACGGGTCCGCGACCAGCCACTGCACCGCCGGATACGACGTGAGAATCGTCGCGATGGTGAAGAAAAGCAGCACCGGGCGGCGGCCGATGCGGTCGGACAACGCGCCCATCACCGGCAGCCACACGAGGTTCGAGAGACCGACGCACACGGTGACGACGAGCGCATCGATGGCGGAGAGCTTCAGCACTTCCTTGCCGAAGGTCGGCGTGTACGCGGTGATCATGTAGAACGACACGGTCGTCATGATGACCATGCCCATGCCGGCGATGACGATCGGCCAGTTCTGCATGATGGAGCGCGCGATCTGGCCCATGTCCGGGCGATGCTTTCTCGCGAGGAATTCGTCCGTTTCACGCAGCGAGCGGCGGATGATGAAGAGGAACGGCACGATCAGGCAGCCGATCAGGAACGGCACCCGCCAGCCCCACGCGCCCATTTGCTCGGGCGGCAGCGCGCGGTTCATGATGACGCCGATGAGCGCCGCGAACACGACCGCTACCTGCTGGCTGCCGGACTGCCACGAGCAATAAAATCCCTTGTTCCCCTTGGTCGCGATTTCGGACAGATACACCGAGACGCCGCCCAGCTCGACGCCCGCCGAAAAGCCTTGCAGCAGCCGCCCCCCGAGCACGATGATCGGCGCAAGCGCACCGATGGTCGCGTAGCCCGGCACGAGCGCGACGCACGCGGTGCCGATCGCCATCAGCGTCAGCGTGAGAATGAGGCCCTTGCGCCGGCCGTGATGGTCGATGTACGCGCCGAGCACGATGGCGCCGACGGGGCGCATCAAAAAGCCCGCGCCGAAGACGGACAACGCAAGCATGAGCGAAGCGAAATCGCTGCCGCTCGGAAAGTACGTTTTGGCGATGGCCGAGGCGTAATAGCCATAAACCATGAAGTCGTACATTTCAAGGAAGTTTCCGCTGACGACGCGAAAGACCGTCTTGAACTTCGATTCATTGGCGGGTGCAACGTGGGTCGTGGACATGAACTTTCTCGAATCTTGGCGAGAGCGCGGCATAATGCCGCGAATCCCGATTTCTTAGGGTTAACCCCTTACATTAATTGTAAGAGTGGGGTCCAGTGAATCTTAACGCCTGCACACGATTTCCTGCACGAACTTCGCGCAATTTCCGCCTATCGTCATTAATTTCGCCTTACTGTTTGCCGACTATATGCCTACATCCACTCATGTGACCCTGCGCGAAGCCAGCGTCGACGATACGGACTTGATTGCAGCAATGCATACGCAAAGCTGGGCGTCGGCGTATCGCGGCATGCTTCCGGACGCTTACCTCGACAAAGCGTTGCCTCTCGAGCGAGCAGAACACTGGCAGACGCGCATGAAGGACATCGCGGGCGGCGCGGGGTGCGTGCTTATCGCCGAGTCGGATGGCGAGCCTGCCGGCTTCGTATGCGTCGAAGCGCCGGACGAAAGCGGCAGCGCGCTGATCGACAATCTGCACGCGTTGCCGGCGTTTCGCGGCTGCGGCGTGGGCAGCGTCCTGCTCGATGCCGCCGCCGCGTGGGCGCGAGCGCGCGGCGCGCGTCAATTGCATCTGTCGGTGCTCGAAGCCAACACGGCCGCCATCGGCTTCTACGAATCGCGCGGCTGGACGCGCTCGGGACGCGAGGAGGACAAGCTGGGCGGCGTCGATGTCGTCTGTCTTCGATACGTTCGCCTATTTGCCTGACGGCTCGCAACCACAACCATCCTTATTCGTCAATCAGCGGTCCTATAAAAATTCGTCTTTCGGAGTAATCCTGTCGCATGGCGCGCGGGCGTTTCGTATGATCGCGGGTCAACTTCGGCTTTGCCGCAGGACGCGTCCGAAGCCCGTCCATCGCCGGGCGCGACGCGCTTCGGGCCTGGACGCGGCCCGGTCCCGCGTGCTGCCTCATGCTGCCCCATGCTTCTGGAATCTCCATGACCGAACCTCTGATCGCCATCGAAGGCAAGCTGCGCCTGCCGCCGCTGCGCCCCCTCGCCGATCCGTCGCTGACGTTCGGTCGCGAGTGGTCGCCCGTGCCTACGCGCCCCGTTCGCTCGGACTCCGAAGTTCCGATCAGCGCGGCGCGCTTCGAGACCGCTTATGTCGAAGCAGCGCGTTTGTCGGACGAGAGCTCGCCGTATCGCGCGGCCAGCTTGTGGGGCGTGTTCTCGGAAGGCCAGATTCGCCGGAAGATGCTGCAACTGATGCAGGCGGCTGAACCGTCGGCGGCCCACGGCAAGGAAGCGCCGGCCAGCGCAGCGCCCATTCCGATCGCGGTCAGCGCGCCGGCGGTCGAGCACGACCGCGCAGCCGCTTCACACAAGCCGCTTCGCACGGTCATCGCCATTGCATGCGCCGTGTTGATCGCGTGGCTGCTGTTCGGCTACCAACACCGTCCGGCAAGCGACGAACCAGCGGCGCTCGCATCGGCGGCGGCGCCCGTTCAAACTACGCCGCCCGCAACGGCCGAAACGGCCGAAGCGACGCGCATCGCCGCGCATGCGGCCTCCGGCGTCGAGGCCAAGGTCGTCGCCGGGGAGCCGGCATCTGCTAGCGCGGTTCATTCCGCATCGCACGTGAATGACAGCGCCGCGCAAACCGGCGCAAGCACTATAGGCGTCCGCCACGCGGGCATGACGTGGCGCAGCGTCGCCCGCGCCGCCTCGCCCTCGCCCTCGCCCTCGCCGGTCAAGGCGTCGCGCCGGCAAGCGCACACGCGCGTGGTGGCGTCGGCGGCGCAGGGCAAACGATCACTCCACGTTGCGACGGCGCACGGCACTCAGAAGGCCGCGCGATCCGGTGAGCCGCGCCACAACGCATTCGCCAGCGCGAGGAATGCGAAGGACGCGACGAACAAGGCCAACGCGACGAACACGAACGCCATGAACGTCGAGGCGCTCTACGCCGTGCTTCAGCACTCGCCGACGCTCGATAGCAACGCCGTGTCGCGAGCGGACCACCGTTCCGCCGACGCCCCCTCGAACTAGTTCAGACGGCCCGCGCCGCCCGCTAACCTTATCGGCATCACGCCAACATGAAGCACTCACGTTTTATCCGTATCGCGACGCTCGCTGTCGCTCTGTCTGTCCTCGGCGCCTTCGCCAGCGCATTCGCCGGGTCCATCGCAAAAGCCGCGCAAGCGTCGCCCGCGCCGCTGGCCGCCGAGGACTTGTCGAACGTGAAAGCGGACGGCTCCGCGCCCACCGCCGGCAATCTGGCCGAATTGCAGGACCTCGTGCAGGCGGGCAGCGTCACCGAACTGCGCGCCACGCGTAACGCGAGCTACGGCGCGAAGCTTTACTTCCTGCCAAATGACATGGTCTACTACGTCGCGCTTCAGCAGGAAACGCAGTTGTGGCGCGTGGTCAAGACACAAGACGAAAGCCGCGCCGAAGCGCTCTACGCGCAGTTCGCGCGCAAGAGCTACGAACTCGCGGACGGCGAAATTCGCCGCACGCAGTTGCAGGCGCAGACGGCGCTGCTCGAACGCGTGATCGCGGTGTCGTCGAACCGGGCGAGCCGCTTGTCCGCGGATCTCGCGCTCGCGCAACAGCAGGACTCGCAGGTGTCGGAGCGTCAGCAGAAGCTGCAAGCGGAATCGGCCGCCTTGCAAACCGACAAGCTCGAAGCGGAACGCAAGCTGCACGCGTTGCAGCAGCAAGTGGAGCAGCTTCAGCGCGCAACCGAGGCGGGTCTGACGTCCGCGCCGCCGACACCGCTGCGCTGATCGCAGCAAAAAAGCACAAGGCCCGCTCGACACAGCGGGCCTTCTGCTTTTGCACGGATGAACCGGCGCGCCTAGAACCGCGTTTCGCGCGCGACGCGCAGGAACGTATCGAGAAGCGGCGTGCAATCGAGCAGTTCGTCGCCGCCCGCGCGATGAAACTCCGGGTGCCACTGCACGCCGACCACGAACGGCGCCTTGCGATAACGCACCGCCTCAATGATCCCGTCCGACGACGACACCGCCTCGATGTTCAGATCGCGGCCGAGCGTCCGCACGGCCTGATGGTGGATCGAATTGACGATGGCTTCGCGCTGATTCGGGAACATGTTGACGAGCGACGAGCCATCCGGAAACCGGATGGAGTGACGATGCTGGTCGTAATGCTCGTTGACGTGGATTCCCGCGGTCGGGACGTCGGTGGCGATGTCGCCGTAGAGCGTGCCGCCGAACGCCACGTTGATCAGCTGACAGCCACGGCACACGCCGAGCACCGGCTTGCCCGATTCGACGAACTCGTGCAGCAGTTCCAGTTCGTACATGTCGCGCACGCGGTCGCCGGGCCATTCCGGGCGCGTGGTCACTTCCTCGTACGACTGCGGCGAGACGTCCGCGCCGCCTTGCAGCAGCAAGCCGTCGAGGTGTTTCGCGTAGTCACGGAGGCGAATATTGCTCGGATGCAGCATGCCCTGATGACCGACCGTCGGAATCATGAACACCAGCACGTCGCGCGACATGACCCAGTGCGCGATGGATTCCTCCAGATACTGCAACGTCTTGCCGCGCAAGCCCTTCGCGCCCGGCTCCGGATGAAAGATGCGCGCCGAGACGCCGATGCGCAGCGTGCGTTGCGTGATGCGCTGCCCGGCCCGGTCGAAGATCTGGCGCGCCCGCGCCGCGACGATGCGGCCGAACACCGACCACGCCGAATCCGACGTTTTCAGATAGGCGGGCTGAGCCGCCGTCGTCTCGGCCGTGGACTGCGGCGGAATGGGCGGCGGATTGAATTTGCCGAAATCCGGCGCGGCGGTGAATTCCGGAGGCAGGCCGGTGGCGGGCCGCGAAAGCGCGGCTTCGGCCTGGACTTCCGCCTCGGCCTCCAATGCGGCCTCGGCTTGCAGCACGGCTTCGGCCTGCGTGCTTTGCGCCTCGGCTTCGGTGGCGGCTTCGAGGTTCTGCGCCAGGCTCGTCTTCGCATCGACTCGTTCGGCGCGTGCCGGACTTGCAGGACTTGCCGGACTTGCCGGACTTGCCGGATTTGCCGAACTCGCCGCGCGAGCCGCGGCTTCCTGCGCGGCGGTCGCGCTCGCGACGTGGGCGCGCGCATCGCGGGCGGTTTGCTGCGCCTCTTCGCGCCGCGCCGCGTTGCGGTCCACGGGTTCGACGGTGGACGCGCTCGAAGGCGCATCCGTCGATGCCCGCGCGCTCGCCTGCGCGGCGGCGGATGCATCCGCGCCTCGCGACGCCGCCGCGTTGGAAATGTCGTTGTTGCCGGTGATGCCCGAGTCGTTCGACGTGTTCTTTTCGCTCATCCCGATTTCAGGCGCACAAAAGCGCCACTAGGAGAATGGAGAGGCTTCGATTATCCGCCCATCGAACCGGGCGAAGCAAACCAGCACACATTTGCTCACATTATCGGGAGCGATGTCACGCGCTCAGTGATCGTGCTTAGTGATCGTGCTCAGTGATCGCGCGGCTCCTGCAGCGTCTCGCGCAACGCGATCTGCATCGTCGCGTGGATCTTCACGCACCAGCGCCACAAGACGGTCAAAAGGAGCGCCACGCATAGCAGCACGCCGAGCATCAGGCCGAACGGCGGAAGAATGCCGCCCGACAGCGCCGCGACGAGCAGAAAGACGCCGAACATCGCGACGATCGGAATGAGGCCCGAGACGGCCGAGCGGATGGCGTGCGTGAAGCGTCCGGCTTTTGCCGGCTGCACGCTCACTTCGGCGAGCAGCAGCGCGAGCGATTCCAGCTTGCGATACACCGCGACCAGAAACGGCAGCGCAATGACGAGCGCCGCGCTCCACAGCACCACGCGCTGCGCGTTGTCCGTTTCGAGCCAGCGCGCGAGATGGCTCGACGCAAACGGCGCCGCATACGATGCACCAAGAAAGATCGCGGCGACGAGCGCCAGATTCACGGCGATCTGCAGCACGATGCGCCTCGTCATCGCGACGAGCGTCGCGCCCTCGGCGGCGGGCGCGAGGCTCGCGAGCCATTGCGAATAGGCGCCGAAGGTCTGCGCGAGCGGCGCGGGCATCGCGCGCGCGAGGCGCAGCGTCAACGGATCGGCGGCGCGCATCAGATACGGCGTCAAGAGCGTCGTCAGCGCGGAGACGGCCACCGCGATCGGATAGAGAAAGCTGCTCGTCACTTTCAGCGACAGCCCGAGCGACGCGATGATGAACGAGAACTCGCCGATCTGCGCGACGCTCATGCCGACGCGCATCGCCGTGCGTCCGTCCTTGCCCGCGAGAAAGCTGCCGAGCCCGCACGACACGATCTTGCCGAGCACCACCGCCACCGTGATGACGGCGATCGGCCACGCGTAATCGACCAGCACCGACGGATTGAGCAAGAGCCCGATGGTCACGAAGAAGATTGCGGAGAACATGTCGCGCACCGGCGCGATGAGATGCTCGATGCGCGCAAGGTGCTTCGATTCGGCCATGATCGCGCCGATCAAAAACGCGCCGAGCGCAATCGAGTAATCGAGCTTGACGACCAGCAGGCAGAAGCCGAAGCAAAAGCCCAGCACCGTGACGAGCAGCATCTCGTCGCTTTTCGAACGCGCCACGTAATCGAGCGCGCGCGGCACGACCACGATGCCGACCACGAGCGACACCGTCATGAAGAGCAGCAGCTTGCCGAGCGTCACGGCCGCCACGCCTGCGCTGACCGAACCCGTCTGCGCGATGCCCGACAGCAGCACGAGCATCGCGATGGCGAGAATGTCCTCGACGATCAGAATGCCGAACACGAGTTGCGCGAAGCCCTCGCCTTTCAGGCCGAGTTCCGAGAGCGCCTTCACGATGATGGTGGTCGACGAAATGGCGAGCATCGCGCCGAGAAAGAGCGAATCCATCGCGCTCCAGCCGAACCAGCGGCCGATTTCGTAGCCGATCCAGATCATCAGCACGATCTCGGACAGCGCCGCGACGAACGCCGTCGCGCCAACGCGAAAGAGCTTGCGCAGGCTGAATTCGAGCCCGAGCGAGAACATCAGGAACACGACGCCCAGTTCGCCGAGCGTCTGAATGGTGGCTTCGTCGTTGATGAGCTGGAACGGCGGCGTGTACGGCCCGATGATGACGCCCGCCACGATGTAGCCCAGTACGACCGGCTGCCGTAGACGATGGAACAGCACCGTCACGACGCCCGCGATGGCCATGAGCACGGCGAGATCCTGAATGAAGCCGATCGCGTGGTGCATCGACTGATCCTTACAGAAAGATTATTGGCAGTCGATGTTACAGCAGGAGATGCGCGGAAGTCGAAAAGAAACGCCCGCTGCGGTGAGCGGGCGTGAGATGCGAGACGTGCCGGACGATCAGACCGCCGCTTCGTTCTCCTCGCCGGTGCGGATGCGGATCACGCGCTCGACGTCGGCCACGAAGATCTTTCCGTCGCCGATCTTGCCGGTGCGCGCCGCGCCGATGATCGCGTCGATGACCTGATCGGTCTGATCGTTCGCCACGACGACCTCGATCTTCACCTTCGGCAGGAAATCCACCACGTACTCCGCACCACGATAGAGCTCGGTGTGCCCTTTCTGGCGTCCGAAGCCCTTGACTTCCGTGACCGTCAAGCCGGTCAGCCCGACTTCGGCGAGCGCCTCGCGAACTTCGTCGAGCTTGAACGGTTTGATGATGGCGGTGATGCGTTTCATGGCGGACCTCGCTTCGGAAAACAGACGGTTCAGGAAAGTGTCGTCGCTCGCGCGACCGATGCCTTCGATTCTAGCCGCCTTTCATCGAGTCATCGGCCGGGTTAACTGCGAGTTGCGCTCACTCGCTCTCCGGAACGCGCTCCAGATCGTTGAGCCAGACCGTTGCCTGCGAATCGCTCGGCGCGCGCCAGTCGCCGCGCGGCGAAAGCGAGCCGCCCGAGCCCACCTTCGGTGCATTCGGTATGCAGGACCGCTTGAACTGGCTCGTGCGGAAGAACCGGTCGAGGAAGATGCGCAGATTCTTGCGAATGTCCGCGAGTCCGTACTCATTACGCGCGACGTTCGGACCTTCCGGCCACGCGCCCGCCTCGCGGTCGCGCCATGCCGTGAACGCGAGGAACGCGACCTTCGACGGCGCGAAACCGAAGCGGACCGTGTAGTACAGGTTGAAGTCCTGCAACTCGTACGGCCCGATCACGCTCTCCGTTTTCTGTTCGAGCGCGCCGCTCGCCTTGCCCGGAATCAGCTCGGGGCTGATATCGGTGGCGAGGACGTTCTCCAGCACGTCGCTGCCCGCGTCGCCGATCTGGCCCGACTCCGCGACCCAGCGCACCAGATGCGTGATGAGCGTCTTCGGCACGCTCGCGTTGACGTTGTAATGCGACATGTGATCGCCCACGCCGTACGTGCACCATCCGAGCGCAAGCTCGCTCAGATCGCCCGTTCCGACGACGATCGCGTTATGGAAATTCGCGAGCCTGAAGAGATGGCTCGTGCGCTCGCCGGCCTGCACGTTCTCATACGTGATGTCGTATTGCTGGTTGTCGTCGCTGTGCGGATGGCCGATATCGGCGAGCATTTGCGTGCAGCTCGGACGAATGTCGATTTCCTCCGCCGTGCAGCCGATCACTTCCATCAGCTCACGCGCCTGTCTGAGCGTGCGCTCGCTCGTCGCGAAGCCCGGCATGGTGTAGGCGAGGATATTCGAGCGCGGCAGGCCGAGTCGGTCCATCGCTTTCGCGCACACGAGCAGTGCATGCGTCGAGTCGAGTCCGCCGGACACGCCGATCACGACCTTCGAAATACCCGACGAGCGTAGCCGTTGCAGCAGCGCCTGCACCTGAATGTTGTAGACCTCGTTGCAACGCGCGTCGCGGCGGGCGGCGTCCGCGGGCACATACGGGAAACGCTGCACGCGCCGCTCGAGCGGCAAGGTGCCGTCCACGGGCGCCGGCAGTTCGAATTCGACCACGCGGAACTGAGCGACTTCGTCGGCGTGCCGCTGCGTCGATCGCCCGAAGGTTGTCTGCCGCATGCGTTCGCGCGAGAGCCGTTCGAGATCGACATCGGCGAAGATGATGTGCGACTCGCCCGAGAATCGCTCGGATTCCGCGAGCATCTCGCCGTTTTCGTAGATGAGGCCCTGCCCGTCCCATGCAAGATCCGTGGTCGATTCGCCCTCGCCCGCCGAGGTGTACAAATAGGCGGCGATGCAGCGCGCGGACTGCTGCCCGACGAGCTGGTGCCGATACGCCGACTTGCCCACGACGATATTCGACGCCGACAGATTGACGAGCACCGTCGCGCCCGCAAGCGCCGCGAACGACGACGGTGGGATGGGCACCCACACGTCCTCGCAAATCTCGACGTGAAAGCGAAACAGCGGCAGGTTCCTGATCTGAAAGAGCAGCGACGCGCCGAACGGCGCTTCCTGTCCGCACAGCGTGACCGTGTGCGTGGTCGCGGCATCGGCGGGACTGAACTGCCGTGCTTCGTAGAACTCGCCGTAGTTCGGCAGATAGCTCTTCGGCACGACGCCTCGAATGACGCCGTCCGCGATCACGACCGCGCAGTTGAAGAGCTTGTGCTCGATGAGCAGCGGCATGCCGACGATCATCGCGACCTTAAGCGACTTCGATGCATCGACGATGCTTTGCAGCGCGTCCTTGCAGGCGTCGAGCAAGGCGCGCTGATGAAAGAGATCGTCGCAGCTATAGGCGGACAATCCCAGTTCGGGGAACGCGACGAGCACCGCGCCGCGCGAGGCCGCCTGCTTCGCCAGTTCGATGGTGCCGGCCGCGTTGAAAGCGGGATCCGCGACCTTGCAGTTCGGAATCGCGACCGCGACGCGCGCGAAGTCGTGGCTATACAGATTGAAGAAGTTCTTGCTCATGGTCGTCGTTACCTTCGGCGCGTGGGAGCGTTGTTTGGCGGTGGAAAGAGCCGCAACGATTATCGCAGTTCTAGCCCTTTTTCCTGAACGGCGTGTGCGCTTCGAGTTCTTCGATATGGTGATCCATCGCTTCGGTTTCGGCATCGAGAAACTCGGCGATGGCTTCGCGGAACCGCTCGTCCGCGATCCAGTGCGCGGACCACGTCGGCGTCGGCAGAAGCCCGCGCGACATCTTGTGCACGCCCTGCGCGCCGCCTTCGAAACGCGCGAGCCGGTGCTCGATGCAATACGCGATGCCCTGCATGTAGCACGTCTCGAAGTGCAGCCCCGAGATGAACTCGCGCGTGCCCCAGTAGCGGCCGTACATGACATCGCCGCCGATCATGTTGAGCGCGCACGCGAGCCGCTGGCCGTCCGCTTCGGCGATCACGAGCAGCATGCTGTCGGGCGCGTCCGCATGAATGCGCCCGAAGAACTCGCGCGACAGATACGGCGCGTTCCAGTGCTCGCGGTACGTGTTCTCGTAGCAGTCGTAGAAGAAGTCGAGCGCGCGCTCGTCGATTTGCGCGCCGCGCAGCCACGTGTAGGTGACGCCCGCCTCCATCACGCGACGGCGATCCTGCTTCACCTTCTTGCGCTTGTCGTGGCTCATCGTCGCGAGGAACGCGTCGAAGCTCGCATAACCCTCGCCGGGCAGATTCTCCCAGTGAAACTGCACGCCCTCGCGCAGCATGTAGCCGGCGTCCGTGAGCGCCTCGATATCCTGCGCGTGCGGAAACAAAACGTGCAGCGACGAGATGTCGAGCCGCCGCGTCAGTTCGATCGCGCCGCGCGCGAGCAGCACGCGGTCCTCGTGCTCGGCTGCAATGAGCCGCGGACCGGTCACCGGCGAAAACGGCACCGCCGACAGGGCCTTTGGGTAATAGCGCAGGCCGTGACGCTCGAAGGCGTCGGCCCACGCGTGGTCGAACACGTATTCGCCGCGCGAATGCGACTTCAGATAAAGCGGCATCGCGCCCGCGAACTGCCCGCCGCGCTCCAGAATCAGATGGTGCGCGCGCCAGCCGGTGCGCTTGACCGCGCATTGCGTCTCCTGCAACGCGGACAAAAAGCCGTGCCGCACGAACGGATTGTCGCCGGCGATCCGGTTCCAGTCGTCGGCCGGAATGTCGTCGAGCGTATCGACCACATGAATTTCGATCTCGCGATTCAAACAGGCACCCTCGCAGAATGGACCGATGGGCGCTCGCGCGCCCGAAAGCGGCTATTCTCGCCCAAGTCGCGCGAAGGCGTCGGCGCGCTCGCGTGGCTGCATCGGCGATAATGCGCGGCATCGAAGTCTGCGAGCCATAAGAACACGCGATGCCGTGGTTTCTCTATCTGATCGAATGCGACGACGGCAGTCTCTATACCGGCATCGCGACGGATGTCGAAGCGCGCTTCACCGCGCACGCGAGCGGCAAGGGCGCGCGCTATACGCGGGCGAAGAAACCGCTGCGCGTGGTGGCGTCGTTCGAGGTGGCGGGAAGATCGGAGGCGTCGCGCGCCGAGTACTGGGTCAAGCGCCTGCCGGTGCAGCAAAAGCGCGCGTTGATCGCGGGCGAGCGCACGTTGGACTCGGTGCTGCCGCGCGTGGAACCGGAAAGCGCGGATTCGGGCTGATGCGGTTCGCACCGCGCACGAAATCAAAACGCCGCGCGCCCGGCGAGCGGACGGCGGCGTTAAGACGCAGCGAAAAACGAACCGCGCTTACTTCTTGTAATTCGCGATGCCTTCCGTAATTTCCTTGTGCGCGGCTTCGATGCCCGCCCAGCCTTCCACCTTCACCCACTTGCCCTTCTCCAGTGCCTTGTATTGCTCGAAGAAGTGCTTGATCTGATCCTTCAGGAATTCGGGCACATCGTCCACGGACTTGAGGTTCGCCGTCATCGGGCAGACCTTGTCATGCGGCACGGCGACGAGCTTCGCGTCCACGCCCGATTCGTCGGTCATCTGCAGCATGCCGAGCGCGCGCGCGCGCACCACCGAGCCTGCGAGCAGCGGATACGGCGTGATGACGAGCACGTCGACCGGATCGCCGTCGCCCGACAGCGTCTGCGGAATGAAGCCGTAGTTGGCCGGATAGCGCATGCCGGTGCCGATGAAACGATCGACGACGAGCAGGCCCATGTCCTTGTCCGCTTCGTATTTGACCGGATCGCTTTGCGCGGGAATTTCGATGATGACGTTGAAATCCTGCGGGAGATCACGGCCGGGAGGTACGTTATTGAAGCTCATGAGCACTCTCTGGAGAAGTTGAGTTCGGAAACCGGGAAAACGGATGCGGCGCTCTGGGACGCGTCACGAATGGAACGCGGGCGCTGCGACGTGAAACACTCAGGCATTATAGCCAAAGGCGCCCCGGGAACCGGGCGCGTGATAATCGATTCGACCACAGTGAGCGAACGAACCGACAAGGAGACGCGCATGGAGGAAGCGAAGCATTTCATCGGCAACCAGTGGATCGCGGCATCGGGCGGAGAGACAATTCCCGTGGTCGATCCATCCGACGGGCAAGTGTTCGCGGAGCTTGCACGCGGCACGAGTGCGGACATCGACCGCGCCGTGAGCGCGGCGCGCGCCGCATACGACGGCGTCTGGGGCGCGACGAGCGCAGCCGAACGCGGCCGCATTCTCGCGCGGCTCTCGATGCTGATCGCCGCGTGCCACGAGGAGATCGCGCAAATCGAGGCGCGCGACACCGGCAAGCCGCTCAAGCAGGCACGCGCCGATGCCACCGGCATCGCGCGCTATTTCGAGTTCTACGCGGGCGCCGCCGACAAGCTGCACGGCGAGACGCTGCCGTATCAGTCCGGCTTCACCGTGCTGACCATTCGCGAGCCGCATGGCGTGACCGGGCACATCGTGCCGTGGAACTATCCGCTGCAAATCTTCGGGCGCAGCGTCGGCGCGGCGCTCGCCGCCGGCAACGCGTGTGTCGTGAAGCCTGCCGAGGACGCGTGCCTGTCGCTGTTGCGCGTCGCCGAGCTCGCCGCCGAAGCGGGCCTGCCCGATGGCGCGCTCAACATCGTCACCGGCTACGGCCATGAAGCGGGCGCGGCGCTCGCGCGTCATCCGGGCATCGATCATATTTCGTTCACGGGCTCGCCCGCGACGGGCGCGGCCGTGACCAAGATGGCCGCCGACAACCACGTGCCCGTCACGCTGGAACTGGGCGGCAAGTCGCCGCAGATCGTTTTCGCCGATGCCGATTTCGACGCCGCCCTGCCCGTGCTCGTCGCGGCCATCGTGCAGAACGCGGGACAGACGTGCTCGGCGGGCAGCCGCGTGCTGATCGAACGCGCGGCTTACGAGCCGCTCATCGACCGGCTTTCGCAGGCGTTCGCGGCGCTGAAGGTCGGCCCGAGCGCGCTCGATCTCGACTGCGGCCCGCTCATCAGCGCCAAGCAGCAGCAGCGCGTGTGGGACTTTCTCTCCGATGCGCAGCACGACGGCATCGCGATGGCCGCGCACGGCGAAGTCGTCGCCGATGCGCCCGAAGCGGGCTTCTATCAGGCGCCGACGCTTTTGCGCGACGTGCCGCCGACGCATCGTCTGGCGCGCGAGGAAGTGTTCGGCCCGGTGCTCGCCGCGATGCCCTTCGACGACGAAGCCGACGCGCTCAGACTCGCGAACGGCACGGACTACGGCCTTGTCGCGGCCATCTGGACACGCGACGGTGCGCGGCAGATGCGCCTTGCGCGCCGCGTGCGCTCGGGGCAAGTGTTCATCAACAACTATGGCGCGGGCGGCGGCATCGAATTGCCGTTCGGCGGCGTCAAGCATTCGGGACACGGACGCGAGAAAGGCTTCGAGGCGCTGTATGGCTTCACGACGCTCAAGACTATTGCCATCAAACACGGATAACGGGAGACGACATGCGACTGCAAGGCAAAACGGTGATCGTGACGGGCGCGGGCTCGGGTTTCGGCGAAGGCATTGCGAAGACGTTCGCGCGCGAAGGCGCGAACGTCGTGGTCAACGATCTGAACGGCCCGGCGGCCGAGCGCGTGGCAAGCGAGATCGCGCTGGGGTCGTCGTCATCGGCGAATCATGGACGCGCGATCGCCGTCACGGGCGACGTCACGAAGCGCGAGGACTGGCAGGCGCTCTTCGATGCCGCGATTCAGGACTTCGGCAGCGTGCAGGTGGTCGTGAACAATGCAGGGACGACGCACCGTAACAAGCCGGTGCTGGATGTCAGCGAGGCCGAGTTCGACCGCGTCTATGCGGTGAACGTGAAGAGCATCTACTGGAGCGTCGAGCAGTTCGTGCCGTATTTTCGCGAGCAAGGCGGCGGCGCGTTCATCAACATTGCATCGACGGCGGGCGTGCGGCCGCGTCCCGGACTCGTCTGGTACAACGGCAGCAAGGCGGCGGTGATCGTCGCGAGCAAGGCGCTGGCGGTGGAACTGGGCCCGGACCGCATTCGCGTGAACTGCATCAATCCGGTGATGGGCGAAACGGGATTGCTCTCGGAGTTCATGGGCATGGAAGATACGCCCGCGAATCGCCAGAAGTTTCTCGCGACGATTCCGCTCGGACGGTTGTCGACGCCGCAGGATATTGCGAATGCGGCGCTTTATCTGGCTTCGGATGAGGCGGAGTTTATTACGGGGGTGGCGCTGGAGGTGGATGGGGGGAGGTGTGTTTGAGAGGCGCCATTTGTCGCTTGAGCCACTTCGTGTCCCGATTGTTGGCGGCGCCTCCTGAGTTCTACGCATAGGACCGGAGAAGCGCGTCGGACGGGCTCGCCGGCCCGTCAATCATGACACGTCATTCTTGCCGGCAGACGAGTACTTACGCCTGACCTCGTCAGTAAAGCACCGACTCGGATAGGCGCAGTCAGACACCACATGCCCGCCAGAATCGACGCCGGCGGGGTCGCACGCATGACCCCGCTGACACGGCCTTCAAGCCTGGTAGCCAGGAACGTGCAAGGATCACTCCAAATCAAATCCATCATCGCCTTCGACTAACACCCCGCCGTGGCTCGTCGTATCGCCCACTCGCGCCACGCTCCGATGAGCGAACGATGCCGACGACGATCCGCTGACGATAACGGCACCGCAACTGATCAAGTCGCCAACGCCTGCTGCTTTTCTTCCGTTGATTTCGAGACCTGTCGAGGCGGTGACGACCAAACCCTCTCCGTGCTCAGGACATTGGTGACGATGTCCTAGCAACACCACCTTTGGCATAACGGCTACCTCCGTGTTTCAAGAACTTTTGAAATACGACCCGACACTCAAGACAGCATTTACGTTGAGTTCTATCGGTGTCACCGGCTTCAGTCGCTGCTGTTTTCGACCGGCCGACTAACGCACCGAAAACCAAAGCCGTCAACAGCGCGATTTGCGCTAATAGCGCCGACATACCTTGCTTCTCCGATGCTCTGTCCTTCGACCACCTGTCGACCAACTTGCCGCGCTGTATTTGTATCGGCGTCGACCGCCATGACCAGGTCAGACAAGCATCTGCGTGGCGCCGGTATGCCGCGTGACGCTCGCGCTGAAAGATAAGCAGAGATTGCGGAGCTGAACTTCGGTAACGCCATCCGGTACACCAATTTACTCTCCTTGCACCGATACATTTCCAACCACCGCACACCCCTCAGAATCTTGGCAGTTGTGCTGCGAGGGCGCAGTTCTTGATTCGATATCCATTTCTACCGGCCATTTCACCTTCGGAGCCAGCAGGCGAGCCAGGTTCACCGTCGGCTCGTTGTTCCAGTCACGCGGCTGCCACTTGGAAGGCGGAAGTGCCTGCGGCCCCCTCTGCATGTACGTGCAGATATAGGCCCATGCGCGTTCGTCAGCCGACTTCGCACGCAGTTGGATTCGGTCTATCACCTCGTTCGTTCCAGGTTTCACGACCGAGAGCACCACGCCCGCTTTCGAGACAAACATACCGCCACCGGTAACCCCACCCAGCGACCACAGCTCGGCGCGAACGTCGTCCCAGTTGTAAGCCAGAGACTGCACCGGCCATCGCGTGAACGGATTCCACCAGACCGGCTTGAACTCGTAGGCGTACACCTTTCGCCGCTGGCGGTTAAAGCGAAGCGGCATGTCTCGCGGGGGTGCAGTGTCGATACGTATTCCAGCAATTACCACCCACACGATCACAAATAGACCAACGATTGCCAGAAGCACCAAGCTCTTGGGCGTCCCCTCAATATCCGTGAAGAGCCAGCCGAACACCCAATATCCCATAAGAATCTCAACAATCGCACCGTAGAGCACCAGGCCTCGGAAGTCCAGATAAGAGCGCGGTAGCTCCAAATAGACGTCGTCCAAATGATTTGGTGCGGTAAGGAACAGTCCCGGCGTAGTTTCAGGAGGATCACCCGGCGCTGGCAAGTCACGCAACCAGCCGCGCATCGGCGGATTGAGCAAAGGTTTCTGAGGGGGCATGACAGAGGCTCCTTTTGCTGCAGCGACCGCCACAACGCCCAATCGTTGCGGCAGTCGCATGTATTCTTTTACGTGTTCGTACCAATCCGCATCGCTATACCGACTCGCTCGATAGAGGGAGCCGTTCTTGATTCGATGTCCATTTCTTCCGGCCATTTGACCTTTGGAGCCAGCAGGCGAGCGAGGTTCAGCGTCGGCTCATTGTTCCAGTCACGCGGCTTCCACTTCGAACGCGGCAGCGCCTGCGGGCCTTGCTGCATGTAAATGCAGATATAGGCCCATGCGCGTTCTTCGGCTGACTTCGCTCGCAACTGGAAGCGGTCGATGACTTCGTTCGTCCCTGGTTTCACTACTGACAAGACGACGCCGGACTTCGTGAAGTACACGCCTCCACTCGTCGCTCCTCCCTGAGACCAAGCTTCGGCGCGAACGTCATTCCAGTCGTAGGCGACGGCCCTTACCGGCCATCGTGCAAAGGGGTTCCACCAAATAGGCTCGAACTCGTAAACGTACATCTTGCGGCGCTGCCTATTAAAGCGCACAGGAAGGTCGCGAGGTGGGGAAACGTCCATTCGAAGTGCGACTAAGCCAGCCCATAGACAAGTAAACGTGCAGCCAACCATCATCAGCATTCCGGATCTGTCATTGTCGAATGGGCCAGTAATGAACGGCAGTAAAACCGCATAAAGTAGACCAACCATCGAGAGCCAAAACACGAGTCCGCGCACATCTAGATAAGACCTTGGCAACTCAAGATAGATCTCGTCCACATGGTTTGGCGCGGGAAAGGACAAGCCCGGTGTCGCCTGCGGAGCCGCGTCTGGTGCGGGCAAGTCGCGTCGCCAGCCACGCGCAGGGGGATTGAGCAACGGCAGCGGATTCGGCATTAGAATTTCTCCTGAACGGTAAGTTCGGCGAACCCACTTTCGTCTAGCCGATCGGGGTAGTACTTGACGTGAACCTGGGCGCTGACGACATCGTTGCCGCCTTCCTGGGGACCATTTAGTCGGATAGCACCGGTTATCGCCTGCGGATCCGCCTTTTGAAATACCACGGGCTCTAATGTATCGCCGTGATAATCGCGCGGAGCCTTCAACGCTCCGGTAATTGTGGCCAGGGCCGTGGTACCTTGCTGCCTACACACGAGCATCTGCGTAGCACCGGTATGTCGAGTGACGCTCACACTGAAAGCATAAGCAGAAATCGCAGGGTTGAACCTCGGCAGCACAATCCGATATACCAATTCGTAGCCCAGATCGAAAGCGACCGCGTCATTCAACGCTGCCGCGCCTTGCAAAGTTTGAAGCGAGGGCTGGAACCCCACGTCGACACTAATGCCAAGCAAGATTGCGTTCAGCGTAGCGATCGCTTCGTCCTGATCGCTTGGCTTGTTCCATGGCTTCAGAGTTCCTTTGTGATCTCCAAAATAACAACGGCGCGCCCACAGGTCTGGCATTGTTGACTCCGCCTGTTTGGCCAGTTGGACAAACCCGTAGGCCATAAGGCCCAGCACTACGGCAATGCCTACAGGACCCAACAGAATTGCTTCGGGCGCTGCTGCGCCAATGACGCCAACGATGCCAGCAGCGAGCGAAAATCCAGAAGCGAAGAGATATCGGGTCCTCGCTGATCCGTCGCCCTGCCTGTTCACTCGTACCGCTGCAAAGCCATCCTGTGCCGCATCAACAAAGCTCGATAACGCGCCCACCACCCCAGCCTTCTCCCCGATGAATTTGGCCAGGCCTGCCGCACGCCCCAGTCCAGATGCGACCGCACCTCCCTCCTCGAACACCGGTTTCATGTTTTCCGCAACTACTTTCATCGACTTCCCTGTCAACTCCGCGCCGGAGGCAAACACACCTACCGACGCCGACCACGCGCCGATGAGCGTCTCGGGATACGCGGCACCAACCGTCGTTTTCAGTGATTGCATGCTGGTCGACACGCCGTCCAACTGTCCGTACAGCGACAGAAACGCCAGAAGAATCTCTCCTCCGGCCGCGTTCCCTCGAAGCGCGTTCTGGGTAGCCGAGGCAAACTGATATAACTTCCCGCCACCGACCTCAATTTTTTTCAA
>NZ_JALQEM010000019.1 GCF_023630705.1 Caballeronia sp. GAFFF1
TCTTCCTTCCCCTTCTTATCCTCGAAGCGAATCGCATTGGCGTTGCCATACCCGCCCTCGGTCGTCGAGCGCGAAAGCGTGCCGCTTTGCGTGGCGTTATTCGGCAACTGCCACGGCGGCATGTTCGCCGCGTTGTAGACGCGCCCCGTCACGATCGGCCGATCCGGATCGCCGTTCTCGAAGTCGACGATCACCTCCGACCCGACGCGCGGCACCGCGATCGTCCCGTAGTTGTTCCCCGCCCACGGATACGACACCCGCACCCAGCACGACGACTTCTGGTTGCGCACGGGCGAGCGGTCCCAGTGGAACTTCAGTTTCACCCGCCCGTACTGGTCCGTCCAGATCTCGTGTCCTTCGGGACCGGTCACGATCGCCGTCTGCGGGCCGGTCGTGCGTGGCTTGGGCGCATCGCGCTCCGGCCCCCAAAGTCGGCGACCAAACCGGCCCGTTCCCGTGTTCAAGGAGACGTCTCACTCAATCAGCCAACCACTATCGCCTTCAACAAGAATCCCGCCATGACTTGTTAGGTCTCCCACTCGAGCGACACCAGCATTGCCAAACTCCGAAACGGAACCCGTCACTATTACCGCACCGCAACTGGTCACGTCGCCCTTCGTGACGACGGCGCGGCCATTCACGAGAACGCCATGTGTACCTGTTATAACCGTACCCATTCCATGCACAGGGCATGAATGTCGGTGACCTACGAGCACGACTGGACGCATGAAAACTGCTCCCATCTCGAAACCTTCTGCGACGCGGCATAGCCGACGACATATTTCCAACGGAAGCTGAACGGATCGACGCCCACGTCCCCCGGCAAGCTTGGCATCGAATCACCTTCCTTGACGAAAATCTCGTGGTGGCCTCCAATCGCTTCGATGGATTTTCCAACTGCTTCCCAGTATCCAGTGCGTGGCGAGAAATCGCCCGGGCGCGCATATGGAAACGCCGGTCCCTCCACCCTTGCGTCCACCTCGCCGAGAAATCTGACCTCCTGCCCTCTGGCAACTTCTTTGTCCGTTGGCTTATAGACCTTGAAGTAGAGACGATTCGACGGTGCGTTATCAGTGATCGGATACATCATGCGTCCCGGGCCTTGCCCATCGGTTTTCGCAAGCACGTCGCGGACATCAAGCCAGTCGAGTTGGCTTTGCCAGTAAACCAATTCATAGATGTGCGTGCCCGTACGAAGGCGGCTGCTTGAGATGACGAGCTCGCTTAGGTCCGAGGCGTCGAAGCGCTGCTTCGCCCGGATTACGTAACGATATTGCAAGACATCTTCATCCGTAGGAGCTGGGCGGTTAGCCAGAAGGCCACGCCCCGTGTGCTCATCCCGAGGCGCTAGGTCGATTTCCTGGCCCTCTGAGAAGAGGCGGACTCGTGGCTCTGCTGGCGTCGGTTCACCTGTTGCTCGTACATCAACGTCTGTTGGGTTGGTAAGTGACCACTTGTACCTGATCTGCAGAGTTGAACCGCGGACTGTTCCTTCGACAAGAGCTATGGTGGTGGTCAGTGGATTCTTTATCCATCGGATGCGAGCGTCCGGGATACCCGTTGGGTTGCGATCTTGAGTGGATACTTGACTTGCGCCCATGGCTACACCTTCAGTGTGAGTCTCATTTTTTGATATTTGCGTCGGACTGCTCGGAGAGGTACAAGCTGCCACCGCAACAACGCAGCCCGACGTGATGGAGCAAATTAACGACCCATACGCGTGCTTACACAGGCTCATCTTTCGCGCTCTCGATAAAAAAAGCAACGTTCTCGGCATTCGCCAACGCTAGTTCTGGAGAAAATTCGGCCAACACTCTGGCGCCGTACTCCCCGTAAGCCGTAGTGCGGCTCAGCCGCCATGGATCGCTGCTTCCGCTTGGCATTTCGATTTTTTTGTCATCTGTACATGAGGTTCCGACCATATGCGATACCTCATGCAAAAGCACCTGCATTCGATTCTGCTTGATCTCGGATCCAGCCTCATAGGGCGGGCAATAACGCACACGACCGTAATGAACGCATAGATGAATACATTCCATGTTGAAGCCACTTTTAGCTGGGACGAGCGCAGTTCTAGTCGGATAGCCCTGATGAACATAGGCCGTCGCATCGAACCCGGTACTTCCTTTGACGATTCGGTTCATCTTAAGGTGCTTGAAGACATCTCTCATTCCCTGCATGTAGAGGTAGACGTGATGCCCCGCAGGCATGGCTGTCCGCGGCTTGTTGTCCGTTGCTGGGGTCACGATTGCATTCGGATCAACACCGAACCAGTAGATAAAGTTTTCCCAAAGGGTGTGGTGCGCAGCATTGGTTAAGTTCTGCATGTTCGCGTATTGACGCTCCACGGGAGCAATCGCGGTAGGTGGCGACGGCAATGGCATCTTCGAGTCGCGCCATAACACTAGCCGTTCCAATCGCTTTTCGATTAGCTTCAAAGCGAAGATGCAATTTCGTCGCACTTCCAGCTCGAAGTCCTCTTCAGATAGAAGTGCATTAGTAGTCATGCACTCTCGCATCTGCGCTAGAAAACCAATTGGATGGAAATGCCAATGATTTGCCTTCATTCGATCCTTCAGCGGCGCGAGATTCTGGCCGCTGACACCATCTTTGCAGACTGCGGACGCTTCCCAGAACTGTTGCGTGCCCGCGTCCTTGAGGAACGCGTTGAATTGGTCATCGGTCAGTTTCGGAAGCGGCGGGTGCTCTCCTGCCTTGAGTTTCTTGTACCGTTTTCTGACTCCATCGTTGTCCCATTCCGTGTGAAAACGTACGGCGACATGTCGCAGGATTGCGTCCACGCTTCCTTGCAACAACTCGGTCGAGCAAGGAGGTGCCGGCCGCCTGAGTGTTCCTTCAAGTATGCGCTTCAAGGCGGCATCAAAATCTTCTACCGAAGCATCGTCTGATAAACTAAGTTCTTCCTCCTTGTACGCCTGCCATCCGCGTTCGACCCAGTCGCTGTCTGTGGTGAGAGTCACCCATGCATCAGCAACAAAAGGCTTTCCGTCGGCAAGTGCGTCGTCCGCGCTAGTGTATGCATAGAATTCACGCTTTCCGTCGAGGTCATATAACTTAATGCAGAAAGACTGAGATTGGTGGCCGAGCAGAGCGGCTCCCTCAACGTTACACAGACCCGCCGCCACAAAGCAGGAGCCCAAAGTTACCGGAATTACATCTACTGGCTGCAAGCCCGGTGGCTTCTTTGGGGGCTTCGTCATTAGACTTGCGTTTCGTGTCAACCAGACCTTACCCATGCCATCCGTTTGGCTACCATCAAGATATTCTTGATGCGCAGACGCTGGGTCGAGAAGACTTGCCGGAACGATTGGCTTCATCGGCTTAACCAGCACGTTGTCAGCGGTAAAAATTTCGAAATGGAATGTGTCCCGGAGCACCCCGCCCGGACCATCTGACTGTCCAGCATAGCCGATAATTTCGCCTGCACGTATCGGATAGGTAAGTGTCTTCACCGCATCGCGCGGTCTCCAGTTCCGTTCGGACGGGTGATTGGGATAGAGCCCTGATATCGGATAGCCAAGTCGAACCTTCTTCCCTTGCGTTAGCGGCGCCGCTGGGCCATCCATGTCCTGGTCAAGATACATAGATTCAATCCACCCATCGACGGCTCGTCCTGTGTTTATGTCGGTTACGCGGACTTTCGCCATTCGATGACCGTCGTTAACGACGGCAAGAATCTCTAATTCATCACCGCGCAGGGCACTGACGGCAGTCAGATTCTCTCCGGTAGTAAGAAACGGCGGTAACAACGGCTTCTCGCTCAGATACCGAGCCGGGAGTAGATTTGCGTAAAGCGAGTAGAAGTGAGCTCCTACATATCGGGTTGCTACACCGTTGTCTCTTTCGCATTCGTGTCGAATCAGCACGAAGGACGCACTGAATGCGCGCGGCTCCATCGACCTAAGGCCGTTTCCGAAACATTCCTTCAATTCCGCGTCGAGGGCGCTACGTATGTAATCGGTATCGAGCCGATACGCGACAACGGTACCGTCGGCAATCGCGCGAATCGGCTTAGTGCCCTTTAGATGTACACCACCATGCCAAAAGCGATTGGTGCCTATTGGAAACACCCCGCCTTTGGCACCTTGTGCCAGGTCGAAATATTTCTTGGCTAGTGCCGGTGTCATTAGCGCAGCGGCACTCGACTCCCCGTAAGACGCACACTGAGGCGCACTGTAGTAGGGATCGTCTTCGAAAGGAAACGTAATAATCATGAATTCGTACTTGTGTGCAGTCTTAAGGCGCGATGACGCGCTTTGTGGTTAGCCTGAGAACGGAAACGAGGCGGGGTCGAGTGGCTTCCCGTCAGCCGCCGCGGAGCCCATATCGAGCGCATTCTTGACCCAACCCGTGCTCGCCTGTACGGGTCCCTTCAAAGTGATTCGGGTGGCCTCCAGCGTAATGCCATTCGCATCCAGCGTGATTGTTCCGGCTGGGCCGCGAATGCGGAGTACTCCGCTAGCCTGCAAATCGAGCGATTTCGTCTTGGTGCTCGCCGCCTCGCCAGCTTTTAAGAGAAAGTGCCCCTCGATTCGGTGCTCAGCATGACCGCCAATCTGCACCGTGTGATTCACTTCAATGTGATCCTCTCGGTGATTTCCGATGTGTTCGATTCGATCCTTCCCAATCTGCAAAACATGATTGCGATCGATTGAGACAAAATCGTCGTGACCAATGTGGTGACGGCGGTCGTGCCCAATATCAACCTGCTCATTGTTGCCGACCGTTTCTGCGCGGTCATGCCCGATCGTCGTCGTCTCGTCGTTCTCGACATTCTTCCTGCGGTCATGCTCGACGGAGTGAGATTCGTCGTTCTCCACCTCCGTGCGCAAGTCCTTCTCCGCGTGAATCCACAGTTCTTCCTTCCCCTTCTTATCCTCGAAGCGAATCGCATTGGCGTTGCCATACCCGCCCTCGGTCGTCGAGCGCGAAAGCGTGCCGCTTTGCGTGGCGTTATCCGGCAACTGCCACGGCGGCATGTTCGCCGCGTTGTAGACGCGCCCGGTAACGATCGGCCGGTCCGGATCGCCGTTCTCGAAATCGACGATCACCTCCGACCCGACGCGCGGCACCGCGATCGTGCCGTAGTTGTTCCCCGCCCACGGATACGACACCCGCACCCAGCACGACGACTTCTGGTTGCGCACGGGCGAGCGGTCCCAGTGGAACTTCAGCTTCACCCGCCCGTACTGGTCGGTCCAGATCTCGTGTCCTTCGGGACCGGTCACGATCGCCGTCTGTGGTCCCGTGGTGCGGGGTTTCGGCACATCGCGCTCGGGCCGATAGACGGTCGTCGCCGGCTGCACGAGAAACGACGTGTGGATGTCGAACTGCCCCGGGCCGCTCGCCTCATCGAGTTCTTTGGCCGAGAAGTGCGCGTCGATCACGAGATACTCGCGATTCGCCTTCGTCTGCGGATAGCCTTGCAGATGGAAGGTCGTGCCGCACACCACGTCCCGCAGCGCCCCGCTGCCGCGCATGCGTTCGCCTTGCGCGCGCACCTGCTGCATGCGCAGGCGTGCGACGTTCTCGCCCGTGCTCACGTCCTGATAATCACCCGGCCATTCATAACGTTCGAGCGCGTTGTGCACCGTGTCCTGCGGCAGCGCATTGTCGGCCGCGAGTTTCGCCTTGGGCGTCTTGAAGTTGAAGTCGTTGGTGGTCCACTTGCCCGACTGGATGCTCGCGGCCGCCTCGAACGTGTCGATATATTCCCGGTCGATCTTGTGTCCCGGCGGGTAGTACGAGAGCGTCTGATACGCCTCGCTGTCGACCGGCTTGTGCGCGCCCAGTTGATCGACCAGCACCATGCGATGCACCTTCTTCGAGTGCTCGAAGAACCAGTAGATGCCGTGCTCCTGCATCAGGCGCTGGATGAACGCGAAGTCGGTTTCGCCATATTGGACTTGATACTCCAGCGGCGAATACAGTGCGCTCAGGCGCTTGTCCCACGAATACATGTACGCCGAGAGCGCCTCATCGATGATCTCGACGACTGTCTTTGCCTGGAAAATCCGGTAATTGGACTGCTGATCAGCCAGGTGAACCCACGGCCGCAGAATCACCTGATAGCGGCTCTGCCCGTTGCGCTGCCCCATGAACCGCGCTTCGGTCACGATGCCGCTGATCTCGCGCGTGCCCGCGCCGATGTTGCCGTGGCCGAGACTCGCCGTGCCCATGCCATCCAGCTGCACGGTCACGGTCAATTCCTGGCCGACCATTTCGTTCAGATCGAAGTTGGCGGCCTCTTCGCTGAGAATCGGCAGGTTCGCGGGCGTGAGGAAATCGAGCGTGTAGGTATAGATCTTCGACAGATGCTCGTTGCCTTCGATGGCGACAAGGTGCAGCGCATCCTCGCCCGTCGGCAGCGTCGGCAGCGCCGGGCCGCTCGCGGTGAGCGTGCGGGGGGTATCGAACTTGAACATTTCTTGTTGTCTTGCTTAAGCTTGGTAATTCTTCAAACTGATGGATTCGGCAGCGTCTCGTGACTGTCTGCTTTGTCCGGTCCCCGATGCGCTTCGTGCATCGCCGCCCGGTGCCTCAACTGCGGCACGTAGTCTTCCGGCTCGAAGCGCATCCCCGTGATCGGCGCGTTCGTCGCGGCCTGACCGAGCCAGGTCGACCAGCCAAGCTGCTCGGAGCCGCCCATCACGGCCGGCGCGGCGCTGTCCGCCTTGATCTGTAACTGCAACTCCCACCGATACTTCTGCCCGACGAACGCCCGCACGAGTTCGACCAGCCGCAGCAAGTCCGTGCCTTGAGGCGTGAAACGCAGGTACGCTTGCATGTCGATCGGTCCGATCACGACGCGAAAGCGGTTCTGGCGGTCCGGCACCTGTTCGCCCAGCATGGCGTTGATCCCCAGCTTGCGGGTCTCGCCCAAGCGGCTGATGCGCGCCTCGGACAGCGCGATCCACTGGAACACGTACTCCTCGACGTGCACCGGCACCTGGAAAAACTGCGCGATCGTCGCGGCGAGGCCGCCCGGGTCACGCGCCTCGCCTACCAGATGCGGCGATGTGGCCAGACGCGCGTGCGGCGGCAACGGCCGCTGCTCGATTTCTTCGAGTTCGTGGCCGGTGGTGCTCGCGACATAGAACGAGAAGCGCTCGTCACCGCGCCGATCCAGCCCCGCTGTCGATTGCGCACAGGCCCAGGCGCGGTACAGCAGCGTGAGCGAGCGATGCTGAAAGACATCGAGGAAGTTGACGAGCGTCGCGTCCGCGCGCTGTTCCTCGCGCTCGCGGGCGATCTCGGTGACGTGAATAGGCAGTGGGCCGTTGGGCCCGAGCATGCCGAGCCCGAAGAGGCGAATCTTGAGCTTGCCGTGAACGAACGCGGCGCTCGCCACTTCGCGCGGCGCGAAGATGAGGCTCGGCTGCTGGCCGAGACGAAACGGCTCGGCGTGCGGGCGCTTCGCGGTGCCGACGGGGTCGAGCCGCGCATCCGCGTCGATCCGGCGCAGAAGCGGCACGAAGCCGAAGCGCCACGGCTCGGCCTGCAGACGGTCGAGCAGCGCGGGTGACAGCGCGACGTCCCGCGCTCGCATCGCGACCGGCGAACGCTCCATCAGGCGACGCCTCGCGTGCCCATGCGCACGGGCCAGCGAGCAATCAAGCCCCGCTGCACCGAGCGCAGTTCAGTCTGCGTGAAGGAATGGCTCGACACTTGGCGCGCCAGATAGTGATCGAGGATCAGACCGAAGAGATAAGGGCTCACGCCCGCGAAGCCGCTTTCGTCGACCGTCAGCACGCACTCGATGCCGCGTCCGAACACGATCGGTCCATTGCGCTCATCGGGCGGCAACATGTCGTGGATCGGCTGCGTCTTCACGCCCACGAGCGCCTCGACCTGACGTTGGTGCTCGACGTCTTCGTTCGAGAGAAACAGGCGCAACATCTCGCGCAGCCCCTGACCGCCCTCGCGGTGATCCATGTCGCTGAACGGCAGATAGTCGAAGTTCAGTTGCCGCAGCAGTCGCCACGCCTTCTCGCCTTCAGCACAGGGCGGCCTGGGCGCGCTCGGCGGGCGAATCAGACCGATGCTGGCGATGGAATCCTCATCGGCCGATTCGAGGTCATTCACGCCATTGCAGGCGATCAGGAGCGGCAAGTCCCGGTTCGTGACCCAGGCGTCGACCGACAGGTAACGGATCGGCTCGCGATACGGCGCCTCGTGCTGATCGACCAGCGACACGAACATGTCAGTGCCGATGTACGGCGTGCGCGTGCCGTAGCGACGCGTCGTGTCAGACGGCAAGCGACGTTCTCGACGCGTCGAAAAATAGCGTCCGGCGTTGCCTTCGTCGTTATTGAGCCGGTGAAAGAGCGGCTGGAACGGCAGTTCCGCGGATTGCTTCGACGTCTGGCCGCTCACGGCCTCAACCGCGAACACCTCGTAGTCGAGCGGTTCGAGCTTGGTCGGCTCCAGGCGGAAGGTGGTCGCGCCGTCATCGAGTTCGATCTGGTCGGTCCGCTTGGGCACCAGATTGATCGCGGGCGTGCAGAAGAGCGCGAACTGCGAGGCGTCGACCCGATGAGCCAAACTATCCGTGGATCGATCCAGCAGCACGATGATCTCGACTTCCCGCCCCGACACGCGCTTTAAGCCGGCCTGAAGGCCCGTGAGCGTGAAGAAATAGAACTGGTGCGGGAACGCGAAAAACTGGTGCAGCAGATTGTGGCCGTGGAACTTGGGCCACGCGAGCGGAAGCAGTCCCTCATCGACGCCTAGGCCATGATGCACGACAGGATGATCGCTCACGACCGCCGGTGGTTTGACTGGGTCGGTGAATTGCCCGGGCTCGCCGATGAGCGTGGCGATGTTCGCTGCATGCAGCAGTTCGAACAGATGTGAGGCCACCTGATCGTCGCCAGCCAGGTACACCGGCAGCCGATCAAGGTTTTGCAGTTCGGCAATGGCGGTTTCGTTGGTCGTGCGCAGCGTGAGCCGCAAAGCCCCGCGCACCCGACGGTCCGGCGGCACGTAGCGATCGAGCGACGGGATCGGTGGAATGCCGGTGAGCCGTGCGTCTTTGATCTCGATCGGATAGAGCGTCAGCGGCGAGCCGCTGCGGAACTGGCAGGCGGTGCGCTCGCCAGCCGGCACGCGTGCGTTGAAAAGCGTGCCGCGCGGCAGATGAAAGCCTGCCGCGAGATTGCCCTCGGTGCGGCTCGGGTAGACACGCACCACCGTCATCGACGGCGTCGGGGCGACGTAGTTCGGGTAGACGACTTCGAGCAGCCGTTGCGTGAAGCGCGGAAACTCGGCGTCGACCTTGAGCTGCATGCGAGCAGCCGTCAAGCAGAACGAATCGATGAGCCGCTCGACATACGGGTCCGCCACCTCGCCCGTTTGCAGCCCTAAGCGTCGCGCGATCTTAGGACGAAGCTGCGCGAACTCGCCCATGCTCTCGCGCATGTAGAGGAGTTGCTGGTTGTACGCATCGAGCAGCTTCGGGTCCATTGAGGGTGGCGAGCAGCGTGAGCCGAATGAAATCAGCAGGTGTCGGCATCGTAGCGAGTAATTTCGTCTCGAAAAATGGCTGTGCCCAGATATCTGATTGCCGTTTCGCAGCACTGTGCACAAATCAGAATTGTCCTACCGGCCTGCTCCGCGACTCCACCTCGACTTATGCGCTCCGTCCAGCAGCGCTGCGCTCGACGTGGCCACAATGGCCAGGGGACAACGAAACGCAAGACCATAGTGGCATCGGTCGGAAAGTAAAGCGCAGGAATCAACGCTTCGGCACCGAAACAATGCAGGCTCCGTTCCGCATGCACCAAAACGCAACCCAAGCAGCGATCGGCTTAGCCCGACGCCAGCAACCCCAAACCCCGCAAACCCCCGCCGGCCCTAACTTCCACCCCCATTGGCATACCCCTTGCAATTCCTTCCCCGCCGGTCAGTCGTCAACCACGTCAAACGACCCGCCTCATCTCTGCTCCACACGGAGCAACACAACATATCGGCAAGGGGAACACATCAATGAAACGACGCAGTCTGCTGAAGCTCGGCTCCATGTCGGGCGCGCTCGCCCTCGCAGGCCAGCTTCCCATTTCCAAAGCGCAAGCCGCGGATAACGGCCCGATCAAGGTCGGCGTGCTGCATTCGCTCTCCGGCACCATGGCCATCTCCGAGACATCGCTCAAGGACACCGCGCTCATGACCATCGCCGATATCAACAAGAACGGCGGCGTGATGGGCCGGCAGATCGAGGCCGTCGTGGTCGATCCCGCTTCCAACTGGCCGCTCTTCGCCGAGAAGGCGCGTCAGCTTCTCACGCAGGACAAGGTCGCCTGCGTGTTCGGCTGCTGGACGTCCGTGTCGCGCAAGTCGGTGCTGCCCGTGTTCGAGGAACTCAACGGCCTGCTTTTCTATCCCGTGCAGTACGAAGGCGAGGAGATGTCGCGCAACGTGTTCTACACCGGCGCCGCGCCGAACCAGCAGGCCATTCCCGCCGTCGAGTATCTGATGGGACCGGAAGGCGGCAGCGCAAAACGCTTTTTCCTGCTCGGCACAGACTACGTGTACCCGCGCACGACCAACAAGATCCTGCGCGCCTTCCTCCATTCGAAAGGAGTCAAGGATGCAGATATTCAGGAGGTCTACACACCGTTCGGACACAGCGACTATCAGACCATCGTCGCGAACATCAAAGCCTTCTCGCAAGGGGGAAAGACCACGGTCGTCTCGACGATCAACGGGGATTCGAACGTTCCGTTCTACAAGGAACTCGGCAATCAAGGGCTGAAAGCGACGGACGTGCCGGTGGTCGCATTCTCCGTCGGCGAAGAAGAGCTGCGCGGCATCGACACGAAGCCGCTCGTCGGCCACCTCGCCGCATGGAACTACTTCATGTCGGTGAAGAACCCGAGCAACAAGAAATTCGAAACGCAGTTCGCCGAATGGGTGAAGACGCAGAACCTGCCGGGCGGCGACAAGCGCGTGACGAACGATCCGATGGAAGCAACCTTCGTCGGCATCCACATGTGGAAGCAGGCCGTCGAGAAAGCGAAGAGCACGGACGTGGACAAGGTGCGTACTGCGATGATCGGCCAGAGCTTCGCCGCGCCTTCGGGCTTCACGCTCACGATGGACGGCAACCACCATCTGCACAAGCCGGTGATGATCGGCGAGATTCGCGGCGACGGTCAGTTCAATGTCGTATGGAAGACGAAGACCGCGATTCGCGCGCAGCCGTGGAGCCCGTATATCGCGGGCAATCAGGGTAAGCCGGATATCGTCACGTCGATTCCATCGTTCCTGCGCCGTTCGCGCGTTGCCTGACGCAAGCAAGGCCGCGAGCGACGAAACGTTGCGCGCGGCCGTTCAAGTCTCATCAGAAAGGCCCTTATGAAAGGCTCCGTTGTGCTCCCCTTCTTTCGCGCGATGCTCGCGGTCTGCATCGCGCTTACGCCGTTCGTAGCACACGCGCTCACGGCCGACGAACTCGCGCCGCTAGCGGGCGATGACTATCAGGCCAAGTCCGCCGCCATCGACAAGCTCATCGCGAACGCGGATGCGCCTTCTGTCGCCGTGCTCAACGCGCTCGCGGACGGTTCGCTCGTCGCCACCGATAACGGCCGTGTCTATGTGCAGACCGACGAGGGCAACAAGGACGCCGTCACAGGCAAGATCGCGGAGGCGCCGGATGCGCAAGCGATCACGCTGAACAACCAGTTGCGCACGAAAGTGGCGGGCGCCCTATCGGGTCTTCAACTCGCATCGCAGGACTTGGGCAAGCGCCGGGAAGCCGTGGCCGCGCTGTTGAAGAACCCCGACGCGTCGATGAAGCCGCTCATCGATCGCGCCCGCGCCGCCGAGACCGATCCCGAGCTGAAGAAGCGCCTCGACACGCTCTGGGCGATGACCGCGCTGCATGATCCGAATGTCGACAAGCGTCTGGAAGCCGCGCAACTCGTCGCAGCGAGACATGACCTCGACATGTACGAGTTGCTGCGCCCCATCGTCGCGAAGAAGAGCGATGGCAGCTTCAACGAACCCGACGAGCGCGTGCGCGCGGTCGCGAAGGCCGGTATCGAAGCCCTCGACTCGATCCAGCGCCGCAGCGAAATCGCGGGCACGCTGTTCGCCGGTCTATCGCTCGGCAGCGTGCTGTTGCTGGCCGCATTGGGACTGGCGATCACGTACGGTCTCATTGGCGTCATCAACATGGCGCACGGTGAATTTCTGATGATCGGTGCTTATGCGACCTATGTCGTGCAGAACCTCGTGCAGCATTACGCACCTGCGGCGTTCAACTGGTATCCGCTCTTCGCGGTGCCCGCATCGTTCGTTGCGGCGGCGCTCGTCGGCATCGTGCTGGAAAGGCTCGTGCTGAAGCATCTTTATGGACGTCCGCTCGAAACGTTGCTGACGACCTTCGGCATCAGTCTCATCCTCATTCAGGCGACGCGGACGATCTTCGGCGCGCAGAACGTGCAGGTCACGAATCCTTCGTGGATGAGCGGCGGCGTCGCCGTGATGCAGAACCTCATCCTGCCGTATAACCGCCTGACGATTCTCGCGTTCTCGCTCGCCGTGGTGCTCATTGCATGGGGCGTGCTGACGCGCACACGGCTCGGCCTCTTTGTGCGTGCCGTCACGCAGAATCGCCGCATGGCCGCGTGCGTCGGCGTGAAGACCGCACGCGTCGATTCGTATGCGTTCGCGTTCGGCGCGGGCATCGCCGGGCTCGGCGGATGCGCGCTTTCGCAGATCGGCAACGTAGGCCCGGACCTCGGGCAGAGCTACATCATCGATTCGTTCATGGCCGTGGTGCTCGGCGGTGTGGGCCAGCTCGCAGGCACCGTGATCGGCGGCTTCGGGCTCGGTCTCGTCAACAAGGCCATCGAGCCGTTCTGGGGCGCGGTGCTCGCGAAAATCGCGGTGCTCGTGCTGATCGTGCTGTTCATTCAGAAGCGCCCGCAGGGCATGTTCGCCCTGAAGGGCCGCAGCGCGGAGGCCTGAACCATGACCGCCTCGACCAACATCAGCGCCAATCTGGACGTCGCGCCGCAACCCGATGCAAGCGCTGCGCACGCAGGCTTCGCGCTCGGCCTGCCGCCGCGCGCCGCGCTGTTGCCGCGCAACGGCTGGATCGCGTTGCTTGCGCTCATCGTCGCAATGGGCATCTGCGTGCCGCTCTCGGCGCTCGTGCTGCCGGAAACGAGCGCGTTCCATTTGTCGGCCTACGCAATGACGCTTGTCGGCAAGCTCATGTGCTATGCGATCGGCGCCCTCGCGCTCGATCTCGTCTGGGGTTACTGCGGCATTCTGAGCCTGGGCCACGCGCTCTTCTTCGCGCTCGGCGGCTATGCGATGGGCATGTACCTGATGCGCTCCATCGGCCGCGAAGGCACGTATCAAAGCGATCTGCCGGACTTCATGGTGTTTCTCGACTGGCACAAGCTGCCGTGGTACTGGCAAGGCACGGAGCATCTCTGGTACGCGCTCTTGCTCGTCGTGCTCGTGCCCGGCGTGCTGGCCTGGGTCTTCGGCTTCTTCACGTTTCGCTCGCGCGTGAAGGGCGTGTATCTGTCGATCATCACACAGGCCATGACCTTCGCCGCGATGCTGCTCTTCTATCGCAACGAAACGGGCTTCGGCGGCAATAACGGCTTCACGGATTTCAAGCGCATCGCGGGCTTTCCGATCACGCATGCGGGGACACGCACGGTCCTCTTCCTCATCACATTCGCGGTGCTCGTGCTCGCGTTCCTCGTGGCGCGCTGGATTGTCACGTCGAAGCTCGGGCGCGTGGTGACCGGCGTGCGCGATGGCGAGGCGCGGCTCATGTTTCTCGGCTATAGCCCGCTCGCGTACAAGCTCTTCATCTGGACCGTATCGGCGGTGCTCTGCGGCATCGCGGGCGCGCTGTACGTGCCGCAAGTCGGCATCATCAATCCGAGCGAGATGTCGCCCGCGAACTCGATCGAAATGGCGATCTGGGTAGCGGTCGGCGGACGCGGCACGCTCATCGGGCCGATCATCGGCGCGTTCGCCGTCAATGGCGCAAAGAGCTTTTTCACGGCCTATTTCGCGGAATATTGGCTCTTTTTCCTCGGCCTCATCTTCACGCTCGTGCCGCTCCTGTTGCCGAACGGAATCATGGGTCTCATCGAACTCGTTCGCCGCAAGACGCAAGGAGACGCCGCAGAATGACCGTGCATCATGCATTGATCGTCGACTTGCCGCCGATTCCTCAGGCGCCTGGTGTGAGTGAGCCGGGGCACAAGAACATCAACGTCAACTCCGGACTCGGCCATGTGCTCAAGCCCGGCGAGATCGACGTATCGCATGGAACGATTCTCTATCTCGAAGACGTGACCGTGAGTTTCGACGGCTTTCGCGCGCTCAACAAGCTCACGCTGTCCATCGACGTGGGCGAGTTGCGCTGCGTGATCGGTCCCAACGGCGCGGGCAAGACCACGATGATGGACGTCATCACCGGCAAGACGCGGCCCGATGATGGCCGCGTGTTTCTCGGGCAGACGTTCGATCTCACGCGCATGTCGGAACCTGTGATTGCGCGCACGGGCATCGGCCGCAAGTTTCAGAAGCCGACTGTCTTCGAGAATCATCCCGTGTGGGAGAACCTCGAACTCGCGATGAAAGCGGACAAGCGATGGTTCGCGTCGTTGCGCGCGCGGCTGGATCGCGCGGCGCAGGCGCGGATCGAAGAGACGCTCGAACTGATCCGCTTGCAGCATCAGGCGACGCGCCTTGCCGGCGAGTTGTCGCATGGACAAAAGCAGCGGCTCGAAATAGGCATGTTGCTCATGCAGCAGCCCGCCCTGCTTCTGCTCGATGAACCCGCTGCCGGCATGACCGATCACGAAACCATGGAACTCGCGGAATTGCTGAACACGCTACGGGGTTCGTGTTCGATGATGGTGGTGGAGCACGACATGGAGTTCGTCGCGGCGCTCGCGGGCGATAGCGGCAAGGTGACGGTCATGGCCGAAGGCAGCGTGCTCGCCGAAGGCACGCTCGATAGCGTGAAGCGCGACGAAGCCGTGATCGAATCGTATCTTGGCCGTTGATACCGGAACCACTCAATGCTCGAAGTCGAATCGCTCAACCAGTATTACGGCGGCAGTCACATTCTGCGCGATGTGAAGATGACCGTGCCCGATGGCAAGCTCACCGTGCTGCTCGGCCGCAACGGCGTCGGCAAGACCACACTGCTGCGCTGTCTCATGGGCGTGGTGCCTTCTAAGAGCGGCAGCATCACATGGCGCGGCGCAAAGATCTCGTCGATGCCGACGCATGCGCGCGTCGCGAGTGGTCTCGCTTATGTTCCACAAGGCCGCGATATCTTCGGGCGTTTGACGGTGGAGGAGAACCTGCTCGTCGGCGCCGCGAGCCGCAAGGCGCCTTCGAAGATTCCCGACCACATCTACGCGCTCTTTCCCGTGCTGCGCGAGATGAAGCATCGGCGCGGCGGCGATCTGTCGGGCGGTCAGCAGCAGCAGCTCGCCATCGGCCGCGCGTTGATGAGCGAGCCGCAACTGCTCATTCTCGATGAACCGACCGAAGGCATCCAGCCGTCCATCATTCGCGACATCGGCCGAACGCTGCGCCAGCTCGTCGATGAAATGGGCATGACGGTGCTGCTCGTCGAGCAGTATTACGACTTCGCCCGCGAGCTCGCGGACCACTATTGGGTGATGAGTCGCGGAGAGATCGTCGCGGGGGGAGAGGGATCGGAGATGGAAGCGCATGGAGTGCGCGAGCTGATCGCCGTATGATGGTGGACCGCTCATAACGCATTGCTTCCATGCATCACGAATCTCACGCGGCACTCGCTCATCCCGATGTCTGGCGCGGCACGCTCGAACTCGGTTTTGCCCGGCAGTATGGCCGCACGGTATGCGCGCATCGCAAGCATGAAGGTCCGCTGCGCGTGCAACGTCCGCTCTATCCCGAAGGCGATATTTGCCACGCGGTGATCGTGCATCCGCCGGGTGGCGTCGCGGGTGGCGATCGTCTATCCGTCGATGTAAAGCTCGGCGAAGACACGCATGCCGTCATCACGACGCCCGGCGCAACCAAGTGGTACAAGGCGAACGGCAAGCTCGCGACACAGCGTATCGACGTTCATCTCGGACGACACGCAAAGCTCGACTGGCTACCGCAAAACAACATCGTGTTCGAATCGTCGAATGTGGAGCTTGCCTTCAACGTCACGCTCGATGAAGGCGCAACGGCCATCGGCTGGGATGCGATGCTGCTCGGCCGCGCCGCCGCCGGCGAACGGTGGACGCAGGGACACATTAAGGCGGTGTCGCGTATCGCGTATAGCGATGGACGTACGCTGTGGTTCGAGCGCGCGCTGATCGATGCGAGCGATCCCTTGCGCGATGCATCGCAAGGACTCGCGGGCTATCCCGCCTATGGCACGCTATGGGCCATCGGGCCCGCATGCGACGACACGTTGGCCGAGGCTCTCACCGCACAGTTGCCGTTCGATGATGAAATGCGCGCGGGGGCTTCGTGCGTCGCGCCGGGCGTATTGATCGTGCGCGCCATCAGCCGTTCGATGGAGCCGCTGCAACGCGCGTTGACCGATTGCTGGACTCACCTTCGTCCGCTCGTGCATGGCGTCGCTGCGCGACCGCTCAGGTTGTGGACCACGTGATCACGCACCATCGCGGCGCATGAACGCGCCCCGCGTGTGTGCGCAAGCCCATGTAACCAGCTAGGCAAGGCATATGGCATAAGGCTTTCGCGTCGATGGCACGGCTCTCGCTTAAGAGCACGGCTTCAAGAGCCGCGCACGCAACGCGGCCGTCACAATGCCTGAAGGATCATCCATGCCGAAGCTCTTCTTCCGTGCGCGACGCACTGTGCTCGCCGCGCTCGCCGTCACGCCGCTTTTCGCCTTCACTGCTCCGGCAAACGCCGACACGCTCGACACCATCGCCAAGAGCGGCACCCTGCGCGTGGCCGTGCCCGAGGACTATCCGCCGTTCGGCTCTGTCGGTGCCGACATGCAGCCGCAAGGCTATGACGTGGACATGGCCGCATTGCTCGCCAAGTCGATGAAGGTCAAGCTCCAGCTCGTGCCCGTGAATAGCGCGAACCGCATTCCGTATCTCACGACGAACAAGGTCGATCTGGTGATTTCGTCGCTCGGCAAGACCCCGGAGCGAGAGAAAGTGCTGGACTTCTCGACGCCTTATGCGCCCTATTTTCAAGGGGTTTTCGGTCCCGCCGACATCAAGGTGGGCGGCCCGGCCGATCTCACCGGAAAGACCGTGGGCGCGACGCGCGGCGCGCTTGAAGAGATTGCGCTGTCGCAAATGGCGCCGAACGCCACCATCAAACGCTTCGAGGACAACAACGCGACCATCTCCGCATTCCTCTCGGGACAGGTTCAGTTGATCGCGGCGGGCAATATCGTCGCCGCGGCGATCCTCGCGAAGAATCCGCCGCGTCGGCCTGAAGCGAAGTTCATCATCAAGGATTCGCCGTGCTTCGTCGGCATGAACAAGAACGAGCCGCGCTTGATGGCCAAGGTCGACGACACCATCGCGCAGGCGAAAAAGGACGGCACGCTCAACGCCATGTCCAAGAAGTGGTTCGGCCAGCCGCTGCCTGCCAGTCTGTAACGCAAGGCGCTCGACTGCATGGCCTATCAACTGGAATTCGCCGACTTCGCGAACTACGCGGGCATGTTTGCGAGCGGCGCCGCAACGACGCTTGCGCTGACCGCCATCTCGACGGCGCTTGGCGTATCGCTCGGCGTGACCGGCGCGGCCGCTCGCGACAGCGATCGCGCGTGGCTGCGTTCGCTCGTCGGCGGCTATGTCGAAGCGATCCGCAACACGCCGTTCATCGTGCAACTGTTCTTCGTGTTCTTCGGGCTGCCCGCGCTCGGCATTCATCTGAGCGAGTACGTCGCAGCCATTGTCGCCATGACGTTGAACCTCGGCGCGTATTCCATCGAGATCATTCGTGCGGGCATCGCGGCGGTGCCGAAGGGGCATCATGAAGCCGCGGCATCGCTTGCGATGTCGCGCAATGAAGCCTTCCGGCATGTCGTGTTGCCGCAGGCGCTCGCCAAGGTCTTCCCCGCGCTCGCAAGCCAGATCGTCATCACGATGCTCGGATCCGCCGTGGTCTCGCAGATCTCCGTGCCCGATCTGACGTATGCCGCGAGCTATATCCAGTCGCGCAACTTCCGCGCATTCGAGACCTGCTTTCTGGTCACCGCTTCGTATCTGGCGCTCGCGCTCGTGCTGCGCGTGGCGCTCAATGCAGCAGGCAAGCGTCTTTTCATGCCTGGCGCAAGCGCCCGCGGAGGTCACGCGCGATGATCGAATTCTCCTTCGCGCAAATCTTCGAGAACCTGCTGCTGGCCGCGCGCTGGACCGTCGTGCTGTCGATCGTATCGTTCGTGCTCGGCGGCATCGTCGGCTTCGCGCTCCTGGTGATGCGCGTATCGAAGTACGAAGTCCTGCGCGCGCTGGTGAAGGGCTACATTCAGGTATTCCAGGGCACGCCGCTCTTGATGCAACTGTTCCTCGTCTTCTTCGGGCTGCCCTTGCTCGGCATCGATGTGTCGCCCTGGGTTGCCGCCACCGTCGGGCTCACGCTTTTCACGAGCGCCTATCTCGCGGAAATATGGCGCGGTGCGGTGGAAGCGGTGCCCAAGGGCCAGTGGGAAGCGTCGTCCAGTCTTGCGATGAGCTATTTCGAGCAGCTTCGTCATGTGGTCCTCCCGCAGGCCACGCGCATCGCCGTCGGGCCGACGGTCGGCTTCGCCGTGCAGGCGGTGAAGGATACGGCGCTCGTCTCCATCATCGGCTTCACGGAACTCACGAAGGCCGGCACGATGATATCGAACGCGACGTTCCGCCCGTTTCTCGTCTATGGCCTCGTCGCGATCATCTACTTCGTTCTATGTTATCCGCTGACGCGCTATGCGCGCACGCTGGAAAGGAAATGGCATGCCGCTCGTTGAAACGCGCAATCTGCACAAGCACTTCGGCTCGAATCAGGTCCTGAAGGGCATCGACTTCTCGGTCGAGCGCGGGCAAGTGGTGTCCATCATCGGCAAAAGCGGCTCGGGCAAGAGCACGCTGCTGCGCACGCTCAATGGTCTCGAGAGCATCGACGAAGGCTCGATCGAAATCGACGGCGAGCATATCGACGCGCGACGCGCAGACTTGCGCGCGCTGCGGCTCAAGGTCGGCATGGTCTTTCAGCAATACAATCTCTTTCCGCATCTCACCGCCGGGCAGAACGTGATGCTGGCGCAAACGGTCGTCAAGAAGATTCATAAGGCAAAGGCGCGCGCGACCGCGCATACCGTGCTGGAACGCGTCGGCCTCGGCGACAAGTTCGATGCCTATCCGGAGCAATTGTCCGGCGGACAACAGCAACGCGTCGCCATTGCGCGCGCGTTGGCGATGAATCCGAGCGTGCTCTTGTGCGATGAAATCACGTCCGCGCTCGATCCCGAACTCGTCGGCGAAGTACTGGCCGTCGTCGAAGACCTTGCGCGCGATGGCATGACGCTCATCATGGTGACGCACGAGATGCGGTTCGCGCGCAACGTGAGCGACAAAGTCGTCTTCATGCATCAGGGACGCGTGTGGGAATCCGGCGCGCCGGAGCAAATCTTCGAGCGGCCCGCGAGTGTCGAGCTGCAACGCTTCATTCAATGACAAGCCCGCTGAAAGCTCGCTCACAAAGCGGTCCAAGAACAGAAAGCAAGTGCTAGCATGACGAAGCCCATCGCCTACACAACACGTTCATGAAACTCACGCCTCGCGAAAAGGACAAGCTCTTGATCTTCACGGCGGCGCTGCTCGCCGAGAGGCGCCGCGCGCGCGGCCTCAAGCTCAATCATCCGGAAGCCGTCGCGTTCATTTCCGCCGCGTTGATGGAAGCCGCGCGCGATGGCAAGACCGTCGCCGAAGTCATGCATTACGGCACCACGCTGCTCACGCGCGACGACGTCATGGAAGGCGTGCCGGAAATGATTCCCGACATACAGATCGAAGCAACCTTCCCCGATGGCACGAAGCTCGTGACCGTCCACCATCCCATTCCTTGAAGACGCACGCGATGATTCCCGGCGAATATCTGATCGACGACGGCGAGCACGAACTCAACGCAGGCCGCGAGACCGTGTCCGTCGTCGTCGCGAACAGCGGCGACCGGCCCGTGCAGGTCGGCTCGCATTACCACTTCTACGAAGTCAACACGGCGCTTCTCTTCGAGCGCGAGAAGACGCGCGGCTTTCGGCTGAACATCGCGGCGGGCACCGCCGTGCGTTTTGAGCCGGGACAGGAACGCACGGTCGAACTCGTCGCGCTCGCGGGCGATCGTCACGTGTACGGCTTCAATGGCCTCGTAATGGGCCCACTCTGATCAGGACATCAACGACATGACGCTACGCATCGGCCGCCGCGCATACGCGGAAATGTTCGGCCCGACGACCGGCGACCGCGTGCGCCTTGCGGACACCGATCTCATCATCGAAGTCGAACGGGACTTCACCACGTACGGAGAAGAAGTGAAGTTCGGCGGCGGCAAGGTGATTCGCGACGGCATGGGCCAGTCGCAACGCACCTCCGCCGATGTGGTCGATACAGTCATCACGAATGCGCTGATTCTCGATCACTGGGGCATCGTGAAGGCCGATATCGGCATCAAGAGCGGGCGCATCTTCGCGGTCGGCAAGGCGGGCAATCCCGACATTCAGCCGAACGTGACCATTGCCATCGGCGCGGCCACCGAAGTGATCGCGGGCGAAGGCATGATCGTGACCGCGGGCGGCATCGACACGCATATCCACTTCATCAGCCCGCAGCAGATCGACGAGGCGCTCGCGAGCGGCGTCACGACGATGCTCGGCGGCGGCACCGGCCCCGCGACGGGCACGAACGCGACGACCTGCACGCCGGGTCCGTGGCACATGGAACGCATGCTGCAAGCCGCCGATGGCTGGCCGATAAACCTCGGCTTTCTCGGCAAGGGCAATGCGAGCCTGCCCGAGCCGCTCATCGAGCAAGTGAAGGCCGGCGCCATTGGGCTCAAGCTGCACGAGGACTGGGGCACGACGCCCGCGGCCATCGACAACTGTCTTTCCGTCGCGGACGATACCGATACGCAAGTCGCCATCCACACGGACACGCTGAACGAAGCGGGCTTCGTCGAAACGACGGTGGCCGCGTTCAAGGGCCGCACGATCCACACGTATCACACGGAAGGCGCGGGCGGCGGTCATGCGCCGGACATCATCAAGGTGTGCGGCGAGCCGAACGTGCTGCCCTCGTCCACCAATCCGACGCGACCCTACACCGTCAATACGCTCGACGAGCATCTCGACATGCTGATGGTGTGCCATCATCTGGACCCGTCGATTGCGGAGGACATTGCCTTCGCCGAGTCGCGCATACGCCGCGAGACCATCGCGGCCGAGGACATTCTCCACGATCTCGGCGCGCTCTCGATGTTGTCGTCCGACTCGCAGGCGATGGGCCGCGTCGGCGAAGTCATCATTCGCACATGGCAGACCGCGCACAAGATGAAGGTGCAGCGCGGCGCGCTTGCGGAGGACAACGCGCGCAACGACAATTTCCGCGCGAAACGCTATGTCGCAAAGTACACGATCAACCCCGCGATCACGCATGGCATCGCGCATGAAGTGGGTTCCATCGAGCCGGGCAAGTGGGCCGATCTCGTCTTCTGGGAGCCGGCGTTCTTCGGCGTGAAGCCCGCGATGATCGTCAAGGGCGGCATGATCGCGCTCGCGCAAATGGGCGATCCGAACGCCTCCATTCCGACGCCGCAGCCGGTGCATTACCGCGAGATGTTCGCGACGCGCGGCGGCGCGCTCGGCAAGACATCGCTCACGTTCGTGTCGCAACTGGCGATGGAGTCGCGTATAACCGATCGTTATGGCCTGAAGAAACAGGTCGTCGCGGTGAAGAACTGCCGCACTGTGACGAAGGCCGACATGATTCACAATGCATGGCAGCCGTCCATCAGCGTCGATCCGCAGACCTACCAGGTGATCGCCAACGGACAACTGCTCACTTGCGATCCCGCCACCGTGCTGCCGATGGCGCAACGCTACTTTCTGTTCTGATCGTCTCATGCGTACCATCGACAAACGTCTTACCGCCAAACTGGCATCCGTGCTCATCAAGCGCGCGCCCACGCTGACGCTCGCTTTCGATGCGCGCTGCAAGAGCCGCCTCGCCGCCACGCTCGACAACGGCGAGGAAGTCGCGCTCGTAATGCCGCGCGGCACCGTGCTCGCGAATGACGACGTTCTCGTGGCCGACGACGGCGGGCTCGTGCGTATCATTGCTGCGGCTGAAGACGTGCTCGTCGTGCGCGCGGTAAACCCGCTGACGTTGATGCGGGTCGCCTATCACCTCGGCAATCGGCACACGCCTGTGGAGATCCACGCGGATCATCTGAAGCTCGAAGCCGATGCCGTGCTCGAAGACATGGTGGCGCGGCTCGGCGCCACCGTGACGCGCGAATCGCAGCCGTTTCAGCCGGAGACCGGCGCGTATGGCGGCGGTCACAAGCATGGTCACGACGAAACCTTCAGCGAGGACTATGCGCTCGCGCAGAAGGTGTATCACGAGCACCATGGGCACGATCATTCGTCATGCGGGCATGACCACGCGCATGGACACCATCACCACCACGGTCATGCGCACGACTGAACTCACTGCGCTCCTGCATCTCGCGTCGCCGGCGCTGCCTATCGGCGCGTTCAGTTATTCGCAGGGTCTGGAAGCCGCGATCGAACACGGCTTCATCCGCGATGCCGACACCACCCGCGAGTGGATCGCGAGCGGTCTCGCGAACGTGTTGGCGCGTGGCGAATTGCCTTTCATCGCGCACCAGATGGAACGCTGGCGCGCGCACGATGCAGCGTCGCTCGCGCATGCCAACGACGAGTACATCGCAAGCCGCGAGTCCGCCGAACTGCGACGCGAAACCGAGCAGATGGGATGGTCGCTCGCGCAACTGTGCGCATCGCTCGAATGGGGCGATGCGGCGCGCCGTGAAACGCTCGCCGCGATGAAGCCCATCGCGCAACCGACGGCGTTCGCATTTGCCGCGTATGCGCACGACGCCGCGCCCGATGCCGCGCTTGCCGCGTATGCGTTCAGTTGGGTCGAGAATCAGGCCGCCGCCGCGTTGAAGGCCGTGCCGCTCGGTCAACTCGCGGGCCAGCGGATTATCGTCGCGTTGCGTGGGCCGATAGACGACGCGGTGGCTCGCGCGCTGGTTACATCGCCCGATGAAATCAACACATTCGCGCCGCAACTCGGCATTTTTTCTGCGCGGCACGAGTCGCAATACTCGCGGCTCTTTCGCTCGTAACTTCTTTGCTTAGAACCGATATCGCATGAACGCTCCCGCTTATTCCGCCGCCGCTCGTCGAACGAAGAAACTGCCGCCGTTGCGCGTGGGCGTCGGCGGACCGGTCGGCTCCGGCAAGACGACGCTGCTCGAAATGCTCTGCAAGGCGATGCGCGATCACTACGATCTCGTCGCCATTACCAACGACATCTACACGAAGGAAGATCAGCGTCTCTTGACCGTCGCGGGCGCGTTGCCGGCCGAGCGAATCATGGGCGTGGAGACAGGCGGCTGCCCGCATACCGCCATTCGCGAGGACGCGTCGATCAATCTCGAAGCGGTGGATCGCATGGTGTCGCGCTTTCCGGATGCGGATATCGTCTTTATCGAATCCGGCGGCGACAATCTGGCCGCGACGTTCAGCCCCGAACTCTCGGACCTGACCATCTACGTGATCGACGTGGCCGGCGGCGAGAAGATTCCGCGCAAGGGCGGGCCGGGCATCACGAAGTCGGACCTGCTCGTCATCAACAAGACGGACCTCGCGCCTTACGTCGGCGCGAATCTGGACGTCATGGCGTCCGATGCGAGAAAGATGCGTGGCGAGCGGCCGTTCGTCATGTGCAATCTGAAGGCGCTCGAAGGGCTCGATAGCGTGATCGCGTTCATCGAAAAGAAGGGCCTGCTGATCGGCTAAATGGCGCGCGGCCAGCCGGCGAACCATGTCGCCAGTGGCCGCGCAGTTTCGGCTTGCAGCAGTTCAGCGCGACCCGTGCCGCTGCTTCGCGCCGCCGCCGGCGCCGTGGTCTTTCCCGGCCTTGGTGTGATTCGCTGCATGCTGGCCGCTGGCGGGCTTGCTGCTGCTCGTCGTCGCAGGCTTGCCGGACTGGTTTTCTGCCTTGACGTCCTGCTCGGTCTTGCTGGTGGGCGGAGCTGTCTTCATGCTGGAGTCCTCTTCGTTCGCACAACGTTGAAACGATGCATATCTGGCATGCGGATCGACCTGCGTGTGCCGGTCGCGTGTTTCCGACCGACCGTGCGCTTTATGCCTGTGCTGCATAGGCGTTCGATCCACTCATCGTTTCGCAAGCGTCATTCCACGAGCCGCAGCGAGTCGGCCTGACTGAGTCGCCCGCTCTCTTCTTCCAGCATGACGCCGAGGATTTCCACCGTCCGTTCCGTCGCGCCGCGATGCCGCGCCGCGAATGCCGCCGCCGCCGCGCTCATCGCAATACGGCGCGCTTTATCGTTGAACAGTTCGCGCAAGCCCTGAGCGAGCGACTGCGGACTGTCGACGCGCGACGCCGCGCCCGCCGCGATGGCGTCGTTGGTCGCCTGCGTGAAGTTGAACGTATGTGGCCCGATCAGCACCGGTACGCCCGCCGCGCACGCTTCGATCAGATTCTGCCCGCCGAGCGGCAGCAGACTTCCACCGATGAACGCGAGGTCGGCCGCCGCATAGTAGGCGCCGAGTTCGCCCATCGAATCGCCGAGCAAAACCTGCACGCCCGACGGCAACGGCGGCGGCACGTCCGCGCCCGATCCCGCCGCCACCGGCTTGGGCGCCCACACGGAACGGCGCGCGCTCGTCATGCCCACGGTCGCGATCAGCGCGGAGACTTCGTCGAAACGTTGAGGATGGCGCGGCACGAGAATGAGCAGCGCGTTCGGCACGTTCAGAGCGGCGAACGCGCGCAGCACCAGCGACTCCTCTCCTTCGCGCGTGCTCGCCGCGACCCAGACGGGCCGCTCGCCGATGGCCGCGCGCCATGCCTGCCCGCGCGCGACGAGTTCAGGCGGCGCGGTCATGTCGAACTTGAGATTGCCGAGCACTGCCACATTGCGCGCGCCGAGCGCGGTGAGCCGTTCGGCGTCCGAAGGCGTCTGCGCGAGCACGCGCGAAAAGCCGCCGAACACTTCGCGCACCGGACGCCCAAAGCGCGCTGCCCGCCGATACGACCGCTCCGACATGCGCGCATTCGTCAGCACGAGCGGCACGTCGGCGCGACGACATTCGTCGATGAGCGTCGGCCAGACTTCCGTCTCCATCACGATGCCGATCGACGGCCGCCACGCGCGCAGAAAACGCCGCACGAGATGCGGCAGATCGTACGGAAGATAGCTGCGCATCACGCGATTGCCGAACAGCTCGACGCCCGTCGCCCGGCCGCTCGGCGTCATGTGCGTGATGAGGAGACGCGCTTCTGGATGCGCCTTCATCAACGCTTCGATGAGCGGCTGCGCGGCGCGCGTCTCGCCGACCGACACCGCATGCACCCAGATGAGCGGCGCGAGATCGTCGGCGCGGCGCGCGGGGCCGCGTCCGAAGCGTTCGCCGATATGCTCGCGATAGCCGCGCTCCTTGCGCGAGCGGATCAGAAGCCGCAGCACCGCGAGCGGCGCGACGATCCACCACATCGCGCGATAAATCGCCCTCAGCACGACAGCCGAGAGCGGCGCAGCGGGCGCGGACGGAGCGGACCGGGCGCCGCTCAAACGAGCGCCCTGCCCTTGAGCCGTTCGAGGATGCCTAGCGGCGCGTGATCGGGCCGCGCCATCGCTTTCACGGGCAGGAAGAAGGTCTGCTCCATCATGAACTGGCCGGACATCACCGCGTGCGAGGTCTGATCGGAAAAGCAGACCCACACGGAACCGGGCGGAAACGGCATGGTTTCCTGCGGCGAGGACTTCTGATATTCGAGGTTGGCCTTCATCGCGTCGTGCAGATGCAGCATCAGATGGTCATACTCGCTGCGCTTGCTCTTGGTGATGTGCAGCAAATTCATGAGCCACGCCGAACCCGGCGCCTGCGGCTTGATGTCGGGCAAGAAGCGCCGCGCCATCTGCTCGAACGGCTCGCCGACGCGCCACACGCGCGGCGTGCCGTTGGGGTTCACGTTGGTGAACACGCGCAGGATGCGCTCGCCGTAGTTGGGGCGCGACGGAAAGGCATCGACGTGCAGGCGGCTGTCGTCCTTGCGCCACGACGTTTCGCGCGTTTCCACCTGATGCAGCCGCAGGCTCGTCGGCGCGACGCGAAGCTTGCCGTCGTATTCGGGAAAGAGGCCGTCGACGAGCGAGCGCGCATTCGCCTGATACCGCGCGATGAGCGAACGCACCGCCGACTGCATCACGTTGTCGCCGAGCACGCCGTTGAGCGCGCCGCCGTTGGGCGCGAGGCTGATGTTCTTGCGCTTCGGGTCCGCGATCTTCGGGTCGAGCAGCGCGCGCTCGCCGCCTTCGATTGCGAAGCGCAGATTGGGAAAATAGAGGACCTTGCCGTCTTCCACGCCGGCAAGCAGCGCCTCGCGCGGCACCGACAGGTTCTTGCCCTGCCAGTCGCATGATTCGACTTCGATAATTTGAGATTCCGTCATGTGCTCTCGAACTTGAGTTGGCTCGCGCACGGCGCCAAGGCTACTGACCCGACGCGTTACAGCAGGCCGAAACCTGCGAGCGCGGCCTTCACTTCCGAGAGCGTCGGATGCCGGCTCGCGTCGCCCAGGTTGATCACGTTCGGCGACCAGTAACCGCCTGTGCGCCATGCGGTCGAGAAATTGTACAACTCGACGGTCGGCCGCTTCAGCGCTGCGGCAATATGAACGAGGCCCGTGTCGACGCCGACGGTCGCGGCCGCGCCGTCGATCAGGCCGACCACGGCGGGCAGCGAGAGCTTCGGCGGAACGATGGCGGCCGCGCCGAACTCCTTCGCGAGCTTCTCGCTCGTCGCGCGCTCGGCGTCGCTGCCCCACGGCAGGACGATGGACGCGCCGCGCGTCACGAGCGCCTGTCCCAGTTCGATCCACGCGGCTTCGGGCCATTGCTTGTCGGCGCGGGACGTGGCGTGCACGAAGGTGACGTACGGCACCGGCAGATTCAGCCCGAGCGCGGACACGGCGAGCGCGGCGCGGCGCGTGTCGATGCCGAAGTCGATGTCATCGGTCGTCTGCGGGCGCGGCAAATCGAGCGCGGCGGCGACGAGCTGGCGCGTGCGCTCAACGACATGCGTGCGCGGCTCGATCGGCACGCGCCGGTCATAGAAGAAGCGCACAGGCCATTCGAAGCCCGCGCCGTCCGTGCGATTCGCGAGTCCGACGAGCGAGCCGCGCGCCCAGCTCGCGACCCATGCGGTCTTGATGAGCCCCTGGCAATCGATGACGAGATCGTACTTTTCGGCCGCCAGTTCACGCCGGAACTCGGCGATCTCGCGCCAGTTCGCCGCGGACGCGAAACCTTTGCGCCAGCGTCTGAGCGAGAACGGAATCGCGCGGCGCACGCCGCTGACCAGTTCGACGAGGCTCGCGAAACTCTCTTCCACGAGCCAGTCGATTTGCGCATCGGGATAGCGGCGGCGAATGTCGGCGATGGCCGGCATGTTGTGAACGACGTCGCCAAGCGACGACACCCGGACGATCAGGATCTTTTGCACGCTGTGAGAAAGAGGCGCGGCTCGCGCGACGATGAGGAAACGGGAGCGGGGATTTTAGCGCGGGTTGGTTGCGAGGCGGGGCCGTTCATGGCCTCACGAAGCCCTTCCACCGCAAAAAAGCCCGGAATATCCCGCTGACCATGCAGCTGAGCCGACTATTCGAACAGGAAAGGACTTCCCGATGGCAACACGTTACGAACAGGACGTCGTGGCTTGGGCGCGCGAGCAGGCGGCCTTGCTGCGTGCCGGTGACTTCTCGGCCATCGACGTGGAACATATCGCAGAGGAAATCGAGGACGTGGGCAGGAGCGAGCAACGCGATCTGTCTCGTCGCATGGCAGTGCTGCTGGCGCATCTGCTCAAATGGCAATATCAGCGGGGACGCCGTGGTTCGAGCTGGCAACGCACGATCAAGGAACAGCGCCGCGCCGTGGGCGTGGCGCTGCAAAAGACGCCCAGCCTGAATGCTTCATTGCGCGACCCGGATTGGCTCGTGGGTACATGGGCCGATGCCGTGTCCAAAGCGGCTGAAGAAACGGGCTTGGATGTCTTTCCGGAAGAACTTCCGTGGTCGACTGACCAGATCCTCTCGCCCGCGTTCTACCCCGAATAAGCAAACAAACACGGCGCGACCTCCCGATCGCGCCGTCTGCGCAAAGCCTCGATCAGAACGGCAGCTTCGCGTCCGGCTTCTCCGCCAGAATCACGCGGCGGAAGTCTTCCTGAATGCGCTTCAACGCTTCTTCGCTATCCGCTTCGAAACGCATCACGACCACGGGCGTCGTATTCGACGAACGCGCGAGGCCGAAACCATCCGGGTATTCGACGCGCAAACCGTCGATGGTCAGCACGTCGTCGGCGCCTTCGAATTTCGCCGATTTCTGCAGGCGCGAGATAAGTTCGAAGTTCTCGCCCTCTTCCAGCTTCAATTGCAGTTCCGGCGTCGACAGCGAATTCGGCAGGTCGTTAAGCAGCTTGCTCGGATCGTCCACGCGCGACAGGATTTCAAGCATGCGCGCGCCTGTGTACAGGCCGTCGTCGAAGCCGTACCAGCGGTCCTTGAAGAACACGTGGCCGCTCATTTCGCCCGCGAGCGGCGCGCCCGTTTCACGCAGCTTCGCCTTCACGAGCGAGTGGCCCGTCTTCCACATGACCGGCTCGCCGCCCTGATCGCGCACCCACTTCGCGAGATTGCGCGTGCACTTCACGTCATAGATGATCTGGCCGCCCTTGTTGCGCGACAGCACTTCCTGCGCGAACAGCATCAGCTGACGATCGGGGTAAATCACCTGGCCGTCCTTGGTCACGACGCCGAGACGGTCGCCGTCGCCATCGAATGCGAAGCCCACTTCGGCGTCCGTTTCTTTCAGCGCGCGAATCACGTCCTGCAGATTCTCGGGATGCGCCGGGTCCGGGTGATGGTTCGGGAAATTGCCGTCGATGTCCGTGAAGAGTTCGACCAGCTCGCAGCCGAGCGCCTTGAAAAGACGCGGCGCGAGTCCGCCCGCGACGCCGTTGCCCGTATCGACGACGATCTTCATCGCGCGCACCGGCTTCACGTCCGACACGATGCGGTCCAGATACATCTGCGAGACGTCGAACTCGGTGTAGCTGCCTTCGCCCGAGCTGAAGTCGTCATTGACGATGCGTTGGTACAAGCCCTGAATCTGCTCGCCATAGATGGCCGCGCCGCGCAGGACCATCTTGAAGCCGTTGTAATCGGGCGGATTGTGGCTGCCCGTCACGACGATGCACGAATCCACGCGCCGCTCGCCCGAAGGCAAAGGCAGCGGCACGCTTGCCGCGAAATAGCCGACGGGCGTCGGCACCATGCCGACATCGATCACGTCGACGCCCGCTTCGCGCAGGCCGTTCGCGAGCGCGCCGACGAGCTCGGGACCGGAGAGCCGGCCATCGCGCGCGACGACGACCGAGTCGCCGCCCTGCTTGCGGATCTCGCTGCCGAACGCGCGGCCGATGCTCTTCGCGACATCGCTATCGACCGTCTTGCCGACGATTCCGCGAATGTCATACGCCTTGAAAATGGACTGGGATACTTGGCTCATGAGATGGCTACCTCTTCTGTATTAATTGATGAATTCTCGGCGATGCAGCCATAAGGGCGTGCAGGTCGTGACGATATGAGCGCGCCCGACCACACCGGCATGCGCGCGAACGACTGCGAGGCATGACATGACGAATGCTGCGCATGCGTATTCGAGCATCGCGAAACAGGCAAGCCAGTTTGAAAGCTCGGGCGAAGGAAGCCTTTCCGTTCGCACTTATAATCGCTGTCTTTCAGCGCCTTCGACGTTGCGCGCCGCGGTTCAAGCCTGCGCATTCATTCTAATCCAATGCCTATACGCTCTTTCGCCTTCTGCCCGACGAATGAGGCGCGTTCGCGCGCAAACGCACAAAACTTGACCGACATTCACGTAGATGCGCTTCCCCTCACGCGACTGCACAGCGAACAGGTTCCCGTAGCACGCCGCGTGCCTGAGTTTCCAGACGGGCGACACGCATGAAGATGCCCATGCGCTCTGGCAATCCGGACGTCGCCCGCGCGCTCACCAACATTGTCTGGCTGGGACTGGAACGGCTCACGCAGATTGCCGTCGCCATCGTCATTTCGGGGCTGCTTGCGCGCTATCTCGGCCCCGATGCGTTCGGCAAATGGCAATACGCGAACACGCTCTTGCTCGTCATCGCGCCGATCACATGGGTGTGCGGCGCGGAGATTCTCGTGCCGACCATCGTCGCGAAGCCGCCCGCCGAGACCGGCGCGGTGCTCGGCAGCGCGTTCGTGCTGCGCATGAGCGTGTCCGTCGTCGCGCTCTTGCTGACGTGGGCATGGATCGCGGCGGGCGGCGTGGACCCGATCGTCGGCGCGATGCTCGCGGGGCTTGCCGTCACCATGCTGTTTCGCGAGCCGTTCATCGGTGTCATCAATGCGTGGCTGCAAAGCATGACCTACAGCAAGCCGCAATTGATCGCGAGCATGTTCACGGCCATCGCAAAGGCGGCGCTCGTGTATCTGCTCGTGCGCATGGCCGCGCGCGCGTCGAGCTTCGGCTGGCTATGGGCGCTCGAAGCCGCGGCTATCGGCGCGGCGCTCGTCGTCTATTACATGCGGCGTCATGGCGGCACGCTAGGCTGGCGCTTCGATCGCACGCTCTTTCGGCACTTCGCGAGCGCAGGCACCGTGTTCTGGCTCGGGCTTATCTGCATGTATCTGTTCCTGAAGCTCGACCGGTTGATGCTCGCGCATCGCGTGTCGTTCGCGGAACTCGGGCTCTATTCGGCCGCGCAACAGTTGAACGAGAACTGGATCGCGCTCGCGCTGATGCTTTCGCAAACCATCGCGCCGGCGTTCGTGTATCGCGTGCAGGAAACACCGCGCCTCAAGCGCAACCTGCTGCGCCTTTTCGCCATGACCGCCGCGCTGATGATCGCGGGCGCCGCCGTGCTCGATGCGCTCGCGGGCTTCATCATCGCGCGCGTGTTCGGGCCGAACTATGCGGGCGCGGCGAGCATTTTTCGCTGGGCCGTGTGGCTCTCGGTGCCTGCGGGCATCGAAGCAATCGGCAATCTCGTCGTGCTGAAGTTCCAGGCGAGGTACGTGCTGTTGTCGAAGTGGCTGCTTGCGCTCGCCGTCGCATTCGCGGTGAACGCGTGGGCCATTCCCCGCTTCAACGGATACGGCGCGCTCGTCGGTCTGGCGGCGGGTTATCTTGCGGCGGCGTCGGTCAACTTCTACTACATTCGCTTCCGGCTGCGCGCATGAACCCCCTATCCGATGTCGCCATCCTCATGCCCGCCTTCAACGGCCAGGCCGAAGTGGAGCGCACGCTTGCGTCGTTTCGCGAGGCGTCGCCGGTGCGCGTGTTGATCGTCGATGACGGCAGCACGCCGCCGATCGTCGCGCCTGTCATCGACGGCCTCGACATCGAGATCCTGCGCATGGCGAAGAACGTCGGTATCGAACGCGCGTTGCAAGCGGGCATCGACGCGCTCGCTGAACGCGATATCCGCTACGCCGCGCGCATCGATGCGGGCGATCTCGCGACGCCCGGCCGCCTCGCGAAACAGCGCGCGTATCTGGAGACGCATCCGCATGTGGCGGTGCTCGGCATGTGGACGCATGTCGTCGCGACGAACGGCGCGCCGCTATTCGATCTCACGCCGCCCACCGACACGGCTGCGATCCGCCGCGCCATGCTCGCGCGCTCGTGCTTCGCGCATCCGTCGGTGATGCTGCGTGTCGATGCGGTGCGCGAGGTCGGCAACTATCGCGCGGACTATCGCGCGGCCGAAGACCTCGATTTGCTGCTGCGTCTCATGGCGCGCTACGACGGCGCGAATCTGCCGGAATTCGGCCTGTATTACGAACTGAACGAAGCGGGCATCAGCGCGACCAAGCGCCGGACACAAACGCTGTCAACGCTGCGCCTGCAATTGAGTTACTTCCGTGCGGCGAATCCGTTCGACTGGATCGGCGTCGCGAAAAGCATCGCTCACCTGCTGCTGCCCTATCGCGCGCTGCGCGGACTCAAGGCGAAGCTCTTCAAGGCATCGTCGCCGGCATGAGGCCGGCGGCATCGCGCGACACAACGACCAAGCACCGGATGAACAAAGCCAAGTCCAGCCTACGCATCGCCCTCGTGTGCAACACGGCGTGGGCCATTTACACGTATCGTCGCGGCGTGCTGCGCATGTTGACCGAACGCGGCGCGCAGGTGACGATCATCGCCCCGCGCGACCGCACGTTCGAGCCGCTCATCGAAATGGGCTGCCGTTGCGTGGAATTGCCGGTGGCGTCCAAAGGCACGAACCCGCGTGAAGACTTCAAGACGATGATGGCGCTGTACCGCGAATATCGCGCGACACGCCCGCATCTCGTGTTTCATTACACGATCAAGCCGAACATCTACGGCTCGCTTGCCGCGATGCTGGCGCGCGTGCCGTCCATCGCGGTGACGACGGGCCTGGGCTACGTGTTCATTCAGAAGAGCCGCACCGCGCAGATCGCCAAGCGTCTTTATCGCTTCGCGTTCCGCTTTCCGCGCGAGGTGTGGTTCCTCAATCGCGACGATCATCAGGCTTTTGCCGATGAGAACCTGCTCGCGCATCCCGACCGTGCGCGTCGTTTGCACGGAGAAGGCGTCGATCTGGATGATTTCTCGCTCGTGCCCTTGCCGCGCCGTGAAGACTTCGTGTTCATACTAATCGGGCGGCTGCTGTGGGATAAGGGCGTCGCCGAATACGTCGAGGCGGCGCGGCGTTTGCGCCGGCGTTATCCGCACGCGCGTTTTCAATTGCTTGGGCCCGTTGGCGTGGATAATCCCAGCGCGATCAGCCGCACGGACGTCGAGGCGTGGGAACGTGAGAATATCGTCGAGTATCTGGGCGAAGCGAACGATGTTCGCCCGCTCGTCGCGGCGGCCGATTGCGTCGTGCTGCCGTCGTATCGCGAAGGCGTGCCGCGCACGCTGATGGAAGCGTCCGCGATGGGCCGCCCGATCGTCGCCACGGACGTTCCCGGCTGCCGCGAAGTGGTCGAACACGGCGTGAACGGCCTGCTGTGCGAGGTCAAAAGCGCGGACAGCCTCACCGAACAACTCGAACGCATGCTGACGCTGCCGATCGAAGAACGTGAGGCGATGGCCCAACGCGGCCGCGAGAAGGTCGCCCGCGAATTCGACGAGAAGAACGTCGTCGAACGATACAAGAGCACAATACACGCCATTACCGGCATTTCACTCTGATTTGCGCTTCCTGGAGAGCACATGATGAACGGCAACATGTCGCCGAACGACGCTGGAAAAGGTACCAAGGGCACGATTCTCGTGACGGGCGGCGCGGGCTTCATCGGTTCGCATACGTGCGTCGAGTTGCTCGACGCGGGTTACGACGTCGCGGTGATCGACAACCTCGTCAATAGCCGCGCGGAATCGTTGAACCGCGTGGAGCGCATCACGGGCAAGCGCGTCGCGTTCTATCAGGAAGACGCGCGCGACGAAGCCGCGCTGAACCGCATTTTCGACGAACACGCCATCACCGGCGCGATCCACTTCGCGGCGCTGAAGGCGGTGGGCGAATCGGTTGCGAAGCCGATCGAGTATTACAGCAATAACATCGGCAGCCTGCTCGCCGTGCTCAACGTGATGCGGGAACGGAACGTCCGCAACTTCGTTTTCAGTTCGTCTGCCACGGTGTACGGCGTGCCGCAAAGCGTGCCCATCGACGAGAGCTTTCCGCTTTCGGCGACGAACCCTTATGGTCAGTCGAAGCTCATCGCCGAGCAGATTCTGCGCGATCTCGAAGTCTCCGATCCGTCGTGGCGCATTGCGACGCTGCGCTACTTCAACCCGGTCGGCGCGCATGAAAGCGGGCTGATCGGCGAGGACCCGGCAGGCGTTCCGAACAACCTGATGCCGTATGTCGCGCAGGTCGCGGTGGGCAAGCTGGACAAGCTGCGCGTGTTCGGCAGCGATTACGAGACGCACGACGGCACCGGCGTGCGCGACTATATTCATGTGGTCGATCTGGCGCGCGGACACATTGCGGCCATCGACGCGCTGCGCTCGCTCGATCGCAGTTTCGTCGTCAATCTCGGCACGGGCCACGGCTATAGCGTGCTGGATGTCGTGAAGGCGTTCGAAGCAGCGTCGGGCAAGCGCGTGCCGTACGAACTCGTGCCGCGCCGCCCCGGCGATGTGGCCTCGTGCTACGCCGATCCCGCCGCCGCCGAGAAGCTGCTCGGCTGGCGCGCGGAACACGGCATCGAGCGCATGTGTGCCGATCACTGGCGCTGGCAGTCGCAAAACCCGCAAGGGTTCGCATAAAGCGGCGCCGAGCCTCGCATCGTCTATTCAGCGGCGATGCGAGGCGGCTGTCATCAACTGGTCTACTTTCATGCTTAGTTTTGCGCTTGCTTTTCTGGTCTCGCTCTTCGTGACCTTGTTGATCGTGCGCTTCGCGCACTTGCAGGAAGGCGTGCTCGGCGATACCGATCTCGCCGGCGTGCAGAAATTCCACGCGCGGCCTGTGCCGCGCATCGGCGGCGTCGGCATTCTGTGCGGACTCGCCGCCTCCGCCGTGCAACTGCGATGGAGCTATCCGCTCGTGTCGGGCGGCATTCTCGGCATTATCGCGTGCGGCTTGCCTGCGTTTCTCTCCGGGCTTCTCGAAGACTTGACCAAGCGCGTGACGCCGCTCGTGCGTCTCATCTGCACGATGGCCGCTGCCGGTCTCGCGTATGCGCTGCTCGATATCGCGGTGACGCGCATCAGCGTGCCGCCGCTGGATTTTCTGCTCTCCTACGCAATCATTTCCTGCGCGGTGACGGTGCTCGCCGTGGCGGCGCTCGCCAACGCGGTGAACATCATCGACGGCTTCAACGGCCTCGCGTCGATGGTTACGTTCATGATGTTCGCGTCGCTCGCTTACGTCGCGTTCCAGGTTCACGATCCGGTCGTGCTGTCGGGATCGCTCATCATGATGGGCGCGGTGATGGGCTTCTTCATCTGGAACTTTCCCGCCGGCCTCATTTTTCTCGGCGATGGCGGCGCGTACTTCGTCGGCTTCATGCTGGCCGAACTTGCGATCATGCTCGTCATGCGCAACCGCGATGTCTCCGCGTGGTATCCGGTGCTGCTCTTCATGTACCCGATCTTCGAGACCTGCTTCTCGATCTATCGCAAGAAATTCATTCGCGGCATGTCGCCCGGTATTCCGGACGGCGTGCATCTGCATATGCTCGTCTACAAGCGCCTGATGCGCTGGGCCGTCGGCGTGCAGAACGCGCGCGAACTCACGCGGCGTAACTCGCTGACGTCGCCCTATCTGTGGCTGCTGTGCCTCATCGCGGTGATTCCCGCGACGCTGTTCTGGCGTCATACGGTGCATCTGTTCTGCTTCGTCGTGGTGTTCGCAGCCACTTATGTCTGGCTCTATGTCAGCATCGTTCGCTTCAAGGTGCCGCGCTGGATGGTGTTCCGACGGCCGCATCCGGTGAAGAAGTAGTCCGTTGCGCACGACCACAACGCCGCCCTCTCCCGGGCGGCGTTGTCGTTTTGGTGCCTTATTTCAGGTGCTTTGCGAAGAAACCGGCCGTGCGCGTGTTCGCGAGCTTCGCCGCCGCTGCATCGTAGTGCGCGCCATGATGGCGCGCGAAGGCATGGTGACAGCCCGGATACGTGTACGCCTCGATGTTGGCGTGACCTTGCACGGCGGCCAATACGCGATTGCGCGCATCGGCATCGATGAACTCGTCCTGTTCCGCCAGATGAATGAGCAATGGCGCCTTGATCTTCGGCAACTCGTTCAAGTGCTGGTCCGTGCCGCCGCCGTAGTACGACACCGCTGCGTCGATATCGGTGCGCGCGGCCGTCAGAAACGAAAGCAGTCCGCCCAGACAGAAGCCGACCGATCCGACCTTGCCCTGCACCTGTTCTAGACCGCGCGCAAAACCGATGGTCGCGGCGATATCCTCGACGCCCGTGTTCAGGTCGAATGCGTTGTAGTACTTCATCGCCTGCTGCCATTCTGCCTCCGTCCGATCGGTGAGATTCACATTCGGCTCGATCCGCCAGAACAGGTCAGGACATAGCGCGACATAGCCTTGTCGCGCGTATTCGTCGGTGGTTTCGCGCATGTCGTCGTTGATGCCGAAAATCTCCTGCAGAACGACGATGGCAGGCGCGGGCGTTTGCGCCGGATATGCAACGTACGCGTCGAAGTCGCCATCGGGCGTCGAGATGCTGAGCATGTCGGACATGTGTGTCTCCATTGAGCGGCACTACGCTATTTCATAGGCGAAAAAAGAAACGCGCGCCAGCATCGAATGGCTGGCGCGCGCTACGCTTTTTTCCCGACGCGTAGAACTTGCCGCTTCAGGCCGGCGCAGGACGCGGCAAGCGTTGCGTCACATCTCGCGCGACGGCGAGATAACGCGCGGCCGTGTCCGCAAGCGTCAGGCCGTTGAGCGGCCGGTGCGCGCGCGGCTGGCCGAGCGCGGCGACGAGCGCATCCGCATAGGCTTTCGTATCGTCGGGATCGCACAGGCGCACGCTCGGAAAGTCCGACGCGAAGCTGAACGGACGAATGGTGCTCGCGACCACGGGCACGCCGGACGCGAGCGCTTCGAGAAAGGCGATGCTATGCCCTTCCGACCGCGAAGGCATCGCAAACACATTCGACGAGAAGAGCAGTTCCGCCACGTCCGAACGCGGACCTTGCAGGCTCACGTTCTTCGAAAGCCCGAGCTTTTCGATCAGATCGCCCACGGCCGCGTGATACGCCGGATCTTCGATCACGCCGCACAACAGCAGCCGCGCATCCGGCACGCGCTGCACCACCTGCTCGAACGCATGCACGGTCGAGAGCTGATTTTTCACCGACGTATAGCGCCCGATCTGCACGATCTGCTGCGATGCGTGACCCGTCGTGCTCGCCGAACGCATCGAGAAGCGGGACATGTCGACGCCGTTCGGAATGAGCGTCATGGCCGGGTGACGCCCGACCGCGCCGACGTAATCGTCGATGTTCGCGGGCGACACAGCGATCACCGCGCGCGCCCGCCGCGAGAGCATGCGCTCGACGCGCCGGAACATGCGGCTCTCGAAGTCGTTGGTCGCCGAGTGCATCACGTAGACGATCGGCACCGCGAGCGGCAGCATGCGCGCATAGAACGCGGGAATGGTCGCGTGCGCGAAGAGCACGTCCGCCTGATACGCACGGATCGTTCGATGCAGTTCCAGCAGCTTGCCGAAGCGTCCATGCATGCGGTCCGGAAAGAGACACTGCACGCCGTTCGCCACGAGTTCCGCTTGCAGCGCGGTGAAGTCGTCATGCGGCGGCATGAGCGACGCAATGGCGACCGTTTCGCCGCTTCTTTGCTGATGAATCGCCAGGTCTTTTGCCAATACCTCGGCGCCGGAGAGTCGCGGCGCCAGGACGAGATGTACGATGCGCATTTCAAGCCTCCCTGACGATGCGATAAAGCATCCACGCCGTTGCTGATGCAAGCCCCGCGGTCATGGACCACGCGATGCCCGTCACGCCCCACAGATGCGTGGCGATGGGCACCGTCACGCACAGCACGACTGCTTGCACGATGGACGCATGCGTCGCCACCTTCGGCATGCCGCTCGCGCGCAGCCACGACACGAGCACCGCGATCACCGCGCCGATCGCCATGTTGATGACGAAGATGCGAAAGAGCGGCACCGCCGACAGCCACGCCGGCCCCAGCACGAGATTGAAGAGCGGCTCGGCCGCGACGCGCAAGGCAACGACGAGCACGGTGAGGCCCACCGCCGCGAGCAGCAGGTAGCGTCGAAAGAGCTTGCGCGCCCCCGCGACGTCGCGCCGATGATGCTCGGAGAAAGTCGGAAACAGATACTGCGACATCGCGATGGCGGCATCGGCAAGCAGCATTTGCGCGAGCTTCGACGACATCTGATAGGCGCCCAGTTGCAGCGGACCGAGCAGCTTCGCGACAACGACCTTGTCGAACTGGTTCAGCAGAAGATTGACGACGCTGCCCGCCCAGATCCAGCGGCTGAAGTTCACGTAATGCGAAATGCCCGCGAACGAGAAGCGGATAGGCGGACGCGGCGACATGGCGGTCCATGTCAGCGTCGTCTTCAACAACTCGCCTGCAACGAGGCCGATCAGCACCGAGTACGCGCCCGCGCCCGACAACGCGCATGCGAGGCCGACAGCGCAGTCGGTGAACGCCGCCGAAGTCTCCACGCCCGCGAGCTTTTGAAAGCCGCGCTGCCGCGTGACCGTGAAGTACGCAGGCGATGCGACGCCGCGCACCATCGGCAAAACGGCGGCAAGCAAGATCAGCCCGATGGAGCCGCCCAGATGGAACTGGCTCGTCATAAACGGCGCGAGCGCGGCGATCAAGAGACCGATCACGATGCCGCGCATCGCGAGCGTCGCCCATACCGCGCCGAGCTCGCCTTGCGAGGGCGCATCGCGTCCCTGCACGACGGCCTGCGCAAGTCCGGTATCGGACAACGCTTCCGCGATTGCGACCGCGAGCAGCGCGATGCTGACCGCGCCGATCGCTTCAGGCCCGAGAATGCGGCCGATGGCGAGAAACTTCAGCGCGACGAAGCCGCGCACGACCACTTGTTGAAGGAGCACCCAGAAGGCCGCATCGTGCTCGAACCGCGCGCGTGCTGGCAAGAAGGATAGCCGGACAGATCTCACTCACGTTCCCCGTACTGCTGTATTTCGATTCGTGGCGCCGCGATATGTCGGTATCGCGTGCGATCCACCTTGCGCGTCGCGCCCGCGCGCCCGTCCGAATGACAGGTACGCGCGAGGTCCGCGCTTCTTTTCAGGCGACTGTGGGAAAAATAGCGTGGCAGCCGGGGTTGCGGACGCCAACGCGTAGCACTATTCGGCAAGGGTGCGCGTTATCGCGGGTTGACGGTTGGCGTTTGGTGTTCTTCACCACATCGCGCGACGCGGATAAGCGCTGAAATATGGCCATTCAATGCGCGGGCGCGGTGTTACGTTCGATTCTCGACGAGAAACCGTGTCTGATTAGAAAACACCATGACGGATGCCACTTCACGATGAACGATACCGTTCTCATCATCGAGCCTGATTTCAGCGGTCACCGCTGGCGCTACGCGCAATGGGCCGCGAATGCTTATATGGAAGCAGGCTTGCGCTGCCTGATCGTCACGGAGCCGCGCAATGCCGGGCATGCGCTCGTGAAGCAGATTCAGGAGCAAGGCGGCGATGCGCTCGGCATCACGTTCGTTGCGCCGCCGGAGCACGGCACGCGCAAGGGGCTCGGGTCTATCAGCTATATGCGCGCGCATGCGAACTTCAAGCACGCCTATGCGGTAGCGAGTCGCGAACGCAAGGTGGCGCTCGTCGTCGTGCCCTATGTCGACTACTTTCTGCTCGCGTTGCCGTTTTTGCGCTCGCCGTTCGGCAACACGCCGTGGGTCGGTGTCACGATGCGCTCGAACTTTCATCATCATCTCGTCGGCGTGCGCGCGCCGCGCCGGCCGCTTATCAATGCGGTGAAGTCGCGGCTGTTCGCGCGTGCCATTCGCGTGGGCGGCATGAAGACGCTCTTGACCATCGACCCGACGCTGCCCGACTGGTGGAAGCGCAACGGCGGCCGTGCGCACGGAACGAGCATCGACTATCTCGCCGATCCGTTTCCTGATGCGCATGCTGCCGAGCCATCGGCGGCGAGGCGCAGGCTCGGTCTCTCGAAGGGCATGCATGTGCTCGTCTATGGTGCGATCAACGATCGCAAGGGCATCTTCGAGTTGATCGAAGCATTGGCACAGCGCAAGGACGGCGTGCACACGCCGAAGCTGGTGATCGCGGGCGCTCAGGACAGCGACGTGCGCGCGCTGTTGAGCGAAGCCGCAGGCAAGCTGTTGCCCGCGCCGATCGTGCTGGACCGCTTCATTTCGAGCGAGACGGAGCTCGACCTCTTCTCTGCCTGCGATGTCGTCTGGCTGGGCTATAAAGGCCACTACGGCATGAGCGGCGTGCTCGTGCAGGCATTCCGCTTCGGCAAGCCGGTCATTGCAACGGCCGATGGACTGATCGGATGGTTCTGTCGCACGGGCGAGCTGGGACCGGTGATCGACGATCTCACGCCGGGCTCGATCAATCGCGCGCTCGACGATGTTCTCGCGCGCCGCAAGCGCCCTGTCCGCGCCGGACATCTGCTGGAGCGCAATACGCTCGGGCAATTCAAAGAAACACTGCGCCAGGCGATCGCCTGACGCAGTCAGCATCACGCCGGTTCTCGCGATGACCGCAGGAACCGGCTGATTCGCATCAAGCCTGCTTTCCGACCACTTCCACCGCGTCCACCACCTTCTGCGCTTGCACTTTCCGCTTCGCGGGAAAGAGCGCATCGCGCATGCGCAGGAACGGGAACTCCACCGCACGCGTCGTCACATAACCCACCACGATCGCAATGGCGAACTGAGCCGCCATGATGACGCCCCACGCGGGTATCGCCGGAAGATGCAGCGCGGCCGCCTTGCGAATGAGGATGTCGCCCGGTGCGAGCGCCAGCGAATGCCACAGATAAATGCCATAGGAATACACGCCGATCCACCCGATCAGCCGATAAAGCCGCGACTCGCGAATACGCCCCGAGTACTCGACCGTCAGCACGATGAGCGCGCAAAAGCCGATGGCCTGCACGGTATAACCGATGCTTTGGTCCAGCTCCACGTTGCGCGTGCCGAACACGAGCCACAACACGAGCCCCGCGACGGCCGCCAGCAACAGGCCCTTTCTCTCTGCAATGCCGCGATACACCGCAGGCTTCAGCCAATAGAGCGCGGCGAGCATGACCCCGAACAACAGGCTGTCGATGCGGTATTGCGTATAGAAGAACGTGCCGTCGAGATCGCCGTTATAGACCGCGATGGTCCGTGCAATCAGCACCGCGACGCAGATTGACGCGAGCACGCTGAGAATCGTGTTGATGCGCGTCTGCCACCGCGCGAACACGATCAGCAGTAACGGCAAGAAGAGATAGAAGTGCTCTTCGACCGCGAGGCTCCACGTCTGCGCGATCGACGAACCGAAATAATTCTGCATGTGCGTGAGGTTCTGCACGAGGAACGTATTCGTCGGATGGCGCCCCACCAGCACGTGAAAAAGAATCAGCGCGTAGTACGCGGGCCAGATCTTGAAAAGGCGTCGCACGATGAAGCGCGTCGCGTCGATGCGTCCTTCCTGCGCATACTGCTTGAGCAGCAGGCCGCCGACAAGAAAGCCGCTCAACGTGAAGAACAGATTCACGCCTTCGTGCCCGAAGCTCTTGAGCGGATACTCGATGGCGGCAATGAACGCGCTGCCGGTCGGGTATGAGTGAAAGTGATATCCCATGACTGCGATGATGGCGAGTCCCCGGATGAAATCGAGCTCGATCGATCGATTGGGTCCTGGCATGCGTGTGGCGCCGAAAAGGCTCATGGCCTTCCCCCCCTGTCTGCGAAGGTCTTATGCTGCTTATGTTGTATTGGATGCCTCGCCGCCGGGAGTCCTCATATCGGCGCACGCACGCGCATCGCGGATGTCATTTGGTCAATGCCGCCACTGACCCGCGAAGGCCAATTGCCGGCATGACCATAATCGTTCCGGAATAGCGGCTTGATCCGCCAGAATCGCATCGTTGCCGGACAGCGCCGCGCACGCTATGCGGCATCGACAACATATCCCTTCGCGCGCAGCGAACGGCGCCTGAGCGAGCGTGGCGCGGCGCACATGAGCATCCGTCGTTTCGCGCCGAACGCTAGTCGCAAAACGCCGCCGCGACGGCGTGCGCTTTTGCCCGCTGATATATTCGACCCACAAATACGGGGTACCCGGGGACCGTCGCTCAAGCTGATTCGAACACACAACACGCGACTCAAGGCCTCCAGGGCACGAAGCGGATCCAACCGCGAGAAGTAAAGCTCGACGAGCTTTGCCATCTAAAGAGAACGCCATGCGCAACAAGTTCGCCGTCGTCTGGATCTGGCTATTCCTGCTTCCGCTCGCATTCGACTTCAAGGGCGCGGAAACGGCCAGCAAAGCCATCCAGATTCTCCTCACCGTTCCCGCGATATTCGCAGGCGGCGCGCTTCTGCTGATTGCGCCACGCTTCGCGCAACGCTCGCGGCTGCGCACATGGGTCACGTCGCTCTTCATGCTGACCATCGTCGGCAGCATCGCGACGCAAATGATTCAGGGCAATGATTCGGGCAACTACATGCGCGTGATCCTGCCGTTCGCGCTCATGCTGCTCGGTTATCTCGTCGCGTGCCGTCCGTGGGATTCGCAACGCCTCGAGCAGTTCGAGCGCGCCATGTACTGGTCCATGATCGCCTCGCTGATCTTCAGCTTCGTCTATGGCATGGCCACGGGCGGCGGGCTGGAGAACGTGCGTTTTCGCATCGTATCGGTCACGTTCCTTTGTTTGCAGGGGCTGCTGCTGCATGAGTTCGTCATCGCCAAGCGCATGACCAAGTTCACGGTGCTGCTCTTTCTTGCGACCGTCGTGATCGAGCTGTTGAGCGTCACGCGCAGTCTGCTCGTCGGCACCGTGCTGCTCTTCGCTTATGCGACGTGGCTTGCCGCGCCGTCCGTCAAGCATCTCTTCACGGCGGCACTGCGCGCGATCATGATCGCCTCGCTGCTCGGCGCAATGGTCGCCGCGTCCGCCGCGTTCTTTCCCGGCGTGGCCGAGCACTGGTCGCAGCGCCTGAACTTCGCGAAAGCCACCGAATCCGGCCGCGATCCGACGACCATCACGCGTCTTGCCGAAATGAAGGACCAGTACGATCAGACCACGTCCGACACCCTCGCGGTGCTGATCGGCAAGGGCTACGGTCACGATTATCGCTATTCGCCGACGTACTTGCCGGACCTCGCGGGACAGTTCACGAAGAAGGACTTCTACGCGATCAAGGAATGGGCGGCGGGCCATAACTTCTGGGTCTATCAGTTCTTCGCGGGCGGCATTCTCTTCGGCATCGCATTGCCTGCCGGCGTGCTGTGGGCGCTTTACCGCGGGTCGATGGCGTACCGCTCATGGCGCAATCGCGCGCCCGACGCGATGTATCTGCCGGTGCTCGGCCGCGCGTTGCTGGTCGTGGCCGCGCTGCCGGCCACTTCCGTCGGCGGCAATCCGCTCGGCAATCGCTTCTCGGGCATCGTATTCGGCGTGGCGCTGGGTCTGCTCGTCGCGGCATTCGCGCGGATCGCTCATGCCATGCGCACGCAGTCGGTGAATCGACGTTCCTTCAGGACGCCTTACGGACGCACGCGCGACGATGTTCATGCCGACTGGCGCCCGGAATGGCGTCCGTACGGCCCGCAGCCGGAACTGATGCCCGCGCAAGCACCGGGACTCGCGCACGAGCATCACGGCGAAAGCCGGCATGACGCGCCGCCGGGAGCGAGCAGCTTCGCACCGTCCGCATAGAAGGCTTAGAAAAGCCAGCGGGCCCAATACGCCAACGAACCGGGGATCGTTTCGCCATGAAGATTTTGCATCTGCTTTCCACTGTCGATCCGCGTGCGGGCGGCCCAACCGAAGGCGTGCTGCAAAGCGGCCTCAGCATGCGGGCGATGGGGCATGAAATCGAAGTCGTCTCGCTCGATGCGCCGGATGCGCCGTATCTCGGCGCCTTTCCGCTGCGTCTGCACGCGCTCGGACCGTCGCGCGGCTTCTATGGGCTCTGCCCGCGGCTCGTGCCGTGGCTGCAGGAGCATGCCGCGCGCTTCGATGCGGTGATCGTCAACGGTCTCTGGCAGTACCACAGCTTCGGCGCGTGGAAAGCATTGCGCGACAGCGACGTGCCCTACTACGTGTTCCCGCACGGCATGCTCGATCCGTGGTTCAAGCGCACGTATCCGCTCAAGCATCTGAAGAAGTGCCTGTATTGGCCTTGGGCCGAGTATCGCGTATTGCGCGATGCGAGGCGCGTGCTTTTCACGACACAGGAAGAACGCTTGCTCGCGCGCGAATCGTTCAGAATGTATCGCGCGAAGGAAGAAGTGGTGGCGTTCGGCACGCGCCAGCCGCCTGCCGATTCCACCGCGCTGCGTCAGGCGTTCCTGGCGCGATTCCCGCAGCTCGCCGGCAAGCGTTCCATTCTGTTTCTCGGCCGCATCCATGAAAAGAAGGGCTGTGATCTGCTGCTCAAGGCTTTCGCAGCCGTACGCGATATCGACGCCCGCGCGCATCTCGTGATGGCCGGCCCCGACCATAGCGAATGGGCCGCGCAACTGCGCACGCTATCGAAGGAACTGGGCATCGAGGACCGCGTGACGTGGACGGGCATGTTGAGCGGCGATCTCAAGTGGGGCGCGTTCCGCACGAGCGATGCCTTCGCGCTGCCTTCGCATCAGGAGAACTTCGGCATCGCCGTGGCCGAGGCGCTGGGCTCCAAGCTGCCGGTGCTGATCTCGGACAAGGTCAACATCTGGCGCGAAGTGCAAGAGGATGGCGCTGGCATCGTCGCGAGCGATACGGTCGAGGGCACCATCGACGCGCTGTCGACATGGTTGCGCATGGACCCACAGGCCGCAGCCGCGATGCGCGAACAGGCGCTCGCCACCTTCATGCAACGCTTTCACGTCGAAGCCATGTCGAAGGACCTCGCACGCGTGCTACGGGAAACGGCGAACAAGCGCGACGGCGGCCTCACGCGAGGCATGCTGTCCGCGTCCTTCGAACGTTATTGAGCCGGGCGTAAATAAGCGGCGAAGCGGTTTTGCGCCGCGATGATCTTGCTCGCGCAGTCGTCGTAATCCGAACCCCGCGCCCGTTCCGGGCCATACATGTCGCGACATTGCGCATAGAGCGCAATCGTCGCGCCATTGCCTTTCGCCACGCGCGTCGCCGAATAAACCGGCTTGCCCGACCGCGAAGGCACATCCGTCTCGATGGCCACCGCATCCGCGCGAATCACCGGCTGATTCGAATTTTCTTCGATATAGCGCTTGGTCAGCGTCCACATCGCATCGCATTGCGCGGCGTCGCGGCACGCGACGGTCGCATTGCGCTGCGCCGCATCGAGCGAGCGCTCGGAGTACGAGAATCCTTCCGCACGCTGCGCCTCCTTTTCGGCGGACGAGCATGCAGCGAGCAACAACGAAGCGAGCGCGAGAACGGTGAGCTTTTTCACGGCGAATGAGCGATGAGCGGAGACGGAATGCGATTATAGCGACGACCGTTTCACCAAAAGAAAACGCCGCCGGTCGTTCGACCGGCGGCGTCCCCTTTCCCCAAACGCCGGCTTTTAAGCCAGGTCTCCCCGCATATGCATTGCTGAAGCCGCCATCGGAAGGTCGGCTGGTGTCTCGTTACGAAGCGGCGTGCCAGACGACGTGACGAGCGTGCCGATCGTGTCGTCGCCCTTGATGACGCGCCCCAGATGCGCCGCAAGCCTCAACGTCAACGCGGCGATCGTGATGGTCGGGAAGTTCGCGCCGACCGTCGGGAACACGGAGCTGCCCGCCACATAGAGGTTGCTCATGCCGTGGATCTTGAGGTTGCGGTCCACGACGCCCTGCTTCGGCGAATCGTGCATGCGTGTCGTGCCCATGTGATGCCACGTACCCTCGAGCTGCGCGGGCCACGGCTTGCCTTCGAGCGGCTCGTCGAGCGTCACGTCGGCCACGCCGCCGCGTTGCAGTTCCGCCGCGATATGCGCGACGGTACGGTCGAAGGTGCGCTTCACGAGTTCGGTCACCTGCCAGTTCACCTTCACGCGATTCATGCCGAGCGAGTCTTTCTGCGCGGACAACGTCACGCGGCTGTCGCGGTTCGGCTCCGCTTCGACGATCGTCTGAATCTTCACTTCGGTGATGAGCGGGCGCGGCTGCAACAGACGCGCGAGGCCGAAGCACGCGGTATCGACCGGATGCGCGAGCATGGTCATGACATCGCCGGTCATGCTGTAGCCGGGCTGGTCCTTCTTCAGGAGCGCCTGCTTCGCGCGAATGAGGGCTTCGGAGCCCTTCGTGTTTTCGCCACGGAACACCGAATAGAACCATGCGCGCGCGTTGAGCAGCTTCTCGCGTTCGAGCACTTGCTGCGTGAGCGCGAACTGCGACGAGATGAACGTGCCGTGCGCGGACACCGCCTTGTTCTGATAGTGATACTTGATGTCGTAGAGCTTGTTGCGCGCCCATTCCTTCTTGAAGCGCACGTTCGCCGACATGATCCGCGGATGGTCCATGAAATAGCGGCCGACGAGGTCATTGCCATTGCCGACGCCCGCTGCCTGCACCTTGTTCGACGACAGCAGGAGGCGCGCATTCTCGATGCCGCCCGTCGCGAGCACGAACACCTTGGCGCGGATCCCGAAGCGGCGGCCCGACAGCGTGCCGACATCGATCTTCGTGACCGAACGCGCGTCGCCGTTGGTATCGATGTTCAACGCGTTCGCGAACAGAAACACGCGCACGTTCTTCGCATCCAGCAGTTGCTTGCGATACACCTTGCCAAAACGTACGGGCGGGCTGAACTGCGAGATCGTATCGCGGACGTTGCCGCTCGCGAACGGATGACGCCGCACGTCCGAGCGATGAATCGCCGCTTCCCAGTAGGCAGGATCGAAGTTGTTCTCGCCGAGTTGCAACAACGCATGCGTGCGCGCGTAGTAAGGACGCAGCTCGTCGAGGCCGAACGGCCAGCCGCTGTCGGCCACCCAGTCGCGCTTTTCGAAGTCCCACGGGTCGAGCGGCCGGCACCATCCGCCCCAGCAATTGCTGCTGCCGCCGAGAAAGCGGCTGCGGCAGCCATCGGCAAATTCATAAGGAACCCCAACGTTCTCGCCGCGATACAGGTCGCGTGTTTCGTCATCGGCGCGGTATCCGCCGCTTTCGAGCAGAACCGCGTCGATGCCTTGCTTTTCCAGTTCCAGTGCAAGCGTGATCCCCGCCACGCCCGCGCCGACGATGCAAACCGTGGTCTCTATGACTGCGCCTTGGTCAACGCTGCGGCTGTCAATGAACATTCCCCGTGCTCCTTCTTGTTTTATGCTTAAGCGGTGTCGCAGGATCGCATCCGGAGTGTGGTCCCGACAAGATCACTGCACTCTCGACTGCCAATATCCATTCACGCCGGGAAGCGTTTTCTGATGAAGCGCACCGGGTTACCGCCGTATACGCCTTCCGCTTCCAGCGAGCGATGCACCACCGACTGCGGCGTAACGAGCGCCGAGCGGCCAATGGTGACGCCCATCTGCACGACGCACCTGGATGTGATCCAGACGCCGTCCTCGATCACGATCGGTGCGACCTGCAAGTCCATATTGCCGGCGGCATCGTGCGATCCCGTCGTGAGAAACGTCCCCTGCGAAATGCAGACATTCGAGCCGATGCGAATATCGGTCTGGTTATAGATCCATGCATCGACGCCGAACCAGCAGTTGTCGCCGACGCTCAAGTTCCACGGTGCTTTCACCCGAATGGGATGCGGCATCCGACAGTTCCTGCCGATGCGCGCGCCGAACGCCCGCAGCAACGCGACGCGCACGAACGAAACCGGTATGAGCTTGTTATTGATGAAGCATGCTTCGACGAAGAACCATACGAGCTCGATCACGAAGCTACGCTTCGCCACGAAATTGCCCGGGCCTGCGCGCGACAGGTCGATCACCTTTCCGCGTCTCGCGGATGTCTCGCGCATGCCGTCGAAGCCGTCACTGCCGGCCGCGCCGATGACTCGCTCGTCGATCGCTCTGTCCATGGTTCCCCGCCCGTTTCGCTGTTCGCCTGCTGCGCCTTGCGAGCAAGTGACTCTTTATTGGCCTTGTATGTCGGCGCGCATTGCACGCGCGCATCCGTGTCGTCTCGCTTCTTCGTTCAAGACTGCATACGGTGAACGGATTATCAGCGAACGTTAAAAAGCGCCATGTGCGGTGCGGCACGGTTGGCCGTAACGGCAAGACTTTTGGCGCTGGCGGCTGATGCATCGCTCTATGCTGCATGCAAACGATCGAGCCGCGTGACGTAGCGTACCGATAAGCCGATGCGCGCTCTGTATAACGCTTAACGTAATCAGCCAGGAGAGACCATGAAACACGAGCTACGCGCGGCGCTCATGCCGCTTCTCATCGCTGCATTGGGGCCCTGCGCGCTCGCTGCATCGTCTGTCGCGCATGCGGGCAACTTCGCCGATGCCGCCATCAGCAAGCAACAGGCGGGCGGCGGTGTGCCGACGGAAATGGATTTGCTTGGGAGTCCCGATACCTATGCCGATCCGTACGGCGCGCCGACCAACGGGCGGGGCGGCCAGCGCGGGCCGATTACCAATGCGCAGACGGCGCAGGGCATCTCGCCGACGGACAAGCTGCTTGCGCAACAGAACGGATATGTGGGCAATCCGGGCGCCGGCGCGCAGCTGCGGCGCGCGGGACGCCAGGGCGACGCGAAAGCCATGCTGATGCCGCAAGGCGCGGCCGCCACGCTCTATCCGACGCCCAACGGCTTCAAGGCGCCGGCCAGAGCTGCGCGGGCGCGGGACATCTACAAGTCGCCTTATTGATGAAACGACGCGCGGTAGATACGGCGCGTTGTGAGTAACGCGCCGCATCACCGGCAAGACTGCTACTCGATCTTCTCGACCTGCGGCAGAATAGGCGCGCGCTCCGCGATGCGCGCGATGGACATGTCGACGGCATCGCTCAAGCGGGTGTCGGCCGTGTCGCCGATCAGCGACTTCAGACGTTCTTCGAGCCGCGCGAACACCGACTGGGGCGACAGGCGCTCCTGCGCGAACAGACGCCCTTCCTCGCCGTAACGCGCGCGCAGCGCCGGATTGCGAACGAGCATGGTGATGGCGTCCGTCAATGCCTCGACGTTCTCCGGCGGGATCACCACGCCGCGTCCAGCTACAGCCTCATACAACTCAGTTCCCGGCTGCGCCATCGCGACGACCGCGCGCGCGCTCGCGAACATGCCCGTAAGTTTCGAAGGCATCACAAGGTCGGCCACGTCACCGCGTTGCGGCAACACGTGAATGTCCGCGAGGTTCAGCAATTCGTTGAGACGCTCGATGGGCTGCAACGAAAGGAAGCGCGTGTTCGGCAGATCCGCGCAACGTTCCTGCAGCTTCTTCTTGGTCGCGCCGTTGCCGCAGAACACGAACACGATATCGTCGCGTGCGGCGAGCGCGGCGGCGGCCTCGGCCAGCACTTCCAGGCCCTGCTTCGCGCCCATGTTGCCCGAATAGAGCACGACCTTCGTGTGCTCGCCGATGCCGAGTTCCTTGCGGAAACTGCTCGGACCGTCGATCGGATAGATCGCGGTGGTATCGACCCAGTTCGGGAAGTGGAACGCGTCGGCAGGCGCGACGCCCTTTTTCACCGCGCGCTCGACCATCTTGTCCGAGATGGACGAAACCACGTCGAACCGCTTCATCAGCCAGCGTTCGAACGCGAGCGCGCTCTTCGCCGCGCGTGCGTTCTTCAAGAGGCCGAGATCGAATGCGGCGTCTACTTCGAAGTCCTGAATATGCAGCCATGACCGCGCGCCGGTCAGGCGGGCGAGCGCGAGCGCGCCCGGCGCGTTCATCAGACTCGGCGCAATCGTCATCACGACATGCGGACGCCACAGCGCATGCGCGATGAGCGCAGGCAGCGACGCCAGCGCAAACGAGCCGAGATGCAGCATGCGCTTCGCGCCGCTCGGCTTTTTCGGCACCCACAACGGCGCACGCCACAGACGCACGCCCTTGCGCGTTTCGAAGCGATGCCGCCAGCTTGCATAGCCATCGCCGATCTTCCATTCCGGATAGTACGGCGGCGCACAAACGACGCGCACGTCGTGCCCGTTCTGGGCCAACGCTTCCGCCATTTCCGCCGTGTATTTGCCGGTTCCCGTCAACTCGGGCGCATAGTTCAGCCCGTAGATCAGTATTCTCATGTGGTCCCTCGCCCGACAATCGCGCCCTGAGCCCCGAACGTGCCCTTTCGCCCGCAAAGCGCCAGCCATCGGGACGCGAAGACCGCGACCCGACGGCGTTTCACCCTTCCCCTTTCCGTTCGTCCTCCTTGACGTCTTCCCCGTTGGTGATTCCCACCGACCACCGAACCGTCAATTCGTCAGCAACAGCGCGCAACCCCGCGCGATGTTCGCCGCAGCCGAAGGCGGATCGAAACGCTGAATCACATCGGTACAACGCTTGGCAACGCCTGCCGTATCCGCGAAGGCTTCGAGCGACTTGAGCATCGTCCGATGCAGGCTCGCGACATCGCCTGCGGGGAACGAATAGCCCGACACGCCCTCGACCACCAGCTCCGGCACGCAGCCGCAACTCTCGCTCACGATCACCGGGCAACCGTGACTCAACGCTTCATTGGTCACGAGACCCCAAGGTTCACGCTTGCTCGGCAGCACCATGCAGGTGGCGCCGAAATATTCGCGCGAGAGCGGCTCGTCCTGAAGGCTGCCCAGGAAATGCACAGCGTCTTGCAGACCGGCTTCTGACACCTGCTTCTTCAGATCATCCCCGAGAGGACCGGTGCCGACTATGCGCAATTCCGCATTCGGCACGTTTTTTCTCAACTGCTTGAACGCATCGACGAGCGTATCGATACCTTTTTCCGCCGACAAGCGCCCAACGAACAGAAACACCGGCTTATTGCCCTGCCGATGCGCCAGGCGGTCGTCCACCACCGTCTCCGGCGAGAACGAGCGCGGCAGCGCGGCGGCCTGGCACGGAATGAAAATCTTCTCCTGCTTCGCGCCGAGCGACATCAGATACTCGCGGCTGCGCGTGCCGAACGCGAAGTAGCCATCGCACAGGGCAAAGAACACGCGCTTCGGAATCGATGTCAACATGCGGCGCGGATTGTCGCGTCCGGTGGAATCGCAGAACACGGCGCGACGCTTTCCGGTCACGATGCACGCTGCCATCATCGCCCAATATTCGGGGCGGTGATAACCGGGAAGAACCACGAGATCCGACTTCGCCTTGAGCACTTCCCACACGAGACGCACCGTCATGCGCCACGTCGGCACGTCCTCGTAGCAGCCGCTATAGAGCTTCGTCATCGGATAGCGGTGGTACGAGTAGTCGACATCGGAGAAGCCGATGCGGTCGTGTTCCGTATCGGCGATCTGCACCATCGAATAGCGGATGGAACCGGACCCCGCGATGTTGTGCAGCGCCGACAGCACCGCCCCCTTGTGCCGCGACCAGACGACGTTATGAAAGATGGTCACTGAAGCCATTATTATTCTCCCTGGACTGGATGCCACGTGTTTCAGGCAGCGACAGGCGCCGGCTGCATGGATGCGTAGCGATCGAGGAAGTCGCGATAGGTCGCGCGAATGCCGTCTTCGAGGCCGGTCGACGCCTTCCAGCCCATGCCTTCGAGCTTCGACACGTCGAGCAGCTTGCGCGGCGTGCCGTCCGGCTTGCTCGCATCGAACACGAGCTCGCCTTCGAAGCCGACCACGCGGCATACCGTGTGCGCCAGTTCGCTGATGGTCAGGTCGTGGCCGACGCCGACGTTGAACACGCCTTCGTTGACGTCGCTTTCCATCAGGAAGGTCGCTGCATCGGCGAGGTCGTCCACATGCAGGAACTCGCGACGCGGCGAGCCCGTGCCCCACACGGGCAGCGTCGCGTCGCCGCGCAGCTTCGCTTCATGGGCCTTGCGGATGAGCGCGGGCAGCACGTGGCTGCTCTTCAGGTCATAGTTGTCGTTCGGGCCGTACAGGTTCGTCGGCATGAGCGAGACGAAGTGCGTGCCGTACTGACGGTTGTACGCCTCGCACATCTTGAGACCCGCGATCTTCGCGATGGCATACGCTTCGTTGGTCGGCTCGAGCGCGGATTGCAGGAGATACTCCTCCTTGATCGGCTGCGGGCACGCCTTCGGATAGATGCACGAAGACCCGAAGAACACGAGCTTCGAAACGTTCCAGCGGCAAGCCGCGTGAATCACGTTCGTTTCGATGGCGAGGTTCTCGTAGATGAATGAGGCGGGCATCGTCGAATTGGCGAGAATGCCGCCGACGCGCGCCGCCGCCAGGAACACGACGTCGATCTGCTCTTCTTCGAAGAAGAGGTTCACGCCGCCCTGATCCGTCAGATCGAGATGCGCCTTCGTGCGCGTCACGATGTTGTCGTAGCCGGCTGCGCTCAGACGGCGCACGAGCGCCGAGCCGACCATGCCGCGGTGTCCCGCGACGAAGATACGTGCGTGCTTGTTCATGGCTTACTCGTGATGTTCGAGAGCCTTGAAACCGGCGAGCGTCACGAGCGCGTCGCGACGGGCGATCTGATAGTCCGCGCGGACCATCTCCTTCACGAGAGATTCGAAGGAAGTCGACGGCTTCCAGCCGAGCTTGTCGTGCGCCTTCGTCGGGTCGCCCAGCAGCGTTTCCACTTCGGTCGGACGGAAGTAGCGCGGATCGACCTTGACGATTACCTGGCCCGGCTTGAACTTGGTGTCGCGATTGTCGATGCGATCGACGATACCCACTTCGTTCACGCCCTCGCCTTCGAAGCGAACATGCACGCCGAGTTCGGCAGCCGCGTGTTGCACGAATTCGCGCACGCTGTACTGCACGCCGGTGGCGATCACGAAGTCTTCGGCCTGTTCCTGTTGCAGCATCATCCACTGCATCTCGACGTAGTCGCGCGCATGGCCCCAGTCGCGCATGGCGGACAGATTGCCGAGATAGAGATCTTCTTGAAGGCCCACCGCCATGCGTGCAATGGCGCGCGTGATCTTGCGCGTCACGAACGTCTCGCCGCGCACCGGCGATTCGTGATTGAACAAAATGCCGTTGCATGCGTACATGCCATACGCTTCGCGGTAGTTCACCGTGATCCAGTAAGCGTAGAGCTTCGCCACGGCATACGGGCTGCGCGGATAGAACGGCGTGGTTTCACGCTGCGGGATTTCCTGCACGAGACCGTACAGCTCGGACGTCGATGCCTGATAGAAGCGTGTCTTCTTTTCGAGGCCGAGAATGCGGATTGCTTCGAGGATACGCAGTGCGCCCAGGCCGTCCGCGTTGGCGGTGTATTCCGGCTCTTCGAACGACACGCCCACATGCGATTGCGCCGCCAGATTGTAGATTTCGTCGGGCATCACGCGCTGGATGATGCGCACGAGGCTCGTCGAATCGGTCAGGTCGCCGTGATGCAGGAACAAACGCTGGTCCGGATCGTGCGGATCGCGATATAGATGATCGATGCGGTCCGTGTTGAAGAGCGAGCTACGGCGCTTGATGCCGTGAACTTCGTAACCCTTTTCGAGCAGCAGTTCAGCAAGATACGACCCGTCTTGCCCCGTAATACCCGTGATCAAAGCAACTTTGCGGTCCATGTTTAACCTCTTATTCTGCGGTCTGAAGTTGGCGCGCGGCGACGCGCCATCATTGTTATTTCTGTTTTTGCTCGCCTTATTCGGCGATGCTCTCGTAGCCGTAGTAGCCGGCGTAGGTGCTGCCCATCAAAATCTTCGATTGCGGAACGTCGGTGAGCAACACGCCCTTCATGCTCACGCCACCGTGATGCAGGCGCTTCATCGTCTCGCCGATTTCCTGCACCTGATTCTTGCCGTGGCGCACGACGAGGAGGCTCGTGCCCGCGTGCTTGCCGATGACCGTCGCGTCAGTGACAGCCAGCACAGGCGGCGTATCGACGACCACGAGGTCATACATCTGCTTGAGTTGCTCCAGCACCTCGCCGAGGCGATCGCTGGCGAGCAGTTCGGACGGATGCGACGGCAGCGAGCCCTTGGTGATGAGGTCCACGCCCGGCAGCACATCGTGCAGGATCGCGCTCGACACATCTGCGCCCATCAGCACATCGGACAGACCCGGCGAATGACGCACGCCGAAGTGCGAGTGGATGTCGCCGCGGCGCATGTCGCCATCGATCAGAAGCACGCGCTTTCTCGTGGATGCAACCAGCGTCGCGAGATTCACCGACAGGAACGACTTGCCCGCTTCCGGACGCGAGCCCGTGAGCATCACCACGTTGTTGCGCGCATCGGCCATTTGCAATTGCAGCGACGTACGCAGGCCGCGAATACCTTCCACCGCGGCGTCTTCCGGCGCCTGAGCGGCCAGCACATGCAGACCCTCGCGACGCATGCCGACCTTGCGTTGCAGGCGCAGTTGCTGCGTGCTGCGCGGCACGATGGCGAACACACGCACGCCCAGTTGCTTCTCGATCTCTTCCGGACGCTCCACGCCGCCATACAGCGATTTGCGGATGAACGCGACAATCACGCCGAGCACAAGGCCCACGCCAGCCGAGATGAGGATCACGAGCAGGCGCTTCGGGCGGACGGGATCGTCGGCGGCCTGCGCGTAGTCCACCACGCGCACGTTGCCGATCTGCCCTGCCTTCGCGATGCGAAGTTGTTGCGCGCTGTTGAGCAGGTTCGTGTACAGCTCGGTATTCACGCGCACATCGCGCAGATAACGCAGTGCCGTTTGCTCGGTGTCGGGCAGCGTCGACACGCTCTTGCCAAGACGCGTCTGCGCGCCGGACAACGAAGCGATCTGCGCATCGAGAGCCTGCACCGACGGATGATTCGGCGTGAAGCGTTGCGACAGTTCGGCGCGTTGCTGTTGCAGGTCCGTGAGCTTGGTCTTGTTATCGACGATCTGTTGCAGCAACAGACGGCTTTCCTCGCTCAGGTCCACCGTGCCCTGGTGATTGCGGAACGTGTTGTAGCGCTGTTCGGCATCGTCGAGTTGCTTCTTCAGGACAGGCAGTTGCTGATCGAGAAAGGCCAGCGTGTGTTCCGCTTCGGCCGAACGCTTGTCGGCATCCTGCTGCACGTAGCGGTTCGCGATGTTGTTGACGATCTGCGCCGCTTCCTTCGGATTGCGCCCTTCGAGGCTCACGCTGATGATGCCCGATTGCAACGCCGTCTCCGCAACGGTCAGACGCTGCTGAAGGTTGTCGATGGTCGTGAGCGTGGAGAAGCGTTGCAGGTCAAAGTGCACGCCAGGCGCGCCCACCAGCTTGTCCACCTTCAGCTTGACCGGGCCGTGCGCGGTCATGCCGGTGGCTTCCTCGCCGACCTTGCCCGTGAGCACCACGACGCCTTCCGGATCGTTCAGCGCAAACGTGCCGTCTTCGCCTGCAACCAGCGTGAACTTCTGGTCGTAGAGCTCCTTCGGCGTGTCGAAGAGCGGCACGCTGATCTGCTCGTTGCCCCATGCGAAGCGCGACAGATAGCCGGCGGGCGGCGTCACGTTCAACATCGAGAAGACAGTGCCGACCGCGCCGCCGATCACCGGAATGGAATGCGGCGCGGCGCTGATGTCGAGGTGCAGGCGGCGCACCGTGTCGTCGACGACGAGGCGCGAGCGCAGCAGTTCGATCTGCGCGGCGGTGGTGGACTTCGCATCGAACATCTGCGACACGGCTTGCACCGCGTTGACGTTCGCGTTCGCGTTGTTGTTCGCGTTGGTCTCTTCGACCTGAATGAGGGCGTCCGCCTTGTAGGTCGGCGGCGCGATGAATGCGTAGGCCGTCCCCAGCGCGACCACCGCGAGCATGACGACCGTCACGAGTTTCCAGTTGCCGAATACGGCAGCCAGATAGTCGGATAATCGCAACTCGTCGCCGGTCGAGACGTCCGAGTAGCGTGCATCAAAGTTCATGGCCATGGTCTCGCTCGCTTATTTCTTTGAATGTCGCACAAGGTCTCCGGCGCGCCCCTGCGCGCCGGTCATACTGCAAGAATCGAAGACTTGCTGTTGCTTTTACTTCGTGATGACGGCTGCCGTCAGACCGGCGTTGATGGCCGGCAACAGCAGGTTCAGGACACGGCTGAAGCGGACGAGCCCGTTGTTGTCCACATAGACCACGTCCTTCGGCTGCAGCTCGAAGCTGTTCGCGAGCAGCATGGACACCGGGGAACGCGCATCGAGCTTGTACACCTCGGGGTTGTCCGTCTGGCCATTGCGAATCACGTACAGCTCCTTCGGATCCGACGTCTCGGCGTTGAAGCTGCCGGCCTGCGAGATCGCATCCGAGAGCGTCAGCTTGCCGTTGCGCATCGGGATCACCGTTGCCGGCTTCGTCACTTCGCCCATCACGTACACGCCGTTGTCTTCGCGCGAATCGATGCGCAATGCATCGCCGCCCTTCAACAGGATGTCCGCCGGGTTGCGGCCCTTCGCGGTCATCCCGGCGATGTTGATGTGATACGTCACACCATCACGGATAAGCGTGACACGACTTTGATCCGCCGTTGGTGCGAAACCGCCCGCACGGCCGATGGCTTCCGTCAGCGTCATCGGAATGTCGTTGATCTGCTGCGAGCCGGGCGTGCGCACTTCGCCGTCGATGTAGACCTGTTGCGCACGGAACGATGCGACGCGCACCGTCAGCTGCGGCTTCACGAATACTTTGGACAACTCGTTATACAGCTCGCGCTGCACTTGCGACTCGGTCTTGCCCGCGACGTGAATCGCGCGGTTGACGTACGGGAATTGCAGGTTGCCGTCGGCGTCGACCACGAAGCCGGGCGCGGCATCGGCGGGACGCGTCTGCTGCGGCGGCTGGCCGACCGCGGCCACGAGTTCCGGGTGATCCCACACGGTGATCTGCAGCACGTCGCCCGGCCCGAGCGTGTATGCACGCGCCTTGCCGTAGAGGCTCGCGTTCGGATCGACCGAGGTGGTCGGCTGCGCGGCCTTCATCTTGCGCACGAGCGAGAGATCGATCGGCGTGATCGGGATGTTCACGGCCGAGGTCGTATCGCCCTGCTCGTTGGACGTTTCGGCGAGCGCCGCCGGCTTGTCCATGTGCATGCCCGGCGCGAGCGCGCAGCCCGCGAAGATGACACAGAGTGAAGCGGCCGCTGCCAGGCTCGAGAGCCGGAAGACGCCCGACACGTTCGTATTGGCGGCCATGGATGTGGTGCCCGGTTGTTGTTGGTTGTGCATGATGGTCGTCCCCTGCATCAATATGCGTTGGTGTGGCGTAGTCCCTTGAAGATCGTAGCGGCGATGATTCTCATATCGAGTCCGAACGACCAGTTACCGAGGTAGTACAAATCGTGAGCGACGCGTCCTTCCATTTTTTCAATCAGATCAGTTTCCCCGCGAAAGCCGTTGACCTGGGCCCAGCCGGTGATGCCCGGCTTGATCCGGTAACGATGGATATACCCCGACACGACCTTCTGATACAGGTCGTCATGCTCCAGTGCGTGCGGACGCGGGCCCACGACCGACATGTCGCCGAGCAGAACGTTGAAGAACTGCGGCAGCTCGTCGAGGCTGGTACGGCGCAGAAATGCTCCCACACGGGTCACGCGCGGATCGTTGCGCGTGGCCTGGCGAAGCACGCCGGCCTGTTCCGTATGCACACGCATGGAACGGAACTTGTAGATCTTGAAGACGCGGCCATCCGCGCCCTTGCGACGTTGCTTGAAGAGCACCGGCCCGCGCGACGTCAACTTGATCGCAATGGCGATGGCGATCAGCAACGGCGACACGGCGATGATCGCAAGCAGTGCGAACAGACGGTCGAAGATTTCCTTCTGCAAGAGCGCGCTCTGCGACAGCGGCGAAGCCACGAGATTGATCGCCGTTTCGCCTAGCAGATCGGTCACGCCCGCTTCGAAGAGCGCGAGACTGCGCACGTCCGGAAGGAAACGCACGTTGACAAGATCGTCGCGGAACTCGTTCACGAAGCGCAGGATGGTGCGCTCCTCCGACAACGGCAACGCGAGCCACACCTCATGCACGTTCTGCGTGCGCACGAAGTTCACGAACGCGTCGTGGTCTTCGTACACCGGAACGCGCGTGTTGAGCCGGCCGGCTTCCGGCGCCACGTTCAGCGCGGCGGTTACACGGAAGCCGGAGTTCTTCGCGCGGTCCAGCTTCTTCACGATGGAGTTGCAATGCCTGCCGCAACCCACGACCGCCACCTGATGCAGGTTCATGCCCGCGTTGCGCATGCGCGCCAGCACGACGTGCATGGCGAGGCGCCCCGCGATCATGAGCCCGCCCGACACCGCCGTCCAGTAAGCGAACCAGAGGCGCGACACGTAGTCGAGGCGGTGCAGCGAGAACATCAGCGCAAGCGCGCAGCCCTGCACGACCAACCAGCCGAGCGACACCTGGCAGGCGAGCATCACCTTGCTGCGGCCGCGCCATGATTCATAGACGCCGAATCCCGGAAACAGCGCAAGCGAAAACGCCGCCGCGAACGCGACGAACGCTGCCGAATACGCATGTGCCTCTATGTACTCGAACCTGATCTGCGACGCCACCGCCGCGCCGCCGACGATCATGGCGACGTCGAACAGGCGCGCGAGCAACCCTTGTAAATCGCGCATGTCTCTTCCCCGAACGATTCAACTAGCTAACGGACTACGTTTGTCTCCTCCTCGCATGCCGGTCTTGGTGTGATGCCTGCCGTTGCAAGAAAGCTGTCTCACTGCCCCCGAAGCGCTACTCAGTTGCGGCCGTACTTGTCGTCGAAACGCACGATGTCGTCCTCGCCGAGATAGCTGCCCGACTGCACTTCGATGATCTCGAGCGGCACCTTGCCCGGGTTCTCCAGACGATGCCGCACGCCGAGCGGAATGAACGTGGATTCGTTCTCGCTCAGGAGGAACTCTTCTTCGCCGCGCGTGACGAGCGCCGTGCCGCACACGACGATCCAGTGTTCCGCGCGATGGTGATGCATCTGCAGCGACAGGCGCGCGCCCGGCGCCACGACGATGCGCTTCACCTGGAAGCGGTCGCCATGCTCGATGGAATCGTAGAAACCCCACGGGCGGCGCACCTTGCGGTGCGTGTCCGCTTCCGGCGCATGCTGCTCGCGGATGCGGGCGACGAGGCCCTTGATGTCCTGCACGCGCGAACGGTCCGCGACGAGCACGGCGTCATCCGTTTCGACGACGATGATGTTGGTCGTGCCCACGCACGCGACGAGACGTCCGCCTTCCGAGCGCGCATAGCTGGAGGTCGCGCCTTCGAACACCACGCGGCCGCTCGCCACGTTGCCCGAGTCGTCCTTGTCCATCGCGTCCCACACGGCGTCCCACGAGCCGAGGTCCGACCAGCCCGCGACGAGCGGCACGACCACGCCTTCGAACGGCGCGTTCGAGGTGCCGATGTGCTCCATCACTGCATAGTCGATCGAATCGGACGGCGCGCGGCCGAACTCGCCCGCATGCGGACGGAAGAACTTGCCGTCGGCCTTGCCTTCGCTCAGGGCCGCGCAGCAGGCCGCGTGCATGTCGGCGTTGAGCGCTTGCAGCGCCGCGAGCCACACGCTCGCGCGCACCACGAAAATGCCGCTGTTCCACCAGTACGTGCCCGCCGCGACGTATTGCGCGGCCACTTCAGCGGCCGGCTTCTCGACGAAACGCTGGATCCGGTGCGCGCCGTCTTCGAGCGCATCGCCGAGACGGATATAGCCGAAGCCGGTATCGGGGCGCGTCGGCGGAATGCCGAGCGTCGCGATCATGCCGCGCTCCGCGTACCCCGCCGCGATCTCGATCGCGCGATGCAGCGCCGGAATGTCCGCGATGGAGTGATCGGCGGGCATCGCCACCATGATCGCGTCGCGGCCGTCCTTGCATGCGGCGAGCGCGGCGAGCGTGAGCGCGGGCGCCGTATCGCGGCGCGCGGGCTCGACGATGATCTGCGCCGTCACGCCGCTTTCGCGCGTCTGCTCTTCCGTCGTGAAGCGATGCTCTTCGCCGCATACGATGATCGGCTCGGCGCTGACATCGAAGCCGCCATTGAAGCCTTTCATGCGCGAAACGGTCGCTTGCAGAAGCGAGTCGCGGCCGACAATGCCGATCAACTGCTTCGGAAACTGCTCACGGGACATCGGCCACAGGCGCGTGCCCGAGCCGCCGGCGAGAATGACCGGCACGATCCGGCGGCACGGCTCGGCCGTCATGGCCGAGCCTGCCTCCTCACCGCTCCTACCTACCATCACCTCACCTTCCGTGCGTGCCTCATTACTCATCGTAGGACTCCTGCCTGCATGTTCGTGTGCGCGGCGCTGTATGCCACTGGCCGCCCGAGAATGATTGGCCCGCGGACCAAGATGGTCCGGCCAAATGTTCGACGCTTTGCGCCACCCCTGTCCGCTATCACACACAAGGCGGCGCGCATTCTTGTACCTTCGACCTTCTGTCTCCTGCCATGCCGTGCCGCGCTTTAGCCGTTGGCTTCGCGCCGGCTCTGCATCCGGTATTCGGTCGGCGAGATCAGAAGACGCTTGCGGAAAATCTTGGCGAGCCGGTCGCCGTTGCCCATGCCGCTGCGCCGCGCGATCTTGTCCACCGGCAGTTCGGAGTCGGTGAGCAGCGCGCAGGTGACGGCAAGGCGTGCCTGAAGCAAATAGTCCGATGGCGTGATGCCCATCTCGATCTTGAAGCGGCGCAGGAAGTTGCGCTCGCTCATCGCGGCGACCTGCGCGGCATCGACCACGGAAATGGGCCGCTCGCAGTTGTCCTGGAGCCAGCGCGCCGCCGCGCGAATCTTGTCGCCCGCGGATGCCGCGCCGCTGTCGCCGAGAATCGACACGAGCTTCGCAGCGGAGCCCGGCATCAGGCGCTCGGCGACACTGCGCGATACGTCGAGGCCGAGATCGCGCTTCACGAGCATGAGCGCGCCCTTCATCGACTCGTAGCGGTCGCCGCCTTCGGCGGACGCGTCGTCGCGCAGCTGGATCATCGCGTTGCCGTAGCGCGCCTGAGCATCGCCTGCGCCGCCGATGCCCGCTGCTTCGAGCACCTTGCGGCCTTCGGAGATCGCCTTCACGACCGTGGTCTTCGAATTCATGCGGCGCACCCATTCGACGATGCGCTCGTCCTTCGCCGCTTCTTCGGCGCCGCGGCCGCCCGCGACGAAGAGCGCGTCGAAGCCGCCGTAGTGGCGCGCGTCCAGTCCGTCGGTCCAGACGCGCACCGACGAGGCGCACGCCACGTTGCCGCCTTCGACGGACAGGAATCGCACGTCATAGGTGCATTCGACGCGCGTCTTCAACGACGACAGTTCGTTGGCCATGTGAAACACTTCGGCGACGATTCCCGCGCCCAAAAGCGAGAATCCGTCGAACAGCAGTATCGCGATGCGTTTGACCTCGACCTGCGACGGTCGCGTCGAGGGAGGCGTCCAACCCATCACAGCGGGTTCGAGTGTGGCGTAAGGCATGGTCATCCTCTGCAGCTTTGTTTCCAGGGTGCGGAAGAGTTACTCGGCCATTGCGTTGCATCAAGGCGTTTCCCGAACTTCGCCGGGTTGCCGTGACCGATGGGAACGAGACGTTGGCGGAATCGGTCCGCTGGTGTGAATAATAAGCAGACAGAGATTATTTGTGGGCTGATTTTCGCGCCTGAACCACAAAACCTGTCCGGTTATGAGGGTGAGCGCACATTGATAACCTCTTTCGAATCCCGATGACCGCGCTTATCAAAGCGGATCGGAAAAGAATTGCCGATTCCTCATACAAACAGTTACACGATTCTTTGATGCGCTGTAAATAGCGTTCTGTGCGATGGAACACCGACCCGCCTGCAAACCCGCGCCGGTCGGCCCTGAGCGGCTTCCAGGCTAATTGCAGCTCGTCTCCCGGAGAGGAGAAACTGATTCATTCGTGAAACATCGATCGAGAATGCAACCCGTCTATGTACAGCGCTAATCGGCAATTCCTGGTTCATGCCGAGCGAAACTGTTCCATGCGGAATGCAATTTCCGCGCAAGGCATCTAATGCACTTTCAAAGAGTCTATTAATTCCACTTCGCTTTGATAATCTCACCGGAAACGAAAAGCGATCACTCGTTAAAATAGCGGCGGATTAATTATTAAACGACATAATCTGGAGTTTCAAATAAGCGCCGATGATGCAGTGCAAACGCCGCTGGAAGCCCCGAACGCACCGCGCGCCGGGGGGCTTCGCGTTTCGGCCATTTCCGCCATTTGCTAGCTGTTTGCGGCGGCGCACGGAAACTGAATTAGACGCCGCGCCTCATGGTTTGCATGTAATCGTCGGGTGAAACCGGCGAGTTTGTCCGAAGGATGAACCTGTTCGAAAGGGATCTGAAGGCAGGCATCGCGCGAGAATTCATCGGTCAGCTTTTCCGACTGTTTCGCCAGGCGCATTAACGACTTCGCGGACTGTCCTGTTTCACTTTTGACATGTCGCGCGGTAGCGGAGCGAACAAGCGTTTCTCCGCGTGACGCATTCATCCGACGAAGGGCATCCGCGCGTGCGTGTGCGCACGGTCGCGCGTGACCGCGCGCGCCATCGTTGGGCCGACATCGCGCTTGCCGCGCTCATTACCCGAACGTTCGTACCATGAACCTATATCCGCGTATGCATCGCCTGGCGATAGCGAGCGCCGCCCTTCTGACGATCACCGGCTGCGACAAGGCGGCCTCCGACGAAGCCCCGCCGCGCGAGTTGCCCGCCGTCGCGGTGCAACGCACGGCGTCGGACACGCCCGCGTTCCGCTGCGAGGCGCCTGCATCGCCGGTCAGCGCGACGGCCGCCACCAGCGCGAACGCCGCCATGATCGAAGCCGATACGCCCGGCAGCGACGGCACGCGCATGTTTGCGCTCGACGCGCCGCTGCGCATTGCGATCACGACGCGCGCCCCATCCAATGACACGGTGAACTGGCAGATCCGCGACGCATGGAACACGGTGAAGGCAAGCGGCCGCTTCGCCGTCGATGCGAGAGCCGCGACGGTCACGCTCACGTGCAGGTCTCGCGCGTCGGGCTACTTCGCGGTGAGCGCATCGCTCGAATCGGGCAAGCAGACGTTGCCTATGCGCGGGACGCGGCCCGCTGGAATCGCTACGTTCGGCGTGCTGCCGGACGTGTCGCCTGCGCTGCCCGCCGTGACGTTCGCGCATCCAGACGAGCATCGCTTTGGCGGCCAGGGCGCGGCCTATCTGAAGCCGGGCGAAGGATGCTGCTCGGGCGACGGCTATCGTCCGCTGTATCCGGACCTCGGCCTCGCGTGGGTCAACGACAACCGCAACTGGTACATGACGGAGGAGAAAGGGCCGGACACGTTCGACGCATCCAAAGACAATCTCGCGCCCTTCTTCAAACCCGGTGATCTGCTGCGCCTCATCCAGCTCGACGGCATTCCCGCCTGGGCGAGCCCGACGAAGACGACCACGCACAGCTACGCGCCCGCATCGCTCGATGCCTACCGCGACTACATGAAGCGCGTCGGCGAAGAATCGAACGCGGTGCAGAAGCGTTGGTTCCCGCGACAGACGCACAACTACTATCAGGTGACGTGGGAGCCGGACTACGAAGGCGGCTTGCCGTGGCGCGACTCCGACGCCAATCTCGTCGCGATGTACAAGGCCACGCACGAAGCCATTCACGCGGGCGATCCGAACGCCGTTGTGATGGGGCTGACGCTTTCGAATCTCGCGTCGAACGCGGCGTGGCTCAGGCGTCTCGCGCCGCTCGGCATCGGCAAGTATCTGGATGGCGTGAGCGCGCATGGCTATTACGACGTGGGCACATCGCCGTCGCATCCGCCGGAACGCTTCGATGCGAACCCGGCGACGGCCGCCAAAGCGATGCCCGCCGCCATGCGCGAACTGCGCCGCACGATGAGCGAGGTCGTGAAGCCGGGCGCGAAGCTCTTCGTCACGGAAACGGGCGTGAGCTACGACATCGGCAGCAAGTACGGGACGAACACGCCGAACTGGAACGTGCTGTACGCGCAAGGCGCGGTGCTCGCGCGCACGCATCTGATGCTGCTCGGCGAAGGCGCGGACGTGAGCTTCGTGTTCTATGCCGCCGATCCGCCCGAGGTGGGCTACGGCGTGTTCTTCGATCTCGTCACCGCGCAGGGCGGATACGGCCAGAAGCTCATCAGCCCGAAGCCGGCCGCCATGGCCGTGGCCGCGATGACGCGCATCATCGACGGCACGACGACGCTCGGTTACCTGAACGGCACGCCCAAGAGCGTCTATGCGTATGCCTTCCAGCGGCTCAATGGCGGCAAGGTGGTCACGGCGCTCTGGACGCACAGCAACGCCTCGTGGCCCGGCGCGAACGGTTTCGACGCGACGCATGCGGTCGACTACAGTCTCGCCGTCGATGCGCCGGGTAAGTCGGGAACGGTGACGGTGTTCGACATGATGGGCAACGCATCGACAATGCCGTATAGCGACGGCCGCGTGGCGCTCAAGCTGACGGAAGCGCCGGTCTACGTCGTCTCCGCCAACGCCGATGTCATGCGCGCGAACGTCACGAAACCAGTGGGCTATGTCGGCCAATAAGTCGATGGCACGACTAAGCGATCTTTAGTCGTTTAATACCAGTGCTGCGGCGGCCTGCGGCATGCACCCGCACGCTACACTGTTCGCGCCGGGCTGACACGGTTCAGCGGGGACCGGCAACAACATTCATAACGATTAAAGCAAATGACCAACGCAATGGCGATGTTGAGCGAAGCGGATTTCATGACGGTGGTACGGCTCGCGCCGCTCGTTTCGATCGATCTGATCGTGACGGACGGCAACCGGCGCGTGCTCGTCGGACAGCGGCGTAACCGGCCCGCGCAGGACACGTGGTTCGTTCCGGGCGGACGGATCGCGAAGGACGAATCGCTCGATGCGGCCTTCAGGCGCATCGTGCATAACGAACTGGGTGTCGCGAGCGCGGAGCGATCGTCCGCGCGGTTCTATGGCGTCTTCGAGCATCGCTACGACGACAATTTCGCGGGAACGCCGGGGTTCGGCACGCATTACATCGTGCTGGCTTACGCAATGAGCTTGAGTGGTTCGGTGCCGATCGGACGGTTCGATCAGCATAGCGGCTACGAGTGGCTGCTCGCGGATGAACTGCTGGCACGGGAAGACGTGCACGAAAATACGAAGGCGTATTTTCGGTAACTGCGTGGGGCAACTGCGCGGCAACTGCATAACCGCTTCGAGGCGCGATCAGCGCCTCGAAGCGTATTCAACACGACTTAGGCATCGACCGGAAGCTCGTCTTCGGCATCACCGGATTCGACTTCAAGCGGCTCGATCACCGGCGCCGGCGCCGGTGCGAACTGCGAGCGCAGGTACTCTGAGAATTCGTCGCGCACTTCAGGGTGGCGCAGCGCGAATTCGACCGTCGCCTTCAGATAGCCGAGTTTGCTGCCGCAATCAAAGCGCTTGCCGCGATACCGGTACGCCAGCACTTGCTCTTGCGAAAGCAGCGCCTCGATTCCATCGGTCAACTGAATTTCGCCGCCCGCGCCGGGCTTCTGCGAACGCAGGAATTCGAAGATGCGCGGCATCAGCACATAGCGACCGACCACGCCGAAGTTCGACGGCGCGACTTCCGGGTCCGGCTTTTCGACCACGCGCGAGAGCTTGAAGAGGCCGTCGTCCCACGGCTTGCCTTCGATCACGCCGTACGAGCGCGAATCCTTGCGGTCGATCTCTTCGACGCCGATCACCGACGAATGATAGTGATCGAACACGTCGACCATTTGCGCGAGCACGGGCGGCTGGCCGTCGAGCAGGTCGTCCGCCAGCACCACGGCGAACGGCTCGTCGCCGACGAGCTTCTCCGCGCACAGCACCGCGTGGCCCAGGCCGAGCGCTTCGGCCTGACGCACGTACATGCAGGTCACATGGCTCGGCAAAATGCCGCGCACGAGTTCGAGCAGCTTTTCCTTGCCGCGCGCTTCGAGCTCGGCTTCGATTTCGTACGACTTGTCGAAGTGATCTTCGATCGCGCGCTTGCTGCGCCCGGTCACAAAGATCATCTCGGTGATACCCGCGGCCATCGCCTCTTCGACCGCGTATTGAATCAGTGGCTTGTCCACCACCGGAAGCATTTCCTTCGGGCTCGCCTTGGTTGCGGGAAGGAATCGCGTGCCGAGGCCCGCCACCGGAAATACCGCCTTGCGCACTTTTAGCATCGGCTCACCTTGTTGAATTGTTGTACGAGGCAGCGCGACGCCGTGTGAGCATGCGGCCGCCTCTTCGTAGAGTCGCAATCGCCCGATTTCATCAGACGACACGAGTGGCATCAGCTTATTCGCCCGATATCGAAATCATCTGCCAACACCTCGTCATTTTCAGACTGGCGGCGCGGCGACTGTTCGCTGCCGCGTATAGTGCGTCGCATGTGTGCTTACTTTTCCCGCTTTCGACGTTCTTTCGCGAACAAAGGGGATGAAAGGGAAAAAGGGAGAAAGTCGATGATGTACGCCAGTGGTACGGGCAGGCTCGAAGCGGTGCGCTCGCCCGAACGTCATGCGCCGTCCGCCGACACCGCGAAGCGGATCGGCATTCTGATTTTCGAGGACTTCTCGCTCGTCGAAGTCAGTTCGATCTCCGAGGTCTTCTCGCTCGCGAATGAAGTGCGCCTGCCCGCGGCCGGCGTCGAACGTGGGGAGCCGCACGCTTTCCCGCAGCGCACGCCGAACTATTCGCTGCAGTTCGTGTCAAGCGTGGGGGGCAGCATTGCAAGCAGCTGCTCGATGCGCATCTGGACCGAAAGCATCGAAGCGCGCTGGATGAATGAATGCGATGCGCTTTTCATCGCAGGCGGCGCGGGTGCGCGGCTGGCTCGGCAGGACGCGCTCTTGAGAAAGCAGTTGGGCCGCGTCGCGCCGAAGATTCCGTTCATCAAGGCCATCGGCGAAGGCGCGCATATTCTCGCGGCGGCGAACTTGACGCTGCAGAACCGGTCTCTCGATTTCAACGAAGAGCCGGGCGCGCAGGCATTGTCGTCGGCGCTGTCGCCGGCGTTATCGAATGCGCTGTGCATCGCCGAGCAGACGCTCACGCTCGACGATCCGAAAGGCCCGATCGCCGCGGCGCTCTCGATGGTCAAGCGCGATTACGGCGCGGCCGTGGCGCGCGAAGTATCGGAGCGGTCCATTCCGGGCGCGTGGCAGAAGCTAGCCATGGTGCTCGACGACAGCGACAGCGTCGGCGTGCGTCAGAAGATCGACGCTGCGGCGCGCTGGATCCGCGAGAACTACGTGAAGCCGATTTCCATCACGGATGCGGCGCGCGTCGCGGCCATGAGCGAACGCAATTTCCTGCGGCGCTTCAAGGCGCAGATCGGGCTTACGCCGTCGGAATACTTGTTGCGGGCGCGTCTGGATGCAAGCTGCATGCTGCTCGCTGCGACGGACTTGCCGGTGGACAAGATCGCGCGGCGCTGCGGCGCGGGCAGCGGCGACGGCCTCGCGAAGATTTTCCGCAAGCGGCTTTCGATTTCGCCGACCGAATATCGGCTCGCCGGCCGCAGAAAGCAGGCGGACAGTTCATAACAACATCGTCACATCGACGGATACCTAAGACGGATACGTATGCAAGAACGGGTACTGTGGATTTTTTCGAATCTCGGGGATGCGGCGCTTTTACTGCCGCTCGCGTTGGTCTGCGCGCTCTGGCTGCGCTCGGTGGACATGCGCCTTGCCGTGCGCTGGGCCGTGCTGCTCGGCATCGGCATGGGCCTCGTCGGACTCTCGAAGATTCTCTATGCGGGCTGCGGGCTGGAGTTGTCCGCGGTCAATTTCCGCATGATCAGCGGGCACACCATGCTCGCCGCCTCCATCTATACAGTCGCGGGCGGACTGCTCGCGGGCAGCCTCGGCGGCTGGTGGTATCGGCTGGGCGCAGCAGGCGGTCTTGGCCTCGCGGCGCTGATCGGCGCGAGCCGCATCATTCAGGACGCGCATACGCCGAGCGAAGTCGTCGTGGGCTGGCTGCTTGGCGCGGCCATCGCGACGATGCTGCTCGTGCGCGTGTTCGAGCAGCCGCGCAAGATGCCGCGCGCCGTCGTGGCGGGCGTCGGCCTGCTCGCGGTGTCGTCCATCGCTTACGGACATCACGCGCCGTTTCAGCGGCTGATCGAGCATTACTCGTGGTGGCTGTGCAAGGGGCTCGGCCTCTGACTCGGCGCCTCACGCCGTGCGTGGCGCACGGCGAGCGATCCCAAGTATGATCCGGTTGATTACAGGCTCATATTCACGATTCGGGATCTCGGGATGGACCGCTTCCTTGCAATGAAAGTGTTCGCGCGCGTGGTCGAGGCGGGCAGTTTTTCGAAAGCCGCCGACGCCCTCCGCCTGCCGCCCGCGAGCGTGTCGAGAACGCTCCAGGCGCTCGAAGCGCATCTCGGCGCGCGCCTGCTCAATCGCACGACGCGCAGCATCAGCATCACCGAAGACGGCGAGGCTTATTACGAGCGATGCGTGCGCGTGCTCGGCGAAGTCGACGACATGGAGGCGTCGCTCTCGCATTCGAAGCTGAGTCCCAAGGGCAACGTCAAGGTGAGCCTGCCGCAAGTGATGGCGAAAAACACCATCATTCCCGCGCTGCCGGAGTTCTTCGCGGCGTATCCCGATATCGGCATCGAACTCGTGCTCACGGACCGGCAGGTGGATCTGGTCGAAGAAGCCGTCGATTGCGTCGTGCGCGTAGGCGCGATCGGCGATGTCGGACTGGTGGCGAAGCGCATCGGCGCTTACACGCAGATCACGTGCGCGTCGCCGGGTTATATCGAGCGATTCGGCGAGCCGCAGACGCTCGACGACCTGGACCGGCACCTCGCCGTGGGCTATGTGCTCAACAAGTCCGGACGCGTGCGCAACTGGGAATTTCTCGTGGACGGCGAAACGCGCGCCGTCGCGCTCAGGTACAAGATTGCCGTCAATGACGCCGATTCGTATATCGCGTGCGGTCTGTCGGGGCTCGGGCTGATCCAGAGTTCGAGCTACACGCTCGATCCGCATCTGAAAAGCGGCGCGTTGCGTCGCGTGCTCGCGGGCTATCCGGCGCAACCGCGCGTCGTGTCGGTGCTATATGCGGCGAACCGGCATCAGCCGCGGCGCGTGCGCGTGTTCATCGACTGGGTCGCGGAACTGTACGCGCGCCTGCCGGCGTTTCAGGAGAGCGAAACACGGTCCTAGCGGTCCTAGCGGTCCTAGCGGTCCTAGCCGTCGAACGATCAGTTCGCCGCCTTCGCCTTCGTCACCTGCACGCTTTGCAGCACCGGCGCGGCGGCGGTCTGATACTCCGGCACCCATCTGCGCAGGTCGCGGCGCACTTCGTCGTCCGACAGCACGCGATGCTGCATGAGCCACGGCAACAGTTCGTCGATGAACCCGTCCGGCACGCCCCGCGCCTGCGCGATGCGCAACTTCGGATGCGGCGTGCGCGTGGTGGTTTCGTCGTCGGCGAGCAGTTCTTCGTAGAGCTTTTCGCCCGGACGCAAACCCGTGAACACGATGCGAATCTGCTCTTCACTGTAGCCATAGAGGCGAATCAGGTCGCGCGCCAGATCGACGATGCGCACCGGCTGCCCCATGTCGAGAATGAAGATTTCGCCGCCGCGCCCCATGCTCGATGCCTGCAAGACCAGCTGCGCGGCTTCGGGAATCGTCATGAAGAAGCGCGTGATTTCCGGATGCGTGACCGTCACCGGGCCGCCCTTCGCGATCTGCTGCTGGAACTTCGGGATCACGCTGCCCGCGCTGCCGAGCACGTTGCCGAAGCGCACGGTCTCGAACTGCGTGCGCGGCGCGGTTTGCTGCAACGCCTGACACGTCATCTCGGCGAGGCGCTTGCTCGCGCCCATCACGTTGGTCGGATTGACGGCCTTGTCCGTGGAAATGAGCACGAAATGCCGCACGTCGTGACGGATTGCCGACCGCGCGACGCGCAGCGTGCCGAGCACGTTGTTGCGCACGGCCTGCCATGCGTTCTGTTCTTCCATCAGCGGCACGTGCTTGTAGGCCGCCGCATGAAACACGATATGCGGCGTGAAACGCGCCATCGTCTGATCGAGCAGCAGCGAGTCTTTCGCGTCGCCGACCACCGGCACTACCGAGAAGTCCGGAAACTTCTCGTGCAACTCTTCGATCAGGCGATACATCGCGTATTCGCTCAAGTCATAGGCGACGAGTTGCGCGGGCGAGAAACGCAGAATCTGCCGGCACAGCTCCGAACCGATGGAACCGCCCGCACCCGTCACCATCACGACGCGACCGTGCAGCAGTTGCTCGACGTGCGGCATGTCGATCTTCACCGGCTCGCGGCCGAGCAGGTCTTCGAGGTCGATCTGGCGCACGCGCGAGAGGAAACCGCCCTCGCCTTGCGTCAACTGGTTGAGCGCGGGCAGCACCATCACCTTGACGCCCGCTCGCACGCAAAGCGTCGCGACGCGCCGCTGCTCGTCGACGGATGACGACGGAATCGCGATGATCGCGTAGTCGGTCTTGTACTGCTCCGCGACCTTCGACAAGTCGCTGAACGAGCCGAGCACCTTGTGGCCGAGCACTTCGCGGCCTTGCTTGGCGGGATCGTCGTCGAGCAGACCGACGAGACGCCATTCCGACGACCGCGCGAGTTCGCGCGCCAGCATCGCGCCCGCCGTGCCCGCGCCGAGCACGATTACCGGCTTGCCTTGTCCGACGAGGCCGCCGTACAAATAGAACTCCTTGCCCGCGCGATACAGCGCGCGCGCGCCGCCCATCGCAAGGAACAAAAACAACGGCGCGACGATCAGCACCGAGCGCGGAATCACGGGCGTGGGCTGCGCCATCACCGCGCCGATCATCACGACGAGCGCGCCGACCGCGACCGATTTGGAGATGCGCATCAGATCCGGCAGGCTCGCGAACACCCACATGCCGCGATACAGCCCGAAGACGCGGAACATGACACCGTACACGGGCAGCACCCACGTCAGCGCAACCAGCGCGCCGTGCCGGAAGTCGTGCGGCACCGTGCCGTTGAAGCGGATTAGGTAAGCGGCGAGCCAGGTGCCTGCGACCGCGCAAAGGTCGAACGTGAAGGCGCCTGCGGAAAGCCATGAAGCTTTGGATCGAATCATCCGCGACTACCTTAAGAGTGTTCGGAGGCAAGCGCCGCATGGCGCCGCCAGTATGTATCGACTGCGAGTCCCGCCACCACCAGAACGATAGCCCAGGCCGCGACCGCCGCCCACTGCGCCACTGGCGCAAGCGCGAGCGCCCAGTTGGCGAGCGCGACGCCCGCCAGCATCAGCGCGTACCACGCGAGCGCGGTGCGAGCGTGGCCGACGCCGAGCCGCACCATGCGCTGATAGTAATGCTCGCGATGCGCCTGCCAGAACTGCTCGCCCCGCGCGAGCCGCCGCAGCAGCGTGACCGATGCATCCCCAATGAACGGCGCAAACACCAGCGCTGGGAACCACACCGGCCACGTGCCCTTCAGCCAGCCCCAATAACCGAGCGCCCCTGCCAGGAATCCTAGAGGAATCGACCCTGAATCGCCTAGAAATATTCGTGCCGGATGGAAGTTGAAGAGCAGAAATCCCGCCGCCGCGCCCGCGATGGCGGCGCTGGCGATGCCCAGATCGATCTGCGGCACGGGGCCGGATAGCGCCGCGACCGCGTAGCCGCCGAAGCCGATGAGCGCCATGCCGCCCGCGAGCCCGTCCGAACCGTCCATGAAGTTGTAGAGATTGACGAGCCAGACCATCAGGAAGCCGACCGCGACCAGCGCCCACCAGGGCACCGGAGCCGGGTTCAGCGCGATCAACAATGCCACGGCGGCGACATGCGCCCCGAACCGCACCCGCGCAGGCAGGCCGCGGCGGTCATCGATCTGCGACACGGCGGCGAGCGCGGCGGCGAGCACTGCGGCGAGCCACATCGACGGCGTGAGCAACAGCATCGCGATGACGGCGACCGGCACGATACCCCAGCCGCCCACGCGCGGCGTCGGGCGGGTGTGCAGCGAACGATCGTTCGGGATATCGGTGGCGAGCCGCCACGCGAGACCGGTGCGCAGCAGCGCGAAAAGGATCGACGCGCAGACTCCGAGCGACGCAGCCGCGACCCATACGGCTGCTGTCCACGGCGAATGCACGAGGAAAGGAAACAGCGAGGCACTCATTTCCCGATTGGCCTTGTGTACGTTTTTTAACCTAAGCCGATGATGCCGGTTTCGCGCTGACCCGCGTGTTACCGGCACTTATCGGTTGTTACCGGACGTTATCTCGCCGCGATCCGGCGGGAATCAGCGTCCTTGTGCCGCACGTTGCTGGAGAAACCACGCGGCGGTGGCTGCGAGACCCGCCTCCAGCGAGTACGAGGGGCGCCAGCCTAGCACATTGCGGATATGGGTCGAATCGACACGCAAGCTGCCGGTGAGCCGCTCGATCTGCGCGGTTTTGCCGGTGAGGCGCCCCGCCGCCTGCAACAGCCCGACCGGCACGGGCAGAAGACGCGCCGGACGTTTCAGATGATGCCCGAGCCGCCGCGCGAGTTCGGCGACGCCGGGATCTTCGCCGTCGGTCACGTGGAAGATCTGGCCGGCCGCGCGGGGATTCGTCGCGCATTCGACGAGCGCGCTCGCCAGGTTATCGACATAGACGAGGCTTCTTTGCGCCGTCACCGCGCCGATGGGCAGCGGCATGCCCTTCTCGACGGCCCGCATCAGCGCCAGAAAGTTGGCGCGCACCTCGGGACCGTAGACGAGCGGCGGACGCGCGATGACGATTTCGAGCCCGGTGCGCGCGCCGAACTCCTGAAGCCTGACTTCGGCTTCCGCTTTGGAGACGCCATACGCGTCCGGCGGATGTCGCTCGTCGGTTTCCTTCAGCGGCTCGCCGTGGTCGAACTCCGCGAGCGCCTTGATGCTGCTCACGAAGACGAAGCGCGTCGCGCCGGCGCGGCGGGCGGCGTCGGCGGTCTTCAGCGCGCCGTCGACATTGACCGCGCGGAAGGCGGCGAGCGGATCGGCGGCGGCGTCGCGCATGACGTGCACGCGCGCGGCGAGGTGAATCACCGCGTCGCAGCCTTCGAAGATGGCGGGCGTGATGGCTTCGAGCGAAGCAACCTGCACGGTCTGCGGGCCGGCTTTCTGCCGGACGATGCCGAGCGGCTCCTTGCCCGCATCGAGCAACGCCCGCGTGACCGCGCGGCCGACGAAGCCGTTCGCTCCCGTAACGGCGATGCGCCCGGTCATAGCCATTTCCAGCCGAAGCGGCTAAAGAACTTGTACGCCGACGCGATGAAGAGCTTGATGTGCGTCCAGCCCTTGCCGGCCGCGTCGCCGCCGTGATGCAGCACGCGCACGGACGGCACGTAGGCTACGCGCGCGACGTCGTGCGTGCGCAGGCTCAGATCGTAATCTTCGAAATAGAGGAAATAGCGTGGATCAAACCCGCCGAGCTTTTTCAGGACTTCCGTGCGAAAGAGCATGAAGCAGCCGCTGACGATGGGCGGGTCCCAGACGATGTCCTTGTCTCCGATCACGTCGCGCATTTCGTATCGCGCGAGTCGCGCTTTGAATGGCGCTCGCAGGCTGCGCGGAAGGAAGCCGCGAATGAACAGGTCGAAAACCGTCGGGTAGCGGCGGCAGAGGAATTGCCGGCTGCCGTCGTCTTCGATGATCTGCGGCGAAAGGAGGCCGACTTCCGGGTGCGCGTCCATGAAGTCGATCGCGTGGCTCAGTGCGTCGGCGTCCAGTTCGATGTCGGGGTTCAGGATCAAGTGGTAACGGCTCGATGCGCGCTCGATCGCGAGGTTGTGGCCGCGGCCGTAGCCGACGTTGCCCTGGCCTTCGATGAGCTCGACCTGGATTCGCGCTTGCCCGGCGAGCGCGGACCAGTCTATCGCCTCGTCTGTTCCGTTGTTGATGAGATAGAGCGGCGTCGAGCCGGCTTGCGTGGCAACGCGCGTCGGAGTCAAAGCGGTACCCAGCGTATGGAGCGTGCGCTCGAGAAGCCGACGGTGTGGGCGATAGACGACGAGAGAGACGCTTATCGGTTGGCGCGGCGTGGCCTTATTGAATTCGGCGTTCAACTGCATCCTTCATTGATGGAGGTTCAAAACCTGCCCGTGCCGATGATACGGGCGCTTCACGGACCGGTGTCGTATTTTCGCGCAGATGACCGCGCGGCAGGAAGTCGTTATTCGTGCACCTTCTTGCGTGGGTTTGGGCACGCGCGCGCCGTCCAGATCGAGCGCTCGACGCAATCACGCTGTCATCGTGAAACTGGCTTGCTCCGGTGTACATCAACTCCGGTTTGCAGGCGCACCGGTTCACTGAAGGTAGAAACGCTGAATGACGACCGGAACGAGCGAAGCGAAGCTGAACAGTGGAAACATCGCGACAGACGCAACCATGACCGACCGGCAGCGCATAAGGCTCCGCGATTGCGCGGCCTGCTTCGAATGCAGCGATGGCAAGGCCAGTGCGAGCAGCGGGAAAACCGCGAGGAAGTAGCGGCCTTGCACGCCCATCACCGCCGGGCCGCTCACCGCCGTCCACGCGAGGTACAGCGATGCGAAGATCATCAGGATCGTTGCGAAGACCGCCAGAAGCGGCACCGCTGATGCGGCTCGCTCGCGTCTCCGAGCGCCATCGGATATCAGGCAACCGACGGCTAACGCAATACAAAGCATCACGAATGCAACGACGTAATAACCGCGGCGAAAGTAGGTGTCGAGCCAACCGAGCGCACCGACGAAGCTCTGAAAATAGAACGCTCCGTTCAGCTTCAAGGTCGTGGCGGCGATCGCAAACACTTTGCCCGGATGCCGGGAAAGGTAGAGCAGTTGCTTCGATACCGAATGAGAAGGCCCGAAGTCGGACCACGCGTGGTATCCGAAGGCAATCACCGCCAGGGCCGACAACGCGACCGTCATCGCAACGAAAACTAGGCGGCGACCCCACTCATACCTGTCCGGTCGATCGGACATGTTCAGGCCCGGATGCAGCAGCATGACGACCAAACCTGCAAGAGGCGGCCGCGCCGATATGCACATCACAAGCGCCGCGACAACGAGCGCAGCGTACTTGCCGGCGAATGCGCGCTGATCGTGAATGAGTCTGTCCATCGCAGCGATGATGAGGAAGCAGAGCGGCAGCACAGTGACCTCCTGGCTCACCGACGAATAGATCATCATCGTTGTCGGCAACAACGCCGTCGCGAAAATCAGAATGGACGTGCGGCGCGAGATCGCGACAGCCAGAACCGTCGATGCGATGCTGAACAGAAGCCCCGTCGCACAGGCAAGTGCATATGTGCTGTGTACGCGCATGCCGGCGGCACGCCCAACGGCAATGGCGAGAGCCTGCGGCACGTAGGCGAACGCCGGATAGATTGCGGTATTCGGAAAGCTGACTCTCTCCATGCGCCCGGACCAGACGAGGTCGTCGGTGGCCGTTCGCAGAGCGCTCGTCGCCTTGACCTCCGCGTGAAACGGCATCTTCGAATACGCGTTCGCAAAAGCAATGGCGGAAGCGTCAACGTCCCCGCCCGACGTGTCGTCGTATCTCTGGCCGAATAAATGGCCCTCCGAGATCTGAGCGGAGCGAAAGAAATGCGCGAGCGCATCGGGCGTCTGAAACGGTGGCGTAGCCAGCAGAAGAAATATCCCACAGGCCAGCGAGTAAGCGAGCAACAGCGCGCAGAGCTTTACGGGCAGTGGCAGGCGCGCGATCTGGCAAAACGCTGAAACGGATTCCGTCGGCATGAGAGTCGTGTTCGATTGAAGTTCGGGATCCACGGCGGCTTCTCGTCCGCGCGTGCCCGCCAATCCAGCCCGGTGGCCGGCATTCTAACGCGCCACTGTCGCTGGTCTGCGGTCACTGTCGAGCGAACCGCAGCCGCATTGCCCGGCCGTCACGAGTCGCGTGGCGCAGGCACTCGTTGTCGAGCGGCGGACCACTACGACTACAATACGCACGCCGGCGCAGCCCTTGTTCGCCAGCCGCAGCCTTGTACTCAATGTCGAGTGTCTATGCTTCAATCTACAAAACCGCTTCGCACCGCTGTCGTCATTCCTTGCTACAACGAGGCCGCTGCGATTGCAACCGTCGTGAGAGACTTTCGAACAAGTCTGCCGCACGCGGACATCGTCGTGTTCGACAACAACTCGAGCGATAACACTGCGAGCGTCGCACGCAACGCAGGCGCAAGCGTCATATCCGTCTCGCTGCAGGGAAAAGGCAACGTCGTGCGCAGGATGTTCGCAGACGTCGATGCGGACATTTACGTGATGGTAGACGGCGACGCAACCTACGATGCGTCGGCGGCACCCGCGCTGATCGAGACGCTTCTTCGCAACCGGCTCGACATGGTGGTCGGCTCACGCTTGTCCGACGAGCAAACCGCCTATCGCCTCGGGCACCGGTTTGGAAACGTGTTGCTGACGCAATGCGCGGCTGCCATCTTCGGCCGGACATTCAAGGACATGCTGTCGGGCTACCGCGTCTTCTCACGGCGGTTCGCTCGAAGCTTTCCTGCTCACTCGGCGGGTTTCGAGATCGAGACAGAGTTGACGGTCCATGCGTTGGGCCTGCGCATGCCGGTTGCGGAAATCGTGACCAACTACAAGTCGCGCCCTGAAGGTTCGACGAGCAAGCTGAACACCTATCGCGACGGGCTTCGGATCTTGCTCATGATCGGCAGGTTGTTCAAGTCGGAGAAGCCACTGGCTTTCTTCACGGCCGGCTTCCTCGTCTGCACGCTGATGTCGGTCGGCTTCGCGATCCCGGTGTTCGAAACTTTCGTCAAAACGGGGCTGGTACCGAGAATTCCTACCGTGATCCTCAGCAGCGGCCTCATGCTGCTGGGTGCCATCCTGCTCATTTGCGGCATCGTGCTCGATACCGTCACGCGGGGGCGCAATGAGATGAAGCACCTCGCTTACCTGTCGTCTCCCCCGCTGGCGAGCGAATTCGACAATGACTGACTGGCAGTCTCAGTTCATTCGCTTCGGGGTTGCGGGAGCCATTGGCTTTTTCGTCGATGCTGGCGTGCTATACGCGGCATTGGGGCTCGGAGCGGGGCCGCACATCGGACGCGTCATCTCATTTCTTTGCGCTGCATTCGTCACCTGGCGAATCAATCGGCGCTACACGTTCACGACTGAAACAGGACGCTCGGCCTCGCGTGAATGGATCGAATATCTGCTCGCGATGTCGGCGGGCGGCGCGGTCAACTACATCGCGTACGCGATCGCCCTGCGCCTTCTGCATGACGGCGCTTATCGCCCGGGAACGGCAGTCGCCATCGGTTCGCTTGCAGGCATGTGTGTGAATTTCGCGGCAGCCAAGTTCTGGGCCTTCAGAAACTGAAAAGCAGCACACATCTCGATGGATACGACGACGGCAAGCGATCGGACGCATAGGTTTCGACGCATCGACATGAACAGTCCGCGATCGCTCATGCGCGCGTCCTGGATCCTTCCACTGGTTTTCGGCTTGTTCTCGCTGGCTCAGGGCGCGGACGCCAACTGGGACTTACGCAATTATCACCTGTATAACGCGTTTGCTTTCCTTCACGGAAGGCTGTCGGTCGACCTGGCTCCTGCTGGTATGCAGAGCTATTTCAACCCGCTGCTGGACGTGCCCTATTACCTGATGACGATGCATCTGCCGCCCATGCTGGTGGCCTTCATCATGGGTGTCATGCACGGTTTGAACTTCGTCCTGCTGCTCGGAATCTGCCGCCTCACGCTGGACGATCTGCCCGAGACCGCGAGGTATCGGACGCCTTTCTGGCTCGCCATCGCCGGCTGTCTGACGGCCAACTTCCTGTCTGGCATCGGCAACAGCATGGGCGATGATACGACTGCCCTCTTCAGCCTCGGCGCGCTGCTCGTGCTGTTGCAGGTGTGGCCACGACTCGCGCAGCGCAGCGCGCGCGTCATGGCAATGGTGGTGATTGCAGGGATCGTCTCCGGTGCAGGCGCCGGCCTCAAACTGACGACAGCCGTGTTCTCCGTCGCGTTGTGCGTCGGACTGCTCGTCGCTCCCGTGTCGTTGCCAAGGCGCGTGCTGACCGCGTTCCTCTTCGGCGTGGGCGTCTTGGCGGGACTCGCGCTCACTGGAGGCTTCTGGTTCGCGCAGATGTGGCATCAGTACGGCAATCCGCTCTATCCGCAGTTCAGCTCGGTTTTTCCGAGTCCACTCACCTCATCGGTGGCGATCGTAGATACGGTCTGGTTTCCCAAAAACGTGTGGGAATCCCTCGCATGGCCATTCATCTTCTCGGTGGACCCGCGCCGAGTCGGACAAGCCCGTTTGCATCAAGTGATTTGGGCTTTGGCCTACGTTTGCTTCTGGTGGTGGGTGGGCGCGCGCGCCGTTCGGCGACTCAGACGCAAAGAAAGTGCGCCGTTGCCGCCCCGTGGCCGATACGTCATTGCATATGTGGCAATCGGCTATGTCGTGTGGATGAACGTCTTCAGCATTCAGCGCTACCTTGTCTCGATCGAACTCTGTCTGCCTCTCGTTATTTATCTGATGCTTCGCCAGATGACAACCTATGAGCGAGCGACCAAGCTGGCCAAGCGCGCATTTATCGCCTGCTCTATGCTGGTCGTGGCCGGCGGCGCGCATTCGTGGGGGCATGAACGTTGGTCGGGCAAGATGTTTTCTATCAATCTGCCTCCCCTCTCCGCTGCCGAAAGGACGACCGTCATCCTGACCGCCGGCGACCCGCCGCTCGGTTGGCTGGTTCCGATGTTTCCCGAATCGGTCGCATTCGCCACGATCAGGTCAGCTTTCCCGCAAGCGCGGCCTGCGTACGACGAACGGATTCACGCGATGGCGCATTCGCGCGGCGGACCGGTGTATGCGCTGATCCCGGCCTACCTCGACAAAGGCGCGTACGATGCCGCGCGAAACGCGCGTGAGATCGCGGACTCACAGACTGCTCTCGCAGACTACGGCTTCGTGCTCGACGTCGGTTCTTGCAAGCTTTACGACGCCCGCATCGGAGCGGGAGTGTATCCGTATCAATGGTGTCGCGTGGAGAGCGCGCGGTAGTTGATGACTCGCGACGGCCGACCTCTTTGCCTCGCGGCTGGGCGCCGCCATGGCGCATCGCTTCTCCGGGCTCCCTACGTCGCTCTCGTGAATGAAGTGCGGCAGTCTGGCCCGGCTCACGACGAGCGGTGAAAGGGTTGCGGGCACGGCGTCCGTTTGAACGACGTGCCCGCAGCCCTCGTTGCGCCCAAAATCAGATTCGGCGGACGTCCTTCACCCGCCCGTGCTCCATCTCGACGATCATGTTGCAAAGGTCATCGATGATGTCCTTGTTATGGGACGCAAGCACCAGGATGTCCGCGTTACCGACGAACTTGGTCATATGTGCTTCCGCCTTCTTGACGAACGATGCGTCGCCGACGCTCAGCCATTCGTCCATGAGCAGCACATCCGCATGCATGCTCGTCACGATCGCGAAAGCGAGTCGCAAGACCATCCCGCTCGAATAAGTGCGAACCGGCATCTGCAGATAATCTCCGAGCTCGGAGAACTCCGCTATCTGCGGCGTCAGCCGCACCATCTCGGCCTTGGACGCGCCGAGGATAAGACCGCGAAGCACGATGTTCTCGTAGCCGGTAGCTTCGTAGTCGAGCCCCAGCGTGAGGTCGAGCAGGCTGGTCACTCGTCCCTTCGAGCAAAACCGGCCCGTCGTCGGCTCGTAGATGCCGGCTAGCATGCGCAACAGCGTCGTCTTGCCCGCGCCATTATGGCCGACGAGGCCGACCCGGTCGCCCGCCTTGATTTCCAGCGTCACATCTCGCAGCGCCTCGACAACTGTGAGCTTCCGGCTATTGGCCGCGATGCGTCCGCCAGTGGCCGCGGACAGGACCATTTGTTTCAGCGATCGATTGCTGGCTCCATAAACCGGCAGGTTAAGGCTGCAGTTACTTAAGCTAAGAAAGGCCATGCTTTAGATCCAGAAAGCGATTCGCGAGCGGAAACGGATGAACAGCGGTATGGCGATCGCGAACAGGACCACGATGCACGCCCCTGCCCCCTCGTACAACGACGCATCCGGCATAGGGCCATAAAGCGGTCCGCGCACAAGTTGAATAAAAATATACAGCGGGTTCCACTCGGCGAAATAGGCGCGATGACCGAGCGCGTTCGGCTTCCAGAAGATCGGCGTGAGGAAGAAAGCCAGTTGAACCACGCTCCCCACGATCGGCTGCATATCCCGGAAACGCGCGCAAAAAATTCCCAGAATCAGCGAAAGCGGAACTGCGGCAATGGCAATAAGAAGCAAGCCCGGGATGGCCATGAGCCATTCGACCTTCGGAGAAATGCTCAGATACAGCATTACCGGGATGTACGCCAGAATGTTATGAGCGAAGAACAGGAAGTTGCGGTAGACACTGCGGAAGATATGCAATGTCAGCGGCAAGCGCACAGACCGCACGATGCTGTCCGCGCCCGTGAAGACGATGCAGCCTTCCAGAATCAATGTGGACACGAGTCCCCACGTAATAATGCCTAGCGCCAGGTACGGCACGAAGTCTTCGGTGCTGAAGTTGAGCAGCGCACCGTAAAGCGGGCCCATTGCCGCGATGGTCACGGCCATCGTCAAGGTGATCCACAACGGTCCCAGGACCGAGCGGCGATAGCGTTGCCTGATGTCCTGCCAAGCCAAGGTCGACCAGATGGGAAAGGCCTTGATGCCGTCGACGAGGTCGCCTAGTGCGCGTGAGGCTCGACCCTCTACCGGCATGTTGGAAGTGTCTTGCATGTGAGCCTGTTTCCTCCTGAATGCTTATAAGTCCGCGAGCGGCGACGAACCGCGCGTGAATACGGGGTCACCTGCCTCCAGTAGCGACGTTACGCGGATAAGGCCACACATTGTAAGCGGGGGATGGCGGTTTCCAACGACGCCGCCGACTAAAGGCGACTGAAGGCGACTGAGCGACCGTTCTGCGGTTGCGCAGGTTTGCTGAAACCAAAATTCTACCTCAGTCATCCGCTGAGCCGCCCGCCAAAGCCTCTGAAGCTATACTACAAGGTTTGAGCGGAATTCTTCCCGGAGCGTCCCTTATGCCGAAGGACAACGTCAATACGTCGCGGCCGCAGCACAGCGGCGACCTCGAAGCAACATCGGCACAGCAGGTCGCCAGCCAGGAACGTGTCATGGTCGACGGCGAGAACATCGCGGAGGAACCGAAGGCCGCGAGTCGACACGACCCGCAGAATGTCATTGCGGCTCAAGAGCGCACCATCGCGCGGCTTCAGGCTGATCTACAGGCAATGCGCGATTCAATGTCGTGGCGAGTGACGGCGCCGCTCAGGATCGGTGTCACTCGCATGCGGCGGCTGCAGCGGGCATTGAATTCCGTCTCACAGCATCTGCGCATGCGTGGGGGCGTCGGGCCCGCGCTGACGCACTATCACGCGATTCTTCGAAGAGAGGGATTCGACGGCGTGCGCCGCCGTGCTGTCCGCATCTTGCAGCCCACCGCGGGGGACACGTCTCCCGAGGCCTACGCGGCATGGATCCGTCGCCATGACAGCATCGATGCGGCGAAACGAGCGCAGCTCACGGCGGCAGTGGGAGAGTTCAAGTCTCAGCCGCTCATCTCCGTGCTCGTGCCGGTCTATGACAGCGACTTGCAACTCCTGACCGAAATGGTTCAGTCGGTCCGTTCGCAGATCTATCCGCACTGGGAACTCTGCATCGCCGACGACGCTTCGACGAAACCGGAGATTCGCCCCTTCCTGGAGCAACTCGCGTCCGAGGATGCCCGCGTGAAGGTCGTTTTCCGCGAGCGGAATGGCCACATTTCCGAAGCAAGCAACAGTGCGCTCGGCATTGCGACCGGTGCGTTCATCGCCCTGCTCGACCACGACGACATCTTGCCGGAGCACGCCCTTTTCATGGTCGTGAAGGCGATCAATGAGTATCCCAACGCGCGGCTTTTTTATAGCGACGAAGACAAGATCGAACTCGACGGCACCCGGAAGGCCCCTTACTTCAAGAGCGACTTCAACCAGGAACTCTTCCTCGCGCAGAATCTTTTCTCGCATCTGGGCGTGTATGACGCGGCATTGATCAGGCAAGTCGGCGGCTTCCGGCGAGGGTTCGAGGGTAGCCAGGATCACGACCTCGCGCTGCGTTGTATCGAGGCCGCCGGAAGCGAGGCGGTCCGTCATATTCCCCATGTGCTTTATCATTGGAGAGTCACGCCCGAAAGCACGGCGAGCAAGGGAGGCGCCAAGCCGTATGCGCTGGATGCGGGCATTCGGGCGGTCAATGAACATCTTGCGCGTATCGGTATCGACGGCAAGGCGGAGCGGCAAGGACCGGACATCGACCTGATTCGTGTCCGCTATGGCGTGCCGGCGCCCGCACCGTTGCTTTCGATCATCATCCCTACGCGAGACGGCGTGGAGTTACTTCGCCAATGCATCGAGAGCATCTTCGCCAAGAGCACCTATCCGCGCTTCGAGGTGATCGTAGTCGACAACGGCAGCGTCAAGACAGAGACGTTCCAGTACTTCGATACCCTCCGAGGCCGGCCTAATGTGCGGGTGCTCAGAGACGACCGGCCCTTCAACTTCTCGGCACTGAACAACGGCGCGGTCGCGCAGGCGAATGGCGAGTTCATCTGCCTGTTGAACAACGACATCGAAGTTCTTTCGCCTGACTGGATGGAAGAATTAGTGTCGCTCGCCGCTCAGCCCGGAAACGGCGCAGTCGGTGCTTGCCTCTGGTATCCCAACGACACATTGCAACATGGCGGAATCATTCTCGGACTCGGCGGCATCGCCGGGCATATGCATTACAAAGCCCCGCGGCATTCGTTCGGCTATTTCGGCCGCGCCGTGTCGACCCAGAATCTCTCAGCCGTCACCGCAGCCTGCCTCGTCATCCGAAAATCCATTTACGAGGCCGTGGGCGGATTGGACGAGGAACTGGCGGTCGCATTCAACGACGTGGACTTTTGCATCCGAGTACGTGAAGCCGGCTATCGGAACGTATGGACGCCGCATGCGTGGCTCTACCATCACGAGTCCGCTACGCGCGGCTCCGACATGGCACCCGAGAAAGCCAAGCGCTTCATGAGCGAAATCGGATGGATGGAGAGCCGTTGGGGGGAATTGCTGCTGCGCGATCCGTTCTACAACCCGAATCTCACGCTTGAAACTTCCGGGCAGCCGTTTGAGTTGGCAAAGCAGCCGCGGATCGGGCAATTCGAATGCTAAGTCACTCGATTATCAGCACGCGATGATTGGCGTACTGAGTCGCTGTTCGGTGTAACGACCACGCGGCGAGAGATACCGCGTTGGTCACCAAGAAATCGGTGTACGAAATAACGATGTCTGAAGCTAATGATTTTCCGTGCGTGTGGCTAACAGGTCTTTCCGGCGCCGGCAAGTCGACGATCGCGAATGGACTGATCGCCGTCTTGCGACAACGCGGTCACGCGGCACTGCTGCTCGATGGCGATGTGTTGCGCAACGGGTTGAGCCGCGACCTGTCATTTTCTGTGCAAGATCGCGCGGAGAACGTGCGGCGCGCAGCGGAAATTGCGCGCCTCGCGGCCAATGCCGGGATCGTTCCTGTGGTTGCGCTGATATCGCCATTGCAGTCCGAGCGCGCGCGCGCCAGGGACATTGTCGGCGCTGGCCGCTTCATCGAAGTCTTCGTCGACACGCCGCTAATGTTATGCGAAGCACGCGATCCGAAGGGACTGTACGTGCAGGCACGCAAGGGCGCCATCAAGGAATTCACCGGAATCAGCAGCCCGTACGAAGCGCCGGAATCCCCAGACCTACGTCTTTCGACTGAAGGCTCCAGCCCCGATCAGTGCGTTCAGGCGATCATGGACCACCTGGCTCGCCGCGCACGCCCAGCGTCCCCTTGATTCAGCCGGTCTGATTGGCCGGAGCCACTTCCCGCTTCTCCTGAACGTCCGCCTGCGTTTCAGCAACGACGTCACGCAGAGCGGCGACGTCGTGCGAGACTGCCGTCTCGCCGGTCGCCTCGTAGAAGTTCGCCGTGGCCAGCAGTCGATAATCGTTAGCGAATCGCTTCTGGATCAAATCCACGAGGTAAGGGTCGCGGAAGCTCTCCGGCGACGGATATTGACCGCACACCGCCTTGAAGCCGACGAAGGCCTCCCCGGGGACGTCGAACACGTCTTCGCCAATATTGAGTTCCGAATGCGTCGCGTGCGGCGCGAACTTCCGTAGCTCGATCGACCGAAGCAGAGGATGCGTCTTCCATTGCTCTTCGAGTCGGCGCATCTCGAGGACGACGGTGGGTTCCTCGTCGCCCAGGAACGACGACTGGCTGCGCCAGTGCATATCCAGTTGTTCGTCCGGAAAGGACGCAAGGTGTACCACGAACTCGCGGAAAGTGATGGAAGTGCGCCAATCCGGACGTTGGCGCTTTCTCTGCGCACGCCATATGTAGTCGAGCAGTTCATGAACGAACAACTCTTCCGCCAATATGTCCGTCAATTTATTCAGATACGCAGAAACCGCGCGCTCGAAAGGATCGCGCAACACTGCAATGCACGGCCAGTCTTGCGCGCCCTCTTGTGCTGCCTCGAAGCGCGCACCGAACTGATGCGGATGCGCCCCATTAATGACGGAATGTCCGAGGCTGTTAATAACCGTCGAACATGCGTTCTTAGGGATGCGGATGAACCTGAGCTTGTGCTCGGGGAAGTACAGAATAGTCATTGCCGGTAGCCATCGCGTTTCACTAATGCGAGTCTACATAATCGATGGCTATCCTGCTTTGTCAGATATTACGAAAGGACCCATGCGCTTGGTCCAACCGTCGCGGATGCCGCGGGCGGACATCCGCACGTGCGCAGCCCCATTCGGAATAAAACACGCATAAATCAGCAATCTGAAGGGAAGTTTGACTGCTTCGGTCGTCTTCCACGTCAGAGGCACGTCGCCGCGACGAAGCAGATAAACTGCGTTGCGAAATAAATAGTAATGGCGAAGCGCAGAATGCATGGGATAGTTTCGCCCAAGAACACGAACCGGCGCTTCCCCCAACTCGTGAACCATTCTCACCCAAGGCAACCCCAATAATCTGTAACCGCGCGTGCGGGCGCGCATGCACCACTCCGTGTCCACGAAATCGATAAAAAGACCGTCGTCCATTGGACCAATCTCATCCCACAGCTTCAGATTAATGCACGATCCGGAGCTTATTAGAAAATCGACATCGACTGGCGAATTACCGGTCGGCGCTACGCGCTGTAGCCTGAAATAGCCGAAGCGAACGAACGGCGCAACACCGCGCAGACGTGGATCTTCGTAGGCAGGGCCGACCAGCGCCACCTTGGCGTCGAGATCACGCGATGCATTCAGCGCGCGGTACAACTCTTCAATCAGTGACTGGGTGACAGAACTGTCCTGGTCAAACAGAATGGCCGCGTCGTGACCACGCATCCGCAATTCCGCGACGCCCTGATTGATCGCCGTCGCGATTCCGACGTTCGCTTTGTTGGCCACATAGACGACGCCGGAATGCAGCTTGGCCGCGACGTCGCCGCTCACGTCAGACACGGGCGTGTTGTCGACGACGATGCACTCGCACCATTGGGCGATAGCGTTTGCGCGTGCGATGCACTCTGAATCGGGGTGGTAAAAGACGACGACCGCGCCGCAGTGGGCGATCATCGCTGGCTCATGCAGAGCGCGAGCGCCTCCCGCCAGTCCTGCGGCACGGTGCCGAAGGTCGCGCGCAGCTTCGAGGTGTCGAGCCGGGAGTTAGCAGGACGCACGGCGCGAGCGGGATATTCCGCGCTCGTGATCGGGCGCACGCGCGCCTTATCGAGATTGGCCAGATCGAAGATCGCCTGCGCAAAGCCGAACCAGGACGTCTCGCCTGCGGCAGCGAAGTGGTATAAGCCGGTGTGATCGTCGCCCCAATCAGGACGCGACAGCGCCTGAGCCAACACCTGACTCGTCATTGCAGCAATCGCGGACGCGCATGTCGGCGCACCGATCTGATCGGATACGATCGAAAGCTCCTCACGTTCGGTCGCGAGCCGCAGCATCGTTGTGAGGAAGTTCTGGCCGCGATTGCTGTACACCCAGCTCGTACGAAAGATCAGATGGCGACACCCGCTCGCCGCGACTGCCTGCTCCCCTTCCAGCTTGGTGCGTCCGTAGACGTTCTGCGGATTGGGCTCATCCTCTTCCGTATAGGCGCCTGCCTTCCGGCCGTCGAACACATAATCGGTCGAAAACTGAACCAGCAGCGCGCCGAGATTTTTCGCCTCTTCGGCCATTACGGCCGGCGCGTGCGCGTTGACGTCGGCCGCCGTCGCGGTTTCCAGTTCCGCTTTGTCGACGGCTGTGTACGCTGCCGGATTCACGATCACCGCCGGGCGAAACTCGCTCACCACTTGGCGAATGCTGTCAGGGTCGGACAGATCCATTACCGATCGATCGGCAGCGACGATTCGCCCCAATCCTTGCAGCGAACGCAGCAGTTCGAAACCGAGCTGTCCGCGCACGCCAGTCACCAGAATTACTCTATCCGAAGACGCCATTCTCTCAATCCCACGATCGAATCTTTCACGATTCGCATTTACTTGGACACGCGGTGGCAAGAAGCCACAGCCGACGTTGCGCTCTCTACCTTAAAGCGGTGACACCACGAAAGGCGGCATCTCTCCGCCTTGGCGCGCCAGCTTGAGGAAGAGGTCAGCCGTTTCCAACGCCTCGCGGATGGTCACGTCCATGTCGAGGTAACGGTAAGTGCCGAGCCGCCCGATGAAAGTGACGTTCTTCTCTGAAGCGGCCGCCTCGACGTATTGACCCAGGATCTTCTGCTCTTCGACAAGACGAATCGGATAGTACGGAGTCTCATCCGGCTGGCAGAGGCTGCTGTATTCCTTGAACGCGATTGTCTTGTCGTGCTGTTCCCAAGGAGCGAAGTGCTTGTGCTCCGAGATTCGAGTGTAAGGCACGCTCTCTTCCGGGTAGCTCATCACAGCACAGCCTTGATAGTCGCCTACATCGCGAATCGGTTCGAACTTCAGCGTGCGATAGCCCAGCCGCCCGAACTTGTGTTCGAACCAGCTATCCAGTGGGCCGCTGAAGAAAACGTGGTCACTGGCTGCTGCATCGCTGCGGGAGAATCGGGTGTTCAGTTGAACGGTGATATTGTCGTGCTTCAGAATGCCTTCGACGATGTACGTATAACCGTTCTTCGGAATGCCCTGATACTTGTGATTGAAGTAGTTGTCGTCGTAATTGAAGCGCACCGGCAGCCGCTTGAGCACCGATGCGGGCAGTTCGCTCGGCGGCAGGCCCCATTGCTTGATAGGGTAGCCGCGGAAGAAGGCGTGATAGAGCTCTTCGCCAAGAAACTTGAGCGCCTGTTGCTCGAAGCTGACCGCCACGTCGATCGACTTGTCCGCTTTCTCGGCAATGAACGCTTCAGCTTCGCGAGGACTCAGCGTCTTGGAGAAGAATTGGTTGATCGTGTGAAGGTTGATCGGCAGTCCATATACGGCGCCTCCCGTCGTCGCCTTCACCCGCGTGATGTAGGGCATCATCTCATCGTACCGCTGGATGTAGGCCCACACACGTTCGTTGTCGGTGTGAAAAATGTGCGGCCCATGCACGTGAACGTTCACGCCAGTTTCTTCGTCTCGCTCAGTATGGCAGTTGCCCGCAACGTGATCGCGCGATTCGAGCACGGTCACGCGGAAACCCTGCTCCGCCAGTTCCCGCGCTATTACGGCACCCGAGAAGCCCGCACCTACAATCAAAATATTCCGTGTCATTTCTCGACTCCTGCGATCACAAGCGCTTCTCGAGCGCGACGGCCGTATTCCACAAACGGCGCCGCATGAATCCGGGCATGGAGCGCCAGATTCGCGATGCCATCCAGCGAGTCGCCGTGGACTTCCTCGCGGAAGTCGACGTTTTCGGGCCAGCATTAACCATGCGCGCCAATACGCGTTCGTACCAGGGCGTCAGGCGAAGGTAATACCAGTAGTAATGCGCGAAGAAGGAATCGAAGTTATCCCACGGCTTCTGTCCGCCCGCGTAGTGAATGATAGAGGGCGCCTGAATGGAGCGTTCGTACTCTCGATTCAGGGCATCCGGCAATACACCGCCGAGTTCGGCCGGCAGGCTGACGCAGTTCCAGTTGGGACTCAGGTACTTCACGTCACGCGCAAGATGTTTGTTGAGCACGTCCTGATCCAGAAACCAGTAACGCCGGTTGCGAAGATCCGCGATCATCTTCTCGCTCATGTTAAGAGCGCGCAGCTTTTCAAGGTCGAACAGGATGACGCCCGCCTGAAAGTAGCTGCCGTGATCATCGCCAAGGCCGAGATAGTCCGACAAATATTTCATGCTCGGCTTCCCGCCGAGCGTGGCGATGGAAGGCACGCCCTGAACGACGAACGCCCGCATGATGAGGTCGCGTACCGCCGCGATCGATTTCCCTTCGAGATTCGTATCGAACACCTTGCTCACGTCGTCGAGCACTACGACATCGGTATCGAGGAAGAGCAGTCGCGGCCGGTCCAGCACGATGTCCGGCAGTGCGAGGCGGTAGAACGTGGCGCGCGTAAAGTACATGTGCGCTTCGATGTCGAGAAACTGCATCGACATATCGATGAACGAAATCCGCGCGTGCGGGTGCAACCGCTCCAGCATGCGCAGGCCCTGCCGGTCATCGTCAGTGATACCGCCGTCAAGAATAAGAAAATCGATGAACCGGGAACGGCTCGCATTCGAAAAGACGGACGCAATGAGTGCCGCCATATGCGACACGTAATTGTGGTCGGTCGCCGCGACGATCGACACGAGCGGCAAATCGGACTGCGGTACTGGAGGACAGAGCGCGTATGGCTTCGTGTCACGCACGAACACGCGACGCAAGTACCGCACTTTCAGCGTCGGACGAGTGCGAAGGACATGAGTGGCGAACACGCCCATCATGCGTTCCGCAATGTAGCCTATTGCGCGGCACTCTGACGCGTCATAGCCGGTCGTATCGATTTTGCCTTCCAGTTCCGAGAGAATCTTGAAGAGCCACTGCGAATACTCTTCGAAGATCTCACGCCTGAAGATGAACATGTTGGTGAAGAATCCGGCTTCTGAATTCATCACCGACTTGAAGTCCGGATAAAACTCCGGACAGGTCGCGTTAATGATCTCGCCCGCGCGCTCGAGGTCTTCGATATGGTGCGCCGGCGCCGATTTGTAATGCTCGTAAATGGTCTTGCTGCCCGACGGCGAAACGTTCCAGGGTTCCGGCAAAATCATGTCGTAACCTTCGACGCATTCGCGGATCGCATCATCATTCAGACCATAGCGATCGAGCATCTCCTTCGTGAATCGCTCTTCCACCACGACGCCCGCTGCATCCACGATGCGATTCTTCAGTTCGGGGTAAAAATCGAACAGACGGCGGTAGTGCATGAATCCGACGTAGTCGGATGTCTTGTCGTTCTTCCAGACCCAATACTGCCCGGTCAGTTCGCAATACGCCGGGTTCTTCGCCGACATATTGTCGCCCGCGTCATCGCCCAGCATGGGCAAACGGTGCTTCGCTATGGCGCGCCCCGTCTGAATGGGCACGAGGGATTCAGTCTCCAGCAGATGTGCCGAATTGAAATAATTGATGTAGATCGAGATTTTCATTATTGCTTCAGAAGAACGTCGGCACTGACTGCCGTGCCGCCGGCACCGCAGGATCTAGTTATTAGGTTCAGCGACTCTGCAAGACCTGGGTCTGGTTTCTTGCCCATTCCAGCGTTCGGCCAATGCCCTCCGTAATGGAGATCTTCGGAGACCATTCCAGGCGCTGCCTGGCTTTCGAGATATCCAGGACATTGATAGGCTGGTCGACCTTGCGCGATGGCGTGTAGTTGACCTGGAAGTCAAGACCACACTCGTTCTTCAGCAGATCGACGATTTGCGTGAGACTTAGACCAACGCCCGAACCGATATTGAAAACGTCGTTGCGGGCTTCGCTCGTGGCGGCTATTCCGATTGCCCGGATGACATCGGCGATATACACGTAGTCCCGCACCACGGAACCGTCACCCCAAATCTCCAGCGGGGCGTTCGAAAGTATCTTGCCGATGAAATTCGCAATCACGCCCTGGTTCGCGTGCAGGCGCTGTCCGACGCCATAGGGATTCGCAAGCCGAATGACGTTGTATTCGAGGTCGTGGAGCTTTTGATACAGCGAGAGGTAATGCTCGACGGCCTTTTTGACGATACCGTAAGAGCACGACGGCGCGCCGTGCATGTCCTCTGTGATCGGGATCGAGTGCGGGCCGCCGTAGACTGTTCCGCCCGAGGAAAGGTACACAATGCGCCGCACGCCGGAATGGCGCATGGCTTCGAGCAACTGAATGGTTCCGAGCAGGTTCGTCTCGATGTCGAACGTTACTTTGTCATTCGAGTTCGCCGGGCCGACACTCGATGCCAGATGGAAACAGACATCGACATCGACGAGGGAGTTCTGCATCACGACGGGATCGAAATACTTGCCGTAAATCGTCGTGACTTTCTCGGGTGGAAGCGGAATACAGGGCACCGCGCCCTCGATGTCGACGATCTTGACGTGCCAGCCCTCGGAGACCAGGTAGTTAGCCAGATGAGAGCCGATGAAGCCGAATCCGCCCGTAATGAGTGCGTTCATCTCAAGTTCCGTTTGCGCGCCTTATGGTCTGCCGCCTCGGCACGCTGTCAAAGTTCACTGCTCCCTGTTCTTATCGAAGACCACGGCCCGCGTCGAAAATACGGCGGGTGGTTCCGCATGCCGCTTCTACGCGCGGTCGGTGAGCATGGTAAATGCCTCAGGCAAGCAGATCAGTCAAAGACTTCGGAATCCAGGAACGCTTTGCCGGCTGCATCCTTGGCCGCGAGCATCGGTTCAAAGTCAATGGGCCACTCAATGCCGATCGTTTCGTCGTCCCAGCGAATGCAGCGCTCGTGCTCTGGATACCAGAAATCCGTTGTCTTGTAGAGAAATTCCGCAGCCTCCGTGAGTACGACGAACCCATGCGCGAAGCCAGGGGGAACCCACAATTGGCGATGATTCTCGGCGCTGAGTCGGACTCCTGTCCATTTCCCAAAGCCAGGCGAACTGCGGCGGATGTCGACCGCAACGTCGAACACCTCTCCTTCCACTACACGAACCAGTTTGCCTTGGGGATGCTTTATCTGAAAGTGCATGCCACGCAAGACTCCACGCGCCGACCGCGAATGATTGTCCTGCACGAACGTCACGCCCGGCTGCACGTGCTCCGCGAACTCGCGCGCATTGAAGCTCTCGTAGAAGAAGCCGCGTGCATCGCCAAACACTGCCGGTTCGACGATTTTGACATCCGGCAGCGACGTGGCGCTTACTGTGATGGTCATGCGACTTTGTCGGTGGAGAGGTTTCGAAGGTATTGACCGTAGGCGTTCTTCGCCAGCGGGGCCGCTAACGCAAGTAACTGCTCGGTGGTGATCCAGTTGGATCGATAAGCGATCTCTTCAGGACAGGCTACGACGAGTCCTTGACGCTTTTGCAAGGTCGCGATGAAGGTCGCTGCTTCGATCAGTGAATCATGCGTGCCTGTATCTAGCCACGCATAGCCACGTCCCATGATCTCGACGTCCAGTTTCTGCTCTTCCAGATAGCGCAGATTCACGTCTGTGATTTCGAGCTCGCCCCGCGGCGAAGGCTTGATATCCGACGCAATGCTGCACACCTTGTTGTCGTAGAAATACAAACCCGTTACCGCGTAATTCGAGCGCGGCTTCGCCGGTTTCTCTTCGATGGAAAGCGCGCGAAACTGCTCGTCGAATTCCACGACGCCGTAGCGTTCCGGATCGTGCACGTGATAGGCAAATACCGTTGCACCGTCGGCGCGAGCATCGGCGCTTGCGAGCTGCTTCGCCAGATCGTGACCGTAGAAGATGTTGTCGCCCAGAATGAGCGCGGAAGGATCGTTGCCCACGAACTCCTTGCCGATGATAAAGGCCTGCGCCAGCCCGTCAGGCGAAGGCTGCACGGCATACTGAATGTTCATGCCCCACTGGCTGCCGTCGCCCAGCATCGACTCGAAGCGGGGCGTATCCTGCGGCGTCGAGATGACCAGCACGTCGCGAATGCCTGCGATCATCAGCGTCGACAGCGGGTAATAAATCATCGGCTTGTCGTACACGGGCAGCAGTTGCTTGGAAACCGCATGCGTGATCGGATAGAGCCGCGTGCCGGAACCGCCGGCGAGAATAATGCCTTTGCGCGCCATACCCTGCTCCTTATGCCCGCTGCGCGTAATTCGTCTCGACCCACTTCCGGTATTCACCGGAAGCGACTTCGTCGGCCCACGCCTGGTTGTCGAGGTACCACTGAACGGTTTTCGCGAGTCCGGTTTCGAACGTTTCTGCCGGCTTCCAGCCGAGTTCGCGTTCGAGCTTGCGCGCGTCGATCGCGTAGCGGCGGTCGTGGCCAGGACGATCGGTCACGTAAGCGATCTGGTCGCGATATGAGCCACTTGTTTTGGGTTTCTTCTGGTCGAGCAGATCGCAAAGAGTGTGCACGACTTCGAGATTCTTCTTCTCGTTCCAGCCGCCGACGTTATACGTCTCGCCAGGCTTGCCGTTGGCCAGCACTTCGCGGATGGCCGAGCAGTGGTCGCCGACGTAGAGCCAGTCGCGTACGTTCTGACCGTCGCCGTACACCGGCAGCGGCTTGCCCGCGAGCGCATTCGCGATCATCAGCGGGATCAGCTTTTCCGGGAACTGGTACGGGCCGTAGTTGTTCGAGCAATTGGTCGTGAGAACGGGCAGACCGTAAGTGTGGTGATAGGCACGCACCAGATGGTCCGAGCCGGCTTTGGTCGCGGAATACGGACTGTTCGGCGCGTATGGCGTGGTTTCGGAGAACTGCGGATCCGTTGCGGACAGCGAACCGAAGACTTCGTCCGTCGAAACGTGCAAGAAGCGGAACGCCTTCCTCTCCGCTTCCGGGAGCGCGTTCCAATACATGCGCGCAGCTTCGAGGAGCGTGAAGGTACCGACCACGTTCGTCTGCACGAAATCCGCCGGCCCGTGGATGGAACGATCCACATGACTTTCGGCCGCAAAGTGGAGGATGGCGCGCGGCTTGTGCTTCGCGAGCAGTTCGTTCATTGCGGCCCGGTCGCAGATGTCGGCACGCACGAACACGTGACGGGCGTCGTCTTTCAGCGATTTCAACGTGCCGAGATTCCCGGCGTACGTCAACTTGTCGACGTTGAGCACACGTTCATCAGAGCCTTTGAGCCAATCCAGGACAAAATTGGCGCCGATAAAACCGGCGCCGCCCGTCGTAAGAATCATAAATACCCTTTGGCTGCTTTCAGTTCGTTCGACTGACAGCACACGCGAATGTGTGAAAAAAATGCGCGCGAAACGCAAACGCGACGCGCCTAACCGGCATATGTGACCGACTCACAACGCAAGGCAGGCGTCTGGCAAGCCGCCATTATAAGGCCAGCGAATGCAAAAACTACATGGCTAACAACTTGATACAGCTAGGATTCGCCCCGCGAACAGGAGGAAAGACCGGTGCGGCGACAGCGTTCAACGCTCGCTTCATAATGTCGAAGACTTCAAGCACATAGAGTGTTTATGCACGTCGCTTCATGCAACGCGACCATACCGATGACCGACACACCGACACCGCCCGCGACTGATCGCCTCCCGCATCCCGCCCCCCTCGTCTTCGGCGACCTCCAAGGCTGCTGCGACCCGTTCCAGCGCCTTCTGAAGAAAGCCGCGCCCGAACCGAACACGCCGCTCTGGTTCGCGGGCGACCTCATCAACCGCGGCCCGAAGTCGCTAGAGACGCTGCGCGAAGTGATCGCGCTGGGTTCGCGCGCGACCGTCGTGCTCGGCAATCACGATCTGAACTTGCTGTCCGTCGCGGCAGGCTTGCGCAAGCCGAAGAAAGGCGACACGCTCGACGACATTCTCGCCGCGCCGGATTGCGCCGACTTGATCGAATGGGTGCGGCACAAGCCGGTCGCGCATTTCGAAGACGGCGCGCTGATGGTTCACGCGGGCGTGTTGCCGCAGTGGGATGTCACGATGACGCTCGAACTGGCGCACGAACTCGAAGCCGCACTGCGCGCGCCGGACTGGAAAGAAACGCTGTCACAGTTGTACGGCAACGAGCCGCATCGATGGGAAGATTCGCTGACGGGCATGGACCGGCTGCGCGTGATCTACAACGCGCTCACACGCATTCGCTTCTGCACCGCGGAAGGGGCGATGGAATTCGCCGGGAACGGAGGCCCTGACACCGCGCCGCCCGGCTACATGCCTTGGTTCGACGTGCCGGGCCGCCGCACGCAAGACGTGACCATCGTCTTCGGACACTGGGCCGCGCTCGGCCTCATGATCCGCGACGACGTTCTTTGCCTCGATTCGGGCTGCGTGTGGGGCAACAAGCTCTCGGCGGTGCGGCTGACGAAAGAACCCGCGCAGCGCGTCGTCACGCAGGTGAGTTGCGCGATGAAGAAGTGATCGGCGTGGCCAGCGGCGCTTCCATGACGACGGCCGGCGCGCCCCGCATCCGCTCCAGCGCCGCCTGCACCGCCGCTTGCGCTTCGCTTGCCAGCAGCCGCCGGTCGGCGCCCGGAGCGAGCGCATCGCACACGTAGAGATGCGCGGTGATCGGCCCGCCGCGCAGCAAAGCATCCAGCGAATCGCTGAGCGACATATCGCCGATATACGCGGGCGCGGTCGACTGCATTCCGCGCGCATCCTCGTACATCAGGCAGATCGGCTGCACCGGACGCGACGCCGACACCGCCGCCTGAAACATATTCGCGTGGAACGGGAGCAGCGAAACGCCGTCGCTCGTCGTGCCTTCGGGGAAAACGCACATGATCTCGCCCGCGACGAGCCGGTCCGCCAGTTCATGCATGATGCGCTTCGCGTCGCTGCGCTTCTCGCGCTGCACGAACACGGTGCCGAGTTGTTGCGCGAGCCAGCCGACCACCGGCCACTGGCGGATCTCGGCTTTCGATACGAACGGCGTCGGCCGCCACGCGTTGATCACGTAAATATCGATCCACGACACGTGATTGCCGACGACGAGCACGCCCGCATCGAGCCGCGCCTCGTCGTTATGCACGACGAGCTTCATGCCCGCGAGCCGCAGCATCTTGAGCGACCACGCGCGGTTCATCGCCATGCGTTCGCTTGCGGTCGCGCCGGGAAAGCGCCGCGCCACGATCCATGCGCCGCGCAGCAAATGAGCAGCGAGGCGCAGCTTGCGCAACATCAACTTCATGAATCAGCGGCTTTCGTAAGCGAGGTGCCCGCCGACGATCGTCGCGCGCACGCGAGCCGGCAGCTCGTAGCCCAGGAACGGCGAGTTGCGGCCCTGGCTCTTCAGCTTGCGCGGATCGACGCGCCACGAGGCATCCGCATCGAAGACGCAAATGTCCGCGAGCGCGCCCACGGCGATACGCCCCGCCGGCAGCTTCAGCACATCGGCCGGCGCGGACGTGATGCGCGCGAGCGCCTTCGCGAGCGGCATGTTCGCTTCGCGCGCCCACTTCACCGTCAGCGAGAGCAGCAGTTCCAGACCGGTCGCGCCCGGCGTCGCTTCGGCGAACGGCAGGAGCTTCTCGTCATCATCGAGCGGCGTGTGGTCCGAGCAGATCGCGTCGATCGTGCCGTCGTCCAGACCCGAGCGAATCGCTTCGCGGTCGCGTTGCTGGCGCAGCGGCGGATCGAGGCGGAATTGCGAATCGAAATAGCCGATGTCCACATCGGTCAAATGGACGTGGTTGATCGTCACGTCGCACGTAACGGCGAGGCCTTCGGCTTTGGCCGCGCGCACGAGCGCCACGCCCGCCGCCGACGACACATGCGACAGATGCACGCGCGCGCCGGTCACGCGCATCAGTTCGAAAATGGTATGCAGCGCGATGGTTTCCGCCGACACCGGCACGCCCGACAGGCCGAGGCGCGACGCCACCGCGCCGCTCGCCGCCACGCCGCCCTTCGCCATGAAGGCGTCCTGTGGGCGCAGCCACACGGTATAGCCGTAAGTCGTCGCGTATTGCAGCGCGCGCAGCAGCGTGCGGGTATCGACAATCGGGTTATCCGCCTGCGAGAAGCCGATGCAGCCGGCCTCCGTCAGTTCCACCATCTCGGTGATGCTCTCGCCCTTCAGCCCGACCGTCAGCGCGCCGAGCGGATACACATGCGCCTGATGCAGTTTTTGCGCGCGAAACTTGAGCATTTCGACGAGGCCCGGCTCGTCGAGCGTCGGATCGGTGTCGGGCGGGCAAACGAGGCTCGTCACGCCGCCCGCCATCGCGGCGGCCATTTCGGATTCGAGCGTCGCTTTGTGCTCGAAGCCCGGCTCGCGCAGACGCGCCGACAGGTCGACGAAGCCCGGCGCGATATGCAAGCCGTTCGCGTCAATGATCTTGGCCGCGCTGAAATCGGCGGGCGCCTCGCCGATCGCGACGATGCGTCCGGCCGCGACGAATACGTCGTTACGCGTTTCGGTGCCTGCGGCCGGATCGATGATGGTGCCGCCTTGAATCTGGATCTTCATGTCGTTCTGATTAGTCGCTGTTGCCGGCAACAATGCCCATCACCGCCATGCGCACGGCGATGCCGAAGGTCACCTGATTCAGGATGACCGACTGCGGCCCGTCGGCCACTTGCGAGTCGATTTCCACGCCGCGGTTCATCGGGCCCGGGTGCATCACGATGGCATCCGGCGCAGCCAGCGCAAGACGCTCGGGCGTGAGGCCCCAGCTCTTGAAGTACTCCTGCGCGGACGGCAAAAGCGCGCCGCTCATGCGCTCGTTCTGTAGCCGCAGCATGATGATGACGTCCACGCCCTTCAGACCTTCGTCCAGGTTGTGGTAGACGTGCACGCCCATCTGGTCGAGGTTGCTCGGCAAGAGCGTGCGCGGACCGATGGCGCGCACTTCCGGCACGCCAAGCGTTGTCAGCGCATGAATGTCCGAGCGCGCGACGCGCGAATGCAGGATGTCGCCGACAATCGCCACGCGCAGCTTCGTGAAGTCGCGCTTGTAGTGGCGAATGGTGTACATGTCGAGCAGGCCCTGCGTCGGATGCGCGTGACGGCCATCGCCCGCGTTGATCACGTGCACGTGCGGCGCGCAGTGCTCCGCGATCAGATACGGCGCCCCGCTCGACGCATGACGCACGACGAACATGTCGGCGTGCATCGCGGAAAGATTGTTGATGGTGTCGAGCAGCGATTCGCCCTTGCTCGTCGAAGACGCGTTGATGTTCAGATTCAGCACGTCCGCCGACAGACGCTTCGCCGCGATTTCGAACGTAGTGCGCGTGCGCGTCGAATTCTCGAAGAACAGGTTGAATACCGACTTGCCGCGCAGAAGCGGCACCTTCTTGACTTCGCGATCGGTGACGCTCACGAACTGCTCGGCGGTATCGAGAATATGCGTGACGATGCTGCGCGGCAGGCCCTCGATGGTCAGCAAGTGCTTAAGCTCGCCGTTTTTCGTGAGCTGCGGGTTGCCTTTGAGAAAGCCGTAGCGGAAGGTGTCGCTGGTCTTGTCAGCTTGCTGCGCGCCCGGTTCGGCTGCGCTCTGCGTGGCGGTGTTCATGGTGATCCAGGCGTTGCTTTGAAAAAAGGCGTGAGACGCGTGCTGCGAAGGCGTCAGCGCGTGCGCGGCTCGGTCGTGAAGCCGAAGGTGCCGTCGTCGCGGCGCGCGAGCACGAGGTCTTCGTTCGCTGCGACCTCCACCATGCCGCCGGTGAAGCGCGCCGCAATCGGCATTTCGCGTCCGCCGCGGTCGGCGAGCACGGCGAACTCGATCGCAGCGGGACGGCCGTAATCGTAAAGCTCGTTGATCGCCGCGCGCACGGTGCGGCCGGTGGAAAGCACGTCGTCGATCAGCAGGATGCGGCGGCCTTCGACTGCGAACGGCAGCGACGTCGGGCTCGCCTGACTATGTAGGCCCTTTTTCGCGTAGTCGTCGCGATGCAGCGCCACGTTCACCACGCCGAAATGCGCGGCGCCCAAGTCTTTTGCGAGCCGCTCGGCAAGCCACGCGCCGCCGCTGTAGATGCCCGCGAGCGCCACGCCGTCGGCTGCCGCGAGCGACGCGCCGTACGCCGCGCGAATCTGGTCGACGAGCGCGCGATACAGCGCCTCTGCGTCAATGGAGCTCATGATCGTCGGGAAGTCCGTCGAGATATTGTTGGAGGATGACGCGGGCGGCTTCGGCGTCGATGCCGTCGAAGCGGCCGCGTGCATTCGGGCGCACGCCGCGCTCGCGCAAGTCGGCTTTCGCATCGACGGACGAGTATCGCTCGTCCACCCACTGCACCGGCACGTTGAAACGGCCGTTCACCTGATTGCCGAAGCGTTTCGCAAGCGCGCTCATTTCGTGCGGGGTGCCGTCCGGATGCATCGGCATGCCGACGACGACAGCGTCCGGCTTCCACTCTTGCAAGAGCTTGCCCACTTCCTGAAAGCGATAGTCGCGGTCGCGGTTTTCGAGCACGGCGAGCGCGCGCGCGTTACGCGTCAATGTATTGCCGACGGCGACACCGATGCGCTTTTCGCCATAATCGAATGCCAGCAGCGTGGCTTCGCGGCTCATGCGTGCCCTGCTTCGCCGGAAAGCATGGAGCGCGACACGCCGAGCAGCGACAGCGCCGCTTCGAGGCGGTCCTCGGCGGGCACGTCGAAAATGATGCGCGAATCCGCTTCGACCGTGAGCCAGCCGTTCTTCGAGATTTCTTCTTCGAGTTGCCCCGCGCCCCAGCCCGCGTGGCCGAGCGTCAGCAGGAAACGCTCGGGGCCCTTGCCGCTCGCGACGGCTTCGAGCACGTCTTTCGATGTGGTCATGGCAAGGCCGCCGGGCACGCTCATGGACGAGCTATACGGTTCGCCCTCGCCCGCCTCGTGCAGGACAAAGCCGCGCTCCGTCTGCACCGGACCGCCGTAATAGACGGGCAAGTGAACGAGCGGCTCGATTTCCAGCTTGAGGTCGATGCGGTTGAAAAGCGATTGCAGGTCGATGTCGGTCGGCCTGTTGATGACGAGACCCAGCGCACCGCGATCGGTGTGATCGCAAAGGTAGACCACCGTTCCGGAAAACGTCGGATCGACCATGGAGGGCATGGCGATCAGGAACTGGTTCGTCAAATTGATGCGATCGGAAGTCTTGGACATAATTCAGGATTTTAACAAAGGCGCTGCGAGATGGCCGACTTCGATGTGGGGCTGGTCTGGTTTCGGCGGGACCTGCGCGCGGCAGACAATGCTGCACTCTATCATGCGCTTACACGGTGCCGTCGCGTGCTGTGCGCGTTCGTTTTCGACCGCGAAATCCTCGCTCCGCTCGCTAAAAACGACCGTCGCGTGCCCTTTATTCATGCAAGCGTGGTCGAGCTCGATCGCACGCTTCGGGCGACCGGCGGCGCGCTGCTGGTGCGGCACGCCATGCCGCTCGACGGGATTCCCGCGCTCGCCCGCGAGTGCGGCGCGAACGCCGTGTTCGTGAACCGCGACTACGAGCCGTCCGCCAAGGCACGCGACGAAGCGGTCGCGCAAAGGCTCGCGGGCGCGAACATCGCGTTCTTCGAGTTCAAGGATCAGGCGATCTTCGACCGCGACGAGGTGCTGACGGGCAGCGCCAAGCCGTACACGGTGTTCACGCCGTACAAGCGCAAGTGGCTCGAAACGCTCACGCCCGACGCGTTGCAGCCGTATGCGTCGGAAGACAATCTGCACGCGCTCGGCAAGCCGCCGGCGCAGTCGGATCAGGGCATCCCGTCGCTCGCCGCGCTCGGGTTTGCCGATGCAGAAGGCCCCGCGTTCCCGGCAGGCACGGTCGGCGCGTACGCGCTTTTCGACGACTTCCGCGACCGCATGACGGATTACGACCGCACGCGCGACTTCCCGGCGGTCAAAGGTCCGAGCTACATGGGCGTGCATCTGCGGCACGGCACGGTGTCGATCCGCGCGCTCGCCCGCGTCGCGCACGACGCGCAGCGCCACGGCGACCGCGGCGCGCAAACGTGGCTTTCGGAGCTCATCTGGCGCGACTTCTACTTCGCGGTGCTGCACCATTTCCCGCGCGTGGGCATGCCGGGCGACCATCGCGCGTTCAAGCCGGAGTACGACCGCATTCAATGGGAAACGGGCGAGGCGGCCGAAGCGAATTTCGCCGCGTGGTGCGCTGGACAAACCGGCTACCCGCTCGTGGACGCCGCCATGCGCCAACTCAACACCTCGGGCTACATGCACAACCGGCTGCGCATGGTGACGGCGAGTTTTTTGACGAAGGATCTCGGCATCGACTGGCGGCGGGGCGAGGCGTATTTCGAGGCGCAGTTGAACGATTTCGAGCTTTCGTCGAATAGCGGCGGCTGGCAGTGGGCCGCGTCGAGCGGATGCGACGCGCAGCCGTACTTCCGCATCTTCAATCCGGTCACGCAGTCGCAGAAATTTGATGCCGCCGGCAAGTTCATCCGCCACTATGTGCCGGAGCTGGCGGCGCTGTCCGACCGCGACATTCATGCGCCGTGGCTCGCGAAACCCGACGCGCTGAAGGCCGCGAAAATCGCGTTGGGCGCGGATTACCCGCCGCCGATCGTCGATCACGACGCCGCGCGCAAGCAAACACTGCTGCGTTACGACGTCGTGCGCGGGCCGGCCAAACGGGCGTCGGCCCCCGACGAGGACGACGACGACGCTATCGCGTGACGGCCGGAGGACGCTCGATCATTGCGGTCAGCGCGGCAATCGACGCGCGTCCCTCCGACGGCGCGATGCCCGCAGCCGCCTGATGCAGCATCGAGCGCAGCGTTTGGGCGGCGCGTTCGGGGATGGAGGCGTCGAGGCCGCGGGCATCGCTGTCGGCCGCGCCTTCGCCGTGATGCGCGACGCGCCGCCAGGCGAGACCGAGCGTATCGGCGAGCAGCGAGACGTGCCCGAGCCCGAGCGCGCACGCGGCCGCGCCCAGCCGATGCGACGCGTTCGCCGCATGCAGCGCGGCGGCGGAATCGACGGTGCCCGTCTCGCTCGCCTGCGTGCCGCGCTCGACGAGCCCTTCGATCGACGCCTCGGCGCTTTGCAGAAAGTCTTCGTACGCGGCCGCGTTCACGCGCAGCACGCCGAGATCACGCGTGACGGCCTCGCGCGTGCTTTCTTCGCTCGCCTGCGCCGCGCCCTGCTCCCACGCGGCTTCGGATGCGGGCGTCGCCGCCACGTGCCACGCCACGGTCAGGCCGTAGTCGCGCAACACGTCGACGTGTTCGGCGTCTTCAGGCGTCGCGCCGTAGAGCGCGAAGTCGCGCCACAACAGCGCGAGCGTCGCGCGCACGAGCGAACGCGGCGCGTATGTCGACGCGTGCGCCTGATCCGCCAGCACGAGGTTGAAGCGCGCGTAGAGGCGCTTGGCGTCCGCGTAGCTGGAAAGATCCGCGTGACGGCCGGCCCGCTCGCGCAGCGCCCGCACCGTGGACGACGCGAGCCGCCAGAAATCGTACGGACCGGGGCCGGTGAGCTCGGCGAGACAGGCATCGAGCCGCGAGAAGGTTTCGTCGATGCCGGCTTGCGGCTGCTCGGCGCCCGCGCGCAGCAACGCGAGTAGCGCCGCCTCGTAGTGCGCCCGGACCCGCGCGAGCCTTTCCGGCGCCACGCCCCGCAGCGTCGACGGCGCAATGGCGCGTCCGGCGAGCGCGAGGTCGTCGTAGGAAACCGGCGCGATGCGCGTGTGCACGGCCAGAAGCGCGTGGAGCCCGCGATAGTGATCGAAGAGTTCGGTCGAGCAAGACAGTTCGCGCAGGTTGTGGCGCTCGACGGCCGAGCGGAACGCGGACATGGCGAGCGCGATGCGGTCGTGCGTGCCCTCCGATTCGTCGCCGAGCGGCGCGACGAGCGCAAGCGCTTCGGCGATACGTTGCGCGGGCAGCCATCCGGCCGAATGCAGCGCAGCAATCGCGCGCTTCAGCGCAGGCGCGATCTCGCCCTGCCGCTGGAACGCGTGCATGGCGTCCGTGAGCGCCATTTCGGCGAGCCGGACTGAGCCGCCGCGCGGGTTCGGCAAGGCTTCGATCGGAACGGGAAGGTCGGGACGAGATGTCATAACGGGCGCTCACAAGCCAGAAACGCGCGTGGCGACGCCGCCTCGACGCGCGGTTGAACTGCATTATCGACGAGCGCGGCGGTGAAGCGCCGCCGAGCCTGTCGTGCTCAAAGCGTATGCCTTTTACGAGCGCAGGCGGGAACGAATGTTCCTGCCGGATCGGCGCGGACGCGCGACCCAGCTCGCCTGCGACGCCTGCACGAAACGCAGGCCGCAAAAAACACGCGCCGCATGGCGTGAGCCATGCGGCGCGGTAGAGCATGCGGATCAGATCTGGACCATCTCGAAATCTTCCTTGCGGGCTCCGCACTCGGGACAGGTCCAGTTAATCGGAACGTCCTCCCAGCGCGTGCCCGGCGCGATGCCCTCTTCCGGCAATCCCGCCTCTTCGTCGTAGATCCAGCCGCAGATCAGGCACATCCAGCTTCTGTATTCCATACTTATGCCGCGTCGATTGGTCGATTGAAATTAGGCCATGATGGTACCGTGTTGCCGGGTGGATGCCTAGCAAGGCGCTGGCCCGACGTGCATCCCCAAATAGCGGGACGCGCACGCCGCCGCTTCGCAAAAAGGTGCGCAAAGACCGCAGACGGGCGGCAATAGGCCGCATAATCGAACCGTGTCCGGGCGCGTACGCGTCTTTTTCGCGTTCGCTGCAACTGAATCGTCTCACTCGTGCAATTCAAACCAAAAATGTCCGCTCTTGCCATGACCGGCGACTCTCCACCGATCGTTCTGACCTTCGGGCTCTCGGACCCAACGGGCGGCTCCGGCCTGCAAGCCGATTTGCTGACGCTCGCCAGCATGGGCTGCCACAGCGCAACGGTTCTCACCGGCTACGCCGTGCGCGATTCAGCAACATGCGATGAAGTCAACGGCCTCGACCCCGACGCGGTCGCCGCTCAGGCGCGCATGTTGCTAGAGGACATGCCGATCGCCGCGTTCAAGATCGGCGCCGCCACGCGGGCGGAAGTGGTTTCCGCGATCGCGGAAGTGGTGTCCGACTACGACGACGTTCCGCTGATCCTCGCGCCCGACTTCACGCTGGACGACGAACACGTGTTGTCCGCCGACGAGCTGCGCGAATCGCTCGCCGATCTGCTCGTGCCGCAGACGACCATGCTGATCGCGGATCACGCGACGCTTTTGCAGCTTGCGCAACCGGACAGCGACGCCGAAGCGCCGACGCTCGATTCCGCGATATCGCACATTCTCGCGCAGGGCTGCGAGTACGTGCTGGCGATGGAAACGGGCACGCATCGGCATGTGAACACGCTCTATAGCGAGGAAGGACAGGTGCGGCAGGACTTGTGGGACCGCGGGCTGCATCGCGTGATGGGGCTCACCGACACGCTCGGCGCCGCGGTTGCCGCGCTGCTCGCGAACGGTCAGGAGCCCGCCGAGGCCGCGCGCGAGGCGCAGGAATACGTGTTTCAGGCGGCGCGGGCCGCGTTTCGTCCGGGCATGGGCGCCTATCTGCCGGATCGCTTTTTCTGGGCGCGATCCAACGACGCGGACGACGAAGCCGACGCCGCGTCCTTGCCGGACGATCCGGCCGGATTGCCCGGAGAAGCCCGGCATTAAACGAAATCGGGCACCGACGATGCAGTGAACGAAGCGACACGAACGGAGTTCGGAGACCAACGAAGGGAGGCTTTGCGAGCGCATGCCGTATCGACTGCCCCATCTGCACAAGCCCGGCCCGCAAGGCGCCATCCGCGTCGGCTGCGCGGGCTGGGCGCTTTCGAGCTCGGTCCAGTCGAGCTTTCCCGACGAAGGCACGCATCTCGAACGCTACGCGCGCGTGCTGACGTGCGTCGAAATCAACTCGAGCTTCTATAAGCCGCATCGCGAGCAGACTTACGAAAAGTGGGCGCAGAGCGTGCCCGACTCGTTCCGCTTCTCGGTGAAGCTGCCCAAGGCGATCACGCACGACGCGCGGCTCGCGGACACGAACGCCCTCATCGACGAATTCCTGGCCGCCGCCGGCAAGCTGGGCGACAAGCTCGGCTGCTGGCTCGCGCAACTGCCGCCAAGCCTCGCGTTCGACCGCGATCTGGCCGATGCCTTCTTCAAGGCGTTGCGCGAGCGCACGAAGCTGCCGGTCGCGTGCGAGGCGCGCCATCCGAGCTGGTTCACCAAAGAGGCCGCGGCGCTTCTGAAGGCGCATCACATCGCGTATGTGGACGCCGATCCGATTCCCGACGACTGCGAAATCAAGCATCGAGCGGACACATCGCTCGTCTACGTGCGGCTGCACGGCTCGCCGGATCTCTACAAGTCTTCGTACGACTTCCCGTATCTCGACGATCTCGCGCGCACGCTGCAAGCCCGCGCGAAAAAGACGCCCGAGGTGTGGTGCATCTTCGACAACACGACGCTCGGCCACGCGCAGCCCAACGCGCTGCACGTGATGGAGCGCCTGCATCTTCATCATCGGAAGGCGTAGTGCCTTTCCGCTTCTATTCGCTGCTTCCGAAGGAGATTCGCTGATGCACAAGCCGGCACTACGCTTCGCTCGCCTGATTCGAGCCATGATGCTCGCCACGATTGTCTCGGCGGCGCTGCCCGTCCATGCGCAGGACGCATCGGCGCCGCCGGCCACGCCTGCAGGCGACGGCACGTTCCTGCTGACTATCTTCCTCAAGCACGACGAGTCCAAGCCGTTGCCGAAGATCAACCAGCAATTGAAGGAACAAGGCTACTTCAAGACGTTTCCGCCGCCAGGCGTGGAAGTAGTGTCGTGGTACGTGATGATGGGCATCGGGCAAGTGGTGACCTTGCGCGTTCCAGCGGACAGGTTGCGGGAAGTGAATCGCGCGATCGAGACGACCGCGTGGGGCGGATATCACACGGAGTTCTACCCGACGTACGACTACAAAGCCGCCGCACAGAAGCTGCGCGACGAGATGAACAAGTAGCTTTTAGATGGACGAAAAAAAACCTGCATCGCTGCAGGTTTTTTCTTTGGCACGGCGCGAGCCTCTTTCGAGGCCCGCGCCGATGTAATCGGGCCGAAGCCGTCTTACATGTCCATGCCCATGCCGCCCATGCCGCCGGGCATGCCGCCAGGCATCGGAGCATCTTCCTTCGGCAGTTCGGCGACGGCTGCGTCGGTCGTCAGCAGCAGGCCGGCAACCGATGCGGCGTTTTGCAGCGCCGTGCGCGTCACCTTCGTCGGGTCGACGACACCGGCTTCCACCAGGTCACCGTACTCGCCGGTTGCCGCGTTGTAGCCGTAGTTGCCCGAACCCTGAGCAACAGCCGCCACCACGACGGAGGCTTCTTCGCCGCCGTTCGTGACGATCTGGCGCAGCGGCTCTTCCATTGCACGCAGGACGATCTTGATACCTGCGTCCTGGTCTGCGTTCGCGCCCTTCAGGCCGTCGATTGCACGGCGTGCACGGATCAGCGCAACACCGCCGCCCGCCACGATGCCTTCTTCCACTGCTGCGCGCGTTGCGTGCAGAGCGTCTTCGACACGTGCCTTCTTTTCCTTCATTTCGACTTCGGTCGCAGCGCCGACCTTGATCACTGCCACGCCGCCGGCCAGCTTGGCCACGCGCTCTTGCAGCTTTTCACGGTCGTAGTCCGACGTCGCTTCTTCGATCTGCTTGCGCACTTGCTTCACGCGAGCTTCGATGTTCACGGCTTCGCCAGCGCCGTCGATGATCGTCGTGTTTTCCTTGCCCACTTCGATGCGCTTCGCTTGACCCAGCTCTTGCAGCGTCGCCTTTTCCAGCGTCAGGCCGGTTTCTTCCGCGATAACTTGACCGCCGGTCAGGATCGCGATGTCTTCCAGCATGGCCTTGCGACGGTCGCCGAAGCCCGGAGCCTTGACAGCAACGGTCTTCAGGATGCCGCGGATGTTGTTGACGACGAGCGTTGCCAGAGCTTCGCCTTCGACGTCTTCAGCGATGATGAGCAGCGGACGGCCAGCCTTCGCGACTTGTTCCAGCACCGGCAGCAGATCGCGGATGTTGGAAACCTTCTTGTCGTGCAGCAGCACGAACGGGTTTTCCAGAACGGCGACTTGCTTGTCCGGGTTGTTGATGAAGTACGGCGACAGGTAGCCGCGGTCGAACTGCATGCCTTCCACGACGTCCAGCTCGTCTTGCAGCGACTTGCCGTCTTCGACGGTGATCACGCCTTCCTTGCCGACCTTGTCCATGGCTTCAGCGATGCGCTCGCCGATGGACGTGTCGCTGTTCGCCGAGATCGAGCCGACTTGCGCGATTTCCTTGTTCGTCGTGCAGGGCTTGCTGATCTTGCGCAGTTCTTCGATTGCTGCTGCGACGGCCTTGTCGATGCCGCGCTTCAAGTCCATCGGGTTCATGCCCGATGCGACGTACTTCATGCCTTCGCGAACGATGGACTGTGCGAGCACGGTTGCGGTCGTGGTGCCGTCACCTGCGTTGTCGCTGGTCTTGGAAGCGACTTCCTTGACCATTTGCGCGCCCATGTTCTGGAGCTTGTCCTTCAGTTCGATTTCCTTCGCGACCGAGACACCGTCCTTGGTGACCGTCGGGCCGCCGAACGAACGCTCGAGCACGACATTGCGGCCCTTCGGACCCAGCGTGACCTTGACCGCGTTGGCCAGAATGTTCACGCCTTCGACCATCTTGGCGCGTGCGGAATCGCCGAAAGTGACTTCTTTAGCTGCCATATCCAGACTCCTTGATTCGATTCAGTGTGCCGGCTCGCCGCCCTTTGAGGCGCGAAGCCCGGCTTACAGGAAGAATGCTTACTTGTTGACCAGAACGGCCATGATGTCTTCTTCGCGCATGACGAGCAGTTCCTGCCCGTCGACCTTGACGGTCTGGCCGGCGTATTTGCCGAAGAGCACGCGGTCGCCCACCTTCACGTCGAGGGCGTTTTGCGTGCCCTTGTCATCGCGCTTGCCCGGGCCGACGGCCAGGACTTCGCCTTGATCCGGCTTTTCTGCCGCTGCTTCCGGGATCACGATGCCCGATGCGGTCTTGGTTTCCTGGTCCAGACGTTTGACGATGACGCGATCGTGCAAAGGACGAAGGTTCATACACACTCCTCTCTTGAATGAGACTGAAAACGCGGGAAAGCCCGTCTTTTGGGCGGAGCCCGCCGGACGGAAATCTTGTTAGCACTCTCGTGCAGTGAGTGCCAATTATATGGACCGGATTTGACAATTTCAAGGAGGGAGACGGTTATCTCCGGGCCAGCGGTAACTATCTTGCAAGCTCAACGAGCAGGCCGAACACGCGGCGCAGACGCCGATTTGACCATGAACGTAATTCAACGCTGCGACGAGGGGCGCGTTATTCGTTGGCCGATCGCATCTCAATCGTTGACTACCCCTTGAAACCAGCCTATAACCATCCACGTAGATGGCTAGAGGATGGAATACGACTATGGCGATACAACTCCCGGATCCCACCCGCCCCAAAAGCGGCGACACCGAAAAAATCACAATCAACCTCGGCCCGGTCGACCTCGGCCAGATCGACCTGCTTGTGGAAGAAGGCTTTTACTCCAACCGCACGGACCTGATCCGCACAGCCATCCGCAACCAGCTCGCGGTGCACGCGTCCGTCGTCAGGGAAACGGCGACCCGGCGTGCGCTCGTGCTCGGGCTTCAATATTTCTCCAGACAGGACCTGGAAGCGGTGCGCGCAGCCAACGAGCGGCTGAAGATTCAGGTGCTCGGCCTCGCGAGCATTGCCGCCGACGTTTCACCCGAACTCGCGCTTGCCACCATCGAATCGATTCTGGTTCGAGGTGCCCTCCACGCATCGCCGGCCGTCAAGGCCGCGCTTGCAGACCGGATCCGCTGATTGCGGCTCGACCGCTGCGCTTCCGAAACTGGATAAAACATGAAACTGAACGAAGGTTTTCTCGACTCGATGAAAGAGGCTTTTCAACTCTTTCAGAACGGCAATAACGACGCAGCCACTGAAATCGTCAAGCGCGCGATGCGCGCGGACGCTGCCCACGCAGAGCCTGTTCCGCCCGAATCTCGCGCGTCGCGCCTCACCGAGCTCTTCAAGACGCCCGCGCGCGCCGAACCGCAGCCCGAAGTGGAAGATCGCGGGCACTTCAGCACGCGCCGCTACGCGAATGCCGCCGGTCAGCGCGACTACAAACTGTATGTGCCGAGCGGTTATCGCAACGAGCCGTTGCCGCTCGTCGTGATGCTGCACGGCTGCACGCAGAACGCCGACGATTTCGCGACCGGCACGCAAATGAACGCGCTCGCCGAGCGGCAGCCGTGCATCGTCGCGTATCCGATTCAGCCGCAAAGCGCGAACGCATCGAAATGCTGGAACTGGTTCAAGCCGTCCGACCAGCAGCGAGACGCGGGCGAGCCTTCGCTGATAGCCGGCATCACGCGCGAAATCATGGCCACTCACAACGTGGATCCGAAGCGCGTCTACGTCGCCGGTTTGTCGGCGGGCGGCGCGATGGCAGCGATCTTGGCGCAACGCTATCCCGATTTGTACGTCGCTGCGGGCATTCACTCAGGACTGCCGGCGGGACGCGCGCACGATCTGCCGTCCGCACTTGCCCTCATGCGCGGCGGCGAAGGTAGAGCTGCGGCGTCGGGCGCGCCGCGTTGCCCGCTGATTGTCTTTCACGGCGATGCGGATGCCACCGTCCATCACGTCAACGCGCGCAGAGTCCTCGAAGGCTTCCGCGCAAGCGGGCCTGAGCGGCGCGTATCCGGCCCGTCGGCCACTCGCCAGCATTCAGTGCAGCAGTTCGTATCGCCCGATGGCGTGCCCGCAGAACTATGGACGCTTCACGGCGCACCGCACGCGTGGTCCGGCGGGAGCGCGCGCGGTACTTACACCGACCCGAGCGGGCCGGACGCCAGCGCGGAGATGCTGCGCTTCTTTTTTGCGCATCCCAGGGACTAGCGGTTCTCATCGCGGCGACTGTACAGAACAAATGAGCAAAAGCCCGGCGTCGCACGCGCCCGGTGGAACTTTGCGGCGTCCCATACGGCCCACTGAACCAGTTAATCAATCTCTCGGAACGATTGAATCGATTAATGCTGGTTCATCAATGGTCCCTTCTTCGAATCAGGGTTTATACCTAGACACGAGAGACTTACACTCCTTTTCAACGACAACGCACTGCGAGCCCCAGGCTCCTGCGGCGTCCCGCTCAACGAGATACGGAGGTTCATCATGTTCAAGTCAATCGTTCCCGCCATCGTTATCGCTTCCGCACTGGCTGCCCCGGCGTTCGCCCACGCGGGCGAAAACGGCGCCCTGACCCGCGCCGAAGTGAAGGCGCAACTGGTCGAACTGCAGCGCGCCGGTTACAACCCGGCCAGCGACCGGACGACCTACCCGGCCGCCATCCAGGCGGCGGAAGCCCGCATTCACGAGACGCAAGGCGTCGCCACGACCTCGCTCGGCGGCTCGGCCGACGGCGCGTCGGCGTCCGGTCGCGCGAATCGCCCGGCTGGCGACGTCAACGCGGTCGACTTCAATCGTCCGTAAGCCGTATTGACCGATGCGAAGCCCGGCCCCGCGCCGGGCTTTTTCGCGTTCGCGTCCTTGTTTCGTGACCGCCGGGACGTGCGCCTTACGACGGTCATCTCGCTGTAAACCTCGGATTTTTCGACGGTTTTGGATTCCGCTTTTTCATCGGAGGCTCAGAGCGCACTAAAATGTGTGTCTGCTTGTCACACGTTTCGTTTCTGCCGCCTGCCATGCCTATCCCCTCGTCGCTGCGCCTCGCTTTCGTTTCACTCGGTTTTTTCGCGCTCGCTGCCTGCGGTGGCCGCACCGCCACCACGCCCAGCTATCAGCAGGAGTTGTTCAACACCGGCGCGAGCCCCTACGCGCACAACTTCGACGCCACTGTGAAGGAGACGTGCGAGGCCGCGCGCCGCGCGTTGCTGTCGCAAGGCTTTCTCACGACGATGGCGCAGACCGACGGCGTCGACGCCACGAAAAACTTCCAGCCGTCCGCCGAGACGCACGTCGTCGTGTCGTTCCATGTCGTCTGCACGCCCGGCGAGAACGCGACGAACCAGAGCATCGCCTATGTGAACGCCGTGCAGGACGGCTACGCGCTCAAGAAGAGCGATACGTCCGCGAGCGTGGGCCTGAGCGTGCTCGGCTCGCTCTCGCTGCCAATCCGCTCGAATAGCGACGCGATGGTCAAGATCTCGAGCGAAACCGTGCCGGCCGGCAAGTTTTATGACCGCTTCTTCGGCCTGATGGGCCACTATCTGACGACCGTGCCGCGCAGCTCGCCCATTGCATCCGATGATGTCGAGAGCAAGCCGCTCGCGCCCTCGCTGATCGTCAGTTCGCCGGAGTTGACGCCGACGCCGATCGTCGTGCAGGCGCCCGCTGCGGCCGCGACCGCCATTCAGACGCCGGAGGCCGCGGCGGTCACCAAGCAGGAAGCGCAGGCTGCCGCCACTACTGTGACGGCATCGGCGCCGGTTGCGGCGTCGGCGGTGAATTGATCGTTCGTCGGCGTGCGTTTCGGCGGTCCGGCCGATTACCGAGTCGGCGGTGAGGCACTGATCGACGCACCGCTTCCCCAACAATCTGCCGGCTGCAAAGGCCGCAGTCACGGCATTGGCACTCGTGCCGCATCGGCAGTGACACGCTGACCGATCGCCGGTTCGCGCGGCGTTGACAATTCGGCCGGCCTGCGTCGGCCCATTGTCGACGCGCGCACCCTTCCGCTTCGCGCCAGAGCGGAGCGACCGGACAGCCCATATCGCACTCACCCGGCTTGACAGGGCCGCGCTGGCTCATCGGCCGGCTGTGCCGCAAACAAAAACGGGCTCCGGCCTAAGCCGGAGCCCGTTCGCGCGCCTCGCCTAAACCGGCTGAGGCTCGCCGCTTATTTGCCGCCGTTTTGCGGGCTCAGCGTGAGCTTGTTCGAGACCGACTGCACGCCCGTCACGCCCTTCGCGACTTCTTCGGCCTGAGCGATCTGCGCGCCTTCCGGCACGGTGCCGGTCAGCGTGACCGCGCCGCCGCGTGCGCGGACGAACACGTTCGACACATCGAAGCCTTGCGCCTTCGAGAGCGCGCGGCGCACGTCGTAGCCGAGCTTGCGATCCGTCTTCTTGGTCGCGGACTTCTGCGCCTTGGTCGGCGCGGCGGATTCGGTGCCGGTGGTCGCCGCCGCATCGCTGGATTGGGCATAGGCGCTCGACGCGACCGCCACGCACACCACGACGCCCAGCGCCTTCAACATATCGACAACTTTCATGGTTTCTCCTTTTGTTTCGCTTGTTAACTTCGCACAGTTGCTGCTTCGCTCGTTTGCACTTCAAGCCGGACAGCGTGGACCGGCCTAAGGCGTACGGCACCGCGCATGCCCGTGGCCGCGCGGCCGGCGGTCCAGATGGACCGGCGAACCGGCGGCGACGTGCCGCGGATGCTCTCATGCAATGCTGCGAGAGGCTGGCGAAGAAACGAACTCGGCCGTTATTCGGGCGAATGACCCGTCGGCTCGTCTATGTGTTGTCCTGACGCACGGCGCAACAGGCGCCCGAAGCTGCGGCGCGTGCCCGTCTGACCCAAATAACGGGTTTTCGGACGGAAGTCCTTGCCGTGCGGCGGCGAACGTCAATTTAGCCCAGCGCGGCCATTAGCGCAAAGCATTTAACAACGCGAGGCGCCCGCACGCGACACACGGTTGTCACACGCCTGCCGCCGCCGCGACGACAACCGGGTAGCGAGGGCTTTCGCGTCGCGCGTTCGGGTAAGCTCTCGGGCACGAATTGACAGTTGGCACCGAGATGACTCAACCAAACGGCAATCCCCAAAAGGAACGCCCGCGACGCAGGCCGCAACCGAAAATCGTCGCGCGTTTCGTCGCGGTGTCGTGGCGCGACCTCGCGCTTACCTTCGGCCCGATTCTCGTCGTGGCGATCGCCGCGCTCTACCTGGCTGTGCGGCTCATTCAGCCCGCGCCGCCGAACACGCTCACCATCGCGGCCGGGCCGAAGGGCAGTTCGTTCTGGAACAGCGCGCAAAAGTACAGGGCGATCCTCGCGCGCAACCGCGTGACGCTCAACGTGCTGGAGACGCAAGGCTCGCTCGACAATCTCACGCGGCTGGAGAAGCCGGATTCCGGCGTCGATGTCGGTTTCGTGCAGGGCGGCATGATGCCGCCGGGCGCGGTGCACGACGACCTCGAATCGCTCGGCAGCGTCGCCTATGTGCCGCTCGCCGTGTTCTATCGCGGGCCGGCGGTCTCGCGGCTGTCGGAGTTCAAGGGCAAGCGGCTCGGCATCGGCGCGGAGGGCAGCGGCACGCGCGCGCTTGCGCTGACGCTCCTGAAGGCGAACGGCATCGAGCCCGGCGGCGACACGCAGTTGCTGCCATTGTCGGGCGACGCCGCGGCCAGGGCGCTTGAAGGCGGCCAGATCGACGCCGCGCTCTTGACGGGCGATTCCGCCCAGCCGCCGACCATGGCGAAGCTGCTGCGCACGCCGGGCGTGCGCTTCATGGATTTCGCGCAGGCCGACGCCTACGCGCGCCGCTTCCCTTACCTCACCGAGATAGAACTGCCGATGGGCGCGTTCGATTTCGCCAACAATCTGCCGCCGCGCCCGGTCCACATGATCGCGCCGACCGCGGAGCTTGTCGCCCGCGACAGCCTGCATCCCGCGCTTTCGGACCTGCTCATCGAGGCAGCGCGCGAAGTCCACAGCCGCGCGAACCTGATGCAGCGCGCGAACGAATTTCCCGCGCCGCTCGCCCACGAATTCCGCATCAGCGACGACGCCGAGCGTTATTACAAGTCGGGCAAAAGTTTTCTGTACCGCGTGTTCCCGTTCTGGATCGCGAGCCTCGCCGATCGCGTGCTCGTCGTGCTCGTGCCGCTCGTCGTCGTGCTCATTCCGGCGCTGCGGCTCGTGCCGGGGCTGTATCGCTGGCGCGTGAAGTCGCGCATCTATCGCTGGTATGGCGCGTTGATTGCAATCGAACGGGAGGCGATCAGCGGCCCCGACACCGCGCAGCGCGACGCCCTCCTCGACCGCATCGACGCGATCGAATCGGCGGTCAACCGGATGAAGATGCCGCTCGCGTTCGCGGACCAGTTCTACGTGTTGCGCGAGCACATCGGTTTCGTGCGCGAGCGGCTCGCAGCCGAGGCCGGCGCGAACGCGCAGCCGCCTTCCCGCCGGCAGGTCGCGTCGCGTGAAGACACGGAGCAGCGCAGCACGTAATATCGAATGATTCGATCGCGATAAGCGGTCGGGAGATTCGCGGCGCGCGTTCGCCGCACCGGATGCAGGACACGACGCCAGCCGGGGAAGCCGGGGCGCGCGAGCGCCGCAGCAACCGAACACGAACTGAGCGAACGACGAGGCCAGCGCGAGCGCGCCAAAAGCAAGGAGAAACGACATGAGTGCCCCGCATTCGACCGCCGACGGTCGCCCGTACTTTTTTTTCGACTTCATCTCGCCGTTCTCGTATCTGCTTCTCGAGCAGCACGACAAGTGGCCCGACATGCCGTTTGAATTCGTGCCCGTGCAATTGCTTAAGCTGCTCGACCGCTGGAAGCAGCCGCACGCAGCCACCATTCCGTCCAAGCGCGTGTTCACGTATCGCCACGCGCTCTTTCGGGCCGAACAGCTCGGCATTCCGTTTCGCATGCCGCCCGCGCATCCGTTCGACCCGGTGAAGGCGTTGCGGCTCGCCGTGCTCGCAAACGGCGACATGACGCGCGTGCGCGACATCTTTCGCTTCATCTGGCGCGAAGGGCGCGATCCTTCTTCGCCGGACGGCTTTCGCGCGCTCTGTGAATACGTGGGCATGCCGGAGGCGGAATCGCGCATCGACGACGAAGACGTGAAGGCGAAGCTGCGCGACAACAATGACCGCGCCGTCGCGATGGGCGTGTTCGGCGTGCCGACCTTCCTGGTCAACGATCAGATTTTCTGGGGCGAGGACACGCTGCCGATGGTCCTCTACGTCGCCCGCTCGCCGAACTGGCTGGAGGCGGCCGAGGTCAAGCGCATCAGCACGTTGCCGATGGCCCGCCCGGAAGCCGATCCGGGCGACACGGCGGAAGTCGGCGGTTGATTCACGGCAGACGCGTTCGCGACCCTCGCCTATGCCGCGCCTATGCCGCGCATAGGGCATGCGCTATGGCGTCAAAAATCGGAACAGGTTTAACTTCGGTTGCGGCCGTGCGCCGCGCCGTCTGTTTCGAACCGTTGCCGCACCCGACACGGCGCTTCGGCCTCCGGTCCCACGCAAAGCCCATGAACGAACCCGCCGATTCCCTCGATATCTGGCTGATCCGCGTCCTGCGCACGCTGCTTCTGGAACGCAGCGTCACGCAGACCGCGCAGCGCCTGAACCAGACGCAGCCGGCCATCAGCACGGCGCTGCGCCGCCTGCGCGAAATCTTGAACGATCCGATTCTCGTGCGCGGCAAGCAGGGCATGGTGCCGACCGAATACGGCGAGACGCTGCTCGCGCCCGCGCAGCGCGCGCTGCGCGAGGTGGAATTCGTCGCGACGCCGCACGGCGATTTCGATCCCGCCCACTCTCGCCGCACCTTCCGGCTCGCCGCGCCGGATTATCTGAACGATTTCTTCATGCCGACGCTCGTGTCCGCGTTTCGCGACGCCGCGCCCAATGCGCGCCTCGAAATCGAATCGCTCAACCCAATGCGCGATCACGAGCGTGCGCTCGACGAAGGCGAGATCGACCTGATGGTCGCCAACTGGACGAAGCCCGAGCCGCGCTTCGAGCGACAGGACCTCTTCTCCGACGTGTTCGTCTGCCTGATGCGCGCGAACCACCCGCTCGCGCGCGAGCCGCTGACGGTGGAACGCTATGCGCTCGCCGCGCATCTCGCGCCCACGCCGTACAGCGGCGCCAAGCGTCATCCGATCGACATAGGGCTCGCGCGGGCGGGCATCCGCCGGAGAATTGTCACGACGATTCCGTATTTTGGTCTCGTGCCGCAGGTGTTGTTGCAATCGGACCTGATCTTCACCGCGCCGCGCCGCTTCGCGCAACACTATGCCGCTATGCTGCCGCTCGCGGTGCTGGATTCGCCGGTGCCGTTCCCGCGCATCAAGTGCTATCGGCTGTCGCAGCCGCAGGCCGATCAATCGACCGATGTGGCGTGGCTGTGCGCGCTGATGTCGCGCGTGTCGGACTCGCTCGTCGGCCGAAAGACCGCGCCGGTGCAAGACTTCGCCGCGGCCGTCACGAAATAACGCCTTCACGACGACATGGACGCTCTCGACCGCTTGATTCAACTCGCGCAGCTTTCCGGCGCGCTCGATTTGCGTTGTCTTTTGCGCGGCCCGCTGGAAGTGGATCACGCGCCCGCGCCGGCCGGCGAGGCGGCGTATCACGTCGTGCTGGACGGCGCGTGCACGGTGTCGCGTCAGCGCCATGCGCCGATCGAACTGAAAGCGGGCGATATTCTCTTTCTGCCGCGCGGCGACGCGCACGTGCTTCACGTCGCGGATGGCGACACACATGCCGGCGACATGCAAGCGCGAGACAACGGCGCGGTCACGGTGCGCAGCAATTGCGGCGAAGCGCAGCCAGCGGTGGATCTGCTGTGCGGCCGCTTCACCTATGCGCCGCGCGCGCTCTTGATCGACGTGTTGCCGGACGCCGTGCACGTGTCGTTCACCCGCGCGTCGGCGCCGTATCTCGGCCCGCTCGTCGCGGCGATGCGCCGCGAAGCGGAGGAGGCGCAGCTCGGCGCGCCGTCGATTGTCGCGGCGCTTTCCACCGCGCTGTTCACGATGGTCCTGCGCGCGTGGCTCGCCGAGCAGCCTTCGCTTGCGGGCGTGCTCGGGCTGTTGGCGAACCGGCGGCTGGGGGCATCCGTCATCGCGATGCTCGAACGCCCCGCCGATCCGTGGACGCTCGAAATGCTCGCAAAGGAAGCGGCGATGTCGCGCGCCACGTTCATGCGCGCGTTCTCGGCGCATTCGGAAAGCTCGCCGCTCGCGCTGTTGGGCCATGTGCGCATGCAGCTCGCGAGCACCATGCTCACGCACACCAAGAAGAGCATCGCGGATGTCGCGGCGAACGTCGGCTATCAGTCGGAAGCGGCGTTCAGCAAGCGGTTCAAGGAAGTGTATGGCGTCGCGCCGGGGAAGTTTCGGGCGGAGCGGGGGTTCGGGGCGTGAGGCGCGCTTAGGCTATTGCGCGCCGCGCGCGCGGCATCGAAGCATCCGACCGCGCCCGCCCTTCCCGCACCCGCAACACCTGCGCCGCGACTGCCAGCGCAATGGACGCCGGCGCTTTATCCACGATCCCTTCGACGCCAATCGGGCACTTCATCTCGACGAGCCGCTCAGCGGCCAACCCGCGCTCCATCAATCGACGCTCGAACTTCACACGCTTCGTTTTCGAGCCGATCAGCCCGAAATAGGCGAAGTCGTCGCGCCGCATGATGCGCTGCGTGAGCGCGAAGTCGAGCGAATGATCGTGCGTCATCACGATGAAATACGCCCCGGCGGGCGCTTCATCGACGATCGCATCCGGCACATCCGTCGCTTCGATTTGTACGTTCGCGGGCACTTCGTCGGGGAAAAGCTCGTCGCGCGCATCGACCCATTGGACGACGCACGGCAGCGTGCCCAGCACCTTCACGAGCGCGTGGCCGACGTGGCCCGCGCCGAACACGACGACGTGCATCATGATCGCGCGCTCCTCACGGCGTTGACCGCCCGCAGAATCTCCTCGGACGTCGCGGGCGCGTTCAGCGGCGGATTCACCTTGTGGTCGCCGACAGCGGAAACCGCATCGCGGATCGCGAAAAACACCGAAAACGGCAGCAGAAGCGGCGGCTCGCCCACGGCCTTAGAGCGATGAATGCTGTCTTCCGCGTTGCGATTCTTGAAGAGCGACACACGAAAATCGGCGGGCATGTCGTTGACCGTCGGGATCTTGTACGTGGACGGCGCGTGCGTCATCAGCTTGCCGTCCTTGTTCCACCAGAGTTCTTCCGTCGTAAGCCAGCCCATGCCCTGCACGAACGCGCCTTCCACTTGCCCGATGTCGAGCGCCGGATTCAGCGACGCGCCCACGTCATGCAGCGCATCCGCGCGCAGCACGCGCATTTCGCCGGTGAGCGTGTCGATCACCACTTCGGACACCGCCGCGCCGTAGGAGTAATAGAAGAACGGGCGGCCCTGCATGGTCGCCTGATCCCAGTACAGCTTGGGCGTCGCGTAGAAGCCGTCGGACCACAGTTGCACGCGGGCGAGATACGCCTTCGCGACCACTTCGCCGAACGGAATCGCATCCTCGCCGACAATCACGCAGTCGTTTGCGAAGCGCACGCTCGCGGCCGTCAACGCGCCGCCGCCGAACTTCTCCGCCGCGAACGTCGAGAGCCGCTCGCGCAATTGACGCGCGGCGTCCTGCGCGGCCTTGCCGTTCAAATCCGTTCCAGTCGATGCCGCCGTCGCCGACGTATTCGCCACCTTGCTCGTGTCCGTCGCCGTCACGCGCACGCGGCCGAAGTCGATGCCCAGCTCGTGCGCCACGACTTGCGCGACCTTCGTGTTGAGTCCCTGGCCCATTTCAGTGCCGCCGTGGTTCACGAGAATCGAGCCATCGGTATAGATATGGACGAGCGCGCCCGCCTGATTGAAATGCGTGACATTGAACGCGATGCCGAACTTCACGGGCGTGAGCGCAAGTCCCTTCTTCAGAATCTCGTTGTTCGCGTTGAACTCGCGCACGGCTTCGCGGCGGCGGCGATAGTCGCTCGTCGCGGCCAGTTCGCCGATGAGTTCGTGCAGCACGTTGTCCTCGACCGTCTGTCCGTACGGCGTGCGGTTGTTCTCCGTCTTGCCGTACAGATTCGCGATGCGGACATCGAGCGAATCGCGGCCCACCGAGCGCGCGATGTTATCCATGATGTACTCGATCGCGAATGCGCCCTGCGGCCCGCCGAAGCCGCGAAACGCGGTGTTCGACTGCGTGTTGGTCTTGCCGCAATAGCCTTCGATGGCGACATTCGGCAGCCAGTACGCGTTGTCGAAGTGGCAGACGGCGCGCGTCATCACCGGGCCGGACAGATCGGCGGAAAAGCCGCAGCGCGAGGTCATGTCGACGGCGACGCCATCGATCACGCCTTCGTCGTCATAGCCCACTTCGAAGTCGTACACGAAGTCGTGACGCTTGCCGGTGATCATCATGTCGTCGTCGCGGTCCGGGCGCAGCTTCACCGGACACAAGAGCTTCCACGCGGCGAGCGACGCGCAGCACGCGAAAATGCCCGACTGCGATTCCTTGCCGCCGAATCCGCCGCCCATGCGCCGGCATTCGACGAGCACGTTATGCGAATGCACGCCGAGCACATGCGCGACGAGATGCTGCATTTCCGTCGGATGCTGCGTCGAGCAGTAGACGTGCATGCCGTCGTCGTCCTTCGGCACGGCGTACGCAATCTGGCCTTCGAGATAGAACTGCTCCTGGCCGCCGAGCTTCATCGCGCCGCGTTCGTGATGCGCGGCCTTCGACATCGCGCTTTCCGCATCGCCGCGAGCGAGCTTCAGCGGATTGAGCACGTACGATTCGGCGCGCCGCGCGTCATCTGCCGTGAGCACGGCGGGCAGGTCTTCGAATTCGATCGACGCGCGGCGCGCCGCGAGCCGCGCCGTGTCGTGCGACGTCGCGACCACGATGAACATCGGCTGGCCGACGTACTGCACGACGCCCGGCGCGAGAATCGGATCGTCGTGGATGATCGGGCCGCAGTCGTTCACACCGGGAATGTCCTCGGCGGTGAAGACGGCGACCACGCCCGGCGTCGCGCGCACGGCGTCGAAGTTCATCGACACGATCTTCGCGTGCGCCTTCGGGCTCAGGCCGAGCGCGGCGTGCAGCGTGCCCGCGACGGGCGGAATGTCGTCGGTATAGCTCGCGCGGCCGCTTACGTGAAGATGCGCCGATTCATGCGGTCGAGACACATGGACTTGCTTGAACGCGTCCGCGTCGTTGACGAGGGACTGGGCGTCGGCGAGAAAGGCTTCGGCTTGCTGATTCATGTTCGTGTGTGTCCTTATTTCGCTTCGACGAGTTCGATCGCGCGCACATCCAGCTTCGATTTCGCCAGCGGATTGTGCGGGCGCGTCTCCAGCCAGAAGCGGTACAGCAGGCTCTTGGCCGTCTCCAGCCGATAGGCGCTGCTCGCGCGCATGTCGGTGAGCGGCGCGTAGTCCTCGCCGAGCGCGCGCATCGCGGCCTGCGCCGTCGCTTCGTGCCACTGCGCGTCGGCGAGCGCCGCTTCGGCGCGCGCGGCGCGCTTGGGCGTCGCGGCCATGCCGCCGAACGCGATGCGCGGCTCGCGGATCACGTCGCCATCCGCGATATAAGCGAACGCGGCGCACACAGCGGAGATGTCGGAGTCGAAGCGTTTGGACAGTTTGTAGGTGCGAAAGCGCAGATTCGCGCGCTCGGCCCTACGCGTCGGCACGCGCACCGCCGCGACGAATTCATGCTCGGCCATGTCCTTCTTCTGATACGCGAGGTACAGGTCTTCGAGCGGCATTTCCCGCGTGCCGTCGATGCTCGCCAGCACCACGCGCGCGTTCAGCGCGATGAGTCCGGGCATCGAATCGCCGATGGGCGAGCCGTTCGCCACGTTGCCGCCGAGCGTGCCCGCATTGCGGATCGGCAGCGACGCGAACCGCAGCCACATCTCTTCCAGTTCAGGATAGGTTTTCACGAGTTCCGCATATGCGCGCTCGACGCTCACGCCCGCGCCGATCTCGATCCACTCGTCCGTCGTCTCGACGCGCTTGAACGCATCGATCTGCCCGACATAGACGATGTCGCCGATATCGCGCAATTGCTTCGTCACCCACAGGCCGACGTCCGTGCTACCCGCGAGAATGCGCGCTTCCGGCTTCTCGGCCTTGATCTTCGCGAGCGCCTCGACCGTGCGCGGCGCGTCGAACTGGCGGCCGGCGTGCTCGTAGTGGAAGGTGTCGTCGCGGGCGATGGTGTCGAGCGTGCGCGCGAGCGACTGCACATCGACCGGCGCGAGCGGCGCGTGATCGAACATGCGCTCGGCCGCGTCGATGATCGGCCGGTAGCCCGTGCAGCGGCACAGGTTGCCGGTCAGCGCGTTGCTGATTTCCTCGCGCGAAGGCGTCGTGCGGTGCGCGCAGCCCGTGGTCGCGTGACCGTGCTTTTCGTAGAGCGCGAACATCGACATGGCGAATCCCGGCGTGCAGAAGCCGCACTGCGATCCGTGGCAATCGACGAGCGCCTGCTGCACCGGATGCAGCGAGCCGTCGGGCTGGCGCAGGTCTTCGACGGTGAAGAGCGCGCGGCCGTCGAGCGTCGGCAGGAACTGCACGCACGCGTTGACCGCCTTGAACGCGACGCCGCCCGCGCCGTCCGGCTCGCCGACGACGACCGTGCACGCGCCGCAATCGCCTTCGGCGCAGCCTTCTTTCGTGCCGGTGCAGCGCGCGTCTTCGCGCAGATATTGAAGAACGGTGCGCGTGGGCGACGCGCCGCTCACTTCGCGGACCGCGTTGCGGTGATAAAAGCGGATCGGCTGGGTCATGACGAATGTCTCGCGGGGCTTCATGGCTTCTTGCTGGTTGCGCGGGGTGCGCAGCCGGTGGCGGGAGGTTCGGGCCGGGTATTTTCGGAATAGTCCGACCGCCTCGACGGTTCGAAAGCTATCACCGCCAAAATGCAGAACCCATAGCGGACATTGCATGTGCGACATATTCGCCCCGCGATAAGTCGCCAGCGCCTTGCCCGACAAGGCTTTCGGCGATCCGGCACGACCGTGCTTCCGGCGAATTTGGTCCATCCGGTTACAAAACGGCTGCGACGCTGCGCCGCAACATATGGGACAATCACGCCTTCGCGCCGAATTCAAGTCCGCACTTTCCCTATGTCCACCCAGCCCCGCACCGCCGCCGCGCCGCAAGGCGATTTCGCCGTCACTCTCCGGATCGTGTCGGTCGTGCTGTACACGTTTCTCTGCTATTTGACGATCGGCATCCCGCTCGCGGTCCTGCCGGGCTTCGTGCATACGGACTTGGGCTACGGCTCGGTGATGGCGGGCGCGGCGATCAGCGTCCAGTATTTCGCCACGCTGCTGTCGCGGCCGCTCGCGGGCCGCACCGCCGACACGCTCGGGCCGAAGAAAACGGTGCTCTACGGGCTGGCCGCCTGCGCGGCGAGCGGCGTGCTGCTGCTGTGCTCCGCGCTCGCGGCGCAATGGCACACGGTGAGCCTCGTGCTGCTGGTGATCGCGCGGCTCGTGCTCGGCTTCGGCGAGAGCTGGGTCGGCACCGGATCGATCACGTGGGGCATCGGGCGCGTGGGCGTCGCGCACAACGCGAAGGTGATCTCGTGGAACGGCATCGCGACGTACGGCGCGCTTGCGATCGGCGCGCCGCTCGGCGTCGCTATCGACCATGCGCTCGGCTTCGCGTCGCTCGGCTTCATCGTGATCGCGCTCGGCGGCATCGGCTACTGGCTCGCGACGCGCATGGCGAGCGTGCCTGTCGTTCACGGCGAGCGCATGTCGTATCGCAGCGTGTTCTTCCGCGTGTTGCCGCATGGGCTCGGACTCGCGCTCGGGTCGGCGGGATTCGGGTCGATCGCCACGTTCATCACGCTCTTCTATGCCGCGCACCACTGGCCGAACGCGGCACTTTCGCTCACGGTGTTCGGCACGACGTTCGTCGGCGCGCGCCTTCTGTTCGCCAATACGATCAAGGTCTACGGCGGCTTTCGCGTGGCCATCGTCTCGTTCGCGCTGGAATGCGCGGGCCTGCTGATGCTGTGGCTCTCCGCCGAACCCACTTTTGCGCTGGCCGGCGCGGCGTTGACCGGATGCGGCTTCGCGCTCGTGTTTCCGGCGCTCGGCGTGGAAGCGGTCGGCCTCGTGCCGCCCGCGAGCCGCGGCGCGGCGCTCTCGGCCTACTCGGTGTTCCTCGATTTGTCGCTCGGCCTGACCGGGCCGCTCGCCGGCTATGTCGCGGGCGAGTTCGGCTACGGCTCGGTGTTCCTGTTCGCGGCGCTGGCGGCGGCATCGGCGGTGGCGTTGTCGGTGGCGCTCTACATGCGCGCCGGGCGCGGCGTGGGCGGCCCGGCGACCGCGTGAACGGACGATTCGCGGATCGCTCGACCCTCTTCCCCGAAAGAGCAGGCAAACGCCGGAAATTTTGCCCGCTCTTTGTCTTAAAATCGCCGCTTGGCCCCACAGCGTCCGATTTATGAACTCGACCACGGAAGACCGCTGGCGCGACTTGCGCCCGGACCCGGACAGCGACACTCCGCTCTATCTTCAACTCGCCCGCAAGCTCGCCAACGCCATTCACGACAACCGCTGGAACGCGGGCGAAGCGCTGCCGTCGGAGCGCGTGCTTTCGGAAGCGCTGGGCGTTTCGCGGATCACGTCGAGAAAGGCCATCGCGCTGCTGGTCGAACAAGGGCTCATTCGACGCGAACAAGGCGCGGGCAGCTTTATCCGGCCGCGCTATGAAGACCCGCTTTCGCGTCTGTCCAGTTTTTCGGAGATGTTGCGCCGGCGCGGTTTCCAGCCGAGTTCGAAGTGGCTTTCGCGCACCATCGAGCCCGCCAATCGCGAAGAAGTGATCCAGCTCGGCCTCTCGCCCGCGGCCACCGTCGCGCGTTTGAAGCGCCTGCGTCTTGCCGACGACACCGTGATGGCCGTCGAAAACTCCACGTTCCCCGCCGCGCTGATTCCCGATCCGCTCGCCATCGGCGATTCGCTGTACAGCTATCTCGACACGCGCGGCCTGTCCATCGTGCGCGCGTTGCAGCACTTTCGCGCCGTGAACGCAAGTCCGGAGATTGCTGAGCAGATGGGCATTGCGCCGCACGACGCGCTTCTGCTTATCACGCGCGTCGGCTACACGGCGGACCAGCGCGCGATCGAGCTGACCGATACCTACTGCCGCAACGACTACTACGACTTCGTCGCAGAACTGCGCAAATAACGACGTCGCCCGCCATGACCGACACCGCCACAGTCCAGCCGTCCGACCGATCGCTCTCCATCATGCTGTGGCTCGTCGCGACGGGCTTCTTCATGCAGACGCTCGACTCGACCATCGTGAACACCGCGCTGCCCGCCATGGCGCGAAGCCTCGGCGAAGCGCCGCTGCGCATGCAGGGCGTCGTGATCGCGTACTCGCTGACCATGGCGATGATGATCCCGGTCTCCGGCTGGCTCGCGGACAAGCTCGGCACGCGGCGCGTGTTTTTCAGTGCCATCCTCATCTTCACCATCGGCTCGCTGTTGTGCGCGAAGGCTCAGTCGCTCACCGGGCTCGTCGCGTTTCGCGTGGTGCAGGGCGTGGGCGGCGCGATGCTGCTGCCGGTCGGCCGGCTCGCCGTGCTGCGCGTCTTTCCGGCGGAGCGCTACCTTTCGGCGCTCGCGTTCGTCGCGATTCCGGGGCTGATCGGGCCGCTCATCGGACCGACGCTCGGCGGCTGGCTCGTGCAGATCGCGTCGTGGCACTGGATTTTTCTGATCAACGTGCCAGTCGGCGTGATCGGCTGCATCGCGACGAATCTGTACATGCCCGACAGCCGCAATCCCGCGACCGCGCGCTTCGACCTTGCGGGCTATCTGCTGCTCGCGGTCGGCATGGTGGCGCTCACCATTTCGCTCGACGGTCTCGCCGATCTCGGGCTTCAGCACGCCATCGTGCTCGTGTTGCTGATTCTGAGCGTCGGCTGCTTCGTGGCTTATGGGCTGCACGCCACGCGCGCCGCGCAGCCGATCTTCTCGCTCGATCTCTTCAAGATTCACACGTTCAGCGTCGGCCTGCTCGGCAACCTGTTCGCGCGGATCGGCAGCGGCGCGATGCCGTATCTCATTCCGCTCCTGCTGCAAGTGAGCCTCGGCTATACGGCGTTTCAGGCCGGCATGATGATGCTGCCCGTCGCCGCCGCCGGCATGGCGAGCAAGCGGCTCGTCACGCGGCTGATCGAACGCGTCGGGTATCGGCGCGTGCTCGTGACGAACACCGTGCTCGTCGGCCTGATGATGGCGAGCTTCGCGCTCACGAGCGCGCATCAGCCGCTCTGGCTGCGGCTCGTGCAACTGGCCGCGTTCGGCGCCGTCAACTCGATGCAGTTCACCGCGATGAACACGCTCACGCTGAAGGACCTCGGCACCGGCGGCGCGAGCAGCGGCAACAGCTTGTTTTCGCTCGTGCAGATGCTGTCGATGAGTCTCGGCGTGACCGTCGCGGGCGCCATTCTCTCGACCTTCACCGGCCTCCTGCCGCGCGTCACCGAGACGAATTCGCTGCCTGCGTTCCACGCGACGTTCCTCTGCGTGGGCGTCATCACGGCGGCGACCGCGTGGATTTTCGGACAACTCGCGCCGGAAGTGCGCGGCGCGCGCAAGAAGCCGGACCCATCGGAAGCGAACTGAGCGGCATTCACCATCCGGACGTGCGCCGCACCGCGACGGTGCGCGCGGCACCGCGACGCGACGGCCTATGTCGCCTCGACTCGCAATACGCGGACGAATACGCGCGCGCCACTCCGCAAAACCGCGCCGATGCTTGATTCGCATGCTTCTTGCTCGAAGGATCGGATGCGATCTTGTAAACTGCCGCTATCTCATAAAGCCGATCGACGCCCGTCAGACCATGAGCATGGTTGATCTCGACCCTCCCCGCTTTCAGCCGCCGCGCCCCGTTGCCGGCGACGACGGCTCGCGTCGCACCGTGCTGTATGGCGAATACACCGTCTTCAGCGTGTTTCAGCCGGTGTTTTCGGTGTCGCATCGGCGGGCGATTGGCTATCACGCGTCGCTGCGGGCGCGCGACGAGACCCATCGGCATGTGCCGTCGCACGAGGTGTTCACGCAGGCGGCCCGGCGCGGCGACTTGCTGGAACTCGGCCGGCTCGCCGAATCGCTGCATCTCGGCAACTTCAACGCCTTCGACAGCCACGACGAATGGCTTTTCCTGAGCCTGCACCCGGCCGCGCTGATGGACACGAGCTACGGCGACGCGCTGCTCGCCGCGCTGAAGGACATCGGCCTGCCGCCGCAGCGCGTGGTGCTCGAAGTGCCCGAGCAGGCGGGCGGGGAGACGACGCGCTTCAGCGAAATCGTCGATTCGCTGCGCAAGTCGGGTTTTCTCATCGCGCTCGACGGCTTCGGCGTGAAGCACTCGAACATCGACCGCGTGTGGCAGTTGCGGCCGGATATCGTCTCGCTCGACCGCTGCATTCTTCAGCAGGCGAGCGAGCATTCGCATATCGAGCGCGTGTTGCCGCGGCTCGTGTCGCTGCTGCACGAATCCGGCCAGCTCGTGCTGATGGGCGGCCTCGCGACCGAACGCGACGCGCTCATCGCGCTCGAATGCAACGTCGATTTCGTGCAGGGCGCGTATTTCGCGCAGCCGAGCGTCGAAGCCGTGCACAGCGAAGTCGCGGCGAGAACGATGGACGCGCTCTCGGCGGCATCGCGCGAACGGGTCGCGGCCCGCGAGCGCGCGCAGGCCGCGCGGCTCGAACCGTACGTGAGCGGACTGGAACGCGCCGCCGTCAAGCTGATGGAAGGCGAGGCGCTCGCCGCCGCCACGAGCGAATTGCTGCAACTCGCCGACACCGCGCGCTGTTTCCTGCTCGACCACGCGGGCCGGCAGATCGGCGACAACGTCGTGCCTGTCGTGCGCACGTCGCAGCGCGCCAAGCGCTTCAGCCCGCTGCTGCATTCGGAAGGCGCAAGCTGGGAACGCCGGCCCTATTTCATCGAGGCGCTGCGCGCGCCGGGGCGCGTGCATCTGACGGCGCCCTACTTGTCGATCAACGAGGCGCATCTGTGCGTGACGGCGTCCATCGCGGCGCAAACGCCTTACGGGCTGCAGGTGCTGTGCGTCGACATCAACTGGGAAGGCGTGCCCAAGCGCCGCTGACAAGTCCTTCTCCCGTGCGGCGCTTACTTAACAGCGCCCCTTCTTCCCCGAGAGCAAGCGATCCTGATCGATTCACGAAGTCAGGCAAACCGATACCGTACTGTCTCGGGCACGCTGCACGAGTGCCCTAACGCACAGAGCTGGAAAAAGAGCCCTCGTTATTCTCTACGCAAACGGTTCGGCGGCGCTCGTCCGAATCTCACGACGAATGATCGCAACGAGGAAAACATGGCCGAAGCTAGCGTTCCCCTGTGCGTCGATCTGGACGGCACGCTGACCGCCACCGATCTGCTGGTCGAATCGTTCCTCGTGCTCGTCAAGAAAAATCCGGTTTATATCCTGTACTGTTTCGTCTGGTTACTGCGGGGCAAGGCGTATCTGAAGGCGCAGATCGCAGAGCGCGTGGCCATCGACGTGTCCGTGTTGCCGTATAACGCGCGTTTTGTCGAATATCTGCGGCAACAGCGTCTATCCGGACGCGACCTTTATCTCTGCACCGCGTCGAACAAACAGTTCGCAGAACAGATCGCCACGCACTTCGGCATCTTCACGGGCGTGCTCGCGAGCGATCACGCGCACAACCTGAAAGGCAGCCACAAGGCCGGCGCGCTTACCAAGGAATTCGGCGCGCACGGTTTCGATTATTGCGGCAACGCGCGCGCCGACGTGCCCGTCTGGAAAGCGTCGCGGCAGGCGATCGTCGTCGGCAACCGGCACATCGCGGCGGCGGCGGAGAAGGTGAACAAGACGATCGTCTTCTTCGAAGAAAAGCGCTCGCTCGTTCGGCTGACGCTCAAGGAAATGCGCGTGTACCAGTGGGTGAAGAACCTGCTGATTTTCGTGCCGCTTCTCGCGTCGCACCGCTTCACCGATCCGGCCATGCTGCTCGCCGAAACGCTCGCGTTCTTCTCGTTCAGCTTCTGCGCCTCCGCGGTGTACCTGCTGAACGACATGCTCGATCTCGACTCGGACCGTCGCCATGCGAAGAAGCGCAACCGGCCGTTCGCGTCCGGCCAGTTGCCGCTAACCTACGGCATGGCGCTCACGTTGACGCTGCTCGTCGCGTCCGCCGCGCTTGCCGGGCAACTCGCGCCGAACTTCCAGCTGGTGCTCGGCGGCTACTTCGTCGTGACGCTCGCGTATTCGTTCAAGCTCAAGCGCCTGATGCTGGTGGATGTCTTCACGCTCGCCGCGCTTTATACGTCGCGCGTGATCGCGGGCGGCGCGGCGGCCGATATCGTGCTGTCGGACTGGCTCATCATGTTCTCGGTGCTCATCTTCCTGAGCCTTGCGATGGTCAAGCGTTACACCGAACTCGACGCCCTCTTGCGCGACGGCCAGGTGTCGGCGGCCGGGCGCGGCTACGTCACGCAAGATCTCGGCATATTGCGCTCGTTCGGCACCGCGTCGGGCTATGTCGCCGTGTTGGTGCTGGCGCTGTATCTGAACTCGTCGGACGTGCGGCTCCTGTATCGGCATCCGCACGCGCTGTGGGTGCTCTTCGGGCTTTTGCTGTACTGGGTGAGTCGCGTGTGGATGCTCGCGTTTCGCGGCGAGATGCACGACGACCCGATCGTCTATGCGATCAAGAACCGCCTGAGCCTTCTCGTCATCTGTCTATGCATCGCCACCATCGTCGCGGCGATCTAGCTCCAACCTGACTGCGCTTCATGCAATACATCACGCTTCTTCTGAGCGGCACGTGCAGCGCGCTCGCAAGTATCTTGCTGCGCCTGGCGGGCACGCTGCCGGCGAGCGGCCACGCGCTCGTCTTCGGCATGGAGCCGCGCGCGCTCATCTACCGGCTCGGGGCGATCGGCGCTTATGGCGCGGGCTTCGTGCTGTATGCGCTCGCACTGCGGCGCGTGGAGCTGAGTGTCGCCTATCCGCTGATGGTCGCGGTGACGATACTCGAAATCATGCTGTTCGGCGTGGTGCTCGGCGAAGCGATGTCGCTGCGCACGCTTGCCGGCGCCACGTTGTTGATCGCAAGTGTTCTGCTGCTTTACGCGCCCGCTCCGGCTACCGCCTGAGCCGCGAATATCAAATAAAAGAGTCGTTTCGGGGAACTGTCATGCTGACTTCACGGGCTGCCACGGGCAAGTCCGCGCCGAGCCTCGGCGCGATTTCGACGGCGCTAATCGTCGTTGCACTGGCGATGATCGCGGCGCGCGTGCCGCACGTCTATGCGCAGTTCCGCGCCGATCGCGCGAATGCGTTCAGCGATTTCAACTACTACCTGTACGCGTTCACGACCGTGCTGCGTCATCCTGCCGATGCGACGGTGCTCTACGACCACGCGGGCCTCGTCGCGTTCATGCGCTCGATCGGCGCCCGCGATACCGGCATGGACGTGTTCTATGCGTATCCGCCGCAATTCGCGTGGCTGTTCTCGCCGCTCGGCGCGCTCTCGCCGCTCGCGGCGAAGGCCGTGTGGGTCGGAGCATCGCTGATGCTGTTCGCGCTGGGCGTCGCGATGGTCGCGAAGCTCGCGTATCGGGGCGCGGACCGCGGCGTCGTGCTGCTGATCGTCGCGCTCGCGCTCTTGAGCCGCCCTTTCTTCGACGATGTGTACTGGGGCCAGTCGAACGAGTTGCTGTTCTTCCTGCTCGCGGCGACGTTTTTCTTCATCGATCGCGGCAATCGCGGGCTCGCGGGCGTGTTCCTCGGCGCGGCGATCGCGCTGAAGGTGACGCCCATCGCCATTGCGGGTCTTCTGCTCTTGCGACGCGAATGGCGCACTGCCCTCTTCACGTTCGGTACCTCCGTCGTGCTGACCGCGATCACGGCGTGGCTGCTCGGCTTTCATGCGATCTGGCATTACGTCGTATCCGACATGCCGCGCCTCAATGCGCAGAACCTCATGCTCGGCGGCGCGCCGATCAACGTTGCACTGCGCGGCGGCCTGCAAACGGTGCTGGAGAGCGCCGGCCTCAGCGCGTCTCAGCCGATGCTCGGCGCGGTATGGATTGCCACCGCCTCGGTCGTCTGCGCGCTGGCCGTGGTGCTCGTGACACGGCGCCACGCGGACCGTCGCATCGACTTCGCGCTCGCCACGATGACGATGCTCGTCGCATCCCCGATGTTGGAGCCGGTGCATCTGGTCGTCGCGCTGATCCCGGTGTGCATTCTGTTCGGCACGGCATTCGAGCGGCCCGGCGCGCGGCTGTCGCGGGTCGCGCCGCGAGTCGAATTGCTGCTAGCGAGCCTGGCGATTGCGGTGATGGCGTTCGCGTCGCGCGGCGCGAGTTATACGGTTGCGGTATGGCTGCTGTATGCGCTGCTGGTCGCGCGATACTTCCCGACCGGCGTCGTCACGCGTTTTCGTGCGATTCCGGGCGCAGAAGATCGAACGCCGCCAGCGCCAGCACACCCGACATCACGATGAGCGCGGCAGAATGGCGTCCGAAGTAAAGCAGCGCGGCGGAAGTCCACGCCGCGGCGCAGAGGGCAGCGAAGCGTTTCATGATGAAGCGGTGGTGCAGGAAAAGACCGCTATTTTATCGGGCGGGCGCGGATGAACGCATGATCGGCCTCTTGTGGCGATGCGTTTGGCCGTTCATCTTCCAGAGAATCAAAAAAGGCCGCTCGCGGCGGCCTTCGTTGCGTCGCGGTCAGCCGGGCTTTAGTCTAGCGTGCACCGCCTCTCGGCCCGCAACGAAACCACACTTACTGCGCCGCCAGATAGAACGCCTGGTCCCGCTGCGGCGTCACGCCGACCACCGTGAGCAAGCCATTCACGACCGTCGCTTCGACGGGCATCGACACGTTGTTGAGACCGCACAACGCGCCGCTGAAGTTCAACGTGCCGTCGAGCAGATGCTTGCCCGTTGCGCGTGGCTTGAAGCTGCCCGTGAACGTGCAGGCGCTTTGCGTGCCGTTGGCCGTGCCGTCGGCGGCGAAGGTGATGGTCGAGATGGGGTTGAAGCCCGAGCCGCTCGTCCACGTACGCGCGACATCGCTCAAGGCGAGCGGCGTGTCGTAGGTTGCGTTGTAGTTGCCGTTGAAGGCGGTGGCGGTCGTGTCGGGCGTCACGAAGAGACTCGTCGTGGCGGAAAGCGCGCTCTTCGTCGTAAAGTTGCCCGTCAACGTGCCTGCGCGAATGGCGCCGAGGTTGTGGAAGCCGACCGTCGCGGCGTCGGAGAACGCGCCGTCGGTGGCCGTCATGATGCCCTCGATCATCCAGACGAACGAGCCGCCCTGCGTGTAGATGCTGTAGTACTGTCCGGTTTCCAGCACGATGGTCTGCGCCGCGAACGACTGCGACGAATTCGCCGACCCGTACCAGAGGCCTTCGGGCAATGCGTGAGACGTTTTGGGAACGCAGGATTTGGTCAGATTGCTGAGATCCGACACGCAGGTCTTGTCGTCGCCGCCGCCGCCGCCGCATGCGGCGAGGATGGGCAGAGCGAGCAGGCACAGTTTCGATACGAGTTTCATGGCGAGTTCATTGTCTTCAGAGTGAGCACAGGCCGCCGCTCTCGACGGATGCCGACAATGAAATAACGGAAGAGCGCTGGGAAACTTTAATCGGGCGAGCCAGCGAAGCGTTTTCTCTGGCTTCGCGGCAAGCGGCGCGAAGACTCGCGAACGTCGACGCCCGTCGTATCTCTCAAGTCAAAAGAAAAAGCCCTCGCACGGAGGGCTTTATCTTTGGACCGCTGATCGGACTTGCTGTCCGGCACAGCCGGTTGTCACCTCGGCGACAACCCATCATCCATTCACGCGCCGAAATTCTTCGAAGCGAAGTCCCAGTTCGTGATGTTCCAGAATGCCTCGATGAACTTCGGACGCGCATTGCGATAGTCGATGTAGTACGCATGCTCCCACACGTCCAGCGTGACGAGCGGCTTGCTGTCGGTGGTCAGCGGCGTCGCGGCGTTGCTCGTCGAGACGATATCGAGCGAGCCGTCGGTCTTCTTCACGAGCCACGTCCAGCCCGAGCCGAACGTGCCCACGGCGACTTTCGCGAACTCTTCCTTGAACTTGTCGAAGGAGCCGTATTTCGCATTGATCGCGTCGGCCAGCGCGCCGGTCGGAGCGCCGCCGCCATTCGGCGACAGGCTGTTCCAGAAGAACGTGTGATTCCACGTCTGAGCTGCGTTGTTGAACACGCCGCCCGACGACTTCTTCACGATCTCTTCGAGCTGCATGTTCTCGAATTCAGTGCCCTTGATCAACTCGTTGAGCTTGGTCACATAGGTCTGGTGGTGCTTGCCATAGTGAAACTCGAGCGTTTCTTCCGACATGTGCGGAGCAAGCGCGTTCTTGTCGAACGGCAGCGGCGGGAGCGTATGTTCCATGATTGCGAGCTTCCTTTCTATGTGGATTGTGGGACTGTGAGGAGTGAAGCAGTGGAGCAATGGATTGTAGGCGAGTTGGGATAACCCCGCAAACCGCCCGCCTTTATGAGGAAGATCGCTTTCCTACCGCCAAAAGCGGCGTAAAAAGTGCTCGCGGCCGCGCTTCGCGCCACGTCGAAATTACGCCGTGGAGCGAAGCGCGAAACGCGTCAGAATTCGTCGGACAGACGCGGCTGCACGTCGGCAAGAACGACATCCGCCGAGCCTTGCGCAAGGTGAACCGTGAGCGCGCGCTTGGGCTTGAGCGCGTTCGGCGCGCGCAGCGCCCGGCCCGTCTGCGTGTCGATGAGCGCGGCATACCCGCGTTCGAGCGTGCGCTGCGGGCTGAGCACCTGCAAGCGCGCCGCCAGCTCCGACACGCACGCTTTCTCGCGCTCGCGACGGCGCTCGTTCGCGCCTTTCATGCGCTGCGCGAGCCGCAGCACATGCTCGGCTTGCGCGGAGACATCCGGCCGCCTGCGCTCGAAGCGATACCGCAGGAGCGCGAAGTGCGCGCGGGCATCGCGCGCGGGCCGCGCGCCGGCTGTTGCGAGACGGCTCGCGAGTTGCCGCAGATGCACGCGCTGCCGCGCGAGGCGCTCGGCAGGACTCACGAGCCTGCGCGCGAGCCAGTCGAGTTGCTGCGCGCGACGCTCCATCGTGCGTCCGAAGGCGCGAGCGAGCGCCGCATGACGATGATCGAGCTCGCGCAGCAACAGCACGCGCTGCGGACTGACGAGTTCGGCCGCGCCGGTCGGCGTCGGCGCGCGGACATCGGCGGCGAAATCGGCGATGGTGAAATCCGTCTCGTGGCCGACGCCGCTCACCACCGGCAGTTCGCTCGCCGCGATTGCACGCGCGAGCACTTCCTCGTTGAACGCCCACAAGTCTTCGATGGACCCGCCGCCGCGGCACACGATCAGCACGTCAACTTCGCGCCGCGCGTTGGCCGCTTCGACCATCGCCGCGAGTTTGGCGCCCGCACCCGTGCCCTGCACCGGCCCCGGATACACGATCACCGGCACGTGCGGCGCGCGGCGCGCGAGCGTCGTCAGCACGTCGCGCAACGCGGCGGCTTGCAAAGACGTGACGATGCCGATGCCGCGCGGATGCGTCGGCAGCGCGCGCTTGCGCTCGGCGGCGAAGAGGCCTTCGCTCTCCAGTTGCGCCTTGAGCCGCAGAAAGGCTTCGAACAGGCGCCCCTGCCCCGTGCGCCGCACCGCTTCGACGCTCAATTGCAATTCGCCGCGCGGCTCGTACAGGGTGACGAGCGCGCGCACTTCGATCTTGTCGCCTTCGCGCGGCACGAACTCGGCGTACTGCGCGCGGCTTCGGAACATCACGCAGCGCATCTGCGCGTTGGCGTCCTTGATCGAAAAGTACCAGTGGCCGCTCGCGGCGCGCGTGAAGTTCGACACTTCGCCCGATACCCAGACGAGCGGAAACGACCGCTCCAGCATCGTGCCGATCGCACGGTTGAGCACGGAAACGGGGATGACGGCGTCACCGCCTGGCGTCGGCAAGGATTCGGGAGTCATGGTTCGGATCGGATGAAAGGCGCGTCGCCCGGCGCGGTCCGCCTGGCAAGGCCCCGCCAGTGTAGCAAGTGTCCACACAGAAGAAGTTACCGATGCCGCCTCCGCGCGCCCGTCGGACGCCCGCGAGTTCGTAGCAAGTCCTTGATTCGACGTGTCTTCTTGCAGCAAGCAAGGCGATTTCCCGAAGCAACTCTTTCCTGAAGCGGATTTCGCCTTTTTGAACGCCACGTTCTTCACAGAGTTATCCACAGTTTGTATCCGCGCCGCGAACGGCCGCGCCGACTGGCGAAGAGCGCGTTCGCGCGCTAGAGTGCCGGGTCGTGCACCGGCTCGCGCGGTTCCGAGGTCGCTTTGGACCTTTGAACGCGCACCGCCGGTCGAACCGTTCAACGCCTACCGAAAAAGAAGGAGTTGCCGTTGCGCGCCCTGCCGTACCCGACATCGTTCCCGCGTTACTGCGCATTGAATGCCGTCCGCGCGAAGGCGGTCCATGTCTGACTTCAAGCCGCCGATCGAAAACTTCTTCGCCCGCGAATGGCGTCGGCGCGGCGGCGTCGCGTGGGCGCTGACGCCCCTTGCGTGCGTTTTCGGCGCGATCGCCGCGACGCGCCGCGCGCTCTTCGACGTGGGCTGGATGAAGCGCGTCGATGTCGGCGTGCCGGTGGTGGTCGTCGGCAACGTGACCGTCGGCGGCACGGGCAAGACGCCGACCGTCATCGCGCTCGTCGAGGCGCTGCGCGCGGCGGGCTTCCAGCCGGGCGTCGTATCGCGCGGATACGGCGCGAAGGTCGCCGAGCCGACGAGCGTCACGCCCGCGAGCATCGCCGCGCAGGTCGGCGACGAGCCGCTTTTGATCGCGCGCCGCACGCATGCGCCCGTGTTCGTCTGTCCGGACCGCGTCGCCGCCGCGCGCGCTTTGCTCAACGCGCATCCGAATGTCGACGTGATCGTGAGCGACGACGGCCTGCAGCACTATCGCCTCGCGCGCGTGTTCGAACTCGTCGTGTTCGACGACCGGCTCGGCGGCAACGGCTTCCTGCTGCCCGCGGGTCCGCTGCGTGAGCCGATGTCGCGTCATCGCGATGCCACGCTCGTCAACAGTCCTTACGACCGCACGCTGCCGCCGTGGCCGAACACCTTTGCGCTCGATCTCGAACCCGGCGACGCGTGGCTGCTCGACGATCCCTCGGTGCGCCGGCCGCTTGCGCAGTTCGCCGGCGAGAAAGTGGTCGCGGCGGCGGGCATCGGCTCGCCCGAGCGCTTTTTCGCGACGCTGCGCGCGGCGGGCATCGCGCCGACGACGCGCGCCTTCCCCGATCACTACGCGTACCGCGAGAATCCGTTCGCCTCGGTCGAAGCCGACGCGATCCTGATCACGGAAAAGGATGCAGTAAAATTCGGAGCCTGGCGCGACGCGCGCATCTGGGTGGTTCCCGTGCAAGCCGTGCTCAGCCCTCGCCTCATCGCTCTCGTTGTGGAGAAACTCCGTGGACGCACGTCTGCTTGAAATCCTCGTCTGCCCTATCTGCAAGGGCCCGCTCAACTACGACCGCGCGGCACAGGAGCTCGTCTGCAACGCGGACAAACTCGCGTATCCCATTCGCGACGGCATTCCGGTAATGCTCGTGGACGAAGCGCGGCAGACGGTCGAAGGCACGCCCGTCACGCCGCTCAAGCCTGTCGGCGACCTCTGAAGTCATCGTCATGTCCGTGCCGTTCATCGCCGTCATTCCCGCGCGACTCGCGTCCACGCGGCTGCCGAACAAGCCGCTCGCCGATCTCGGCGGCAAACCGATGGTCGTGCGCGTCGCCGAGCGGGCGCGCGAGTCGGGCGCGAGTCACGTGCTCGTCGCGACGGACTCCCATCTCGTCGTCGAAGCGGCGCGCGATCACGGCATCGAAGTGATGCTCACGCGCGCCGATCACCCGACCGGCACAGACCGCCTCGCCGAAGTCGCCACGCGCCTGAACTGGAGCGACGAGACCATCGTCGTGAACGTTCAGGGCGACGAACCGCTGATCGACCCGCAACTCGTGCGCAATGTCGCCACGCATCTCTCCGCTCACGGCGAATGCGCGATCGCGACGGCCGCGCATCCGATCCACGATCCCGCCGACGTCTTCAATCCGAACGTGGTGAAGGTCGCGCTGGATGCGAAAAGCGTCGCGCTCTACTTTTCTCGCGCACCGATTCCGTGGTCGCGCGATGCGTGGCAGCCGCACTGGCCCGACGTCGCCGCGCTGTCCGCGCTGCCCGCCGTGCCGGACAACGTGCTCCGGCATATCGGCCTCTACGCCTATCGCGCGAAGTTTCTCCGCGACTTCCCGAAGCTCGCTCAGGCGCCCCTCGAAGCGGCCGAAGCCCTCGAACAGCTGCGCGCGCTGTGGCACGGCGAGCGTATCGCGGTGCTTGTCACGCAAGACGCGCCGCCGCCCGGCGTCGATACGCCCGCGGACCTCGCGCGCGTGCAGGCGCTTTTCCCGCGCGCGAACTGAAAGCATCGCGCAACCGGTGTATACCCCGCCAAACGCCCGCGCGACGGGCGTCTTAGCGGTTTCCATAATCGCTATCAGGGCCGCGATCGTAATGAGGCGTGGCATAATCAAGCGATTGCGCGAGCCTTCCGGTCAGCGCCACGCTCAACGTTGCGCCGCTGTCCGCGGGTGCCGCGCTGCCTGTCGAATCGGCCGCGCCGCCTGTCGTCGACGCCGCCCGAGCGTCGCCGCCGGTAGTCACGAACCTCGCGCCAGCGGTTTCTAGACGATTCGGAGATATCACCATGCGGTTGATCCTGTTGGGCGCACCCGGCGCGGGCAAGGGCACCCAGGCAAACTTCATCAAGGAGAAATTCGGCATTCCGCAGATTTCCACCGGCGACATGCTGCGCGCGGCCGTCAAGGCGGGCTCGCCGCTCGGCGTCGAGGCGAAACGCTACATGGACGCGGGCGAACTCGTGCCGGACTTGCTCATCATCAATCTGGTAAAGGAGCGGCTGCTGGAAAGCGACTGCGCCAACGGCTATCTGTTCGACGGCTTCCCGCGCACGATTCCGCAGGCGGAAGCCATGAAGAGCGCGGGCGTCGTGATCGACTACGTGCTCGAAATCGACGTGCCCTTCAACGAGATCATCACCCGCATGAGCGGGCGTCGCGTGCATGCGCCGTCGGGGCGCACGTATCACATCACGTTCAATCCGCCGAAGAACGACATGGTGGACGACGTGACCGGCGAGCCGCTGATCCAGCGCGAGGACGACAAGGAAGAGACCGTGCGCAAGCGTCTCGACGTGTACGAAGCGCAAACGAAGCCGCTCATCGCGTATTACAACGACTGGGCGAAGTCGGGCGCGACCGAAGACGGCCTGAAGGCGCCGCAATACCGGCGCATCTCGGGTTCCGGCAGTGTCGATGAAATCCGCGATCGCGTGTTCGCTGCGCTGAAGTAAGCAGCCGGTCACCCAAGAAACCCGCTCCGAACGAGCGGGTTTTTTTATGCGCGCTCGCGGCAACGCGTTGGCTACAATCGACGCGTCGCCCGCGAGGGCCACACTACAAGGAGAAGACACATGGAGATGAAAGACAACGTCGTGTTGATTACGGGCGGCGCGTCGGGTCTGGGCGCGGCGACCGCGCGCGTCGTCGCGGGCAATGGCGGCAAGCCCGTGATCGCCGACATGAACGAAGCCGCGGGCGAAGCGCTTGCGCGTGAGTTGTCCGGCGTGTTCGTGAAGTGCGACGTGAGCCGCGAAGAAGACGGACAACGCGCCGTCGATGCCGCGACGAAGCTCGGCACGCTGCGCGGCCTCGTGAACTGCGCGGGCATCGCGCCGGCATCGAAGACGGTCGGGCGCGACGGCCCGCACCCGCTCGACCTTTTCAGCAAGGTCGTCGCGGTCAATCTGATCGGCACGTTCAACATGATCCGGCTCGCGGCCAACGTGATGTCGAAGAACGAGCCGAACGGCGCGGGCGAACGCGGCGTGATCGTGAATACGGCGTCGGTCGCGGCATTCGACGGGCAAATCGGGCAGGCGGCGTATGCGGCATCGAAAAGCGGCGTTGTAGGCATGACCCTGCCGATCGCACGCGATCTCGCGCGCAGCGGCATTCGCGTGATGACGATTGCGCCGGGCATCTTCGAAACGCCGATGCTGCTCGGCATGCCGCCCGACGTGCAGACGGCGCTCGGAGCGATGGTGCCGTTCCCTTCCCGCTTCGGCAAGCCGGACGAATTCGCGATGCTGGTCAAGCAGATCTTCGACAACCCGATGCTCAACGGCGAAGTGATCCGCCTCGACGGCGCGATCCGCATGCAGCCGAAATAAGCCAAAACGGCGGATGAGTCCGCCGTTTTGCGCTTGAATCTCAGTCTCCGTTTTCTTGCGTGCGCAGCCTCAAGTCGTGTAGCTCTGACTCGACGACCGTCGCATCCACCGCGTCGGGGCGGTCTTCCAGATAACGCTGAAGGTCTTCGAGCGCGGGCCGCAAGTAATCCAGCCGCGCGTACGCGAAGCCGCGGTCGCGCACTTCCTCGATGCTGTCCGGCAGCGCGATCACCAGACGCTGCTGCACGGCAAGCAGACGCTGCCAACGCTCCGTCTGAAGATAGATGCTCTTGAGGTTGCGCAGCATCCGCGCGACGATTTCGCGACGCGTCGCGGGCTGCAACAGCACGCGCAACGCGCTGCCGATCGATTCGCCGACGCGCTGCACATACGGCTCCAGCATTTCGACCATCTGCGCTTCGGAGAGCGACTGGCCGGTGGTCGGATCGAGCATGAGATCGCTGCCGGGCGTCGCGACGCGCAACAGGAAATGCCCCGGAAACGACACGCCCTGCACCGGCAAGCCAAGCTGCTCGGCCATTTCCAGATAGATGACGGCGAGCGAAATCGGGATGCCGCGCCGACGGCGCAGCACCGCGTTCAGATAGCTGTTGTCCGGGTCGTAGTAGTCATTCAGGTTGCTGGAGAAACCCAGCTCGCGGAAGAAATAGCGATTGAGCGCCTCGACGCGCTGTTTGACATCCGCGTCCTCGGGCATGCGACGACGCGCGCGCACCACCAGTTCGTCAAGTTCCGCGAGCACCGCCTGCATGTCGACGTCCGGATAGGCGTCCTGCGCGAGCGACAGCGCGGCCTCCGTGAGCGGAAGGCTCTCGTCGTCGGCCATGAGGGCCGAAAAATAGTCGAGGATACGCGTCGTCGTCATCAATGCGCTCGTCTCTTGAAGTAAGCGTATTTGAAGCCCATTGCGGAAAGCATACCGAAATACAGTCCCGCGAACACAACCAGGCTAGCTCCGAGCAGCATGATTCGTGCGAAGGGTGTCGCGCGCATGGCGATCCAGTCGAAATTGGCCGACACCCAGTGCATCGCGCCTGCGAGCACGAGACACGCGCCGATCAACTGCACGAAAAAGCGAGTCCAGCCCGCCGACGGCTGATAGATCCCGCGACGGCGCAGTCCGATGAAAAGCAGCAGCGCGTTGGCGAGCGCGCCGAGGCCGATGGAAAGCGTCAGCCCCGCGTGCGAGAAAATCGGCACGAAGATGTAGTTGCTCACCTGCGTCATGATCAGCACGCCGACGGCGATCTTCACCGGCGTCTTGATGTCCTGCTTCGCGTAGAAACCAGGCGCGAGAATCTTGATGAGAATCAGCCCGACAAGGCCGATGCCGTACGCCGACAGCGCGCGGCCGACCATCACGACCGAATGACCGTCGAACTTGCCGTAGTGAAAAAGCGTCGCGGTGAGCGGCTCGGCGAAGAAGAAAAGCGCGACCGCGCTCGGCGCGGCCAGCAGGAACGTGATGCGCAATCCCCAGTCGAGGAGCGCGGAATATTCGTCGGCGTTGGCGTCGACGTGCGCTTTCGACAGGCTCGGCAGCAGGATCGTGCCGAGCGCCGCGCCGAGCAGCGCGGTCGGGAATTCCATCAGCCGGTCGGCGTAGTTGATCCACGACACCGCGCCCTGCCCGATATTCGACGCGATATTCGTGTTGATGATGAGGCTCAGTTGCCCGACCGACACCGCGAACGTCGCGGGCACCATCTTCGCGAGCACGCGCTTGACGCCCGGATGCGCGAGCGCGCGCCGGAAGTTCAGGCCGACAGCCGGCATCATGTCGATCTTCTTCAAGCCGGGCAGTTGCACGAGGAATTGCAGCAGACCGCCCGCGATCACCGCGTAGGCGAGCGCGTACACCGGCACTTTCATGTGCGGCGCGACGAACACCGCCGCGAAGATGAACGCCACGTTCAGCAGCACCGGCGCGAACGCGGGCAGCGAGAACTGCTTGTACGTGTTGAGCACGCCCGAGGCGAGCGTCGTCATCGAAATGAAGATGATGTACGGGAACATGATCCGCGTCATCTCCACGGCGAGGCCGTACGCCGCGCCGTCGTGCCTGAGCCCCGACGCGACCGCGAACACGACCCAGCCCGCGCCCGCCATGCCGGCGAGCGACAGCACGACGAGGCCCCAGCTCAGCACGGTCGACATGGCATCCACGAGCGCCTTGGTCGGATCGTGACCCTTGCTGTTCTTGAACTCGGCGAGGATGGGCACGAACGCCTGGGCGAACGCGCCTTCCGCGGACAAACGCCGCAGCAGGTTCGGAATGCGGAACGCGACGTAAAACGCGTCGGTGTAGAGACTGGCGCCGAAGGCTCGGGCGATCAGCGTTTCGCGGATCAGGCCGGTCACGCGCGACAGCAGCGTGAAGCCGCTGACCGTCAGGAGGGCTCGGAATAGATTCATGGGGCGCTTATTATACGGGCCGAGGGTGACGCGCTCCGGTCACGCTGGCGCGCAACGCCGCGAGAATGACGGATTGCACCAAATTCGTGGCGGCGCGGGCACGGCCTGCCGCCGACGCCGTCGCGCTTGTCATTTCTCGTCTTCGCTTGCTATAATCGCGGGTTTCGACGGCCGGTTCTGGCGAAATTGCGCCCGAAACGGAAATCCGGCGGAAGTCAGACTTGAAGCGCCGGCGTGCTTTTCGCGACTTCCGGCTCTGTCGGCAGTGTTCCAAAGGCGTCCAGCTTGGGCGTCTCAGGTTTCCGGGCGAATGGCTTAACCGTTCAATCGCTTCCCGGAATTTCAGATCAAAGGCAGCGCGCGTCGATCACCGCTTCCGACCCGCCGGGTCAGAAGGTGAAGCCCGCTCCGACAAGTAACAGCAGAAACAGGATAAGGAACCGTCATGGCAAATACCGCACAAGCTCGCAAGCGCGCCCGTCAGGCCGCCAAGGCCAACTCGCACAACTCGGCGCTGCGCTCGAAGTTCCGCACGGCCATCAAGGCAGTTCGCAAGGCTATCGAAGCCGGCGATCAGGCCAAGGCCGCCGAAGTGTTCAAGTCGTCGGTCAAGACGATGGACATCATCGCGGACAAGAAGATCATCCACAAGAACAAGGCCGCTCGTCACAAGAGCCGCCTGGCTGCAGCCATCAAGGGTCTGCAGGCTCCCGCAGCCCAGTAATTCCGGCTCGTTTTCGGCGGGCGCCGCGGTTTTCAAAAATCGCGCGCTCGCCGGAACGGCTTCCTGTTTCCGCTGCGCTGTAACGAAAAAGCCCGCTTGCGCGGGCTTTTTTGCGTCCTGCTGCCGACGTGCGGCTTTTCAGTCTAGCGACGCTGCTGCGTCTGCGTGCCGTGATGCGGCGGCAGTTCGCACGCCTCGGTCACCACGAGATCGTTGTCCTTCGCGAAGTTCAGCACGAAGTCGAAGGCCATCGGCTCGATGTCGCGCAGGCGCGAATCGACGATCACGACCTTGATGTCGCCGATCATGGTCGGGCGCACGTAGATGGAATATTGCAGGCGCGCGTTCGGCCCTTTTGCTTTCGGCCCGAAGCCCGACATGACACCGCACAGGCGCTCCGACCAGTCGCTCGGCCGAAACTTCCTCCCGCTCTTGGTGATGCCTTGTATGAAGTACTCGGTAGGGGATGATTCAGCCATGTAGCAATACCTTTTGTCGGCCGGTGGCGGCACCGGCGAATGCACACGCTTGACGCGGCGACGGCGCCGGCCGGCACGAGCGCCGGGCGGCGCTTGGCCAGCGGTCCGAAGAGGACCGCCCGCGCCCGCGACTGGATGGCGGACTCGGCAGCACGAAGAGATCGCAAGCGCAAAAGAACACCGAGCGGACTCTTGCGAGCCAACGCCGACCATGCGCGTGAAACGGTGCTGAGCGTTACTGAGTGTTGCAGAGTTGTTGAAACAAGCGCCGGCAATTATACCGCAGCCCCCCTGTTTCCGCAGCGCACACAGGCTCGCGCGCCTGTCTATCGGCCTTTCCGCCGCCTCGTCAAACCTCGCAAAATCCTTTATGCTCGAACGCCAACCCACTCCCGATGGCGGCGCCGTCCGGTCGAGCGACGTCTTCCGGCAGTCGCGCACCCGGTTCGAAGCCGCTGCTTGCGTTTCATGACCGCCAAGAAAATTCGCCACTATCTTCAGTTCAAGGATTTTTCGCTCGACGATTACGAGTACGTGCTGGAGCGCGCCCGCATTCTGAAGCGCAAGTTCAAGAACTATGAGACGTACCATCCGCTGCACGACCGCACGCTCGCGATGATCTTCGAGAAGAACTCGACGCGCACGCGCCTTTCGTTCGAGGCGGGCATCTTCCAGTTGGGCGGTCACGCGGTGTTCATGAGCACGCGGGACACGCAGCTCGGGCGCGGCGAGCCGATCGAGGATGCGGCACAGGTCATTTCGCGCATGGTGGACATCATCATGATCCGCACGTTCGGGCAGGACATCATCCAGCGGTTCGCGGAGAATTCGCGCGTGCCGGTCATCAACGGGCTGACCAACGAATACCATCCGTGCCAGGTGCTGGCGGACATCTTCACGTATTACGAGCATCGCGGGCCGATTCACGGCAAGACTGTCGCGTGGGTCGGCGACGCCAACAACATGCTGTACACGTGGATCGAAGCCGCGCAGATTCTCGGCTTCAAGCTGCGTCTGTCCACGCCGGAAGGCTACAAGCTGGATCGCGCGCTGGTGGCGCCTGAGAGCGCGCCGTTCTACGAGGAATTTGCCGATCCGAACGAAGCCTGCGTGGGCGCTGATCTCGTCACCACGGACGTGTGGACGAGCATGGGTTTCGAAGCAGAGAACGAGGCGCGCAAGAAGGCGTTCGCGGACTATTGCGTCGATGCCGACATGATGGCGCGCGCCAACGCCGATGCCCTCTTCATGCATTGCCTGCCGGCGCATCGCGGCGAGGAAGTGAGCGCGGAAGTGATCGACGGGCCGCAGAGCGTCGTGTGGGACGAGGCGGAAAACCGCCTGCACGTGCAGAAGGCGCTGATGGAATATCTGCTGCTCGGCAAGCTGAACCACTGACGCGGGCTTCTTCGCATCAACGCGCCGCCGGATTCCAGCGTTCGACGGCGCTTGTCATTTGGACGACGACCGGCTCCTTTCTTCAAATCGACGCCGAGCGCGCGCGCCGATTCTCCCGAGTCGGTCGTACGAGTTGCAAAACCTGCTGGTCACAAAAACGCCGCCCGATGCTCAATCCGGCGGCGTTCGTTTCTTCAGACGACGACCGGCTCCATCTCCAGATCGACGCCGAAGCGCGCGAGCACATCGCTTTTGATCGCTTCCGCGAGTTGGAGCACTTGCGCGCCGGTCGCGCCGCCGCGATTCACGAGCACGAGAGCTTGCCGCTCGTGCACCGCCGCCCCGCCGATGCCGCGCCCCTTCCACCCGCACTGGTCGATCAGCCAGCCCGCCGCGAGCTTCACGCTGCCATCCGGCTGCGCGTACGAAACGACGCCCGGTTCCCGCGCGCGCAACGCTTTGAACGCTTCGGCGCTGACAACTGGATTCTTGAAGAAACTGCCCGCGTTGCCGAGCACCGTCCAGTCCGGCAACTTCGCGCGACGCACGGCGATCACGGCGTCGAAGATGGCTTGCGCATTGCATGCCGACGCGCCTTCCAGCGCGCGCGCGACGTCCGCGTATTCGGCGCGCGGCGTCCACGCTTTCGGCAGCCGGAATACCACTGACGTGATCAGAAACTGCCCGCGCCCCGCGCGCTTGAAGAAGCTGTCCCGGTAGCCGAACGCACACGCATCGCGGTCGAATTCGGCTCGCGCGCCCGTCGCTAGCTCGACGGCATGAAGCCGCTCGAAGCGTTCGCCCATTTCGAGGCCGTATGCGCCGATGTTCTGGATCGGCGCGGCGCCCACGGTGCCGGGAATCAGCGCCAGGTTTTCGAGGCCCGGCATGCCCTGTGCAAGCGTCCACGCAACAAAGTCGTGCCAGTTCTCGCCCGCGCCGGCTTCGACCAGATACGCGTCGTCGTCCTCGCCGATCACGCGCTTGCCCATGATGCCGACGACGAGCGCGACGCCCTCGAAGTCGCGCGTCAGCACGACGTTGCTGCCGCCACCGAGCACGAGGCGAGGCATGTTAGCGATCCGCGCGTCGGCGGCGAGCGCAGCGGCGGCTTCGACGCTATCGATCTTCATCGCGTGACGCGCGCGGACATCGAAGCCGAAGGTGTTGTGCGGACGCAGCGAGTAATCCGCGAGGAGTGCGGGCGCGGGAAAGAAGGCGTCGGACATGAGGAACCGCGTGGCGAATGCTGGAATGGAAGCGGCCTTGGGGAAAACCAAAGCGCGTCGGTAGAATGACGTCAGGTCCGTGATTATAGCGAGTGCGCGTGCCGCGCCCGCCCTCGCCTAACGAAGAAGGGGAAGACAGATGCCATCGTTTGACGTCGTCAGCGAAGCAAACATGATCGAAGTGAAGAACGCGATCGAGCAGTCCAACAAGGAGATCTCGACGCGCTTCGACTTCAAGGGTTCGGATTCACGCGTCGAGCAGAAAGAGCGGGAACTCACGCTCTACGCCGACGACGACTTCAAGCTCGGCCAGGTGAAGGACGTGCTGCTGTCGAAGCTCGCGAAGCGCGGCGTCGACGTGCGCTTTCTCGACTACGGCAAGCAGGAAAAGATCGGCGGCGACAAACTGAAGCAGGTGGTCACCATCAAGAAAGGCGTGTCGGGCGATCTGGCGAAAAAGGTCGTGAAGATCGTGAAGGACAGCAAGATCAAGGTGCAGGCGAGCATTCAGGGCGATGCCGTGCGCGTGCAAGGCGCGAAGCGCGACGATTTGCAGAGCACCATCGCGCTCTTGAAGAAAGAAGTGACGGATACGCCGCTCGACTTCAACAACTTCCGCGACTGATTTTCGCGAGCCCGAAGCGAAAAAGCCGTCCCGCGCAATGCCGGAACGGCTTTTTTGTTGCTTACTGCACTGCCTTTTTCTTGTCGCCAATGCGGCTTTCCTTGCCCGCCAGCAGCTTCGAAATATTCGCGCGATGCCGCCAGATCAAGAGCGCGCTCATGGCAAGCACGGCAAGCGAGATGCGGCTCGGCCCGAACAGAAACACCTGGAAGAACGGCGCGAACACGGCAGCGACGAGCGCCGCGAGCGACGAATAGCGGAAGAAGAACGCGATGATGAGCCACGTCAGGAGCGTCGCGAGCCCGAGCACCGGATGAATGGCGAGCAGCACGCCCGCGGCCGTCGCAACGCCCTTGCCGCCCTGAAACTTGAAGAAGATCGGGTATAGATGCCCGAGGAATACGGCGATGGCCGACAGCGCGATACAGGTTGCGAGCCCCGTTGCATCGAGCCCGAAGCGCGCGCTGAAGTGCGTGACGAGCCATACCGGAAGCCAGCCCTTGAAGGCGTCGCCGATCAGCGTGAGGATGGCCGCGCGCTTGTTTCCGGTGCGCAGCACGTTGGTCGCGCCGGGATTGCCCGAGCCGTAGGAGCGCGGGTCGTCGAGTCCCATCGCCGCGCTGACGACGACGGCAAAGGAAATCGAGCCGATCAGATAGGACACGACGGCGACGATCAGATCAATCATGTGTTCTCTTTAAGCGTAGCGAGTCTGGGCCAAAGCGCGGTCAGCATTCTAATCGACGCTCGCGCACTGCACGGGCTTGGCACCGAGTAGTTCGGTCAGCACGGCGGGATTCAGGCTTACCAGATAGCCGCGCCGGCCGCCGTTCAGATAGATGGTGTCCAGCTCCAGAATGCTCGATTCGACGTACACCGGCATCGCCTTCTTCGTGCCGAACGGGGACGTGCCGCCGACGAGATAGCCGGAGTGCCGGTTCGCCACCTCCGGCTTGCACGGTTCGATGCGCTTCGCGCCGGTCTGCCGCGCGAGATTCTTGGTGGACACGGTGCGGTCGCCGTGCATCAGCACGATCAGCGGCTTCGCGTGCTCGTCTTCCATCACGAGCGTCTTGACCACGCGATGCTCGTCCACGCCAAGCTGCCGCGCCGATTCCTCGGTGCCGCCATGCTCGACGTAATCGTACGGATGCTCGCCGAACGCCACCTTGTGACGGCGCAGGAATTGCGTCGCAGGCGTCTCGGAGACGTGTTTGATTTTCGACATGGACGCATTGTAGCGGCGCGGAATGCCGCTCACCATCGGCCATTCGGCCTAGTGGTGCAGCGCCTCCCGATGTCGTACGATCGTTCGACTCACGACAGGACCTTGCCATGATCCGCGACGCCGAAACTCAAACGCTGCTGGAAGACACTATTCGCCGCTTCGTGCGCGAGAGGCTCGTGCCGCGCGAGGCCGAAGTCGACGAAACCGACGCCATTCCCGCCGACCTGATTGCTGCCATGCGCGAGATCGGCATGTTCGGCCTCACCATTCCGGAAGCATACGGCGGCCTCGGCCTCACCATGGAAGAGGAAGTGCGTATCGCGTTCGAGCTCGGGCAGACGTCGCCGGCATTTCGTTCGGTGATCGGCACGAACAACGGCATCGGGTCGATCGGCATTCTGCTCGACGGCACCGAGGATCAAAAAGCGCACTATCTGCCGAAGCTCGCGGCGGGCGAGCTGATCGGCTCGTTCTGCCTCACGGAGCCGGATTCGGGCTCGGACGCCGCGTCGCTCAAAACCACGGCCCAGCGCGACGGCGACGCGTACGTGCTCAACGGCACCAAGCGCTACATCACGAACGCGCCGGAAGCGGGCATCTACACCGTCATGGCCCGCACCAGCGACGCAAAGGGCGCGAGCGGCATTTCTGCGTTCATCGTCGAGCGCGATACGCCGGGGCTGTCGCTCGGCAAGCCGGACCGCAAGATGGGCCAGCGCGGCGCGCATACCAGCGACGTGATCTTCGAGAACTGCCGCGTGAACGCCGGTCAACTGATCGGCGGCGTGGAAGGCGTCGGCTTCAAGACGGCCATGAAAACGCTCGACAAAGGCCGCATTCACATCGCGGCGGTCGCGGTCGGCGCGGCGAAGCGCATGTTGCGCGACGCCCTCGCCTACGCGATGGAACGTCGTCAGTTCGGCCAGCCGATCGCGGAATTCCAGCTCGTACAGGGCATGCTCGCCGATAGCAAAGCCGAACTGTACGCCGCCGAATGCATGGTGCTCGACGCCGCGCGCCGTCGCGACGAGGGCCGCGACGTGTCCATCGAAGCGTCGTGCGCGAAGTATTTCGCCACCGAGATGTGCGGGCGGGTCGCGGACCGCGCGGTGCAGGTCCACGGCGGCGCGGGCTATATCGCGGAGTACGGCATCGAGCGGTTCTATCGCGATGTGCGGCTCTTCCGGCTCTACGAGGGCACGTCGCAGATTCAGCAGGTCATCATCGCGCGCGGACTCATGCGCGGCGCGGACATCTAGCCGCGCGGATGGTGCTCGCGGTGCAGCTTCTGCAGGCGTTCACGTGCGACGTGCGTATAGATTTGCGTCGTCGAAATGTCCGAGTGCCCGAGCAGCAGTTGCACCACGCGCAAGTCCGCGCCGTGATTGAGCAGATGCGTCGCAAACGCGTGACGCAGCGTGTGCGGCGAAAGCGGCGCGTGCACGCCGCCGTTCAGCGCATGACGCTTGATGATGTTCCAGAACTGCTGGCGCGTCATGCCTTCGCCGCGCGCCGTGACGAAGAGCGCATCGGCGGCGCGCGGGCCGAGCAGCGCCGGGCGCGAGTCGCGCAGATAGCGCATCAGCCAATCATGCGCCGCTTCGCCGAACGGCACGAGGCGCTCCTTCGAGCCCTTGCCCATCACGCGCACCACGCCTTCATTCAGGCCGACTTCGACGGTTTTCAGCGTGACGAGTTCGGTCACGCGCAGGCCGCTCGCGTACATCAGTTCGAGCATGGTGCGGTCGCGCAGGCCGAGCGGCGTCTCGATATCGGGCGCGTGCAGCAGGGCTTCGACTTGCGATTCGTTGAGCGTCGAAGGAAAACGCGGCGGCTGCTTCGCCGAACGCAGCTTGAGCGTCGGGTCGGCGCTCGCTCGATGTTCGCGCATCGCCCACGCGTAATAGCGGCGAAAGACCGACAGACGCCGGTTCGCGGAGGTCGCCTTGTCGCCGCGGCGCGCGGCCATGTAGCCGTTCATGTCCGCTTCGGTGGCCGTGTCGATGGACGCGCCGCGCGTCTTCGCGAGCCATTCGGCGAAGAGCCGCAAGTCGCGCCGGTAGGCATCGAGCGAATTCTTGGCGAGCCCGTGTTCGAGCCACAACGCATCGCAGAACAGGTCGATGGCGTCGCTGCTCGCGGTCAGCTCGGGCGTGTCGAGTGCCTCAGTGGTTGCGCTCGTCATGCGATGGATACACCTTCATGCGCCAAGAGCCAGCGCTTCACGTCACGGAAAAAGCCATCGCCCGGATGATGCGCGAATCCGCCGATTCCGCCCGCCGCGACGACCCGGTGGCACGGTATCACGATCGGCAGCGGGTTGGAGCCGCACGCCTGCCCGACCGCGCGCGGCAAGCTGGCAATTTCACGCGCGAGTTGTCCGTAAGTCCAGACTTGCCCCGCCGCGATTTCGCTGATGCCGCGCCACACGCGCTGTTGGAACGCGGTGCCGCCGGGAGCGAGTGGCAGATCGAAGCGCATCGACGGCGTCTCGAAGTAGCGGCGAATCTGATAGGCGGCTTCCTGCACGAGCGGCGCATGGGCTTCGATGCTCTCGACATGCGCCGGCAGATAGACGATCTCGCGCACCGCCTGATTCTCCGCGCGGATGCCCACTTTGCCGAACGGCGCGTCGATGACCGCGTCGAACTGGCGCGTCGGCCGTGCGGTCGAGTCCATCGCGCGAAAACCGACTTCAGACAGCATGCTCTTCATGCGTTTCTCCTTGCTTCAGCGCCCAGCCGACATGCTCGCGCACGATCGCGGACGGATCGTCCGCGCGCCCTCGCAATGCTTCGATGACCGCCGCGCGTTGCTCGCCTTCCAACGGCGAGCGCAACGCATTGCCCATGCCGACGGCGATATTGCGCAGCCATCGCTCGTAGCCGATTCGGCGAATCGCGCTGCCCTGCATCCGCGTGTCGAACTCGTCGGCGGTCCACGAGAACAGTTCGACGAGCGTCGCGCGATCCAGCCCGTGACGCACGTCGAAATCCGCGACCGGCGCGGCCTGCGCGAACTTGTTCCACGGACACGCAAGCTGGCAGTCGTCGCAACCGTAGACGCGATTGCCGATCAGCGGGCGCATCTCCTCTGGAATGCTGCCATGCAATTCGATGGTCAGATACGAGATGCAGCGCCGCGCATCGACGCGATACGGCGCGACGATCGCGCCCGTCGGACACGCGCCGACGCAGCGCGTGCACTGGCCGCAATGCGCGCCGTCGTGCTCGGTTTCCGGGTCGACAGGCAACGGCAGATCGACATAAACCTCACCGAGGAAGAAGAGCGATCCGGCATCGCGGTCGAGCAGCAGCGTGTGCTTGCCGCGCCAGCCGTTGCCCGCCTTCTGCGCGAGCGCCACTTCGAGCACGGGCGCAGAGTCCGTGAACGCGCGGTGCCCGAACTGCCCGATCTCGCTTTCGATTCGCTCGGCGAGTTGCTGCAAGCGGTTGCGCATGACCTTGTGATAGTCGCGGCCACGCGCGTAGATGGACACCACGGCCTGCGAAGGATCGGCGAGCCGCTTCCATTCGACCGCGCGCCAGTCGTTCTTCTGACCATCGGCTGTCGCGACACTTTCATCGCCCGTTTGCGCGAGCGTCGCAGCGGGAAGATAAGCCATGCGCGCCGTGATGACCCGTCGCGTGCCGGCCACAAGCTCGGCCGGCCTTGCGCGTTTCATCCCATGTTTGGCCATATAATCCATTTCGCCGTGATAGCCTGCTTCGAGCCAATTGGCGAGGCCTTCCTCGGCATCCGTCAGGTCGATATCGCTGATACCGACCGCACCGAATCCCAACTCGCGCCCCCACGCCCTGATGCGCTGCGCGAGCTCCGCCAGCGCAGCCTCGTCGTTTTCTAACGAATGCAAGGCGCGCGACTCGACGGCGGCGGCGCTCGTCGCTGTCGTGATTTCAGTGACTTCAGTGGAGTGGTCCGGCAGACGGTTCATCACTCTATTTTACGAGCAATGCCCGAGAACCCCGCACCATCGACGCCCGATCTGCCCGCCGCGCTCATCGAACGCCGCTTCGAGTTGCGCGATGAAGCCGCGACGCTCGCATTCGGCGGACGTTTCGCGCAGGCGATCATCGATACGCGCGAAGACACGCGCGACCCGGCCTCGTCCGAACCATTCCACGGCTTGCAGGTCCAGTTGATCGGTGATCTCGGCGCGGGCAAAACAACGCTCGTGCGCGCGACGCTGCGCGCACTCGGTCATGCTGGCCGCGTGAAGAGTCCGACTTACACGCTCGTCGAGCCCTATTCGCTCGATGCGCCCGGCGGCCCGCTCGATGTCTATCACTTCGATCTGTACCGCTTCGCCGATCCGGCCGAATGGGCCGATGCCGGCTTTCGCGAATATTTCGACCGGGGCGCGGTGTGTCTCGTCGAATGGCCGCAGCAAGCGGGCGGCTTGCTCGGCGTGCCGGACCTCGTGTTCGCGCTGACGCTTTCTCACGCCAGCACACCAACGACGCAGACGAACGAAGAAGAAGGCCGCGTGCTGACCGCGCGGGCGTTTAGCGAAACAGGAAAGACATGTCTCGAAAGATGCTGATCAAGCCGTTCCACTCGATCGAATCGAGCGCGAGCGCGCCGCACAACTGGCGCAGGCGTCAGGTGCTGCGCGCGGGCGCTTCGACGCTGGTGCTCGCGCTCGTCGGCCCGAAGCTCGCGCACGCGAGCTCCGTGCTCGGCGTGCGCGTGTGGCCGGCGCGCGACTACACGCGCGTGACAATCGAATCCGACCAGCCGCTCACGAACAGCAATCAACTGCTTCAGGGACCGGACCGGCTCGTCGTCGATCTGAACGGCATCGATCTGGATCAGGCGCTGCGAGACCTCGTCTCGAAGATCACGCCGAACGATCCGCAGATTCAGGCGGTGCGCGTCGGCCAGTATCAGCCGCATGTAGTGCGCATGGTGTTCGACCTCAAGGGCTCGGTGAAGCCGCAGGTCTTCACGCTCGGGCCGATCGGCAGCTACAAGTATCGGCTCGTGTTCGATCTGTATCCGGCCGTCGCGCCCGATCCGCTGATGGAACTGCTGGCGCAGACCGAGCACAAGCAGGAAGCGTTCGATCGCGCGAATCCGAATCCGTCCGCGCCGCCGCCCGCCACGCTCTCGGGCCCGGCCACGGCGCAGAAACCGCTCGCGCACGACTCCACGGACGAGTTCTTTCAAAAATACGCGGGCAACGATCTTCCGGACGACGCGGCGAAAGCACCGCCAGCAGTCAAACCGCGCGTGCCGCCCGTCGCCGTGCCGCCCGTCATCGCGAAGAAGAACGACGACGATGACGACGGCCGCTACGCGTTCTCCGCGCCCAAGCAGGACCGCGCCGCCACGACGCGCCTCCTGACCGTGGCAATCGATCCCGGTCACGGCGGCGAAGACCCCGGCGCGATCGGCGGCGCGGGCACGTACGAGAAGCACATCGCGCTCGACATCGCGAAGAAGCTGCGCGCGAAGATCGACGCCCAGCCGAACATGCGCGCCATGATGACGCGCGACGCCGACTTCTTCGTGCCGCTCAACGTGCGCGTGCAGAAGGCGCAGCGCGTCGGCGCAGACCTGTTCGTGTCGATTCACGCTGACGCGTTCACCACGCCCGATGCGCGCGGCTCGTCGGTGTTCGCGCTGTCGGAGCACGGTGCGTCGAGCGCGGCGGCGCGCTGGATGGCCAACAAGGAGAACTCGTCGGATCAGGTCGGCGGCATCAACGTGAAGACGCAGGACGCGAGCGTGAACCGCGCGCTGTTCGACATGTCGACCACTGCGCAAATTCGCGATTCGATGCGCTACGGCAGCTTCGTGCTGAACGAGATCGGCGGCATCAACAAGCTGCACAAGGGATCGGTCGAGCAGGCGGGCTTCGCCGTGCTGAAGGCGCCGGATATTCCGTCGATCCTCGTGGAAACCGCGTTCATCAGCAATCCGGACGAAGAAGCGCGCCTGAACGACGACGCCTATCGCGACAAGATGGCCAACGCGATTCTGAAAGGCATTAGGCGGTACTTCGCGGCGAATCCCCCGCTCGCGAAGAGCCGCATGACGTAAACGGCGCGCACGGTTCGGGCGCGCTGCAACGGCGCGCGCAGAGCTTCAGCTTTTCGCAGGACGGCGCGCACGGCTTCGTTCAGCGCGCCGCGGGCAGAAACCGCTGCACGAGCCGTCCGCCGAACACGTTCACCGCCAGCCCCGCCATGACGAGCGCCGCGCCCGCCAGCTGCGTGCCGTTCAACGCCTCGCCGAGAAACACCGCGGCCGACGCCAGCCCAATTACCGGCACCAGCAGCGAGAACGGCGCGACCTGCGCCGCCGGATACCGCGCGAGCAGCTTGCCCCACAGGCTGTAGCCGACGATGGTCGCGATAAACGAGAGATAGCAGACCGCGAGCACCGATACCATCGGAATGGCCGCGAGGCTCGATTCGATACGCGCCGGTCCTTCGAAGATCAGCGACAGCACGAGAAACGGAATCGGCGGAATGAGGCTCGCCCACACGACGAGCGAAAGCAGATCGACCTTGCCCATGCGCTTGGTCGCGACGTTGCCGAGCGCCCACATGGCGGACGCGCCGAGCGTGAAGAGAAAGCCGGTGAGCGTCATCGCGTGGCCGCCGCGCATGCCGATCAGCGCGAGACCGGCCGCCGCGATAAGCAAGCCCATGACGTTCGCTGCGCGAATGCGCTCGCCAAGGAACATCGCGGCGAAGATCAGCGTGAAGAACGCCTGCGCCTGAAGCACGAGCGACGCGAGACCTGCCGGCATCCCGACATACATGCCGTAGAAAAGCAGCGCGAACTGCCCGAGCGAAATGGTGAGGCCGTACGCGAACAGCCAGCGCAGCGGAATCTGCGGGCGCTTGACGAAGAACACGGGCGTCGCGGCGAGCGCGAAGCGCAGCGCGCCGAGCAGCATCGGCGGGACGCCATGCAGGCCGAGCTTGATGACGACGAAGTTCACGCCCCAAGCAAAAATAACCACCGTTGCTATCAGCAAATCCTTTGGCGACATCGCCGCTCCCCTGTTCCGTGCGCGCTATGCGAGCGATCGGACGAGTGTAGCGAAGCGAACCAGCGAAGGATTGTGAAAAACTGCGCTCAACGTGGTTTTAGGGAACGCCCATGCCAAAAGCGCCCGGGCCCGCTTTCGGGGGCGCGGGCGCTCGGGCGCGTTAGAAAGACCTCTGCCTGCCTGATTACTTGCTCTGGCCGGATTCCGCAGCCGCGTTGTTGCCCGTTTCGACGGCAGGCGTCTTCTTGGTGCCTGCCGACGCATGCCCCGAATGCCGGTGCGACTTGTGCTTCTTGGTCGTGGTCGTGCCCATGTCGGAGCCCGCGCCGGTCGATGCGTCGCCCTGCGCGGCCGCGCCCGAATTGCCGCCCATCGCGGCCGACGAGTTGCCCGACGAAGTCTGCGCAAACGCGCCGGTAGCGGCAGTGGCACTGAAAAGGCCCGCGGCGATGGCGATCAACAGTTTGTTCTTGCTCATTGTTTCCCTCTCCTATCAAGAGTGCGCAAAGCTGCACGCATGCTTCAAAATGCGCGGCCGGTCGCGACCGCACGGAACGGTGAAGGGTAGCGCGCGCGCCCGAACCGCCGGACGAGCGCCTGTCTGCGGCCGCCGGTAGAATCGGCGGTTCTGGTGCGCCATTCCGACGCCCGCCTCTACCTTCCGGTGACCTGCCATGTCCTCGACGATCCGCGCGCAGTTGAAACCTCATCAACACGACGTCGGCGGCCTCATGGTGAGGCGCGTCCTTCCCGCGCTCGCCGCACGCACCGTCGGACCCTTCATATTTTTCGACCATATCGGACCCGCAACCCTCGTGCCCGGCAAGGGCCTCGACGTGCGTCCGCATCCGCATATCGGACTCGCGACGGTCACGTATCTGTTCGACGGCGCGATCATGCACCGCGATAGCGTCGGTTCAGTGCAGAAAATCGTTCCCGGCGACGTGAACTGGATGACCGCCGGGCGCGGCATCGTGCATTCCGAGCGCACGCCCGACGAAGAGCGCGCCGCCGGCCAGACGATGCACGGCATCCAGACATGGGTGGCGCTGCCGGTGGCGAGCGAAGAAGTCGAGCCGTCGTTCCAGCATCACGCCGCGGCGACGCTGCCGCAGATCGAGCGCGCGGGCGTCACGCTGCGCGTGATCGCGGGCACGGCGTTCGGCGCGACTGCCCCGACCCGCACGTTCTCGCCGACGCTCTACGTCGCGGCGCACTTCGCGGCTGGCAGCGAACTCACGCTCGATACGGAGCACGAGGAACGCGGCGTGTATCTCGTCGATGGCGACCTTACGATAGACGGCGAAAGCCTGCCCGCGCAGCAGATGGCGGTGCTGACGCCGGGCGTCGCGGCAAAGCTCGCGAGCGCGAACGGCGCGGTCGGGATGCTGCTCGGCGGCGCGCCGCTCGACGGCGCGCGCTTCATCGAATGGAACTTCGTGTCCAGTTCGCGGGACAAGATAGAAGCGGCGAAGCGCGCGTGGAGCGAGCAGCGCATGGGCCAGGTGCCGGGCGAAAGCGAATTCATCCCGCTGCCGCCGCCGCGCCGCGAAGAGCGCGCGCCGGAGGCATGAGACCTGCGGCACGCGACCGCGAGAAGCATTGAGACACACGCGGATCGTCCCCATCTGACATTTCAGGATAGCTCGCAAGTTTGAGGAGAAACGCATGGAAACGACTCTTGCCACATTCGAGAACGACGTCATCAACGCGTCGATGCTCGCCCCTGTGCTCGTCGACTTCTGGGCGCCGTGGTGCGGCCCGTGCAAGACGCTAGGCCCGATGCTCGAACGGCTCGAAGCGGAAGCCGGCGGCGCGTGGAAGCTCGTCAAGGTGAACGTCGACGAGAATCAGGAACTCGCGCAGCACTTTCAGGTGCGCAGCATTCCGCATGTGATCGCGTTCGCGGAGGGCCGGCCGATCGACCAGTTCATCGGCGTACTGCCCGAAGGCCAGTTGCGCGCTTTTCTCGACAAGCTCGTGCCCGGCGGCGCCGACACCGAACGCCGCGCCGCGCATAACGCGTGGGCGCTCGGCAATCGCAAGGAAGCGATCGACCGCATCAAGGCCGCGCTCGCGCTCGATCCCGGCTACGACGAGGCGCGGCTCGACCTGATCGAGTGGCTGCTGGCGGAACGGCGCATCGAGGACGCGAAGGCCGAGGACAAGCTGCTTTCGCCGAAGACGACGCAAGGCATCGACGCGCGCTACAACGCGCTGAAGACCGAGATCGATGCCGCCGAAGCCGCCGCCGCGCTGCCGCCCGCCGACGCGCTGATCGACGCGGTGAACGCGAACCCTGACGATCTCGAGGCGCGTTTTGCGCTCGCGAACCGCCTGATCGCCGGTCGCGACTATGGCGGCGCGCTGGAGCACTTGCTCGCGATCGTCGAGCGCGACCGCAGTTTCATGGACGACGTCGGCCGCAAGACGATGCTCTCCGTGTTCGAGCTCGCGTCGAATCAGCCGGATCTCGTGTCGTTCTGGCGACGCAGGTTGAGCGCGGCGATGAACTGAAACAGCGAAGCAGGAAGACACAACGGCCAGCCACAAAACGGCTGGCCGTTGTTGTTTGTTCGATCAGGAACGCTTCGCCAGTTCGCGCAGCACGAACGCCGCCGCCGCAAAACCGAAGCTCGCCGTCACGCACACGCTCGATCCGAAGCCCGCGCAATTGAGACCGACCGGACCTGCATAGCCCGAAGCCGTTTCGAGATGCTCCGCGCCCTCGCTGATGTCGCACGCCGGCGAATCGGGGTAAATGAGCGGCTCGTCGGAATACACCGCGCTCACCCTGAAACGCGCTTTCGGTCCGCGCGGAAAGCCGTGCTGCTTGCGCAACTGGCCGCGGACCTTGGAAAGCAGCGGGTCCTGAATGGTGAGCGCGAGATCGTCGATGCGGATGCGCGTCGGATCGAGCTGCCCGCCCGCGCCGCCCACCGTGATGAGCGGCTGCTTGCGCGCGACGCACCACGCGATCAGCGCGGTTTTGGTGCGCACGCTGTCGATCGCATCCACCACGAAGTCGAAGCCGCCGCCGAGCGTCGCGTCGAAATTGCCCGGCTCCACGAAGTCTTCGATCTGCCGGACGTCGCACGCCGGATCGATGAGCTTGATGCGCTCGGCCATCGCGGTGACTTTCGCCTTGCCGTAGTTGCCGTCGAGCGCGTGAATCTGGCGGTTGGTGTTGCTCTCCGCGACGTTGTCGAGATCGATGAGCGTCAGCGTGCCGACCGCGCTGCGCGCCAGCGCTTCCGCGACCCACGAGCCGACGCCGCCAATGCCGATCACCGCGACATGCGCGCGCTCGAACGCCGCGAGCGCGCTCGGGCCATAGAGACGCGCGATGCCGCCGAAGCGCCGTTCGCGGTCGACGGTGTCTTCAACGGGAAGCGTGGCGGTGGCATCGGATGGGGTCATGGCGCTCGGGGCAGATGGAAACGAAGCGGCTTGCCGGCGAGCACCGCGCGACAAGGCTTACGCGCGGCTGTCGGTTGCACAAAAGTTGGCAGTCCCTTCATGCAAAATCCGGCTGAATTGCGTATTCTGCCTTATCGAAACGGAAGGCGTGATAGGCGCGCCGCATCTTCGCATGATCGCGTGACGGTAAAAGCGGCGGCTTTGACGCGCGTCATTGCGCGAATTTCGTAATCAGGGCAAGAACGTTTCACCTTGGCTATACTGACGCGACTGTAGCGTTCGCATAAAAATGACGACCCTCGCAGACCTTCGTAAAAACTATTCGCGCGGCGCGCTCGACGCCGCCGACATCGATCCGAACCCCGTGCGCCAGTTCGAGGCGTGGTTCGCCCAGGCGCTCGACGCCAAGCTGCCCGAACCCAACGCGATGACGCTCGCGACCGTGAACGCAGAGGGCCGTCCGTCGGCGCGCATCGTTCTCATCAAGGGTGTCGACGAACGCGGGTTCGTGTTCTTCACCAATTACGAAAGCCGCAAAGGGCGCGAGTTGGCCGCCAATCCGGCGGCGAGCCTGCTCTTTCACTGGATCGAACTGGAGCGTCAGGTACGCATCGAAGGCACGGTCGTCAAGACGAGCGACGAGGAAAGCGACGCCTACTACGCCTCGCGTCCGCTCGGCTCGCGCATCGGCGCGTGGGCCTCGGACCAGAGCCGTCCGCTCGCGAGCCGCGAGGCGCTCGAAGCGCGCGAACGCGAGATGATGGCGAAATTCGGCGACGCGCCGCCGCGCCCGCCGCATTGGGGCGGCTACCGGCTCGTGCCGGAAACCATCGAGTTCTGGCAAGGCCGGCCGTCGCGGCTGCACGATCGCATGGTTTATACGCGCGAAGGCGGCGACGCGCCGTGGCGCATCATGCGGCTCGCGCCGTAAAGAGCCCCACGCTTCGCGCACTACGACACACGCACTATTTGTAAGCACAACGTAAAGCGAGCCGTGCTCACGCGGCGCGCAGACAATAAGCCGGCGCAGCAACACGGCAGACGAACATGAAGGCTTCACGCCTTCCACCTTGATTTTCTTAGCGCGGAGAAACAAGCATGTTCTGGGAGAAGAAGCTGACGCAGTGGGTCGAGGAAGTCCGCGAGCAGGCCAACTTGCCCGCGCGCCTCGTGCTGTGGGACGGACAGCAACACGACTTCGGCCGCTTTGCCGCGCCTGCCGTGACGCTGCATGTGAAAAGCGCGACCGCGCTGCCGTATCTGCTGGAGCCGAGCCTCGACAATCTGGGCGAGGCGTATGTCAAAGGCAAGATCGATATCGAGGGCAAGCTCTCGGACATCATCAACATCGGCTATTCGCTCGCGAGAAGCACCGTGACGAATGCGAGCAAGCTCGCCCGCGTGCGACGCTACTTCAATCACTCGAAGGCGTCGGACAAAAAGGCTATCCAGTATCACTACGACGTATCGAACGAGTTCTATCAGCTCTGGCTCGACAAGAACATGGTGTATTCCTGCGCGTACTTCGAGAACGGCGACGAAGACCTCGACACCGCGCAGATCAAGAAAATCGACCACATTCTCACGAAGATTCAGGTGCAGCCGGGGCATCGGCTGCTCGATATCGGCTGCGGCTGGGGCGCGCTCGTCATTCGCGCGGCGCAGAAATTCGGCGCGAAGTGCGTGGGCATCACGCTGTCCGAGAACCAGTTCAAGCTCGCCACACAGCGCGTGAAGGGCGCCGGTCTCGAAGGCCAGATCGAGATCCGCCTGCAAGACTATCGCGACGTGGAAGGCCAGTTCGACCGCATCACGAGCGTCGGCATGTTCGAGCACGTCGGGCGCAAGAATCTGGCGGGCTACTTCGCGAAGATGCGTGAACTGCTCGTCGATGACGGCATCGCGATGAACCACGGCATCACGTCGTCGGATGCGGATAGCGGCGAGACGTCGCTCGGCGGCGGCGAGTTCATCGACAAATACGTGTTTCCGGACGGCGAGCTGCCGCATATCAGCCTCGCGCTGGAGAGCATGCAGCGCGGCGGGCTGGAAGCGGTCGATGTCGAAAGCCTGCGCCGCCATTACGCGCGTACGCTCGATATCTGGGCCGAGCGCTTCGAGGCGCACGCCGAAGAAGCGCGCAAGCTGGTGGACGACGAGAAGTTCCGCATCTGGCGCGTGTATCTAGCCGGTTGCGCGTACGCGTTCGAGAACGACGACGTGTCGCTCTATCAGGTGATCTGCCGCAAGGCGGGGCGCAGCGCGAAGACACTGCCGTGGTCGCGGCGCTATATCTACGAGAAGCCGCTCTGAGCCGGGAACCGTCCGCCATCGAAGCAGGCGCGGGCGACGACGAACAGTGCGATTTGTTCGGCGCGCCCGAGCCTGCTGTCGTTTCGAAGACGCGCGGCGTGCTGCCCGCGCCGTTTAACCGCGAACACGTAGCCATCGCGAAACGTCTGCCGGCGAACGTGCATCTCGGCACGTCGACGTGGTCGTTTCCGGGCTGGCAAGGCATCGTGTACGGCGACGCGTACGCGAACACCACACTTTCGCGCGACGGCCTCGCCGCCTACGCCGCGCATCCGCTGTTGCGTGGCGTGTCCATCGACCGGTCGTTTTACGGGCCGGTTTCGGTCGCGCAATACGCGCGGTATGCGTCGCAGGTGCCGGCGAATTTCAGGTTTATCGTGAAGGCGCCCGCTTCGGTCACCGATGCTTTCATTCGCGGCGAACGCGGATTGCCCGCCGCCGACAATCCCGCTTTCCTTAACGCGCAGATCGCCATCGACGAGTTCGTCGCGCCGTGCCTAAGCGGTCTCGGGGCGAAGACCGGCGCGCTCGTCTTCCAGTTCCCGCCGCTGCCGGACGCGATGATCGTGGAGCCGTCGCGCTTCGTCGAGCGGCTCGGGTCGTTCCTCGCCGCGTTGCCGCCGCTCGAAGGCGAAGCGTGTTACGCCGTCGAGTTGCGCGACGCGGTCATGCTGACGCCGCGCTTCATCCGCGCGCTGCGCGACGCGAACGTGCGCTACTGCATCGGCGTGCATGCGCGCATGCCGGACGTGCGCCGTCAGGCGAAGGCGCTGGCGCTGCTGGATGAGGCAAAGATGGGACCGCTCGTCGTGCGCTGGAGTCTGCACAGCGGCTTTCGCTATGAACAGGCGAAGGCCAAGTACGAGCCGTTCGACAGAATCGTCGATGAAGACCGTGAGACGCGCGAGGCGCTCGCGGAACTGGCCGCGCGTTACGCCTTCGCGGGCCAGCCGGTGGTCATCGCGGTGAACAACAAGGCGGAAGGCTCCGCCCCGTTGACGTGCTTCGAACTGGCGCGCGGCATCGCAGAGCGCTGCGAGCGCGCGCAGTCCGCCTTGCGCGCCGTTACGCCTTGAGGCGATGCGCGAACTTCTTGCGAAACTTCGCGACCTTGGGACCGACGACCGCCGCGCAATAACCCTGATTCGGATGCTGCGCGAAGAAGTTCTGGTGATACGCCTCGGCCGGATAGTAGTCGTCGCGTAGCGGCGTCACTTCGGTCACGATCTTGCCGCCGTAGACGTCTTCGCGCTGCAGTTCCTCGATGACTTCCTGCGCGATCCAGCGCTGCTCATCCGAATGCGTGAACACGGCCGAGCGATACTGCGTGCCGACGTCGTTGCCCTGACGGTTGAGCTGCGTCGGATCATGCGTCGCGAAGAAAATTTCGAGAATCTCGCGATAGCCGATAACCTCGGGATCGAACACGACCTTCACGACTTCCGCGTGCCCGGTATCGCCGTCGCACACCTGCTCGTACGACGGATTCGCCACCTGGCCGCCCGCGTAGCCGGATTCGACGGACTGCACGCCTTCCACCGCCAGAAACACGGCTTCGGTGCACCAGAAACAACCGCCGCCGAGCGTCGCGGTTTCGAGTCTCGCTTGCTGGTTCATGCCTGCTCCTCTCAAGTGCAGCGGCCACGCCGCGGACCATCCATATTGATGCGCGAAGCCGCTTATTCAATGCCGCCGAGCTTACCGGCTTTTGCAAAGCGGCGTTGCCCACATTGCCCGTACTGGCTTATGGCGGCTCGAAGCAGCCGATTCCGCTAGAATCGAGTCAATCTCCAGCTTTTACATGGCTTCAAGAAAGGTTCGTCCGACGCGAGCACGACACGCAGCACGACACTCGGCTTGTCTGGTGCTACAAGACCTATTCGACCGCCCACTTGCCCGATGACACGCGCCAAATCTCCGAACTTCGATCCCACCGCGTTTCGCGCCGCGCTCGGCCAGTTCGCGACGGGCGTCACCGTCATCACGACGCGCACGGATTCCGGCCAGTTGATCGGCATCACGGCGAGCTCGTTCAATTCCGTTTCGCTGGATCCGCCGCTCGTGCTGTGGAGTCTCGCGACGCGCTCGGCGTCGATGCCCGTGTTTCGCGCGAACAGTCACTACGTCATTAACGTGCTGGCCGCTTCGCAACTGGACCTGTGCCGGCGCTTCGCGACGGTCAAGGGCGACCGCTTCGCGGGTGTCTCGCACGCGGCGGGCGACAGCGGCATGCCGGTGCTGGACGGCGCGCTCGCCTGGTTCGAATGCCACAACCGCAGCCGCTACGACGAAGGCGATCACGTAATCTTCGTCGGCGAGGTGGAACGCTGCGGCGTGCGCGAAGACGCCTCGGAGATTGCGCCGCTCGTCTTTCAGGCGGGCGGCTTCCACTCGCTCGGGCCGCTGGAGTAACGCCGGCTCAGGCGCCGCGCGCCGGCTGCTCGATGAGCGCGACCGGCACGCCCGCGTCGTCCTTCATGGTTTGCAGCACGATATTCGAGCGGATATCGATCACGCCCGGCGCCTTGTACAGCTTCGTCAGAATGAAATCGGAGTAGTGCTTGAGATTGTGCGCCAGCACGCGCAGCACGTAATGCGTGTCGCCGGTCACGACGAACGCGCCGACCACTTCCGGCCACTCGCGCACCGCCGCCGCGAACTTCTCGTGCCAGTTCTCCTGATCGTTGCGCATGGAGACGTGCACGAACGCCTCGAGTTCGATGCCCAGCCGCTCGCGGTCCAGACACGCGCGGTAACTCGCGATCACGCCTTCTTCTTCGAGCAGGCGCATGCGCCGCAAGCAGGCGGAGGGCGACAGCGAAATGCGCTCCGCGAGGTCCAGGTTACTGATCCGTCCATCTTCCTGCAGCACGGCCAGAATTCGGCAATCCGTTGCATCGAGCGTGAATCCGGTCACTTTTGAGTCTCCTAGCCCGTTTCCTCGAATTATGTTCTAGCCACAAACCTTTCGGGTGGTTATTTTGCAATCACTTTTCAAGATAACGCGGCTATGATTTGACGCATCTCCCCGCTCTCTGCTAGGCCGCCATGACGCTCATCGACATCTCGCCTCCGATCGCCGCCGCGACGCCGGTCTGGCCGGGCGACACGCCTGTCGGCATCGAGCGCGTCTGGCGGATGGAAGCGGGGTCGCCGGTGAACGTTGCGCGTCTCACGCTTTCGCCGCACACCGGCGCGCATGCCGACGCGCCGCTGCACTACGACGAACACGGCGCGGCAATCGGCGAGGTCGCGCTAGAGACGTACATCGGCGCGTGCCGCGTCGTGCATTGCATCGGCGCTGCGCCCGTCGTGACGCCGGAGATGATCGCGGCGCATCTCGACGACGCGCCGCCGCGCGTCCTCATCCGCACATATGAACGCGCGCCGCTCGACTCGTGGGACAGCGCGTTCTGCGCGGTCGCGCCGCAAACCATCGACCTGCTGGCGTCGAAGGGCGTGAAGCTCGTCGGCATCGACACGCCGTCGCTCGATCCGCAGGAATCGAAGACGATGGACGCGCACCGCCGCATTCGCGCGCACGGCATGGCGATTCTGGAAGGACTCGTGCTCGATGCCGTCGCGCCCGGCGCTTACGAACTGATCGCGCTCCCGCTCAAGTTCGCGACGCTCGATGCAAGCCCCGTGCGCGCCGTTCTGCGCCCGCTTCCCTGAATCTTCCCCGAACACATGGACTTTTCGATGAAATCTCGTGACGACGCCGCCGCCCTCGACCGCGACGACCCGCTCGCCCGCCTGCGCGACCAGTTCGCGCTCGCCGACGGTGTCATTTATCTGGACGGCAATTCGCTCGGCGTGCCGCCCAAAGCCGCCGCCGCGCGCGCCGCGAGCGTGATCGGCAGCGAATGGGGCGAAGGTCTGATTCGAAGCTGGAACACGGCGGGCTGGTTCGCGCTGCCGAAGCGCCTAGGCAACAAGCTGAGTTCGCTGATCGGCGCCGAAGAAGATGAAGTCGTCGTGACGGACACGATTTCCGCGAATCTCTTCAAGGTGCTCTCCGCCGCGCTGAAGCTCGCGAACGAGCGCGACCCGAAGCGCCGCGTGATCGTTTCCGAACGCTCGAACTTTCCGAGCGATCTCTACATCGCGCAGGGCTTGATCGAGCAGCTGGATCGCGGATACGAACTGCGTCTCGTCGACGATGCCGCCGAATTGCCGGCCGCCATCGACGAAAACACGGCCATCGCGATGATCACGCACGTCAACTACCGCACCGGCGCCATGCACGACATGGCCGCGCTCACCGAGACCATTCATCGCGCGGGCGCGCTGGCGGTGTGGGACCTCGCGCATTCGGCGGGCGCGGTGCCGGTCGATCTCAACGGCGTCGGCGCGGACTACGCAGTGGGCTGCACGTACAAGTATCTGAACGGCGGCCCGGGATCGCCCGGCTTCGTCTGGGTGCCGAAGCGTCACCAGAACGCATTCTCCCAGCCGCTTTCCGGCTGGTGGGGCCACAAAAAACCGTTCGAGATGAGCCCGGTATATCGCCCGGACGACGGCATCGGCCGCTTTCTCTGCGGCACGCAGCCGATCGTTTCGATGGCGCTCGTCGAATGCGGACTCGATGTGTTCCTGCAAACCGACATGCAGGCGCTGCGGCGCAAGTCGCTCGCGCTCGGCGATGCGTTCATCGCGCTGGTCGAGGCGCGGTGCGGCGCGTTTCCGCTCACGCTCGCGACGCCGCGCGACCACGCACGGCGCGGCTCGCAGGTGAGCTTCGAGCATCCGCACGGCTACGAAGTGATGCAGGCGCTGATTGCGCGCGGCGTGATCGGCGACTATCGCGAGCCGGGCATTCTGCGCTTCGGCTTCACGCCGCTCTACACGCGTTTCGTCGATGTGTGGGATGCGGTCGAAGTGCTGCGCGACGTGCTCGCGACTGAAAGCTGGCGCACGCCCGAGTTCGCCGAACGCGCGTCGGTGACTTGAGGACTGAGACGATGAGCGAAACCAAGGGTTGTCCGTTCGGCCACGGCACGGCGGCGGCGCAAGACAAAGACGGTTGGCACGACGCGCGGCTCGATTTCTCGGATTCGATGAGCTATGGCGACTATCTCGGCCTCGATTCGATTCTGACCGCGCAGCATCCGCTCTCGCCGGATCACAACGAGATGCTGTTCATCGTGCAACATCAGACAAGCGAGCTATGGATGAAGCTCGCGCTCTACGAACTGCGCGCGGCGCTCGGCGCGGTGCATCGTGACGAGCTGCCGCCCGCGTTCAAGATGCTCGCGCGCGTGTCGCGCATCTTCGAGCAGCTCGTGCAAGCGTGGAACGTCCTCGCGACGATGACGCCTTCCGAGTACACCGCGATGCGGCCGTATCTGGGCGCGTCGTCGGGGTTTCAGTCGCATCAGTATCGGCAGATCGAGTTCATGCTCGGCAACAAGAACGCGCAGATGCTCAAGCCCCACGCGCATCGGCCGGACATTCTCGGCGAGGTGCGCGCGACGCTCGAAGCGCCCTCTTTCTACGACGAAGTGATTCGCCTGCTCGCGCGACGCGGTTTCGAGATCGATCCCGCGCGCCTCGAACGCGACTGGACGCAGCCGACCACGCACGACGCGTCAGTTGAAGCCGCGTGGCTCGCGGTCTATCGCGAGCCGTCGAAGCATTGGGAACTGTATGAAATGGCGGAAGAACTCGTCGATCTGGAAGACGCGTTCCGCCAGTGGCGCTTCCGTCATGTGACCACCGTCGAGCGGATCATCGGCTTCAAGCAGGGCACGGGCGGCACGGCGGGCGCATCGTATCTGCGCAAGATGCTCGACGTCGTGTTGTTTCCGGAGCTCTGGCACGTGCGCACGCTCCTCTGAGCGTTCACCGTTCACGCGAGCCGCGCGGCCAGCGCCCGCAGCTTCGGTCCGATGGTTTCGCGGAAATACGCTTCGTTCATCGACGAAGCCGGGCCGCTGCTGCTCAACACGAGCCAGCGGCCATTGCGCTCGTCGCGAAACGGCGCGGCGATCGCGTTGACGTCATCATGCCATTCGCGAAACGAGTAACAGCAGCCGTCGCGGGCGTAGTCGTCGATCGCGCGCTCGGCGGCCGCGACGCGCGCCGCGCCCTCCGTTCTTCCCAATTCTTCCAACAACGCCGCCCGCGCGGCCGGCTCCTGTACCGCGAGATACGCGCGGCCCATCGAGCTCGTGAGCATCGAAAGGCGCGAGCCGGGCGCAAGCCCGAGCGTCAGCGCCGTCTCGCTGCGGATGGTTTCGAGATAAATCATGTCGAGCCCGTCGCGGCAGCCGAGCGACACCGCCGCGCCGATCTCGCGCGCGAGCGCGCGCATGTGCGGCCGCGCGAGTTCGAGCGTGTCCGCCCCCGCGAGGAGCGCGAAGCCCAGCGACAGCACGCCGGTGTCGAGCGCGTACTTGCCGGCGGCTTCGTCGAAACGCAGATAGCCGAGCGTCGCGAGCGTGTACGCGAGGCGATTGACGGTCGCCTTCGGCAAGCCGGTCCGCTCGACGAAATCGCGATTGCCGAGCAGCGTGTCGCCCGGGCGAAACGCGCGCAACATATCGAGACCGCGTGCGAGCGCGACGACGAACCGCCGCTCGTCGATGCCTTCGGGCGGCGTTTTGGCGGTGGAGGCTGAGTTGGAATCGGCTTGCATCGAATGCTAAACTGAGAGTTCGTTTTCAGAACATTGTTTCGCACAGCGGAACCAACGTCAAGCGCCGCGCGATGGCGCTTTCCACGACTTGAGGAGAACGCGATGGCCGACGCCGCCCGCTTCAACTGGGAAGATCCGCTGCTTCTGGATCAACAATTGACCGAAGAAGAACGCATGGTGCGCGACGCGGCGCGCGCCTACGCGCAGGACAAGTTGCAACCGCGCGTGATGCAGGCGTTTCGCGAGGAAAAGACGGATCCGGCCATCTTTCGCGAAATGGGCGAACTCGGTCTGCTCGGCCCCACGATTCCGGAGCAGTACGGCGGACCGGAGCTCAACTACGTGAGCTACGGTTTGATCGCGCGGGAAGTCGAGCGCGTGGACTCCGGCTATCGGTCGATGATGTCGGTGCAATCGTCGCTCGTCATGGTGCCGATTCACGCGTTCGGCAGCGAGGCGCAAAAGCAGAAGTATCTGCCGAAGCTGGCGCGCGGCGAGTGGATCGGCTGTTTCGGACTGACGGAGCCGAACGCGGGCTCGGACCCGGCCAGCATGACCACGCGCGCCAGGAAAGTGCCCGACGGCTATTCGCTGTCCGGTGCGAAGATGTGGATCTCCAACTCGCCGATCGCGGACGTGTTCGTCGTCTGGGCGAAGCTGGAAGAAGACGGCCGCGATGAGATCCGCGGCTTCATCCTCGAAAAAGGCTGGAAGGGGCTGTCGGCGCCCGCGATCCACGGCAAGGTCGGACTGCGCGCGTCGATCACCGGCGAAATCGTGATGGACGACGTGTTCGTGCCGGAGGACAACCTTCTGCCGAACGTGCGCGGCCTCAAGGGACCGTTCACGTGTCTCAATTCGGCGCGCTACGGCATCTCGTGGGGCGCGCTCGGCGCGGCGGAAGCGTGCTGGCATACGGCGCGGCAATACACGCTGGATCGCAAGCAGTTCGGTCGCCCGCTTGCCGGCAATCAGCTGATTCAAAAGAAGCTCGCCGACATGCAAACCGAAATCACGCTCGGGCTGCAAGGCGTGCTGCGCCTTGGCCGCATGAAGGACGAAGGGACGGCGGCCGTCGAGATCACGTCGATCATGAAGCGCAATTCGTGCGGCAAGGCACTGGAGATCGCCCGCCTTGCCCGCGACATGCTGGGCGGCAACGGCATTTCGGACGAGTTCGGCGTGGCGCGGCATCTCGTCAATCTGGAAGTGGTCAACACGTATGAAGGCACGCACGACATTCACGCGCTGATTCTCGGGCGTGCGCAAACCGGTATTCAGGCGTTTTTCTAACGCGCAAGCCGCCATTCGCGAAGAGGCCGGTCCTGGCACGACCGGCCTTTTTCGTTGATGCGCGACCGCAGCCGTTTTGTAACTTTCGATGCGCGGCTGAAACTTTTACGGGCCAGATCGTCTCCATGCTAGACAGTGGGCCGGCTTCAGCGCGAGCGGCCCGCCCGCAGCGCCACGGCGGCAAGCGACTGGAACGGAACCTGCATCCGCAAGCCGCTGCAGCAAAGCCTCCTCGTCAGCGATGGCATCTTTGGTTACGATGCCCGTAGCCTCACCGATGGAGCTTTCAATGTCAGATACCAATAAGGAGCGATTCATGTCGGATATCAAAACCGTTCTCGCTGACGCCGAAGACCTGCTCAAGCAAGCCGCTGCCGCCACGGGCGAGCGCGCTTCCGAGCTGCGCGAAAGCGCCATGTCGCGCCTGAAACAAGCCAAGGAAAAAGCCGCCGACGCGCAAGTCGTCGTGGTCGAGCGCGGCCGTAAAGCGGCGCGCGCCACCGACGATTACGTTCACGAGCATCCGTGGGCGTCCATCGGAATTGCGGCGGGCATCGGCATGGTGATCGGTCTGCTCATTAATCGTAAGTAGTCGTTCCATGCTGCCCGCTCGCGCGGGCAGCATTTTTTTCGCCGCAATGGCCCGAGGCTTGCTAAATCCGTAACCGATGCGGTCCTCCGGGATCGAATCAGTTCGAACTGCGACGCTCTTATCCGGCGCGCGGCTCGACTTTCGCGCCGGCTCCTTGCTTCGTGCATCGGCCGGAAACATCCAAGCGGCACCCAACGCGCTCTCGCACCCAAACCATGACGACAGAACGGCTACCGCGCGATTCGTCCCCCGGACCCTTGCGCCGCATTGTGAGTTCCGCCTTCGCCATCTTCGAGACCCGGCTGGAACTGATCGGCATCGAGTTGCAGGAAGAAAAAGTCAGGCTCATCGGCGTCCTCTTCCTCGGGCTCGCGGCCATGCTGCTCGCCATGATGGCGCTGATCTCGCTGACAGTGCTCATCGCCATATTCTTTTGGGATACGTATCGTTGGCAGGCGCTCGGCGGCATCACGCTGCTGTACGCGGTGCTCGCCATTGGATGCGGCCTGCGCGCGCGCGGCAAGTTGAGCGATGCGCCGCATCTGTTCGACGACACGCTCGACCAGTTCCGCAAGGACCGCGATATGTTCAACTAAGCGCCGCCGCGCGACGCCTTTGAACGCGATCTCTTTCTTTCCACGCGAAACTCACTTGCCCGTTCGATCATGAGCCATAACGACGCCACCTCAAGCGCAGCCAAGCAGGAAGTTCAGCAGCAGCTTCGCACGCCCGGCATGCGCACGCTGCGCAAGGAATTGCTGCTTGCGCGCGCGGATGTCGAACGCATGGAACTGCGGCAAGCCACGCACGAATTGCGCGACAACGTCGCGCATCTGCCGCTCATCGGCATGCTGGTGCCGGGAAGCCGCCCTGCGAGACGTGGAATCCGCAATACATCGCCGCGTGGCACCATCGCCGGCGTGCTGGATTCGATGCTCGGCCGCGGCGGCGCGGGCAAGTTCAGCTTCCTCTTCAAGCAATATCCGGTGGTCGGATCGCTCGCTTCGCTGCTGTTGACGAAGCCGGTGCGCACCCGGCTGTTGCGCGGCGCGAAGCCGCTTATCAAATGGGGCGGACTCGGGCTGGCCGCTTGGGAAGGCTGGCGCATCTGGCAACAGATGAAGGCCACGAGCGTGGAAACGTCCACTGACGCCGTCGACCCGACCGTCTTCTAGCCGCCTAGCCGCATCATCCCTTGCCCGTCCAGCACGCGGCCGATTTGGCCGCGTCGAGCGTCGCTGCGCCATCCGTCAGCCGGTTCGAGCGCGAGCCGGTCGCGTCGATGGCGAACACGCCGCATGCGTCGGCGTCCATCGGGCCAGGCGACACAGGTGCCGCTTCGATCGTGTACCCGCCGTTGGTCGCGGACTCGGGCAACAGCGTGAGGCGGTAGACCGCCGTTCCGCCCGACGGCGCCTGGTCGATGCCCGCGCTCAGCGCAACGGTGCCCGCGCCGGTCTGCGACAGTCGCGCGCTTTCCACGAACTGCACCGCCTTGAAAAGCGCGGCAGCCGCGGTCAGCCGATGCGCTTTCGCCACATGCGACTGATACGCAGGAATGGCGAACGTCGCGATGATCGCCGCGACGCCCAGCGCGATCATCAGTTCGAGCAGGCTGAAGCCCGCGCTTGATCTCATTCGGCTCATCCTTGGCTCTCCTTAGAAGGGTTTGCCCGCGACGCGGCGCCACTGTTGCGTGACGGTGCCGTTAGCCGAGTCGATGCGCAGTTGCAGCCAGGCTTCGGTCTGCGACGCCGCGCCGAAGCCGCGCGCCGTGATCAGATAGGACGCGATCGACGACTGACCGGAGCGCGACCACGTCTCGATCAGGCATTGCGGCGGACGCATTGCGTACGGCCACGACGCGTATGGCGCGACGGCGAGCGCCGACGCGCCTTCGAACGACGCCTTCAGCCGCCAGCGCGCCGGCTCCTGATCCGCAGGCGCGGTTGACTGCAACGCCGCCGACAGCATGTGGCTGCATCGAATAAGCGCGCTGTCCGCCGCATGGAACGCCTGCACGCGCTCGCGCGCCGCGACGGTCGTGCGCGCCGCCACGAGCGACGTTTGCAGCCATGCGCTCGCCGTGACGAGAATGATCGCCGCGAGCAGCAGGACAATGGGCAGCGCCGTGCCGCGAGACAACGCGCGACGGTTCATGCCCCGCCTCCTTGATTCGCCGGAGCTGCATTGCGAATCTGAATGCGACGCCAGAACGCCTGATGCATGCGCGCATCGTCGGCGACGGCGGGTGCGCCGGTGCAATCCACGTAGTTCGTCCGGCGCTGTCTCGCGGCCGCGAACCCTCGCACGAGCACGCACAGGTCGGCGGCGCGAACATCGGGCCAACGGTCGCGCGGGATCGCGGAAGCGTCCACCGCGCTCGACGCGCCCGCTAGCCAGTACGAAACTCGAATTCGCTCGATGCCCTCGACCAGCGGCTGCGCCTGCTTGCCACTGCCCTCGCAATACAGTTCCGGCTCGCCCGTTGACGCACTGGCCTTCGCATAGAAGCGGTTGCCGACAAAGGCATCCGCCACCGACTGGCCGATGCAGTCCGTCGGCGCGCCCGCCGATGTCGGCCACGTCGAAACCGTGTCGGCTGCATAGCGCACCTGCACGCCGTCGGACCGGCTCGTCAGCGACTCGCACGACGCCGCCGTGTCCGCGCCGACCACGCGCGCCTGCGAGCAGCCGAATAGCGCGGCGTCGGCGCGCGTTGCCCCGAAGCCCGCTATCTGCATCTGCTGCGCGATGAGGTCGAGCGCGGACACGCCGGCGTCGTGCATGCGCGCGGCGTCGGTGGCGCGTTCGAACGCCGCGCGCTGACCGCGATACAGCGACAGCATGGCCAGCACGATCAACATGCCGAGCGCGAGCGATATCGCGAGCTCGACGAGCGTGTGGCCGCGTGGGGGAATGGAACGGGGCGTCATCGCGCGAATGCCACGGCAATGCACGATGCGAGCGGCTTCGCTTGCGGCTCGGGGCACGGATCGGCGCGGTCGTCGGCGTGCCAGCTGACGGTCGCGACGCGCACGCCGTCTGCGCGGTCTAGCACGGCGACATCGCCATCGGGCAAGGTCGAGGACGCTATCGCCTGCCATTGCGACAGGACCGCCGCGCGATCCGCGTCGCTGCGAATGCCTTCCGCGACCGAATCGGCGATGAGCGTCGCGCGCTCGCGCAGCAACGCGAGCCGCTCGCCCCTCGCGAACGCGCTCTGCACCGCGACGATTCCGAGCGCCGTCACGGCGGCGAGCGCGAGCGCGATCATCACTTCCACCAGCGAATCGCCGCTTTGCGCCGTCTTCATGCCGATGCTCCGCAGGCGCCCTGGGTGATGCGCGGCCGCCCGCCCGCCGCGATGCGGATGCAGCGGCGCGCTGAGGAATTGCCAGCGGGATCGGCGCTGCGCGGGGAAAAGTCGAAGCTGCGAAAGCCGCCGATCACCTGACCCGACGGCGGCGTGAAGGAGAGATCGGTGGCCGCGCCCGCGATGGCGATGGAAGACATGGCCGGCTCAACGCGCAGCAGCGCAGGCGCGCCGTCGCGATCGACGAAGAGCCCCCAGCCGCAGGACCAGTCCGTGATGCCGCCATCGCAGCCTTTGCCCGATGCAAGGCAGTGGCGCGCGGCGTCGATCCGGCACAGCGTCACGCGCGCGCCGCGCCGAAGTGCTTCGGTTCGCGCGAGCGAAAGCGTCGAAAAGAAGGAGCGCGCCCGGGCATCGACCTGATCGCGCATCTGCCAGGCGAAGAACGACGGTGCCGAGAATGTCGCGATGATCGCCATGACGGCCAGCACGACGCAAAGTTCGACCAGCGTGAAGCCGCTGATGCCGCTGATGCCACATAAGGAAGCGCGATTCATCTGCATCCCTGAACGATTCGAGTTGAAGAACGCTGAATCTATCGGGAAGCGACGCGCGCCGCCATTAGCCGAACGGCCTAGTGTTCAGGTTGGTTTTCGCCAGGCAGACTTTGCGCGGGAATGCGAGAAAACCTTGCGGAGGGCGAATGCAGCACGAATCAACGCTTACGGGAAGCGGATTTCTTGGGCGCGGCGCGGCGGAATTCCTCGAGCACGTCTTCGAACTCGGAAACGTCCTCGAAGCGCTTATAGACGGATGCGAACCGCACGTAGGCGATGGTGTCGAGCTGGCGCAATTCGTTCATCACGAGCTCGCCGAGACGCTCGCTCTGCACTTCGCGCTCGCCGCTGCCGAGCAGCTGATATTCGATGCGCGCAACGGCGGCGTCGATGGCGTCGGCCGCGACCGGCCGCTTGCGCAGCGCGAGCTTCATGCTGGCGACGATCTTGCGCCGGTCGAACTCGGTGCGGCTGCCGTCTTTCTTGACGACGGACGGCAACGCAAGCTCCACGCGCTCGTACGTGGTGAAACGCTTGTCGCACGCAGGACAGCGCCGACGCCGCCGGATGGCAGCGCCGTCTTCCGACACGCGGGAATCGACGACCTGAGTGTCTTCGTGTCGGCAGAACGGGCAGCGCATCGCGGCGTGTCTCGGGACTGGGCTAGGGGATTAACGGTAGACCGGGAAACGCTTGGTCAGATCGGCCACTTGCGCGCGCACGCGCTCGATGGTCGCCTGGTCTTCCGGATTGTCCAGCACGTCCGCGATCAGGTTGCCGACGATTTCAGCTTCCTTCACGCCGAAGCCGCGCGTGGTCATGGCGGGCGAACCGAGACGCACGCCGCTCGTGACAAAGGGCTTTTCCGGATCGTTCGGGATCGCGTTCTTGTTCACCGTGATATGCGCTGCGCCGAGCGCGGCTTCCGCGGCCTTGCCTGTGATCTTTTTCGCGCGCAGGTCGACCAGCATCACGTGACTTTCGGTGCGGCCCGACACGATGCGCAGTCCGCGCTTGACGAGCGTCTCGGCCAGCACGCGAGCATTGTCGAGCACGGCTTGCTGATACGTCTTGAACTCGGGCGCGAGAGCTTCCTTGAACGCGACGGCCTTGGCGGCGATCACGTGCATCAGCGGGCCGCCCTGAATGCCGGGGAAGATGGCCGAATTGATCTGCTTCTCGAATTCCGCCTTCATCAGGATGACGCCGCCGCGCGGGCCGCGCAGGCTCTTGTGCGTGGTCGTCGTGACGAAATCCGCGTGCGGCACCGGGTTCGGATACAGGCCGGCGGCGACGAGACCCGCGTAATGCGCCATGTCGACCATGAAGTAAGCGCCGACGCTCTTCGCGATCTTCGAGAGACGCTCGAAGTCGATGCGCAGCGCGAACGCCGACGCGCCCGCGACGATCAGCTTCGGCTTATGTTCCTTGGCGAGCGCCTCGGTCTTTTCGTAATCGATGTCTTCGGCTTCGTTCAGGCCGTAGCTCACGACGTTGAACCACTTGCCCGACATGTTCACCGGCGAGCCGTGCGTGAGGTGCCCGCCTTCGGCGAGGCTCATGCCCATGATCGTGTCGCCCGGCTTCAGGACGGCGAAGAACACGCCCTGGTTCGCCTGCGAGCCGGAGTTCGGCTGCACGTTCGCGGCTTCTGCGCCGAAAAGTTGCTTCACGCGGTCGATGGCCAGCTGCTCGACGATATCCACGTACTCGCAACCGCCGTAGTAGCGCTTGCCCGGGTAGCCTTCCGCGTATTTGTTCGTGAGTTGCGAACCCTGCGCGGCCATGACGGCCGGGCTCGTGTAGTTTTCCGAGGCGATCAGCTCGATGTGCTCTTCCTGCCGGCGGTTTTCCTGCTCGATGGCCTTGAGCAATTCGGGATCGACTTTGGCAAGGGTACTTTCGGCTCTGTCGAACATACGTTTTCCGTGAGATCAAAACAGGTTGACCGGATCGCGCGGGCGCACGAAAGGCTGGACACCGATGAAGTCCAGACGCGGCGGATGAGGGAAGAATCCGGTTTCGCGGAACGGACAGCCACCGGCAACGCAGCGACGGCGCGCGGATCTCAGCTGCCCAGGCGAACGGCAAAACGACGCTCCGCGCTTCCTAGTGGGTCGTTCCACCTTGAATCCGAAGATTCTATCGCCAGTCACGCGGGGTTTGAGCGTTGTAGTTTAATGGGCGGCCGGGCTTTAGGCAACCGGCCTCCGGGCCCCTTCGCGGGCCTCTTTTGCGGTGCGTGGCTGCGCCGGGAAGCACGGTCGTTCGCGTGCGCGGTCGCTTGCCGCCTGGCATCAATGGAAGTACCCTTTGCGCCGTTGCCGGATGCGTGCCCGCGCGCCGCCCGGTTCGGCCTATCGCTTATCTCCAATCGGAGCTCGACCATGATCGTCTTCGTCACCGGCGCGTCTGCCGGCTTCGGCGCCGCCATCGCGCGCGCTTTCGTCAAGGGCGGCCATCGCGTCGTCGCGGCGGCGCGTCGCAAGGAACGCCTCGACGCGCTGTCGAAGGAACTCGGCGACGCGTTGTTGCCCGTCGAAATCGACGTGCGCGACGAAAGCGCCGTGCGAAACGCCATCGCATCGCTGCCTGACGGCTTCGCGCAGATCGACGTGCTGGTGAACAACGCCGGCCTCGCGCTCGGCCTCGAACCCGCCCAGCGCGCGAATTTCGACGACTGGAAGAACATGATCGAGACGAACTGCACCGGTCTCGCGGCGGTCACGCACGCGATCTTGCCGGGCATGGTCGAGCGCAATCGCGGCCACGTGTTCAATCTCGGCTCGGTGGCGGCCACGTACCCATATCCCGGCGGCAACGTATACGGCGCGACCAAGGCGTTCGTGCGGCAGTTCAGCCTGAACCTGCGCGCGGACCTCGCGGGCACCGCGCTGCGCGTGACCGATATCGAGCCGGGCCTGTGCGGCGGCACCGAATTCTCGAATGTGCGCTTCAAGGGCGACGACGACAAGGCCGCGTCCGTCTACAAGGACGTGCAGCCGCTCACGCCCGAGGACATCGCGGACGCCATCTACTGGATCGCCACGCGGCCGGCGCACGTGAACATCAACACGATCGAACTGATGCCGGTCGCGCAGACGTTCGGACCGTTGCAAATTCACCGCGGCTGAGCGGCAAACTGCCTGAGGATTTGGCGAGCACTTAGCGGGTTCCGGTAAAATGCCGCGGATGAATATCTGTCAAAAAGCGAACCGCAGCGGTCCGAGAAGGCCCGGCGCAAGCGGAGCGGCGCGCAGGTGAGCAATCCGTCGATTTTCGAGTGGCCGATTCGCGTGTACTACGAGGACATCGACGCCGGCGGCATCGTTTTCTACGCGAATTACCTGAAGTTCTTCGAGCGTGCGCGTACCGAATGGCTGCGCGCGTGCGGCATCGACCAGCAGCGCCTCGCGGAATCGGACGGCATCGTGTTCGTCGTGAAAAGGACGTCCGTCGATTATTCAGCGCCCGCCCGCCTCGACGACGTGATCCGCGTGGTCAGCCATATCGAGCGGCTCGGGCGCGCGTCGGTGGACTTTCATCAGGAAGCATGGCGCGACGGCGTGCTGCTCGCGAGCGGCGAGATTCGCGTGGCGTCGGTGGATCGCGCATCCATTCGGCCCGCGGGCATTCCGGCAGCCGTCCTCGACGGACTCCGGCGCGGCGCTCCTGCGGCGCAGTCAGCCGATGCACCCATTGCGCCGAATGGCGGACCCAGCTGTGTTTAGCAGAGCAAGACAATCGAGAAAGAGCCGGCTTCAGGCGCGGCTTTCGTTCCGTTCACATCTCATTCACGAAAGCCTGACGCTCCGACCGGACCCGTTTTCCGGGAAGTAACAGCGGACCTTTATGAACAATACACAAGACCTGTCGATCGTATCTCTCGTCGTCCATGCCAGCGTGCTCGCGCAGGCCGTGATGGCGCTCTTGCTGGTTCTGTCGCTTCTGTCGTGGACCTTCATCTTCCGCAAGTGGTTCGCCATTCGCCGCGCGCGTGCGCAGACGGAGCGCTTCGAACGCGATTTCTGGTCGGGCGGCGACCTTCAGGCGCTGTACCAGAGCGCCGCGAACAACCGTCACACCATCGGCGCGCTCGAGCGTATCTTCGAGTCGGGCATGCGCGAATTCCTGAAGGGCAAGGAGCGCCGCATCACCGATCCGAGCGCGATTCTCGACGGCTCGCGCCGTGCCATGCGCGCCGCGTTCCAGCGCGAAATGGACGTGCTCGAAGCGAACCTCGCGTTCCTCGCGTCGGTCGGCTCGGTGAGTCCGTATATCGGCTTGTTCGGCACGGTCTGGGGCATCATGAATTCCTTCCGCGGACTCGCCAACGTGCAGCAGGCGACGCTCGCGAACGTCGCGCCGGGCATCGCCGAGGCGCTCGTCGCCACCGCGATCGGCCTGTTCGCCGCGATTCCCGCCGTGGTCGCCTACAACCGCTACGCACACGACATCGACCGTCTGGCGATCCGCTTCGAGACCTTCATCGAAGAGTTCTCGAACATCTTGCAGCGTCAGGCGCACTAACAGGAGTCCGCGATGGCAGGCCCGATCCGTTCCAGCATGCGCGGCAGCTCGCGCCGCGCAATGGCCGACATCAACGTCGTGCCGTATATCGACGTGATGCTCGTGCTGCTCGTCATCTTCATGGTGACCGCCCCGCTCGTGTCGCCTTCGATCATCAATCTGCCGACCGTCGGCAATGCGCAGCCGCAGGAACAGCAGCCGCCGCTCGTCATCAACATCAAGGCGGACGGCAGCATGAACGTGCGCTACAAGGAAGAAGGCGGCGCGACGCAAGAGCAGAGAATGACGAAGGGCGATCTCAACGCATTCGTGCTCAATCGTCAGGAGTCGCACCCGGATCAGCCGGTCGTGATCGCGGCGGACAAGACGGTGAAGTATGAGGTCGTCATGGATGTGATGTCCGATATGAAAGCGCGCGGCGTGAAGCGCGTTGGATTGCTCGTCAAATCGCAATGATCGATCGTCGCACCGGCCAGCCCCAGCAGGCGCGCGCGCGTTCCGCGCGGCCCATCCGTCCGCCGCGCGAGCGAGGCACGGGCAAGGCGTTCGCGCTCGCGGCCGTCATGCATTTGCTGCTCGGCTGGCTGCTTTATCACGGCATCAACTGGCAGAACAACACGCCGGCCGGCGCGGAAGCGGAAATCTGGACCGACATTCCCGACATGTCCGCGCCGACGCCGCGCCCCGCTCCTCCGCCGCCCGCGCCCGCAAAAGTGCAGCCCGCGCCGCCGCCCGCGAGAGACGAGCAGGCGGACATCGCGTTGCAGGAGAAGAAGCGCAAGCAGCAGGAAGCCGCCGCGCGCGAGGCACAGCTTGCCGAGCAGCGTCGCGAGCAGCAGCAGGCGCAGCAGGAAGCCGAGGCGAAACGCCAGCAACAACTGGCCGCGCAAGCGGCCGCAGCCGCCGCGGCGCAGAAGGCGATGCAGGACAAGCAGAAGCAGGTCGAGAAGCAGCGTCAGGCGGAACTGCAAAAGCAACAGCAAGCCAAGGCGCAGCAAGAGAAGGAACGCCAGCAACAAGCTGAGGCGCAGAAGGCGGAACAGCTCAAGGCCGAGCAACAGCAGGCGCAGAAGGAAGCCCGCGCGAAGGCCGACGCCGAAGCGAAAGCCAAGGCACAGGCAAAGGCGAAGGCCGACGCGGAAGCGAAGGCGAAGGTGGACGCCGAGCGCCGTGCGCGGCTCGCCGCGCTGCAAGGCCAGTTGGGCGGCGGCACGAGTTCGAGCGGCGAAGGGCTCGCGAAGAGCGGCACGGGCCGCGGCGCGGGCGGCAACGCGACCTCGCCCGGCTATGCCGAGAAGGTGCAGCGGCGCGTGCGGCCGAACATCGTCTGGGCGGGTGAGACCGCAGGGCTCGAAACCGTCGTGTCGGTCCGTTGTTCGCCGTCGGGCACGCTGCTCTCGGCAAGCATCAGCCGGTCGAGCGGCAACGAGCAATGGGATCAGGCGGCGCTTCGCGCGGTGCAGCGTTCGGACCCGATGCCCGTCGATGTCGACGGCAAGGCGCCCGATCATTTCACCATCACGCTGCGCCCGGCGGGAGGCTGATCGGCCCGCGTTTGAGGCGCTTTGCGCTGGGAACGAATCGTGCAACCGGGGGTCTGTTCTGCATTCCCCAGACACTTGAAAACGCTTTTTTCGGAACCTAAACAGCATGAGTTTGATGACGAAGCTTGGCCTGAGAACGCTGGTCGCATCCTGCCTGATCGCAGCCGGCACCGCCGCGCACGCCCAGTTGAACGTGCTCGTCACCGGCGTCGGTTCGACTCAGTTCCCGATCGCGACGGCCAATTTCGCCAACGAGGCGAGCTCGCCGCAGCAGATCAGCGCGATCATTCGTCAGGATCTGCAGCGCAGCGGCAAGTTCACGAACATCGACGCGGGCAGCACGCCGGTTGCGGAAACCGAATCCGTCGATCTCGGCGCGTGGAAGGCCAAGGGCGCGGACGCGTTCGTGTCGGGCAGCGTCACGCGCCTGTCGAACGGCCAGTACGAAGTGCGCTTTCGCCTCTATGACACGGTGAAGCAGCAGAATCTCGGCGGCCTGTCGCTCGTCAGCGCGGAAAGCGGCCTGCGCATGAGCGCGCACAAGATCGCGGATTACATCTACGCCAAGCTGCTCGGCGGCCGGGGCGTATTCGCCACGCGCCTGTCGTACGTCATTCAGACGGGCGGGCGTTATCAGTTGCAGATTTCGGATTCGGACGGCCAGGACGCGAAGATCGCCCTCTCCAGCCCGGAACCGATCATCTCGCCGGCGTGGTCGCCGGACGGCACGAAGGTCGCCTACGTATCGTTCGAAAAGAAGAAGCCGGTCGTCTACATACACGACCTGCCGACGGGACGCCGCATCGTCGTGTCGAATCAGAAGGGCAACAACAGCGCGCCGGCGTGGTCGCCTGACGGCCGCAAGCTCGCGGTCGCGCTGTCGCGCACCGGCAATACGCAGGTTTTCGAAGTCAACGCGGACGGCACCGGCCTGCGCCGTCTGACACAAGGCAGTTCCATCGATACCGAGCCGGCCTACTCGCCCGATGGCAACTCCATCTATTTCACGAGCGATCGCGGCGGCCAACCGCAGATCTACAAGATGCCGGCGGCGGGGGAATCTGCCGGCGCGGCCCAGCGGGTCACATTCACGGGCAGCTACAACACGAGCCCGCGCGTGAGCCCGGACGGCAAGCAACTCGCGTACATTTCGCGCACCGGCGGCGGCTTCAAGCTGTATTTGCAGGACCTCGCGTCCGGCACGGCAACGGGGCTGACCGACACGACGCATGACGAATCGCCGAGCTTCGCGGCGAATGGTCAGTACATCCTCTACGCCACCCAAGTGAACGGACGTGGCGTGTTGGCAGCCGTGTCGACCGATGGTCGCACGCGGCAAGTCTTGTCCGTACAGGGCGGCGCGGTGCGCGAGCCGTCCTGGGGTCCGTTCATGCAATAAGTCCAGCAATACGTTTCACCTACAACGTTCAGCTACAACACAAGGAGAGGTACCATGATGTCGAAACTCCGTATCGGCCTGGCAGTTGCAATGGTCGGCGCATTGGCCGCGTGTCATTCGGGCGTGAAGCTCGATGAAGGCGCAAACAAGGGCGCGGTGAGCACGCAGCCCAACCCGACGGACGTGAAGCAAGTCAACATCGACCCGCTGAACGATCCGAACAGCCCGCTCGCCAAGCGCAGCATCTATTTCGACTTCGACAGCTATGCCGTGAAGGACGACTATCAGCCGCTGCTGCAACAACATTCGTCGTATCTGAAGAGCCATCCGGAGCGTCACGTCCTGATTCAGGGCAACACCGACGAACGCGGCACGAGCGAGTACAACCTCGCGCTCGGCCAGAAGCGCGCGGAAGCCGTGCGTCGCGCGATGTCGCTGATGGGCGTGGCCGATTCGCAGATGGAAGCCGTGAGCCTCGGCAAGGAAAAGCCGATGGCGACGGGTCACGACGACTCGTCGTACGCGCAGAACCGCCGTGCGGATCTCGTGTATCAGCAGTAATCGAACTAACGTAACCAGTCACGGGTGAGTCGCCCTATGTTGTATCGCTTTCCCTTGCTGCGCGCTGCCGCAGCCGCGTGTGTAGCCGGTTCGGCAATGCTCAGCGTGCCCGCGCACGCCGGCGTCTTCGACGACAACGAAGCGCGCAAAGCCGTGCTCGATCTGCGCACCAAGACCGATGGCCTCACGAATCAGTTGCAGGCTGCGCAGCGCACGATCCTCGATCAGCAGAATCGTCTCGACCAGCTGAATCAGCAGCTCGCGACGGTTCGCGGCCAGAACGAGGACCTGGCGAACCAGGTGGCCACGCTGCAAAAGCAGCAGAAGGACTATTACGCCGACCTCGATACGCGCTTGAAGAAGTTTGAGCCGCAGCAGCAAACTATCGACGGAGTGACGGGTTCGGTGCAGCCTGGCGAGACGGAAGCGTTCAACGCAGCGTCGACGGAGTTCCGTAACGGTGATTACAAGAGCGCCGCAGCGTCGTTCAAGGCGTTCGTCGCGAAGTACCCGCAAAGCCCGTATCAGCCGACCGCGCAGTACTGGCTCGGCAATGCGTTGTATGCGCAGCGCGACTACAAGGGCTCGACCGCGATCTGGCAGAATCTGGTGAAGACGTACCCCACGCATCCGCGAGCACCCGAAGCGTTGCTCGCAATCGCGAATAACCAGATCGAACAGGGCCAGAAATCGGCTGCGAAGCAGACGCTCCAACAGATCATCTCGCAGTATTCGGGCACTGAAGTCGCGCAGACGGCGCAAAGCAAGATGTCGCAGGTGAAGTAAGCGGAGCTTTCGACCTTCTCCGGTTCCGCGCCTCTCGTTGAAGAACGCTCGCGGGCACGCATGCCGCGGGCGTTTTTCTTGAGCGGGTGACGGCGATATACGGTTGACAGTATTCGAGATCGCCGCTTATAATTTCGCCTCCTTCGGGTCGTTAGCTCAGCTGGTAGAGCAGCGGACTTTTAATCCGTTGGTCGCAGGTTCGAATCCCGCACGGCCTACCAAAGAATTCAAAGGGTTACAGGCGCAAGCCTGTAACCCTTTGTCGTTTCTGCAATTAGTTCGCTCGACGAATCGAACGCTTCGGCACGCGGCCGCAGTCGAGACACCGAACCTACACCGCACTCACCCCGCCATCCACGGCCAGCACCTGCCCGGTTATATGTTTGCCCGCATCGCTGGCGAAGAGCACGGCGGCGCCCTTCAGGTCTTCGTCGTCGCCGAGACGGTGTAGCGGAATGCTCGCACACATGCGCTCGACGCCCATCCGGTCGAGCGAGCCTTGCGTCATTTTCGATGGAAAGAAGCCGGGCGCGAGCGCGTTCACCGTGATGCCGTACTCGCCCCACTCGCCCGCAAGCGTCCGCGTGAAATTCACGACCGCGCCTTTGGACGTGTTGTAGGCGATGGTCTCCATCGTGCCGGGAGCGTTGCCCGCGAGCCCCGAGATCGACGCCACGTTGATGACGCGTCCATAGCGGCGCGGAATCATCGACAGCTTGCCGATGCGCTGCGTCAGCAGAAAGAGCCCGCGGACGTTCAGGTTCATCACCTTGTCCCACGCCGCGATCGGATAGTCCTCGGCGGGCGCGCCCCATGTCGCGCCCGCGTTGTTCACGAGGATGTCGACGCGGCCGAGCGCGGCGAGCGCATCGTCGGCGAGGCGGGCGATGTCGTCCTCCCGCGCGCCGTCCGCCGCGATCCAGCGCGCATCGACGCCACGCGCGCGCAGATGCTTCGCGGCGGCATCGAGCTCGTCCGGCTTGCGCGCGGACAGCATGATGCGCGCGCCCTGCTCGCCCAATGCCTCGGCAATGTGCAGGCCGAGCCCGCGTGAGCCGCCTGTGACGAGCGCGGTCTTGTCTCTCAGGTCGAAGAGTTGTTGTACGGTCCGCATTCGGTGTCCTAAAACCACGCGTCCTGCATGTCGAGCGTCGTGCGGTCCAGCGACACGAGCAAGTCGAACTGCGGTCCGACGCGCGGCAGTTCCCATCGGAAGAAGTAAGCGGCGGCGGCGAGCTTGCCGCGATAGAACGCCGCGTCGTCATCGGTGCGGGCGGCGGCGAGTCCGGCGCGTGCAGCCAGCGCCTGTTCCAGCCAGATCCACGCAACGGTCACATGCCCGAACGCCTCCATGTACAGCGACGCGTTCGCGAGCGTCACCGACGGATCGCCCGCTGCCCACAACATGCGCGTGACGTGCATGAGGCGTGTCACCGATTCGTCGAAAGCAGATGCGTGCTTGATGAGCGCAGCATCGCCCGTCGCCGATGCGCGCGCCGCGCTCGCGTGCATGCGGTCCACGAGCAGCCGCAGCGCCGCGCCGTCCTTCATCGTCACTTTGCGGCCGAGCAGGTCCAGCGCCTGAATGCCGTGCGTGCCTTCATGGATCGCGTTGAGACGGTTGTCGCGATAGAACTGCTCGACGTTGTATTCGCGGGTGTAGCCGTAACCGCCGTGGACCTGGATCGCGAGGTTGTTCGCTTCGAGACACCATTGCGACGGCCAGCTTTTCGCAATCGGCGTCAGGATGTCGAGAAGGAGCGTCAGGCGTTCGTGCTTCTCGCCGTCGCCGGCGGCTTGCGCGGCGCGCGCTTCATCCACGAGCTTCGCGCAATAGAGGTTCAGCGCGAGACCGCCTTCCGCGTAGCTCTTTTGCGCGAGCAGCATGCGGCGCACGTCCGCGTGCTCGACGAGCTTCACCTGCGGGCTCGCCGGATCCTTGCCGGCGCGGCCCGTCGCGCGTCCCTGAGGCCGGTTGCGCGCATAGTCGAGCGCATGCAGATAGCCTGTGTAACCGAGCGCCGCCGCGCCGAGTCCGACGCCGATGCGCGCCTCGTTCATCATGTGGAACATGGAGGCCAGCCCCTGCCCCGCCTCGCCGACGAGATAGCCGATCGCGCCCGCCTTGCCGCCCGGCCGATGCTGCACGCCTTCGCCGAAATTCAGCAGGCAGTTGGTCACGCCGCGATAACCCATCTTGTGATTGAGTCCGGCGAGCACGACGTCATTACGTTCACCGAGGGAGCCTTGTTCATTGACGAGATACTTGGGCACGATGAAAAGCGAGATGCCCTTCACGCCCGGAATCAGCTTGCCGTCCGGACCGGGAATCTTCGCGAGCACCAGATGAACGATGTTCTCGGACAGTTCATGCTCGCCGCCCGAGATCCACATCTTGTTGCCGCGCAGCCGATACTGCGCCCCGAGCGGCGATTCGCCCTCGTACTCGGCGCGCGTCGTGATGTCCGACAACGACGAACCCGCCTGCGGCTCCGACAGACACATCGTGCCGAAAAAGCGCCCTTGCATTTCGGGCCGCACGAAGGTGTCGATCTGCTTCGGCGTGCCGTGCGCGAGCAGCAGGTTCGCGTTGCCGATGGTCAGAAACGGAAACGCCGCCGTGCCGATGTTCGCGCCGATGAAGTACGCGAAGCCCGCCTTCTCGACGACCACCGGCAACTGCATGCCACCGAGGTCGTAGTCCTGTCCCGCAGCCATCAACCCGGCTTCGCAGAAGGCGGAGAGCGCCGTCTTCACTTCGGGGATGACATGCACCCGCTCGCCGTCGAAATGCGGCTCCTGCTGATCGCTCTTCTTGCTGTGCGTGGCGAAGAGATCGGTGGCGATCTTCTCGCAGGTATCGAGCGCCGCGTCGAAGGTTTCGCGCGAATGGTCGGCATAGCGCGGTATTTCGGTCAGCGCCTGAACCTTCAGCCACTCGTACAGAAGAAAGTTCAGATCGCGCCGGGAAAGGATCAACGACATGTCTCTCGTCCTTGTCAAAGCACTTCGAAGAGGCCGGCCGCGCCTTGTCCGCCGCCGATGCACATCGTCACGACGACGTGCTTCACACCGCGGCGTTTGCCTTCGATCAGCGCGTGGCCGACGAGCCGCGCGCCCGACACGCCGAACGGATGCCCCACCGCGATGGCGCCGCCGTTCACGTTGAGCCGCTCCATCGGAATGCCGAGCGTATCCGCGCAGTACAAGACCTGCACGGCGAAAGCCTCATTCAGCTCCCACAAGCCGATGTCGTCAACCGTCAAGCCCGCTTTCTTCAACAGCTTCGGCACCGCGAACACCGGTCCAATGCCCATTTCGTCCGGCTCGCAGCCCGCCACCGCGAAGCCGCGAAACACGCCGAGCGGCGCAATGCCCCTCGATGCGGCGACGCGCGCATCCATCACGACGCACGCGGAAGCGCCATCCGAGAACTGCGACGCGTTGCCCGCCGATATGACGCCGCCCGGCAGCGCGCTGCGAATCTTCGCGACGCCTTCCATCGTCGTGTCTGCGCGAATGCCTTCGTCGGCGGCGATGGTGACTTCGCGGCTCACGATGTCGCCCGTTGCGCGGTCAACGACGCCCGCCGTGACGGTCATCGGCACGATTTCGTGGTCGAAGCGGCCCGCCTCGCGCGCCGCCGCCGCGCGCTGCTGGCTGCGCACGCCGTATTCGTCCTGCCGCTCGCGCGAAATGCCGTAGCGTTTGGCGACCTGTTCCGCCGTCTGCAGCATGCTCCAGTAAATCTCAGGCTTGTTCGCGGCGAGCCACGGGTCGTTCGCGTACTCCAGATTCATCTGGCGCTGCGTCCACGAGATGCTTTCCACGCCGCCTGCCGCGTAAATCTCGCCTTCGCCTGTCATCACGCGCTGCGCGGCCATCGCGATGCTTTGCAGCCCGGACGAGCAGAAGCGGTTGATGGTCGCGCCCGGCACCGTCACGGGACAGCCCGCCCGCAACGCGATCTGACGCCCGATGTTGCCGCCCGTCGCGCCTTCGGGGTTCGCGCAGCCCATCAGCACGTCTTCGACTTCGCCGGCCTCGATGCCCGCCCGGGAGATAGCGTGCCGGACCGCGTGCGCGCCGAGCGTCGCGCCGTGCGTCATGTTGAACGCGCCCTTCCAGCTTTTGGCCAGCGCGGTGCGCGCGGTCGATACGATCACTGCCTCGTTCATGTCTCGGTCCTCAGTCGTTGAAGCTCGCGCCGGCATCGGCGAGGCGCTGCAAGAGCGGCGCGACTTGCCACGCGTGGCCCTGATAGCCCCTGGCATAGCGGCGAATGGCCTGCGCCACGGCGTAGAGGCCGATCTCGTCCGCGTACTGCATCGGGCCGCCGCGAAACTTCGGAAAGCCGTAGCCGTGCAAATAGACCATGTCGATATCCGACGCCTTCGACGCGATGCCTTCCTGCAAGATCAACGCGCCTTCGTTGACGAGCGCGAACACGAGCCGCTCGACAATTTCCTCGTCGCTGATCTTGCGCCGCGCGATGCCGAGGTCCCTGGAATGCTGCACGATCATTTCGTCGACGACCGCGCTCGGATACGCCCGGCGATCGCCCGGCTTGTAGTCGTACCAGCCCGCCTGCACTTTCTGGCCGAAGCGGCCCATTTCGCACAGCAGATCGCCCGTCTTCGAGTAGTTGAACTCCGGCTGCTCGACGGCGCGGCGCTTGCGGATCGCCCAGCTGATGTCGTTGCCCGCCATGTCGATCATGCGGAACGGGCCCATCGCGAAGCCGAAGCGCTCGATCGCGCGATCCACCTGCTGCGGCAGCGCGCCTTCGTCGAGCAGAAAGCCGGCTTGACGGCTGTACTGCTCGATCATGCGATTGCCGATGAAGCCGTCGCACACGCCCGACACCACCGCGACCTTGCCGATCTTCTTCGCGAGTTGCATGACCGTGGCGAGCACGTCTTTCGCGGTCTGCGCGCCGCGCACCACTTCGAGCAGCTTCATCACGTTCGCGGGGCTGAAGAAGTGCATGCCGATCACGTCGCGCGGACGCTTCGTGAAGGACGCGATGGCGTCGATGTCGAGGGTCGACGTATTTGATGCGAGGATCGCGCCGGGCTTGGCTACCTCGTCGAGCCGCTGGAACACGCTCTTCTTGACCTCCAGGTCTTCGAACACGGCTTCGATCACGAGATCGGCGTCGCGGATGTCGTCATACGAGAGCGTGGTCGCAAGCCGCGCTATGCGCGCATCCACTTCGTCTTGCGTGAGCTTGCCCTTCTTCGCCGTGTTCTCGTAATTGCGGCGAATCGCGCCGACGCCTCGCTCCAGCGCGTCCGCTTTCATTTCCAGCAGCGTGACCGGCACGCCCGCGTTGAGGAAATTCATCGCGATGCCGCCGCCCATCGTGCCCGCGCCGATCACGGCGACTTTGGCGATGGCGCGCGTCGGCGTGTCGGCAGGCACGTCGGGGATGCGGCTCGCCGCGCGTTCGCCGAGAAAGGCTTGGCGCAACGCGCGAGACTCGGGCGTGTTCATCAACGACATGAAGCCGTCGCGCTCGGCCTCGATGCCTTCATCGAATGGCCTCAGCGATGCCGCGACGGCATTCACGCATGCCAGCGGCGCGGGATACGGCCCTGCGCTCGCTGCGACCGTGCTGCGCGCAAAGCCGAGATACGCTTCGGCGTGCGCGTGCTGAACCGGTATATCGCGCAGCTTCGGATGCGGACCGGCGCGCTCGGCGGCAGTGCGCGCGAATTTGACGGCGGCGACGACGACATCATCCGCGACGATTTCGTTGAAGAGTCCCGTGCCGGCGAACTTCTCCGCAAGCATGGTCTTGCCCGACACGATCGTGTTGAGCGCGGCTTCGAGGCCGATTGCGCGCGGCAGGCGTTGCGTGCCGCCCGCGCCCGGCAACAGACCGAGATTGACTTCGGGCAGCGCGATCTTCGCTTGCCGCGTCGCGAGCCGGTAGTGGCAGCCGAGCGCGAGTTCGAGCCCGCCGCCCATCGCGACCGAGTGAATGGCCGCGACGACCGGCTTCGCCGATCGCTCGATGGTGTCGATGACCGTCGCGAGGCTCGGCTCCTGAAACGCTTTGGGCGTGCCGAACTCGCGGATATCCGCGCCGCCCGAAAACGCCTTGCCCGCGCCCGTGATGACGATGGCCTCGACCGCTGCGTCGTCGAGCGCGCGGCTCATGCCATTCATGATGCCGGTCCGGGTTGCATGACCCAGACCGTTGACCGGAGGATGGTCGAGCGTAATGACGGCCACGCCGTCATGGACCTGGTACGTCGCTGTCATGCTGATTCCTTCAAAGTGAACGGGGTGTCATGCGGCGCGGCGCCGGGTCTCGCGCCCGGTTGCTGTGTTGCGGTCTTCTCGCGCCGATCGTGTCGTCGGTCTAGGCGGCTGCGCCAAGCTCGCTGACGAGTTCGGGCACCGCCGCGAACAGATCGCCGACAAGGCTGTAATCCGCTACGCTGAAGATCGGCGCTTCGGCGTCCTTGTTGATCGCGACGATCACCTTGCTGTCCTTCATGCCGGCCAAGTGTTGAATCGCGCCGGAGATACCGACGGCCACATACAACTGCGGCGCGACGATCTTGCCGGTCTGGCCCACTTGATAGTCGTTCGGCACGTAGCCCGCATCGACCGCCGCGCGCGATGCGCCGAGCGCCGCGCCCAGCTTGTCCGCGAGCGGTTCGAGCACTTGCGTGTAGTTCTCGCCGCTGCCGAGACCGCGCCCGCCCGAAACGATGATGTTTGCGCTCGTCAACTCGGGGCGATCGAGCTTCGTCACCTCGCGGTTCACGAACTGCGAGACGCCCGCATCCGCCGCTGCTTCGATCTTCTCGACCGATGCGCTGCCACCTTCAGCCGCCACCGGATCGAAGCCCGTCGCGCGCACGGTGATGACCTTGATTGCATCAGCCGACTGGACGGTCGCGATCGCGTTGCCCGCGTAGATCGGGCGCTCGAAGGTATCGGCGCTGACCACAGCGGTAATTTCGCTGATCTGCGCGACGTCCAGATGCGCGGCGATACGCGGCGCGATGTTCTTGCCGTAAGCCGTCGCCGGCGCGACGATATGCGAATAGTCCTTCGCGATGTTCAGCACCGTGCCTTCGACGTTCTCCGCGAGGCCTTCGGCGAGCTGCGGCGCATCGGCCAGCAGCACCTTCGAAACGCCCGCGATCTTGGTCGCCTGATCCGCCGCGCCCTGCGCGTTCGAACCCGCGACGAGAATGTGAATGTCGCCGCCCAGTTTCGCCGCTGCCGCGACCGTGTTCAACGTCGCCGCCTTGATCGACGCGTTGTCGTGTTCTGCGATTACGAGAGTCGTCACGTTAGATCACCTTCGCTTCGGTTTTCAGTTTCTCGACCAGCGTCTTGACGTCGGGCACCGTCACGCCCGCGCTGCGCTTCGGCGGCTCGGTGACTTTAAGCGTCTTCAGACGCGGCGCGACATCGACGCCGAGATCGGCGGGCGTAACCGTCGTCAGCGGCTTTTTCTTCGCCTTCATGATGTTGGGCAGCGTCACGTAGCGCGGCTCGTTCAGGCGCAGGTCTGTCGTGACGACGGCGGGCAGCTTCAGCGACAGCGTTTCCGCGCCGCCATCGACTTCACGCGAGACAGTGGCGCGGCCATCGGCGATCACCACTTTCGATGCAAACGTCGCCTGCGGCAGGCCCGCCAAAGCGGCAAGCATCTGGCCGGTCTGGTTCGAATCGTCGTCGATCGCCTGCTTGCCCAGAATCACGAGTTCCGGCTTTTCCTGATCGACCAGCGCCTTGAGCAGCTTCGCCACTGCCAGCGGCTGCAATTCCTCGGCCGATTCGACCAGAATCGCCCGATCCGCGCCGATAGCCAACGCCGTGCGCAGCGTTTCCTGACATTGCGTCACGCCGCACGACACCGCGACGACTTCCGTTGCGCCGCCCGCTTCCTTCAGACGCACCGCCTCTTCCACGGCGATTTCGTCGAACGGGTTCATCGACATCTTCACGTTGGCAATGTCGACGCCCGTGTTGTCGGACTTCACGCCGACCTTCACGTTGGCATCGGTCACTCTCTTGACTGCGATCAGAACCTTCACTTACCCCTCCTTTTGCGATGCTTCGAAACCATCGCGCCTCAACGCGTGCCGCAGTCGATATCGACCACCGTCGCGTTCATGTATGCGTTCTGCACCAGATGAACGACGAGCGCGGCGAACTCCTGCGCGCGGCCCATCCGTCGCGGAAACAGCATCTTTTCGATGAGACCGTCCGACACTTTCTGCGGCATGCCCGCCGACATGCCCGATTCGAACAGGCCGGGCGACACCGCCAGCACGCGGATGCCGTGTTCCGCGAGATCGCGCGCCACGGGAATCGTCATGCCGATCACGCCCGCCTTGCTCGCGCTGTACGCGGCCTGCCCCATCTGGCCGCCCTTCGCCGCGCCCGACGCCGTGTTGATGATGACGCCGCGCTCGCCCGTGTCCTCCGGTTCGTTGTTCGTCATGGCGAGCGCCGCGTGGCGCACCACGTTGAACGTGCCGGTGAGATTGACCGCCAGCACGCGGTCCCATAATTCGCTCGGGAAAAGCTGACCCTTGGAAAGGGTCTTGCACGGGCCGAGCACGCCCGCGCAGTTCACCGCGATGTTCACGCGCCCATGCATGCAGACGACCGCCGCGACGGAGCGCTGAACGCTCGCTTCATCGGCGACATCGACCGCGAACGAGGAGATAGACGGACCGAGCGCCTCGCGCAGCTTGTCGGCATCGAGATCGAAGCCGACGACTGTCGCGCCCGCTGCGGCGAGCGCCTTGCAGGTCGCGAGACCGAGGCCCGACGCCGCGCCCGTGACGATGGCCACCTTGTTTTCCAGTTTCATGCGCCTTTCCTGATTCGAGATGGATGTGCCGACATGTCCGCCTGCTCAGAAGCGGTGCGAAATGCCCGCTCCGACGAGCGTCTGCGACGTGCCCGGCTTCGTCACCGAGACGCCCGGCCAGCTCATCGTCGCGGTGCCGTGGTTCTTCATGTAGCCCGCGCGGGCATAGACGGTCGTGCGCTTGGACAAGCTGTGATCCGCGCCGAGCTCGAACGCGAGCGTGTTGTTATCCACGCCGCGCACCTTGCGCTGGACGGCGGCGAACTCGATCACGTCCGCATCCGTCGCCTGAATCGTCATGCCGGCTTCCGCGATGCTGTTCGAATTCGCGGCGTTCAGGCGCGCCGCGAGCGAGCCCGCCGGCGCGCTCTGCGGACGCGAGTAGATGTAGTTGAACTGCAAATTGACGATCCCGAAGCGATACGCGAGCGCGCCCGTGTAGTGGTCGGTCGACATCATGGCGAGTGGACCCGGCAGCCCCGGGATCGTCCTCGTGCCCTGATGCTCGTTCTGGTAGGCGATGCCCGCATAGAAGCCGTAGCCCGTGTACATGGCGGCGACGTCGAGCGTGTTGCCCAACGTGGTCGGCACCGGATACGACGAGGTGGCCGCGAGCGCGTACATCGCGTACAACTGGAAGCCGTTCAGGTTCGGCGACTTGTACAGCACCGAATTGCTGAGACGGCCGGGGCCGGCCTGTGTGGCGAGCGTGTTGCGATCGGTCGCGATAGCCGCTGCCGAAAGCGGCGACAACACTTCATTGCCGCGAAACGGATCGCCGTAGTACAGCACCCAGAACGTCGGCTGATATTGGCGTCCGAACGACAGCGTGCCGTACCGCTCGTGCGTCAGGCCGAGCCATGCCTGGCGGTAGAACATGGCACTAGGGTCGACGAAGAATGCGCCGTTGTTGGTCGTGTATCCGCTCTCCAGATCGAAGACCGCGCGCAAGCCGCCGCCGAGGTCTTCGGTTCCCTTCAAGCCCACTTGCGAACCCGCCGAGCCGCCACTGCGTTCCATGATCGACGACGTTCCGCCGTTGTTCAGGTACTGGCCGAATACATCGACCACGCCGTAGAGCGTGACGCTCGATTGCGCCGCCGCGCTGCCGGCCGCGACCGCTGCTGCCATTGCCAAGATTGTCTGTCTGATGAAGCGCACGCCTGTCTCCTGTCTTTTTATTGCCGCATCCGGCCAGACGCGGTTGAAAAATCGCGGTTGCGCACGCTCCGGTGGACACCGGGCAGCGCCGAGCGCGTGGGAAGCGTGGACGTTGTGCGTCGTCCATCTTTTTATTAGGGATGCTTATCTACATGTCGAGTCTTGTTGCGTGGCATGGAAGACGCGCTGTGCCATGTCGTTGCGACCGCCGCTCGCCTTCGCTCACGCTGCGGTCGCGCTTTTAAATCGGCTCCCGTCGAAGCGGATTGTGAACGCGAGGCACGCGGTTGCTCGTGCGCTGAATCTGCGCGTCTCGATGCCCAGTTGCCAGCCACACGGCGAAGGATAGGCGGTATCTCGATTTGCGCCGCCCCCTCGTTAATGGGGGGGAAGGCGAGGTGCGCGAGCCATGCGCGCAGGCACGGCGCGAGTCGAGAAAAGCGTCGCTTGGAACCGCGTTTTCGATCGCGGCATGCGGGCGCCGCGACGGACAGGCGATGCCCGCCACGCGCGCCGTTCGCCGCGTCGCGCGCCCCCTCGCGACGAGGGGGCGCGTGCCCGCAGGCGCTCTCTATCATGGGCCGACACGAACCTACGGAGACAATCAATGACAGCGACAAAGCGCGGGCCGCTTGCCGGGCTCAGAGTGCTCGAGATCGCGGGCATCGGGCCGGGGCCGTTTTGCGGCATGCTGCTCGCGGATCTGGGCGCAGACGTCGTGGTGGCGGACCGCATCGAAGCCGCTGCGGACGGGCTCGATCTCGGCGACACCCAAATCGCGAACCGGGGCAAACGCTCCATCGCCGTCGACCTGAAATCGGCCGATGGTGTCGACACCGTGCTCGGCCTCGTCGAACATTGCGACGTGCTGATCGAAGGCATGCGCCCCGGCGTGATGGAGCGCCTCGGGCTCGCGCCGGACGTGTGCCTCGCGCGCAATCCCCGTCTCGTCTATGGGCGCATGACCGGCTGGGGGCAGGCAGGACCGCTCGCGCATGCAGCCGGGCACGACCTGAACTACATCGCGCTGTCGGGCGCGCTGTGGTACGCCGGTCAGCCGGGAACCGCGCCGCTCGCGCCGCCGAGCCTCGTCGGCGACGTCGGCGGCGGCGCAATGTATCTCGCCGTCGGCATTCTGGCCGCCGTCATGCACGCGCGCGCCACCGGCGAGGGCCAGGTGGTCGACGCGGCCATCGTCGACGGCAGCGCGCACATGACGACGCTGCTGCTCGCGTTGCAGGCGTCGGAGCAGATGACCGCCGCGCGCGGCGAAAGCCTGCTGGACGGTCCGCACTGGTACAACACGTATCGCTGCGCGGACGGCGGCTATGTGTCGGTGGGATCGCTGGAACCGAAGTTCTATGCGCAGCTGCTCGACAAGCTCCGCCTGTCCGACGACCCTGCGTTCGCCAAGCCCTACGACCGCCGGGCGTGGCCCGCGCTGCGCGAGCGGCTCGCCGAACTCTTCGCCACGCGCACGCGGGACGAATGGTGCGCGCTGCTCGAAGGCACCGATGCGTGCTTCGCGCCGGTCCTGAGCCCGGAAGAAGCCGCGGCGCATCCGCACATGCGCCAGCGCGAGATCTACACGCGCGAGAACGGCGTGCTCCAGGCGAATCCTGCGCCGCGCTTTTCCGCCACGCCGCCCGCTCCGCCCGGCGCCATTCCGCGACGCGGGCAGCATACCGAAGCGGTGCTGCGCGACTGGTCGCGCTCCTCCCATTCCGACTTCACGAAGGTTTCCAAATGACCGACACCGCTCACCTGTTCCTGACCGAACAACAAAACCTGATTCGCGATTCGGCGCGCCGCGTGGTCAGCGAGATCGTCGCGCCGACCGCCGCCCGGCGCGATCGCGAGTCGGCGTGGCCGCGCGACGAACTGAAGGCGCTCGCCGAACTCGGCTTCCTCGGCATGCTGATTCCCGAGGAATACGGCGGCACCGGCGCGGGCGTGCTCGACCTGTGTCTCGCGCAACACGAGATCGCCGCTGCCGACGCGGGCCTCGCCACCATCATCCACGTGCACAACTTCACGGCGCTGAACATCGTCGAACACGGCACGGAGGAACAGAAGCGCCGCTATTTGCCCGCGATGGCGCGCGGCGAGTCCATCGGCGCGTTTCTGTTGACGGAACCGCACGCCGGCTCCGATACCGCCGCGCTGCGCACCACCGCGCGCAAGGACGGCGACAGCTACGTCGTCAACGGCTCGAAGCAGTTCATCTCGAACGGCAGCGAAGCGGGCGTCGGCGTCCTGTATGCGATGACCGACAAAAGCGCCGGCAAACGCGGCGCGAGCTTGTTCATCATCGATCCGGGCCAGCCCGGCTATCACGTCACGCGCGTGGAAAGCAAGCTCGGCCAGCACACGGCGCACACCGCGCAGATCACGCTCGAAGACTTCCGCGTGCCGGCTGCGAATCTGCTCGGCGGCGAGGGCGACGGCTATCGCGCGGTGATGGGCGGCTTGTCGGATGGGCGGATCGGCATTGCATTCATCGCGGCGGGCGTGGCGCGCGCGGCGCTCGAAGCCGCAGTCAGCTACGCGAAAGAGCGCGAAGCGTATGGCGCGCCGATCATCCGGCTGCAAGGCGTGGCGTTCGATCTCGCCGACATGGCCGCGCAAGTGGACGTCGCCTATCAGTATTGCCTGCACGCTGCGCGTCTGCGCGATGCCGGCGTCGCGTGCGTGAAGGAAGCGTCGATTGCGAAGATGTTCGCGAGCGAAATCGCCGAGAAGGTCTGCTCGGATGCGCTGCAGATTCACGGCGGCTATGGCTATCTCACCGACTTTCCCGTCGAGCGATACTTGCGCGACGTGCGTATCTGCAAGATCTACGAAGGGACGAGCCACATTCAGAAGCTGATTATCGCGCGCAGTCTCGGCTGAATCTGCTGCTTCGCAAATGCAACGTGCCCGGCATGACCGGGCACGTTGCTTTCTACCTTACGCGGTCGGTCATGCGCATACCAGCTTGAGGAACGCGCCCACCTGCTGCCCCGACTCCTCGTACTCCTGCGCAGTGCTCCAATTGGCGATGTCCCCGAAGCGCGCCGCCACGCCTTCCGGCGTCACTTCCGCGTCCGGCAGCAGAACGGGCACGGTCTCGACGATAGTAGCCGCCGCGAACGCGCCGCCGCCCGCCGCGATGATCGTCTTCGACGGCGCATTCTCGCTTGCGAGGAAAAGGACGGCCGGCGTCACGCGCTCCGGCTGAATGCGCGCGAGCATGGCTTCCGGCAGGATGTCGGCGGTCATGCGTGTGGCGGCCACCGGCGCGATGGTGTTGACCTTGATGTTGTTCTTCTTGCCTTCCGTGGTCAGCGCGTTCATCAGGCCGATCACGCCCATTTTCGCCGCGCCGTAGTTGGCCTGGCCGAAGTTGCCGTACATGCCCGACGACGACGTCGTCATCACGATGCGGCCGTAGCCCTGTTCGCGCATGATGTCCCACACCGCCTTCGAGCAGTGGATCGAGCCCATCAGGTGAACGTCGAGCACGGCCTCGACGTCGGCCATGTCGAGCTTCGCGAAGCTCTTGTCGCGCAGAATGCCGGCGTTATTCACGAGAATGTCCACGCGCCTGAACTCGGCCACCGCGCGCTTCACCATGTCCTGCACCTGCGCGAAGTCCGCGACGTTCGCGCCGTGCGCGATGGCCGTGCCGCCCGCCTTGCGGATCTCGTCGACCACGGCGAGCGCGGCGTCGGACGAGCCGCCGCTGCCGTCGCGCGCGCTGCCGAAATCATTGATCACGACTTTCGCGCCGCGCGCGGCGAATGCGAGCGCATGCGCCCGCCCCAATCCCGCGCCCGCGCCGGTGACGATTGCGACCTTGCCATCGAAACGAATACTCATGCTTGATGCTCCATTCCAGTTGTCGAGAGATAGGTTCAGGGAAACAGACGCATGATCGATTCGGCGACGCACGCGGGCTTGTCCGAGCCTTCGCATTCGAAGGTCATTTCCACTTTGAGCTGCGCGCCGCCCTGTCCGATCGCATCCCAGCCGAGCAGCCTGAAGTGCGCGCGCACGCGGGCGCCCACTTTGACCGGCGCGACGAAGCGCACTTTATCGAGACCGTAATTGAGGCCGCTTTTCGTTTCCTTGATCTGGAACGCGGTGGCGAGCAACGCCGGCAGCAAGCTCAGCGTGAGAAAGCCGTGCGCGATGGTGCCGCCGAACGGCCCGTTCTTCGCGCGTTCGACATCGACGTGTATCCACTGATGATCGCCCGTTGCGTCGGCGAACAGATCGACGCGCGCCTGGTCGATCAGAAGCCACTCGCTCGTGCCGATGGATTCGCCGACGAGCAGCTGCAAGTCCGCGATCTTGTCGAAGTTCTTCATGCCTGTGTGTCCCCCTGAAGCAAGGCGTGTTGCAATTGCGCGGCGCAGGCCGCTTCGTGGCGATCGCTGCTGCCGAACAGCACGTCCGCGACGACCGCGCGCTTGTAGTAATGGCCGACCGCGTATTCCTCGGTCATGCCGATGCCGCCGTGAAGCTGGATGGCCTGCGCGCAGACGAATTTCGCGGCGCGGCCGATCAGCGCCTTAGCCTGCGACACCGTGTGCCGGCGCGCGGCGGCGTCTTCGTCGTTCAGAAGCGACGCGAGGAGCGCGAACAACATCGAGCGCGCAATTTCGAGTTCCGCCGCCATGTCCGCCATGCGATACTGCAACGCCTGGAAGCTGCCGATCGGCACGCCGAACTGCTTGCGCATCTTGAGGTAGTCGGCCGACATCTCGATGGCTTTTTCCATCCCGCCGATCAGTTCCGCGCACAACGCCACGGTGCCGTGCGCGAGGCCGTGATGCAGCGCCGCGAGTCCGCCGCCGGACGTGCCCAGCACGGCGTCCTGGCTCACCACGACGGTTTCGAGCGCAATCTCGGCGGCCCAGCTTCCGTCGTGCAGGCGCAGCGGCCGGCAAGCCACGCCGGGCCGCGACGCCGCGACGAGAAAGAGCGTCAGCGGACCGTTGTCGTTCATTGCGGCCGACACGATGTACGCGTTCGCGCCGGGCGCGCCGAGCACGAGCGTCTTCGTGCCGCGCAGCGAGAAGCCTTCGGCGGTGCGGGTCGCGCGGGTCAGAACCGGCTCGGGAAAGCCGCGCGACTGCGCTTCGCTATAGGCGAGCGCGAGCCGCAGCGAACCATCGGCGAGTTGCGGCACGATGTGGTCGAGCTGCGCGGGCGCGGCGGCGGCCACGAGCGTTTGCGCAGCGAGCACGCCGCAGCCGAGATACGGCTCCACGACGAGCGCCCGGCCGAACTCCTGCGCGATCAGCGCCGTGTCGATGACCGAGCCGCCCAGCCCGCCGTACGCTTCGGGCAGCGCGGCGGCGAGCCAGCCGTTGTCCGCGAACGCCTGCCAGTGCGCAGGCTCGCTCGTTCCACTTTTCAATAGCGCGGCGCGCGCGTCGAAACCGCATTCTTTCTCTGCGAAGCGGCGCACGCTGTCCTGCAGCAGTTGCTGCTCGGAATCCAGTTTGAAATTCATGTCCTGTCGGCCCCGTCAGAGTTGAAACAGCATCTTCGCGATGATGCCGCGCTGCACTTCACTCGTTCCGCCGTAGATGGTGGAAGCGCGCCGGAAGAACATCTCGTTGGCCTTGCCGCGCCCAGCCTGCTGGTGAGGCAAGGGTTCGCCGAGCGCCGGATCGTGTGGCTCGGGGTACGCCACTGCGCCGTAATCGCCGAGCGCCTCGACGATGAACTCCGACAGGCGTTGCTGCAACTCGGTCCCGCGTACCTTGAGAATGGAACCCATAGCGTGCGCGGCGGGACTGTGGTCCTCTTCCATCGCCGCGACGCGCTTCACCATCGTCGCGATGGCGTTCACTTCGGCTTCGAAGCGCGCGAGCTTCCGCGCAAACTCGGGCTCCTCGACCAGCAACCCGCCGCCCGAAAGCTCGCTTTTCGCGAGCACACGGATTTGCGAGAGAAAGCGCCGCAGAACCGGCAGATCCGCCGCTGTCGCATGCTCGTTGTTGAGCAGGAACTTGGTGATCTTCCAGCCCTCGCCCTCTTCGCCGATGCGGTTGGCAACCGGCACCCGCACGTTGTCGAAGAACGTCTCGTTCAGGTGATGGCAGTCGTCGATGCTGCGGATGGGGCGCACGGTGATGCCCGGCGTCGCCATATCGACGAGCAGGAAGCTGATGCCCGCCTGCTTCTTCGCGTCCGCGCTCGTTCGCACGAGCAGGAAAATCCAGTCGGATTCGTGCGCGTAGCTCGTCCAGATCTTCTGGCCGTTGACGATGTAGTCGTCGCCGTCGCGTTCGGCGCGCGTCGAAAGCGACGCGAGGTCGGACCCGGAGCCCGGCTCGGAGAAGCCCTGGCACCACAGTCGCTCGCCGCTCAGGATCAGCGGACGATGCTGCGCCTTTTGCTCCGGCGATCCGAATTCGTTAAGCACGGGGCCGAACAGCTTGTGCGCGAAGCCGTCCTGCGTCGGCGCGCCGCCGGCGACGCATTCCTCATCGAACACGAGCCGCTGCATCACCGACCAGCCGGTCCCGCCATGCTGCTTCGCCCAGTAGGGCGCGCCCCAGCCGCGTTCGTTCAGGATGCGCTGCCAGCGCACGAGATCGGCGCGCACGGAGCGTACGCTGCCGACGGGCTTGCCCGCGAGATCGGCCGGCAGGCTCTCGCGCAGAAAAGCGCGGACCTCCTTGCGGAATGCATCGAGACCCGGATCAGGTTGGAAGTTCATCGAACGCTCCGCTTCAATTGCGATACATCGTGACGACGCACGCGCCGCCGATCCCGACGTTGTGTTGCAGCGCCACGCGCGCGTTCTCCACCTGCCGGCCGCCCGCCGTGCCGCGCAACTGCTGGACGAGTTCGGTGCACTGCGCGAGGCCCGTCGCGCCGAGCGGATGCCCCTTCGACAGCAGCCCGCCCGACGGATTGACCACGTGGCTGCCGCCATACGTGTTGTCGCCGTCGTCGATGAACTTCGCCGCGCCGCCTTCCGGGCACAAGCCGAGCGCCTCGTAGGTGATGAGCTCGTTGTGCGCGAAGCAGTCATGCAGCTCGATCACCTGCACGTCTTCCGGACCAATGCCGGATGCTTCGTACACCTGATTCGCCGCTTCCTGGCTCATGCCGTAACCCGCGACGTAGCGCAAATCGTCGCCCGTGAGCGATTCCGTGCGATCCGTCGTCAGCGCCTGCGCGGCGATCCACACGCGCGTATCGAGCCCATGACGCCGCGCGTAGTCCTCGCTGCACAACACCGCCGCCGCGGCGCCGCAAGTCGGCGGGCAGGCCATGAGACGCGTCATCACGCCGGGCCACATGACCTGATCGGCCAGCACGTCTTCCGCAGTCACGACCTTGCGGAACACCGCTAGCGGATTGTTCGCGGCGTGGCGGCTCGCCTTCGCGCGAATCTTGGCGAACGACGAAAGCGGCGTGTCGAAGCGTTTCATGTGCTCCATGCCCGCGCCGCCGAAAATGCGCAGCGCCGGTGGAATGTCCTGCGGCACGCCGAGCCGCTCGCACTGCGCGAGGAAGAGTTCGGACGGCAGCGGCCGGTCGTTGAAGTAGCTGCCGAGCGCGCCGGGGTTCATCTGCTCGAAGCCGACCACGAGCGCCACGTCGATCGCGCCGGCTTCGATCGCCTGGCGCGCGAGAAACAGGCCCGTGGAGCCGGTCGAGCAGTTGTTGTTCACGTTGAAGATGGGCAGGCCCGTCATGCCGACGTGATAGAGCGCGCGCTGGCCCGCTGTGGAATCGCCATAGACGAAGCATGCGTAGGCTTGCTGGACGGACTCATACGGCACGCGGGCGTCCGCAAGCGCCGCGCGCGCGGCCTCTGCGCCCATCAGATCGTACGTTTCGCTCGCACCCGGCTTCTTGAACGGCACCATGCCGACGCCCGCCACCACTACTTTGCACGTCATCTGTTCTCCTTCGATTATCGTCGTCTCGCGGTTCGACAGAACCGGCATCGGTCCATCATAGGCAGCGGGCTGCGCGCGCTACACCCCTCGTTTCAAGGGGGCGCGCCGCCGCGCCGGAAAGCGTGGTCATGCGCGCATGCGATACCAGAGTACGCCGTCGTCGTCCGCGTGCGAAGTTGCTTCGCCGTTGGCCAGCAAGTAGTTGAGATACGCCAGCGCCTCGCCGGTGGCAAGCGTGTACCGGCTAAAGCGTGCCTCTTCCACCGCGCCGGCGAAGAGCGTGCCGAAGACGTCCACCGCGCGGCGCGGCGCGGCGAGCCGGTCACGCAGACTCCCGAGCCCGCGTCGAGCGGCGGCGTCCAACCGTTCTATGCGCTCGTGCAGCCCGTGAAACGGCTCATGGTGCGACGGCAGCACGAGCGCGTCGGCCGGGATGGTCCGCGCGAACCGGCTGACCGATGCCAGCCATTCGCCGAGCGGATTCGCGCCGGGCTCCACCGGATGCACCGACACGTTCGACGAGATGCGCGGCAACACGTGATCGCCCGAGATCAGCACGTTCAGTTCGGGGCAGTACAGGCAGGCGTGCTCCGGCGAGTGCCCAAGCCCGACTCTCACGCGCCAGCGGCGCTTGCCGATATCGAGCGTCTGCCAGTCTTCCATCCGGCGAAAGCTGTCGGGCAAGGGAAACACCATGCCCGCCGCGACGCCGAAGCGCGAGCGATACTGCTCGATCGTATCGTGACGCCACCCCGCGCGGCGATAGAAGCGAATCGCGTCTTGCGGCGCCTCGCGGCCCTGCTCCGCCACGAAGGCCCGGCACGTCAGGTATTCCGTCCGCGTCATCCAGAGCTCGCAGTCGAAACGGCGCGCGAGCCACCCGGCCATGCCCGCGTGGTCGGCGTGATGGTGCGTGGCGAAGACACGCGTGATGCGACGCGAGCCGAGCGGACCGGCGAGCAGCGCCGCCCATCGCGACGGCGCATCGGGCATGAAAAGGCCGGTGTCGACAATGGCCCAGCCGTCGCCGTCTTCCAGCGCCCAGATGTTCACGTGGTCGAGCGACGCCGGCAACGGCAAGCGCATCCACAGCACGCCGGGCGCGACTTCGATTGCCTCGCCCGATGCGGGAGCGGCGTCGAACGGGTAATGCAGTCCGCCGCCTGCCGCCAGGCGGAAAGTCGATTCGTCGCTGTTCATGCGAATCTCCGATAGTCGGCGGCCTCTCGCGGACCGCTCGCTTCGCTCAATGAAGCCGGCGCGTCAGGTGAATGCGGCAACGCCCGTGAGCGCGCGCGAGATGACGAGCTGCTGAATTTCCGTGGTGCCGTCGGGGATCGGAATGATGATCGCTTCGCGCAAGAGGCGCTCGACGTTGAATTCCTTCGTGATGCCGTTGCCGCCGTGAAGCTGCACGGCGTCGCGGCATACGCGCACCGCCGACTCGGTGGCGAACGCCTTCGCCATCGACGCCTGCATGTCACAGCGCACGCCCGCGTCGATCAGGCCGAACACGCGCTGGCACATGAGCCGCGACGCGTCGACGAGAATCGCCATGTTCGCGATCTTCGCGGCGATCAGCTGGTGCGACGCGAGGACCTTGCCGAACTGCTTGCGCTCCTTCGCATACGCGATCGACTCTTCGAGCGACGCGCGCATGATGCCGACCGACAGCGTGCCGACATGCGCCCGCGCAGTTTCGAACACCTTCATCGTGTTGCGCAGCCCCTGGCCTTCTTCGCCGATCAGGTTCGTCGCCGGGACACGCGCATCGGTAATGAAAATCTGCGCAGTGGACTGCGAACTCAACGCCATCTTTTCGATGTTGCGCGATTCATAGCCGTGTTCCGCGCGGTCGATCAGGATATGCGAGAGGCCCGTCTCAGTGCGGACGGTGCAAATGAGCACGTCCGAATAGACGCCGTTGGTGATCCACGTCTTCTCGCCATTGACGATGTAGTGGTCGCCGTCACGCACGGCGCGCGTCTTGATTTCCGCGACGTTCGAACCGACGTCCGGCTCGCTGATGCCAATGGAGCCGAAGATCTTGCCCGCCAGCACGCCGGGCATGTAGCGGTCGCGCACTTCCGGACGCGCGTTGATCAGCATGGAGGCCAGCCCCATGTTGAGCATCACCGCGAGCGCGACATCGCAGGAGCACGCCACGAGTTCTTCGAACAGCATGCCTTGCATGGTCATCGACCAGCCCATGCCGCCGTATTCCACCGGCACGGTGCAGCCCGGCAGGCCGAATTCGGCGATGCGCTGCGTCAGCTCGCGCATCTTCTCCTTGGGAATGAAGCGGTCGCGGTATTCGCGCGCGACGGGTTTGACTTCGGTTTGCAGAAACTTCCGGAAGCTCTCGACCGCGAGGTTCTGGTCTTCGGTAGGCAGTTGATAAGGCATGGTCTATCTCTTGGTAGCGGGTCTCGTGCGCGATGTCATGCGCGAGTTGATGCGCGGGTTCATGCGCGGCCGAAAATGCCGATGTGATCGATGCTTTCCTCGACGCCCCACAGGCCGCCGCCGTTGCCCTGAATCGCGAAGCGCGCGCCTTCTACCTGTCGCGCGCCGGACTCGCCGCGCAACTGTTCGACGAGTTCGAAAATTTGCCCGAGGCCCGTCGCGCCGATGGGATGCCCCTTCGATTCCAGACCGCCCGACGGATTGATCGGCAGCCGCCCGCCGATGCTCGTCTCGCCGCGCTCGGCCATCGCGCCGCTGTCGCCGGGGCGGCACAGGCCCAGGTTCTCGCACAGCGCGATTTCGCCGATGGACGACGCGTCGTGCAGTTCGGCCACGTCGATGTCCTCCGGTCCGATGCCCGCTTCGTCGTAGGCCAGCTTCGCCGCATGCACGGTGATGTGGTTGGCGAGATCGTCGCCGGCGCGCGGCGAGGCCGAGCGCACGACCGTCGCGAGCACGCGCACCGCGCGCTTGCGATCGAAGCCGTAGCGTTCCAGCGCCGACTCGGTGCACAAGATTGCAGCCGCCGCGCCGTCGGAGATCGGCGAGCACATCGGCAAGGTCAGCGGATACGTGATGGGCGGCGCGGCGAGAATCTCGTCGATGCTCATCGGCTTGCGGTACTGCGACCGCTCGTTGTGCACCGAATGATTGTGATTCTTCGACGACACCGCCGCGAACTGACGCTGCGTGATGCCGAAGCGCGACATTAGTTGCCGGCCGATGCCCGCGTACACGTCCATGAACACGCTGTACGGCTTGTCCGACGTGGTGCCCGGCGGCGGCGAAATGTTCTTGCCGAGATCGACGATCTGCGCCGCGTTGGCTTCGGCGGTTTCGACGTCCCACGCGGAATCGAACACGGAGAACATGCGCGCCTTGTCCGGCGAGTACATCTTTTCCGCGCCCACTGCGAGCACGACATCCGCCATGCCGGCGCGAAGCTGCGTCACCGCGAGATGAAACGCGCTGCTCGCCGACGCGCACGCGCTCTCGACGTTATGGATGGGGATGCCGCCGAAGCCCGCCGGAATCAGCGCGACCTGGCCGCGAATCATGTGCTGGCCTTGCATGTGGCCTTGCGTGGTGTTGCCGAAGTACGCCGCCTGCACCCACTTGCGGTCGCAGCCGGAATCCTTCAGCGCATCTTCGACGGCCCACGCCGTCAGTTGCTTGACCGACTTGTCGAGGTGGCGGCCGAACGGCGTCATGCCGACACCGACGATATAGACTTTTTCCATGTGGATACCTTGATGATCGAGTGAGTGTCAGCAGCCTTTGAAGACCGGCTCGCGCTTTTCGGCGAACGCGCGCAGCCCTTCCTTCACATCGTAGGAACGCTGATGATCGCGAAGCTCCAGCAGTTCGTGACGCAGCGCGTCGGCGGCGGATTTGTCCGGCGCTTCGTTCGCCACGCGCTTCATGCGCGCGAGCACGAGCGGGCTCTTCTTGGCGAGCTTGTCGGCGAGCGCCTGCGCGCGCGCGGCGAGTTCCGACGGCGCGAGCACTTCGTTCACGAGGCCATGCCCCTTGAGTTCGGCGGCGCTCATCGCATCGCCCGTAAAGAGCAGATAGCGCGCGACGTTGACGGGCACCTTGCGCGGCAGGATGGCCGCGCCGCCCGCGCCGGGAAACACGCCGAAGTTGGAATGCGCGTCGCCCAGCTTGGCCGACTCCGACGCAAGCACGATGTCGCACGCCAGCACGATCTCAAGCCCGCCGGCGAGCGCGAGCCCGTTGACGGCGGCGATGACCGGCTTCGGAAACGCGCGCAGCGTGTCGAAGAACTCGACAATCAGTTCGAGAAAGTCGCGCACGCCTTCTGCGGGCGGAGCGGCCGCTTCGATCAGATCGGCGCCGGCGCAAAAGGCGCGGCCGTTGCCCGTCAGCACGACGACTCGCACGTTGTCGTCGTCGCGCCACGCCGTCAGTTGCTCGGTCAACCCGGCGGCCATCTCGCGATTCAGGCTGTTCATCGCGGCCGGACGGTCCATCGTCAGCCAGCCTACGGAGCCCACGAGCGCATGTGAAAAACTCATCTCTCCTCCACAGTATTAGTAATTGCCTTCGTTGACGTTCGCGTTCGGGTAAGTTAGTTTCCGGTCATCCGATTGACACCCCTCGTTCAGGGGGGGCCATCGTAGGCGGTCGAGCGACCGCCGAGCAGAGCTTCCCCAGCGCGGCTTTCGCGGCCGCCGCACGACTGCATCGACTAGGTGACGACTTGCCCACGCCTTTCACCAAACACCTGGTTTCCACCAAGTTTTCGCCGCCGCGCATCGGCGCACGGCATGTCCCTCGCACGAACCTGCTCGCGCAACTGGATCGCGTGCACCAGGCGAAACTCGCGCTCGTATCCGGGAGCGCCGGCTACGGCAAGACCGTGCTGCTCGCGCAATGGCGGCAGAACTGCCTGAAGTCCGGCGCGGAAGTCGCATGGCTTTCGCTCACCGCCGACGACGGCGGCTACGCGGATTTCTGCGCGGAACTCTTCGCGGCGATGCAGCGCCTGGGCATCTCCGTCGAAACGGACATGCCGCCCGACGACACCAGCGCGAGCGCAATGGACGCGGCGATCGCGGCCATCGTGGAAGGCGCGGTCGATCTGCCGAAGGACGTGTATCTCATCATCGACGACTATCACCACGTCGAAGCGCCCGCTGCGCACAAGTTCGTGCAGAAGCTGCTGGATCACGGGCCGGGCAATCTGCACCTCGTGATTTCGTCGCGCGTTACGCCGCCGCTGAGTCTCAGCCGGTTGCGGATGATGGGTCAGATCGTCGAAGTGGACAGCGCGGAATTGCCGTTCGATCTGCCGGAAACACGGCATTTTCTCGATGAAAACCTCGGCACCGGCAAGATCAACGCCGACGAACTCGGCCTGATTCACGAGCTCACGAGCGGCTGGCCGTCGTGCCTGCAACTCATCGTCACCATGCTGCGCAACCGCCCGGAAGCGCGGAGCATGTTGCAGGATCTCGTGTGGCGCTCCAATGATCTGCAGACCTATCTGAGCGAAGAAATCATCGCGCATCTGCCGGAAGAACTGACGGCATTTGCCGAGAGCATGTGCGTGTTCCGGCGCTTCAACGCGTCGCTCGCGCAGAGCGTGACGGGTCAGGCGAACGCGGCGGACCTGCTCAAGAAGATGGAGGACGACAACCTGCTCACCATCCGGATCGATTCGGACGACAGAATGATCTGGTATCGCCTGCATCGGCTCTTCGGCGAGTTTCTCTCGACGCGTCTGGAACGGCGCGGCCGCGACGCCGTGAACGAACTGCACAGGCGCGGCGCGCGCTGGTTCGCGGAGAACGGCCTCCTCGCCGAAGCCATGCGCCACGCGAGTCTCGGCAACGACATCGAATACGCCACCGGCATGATCGAGCGCGCCGCGCCCGCGACGTGGAATCTCGACTATCTCAGCCCGACGCTGCATCTGCTGGATCGCGTTCCGGAAGAAGTGCTGTTCCGTCACCCGCGCCTGTTGTTCCTCGCCTGCCTGACGGTTTCGCTGACGTCGCGTCCCGCGAAGGCCAAGGCGTGGCTCGCGCAACTGCGCAGCGGCGCGCACACGGTCCCGCCGGAGATCGAACGCAGTCTGCCGCTCGTCGAGGCGGCCATCGCATTCCAGAACGATGACGCCGCGCGCATGATCGAACTGCTCGAACCGGTGCGCGACGCGGCCGTCGAGAACCCGTTCCTCCGCTACATGTTGATCGCGGAACTCGGCGTCGCGTACCGCTCGGTGGGCCGCTACGCGGAAGCGAAGCGTCTCTTCGACACGCGTCATGTCCCGCACGCCGATCGCAACAACGACATGGCGCTCGTCGTCGAAGCGACGCTGGTGTCCAATCTCATGTTCGAAGGCCGCATGCGCGAGGCCGAACGTCTGGGCTCGGCGTTGCTCGCGCGATCGGTAAAGGCGGCGGGCCATCATTCGATCAGCGCGAACGTGTGCGCCGGTCTGCTGGCGAAGGTCTACTACGAACTCGACCGTATCGACGACGCCCGCGAGACGATCGCCAACCGGCGTGGCCTGCTGCATTCGTCGGGACCGGATGTGACGATCTGGGCATCGCTGTGCCGCGCGAGACTCGATCTATTGCAGGAAGGCGCCGATGCCGCGCTCGCGTTCATCCGGCAGCAGACATCGCATCTGCAAAGCCTCGGGCAGCGGCGCGCCGTCAGCTATATGCTCGCCGAACAGGTCAAGGTTCTGCTCGTCAAAGGCGATCGCGCGGGCGCGAGCGAGACGTCGGCATTACTGAGCGAACTGGCGCGCGCCAATGCGAATACGGACGGCGCTGCGCTCCCCGATGAAATCGCGGCGAACGCGGCGCTCACGCGCGCGCGCGTGCTGCGCAACGACGACCCGGCCGAAGCGTTGCGCGCGCTCGATGTCGTCCGGGCGCATGCCGTCGGCTTCAACCGTAGCCGCTTGCTTGCGCTCGTCGATCTGCTGTCGGGCGCGGTGCTCGCGGACATGAAGCGGACCGACGACGCCAACGCATGTCTGCTTCGCGCGGTGCAGGCGGGACGCGAACTCGGCCTCGTGCGGACGTTCGTCGATGAAGCGCCTATCGTCGGCAAGCAGCTCGGCGCTCTGCTGCGCGAGAAGCGGCTCGACGCATCCAGCCTGCGCTATCTGGAAGAGCTGGTCGCGAAGCTCGCCGACAGCGCCAGCGCGGATGACGCCGCGTCGATGCTGCGACGCGCGCACACGTCGAAGACGGACGCGGTGCTCACGCAACGCGAAGTCGAAATTCTCGGGCTCGTCGCGCAGGCCATGTCGAACAAACGCATCGCGCTCACGTTGAACATCACGCTCGAAACGGTGAAATGGAACCTGCGCAATATCTTCGCGAAACTGGGCGTATCGAGCCGTTACGACGCGATGGTCTGGGCGCGCAAGCAGGAGCTGATTCAGTAGGGTTTGCTGACGACACTTCGTTCGAGACACGTTGTGTCCCGGTCGTTCCTATAATGAGGCGATAACGCCTCAAGGAACCGCTCCATGACCTCCAGTCTCGACGAAGCCATTCTCCGCGTGCTGCCGACGGAACGGGACGCCGTCTCGTGGCTCTCGACGCCCGAAGTGCGCCGCCGGCTCGAAGAGCGCGGGCATCGCGTCGGATATACGAAAAAGGTGCAACGCCATCTGAGCGCGCTGGAAGCCGAGTCGCGCGTCATCTCCACGATCAACGGCCGCGAGTTGCTGTGGCAGCGCAAGCCGTGGCTGCACGGCCTTCAGGAAGGCGTCGGGCTGATGAGCGCGTCGGAGGCCGTCGCGTTTCATATTCTTCAGCGATTCGCGGGCAACAAACTGCCGGCCGCCGTCACGCAAGACATCGATCCGCTGTTCAAGGCGGCGGAAGCGCGGCTGTCGCAAGAGAAAGCGGACAGCCGCATGTATCGCGCGTGGGCCGACAAGATCGATTCGGTGGATGGCGCATTCACGCTGATTCGCCCGAAGCTGCGGCCGGAGATTTTCAACACGGTGGCGACCGCGACGTTCTTCGAGCGCGAATTGCTCGTGCAGTATCGCGCCGCGTACCGCAGCGAGAGCAAGGAAAAGAGCGATGCGCCGAAGACCAAACGCCTCTGGCCGCTCGCGCTCGTCGAATCGGCGGGCGTCATGTACATGGTCGCGCAGGACCCGCGCCGCGCGCCGCCGGCCGGCGAAGGCGAGCCGGAATCGGCGCGCGCGCTGTATCGGCTGGACCGCATCCGGTCGGTGACGGAGTCCGGCGACTCGTTCAGCTATCCGGCGGACTTCCGGCTGCGCAAATACATCGAGACGCAGCAGGCGTTCGACTTTCTGCCCGAACCGGCCGTGAAGCTGGAGCTTGCGTTCGAAGGCAGCGCGGGCAATCAGTTGCGCGAATCGCCGATGTCCAAGGATCAGCAGATCGACACCCTGCCCGATGGCCGCATGAAAGTGACCGGCACCGTCACGCCGAGCCTCAAACTGCGCTGGTGGCTGCGCGCGCTCGGCGCGGGCGTCGAGATTCTTGCGCCGCAAGCGTTGCGTGACGAATTCGCGCAGGATTATCTGAAACTCGCGAACCGCTATCGGCATGCAACGGCAAGCGCGCACGCGGGAGAAGCGGCATGAGCGACGAAGCGCTCGTCCAGCAAGCCGCCGCGTGGATCGCCGACGCCGATGGTCTCCTCGTCACGGCCGGCGCGGGCATGGGCGTCGATTCGGGCCTGCCTGACTTCCGCGGCCCGGAGGGCTTCTGGCGCGCGTATCCGGCGTTGCGGCATCACGGCTTCTCGTTCGAAGACATGGCCAATCCCGACGGCTTCGTTCGGCATCCGCGTCTTGCGTGGGGCTTCTACGGGCATCGGCTGGCGCTGTATCGCGCGACGCAGCCGCACGAAGGCTTCGACGTGCTGCGGCGCTGGGGCGCGCGCATGCGTCACGGCGCATTCGTTTTCACGAGCAATGTCGATGGTCAGTTCCAGCGCGCGGGTTTCCCCGCCGAGCGCGTTGCGCAGTGCCACGGCGCGATCCATGCGATGCAGTGCATCGACGCCTGCACGAACGACATCTGGCCCGCCGACGCGTTCGAGCCGGTCGTCGACGAAAGCCGTTGCGAACTCGTCAACGCGTTGCCGCTTTGTCCGCATTGCGGCCGTCTAGCGCGCCCGAACATTCTGATGTTCGGTGACTGGAACTGGATCGACACGCAATCGGCGCAAGAGGAACGGCGACTTGCGGCTTGGCTTCGAAGTGTCGAACGGCTCGTCGTGGTCGAACTCGGCGCGGGCCGCGCGTTGCCGACGGTGCGGCGCTTCAGCGAACGGCACGGGCCGCGCGTCGTGCGCATTAATCCGCGCGAGCACGGCATCGCGCCGGGCGTCGGCGTGGGCATCGCGGGCAGCGCGAAGGAGACGCTGCTACGGCTCGATCGCGCGCTGAACGGCTCATGACGCCTCGCGCTTCAGCCCATGTATCTCACGTTGACCTGCGGCCCGAACACTTCGCGCACCATGCCGACCAGATGATCGTGGTGGCCCAGAAAGATCACCTGCGTGCGCCTGGCGATTTGCGCCAGCACGCGCAGGCCGGCGCGGGCGCGGCCATCGTCGAAATTGATGAACAGATCGTCCGCGACGAACGGCAGCGCCGATGCCTTCTCGCCGTGCTCCTCCAGCGCCGCGAGCCGCAGCGCGAGAAAAAGCTGATCGCGCGTGCCCTCGCTCATTCCGCCGATCTCGACATGCGCGCCGTTCGTCGCGCGGACGGCGGCGAGCGCCATCGGCTGGCGGTCGTAATCCACGACGAGCCGCGAGAACGCCCCGAGCGTCAATTCGGCGAAGATGGCGCTCGCGCGCGAGAGCATCGGGCCCTGGCGGCGCTCGCGGTAGCGGTCGATGGCCCACTTGAGCAGCGTCGATGCCGTCTCCACCTTGATAAAGCGTTCGGCGGCGTCGGCCATGGCGGCGAGCGCTTCCTGACGCTTCGCCTCGGCGCGCGCCGCGTTGGCTTCGCCCGAGATCGCCTTCAGTTCGCGTTCGGCGGCGTCGAGTTCGGCGGCCAGCGCGGTCGAGACTTTCACCGATTCGTTGAGCGCGCTGCTCGTCAGCGACAGTTGCGCCTGCACGTCCGCGATGTCCGCGCCGTCCACTTCCGCGATCAGCGCGTCGAGCGCGAGTCCGTCGCCGCCCTTGATGAACGCGTCGCGCGCCTCGTGCACGGCCGCGGTCAGGTCGCGCTTGCGTTGTGACTCGGCGATGCGCGCGGCCAGCAGTTCCGGCGTATCCACGCCCGCGAGTTCATAGAGCGGGCGCAGAGTCGCGCGCGCTTCGTCGAGCGCCGCTTTCGCGGCGCTCGCTTGCTCATTGGCCGTTGCCAGTTCGCGGCGGATGCGCTCCGCTTCGCCGCGCGCCGCGCACGCGCTCTCCAGCCGCGACGATAGTTCCGCCGACATGCCGCTTGCTTCGAGCGCCGCAAGCTCATGGTCGATGTGCGTGGCGAGCCGCGCCGCGTCCGCTTGAAACGCAGCGAGCGACGCGCGCATCGGTTCGATCTGTTGCGAGCGAATGGCGTCGACCTGCGTGAGCTGATCGCCGATCTTCTTCACGATGCCGATGGCGGTTTCCGCCGCCGCCTGCGACTCCGCCGCGACCGCGAGGCCCGCGCGCCCGACCGCCGCCGACCAGTCGCGCTGCCATTGCTCGAACGCGTCGCGGGCGGTGTTCGCGGCGCGTTGACGGGCGATGCTTTCGGCACGGGCCGCGTCCAGCTGCTCGCTCACGTGACGCCGCGTGACCGTCGCTTCGTCGATGGCGCTGATGTGGCGCTCGGCGATGTCGCATAGCGCGTCGAGGTCGGCGGACGCATCCGCAGCCACGTCCGCCTGCGCGAGTTGCCGCGCGAGTTCAGCGCGACGCGAGTCTGCATCGGCGGATTCGCGTGCGAGTTCTTCGCTGTCGCGGTCGAGCGTCTGCGATGCGGCAAGCGCCTGATCGCGGCGCGCGAGCCACGACGGAACATCGTCGAGCGCCATGTCCGCGATCTGCGATTGCGCGGCCAGCGCAGCCCACGCGGCGTCGAAGTGAGCGAGCGCGGCTGCGGCATCGCGCGCGGCCTGCTCCCGGCGTGCGACAGTCTCCTGTTCCACCGCCACGCGCCGCTTCAGCGCGACGAGCTGCGTCGCCTGACCGACCGAGCCCAGTTGACGATCCGCGAGCCCGTCGGCGGCGTGCATCGCGGTTTCGAAGCGCGGCGCGGCTGTCGCGAGCGGCGTCTCGCCCGCGCGGATGGCGTGCCACGCGGCGTTGCGCGCGTCGCGGGCCTCGCGGACATCGGCGGCCGTCACGACATCGTGTGTCTGCACGAAATCGCCCAGTTCGGTTTGCGTCGCGTGCAGCGTGTCTTGCGCTTCCTTCAGCCGATCGTCGGCCATCGCGAGCCGCGACGCGAGCGCCTGCCGTTCGTCGCGGAGCACCCCGATGCGCTCGGCGGCGGGCAAGGTCATCGCGCGCAATTCGGGCAGCGGCCGCGTCCACTTGCCGAGCGATACGAGCGCCGCCTGCAAAGCGTGGTCGGCTTCGCGGCGTGCGTCGTCGAGGCGGCGTTGCGTCGTCGCGGTATCGCGGGACTTCTGCGCGGCCCGCAGCGCCGTGCGCAAGCCGGGCGCGACGTCGCAATCGGACAGCGCGGCGAGCCGCGTCTGCAACGCCGCGATCTGCTCCACGCTCTCTTGCGCCGCGCGCTCGGCGTTGCGCGCCGCGAGTTCCAGTTCGCCGCGATCGAGCATCAGGCTCGACACGGTCTGAAGCACGAGCGGTCCGGGCAGCGACTGCCGCGCGCTTGCTTCGTCCTGCGCCCAGCCAAGTTGCGCGCAATCCTGCGATATCTGCCGCACGCGCACGGCGACTTCCTGTTCGAGCCGCGCGATTTCGTTCGCGTGATTCGCGCATTGATGCCGCGTTCCTTCGAGCGCGCGAATGTCCGCTTCGACCGCGAGCAGCGCCTGATCGATGCGAATCTCGCTCAAGTCCTTCTGCAACTGCTCGACGTCGCGAGCGTGCAGATCGAGCGCGGTCTGCGCCGACGCCAGCCGCGTGAGCGCATTCTGGAGCGCCGCTTCGGCGTTGGCGGGCAGATCGGCGGTATCGCCGAGTGCGTCGAGTTCCGCGGACTTCGCGCGCCAGACGTTGAGATACGGCGCGGCGCGACGGATGCGTTCCAGCTTCGCGCGCGTGACTTCGAGTTCCGCGCGACGCGCTTCCTGCTCGCGGCTGCGCTCCTGCGCCTCTTCCACCGCGCCGTGCGCCCGACGCCACTGCGCCGTCCGCACGCTCGCCGCCTTCAGTTCGGCGGTGGCTTCTTCGTATTGCTTCAGCGCGACGTAGTAGGCCCGCTCGCCCGACTTGCGCTTGGCCCAAAGACTGTCGGCTTCGTCTGCGAGACGCTGGCGCACTTCGCCCAGACTCGCGATGCCCGCCGCCGACTGAAACAACACCTGCCCGACATCGCTCGATGCGTCGAGAATGCTCTGCCCGCCGCGAATCAGCGCGGTGTGGTCCAGGCAATACATCTGCTCGAAGAAACTCTTGTCGGCGGTGCCGAGGAACGGCGCGAGCGCATCGGCGGCGAGCGGCTCGCCGTTAGGCGTCGTGAGCGGCGACTTGCGGCTCTTCGTGCGATGAAACGCGAGCGCCGCGCCGTCTTTCTCCAGCTTCGCGCCCAGCCGCAGATCGCTTTGCGGATGCAAAAAGGCGAGCGACGAGCTATGGGGCATGCCGAAAAGCAGTTCGGAAATGGCCGTCTTGATGGTGGATTTGCCCGCCTCGTTCGGGCCGACGACGAAATGGAAATCGTGGTCCGCTGGCGGGAATTCGACGGCGTGGTCCGTGAACTTGCCGAAGCGAATGAGATCGAGCTGGCTGATGCGCATCCCGTTACTCCGCGTCCGCGAGTTGCGCGATCAGGCCGGAACGCGCCTCGCTCACGAGCTTGGCGAGGTCGCCGTCGCGCACGTAGTCGAGTTCGGGCACGGACTTCTGCAAGTCGCTCGGCGCTTGCGTCGCGAGCGTGATGAGCCTGTCTTTCAGCATGGCGAGGAATTCGGGATCAGATTCGGCTTCGATCAGAAGCGCGTGAAGATCGGCGAGCGCGTCGCCGCCATCGGCCAGATCCGCTGCCGTGCGTTCGCGCGTGATCGGCTGCGTCGCGACTTTCACCTTTTCGAGCCACAAGCGGTCATGGCTGATCGCCGCGATCTGCGCGAGGACTTCGGCGCGTAGCTGCTTTTCGTTGGCGAAGAGTTCGCCGTGCGCCTTCGTCGCGCCGGTGATGCTCACGCGCACCGCGTGCGGCACCGGGCGCTCGGCGGCATCCACCAGCGCCTCCAGCGCACGGCCGGCCGCGCGGGCGACTTCATCGAGCGTGTCGAGGCCGGATGCATCGACATTCACGGCTTCCCAGCGCAACACGTCGATGAACAGCCGCTCGACGCTGACTTCTTCCGCCTCGGACACGCTGACCAACACCGCGCCGCGCCGCCCTGTCTCGCGAATGGTGCGTCCCTGCAAGTTGCCCGGAAACACGATGGTCGATGCTTCCTGCCAGATCGCGAATTCATGCACGTGACCGAGCGCCCAGTAGTGATACTCGCGCGCATGCAGCTCCGCGACCGTGCACGGCGCGTAACTCGCGTGCATCGCCGCGCCTTCGAGCGCCGTGTGCAGCACGCCGATATTGAAATAACCGTCGACAGGCGGCGGATACGCGGTCACGAGATTCGTCGTCACCGCCTTGTCCTTGAAGCTGTGGCCGTGCAGCGCGACCTTCAGCGCGTCGATGCGATATGTCTGCGGCTTCTTCGTCGAAAACGTGTGGACGTTGTCCGGCAACTGAAGCTGGCTCGTCATTTCGCTCTCGGCGTCGTGATTGCCGTAAAGCAGATACACGGGAATGCCCGCGCGCCGCAGCTTGCCCATCTCCTTGCAGAAGAAGATGCCGGTGTTGTGATCGCGCCAGGTACCGTCGTACAGGTCGCCCGCGATGACCATGAAATCCACTTGCTCATCGATGGCGAGCGACACGAGCTTCGAGAATGCCTCGCGCGTGGCGTTGCGCAGCATGTCGGCGGGCGCGTCGGCGTAGGCGGAGAGCCCGTGCAGCGGGCTGTCGAGATGGATATCGGCCGCGTGAATGAAGCGCATGGCGCTGTCTCCTTTGAATGAGTGGTCGCGCTTCGCTCGTGTTCGAACGACGATCGTTGCAGACGTTCGGGACAATTCGCGTCTCGGTCGACCCAGTGCTTCGACCGCGCTCAAGAGACGCGAAATGTCCCGACACGCACGCAGAATTCGTGAACGTCAACACGCAGCGAGGTAACACGATGACCAGTCCCTACACCGCCCATAACGTCGACGCCGCTATCGTGCATCTGGAGCGCGTCTTGTCCGCTGAGGGCGCGAATTCGCTATTCGGGCAGACCTACTGGCGCAAGCGCGTGCAGCAGGTCAGCACGACACGCGGTTTGCAGCGCGATCAACGCATGCGGCTCGACCGACTAATGAAACTGCTCGCCTCCGACGCGCGCGAGGCGACATGCCAATGACGAACCGGCGAATCAACTGCGCTCGAGAGCCTGCGCCAGCGCGACGAACTCCGCCACCGGCACTTCTTCGGCGCGTCGCGCGAGATCGAATCCGAGCGCATCGAAATCGACCTTGTCGCGATACGCCGCGAGATTGTTGCGCAAGACCTTGCGACGCTGCGCGAACGCGGCCTTGACGACATCGCTCAACACGGTTTCGTTGACCGCCGGCAACTCATGCGGCGCGAACGGAATCATGCGCACGATCGCGGAATTGACCTTCGGCGGCGGCTGGAACGATTCGGGCGGCACGTCGATCAGCTTGTCCATCACGTAGCGGTATTGCAGCATCACCGACAAACGCCCGTACTCCTTGCTCGCGGGCTCGGCGATCATGCGCTCGACCACTTCGTCCTGAAGCATGAAGTGCTGGTCGATCACCTTCGGCGCGAACGTCGTCAGATGGAACAGCAGCGGACTCGAAATGTTGTACGGCAGATTGCCGACGATGCGCAGCGACGGCTTGTCGCCCGCGAGCGCGAGCGTGCCGAAATCGAATTCGAGCGCGTCCGCCGAGTGCACGACGAGCCGCTCGCCGAAGCGCTTTTCCAGCCGCCCGATCAGGTCGCGATCCAGCTCGACCGCGTGCAGCGGCGACTCGGGCGTGGCGAGGCGCTCGATCAACGGCTCGGTGAGCGCTGCGAGCCCCGGCCCGATTTCGACCATGCGCTCGCCGCGCTGCGGCGCGATGGCGTCGACGATGGAATCGATCACGCCCTGATCGACGAGAAAGTTCTGGCCGAAGCGCTTGCGCGCCAGATGGCCCTGGTGTCGTGTGGACATACGTTTTCGTTGGATGCGCTCAGGCGCTGCGTTTGTGGCGCGCCATGGTCACGGCGGCGTCGATGGCGGCGATCATGCTGCCGGGGTCCGCGCGGCCCGTGCCCGCGAGATCGAGCGCCGTGCCGTGATCGACAGACGTGCGGATGATCGGCAGGCCGAGCGTCACGTTGATGCCTTCGCCGAAGGTCGCGTATTTCAGGACGGGCAGGCCCTGATCGTGGAACATGGCGAGCACGCAATCGGCGTCTTTCAGATAGCGCGGCTGGAAGAGCGTGTCGGCCGGATACGGACCGGGCGCGTCGATGCCGAGCGCGCGCGCGCGTTCGAGCGCGGGCGAGATGACGTCGATTTCCTCGCGGCCCAGATAGCCGTTCTCGCCCGCGTGCGGATTGAGGCCGGTCACGAGAATGCGTGGCGCAGCGAGCCCGAAATGCGCGCGCAGATCGTGGTCGATGATGCGTAACGTCTCGACGATGCCGTCGATGGTGAGCGCGGCCGATACGTCCTTCAGCGGCAAATGCGTGGTCGCGAGCGCGACGCGCAACGGGCGCTCGCCGCTGCCCGCGAGCATCATCACGACGCGCGGCGTGTGCGTGCGCTCCGCGAGATATTCGGTGTGGCCGGTGAAAGGCACGCCGGCGTCGTTGATCGTGCTCTTTTGCAGCGGCGCCGTGACGATGGCATCGAAACGGCCCGCCACCGCGCCGTCGATGGCGGCATCGAGCAGATCGAGCACGTAGCGCCCGTTTGCCGCGTCCAGCTTGCCGGCTTCGGCGGGCGCCGCGAGCGCGTGATGTTCGATGTCGATGAGGTCGCCGTTCGAAGGCCAGGCAGCGCCCGAACGCGCTTGGAGCAGCGCACCGTCGCCGAGCACGGTAAAGCGCGCCGACGGCCAGCGCGCGTGCGCCTGAGCGAGCGCCGCAGCCGTCAGCTCCGGACCGACGCCAGCCGGTTCGCCGGTTGTGATGGCGACGGAAAGCGGCCTGTCCGGATGCGCGGCGGTGCTCATGTGGCTTACTGCTGCGCCTCTTGCGCAGCGATGCCCTTGTACTGCACGTACGCCGTGTCGCGCAGTTCGCGCAGCCAGTCGGAGTACGCCTGCTCGGCCTTGCGCTGACCAATTGCCTGACGCGCAATGTCGAGCTGTTGCGTGGCGGTCCCTTCCGCGTCGCGGCGGCCGAGCACCTGAATCAGGTGATAGCCGTATTCGCTGCGCACCGGGTCGCTCACCGCGCCGTCTTGCAGGTTGTTCATGGCGCGCTCGAATTCGGGCACGGTTTCGCCGGGGCTGATCCAGCCGAGATCGCCGCCTTGCGAGGCCGAGCCGTCCTGCGAGTACGTGCGCGCGAAGTTGGCGAAGTCGCCGCCCGCCGCCACTTGCTGCTTGATATCGAGCAGCTTTTGGCGCGCGCTGGCTTCCGACATGCCGTCCGACACGCGCAGCAGAATGTGGCGCACGTGCGTTTGCACGAGCTTCGGCGCATCGGCCGCAGTGCCTTCGCTCGCGCGACGGTCCACCAGTTTGACGATCTCGAAGCCGCCGTCGGTGCGCAGGAGCGTCGGCACGACCTGGCCCGGACGCAGCCCCGACACCGCCGAGACGATGCCCGCCGGCAGCGTGCCCGGCGTGCGAAAACCGAGGTCGCCGCCCTTGCTGGCGTCGGTGTCCTGCGAGTTTTGCTTGGCGAGCTTCGAGAAGTCCTCGCCGGCTTGCGCCTGTTTCAGCACCGCGTCGGCCTTGGCCTGCACCGCCGCGACTTCCGAATCCGGCGCGTTCGACGCGAGCTTGAACATGATGTGCTGCAGATGCAGGTCGCTCGCGTTGCGCGCGCCCGGCCCGCGCTGGCTGGCGATGTAGTTCGCCACTTCCCCGTCCGATACCGTGATCTTGCTGTCGACTTCCTTCTCGCGCAGCTTCGAAAGCGTGAGTTCGGTGCGCGCGTCGCGCACGAACGTCGCCCACGGCACGCCTTGCGCCTCGATGCGCGAGCGGTAGACGTCGAGCGTCATCTGGTTCTGCTGCGCGAGGCGTTGCAGCGTGCGGTTGACGGTGGCGTCGTCGATCACGATGCCGTCCTCTTTCGCCTTCTGCAGCTGGATGCGTTCGAGCACCATCTGGTCGAGCACCTGCCGGCGCATCTGTTCGATGGGCGGCACAGGCGCATTCTGCTGCTTGAGCCGCTGCACGATCAGGCTCGTGCGTTCTTCCAGCTCGCGCTGTGTGATGACGCCGTCGTTCACCACCGCGACGACGGAATCCGCCACCTGCACATTCGGGTTCGACAACGCCTGCGCACCGGCCGGCGAACTGACCATCAGCGCCGCTGTCAGCGCGCTCGCGGCAATCGCCGTCGATCGAAACAGTTTCATGTTTGCCACAGATACTCCATCAAATCCTGACTTGACCCATTCGTGCGCTGTGCGCTTTTTTGGCGTTGTGGTACGTCTTGTCACTCGTAGTCGCTGAAGCGGGCGAGCGGCGGAGCGGACGGCGGCGGCGGCTGATAGCCCTGAACGCTCGCGCGGAACGCGCTGACGAGACCGTTGTCGACCTTAGACAAGCCCTTGAACGTGATCTGCGCAAGCACGCGCGTACCCGACGAAGGCTGGCCGCTCGTGTTCACGCCGTTGGCGTAACGCTGCGCGCCGAAGCCGAGCGCCCAGCAGTCGGCATCGTACTGGAAGCCCACGAGGCCGTCGACGAGCCGGTGGCCGGCAAGATCATAATTGACACGCGCGACGGCATAGAGACGATTCGTCAGCGGCCATTCGCCGGACACCAGCAACTGGTTGATCGGCTCGTTGACGAGCGTGGTCTGGTTCGAGCGCGTGTAGCGGTAGCCGACGTTGATCACCTTGCGGTCCGCCGGACTGAACGCGAAGCCGACGCTCGTGCGCACGAGCTGGTTATTGTCGACATTATATTGGAACGCAGTTTCCGAAGCGAAACCAGCGCCCAGCTTGATTGCCGCGCCGGCGATCAGGTCCGAGTGCTTGGCCTCGTTGATCGGCTGGTCCTGGCTGATCGTGACGCGCTGGCTCGTGAAATAGTACTGCTGCGCGATCACGAAACGCGCGCGCTCGTCGCCCGTCGCCGGGTTGATGAAGCGCGTGGTCAGCCCGGCCGTCAGGCGGTTCGCATCCGCGATGCGGTCGTTGCCGACGAACGTGTTCGGCGTGTAGATTTCCGCGAGCCCGAAGTCGGCTTCGGCGGTATCGAAGATCGGTGCGAAGTTCTGATTGCGATACGGCGTGTAGACGTAATAGAGGCGCGGCTCGAGCGTCTGAATGTAGTCCTGCCCGAAGAGCCGCACGGAACGGTCGAACACCAGCCCCGTATCGAGACTGACCGTGGGAATCGACTCGGTGAAATTCTTCGGCTGCCCGGCTGGCGTCAGCGGCTGCCCCGGCACCGGCCCCGTCGCGATATGGCTCAGGTCGTACGACGCGAAGTGCCACTGAATCTTCGGCGTGAAGAAATAGCCCGGCGCGTTGATCCCGTAACTCAGGTACGGGTTGAAGTACATGCGCTGACCGTCGGTCGCGCCTTCCTGCGTGATCGTGAAGCGCGTGAAGTCCGCTTCCGCGCCGTAGTCGAAGCCGCCGACGTTGTACTTGTTGTACTGCACGTTCAACTGCGGCTCGCGCGCGTACGGCGGAATCGACGGCTGCAGCGTCTGCCAGCGTTGCTCGCGGGCGAGTACGGACCACGGCCCATTGTTGTACGTCAGCCCGGCTTCCTGCTGATAGAGCAGCTGCGTGCCGTTCAGGAACTGATTCGACGCGTTGCCCAGGTCTTCCGGATACTGATCGTCCGAGACCTTGTTGTAATTGACGTAGCCGCCAAAGCCGCCGCCGAAGTTCTGTTGATGCTGCCAGAAGATCGCATAACGGTTCGTGTGCGTTTCGCGGTCGTTCGGCAGATAGTCGACCGTGAGCGAGCCGGAATACGTCGGCGACAGATAGCGGAAATTCGCTTCGCCGAGCACGCCGCGCCGCGACATGATGCGCGGCGTGACGGTCAGATCGCGGTTCGGCGCGATGTTGAAATAGTACGGGATCGTGGCTTCGAAGCCCGTCGTCGAACTGAGCGAGAACGTCGGCGGCAACAGGCCGCTGCGCCGGTCGCCCGTCAGCGGAAACGAGAGCCACGGGCTCGCGAACACAGGCACGCCCTGGAAGAACAGCACGCCGTTATGCGCGATGCCCTCTTCCGAGCCGGTATCGAAATCGAACGACGAGCCTTTGATGTACCACGCCGGATTCGTGTCGCACTGGCACGCGGTGTAGGTGCCGTGATCGACGCGCGCGCGCTCGTTGTCGATCAGATCGATGCGCTCCGCGCTGCCCGAGCCGCCCGTCAGATTGAAGTGGTACTTCGGGTTCGTCATGAACCCTTCGTTCGAATCCACTTTCAGATGCGCTTCCGGGCCGACGAACGACACGCCGTTGTTGATGAGCCTGACATGGCCGAAAGCATCGGCCATGTCCGTGTCCTGGTCGTAATGCAGCGCGTCGGCCTTGATGACCGTGACCGTGCGGCGCACTTCGGCGGAACCTTTCGCCGCCATGTCTTCGTCGGACGTGCCGGTGGCCTTGTCGCCGAGCAGGAAGGTCGTGGGCTGCTGACCGCTTTTGAGCGGCCGTTCGAGCAACTGCGGCGCGAGACGCAGGCTGCCCGGACCGTCGACCGGCTGCGCGTCGGCGGCCGGACCGGCGAGCTGCGCATGCGCGAGAGCGGGCATCAGGCCGGGTACGGAAAGCAGCGCGGCGACGAGCCGCCGCCGGCGTGGCTGTGCGTCGCCTTGAATCTTCGATGCGGGAAACTGTCGTGGCGGCATGTATGGGTGGCGGTTCGATCCCGTTCGCGTCCACCGCGCCCGATGCCGCCGAACGAGCGGCCAGATGAGCGGCCGCTCACTCGGCGGCCCGTCGCTGTCCCGGACGACGCTCGATCGAACGATGACGCGGCACGGTCGTCGGCGCCTGGCGCCAGGCGCGAACAGATAGCTCAAGGATCGCTTAAAAAAGTCGTGGGGTATTATATGGCAAGATGTTTTGCCTCTCGAATTTATGACGCACAATCCCGCCGACACCCGCTTCGAGCAACTCCGTTCCTGGCTTCAGACCTTCGCCGAAACCTATCGGCTGAATCTCGACAGCCTCGCCCCCGCCTCCGCCGACGCCAGTTTCCGCCGCTATTTCCGTCTCGACTGCGATTCCGCGCACGGCAGTACGCTGATCGCCGTCGACGCTCCGCCGCCGGAAAAATGCCGCGAGTTCGTTCAGGTCGCGGGCCTGCTGGAGGCGGCGAACGTGCATGTGCCCAAGGTCCTGCAAACGGATTTCGACGCGGGGTTCATGCTCGTCACCGATCTCGGCACGACCACGTATATGTCCGTGCTCGACGAAAAGAACGCGCGGTCCTTGATGCGCGCGGCCATCGACAGCCTGATCCGCTTTCAGCAGACTGCGCGCGAGGGCGTGCTGCCGTCGTTCGACGACGCGTTCCTGCGCCGCGAGATGGAACTGATGCCCGAGTGGTTCATCGGCCGGCATCTGGGCCGCGAAGTGACGTCGGACGAACGCAAGACGCTCGACGACACGTTCACGCTGCTCGCACAAAGCGCGCTCGCGCAGCCGCAGACCTTCATGCTGCGCGATTTCATGCCGCGCAACTTAATGGTGAGCGAGCCGAACCCTGGCGTGCTGGATTTTCAGGACGCGGTGTACGGGCCGATCACGTACGACATGGCCTCGCTCATGCGCGACGCGTTCATCAGCTGGGACGAGGAGTTTCAGCTGGACTGCATCGCGTATTACTGGGAGCGCGCGAAGAAGGCGGGACTGGACGTCGATCTCGATTTCGGCGAGTTCTACCGCCAACTCGAATGGATGGGCCTGCAACGGCACATCAAGGTGCTCGGTCTTTTCGCGCGCATTCATTATCGCGACGGCAAGTCGCACTATCTCGCGGATTTGCCGCGTTTCATCGGCTATGCGCGTAAGGTCGCGGAGCGTTATGCGCCGCTGTGGCCGTTTGCGCGTCTGCTCGATTCGCTCGAAGGCCGCGCCGTCGAAGTCGGCTACACGTTCTGATTCCCCATTTCCGCATGACCCAACACCTGAAGACGGCGATGATCTTCGCCGCCGGGCGCGGCGAGCGCATGCGCCCGCTCACCGATACATGCCCCAAGCCACTGCTGGAAGCGGGCGGCAAGCCGCTCATTGTCTGGCAGATCGAGCGGCTCGCGGCGGCGGGCGTTGAAACCATCGTCATCAATCACGCGTGGCTCGGCGCGCAGATCGAAACGGCGCTCGGCGACGGATCGCGTTGGGGCGTCGAGTTGCGCTTCTCGCCCGAGGGCGAGGCGCTCGAAACGGCGGGCGGCATTGCGAAGGCGTCGCCGCTGATCGGTGAAGGCGTGTTTATCGCGGTGAGCGGCGACGTGTTCTGCGATTTCGACTACGCCACGCTGCGGGAACGCGCCGACGCACTTGCGCGCAGCGAACAGCCGGGCCTGCATCTCGTGATGACGCCGAATCCGCCGTTTCATCCGAACGGCGACTTTGCGCTGATCGACGGCAAGCTCGCGCTCGATGGCTCGCCGCGCTACACGTTCGGCAACATCGGTCTCTACGACACGCGCATGTTCCGCGATCTCGCGCCCGGCACGCGCCGCGCGCTGACGCCCTACTATCGCGAAACCATCGCGCAGGGACGCGCGACCGGTGAACTGTACGAAGGCCGCTGGGAGAACGTCGGCACGCCGGAGCAGCTTCAGTCGCTCGACAAGGCGCTTCGCGGGCGCTGAGCGCCCCGGAATGGGACGCATCCGATGGTAAAATGCGCGGTTCTTCCGTCTTTTCCCTCCCGCCGCACGCCGCTGCCGACACGTCACCATGTCCGATACCCGCCCCGATACCCTCTTTGCGCTCACCGCGCTTTCGCCGCTCGACGGCCGCTATGCCGCCAAAACCGAAGCCCTGCGCGACTGGCTTTCCGAAGCGGCTTTCATGCGTCATCGCGTGACGGTCGAGATTCATTGGCTGATCGCGCTGTCGCGTGCGGGTTTCGCCGAAGTGCCGCGCTTTACCGAAGCCGCCGAGCAGTTTCTGCTGGGCCTCGTCAGCCGCTTCACCGCGCACGATGCGGCGCGCATCAAGGATATCGAACGCGTCACGAATCATGACGTGAAGGCGGTCGAATACTGGCTCAAGGAATCGGTCAAAGGCCAGCCGGAACTGGAACGCGCGAGCGAGTTCATCCATTTCGCTTGCACGTCGGAAGACATCAACAACACGTCGCATGGGCTCATGCTCGCGGGCGCGCGCGAACACGTGATCCTGCCCGCGCTGCGTTCGGTGCATGAGCGCCTCGTCAAGCTCGCGCACACGCACGCCGAACAGCCGATGCTGTCGCGCACGCACGGCCAGCCCGCCAGCCCGACGACGCTCGGCAAGGAAATCGCGAACGTCGCGGCGCGCCTGTCGCGTGCGATCGAGCGTATCGCGCAAGTGCCGCTGCTCGGCAAGATGAACGGCGCCGTCGGCAACTACAACGCGCATCTGTCGGCGTATCCGGAGTTCGACTGGGAAGCGTTTTCGAAAGATGTCGTCGAGAACCGGTTGAAGCTGACGTTCAATCCGTACACGATCCAGATCGAACCGCACGATTACATGGCCGAACTGTTCGACGCCGTCGCGCGCGCGAACACGATCCTGTTGGACCTCGACCGTGACGTCTGGGGCTACATCTCGCTCGGCTATTTCAAGCAGCGCACGAAGGCGGGCGAGATCGGTTCGTCGACGATGCCGCACAAGGTCAATCCGATCGACTTCGAGAATTCGGAAGGCAATCTCGGTCTCGCGAACGCGACGCTGCGCCACCTCGCCGACAAGCTCCCGATTTCGCGCTGGCAGCGCGATCTCACGGATTCGACGGTGCTGCGCAATATCGGCGTGGCGTTCGGCTATTCGCTGCTCGCGTATGACGCGCTGATCCGCGGCCTCGACAAGCTCGAAGTGAACGCCGCGCGCCTGAACGAAGACCTCGACAACTGCTGGGAAGTGCTCGCGGAGCCGGTGCAGACCGTGATGCGCCGTTACGGCATCGAGAATCCGTACGAGCAACTGAAGGAACTGACGCGCGGCAAAGGCATCACGCGCGAGGCGCTGCAATCGTTCATCGGCGGTCTCGCGATTCCGGCCGACGCCAAGCAACTGCTGCTCGACATGACGCCGGCGTCGTACATCGGCAAGGCGGCGGAACTGGCGAAGCGCATCGCGTAACGCTGGCCGCCGCACAATAAGGAAGGCCCCACGCTCTCGCGAGCGCGGGGCTTTTTCTTCACGGCACGTTCAGCGCGTCTTGAGCTTCTCGATCACGTCATCGACGATCTGCTCGGGCGTCTTCTCGATGCTCTCGATAATCGCCTCGTCCTCGCCCGGTTCTTCGAGCGTGTTGAGCTGGCTCTCCAGCAGCGACGGATCGAAGAAGTGCCCGGTGCGCGTTTGCAGGCGCTCCTGCAGCGTCTCGAAGGTGCCGTGCAGATAGACGAAGCACACGTCCTTGTCGCCGTCGCGCAGGATATCGCGGTACGAGCGCTTCAGGGACGAGCACGTGAACACCGCCGTTTCGCCCGCGCGCTGCTTCTCTTCGATCGCCGCGCGTATGGTTTTGAGCCAGGGCCAGCGGTCCTCGTCGGTCAGAGGAATGCCGTGGTGCATCTTTTCCTTGTTGGCGGCGCTGTGAAAAGCGTCGCCGTCCGTGAACGGACAGTTCAGGCGCTCCGCCAACAATTCGCCGATTCGGGTCTTGCCGGCGCCGGACACGCCCATCGCGATGAGAATCATCTCAAACTCCTTACACGACCGTCGCGAGTGCGAGGGTCAAACCGAGTCCCATCAGGGAAATGATGGTTTCGAGCAACGACCAGGTCTTGAACGTCTGTCCGACCGTCATCCCGAAATACTCTTTGATCAGCCAGAAGCCGCCATCATTCACATGCGAGAAGATGAGCGAGCCCGAGCCCGTCGCCAGCACCAGCAGTTCCGGGCTGACATGCCCGCCCGCCGCGGCTGCAACCGGCGCGACGATGCCGCACGCGGTCGTCATGGCGACCGTGGCCGAACCCGTCGCGAGACGAATGAGCGCGGCGACGAACCAGCCGAGCAACAGCGGCGACAGGTTAGCCGACGACGCCGTCGAGACGATCTGCTGCGAGATGCCGCTATCGCGCAGAACCTGGCCGAATCCGCCACCCGCTCCCACGATCAGCGTAATGCCCGCGATCGGGGCAAGACACTCGCCGCAAAACTTCTGAATCTGCTCGCGATTGAAGCCCTGCTTCGCGCCGAAAGTCCAGAAACTGACCAGCACGGCGATCAAGAGCGCCATGTCTGACTGGCCGATGAAGCGCAGCAGATTGTTCGGCAAGGTCTTCGGCGCGAAGATCAGATCCGCCCAGCTCCCGACCAGCATCAGAATCACCGGCAGCAAGATGGTGAACAGCGTAATGCCGAAGCTCGGCAGATCACGCTTCTTCTCGGTGTCGCCATGCTTTTGCGTGAACTGATCGGCGAGCGCGTTGGCATCCGGCAGCTTGACGTACTTGTGGATCATGAGCGCGAAAAGCGGACCTGCGACGATCGCCGTCGGCACGCCGACGATCAAACCGTAAGCGATGGTCTTGCCGATATCCGCGTGGTACGCCTGCACGGCGAGCAGCGCGGCCGGGTGCGGCGGAATCAGACCGTGCACGACAGAAAGACCGGCGACCATCGGCAGGCCGATCAGCAACAGCGACTTGCCGGTTCGTCTGGCAACGTTGAATGCGATGGGAATCAGCAGCACGAAACCGACTTCGAAGAACACCGGCAAGCCGACGATGATCGCGACGACCATCATCGCCCAGTGAATGTTCTTCTCGCCGAAAAGCTTGATGAGCGTGTTGGCAATGCGCTCAGCGCCCCCGGATTCGGCCATCATCTTGCCGAGCATAGTGCCTAGACCGACCACAACCGCAATATGGCCGAGCGTGTTGCCGTTGCCGGTTTCGAACGACTTGACGATTTTGTCCATCGGCATGCCGACCGCGAGGGCCAGCAACACCGACACGATCATGAGCACGAGGAATGGGTAAACCTTGAAGCGGGCGATCATCAGGATCAGAACCGCGATCGCGATCACCGCGTAGAGCAGCAACATGCTCCCGTGGACGGCTGGCATAACGCCTCCTTGATTTTGTTGAGATTTTTTGCGCTGCCCGTGCGTTTGCCGTCGCTGCCCTGCTGCGTCGGGCAATGTCCGGCAAGCGCGCGCACGGCGCGGACGAACCGAATTCTACTGGTAAGCGGAAGATGCGTCGGTAAACAGCAGCCGACGCAACGTTCACGCCAAAAACAAAAAACCGACGCTCGGGGAGCGTCGGTTTTTTTTGGGGATTGCTTTTGCGGCTACGCAGCCGGTTTGGCCGCCGCGCGCGGATCGCCGCACCGGAAAGTCATTTCGCGCGGATTACCGCCGCCGGGAACGCTGTCGACGGCTTGCGCCACGACGACCTGTTGTTCCTTGCACATCTTCGCAGCAGCTGCCGTGCACGCGTTCTGCGATTCGAAAAGACCCGAGCACGTCACGCGATACGCGTTCGGTTCTCCGGCGATGTTGACTCGGCGGGCGGTGTAGGTCATGCCCGTATCCGTCGAACAGGCCGAGAGCACGCCGGCGCATACGAGAGCGGTGATAAGAAGTTTGGACATCTTGGTTTCGTCAGTTCATGCGAGTGGCTGGTTTGCGACGGTGAGCGATCGGGCGATCGCGCAACACTATGCGATCGCCCGGTCTGCCCGAGTTTCCTCGGGCCGCTGCTTACCAGCGATACGACGCGTTCGCGGTGTACACCGTGCCGCTACGGGTCGTGCCTGCACCCGCCTTCAGCACGAGGTTTTGCGTGACGCGCAGGTTCAACGCGACGGCCGCAGCCGCATAACCCTGATACGAGGCACCGCCCACGCCGACGGACATGGTCTTGTCCTGGTCGATGTTCGGAACCATCGCCAGCGCGGTGGCGGCAGCAATGCCCGAGTAAGCGGTACGGCCAACGAAGTCGAACTCACGGCCGTGGAGAGCGAATTGGACATCGAGAACAGCTGGCTACCGTTGATCGCATCCGAACTCGTGGCACTAACGTTTCCAGTACTCAGATTCGTGATTGAATGGGTTGTCATATCGACATATTGATTCATCTGAATCTTGGTGTTCGCGCCCACCGTGACGATCCCGCCGGAGCCCGCTGCGATCCAGGAAGTAGGCGCGGTGTCGTTGTCGGCAAGCATCGCCCCTGTAAACGACCCGAGTCCCTCAGCGCCGCCGCATACTGTCGCATTCACGGCCCCATTGGTGGTCGCGTACATCCCATAGTTGCCACCCGAACCGCACACAGTCACCACGGGACCGGCCGCCCACGCGGACGAAGCGCCGAACATGAGTGCGACGGTTGCGCCCATGCCCGCGGCCGTCGCAAAGAACCCTTTCTGGGCTGCATTCGTGATCTGTGGTGATGCCGTTAGACCGTCTGTCTGCGCCCGCTCGACAGAACCCGACCGCTTTCCACGCGCCATCGCGGTCTCCGCGACCGCCACGAACGTCCCTGCCTTTTCATTCCAAATACTGCGGTATGACTTATTCATAAACCGAATTGACCCACTGAAAACGAGTGTCTTTTACAAAAAAAGAAAGAAAACACCTTTGACCAAGACAGAGGATATTCACGTGCAGCCCTTTCTTGAAGCGGACACGTCCTAAATTCAAAGAAACTCTATGGACGACACGAATTCTGAGTCACAAGCTTTTTCAGCTAATTCCTATATACGACGGCTGAACACGCGACTTACCGCGGAGCAGAAGCGTTTCGCCACCACTCGAATCGAGCGTCGGGCGATATGAAACCAAGAGAAGGTGAGAGAGGACGTCCGCGCGCTATTGAACTACGGCTGAAGAAGCGAATCACCAAAGCGGAACGACGCACCGCGGCAACGGCGTAGAAGAGACGCTAAGAATGGCAAAAGGCCGGTTAAGGAACCGGCCTTTTGCGTCAGGCGGAAGAATGCGCAGTTATACGCTAGGCGAATCAGCGCGGAGCCTTATCCATCAAAGAAGTGAGCAGCCGGCTGTAATCGGCGACGAGTTCGAGGTTATCTGGCAGAAAACGCGAAATCGCCTTACGCTGATCATCACGATACCGGGCAACCCGCTGGTCGTGACCGTCTATTGCCTCGATGACTCGCCGCGCGCCTTCGCTTACGTCGTTCGCATGGTAGTAATACCCGAGATCGGTGCACAACGTGGCATTGTGCACAAGCGGATAACCCTGCCAGCACACTTCCAGATAGAAATAGTTGAGCGGGTTTTCCCATTGATGCGAAACAACGATATCAGTCTTTTCCGCCAGGAAAGTTGGCGTATCGAAGCGCCCAAGGAACACCGCCTTGTGCTGGCGCACGATATCGAGCTGGTTCATGAGGGAAATGAATTCTTTGCAATTAACTGCGAGGTGCTGCGCGTTCGTCACCTGCAGCAATTCGATCGCATCCGGCCGCTCACGATACGCAAGCTCGGCGATCATCGCCGGATACAGGCAGAATTTGACGACGTTGATATTCGGTTCCATCACGCTCAACCTTCTCGGACCGCCGTGCGGACGATACTGCCCCGATTCGGGCATTTCCGCGGTCCGCGCGTTCAGGAACAAGGGGCTCCAAATGAAGGGAACGACACGAGCGGTCTGCCGGCGCAGCACCTCGAAATACGGCTGACTGATATTGGCAACCTGCGGAATCATCCAGATGTCGTCGTAACGCTGATTGACGAACAAGTTATCCCCAAAGCTGGGCTTGTTGAACAGAATCGATTCCATTGCATGGACGTATTCAAAGCCGCAGCAATAGGAAACAAGCCGCGCGCCGCGCTGCTTCAAGTACTCGGTCGCGCCCGGGTCAATCTGTCCGCCCAGTTCGATAAGAACATCAATATTGTCCTTCGCGCCGTCGAAAGTGACGGTTGGCCAGCGGTTCAAGTCCCACGGTAGTTTGTCCGTAATTGCAACATGCGTCGTATTGACCAGCACGACGCTTTCGACGTTCGGACAATTCTTGAGCGCCTCTGCCAGAAAGACGGCGTTCTGCTTGATGCCGTTATTCCACAAAGTCTCGGCCTCGTGATGCAAGCCAATCGTGATTCCAATACGGAGGTTTTTCATCGCCCGATGCTCCAGTGCCGCGCTGCAACTTCAGTTAATCTCAGGTTCATGCTCTTGCGTAGACCGCTTCTATCGCCTGCGTGTAGGTACGCACATTGTCTTCATTCTCCGGATCGAGCGTATGAAGGAACGCCTTGGCCGTTGCACGATAGCTTTCGAGGTTTTCGTCGTGCACGCTGAACGCGCGCCGCAACGCCATACCACCCTCTTCGCAGTCGAAGTCGTGATAACGGTACCCGCAATCCCCGATCAGATGGGAGTTATGAATGAGCGGATAACCGCCATATAACGCCTCGTAATACACGTAATTTTGCGGGTTTTCCCATTGATGACTGACCACCGCGTCCACGGACACCGGCACGATCTGCGCAAACGGATAACGTCCCTCGAAGAACCCGAGGCCGTGTTTCACGAGATCGAGGCTCTGCGCGAACCCGGCAAAGGCCGGATGCTCTTTGAGCTTGAACGTGTTGTACGCATACATACGCTCGATCATGTCCGGATTCTCGCGATGCGCCGCCTCGCAGCACAGCATCGGAATAAAGCTGGTCTTCACCATGCAAACGTTCGGCTCGAAAATGCCGATGCGCCAGCGACGGCGGCCGGGCTGGTATCCGAATTTCTGCCCCTCGGGCAGCTTCGCGACTTCACGGTCGAGCACCACCGGGCTCCAGAGATGCGGCATGAGTTTCACCGGCGCGCGGAAAAGCGTCTCGAAGTATGGCGCGCAACTACTCTCGTACTCAGGAAGCGTCCACACTTCATCGTACGGCGCACCTGAAATCAGCAAGGCATGCTGCAGTTTGAAAACCATGCGCTCAATGTCGATCACGTAGTCGTTGCCCACGCGCATCGTGATGATTTTTCCGCCCTGCTCCCGAAACTTGATCGACCACTCGCGGTTCAACTGCGCGCTCATCTCGATCATCACATCGAGCTTGCCCATCGCTGTTTCCATGTCGATTAGCGGCGCGGGGGAATCCACTAGAAAACGCTTCGCGTCTTCAGGACCACCGTCGCCGCCTCCCGTTACGAGATAGGTCGCTTTCACACGCGGCGAGCGATTGAGCAGCATCACCAAGTAAAGGCAATTCTGGAAAATGCCGTTTTCCCAGAGCGACTGCTCGCCTTTACGAATGAAAATCGAGACGCCGACATTAAGCCGCTCTGGCATGCGGGAGTTCGTTTGCTTATTCATACGCCGAGCTTCGCCTCGCTACCGTGAAACAGGTGCAGTAACCGGTCGGCAAAGCTGTCCAGGTTCGCTTGATTGAAGGGATTGACTGAATCGATGACACGCTGCGCGCGGACTCGGTAATCCGCGAGCGACGCGTCGTGTTCGCGAGCCGCGCGCAGAAGTTGTCGCCCGCCTTCCTGTGAATCGAAGCCCGGGTAGTAATATCCGGCGTCGAGCCAGGGCGAGTTGTGCACGAGCGGATAACCGCCATACAGCACGTCGAGATAGAGGTAATTCTGGTCGTTGCCCCATTGATGCGACACGACAGCATCCGAGAATTGCGCCATGAAGCCCGCAATGTCGTTGCGACCGTGAAACGTTGCCTTACTGTCTTTCACGATGTTTAGCGAATTGGCCATTTGCACGAGCGTGGGGTGATCCTTCATGTGCAGTGTATTGAGCACATGCATGTGAGAGACGCTCAAGGGATCCCGCCGATAAGCCTCTTCGCAAGCGAGCATCGGGATACTGGATGTTTTGACTACCGAAATATTCGGTTCAAAGATCGAAACGCGGAAACCTTGCCGTTGCGAAGGATCATTCAACGAACCGTCGGCGCGCGGCTGATACCCGTAATGCAGACCGTGTTCGCTAACCTCGGCGATGCGCTGCTCCAGGAATTGCGGATGCCAGATGAACGGCACGAGATGAACGTCGCAACGGTGCAGCGTGCGCATCATTGGAATGGACAGACGGTCTTTCGACATCAACCAGATTTCGTCGTAGCGGTCGGGGCGCATGACGTGAACCGGTTTATCGAAAACCGGCGATTCGACGAGTCCCACGTACGGCTGGCCGCAGCAGTAGTACACGACCTTTTTGCCGCGAGCGCGCATGAGATCGAGCCACTGCGTATCCAGAGCACCGCCCATTTCGAAGATAACGTCCACCTGGTCGGTCGCGTCATGGGTTCGCATGATGCGCATACCTTTCGATGACGCGTCGACCTGCGGCGGCAAGGCGTTTTGATCTCCCACATCGATGAGCGCAATGCTGTCAACGAACGGTAGCCGTTGCAAAGCCTCAGCCAGAAACACGACGTTTTGGCCCAGACCGTTCTGCCAAATGTTCTGCCCTTGATGCGTGACGACAGATATTCCGATTCGAATAGTCACAGTTGATATCTCAGAAATTCGGGATTACGCATTCCGAAATGGCGCGCAATGTGTTGGCCTCAAGCTTTGCGTCGACAGTGCTGGGCTGTGTCGCCGCACGCAACGTCCGGTCCTAGAATTTCTACGGACGGGCGGAAACAAGCAGTGCACCTAGGGGACGAACGGGTAGCCAACCTACCGCTTGAATATATAGAAAATTTTCTATATTTCCCAGCAATCCGAATATTTATAAGAGTCGTCCTAGCGTTTTAGAAATCGCAAGAAACGGCGCATGACGCTGGACGCACGACCGGGAGGCGAGTGGAGAGAGAAATGCTTGAGTCTGATGGTCGGCGTCTGGTCGATCGCGTGATAGTCACGCCTGCACGGAGTCGACGCGTTGCGCGTCGTCGTCTGCGAACGTTTCGGCCACCGTTTTGCAGCACGACCGCAAATACCGGTCAATTGGCACATACGTTTGACCACCGCGCGCATCTTGGCAATCAATTCATCAGATCGATGCTTTACAGCATATTGTTATGAAAACATTTAGGAACATTCGGCGTTAATTGATGCGATCCAACTGTTAATATGCCGATGACATGGCGCCCGGGATTAATTGGACTCACGTTATAGTTTCGACTAAGTCCGGCTAATCCCATCTGGCCGTGTTCTTCGGCTGGGGACATTTCAGTATATCGAAACCGACACAACCGCAACAGAGTTGCAGTTCCGATCGCGAGATAATGTCCTCGCCAGAGGCAAATCCAGTTTTAAATTTTTCGATTCAACGAGGACTAAAATGATTAAAATTGATCGCAGCATGTTGGCACACGCTCAGGTTGCAGGCGGCTCGACGAAGAGCAGTTCGAGCTCGACGTCGTCGACCAACGTGAACATCGATATTTCGCAGACGACAATCACGCCGATCTGATGGCCTTTTGATTGCCTCGGCAGGCACTTCGCCTGCCGCCGACAAGGTTCAGTTCAGCAAAAGAACTGAACCTTGTCTCGTTAAGCGGTATTCATAAGCGATGCATCGCCCAATTAAGAAGCCGCGCCTGAATCTCCGTTAAGAATTCTCGCCTCGACACAGCGCCTCCCCATCAGGCGAGGGTCAACGAAAGCTCACCCCCCCGCGCCTGTCGAATCATCGTTACTTCTGCGGCGCAAGCTCACTCGCAGCCCGCGCCAGCCGCGTCACTTCCTCCCAATTCTGCGCAGCGAGCGCAGCCTTCGGCGTCAGCCACGACCCGCCAACACACACCACATTCGGCTGCGCGAGAAACAGCGACGCCGTCTCCGCAGTAATGCCACCCGTCGGACAGAACTTGAGATTAGGAAACGGCCCGTAAAACGCCTGCAACATCGGAACGCCGCCCGCCTGTTGCGCCGGGAAAAACTTGACGGTTTCATAGCCCAGTTCCATCGCGGTAATGATGTCGCTCGGCGTCATCACGCCCGGCAGCAGCGGCAGCCCGGCATCCTGTGCGGCCTTGTGCATGTCCTTCGTCAAACCCGGCGACACGCCGAATTGCGCGCCCGCCTTCTTGGCCTGCTCGCAATGCTCAGGCTTCGTGATGGTCCCGACGCCAACGACGATGTCTTCCGCGAGCTTGCTCGCCCGTTCGATCGCGCCGATGCCCGCCGCCGTGCGCAGCGTGATCTCGAGCACCTTCACGCCGCCTGCGTGCAGCGCGCGCGAGACCTGTTCGCCCTGCTCCACTGAATCAAATGCGAGCACCGGAATGACCGGACCCAGACGCACGATTTCGCTTACCGTTTTCATGTGATGCGACTCCTTCTTATATGCGGCGACTCAGTGTCAGGCCGCGGGTTTCCAATTGGCGTCAGTGCGTCGCCTGCGTGGATGCATGAGCGCGAGCCGCTTCGCGATGTGCGTCGCCGACATTCGCCGTCGCGCCGTCAGTAGCGGACGGAGCCGTCGCGCCGATCAGCGCACCGAACACCGACGCGCCCTCCTCGGCTGGCAGCGCCGCGCTGCGGAATACGCCGAACAGCTCGCGGCCGAAGCCGACTTCGTTTTCCGCCTGATTCGCCGGCGCCTCGACCTCGCGCGACGCCCATTCGCGTTCATCGATGTCGATGTCGAGCACGCCAGCCGGCGCGTCGATCACCAGCATGTCGCCGGTCCGCACCTTGCCAAGCGGCCCATGCAACAGCGCCTCGGGCGATACGTGAATCACGGCAGGCACCTTGCCCGATGCACCCGACATACGGCCGTCGGTGACGAGCGCGACATGAAAGCCCTGATCCTGCAGCACGCCGAGAAGCGGCGTCAACCGGTGCAGCTCCGGCATGCCGTTCGCGCGCGCGCCCTGAAAGCGCACGACCGCGACGAAATCGCGCTTCAGCTCGCCCTTGTCGAAGGCTTCCTGCACTTCTTCCTGCGAATTGAACACGATGGCCGGCGCCTTCACCACGCGATGCTCCGGCGCGACCGCCGAAATCTTGATGACGCCACGCCCGAGCTTGCCTTGCATCAGCCGCAAGCCGCCGTCCGGCTGGAACGGCTCGCGAATGCCGCGCAGCACTTTCGTGTCGTGACTCTCGGCGGCGCCATCGACCCATTGCAGCTTGCCGTCGATCAGCTTCGGCTCTTTCGTGTAATGCGACAAGCCGCGGCCCGCGACCGTCTGCACGTCTTCGTGCAGCAAACCGCCTTCCAGCAGGTTGCGCACGAGAAACGCCACGCCGCCCGCCGCGTGGAAGTGGTTCACGTCGGCCTTGCCGTTCGGATAAATCTTCGCGAGCAGCGGGACGACCTGCGAGAGCTCGTCGAAGTCGTTCCAGTCGATCACGATGCCCGCCGCCCGCGCGATCGCCACGAGGTGCAGCGTGTGATTGGTCGAACCGCCCGTCGCGAGCAGCGCGACGATGCCGTTGACGATCGCCTTCTCATCGACCACATGGCCGATCGGCGTGTAATTGCCGCGCTCCAGCGTGAGGTCGAGCACGCGGCGCGCGGCCTCGGCGGTGAGCGCATCGCGCAGCGGCGTGTGCGGATGCACGAACGCCGCGCTCGGCAGATGCAGGCCCATCACTTCCATGAGCATCTGATTGCTGTTGGCCGTGCCGTAGAAGGTGCAGGTTCCGTGACCGTGATACGCCGCCGCCTCGGCTTCGAGCAACGCGTCGCGATTGCACTTGCCGGTCGCGAACTCCTGACGGACCTTTGCTTTCTCGTCGTTGGTGAGGCCGCTCGTCATCGGGCCTGCCGGGACGAAGATGGTCGGCAGATGGCCGAACTGCAACGCGCCGATGGCGAGCCCCGGCACGATCTTGTCGCAGACGCCCAAACACAGCGCCGCGTCGAACATATTGTGCGTGAGCGCGACGGCCGTGCTCATGGCAATGACTTCGCGCGAAAAGAGCGACAGCTCCATCCCCGCGTTGCCTTGCGTGATACCGTCGCACATGGCCGGCACGCCGCCCGCGAACTGCGCGATGCCGCCGTGTTCGCGCGCCGCCTGCTTGATGATGTCCGGAAAACTCTTGTACGGCGCGTGCGCGGAAAGCATTTCGTTATACGACGACACGATGCCGATGTTCGGCTCGCGCACCGCCTTGATCGCAAACTTTTCCTGTCCTTCGAGTCCGGCGAAACCGTGCGCGAGGTTCGCGCAAGACAGCGCGCCCCGCGCCGGGAACTTGCCGTGCGCCGCGTCAATACGCGCGAGATACGCCGCGCGCGTGGACTTGCTGCGTTCGATCACGCGGTCGGTAACCTTCTTGAGTTGTGAATGCGGGGAAACCATCGAAGCTCCTTGTCTCACTCCGGCGCGCATGCCGTCGAGTTATGGGTTGGACAATCGCGAAGAACGGCGGCTGCGTCGTTATCGTGTGGATGCCGCTCGGCGCCATATTAGTAGAAAAACTACACGTCGACAATGTGTTGAACGCGATTCGCTTTTCAGTGGGCGCCTAACTCGCGACCTTTAAACATCGGCATCTCAGGGAATTCCCTAACGAATTGGCGGCCGAACATGTAGTATTTGTACAAAGCGAATCATCGGCTATAGTCGCAGGCAAATTCCAGCATAGGCGAGTTTTCCGATGTTGCTGTCTCAAGTCGAAGCAATGCGCGAGCAGTTGCGCCCGTCCGAGCGCAAGCTCGCCGATTATGTGCTGGAAGCGCCGCGCGAAGTCCTCGACCTGTCGATGACCGACTTCGCCGCCCGCGCAGGCGTCAGCCAGCCGACCATCGCGCGTTTTTGTCAGGCGCTCGGCTTCTCCGGCTTCCGGGAATTCAAGATCCGGCTTGCGCAAAGCGTCGCAGCGGATGTGCCCACGGTCTACCGCGACGTCCGCAGCGACGAACCGGCCGCCGGCGTCGCGGCGAAGGTGCTGGACCGCACCATCGGCGCGCTGATCGCGGTGCGGAACAGCTTGTCGTCGGACAGCGTGGCTGCGGCCATCGCGATTCTTTCGGATGCGCGGCGCATCGAGTTTTATGGCGCAGGCGGCTCGGGCATCGCCGCGCTCGACATGCAGCACAAATTCTTCCGGCTCGGCGTGCCCTCGGTCGCGTACGCCGATCCGCATACCTACACGACGTCGGCGGCGCTGCTCGGTCCCGGCGATGTGGTCGTCGCCATTTCGAACACTGGCCGCACGAAGGACATTCTCGATGCGTGCAAATCCGCGCTCAATGGCGGGGCGAAAGTGATCGCGATCACGCACGGCAATTCGCCGCTCGCGCGACTGGCGAGCGTCGGCCTGTTCGCGAATGTCGATGAGGACACGGATATTTTTTCGCCGATGACATCGCGCGTCTCGCATCTCGCAATCGGCGACATTCTGGCGGTGGGGCTCGCGCTGGCGCGCGGCCCGCAGCTGGCTGAGAAGCTCGCCGAGGCGAAGGACGTGCTGGAAGGACGCCGGGTGGGGACGTGAGCCGACGCCGGACTCACGGAAGAGACATCAGAACGGTTTGACGACCACCAGAAGCGTCGCGCCGAGCAAGCCGAGCACCGGCAACTCGTTGTACATGCGGTACCACTTGTCCGAGCGCGTGTTCTCGCCGCGCTGGAACGTGCGCAGCAGAACGCCGCAATACGCGTGATAAGCAAGCAGCAATACGACGATGCCGAGCTTCGCGTGCAACCAACCCTGTCCGCGCCCGATGCCGACATCCAGCCACAGCCACAGCCCGCACGCGAGCGCCGGCACCGCGATGAACGTCATGAAGCGAAAGAGCTTGCGCGCCATCAGCAGCAGGCGCGCGGTCGCTGCCGGGTCCTTCTCCATCGCGAGATTGACGTAAATGCGCGGCAAGTAGAACAGCCCCGCGAACCACGAGGCGACCAGCACGATATGCAGCGATTTGATCCAGAGCATCGTTTCTCTTCGGGTCGTTCTTATTGACGCACTTCGCCGTGACCGAGCACGACGTACTTCAGCGACGTCAGCCCTTCCAGTCCCACCGGGCCACGCGCGTGCAGCTTGTCGTTCGAGATGCCGATTTCCGCGCCCAGCCCGAACTCGAAGCCATCCGCGAAGCGCGTCGACGCGTTGACCATGACGCTCGCCGAATCCACCTCGCGCAGGAAGCGCATGGCGCGGTCGTGATCTTCGGTGACGATCGCGTCCGTATGATGCGACCCGTACGTGTTGATATGGTCGATGGCCTCGTCCAGGCCATCGACAATTTTCACCGCGAGAATCGGCGCGAGATATTCGGTGCTCCAGTCTTCGTCGGTGGCATCCACGAGCCCGCTGATATGCGCCGCTTCGAGCACCTTGCGCGCCGCCGCGTCGACACGCAGTTCGACGTCCTTCGCCTGGAACGCGCGCGCGAGCATGGGCAACGCCGCTTCGGCGACAGCGCGCGCGACGAGCAGCGTTTCCATCGTGTTGCAGGTGCCGTAGCGATGCGTCTTCGCGTTGTCGCAGATCGCCGCCGCTTTCGCGAGATCGGCGCGGTCGTCCACGTACACGTGGCAGATGCCGTCGAGATGCTTGATCATCGGCACGCGGGACTCTTCCATTAGCCGGGCGATCAGGCTTTTGCCGCCGCGCGGCACGATCACGTCGACGAACTCCGTCATGGTGATGAGCTTGCCGACCGCCGCGCGATCCGCCGTCTCGACCACCTGCACTGCGTCCTGCGGCAGTCCCGCCGCTCGCAGTCCCTCGCCGATCAGCCTGGCAAGCGCAGTGTTGCAATCGAGCGCCTCGGAACCGCCGCGCAGAATCGTCGCGTTGCCGGATTTCAGGCAGAGCGCCGCGGCGTCGATGGTCACGTTCGGCCGCGATTCGTAGATGATTCCGATCACGCCGAGCGGCACGCGCATCTGCCCGACCTGAATGCCCGTCGGACGGAACTTGAGTCCGCTGATCTCCCCGATCGGATCGGCCAGCGACGCGACTTGCCGCAACCCTTCGACCATCGTGCCGAGCGCCTTGTCGGAGAGCGTGAGACGGTCGATGAACGCCGCGTCGTAGCCCTTTTCGCGGGCTCGGTCCAGATCGCGCGCATTCGCGGCCTTGAGCGCGTCGCGTTCCCGCTCGATCGCATCCGCCACCGCGACGAGCGCCGCGTTCTTCGCCGCCGTCGACGCCCGCGCCATCGCGCGTGACGCCACGCGCGCGCGGCGGCCGAGATCGGTCATGTACTGGTCGATGTTCATCTGGATCATTCCGTATGCCGGCTGCGGAAGCGCGGCATCAGTGAGATGGGAGCCGCGTCCGGCTGCAGGGCCCGACGCGCAAAGGATCATTCTAAGCCGTGTCGCGTAATTAGCGACGCGGTCGCGGCGCTGGCGACGCGCCTTGCGCCACGGCCATCGCCAGTTCGAACATGCCCGCCCACGGATCGGGCGGCGGCTCGCTGCCGCGCGCACCCGCGCTGCCGGAACTACCCGAGAGCCCTTTGACCTGCCGGTCGAGCCGCGCCGCGAGCGAGAGCGCGCGTTCGAGCGCGTCTTCCGTCACGCGGGAAAGGGCCGGGCCGATCAACCGCTCGCGCGGCCCCCATACGCGATTTTCGCGCAGCAGCGTGGCGAGCGGCTTGCCCGACGTCACACCGCGCTTGATGCGCAGGAGCGTGCGCACTTCGTCGACGAGCGCCCACAAGACAAGCACAGCCGCTTCGCCTTCGCCTTTGAGACCGTCGAGCATGCGTGAAAGACGGCCGACGTCGCCCGTCAGCATCGCCTCGTTCAGCTTGAACACGTCGTAGCGCGCGACGTTCAGCACCGCGTCGTGAATCTGCTCGAACGTGAGCACGCCCTGCGGATAAAGCAGCCCGAGCTTCTGGATTTCCTGATGCGCGGCAAGCAGATTGCCCTCGACGCGCTCCGCGATAAAGACGAGCGCGCGCCGCCCCTCCTCGCCCGGCGCGACGCGCTGGCCCTGCTGCGCAAGCCGTTGGCCGACCCACATGGGCAATTGCGCGCGGTCGACCGGATCGACCTTCAGCGCCACGCCCGCGCCGATGAGCGCCGTGAACCACGCGGATTTCTGCGTGGCCGAATCGAGGCGCGGCAGCGTGACCAGCGTGACGACGTCGGGATTGCCGGCGGCGGCGAGCATTTTTAGCGCCTCGCCGCCTTCTTTGCCGGGCTTGCCCGTGGGAATGCGCAGCTCGATCAGCTGACGGTCGCCGAACAGCGACATCGACTGCGTCGCGCCGATGAGCGCGCTCCAGTCGAACCCGCGCTCGACCGTGAACACCGTTCGATCCGTGAAGCCGCCCGCGCGCGCGGCGGCCCGGATGCGGTCGCACGCTTCCTGAACGAGCAGATGCTCGTCGCCATAGACGACGTACAGCGCCTTCAGGCCCTTGGCGAGATGCGCTTCGAGCGCGTCGAGCTTCAGTTGCATGGTGGACGGTCGCGTAGCCCGTTACAGCGGCGGCGTGGGCAACGGCGCCCGCGGTGCGATACCCGGCGTCTGTTCCGCCGGCGTCGGATGCAGCGAACGCACGACCGCGAGCCGGCGCGTCAGTTGATCCACGGCGTCGTTGCGCATGTCGTTGTAGAGCAGCGTGGCTTCCTGCGACTTCGCGAGCGTGTACTGGTTGCTATAGGTCATCGCGCGATTCAGCGCGATGGCGCTCGGCGGAATCAGCACGGTTCCGTCCGCGCCGACGAGCGTGTAGCTCAGGTTGTAGACGAGCTCGTACTCCTGGATCACGCCCTGCGAATTCAGGCTGAGTGTGCGGAGACCTTGACCTTCCGTGAGGTAGAGCGTCGCGTCGGGCTTTTCCGAAGGCGTCACGATAACCGTATCGCTTCCGCCCTGCACCATGCGTTCGAGCCGCCCGACCATCTGCGGCGCGCCGCCGCTGATCGCCAGGCGCTTGAAGGCGTAGTCCTGCTCGCCGCGCAACTGGAAGCCGCACGCGGACAGCGCGACCGCGCCGCCCACCAGCGCGAGGAACGTACGCCGGCTCACGCGCGCCGCGCGATTGTCGACGGCTTTGCCGCTCACATCGAATCCCCAGGTTTTGGCCATCAGACCACCACGTTGACGAGACGCCCCGGCACCACGACGATTTTCTTCGGCGCGCGGCCTTCGGAGAACTTTTCGAACATTTCGTGCGCGAGCGCCGCCTGCTCGATGGCTTCCCGCGTTGCATCCTTCGCCAGGGTCAGCGCGCCGCGCACCTTGCCGTTGACCTGCAGCACCAGTTCGATTTCCGATTGCTCGAGCGCGGCTTCGTCGACCTTCGGCCACGGCGCGTCGAGCAGCGGGCCGAAGTCGTCGGCGTAACCGAGTTCCGACCACAACTGGAATGTGATGTGCGGCACCACCGGATACAGCACGCGCAGCAGCACGCCGAAGGTTTCGTTCAGCACGCCTTCGCCTGCATTCTTCGAGCTGTCGAGCGCGTTGAGCATCTTCATCGCAGCGGACACGACCGTGTTGTACTGCAGGCGGCCATAGTCGAAATCGGCCTGCTTCAGCACGGTGTAGATGTCGCGGCGCAGCGCGCGGTCGGCGTCGCTTAGTTTCGATGCGTCCAGCTGGCGGTGCTGGCGCAGCGCCTCGGCGTTGTCGTGCGCGAAGTGCCACACGCGGCGCAGGAAGCGGCTCGCGCCTTCGACGCCCGCGCCCGACCATTCGAGCGATTGCTCCGGCGGCGCCGCGAACATCACGAAAAGACGCGCCGTATCGGCGCCGTACTGGTCGATGAGCGTCTGCGGATCAACGCCGTTGTTCTTCGACTTCGACATCTTTTCGACGCCGCCGAGCACGACCGGCTGGCCGTCGGCAATCAGCGTCGCGCCCGTCGGACGGCCCTTGTCGTCGTGCGAAACGGTGACTTCGAGCGGGTTGTACCAGGTCTTCTTGCCGCTCGCGTCTTCCCGATAGAACGTCTCGTTGAGCACCATGCCCTGCGTGAGCAGGTTCTTGGCCGGTTCGCCGAACTTCACGAGGCCCATATCGCGCATGACCTTCGTCCAGAAGCGCGAATACAAGAGGTGAAGAATGGCGTGCTCGATACCGCCGATGTACTGATCCATCGGCATCCAATAGTCGGTGCGCTCGTCGACCATCGTCGCGGCATCCGGTGCGCTGTAGCGCGAGAAGTACCACGAAGAATCGACGAACGTGTCCATGGTGTCCGTTTCGCGCTTCGCCGCCGCGCCGCACTTCGGGCACGAGCAGTTCAGAAACGCTTCCGACTTCGCGAGCGGATTGCCCGTGCCGTCCGGCACGAGGTCTTCCGGCAGCACGACCGGCAGATCCTTCTCCGGCACCGGCACATCGCCGCAGCTCGGGCAGTGAATGATCGGGATCGGCGTGCCCCAGTAACGCTGGCGCGAGATGCCCCAGTCGCGCAGACGCCACGTGACCTGCTTGTCGCCGAGATCCTTGGCTTTCAGGTCGGCGGCGATCGCATCGATCGCTTCCTCGGTGGTCAGGCCGTCGTACTTGCCGCTGTTGACGAGGCGGCCGGCCGTCTTGTCGCCGTACCACTCTTCCCACGCCGCGGTGGAGTAGGTCTTGCCTTCGACGGCGATCACCGGCTTGATCGCCAGATCGTATTTCTTCGCGAACGCGAAGTCGCGCTCATCGTGCGCCGGCACGCCCATCACGGCGCCTTCGCCGTAGGACATCAGCACGTAGTTGCCGATCCACACTTCCACCTTCTCGCCCGTCAGCGGATGCGTGATGAAAAAGCCGGTCGCCATGCCCTTCTTTTCCATCGTGGCGACGTCCGCTTCCGCGACGCCGCCGCGCTTGCATTCCTCGATGAACGCCTGCAAACCGGCGTTGTCGCGCACAAGACGCGTGGCGAGCGGATGCTCCGCCGCGATCGCCGCGAACGTCACGCCCATGATGGTGTCGGCGCGCGTGGTGAACACGCGCAAGAGCTTCGCCTCGCCGTCGATTTCGTACGGGAAGCCGAAGTTCACGCCGAAGCTCTTGCCGATCCAGTTCTGCTGCATGATCTTCACGCGCTCGGGCCAGCCGAGACCTTCGAGATCGTCGAGCAGTTGGTCCGCGTAGTCGGTGATGCGCAGGTAGTACATCGGAATCTCGCGCTTCTCCACGAGCGCGCCCGAGCGCCAGCCGCGCCCGTCGATGACCTGTTCGTTCGCGAGCACCGTCTGGTCGACCGGGTCCCAGTTCACCGTGCCGGTCTTCTTGTACGCGATGCCCTTTTCCAGCATCTTGAGGAACAGCCACTGGTTCCACTTGTAGTACTCGGGCGAGCACGTGGCGACTTCGCGCGACCAGTCGATGGCGAGGCCCATCGACTGCATTTGCTTCTTCATATACGCGATGTTGTCGTACGTCCACTTCGCGGGCGGCACGCCATTGGCCATCGCAGCATTTTCGGCGGGCATGCCGAACGCGTCCCAGCCCATCGGCATCAGCGTGTTGTGGCCGTTCATGCGCAGATAACGGTACATCACGTCGTTGATGGTGTAGTTGCGCACGTGCCCCATGTGCAGCTTGCCCGACGGATACGGCAGCATCGAGACGCAATAGAACTTGGGCTTGGCCGACGTCTCGGTCGTCCGGTAGACGTCGTTCGCGCGCCAGTTGCTCTGCGCGGCGGATTCGACGTCGGCGGGTACGTATTTATCGTGCATGGTGTGGTGGCTTTACGCTTGATGCTGTGAACGGGCGCGAGCTTCGTTAGGCTTGACCGCGCTGGCTGCGGTGGCGAATCCAGACGCTGCGTGGTCGACCGGCCGGCGCGACCCGCGCGATACAACGGCGGAATCGGGCCTGCTCTGATTGACGCGGGACGCGTTGGACGGGCAAAGGGCGATTATACCGTCCGCTCCCCGCGTGTCCTGGATTCGTAAAGCCGCCGGCCGCGCGATTTCCGGGCCATTCGCTGGAACATTCGCTGCAAGTTTGCGCGGCGCGCGGTCGTCCGGCAATTCGGCCGAACGGCATAGGCCGAATGCGAAAGTCTCAGCGCGCCGGCACGGGCTGCGTCACAAAACCGATCCGCTCGATTCCTGCCTGCTGCGCGGCGCCCATTACCTGCGCGACGATTTCATAGCGCGTGCCGCTCGAGGCCCTCAGATGCAGTTCCGGCTTATCGGCCGCCTTGCCCGCCGCGGCGAAGCGCGCGCGCATGTCAGCGGCCCTGATCGGCGCGTCGTTCCAATAGAGCTTGCCTGCATCGTCGATGGAAAGCGTGATGGTCTGCGGCGTCTCGCGCGCAGGCTGCGACGAGACCTTCGGCAAATCGAGCCGGATGGCATGCGTGAAGAGCGGCGCGGTGATGATGAAGATCACCAGCAACACGAGCATGACGTCGATGAGAGGCGTCATGTTGATGTCGGCCATGGGCGAGCCGTTGGGCTTGTTGTCGAGTCCGCCGAAGGCCATCGCTCGCTCCCTATTCCTTCTCGCCGCAAACGAAGGCGTGCAGATCGTGCGCGAAGCCGTCGAGTTCCTCGGAGATCTGACGCACGTAGCGGCCGAGCACGTTGTACGCAAGCACCGCCGGAATCGCGACGACCAGACCGAACGCGGTCATGATGAGCGCCTCGCCGACCGGCGCCGCGACGTTTTCGATCATCGCCTGCCCGCTCGCCGCAATGCTGCCGAGCGCGTGATAGATGCCCCAGACCGTGCCGAGCAAGCCGACGAAGGGCGCCGTGCTGCCCACCGACGCGAGGAGCACCTGTCCGAATTCGAGCCGCCGTTGCGAGCGCAGCAACGCCTGGCGCAGCGCGCGCAACACGCGCTCGTTGCGCTCGACGCGGGCGAGCAGCGCGCCGGGCACTTCCGCTTCGGAGGCGCGCCACGCCGCTTCGGCGAGCGGCAGATACACGCGCTCGCGGTCCGCGCTGCGCAATGCACCGATGCCGTCTTTGAGCGTCGATGCCTGCCAGAAGCGTTGCAGCGCGAGCGGCCCCTGCCATTTCGCGCGTGCCAGGACCCACGCCTTCACGAGCAAGAAGCACCAGCTCGCAAGCGACATGGCGAGCAGCACGCCCGCGACAGCATGCGTGACGGCATCGCCGCTTTGCAGATAATGGATAACGCCCGTTGCCGCCATCGTCCGTGAACGCCTCAGCGCAAGCCGAGCACGTCTTGCATGTCGAAGAAGCCCTTGTCGTGCGCGGCGAGGAAGCGCACGGCGCGCAGCGCGCCCTGCGCGTACGACAGACGGCTCGCGGACTTGTGCGTGATCTCGATGCGCTCGCCGATGCCCGCGAACAGCACCGTGTGATCGCCGACGATATCGCCGCCGCGTATCGCCGAGAAGCCGATGGTCGACGGATCGCGCTCTCCCGTTACGCCTTCGCGTGCGTAGACGGCGCAGTCGTTCAGATTCCGGCCGAGCGCGCGGGCCACGACTTCGCCCATCGCCAGCGCGGTGCCGGACGGCGCATCCATCTTATGCCGATGATGCGCCTCGATGATCTCGATGTCGTAACCCTGCGCGAAGTGCTTGGCGGCGAATTCGAGCAGCTTGAGCGTCACGTTCACGCCGACGCTCATGTTCGGCGCGAAGACCACGCCGATCTTGTCGCCCGCCTGCTTCAACTGCGCCTTTTGCTCGTCGGAGAAGCCCGTCGTGCCGATCACCATCTTCACGTTGTGACGCAGCGCCGCTTCCAGATGCATAAGCGTGCCTTCAGGGCGCGTGAAGTCGATCAGATAATCGGCGTCGGCGAACACGCGCTCGATGTCGTCGGTGAGCGTGACGCCGGTGGTCTTGCCGAGAAAAGCGCCTGCGTCCTGCCCGAGCTGCGGCGCGCCGGAACGGTCGAGCGCGCCGACGAGTTGCGCGTCGGGGTCGTTGAGAACGGTTTCGATCAGCATCCGGCCCATGCGGCCCGACGCCCCGGCGATGGCGATCTTCATGGCTGTCTCGTGTTGAACCGCGCGGCGAGCGCGGCTAATTGATACGGCGTCACGCGGCGAGCGCCCGCGACGCCGGTCTGTCCGGCAAGGCGCGAACGGCGCGCCTTGCCGACGATGCTTCGCCGCGTTACTGCGGCATGCTGAACTGCGCTTGCCCGCCAGCGTTGGCCGGGGCGGGCGACGTGCTCGCGGGACCGACCGCGCTGCTGTCCGGAATCGTGATCGTCTGCGGCTTGCGCTGCAACTGGATCTGCGAGTTGCCGCCCACGCTTGCCGCGCCGGGCGCCCCGCCCGCGCTTTGCGGCACGTTCGGGCGCACCGACGATTGCGTGCGGCCAGTCGGCATTTCGACTTGCGCCGTCGCGCGATTCGCTGCCTGCGCGGCTTGCTGGTTCGCATCGCCCGCGAAGGCTGCCGCGGTGTTGGGCTGCGTGGACGGCTCGCCGGCCGGCGCGGTCACGGTCGATGCCGACGCCGCCGATGCCGCGACGGCTGCGGGCGCCGTTGGCGACTTCGCGACCTTCACGCCCTTGTCGCCGTCGATCTCGGCGAGCAGTTCGAGGTTGGACGGCAGATTCTCGCCGCCCGACCAGCTCACGACGCGATCGCTCGCGAAGTTCACGATGAAATCGCGCTGCTGCACGACGGAGGTGGAACCGCGCTTGAAGTAGAACACGTAGTCCCAGCGGTCCGCGTGAAACATGTCGGTGAGCAGCGGCGTGCCGAGCAGTTGCCTGACCTGATCGCGCGACATGCCGACCTGCATCTGGCTCGCCGCTTCCTGCGAAACGAAGTTGCCCTGCACGACCGTGATGCGATAGGGCGTGATGCTCTGCGCGATCTTCTGCGTGACGCTGTCGTACGTCGAGCAACCCGCGAGCGACGCGGCGAGGGTTGCTGCGATGATGGTTCCCCGCATGCGACGGCTCTCCCTGCAATTCGATAAAAATTTTGAGATCATTTCACCTTTCGCGCACAGCGCCGATGACACTGACAACGCCGCGCTTCTCGTTCCGCTCTCAGTGCGCTTCTGCGTCGCTACTGCGTCGCTGTTGCGTCGCTCTTGCGTGGCTTCCGCGCGGTTTTGCGTACTTTCCGCATGAGATGTCAGGATTCGGAAAAACGCATTACTATGAGAACCTTGAATTGTACTCTAGGGATGCCTAGCCATGACCAATCCCTCCGATCTGAAAAATATCGGGCTCAAGGCGACCCTGCCCCGCCTCAAGATTCTGGAAATCTTCCAGCATAGTCCGGTGCGTCACCTCACCGCTGAAGACGTGTATCGCAACCTGCTCAACGAAGAGCTCGATATCGGGCTCGCCACCGTGTACCGCGTGCTCACGCAGTTCGAGCAAGCGGGCCTGCTGTCGCGAAGCAATTTCGAATCGGGCAAAGCGGTGTTCGAGCTGAACGAAGGTTCGCACCACGATCACCTCGTGTGCATCGACTGCGGGCGCGTCGAAGAGTTCTTCGACGCCGAAATCGAACGCCGTCAGCAGTCCATCGCCAAGGAACGCGGCTTCAAGCTGCACGAGCACGCGCTCGCGCTCTACGGCGCCTGCACGAAGGAAAACTGCCCGCACCGCAAGCACTGAGCGGCATGCGCCCGGCCGGGCGCGCGCCTGCAAAAAAACCCCTCAGTAGGCGTTGATTTAAGGCGGGTTTTTTTTTTCACATCTAGTACCAGTTGGGGGGCAATACCTAAAAAACGGAAATTACACATTAAAAATGA
>NZ_JALQEM010000020.1 GCF_023630705.1 Caballeronia sp. GAFFF1
CCAAGGGAACGCGGATACAAGCTGCACGACCACGCGCTCGCGCTCTACGGCGCCTCCACGAAGGAAAACTGCCCGCACCGAAAGCAGTGAGCGGCAGGCGCCCGGCCGGGCGCGCGAATGCAAAAACCGCCGTCTGTCGGCTTCGATAGACGGCGGTTTTGTTTCGTCCATTCTCGTCCCTGTGCGGCGCAATCCGATAACGACGCTCATCGCCTCTGAAACAGGCACTTCCCGCGACAGCCGCTGTCATAGCAACGGTCGCCAGCGATCACTAGCCCTCTGTGGCTTTAATCAGCTTTCCGCGGACCTGCAATCAGCGAACGTCAAAAGGAGTAACGTCAATGGACGTGCAACAACTCGTATCAGAATTTCTGTCTTCGTCGCACGGGGCGCAAGCCACGCAGGCGCTGACCGATCAGGGCTTCAGCCAGGAAGACAGTCAGCAAATGCTTAGTACGGCTGCGGAAACGGCGCACGCGCACGCCGAAGAGCAGAGCCAGGGCTTGCTGGGCGACCATCCCGGCAAGAGATTCTTTGCAGCGTTCGCGGCGGGGCTCGTGCGCGGCGACGGCTTCTTCAAGTCGCTGGAAGAAGGCGGCGAAGGCGTGCTGACCGGACGCATCGCGGAATCCATCGGCGCGCGCATGGGCATCGACCCGGGCACGGCGTCGACCGTTGCGGCTGCCGCGACGCCGTATGTCATATCGTTCCTGCGCCAGCGGTTCGCATAACGCCGCGCAAAAAACAAAGCCGCTCCGAGGAGCGGCTTTGTCGTTGCAGCGGACCGAACGTTACTTCGCGTTCGCGAGCGCGACCGCCGTATCCAGCATGCGGTTCGAGAAGCCCCACTCGTTGTCGTACCAGCTCGACACCTTCACGAGACGGCCCGACACCTTCGTGAGCGTCGCGTCGAACGTCGACGAAGCCGGGTTGTGGTTGAAGTCGACCGACACCAGCGGCGCGTCGTTGTAGCCGAGAATGCCCTTCAGCTCGCCTTCCGACGCTTCCTTCATGATCTTGTTGACTTCTTCGACCGTCGTGTCGCGCGCCGCGATGAACGACAGATCCACCACCGACACGTTGATGGTCGGCACGCGGATCGCGTAGCCGTCCAGCTTGCCGTTCAGCTCCGGCAGCACGAGGCCGACCGCCGACGCCGCGCCCGTCTTCGTCGGAATCTGGCTGTGCGTGGCCGAGCGCGCGCGGCGCAGGTCTTCGTGATACACGTCGGTCAGAACCTGGTCGTTCGTGTATGCGTGGATCGTGGTCATCAGGCCGTTGACGAGGCCGATCTTGTCGTTCAGCGGCTTGACGAGCGGCGCGAGGCAGTTCGTCGTGCACGAAGCGTTCGAGATGACCGTGTCCGATGCCTTCAGCACGTTGTGGTTCACGCCGTACACGACGGTCGCGTCCACGTCCTTGCCGCCCGGCGCGGAAATGATGACCTTCTTCGCGCCGCCCTTGATGTGCGCGCTCGCCTTTTCCTTCGTCGTGAAGAAACCGGTGCACTCCATCACCACGTCGACGTTCAGTTCGCCCCACGGCAGTTCGGCCGGGTTGCGGTTCGCCAGCACGCGAATCTTGTCGCCGTTGACGACGAGGTAGTCGCCGTCCACCGACACGTCGCCGGGGAACTTGCCGTGCGCGGTGTCGTACTGCGTCAGGTGCGCGTTCGTCTTGGCATCGCCGAGATCGTTGATGGCGACGATCTCGATGTCGTGCTTCTTGCCGTTCTCGTAGAAGGCGCGCAACGTGTTGCGGCCGATCCGGCCGTAGCCGTTGATTGCAACGCGAATCGTCATGGTCTATCTCCTTGGCTTAAAAAAACCTGCTTCGCTGCACGCGGATGCTCACGCGGCCAGAACGGCCTTCGCCGTTTCGACGACGTGCTCCACCGTGAAGCCGAAGTGCTTGAAGAGCGCACCGGCCGGCGCGGACTCTCCGAACGTGTCGATGCCGACCACGCCGCCTTCGAGGCCCACGTACTTGCGCCAGAAATCCGTCACGCCCGCTTCGATCGCTACGCGCGCCACGCCCTTCGGCAGCACGCGCTCGCGGTACTCGGCGTCTTGTTTGTCGAAGAGGTTCGTGCAGGGCATCGAGACGACGCGCGCGCCGATGCCTTCTTTCGCGAGCGCCTCGACGGCCTGCATCGCGAGCTGCACTTCCGATCCCGTGGCGATCAGGATGATTTTGCGCGCAGGAATGTCGTCGTTCCAGTCGACGAGCACGTAACCGCCCTTCGCGATGTTTGCAATCTGAATGTCGTTGCGCGGCGAGTACTGCAAGTTCTGGCGGCTGAAAATGAGCGTCGACGGGCCTTCGTGCTCGATGGCATGCGTCCACGCGACGGCCGTTTCCACAGTATCCGCCGGCCGCCACGTCTGCAACTGCGGAATCAGGCGCAGGCTGGAGACGTGCTCGACCGACTGGTGCGTCGGACCGTCTTCGCCGAGGCCGATGGAATCGTGCGTGAACACGAAGATCGAGCGCGCCTTCATCAGCGCGGCGACGCGCAGCGCGTTGCGGCTGTAGTCCGAGAACGTCAGGAACGTGCCGCCGAACGGACGGAAGCCGCCATGCAGCGCAATGCCGTTGATGGCCGCGCTCATGCCGAATTCGCGCACGCCGTAATTGATGTGATTGCCCCACTGGATGCCCGCATGGCCCGCGTTGGCGTTTTCCGCGTCGCCGGCGGCGCGCACCGCTTTCGACGCCTTCCAGTTCGTGAGATTCGAGCCGGTCAGGTCGGCCGAACCGCCGAGCAGTTCCGGCAGCGCGGCGGCGAGCCCTTCGATGGCCTGTTGCGATGCCTTGCGCGTCGCGACTGTTTCCGCACGCTGGTTCGCATCTTCGATGATCTTCGCGGCACTTGCCTTCCAGTCGGCGGGCAGTTCGCCCTTCATGCGGCGCGCGAATTCGGCGGCCTGTCCAGCGTACTTGGCGCGATAGGCGTCGAACGCCTTGTTCCACTCGCCTTCCACGCGCGCGCCCTGCTCCTTCGCGTCCCACGCTGCATAGACTTCCTGCGGAATCACGAACGGCTCGTATTGCCAGCCGATCGCGGCGCGCGTGGCCGCGATCTCGTCGCCGCCGAGCGGCGCGCCGTGCGCGTCGTGGCCGCCCGCCTTCGTCGGCGCGCCCTTGCCGATGACCGTGCGGCAGCAAATGAGCGTCGGCTTGTCGGATTGCTTCGCCTGAGCGATGGCGGCATCGACTGCGTTGACGTCATGGCCGTCCACGGCGCGAATCACATTCCAGCCGTACGCTTCGAAGCGCTTCGGCGTGTCGTCGTGGAACCAGTGCTCGACGTGGCCGTCGATGGAAATGCCGTTGTCGTCGTACAGGGCGATCAGTTTGTTCAGCTTCAGCGTGCCCGCGAGCGAACAGGCTTCGTGCGAAATGCCTTCCATCAGGCAGCCGTCGCCCAGGAACACATACGTGTAGTGATCGACGATCTTCGCGTCGGCCTTGTTGAACTCGGCGGCGAGCAGCGCTTCGGCGAGCGCCATGCCGACCGCGTTGGCGACGCCCTGGCCGAGCGGGCCGGTGGTCGTCTCGACGCCCGCCGTGATGCCCACTTCGGGATGGCCCGGCGTCTTCGAATGCAGCTGGCGGAAGTTCTTGATCTCGCTCATCGGCAGGTCGTAGCCGGTGAGGTGCAAAAGCGCGTACAGCAACATGGAGCCGTGACCGTTCGACAGAACGAAACGATCGCGGTCGAACCAGTGTGGATTCGACGGGTTGTGCTTCAGATGGCGCGACCACAGCGCGACGCCGATCTCGGCCATGCCCATGGGCATGCCGGGGTGACCGGAATTGGCTTGTTGCACGGCATCCATGGCGAGCGCGCGAATTGCGTTGGCCATGAGGGCGGTCGGGCTGGAAGTCGGGATCGTCATGTCGGGTGTCGGCGGCTACGGAAGCGTGAGGCAGTGCGTCGAGGCAGTACGTCGAGGCAGTGCTGAAATGATCCACGGTGCTTCTTGACGCTGCGTCTAGCCGGTACTTCGCACCGGACGCCGGACCCGCGGCACGCCGCGTTTTCAGTACCGGAACGACGAGAAACGACGAGGATCGGGAGGCGGTCATTCTAACAGACCGGTCCGTTCGACAGGCGTGCGACACGGCGCCGAACGTGCGGCTTCCGGCGTTCGCGGGCATGTTCCGTGCAGCCGGGCGAAGCCGTTCATCGCGTTGAAACGCCATCACGCGCCGCGGGCGGTTCGCGCCTCATGGCAAAATGCCCCTCACTGGTACGAGCAAAAGGCTTCAAGGAGTGCTTTCGATGACTGACCCTCGCCCCGCCGACGTCCCCTGGCTCACGCCCTATCTGACCGTGCGCGATGCGCGCGTGAGCATCGCGTTCTACGAGAAGGCGTTCGGCTTCGTGGTACGTGACAGCGTGAACGACGACGGCACCATCATCCACGTCGAGATGACGTATCGCGGGCAACTGATTCTGATGTTCGCGCCGGAGGGCGCGTACGGATCGCAGGCGCGCACGCCGAAGAGCACGGGCCAAATGGCGCCGCAGTCGTTCTATCTCTATGTCGACGATGTCGATGCCACCTTCGCGCATGCGCTCGCCGTCGGCGCAAAGCCGCTCATCGAGCCGCAGGACCAGTTCTGGGGCGACCGTTTCGCGCAGATCGAGGACCCGGACGGCTATCGCTGGGCGATTGCGCGCCATCTTCGTTGAACCCGCCGCAAGGCGCTATCCGCGGACAGGCGTCCGTGATCGATCTCCATGCCACGCTTTTTCGTTGACGGCCCGCTCGCGGCAGGCCAGACCATGTCTCTTCCCGACGACGTCGTGCGCCACGTGCACGTGCTGCGCTTGCAGAACGGCGACGCCATTACGCTCTTCGACGGCACCGGAGGCGAATATAACGGCGCGCTCGTCGAGATCGGCAAACGGGCGGCGCTCGCGCGCATCGACGCGCACAGCGAACGCGAAGCGGAGCCGCCGTATCGCGTGACGCTCGCGCAGGGCGTCGCGGGCGGCGACAAAATGGACTGGCTGATCGAGAAGACGGTGGAACTGGGCGTCGCGCAGATCGTGCCGCTCACGGCCGAGCGCGGCGTCGTGCGGCTCGCGGGCGAGCGCGCGTTGCGGCGTCAGGCGCACTGGCAGGCGCTCGCGCGCGCCGCTTGCGAGCAATGCGGGCGGAATCGCGTGCCCGAAGTGGCCGCGCCGCGCGACCTGAGCGCGTGGCTGGCGTCACTGCCAGCCGCTGCGGATGGCGACCTGCGGCTGCTGCTTTCGCCTCGCGCCGACGTGTCGTTCGCCGCGCTGCCCCCGGAGCCGCCGCGCGGCCGCGTCACGCTGGTGATCGGTCCGGAAGCCGGCTTTTCGCCGAAAGAAGAGCGCGAGATCGTCGCGGCGGGCTTCGCTGCGCTCGGTCTCGGGCCGCGCGTGCTGCGCACGGAAACGGCGGGAATCGCGGTGCTCGCGGCGCTGGCCGCGCGCTGGGGCGGATGGTGAATCCGCGTCCGGCCGCCACAAAAGCAAACAGCCCGATGACGGGCTGTTTTGCTCACGGCTGACGCGATGAAACGAATTCAGACGAACGAATAGAACACGCGGAACGCCACGCGCCGCTCTGCCCAGAATTCGGCGGCATCGCGGAAAACGTCGAGCAGCGTTTCGCGCCCTTCCTTGTCGAACTTCTGCGCGATGGGCAACTGCTCCAGCACGATCACGAAGCCCGGCTGCGAACCCGCGCGGTGCACGAGGTCGGTCAGGCAGTCGTAGAGCGCGTCGTAGTTCTTGCCGAAGTGCTTCGGAAACAGGAACGAGGTCGCGATGGTTTCCAGCACTTCCTGTTTGCTCTGCGCCTGGCCGAGATACGCATACAGAAAGTGCTGGCCGAGGCGATTGGCCTCGTCGGCGAGTTCCTGCACGCGAAACGCGCGGATGGACTGCACGATGTTCGGCCGCACCGTCGCAAACAGAGACTCCGACTCGTCCTGCGGATGCGCCGCCGGATGCTCGTTCGAATGATTCGGCTCGTCATCGGGTCTGTTGTCGTGTTCTGTCATGCGTAGCCGCAATACTCGCTGGAACAGGTTGCCGTCGCCGGTTGCGAAAAAATCACCCGCGACGCCGTTGTCGTGCGCGTAGATGTTGTCGCTCATGCCGTTAATCCCTCGTTATCCCGCAATGCGTTTAAAACTGGCGTAGTGGTCGTCCGAGTAGTAACAATCGTCGATCTGCCGCTTGAGGCCGCCGCATACGATCCGGCGTGGGCCGCGATCCCGCGCTCGCGGCGTGGGGACTGTGTATTCGTGGTAATAGCCGCGCGCATGCCGTGGCAGCAAGCGTTCGCGGTTGCCGAACACGACGCCGTCTTTCTCGTAAGGGAAAGGCCCGCCCGCCTGGATCAACTGCAGTGTCTCGACCGCCTGTTTCGGCAACTCCGCGACGGCCACGGTTGCGAAGTCGTCGTTGCGCGCTTGCCGGGTCTGCGCTGCGGACGACCGGCTGGCCTCCGGCGGGATCTTCGCCGAAGCGGCCTGATTCGCCGGCTTCGCGGGCATGACCGTGTCTGCCGCGCTTCGGGATTCGTCCTTGCCGCAGCCGCCCAGAAAGACGCCGAGTGCGACGATGCAGGCAAGTGCCGTAGCGCGCTTCACGAAACGATTGTCCCCGCGATGAACCGAAAAATGCGACAACCCCGAAAGATGTAAGGGTATCGCTAATGCCAAAGCGAAGCAACGTTCGGCGGGATTTCGGAAATTTTTTCTCAACTTCGCGAGCGCATGCACCGATTTGCGGAGAAAAGGCAGCTACATCTAGCCCAAATCTGAGAGACATTTCAACTGCGCAAGATAATAATTTCACGCGCTGGGAATCGAAACCCTTGGACAAGCCGCCTCACTTGTCGCCAGTTTCACGGCATGCGCTCCATGCCGGACGCCCTGCGCTTTTAGGGAACAGCAAACTTCCCCCTTGCTACTGCCCCAGCGTGCCGCCTTCGCGGCACGTTTTTTTTCGCCGAAAAAAAACGCGGCGGGAGAACCCGCCGCGTCGCGCTTGCGCTGTGAGCGATGCGCCTTAGCGCGCCGCCGATGCGTCCGCCACGAGCAGCGCCGTCATGTTCACGATGCGCCGCACCGTGGCCGAAGCCGTCAGCACGTGCACCGGCTTGGCCGCGCCGAGCAGGATCGGCCCGATCGCGATGTTGTTGCCCGCTGCCGTCTTAAGCAAGTTGTACGAGATGTTCGCCGCGTCGATGTTCGGCAGGATCAGCAGATTCGCGTCTCCTTCGAGCGTCGACTCGGGCAGCACTTCCTTGCGCAACCGCGCGTCGAGCGCCACGTCGCCGTGCATTTCGCCGTCCACGTCGAGATCGGGCGCGCGCTCTTTCAGAATGGCGAGCACGTCGCGCATCTTCTGCGCGGTCGGCGCGTTGCTCGTGCCGAAGTTCGAATGCGACAAGAGCGCGATCTTCGGCATGATGCCGAAGCGCTTCACTTCTTCCGCCGCGAGAACCGTGATTTCGGCGAGCTGCTCCGGCGTCGGGTCCACGTTCACATGCGTATCGACGATGAAAATCTGGCGGCCGGGCAGCACGAGCGCGTTCATCGCCGCGTACACGTTGCAGCCGTCCTTCTTGCCGATCACCTGATCGATGAAGTGCAGATGCCGATGCGTCGTGCTCACCGTGCCGCAAATCATGCCGTCGGCTTCGCCCTTCTTCACCAGCATGGAACCGATCAGCGTGGTCCGGCGCCGCATTTCCAGCTTCGCCATCTGCTGGCTGATGCCCTTGCGCGCCATCATCGCGTAATAGGTCTGCCAGAAGTCGCGATAACGCTCGTCGTGGTCCGTGTCGACGACCGTGAAATCGACGCCCGGCGTGAGGCGCAGGCCGAACTTCGTAATGCGCTGCTGAATGACCGCCGGACGGCCGATGAGAATGGGCTTCGCGATCTTCTCGTCCACGGCGATCTGCACCGCGCGCAGCACGCGTTCTTCCTCGCCTTCCGCAAACACGATGCGCTTTTTCTCCGGCTCCACGCTGCGCGCGAGCTGGAAGACGGGCTTCATCGTCGTGCCGCTGTGGTAGACGAACTGCTGCAAGTGCTGCTCGTAGGCGTCCATGTCTTCGATGGGACGTGTCGCCACGCCGGATTCCATCGCCGCTTTCGCCACCGCAGGCGCAATCTTCACGATGAGACGCGGATCGAACGGCTTCGGAATCAGATATTCCGGCCCGAACGACAAGTCCTGAATGCCGTACGCCGTCGCGACGATATCGCTCTGCTCCTGACGCGCGAGTTCGGCGATCGCGTTCACGGCGGCGATTTCCATTTCCTTCGTGATCGTCGTCGCGCCGGCATCCAGCGCGCCACGGAAGATGAACGGGAAGCACAGAACGTTGTTGACCTGATTCGGATAATCCGTGCGGCCGGTGGCGAGCACCGCGTCCGGACGCACTTCCAGCGCGAGCTCCGGCAGGATTTCCGGCGTCGGATTGGCGAGCGCGAGAATCAGCGGCTTCGCGGCCATGCCCTTCACCATGTCCTGCTTCAGCACGCCGCCCGCCGAGAGGCCGAGGAACACGTCCGCGCCTTCGATCACTTCGGCAAGGGTGCGCGCGCTGGTTTCGCGGGCGAAGCGTTCCTTGTCCGGGTCCATGAGTTCAACGCGGCCCCTGTAGACCACGCCCGCCAGATCCGTCACGAAGATGTTCTCGAGCTTCATGCCGAGATCGACGAGCAGGTCCAGACACGCGAGCGCCGCCGCGCCCGCGCCCGATGCAACGAGCTTCACTTCGCCGATGTTCTTTCCGACCACCTTCAGGCCGTTCGTGATGGCCGCCGCGACGACGATGGCCGTGCCGTGCTGGTCGTCATGGAAGACGGGAATCTTCATGCGCTTGCGCGCCTCGCGCTCGACGATGAAGCAGTCCGGCGCCTTGATGTCTTCCAGATTGATGCCGCCGAAAGTCGGCTCCAGCGCGGCGATCACATCGACCAGCTTGTGCGGGTCGCTTTCGTTCAGCTCGATGTCGAACACGTCGATGCCGGCGAACTTCTTGAAGAGCACGGCCTTGCCTTCCATGACCGGCTTCGAGGCGAGCGGCCCGATGTTGCCGAGCCCGAGCACCGCCGTGCCGTTCGACACGACGCCGACGAGATTGCTGCGCGCGGTGAAGCGCGCGGCGTTCAGCGGATCTTCGACGATCGCTTCGCATGCGAACGCCACGCCCGGCGAGTACGCCAGCGCGAGGTCGCGCTGGTTGATCATCTGCTTGGTCGGGGCGATCGCGATTTTGCCGGGCGTCGGAAACTCGTGATAATCGAGCGCGGCTTCGCGCAACTTCGTATTGGCGGGAGTCGTCATAAGGCGGGCTAGCAGTGCGGGAATTAGAATGGAACCTCGAACGCATTGTAGCGCCAATCAAGCCCCGCTTTTGCGCGCAGTCCATGCAATTCGGCTACAAGTGCCATGACCGGAGAATGCCTGATCGCTCGGCTGGGCAAGGCTTTCGACACATCATTCCGTTTTTTCGAGACGTGCGGCGGCGCCTGAAGGCGCGGTTGTTGCCGCGCCGTCTTTCTCTTGCACTGCACAAATAACTCACTTCCCCGACGATGCTTTCCGAGTTCTCCCTGATCGATCGATACTTCGCCCGCCGCGCCAAAGCGCCCTCGCCGAGACAAGGCGACGCGCCGCTCGGCATCGGCGACGACTGCGCGCTGATCGCGCCGCCCGCCGGCCTTCAGCTTGCGATCTCGACGGACATGCTCGTCGCCGGCCGTCACTTTTTCCCCGATGTCGATCCGTACGCGCTCGGTCACAAGGCGCTCGCGGTGAATCTGTCGGATCTCGCCGCGATGGGCGCGAAGCCGCACGCGTTCACGCTCGCGCTCGCCTTGCCGCGCGCCGACGAAGCGTGGCTCGCCGCGTTCAGCGACGGCATGTTCGCATTGGCCGAACGCTTCGACTGCGCGCTCGTCGGCGGCGACACGACAAGCGGGCCGCTCAACATCTGCATCACCGTATTCGGCGATGTCGCGCACGGCGCGGCGCTGCGGCGCGACGCAGCCAGACCCGGCGACGACATCTACGTGTCGGGCGTGCTCGGCGATGCCCGCGCGGGGCTCGGCGTCTTGCGCGACGAATGGCGCGCGCCGGACGAAGCGAGCGCATCGGCATGGAAGCAGGCGCTCGAACGCCCGGAGCCGCGCGTGGCGCTCGGGCTCGCGCTCGCCGGCATCGCGCATGCGGCGCTCGATATCTCCGACGGCCTCGCGGGCGACGTCATGCATATCCTCTCGCGCTCGGGCGTGCGAGCAACCGTCGATGCCGACGCCGTGCCGTGTTCCGACGCGGTGCGCGCGATGCCTGAAACCGCGCGCCGCCGGTGCACGCTCGCGGGCGGCGACGACTACGAGCTGTGCTTCACCGCGCCGCAGGACGCTCGCGATGCGGTGGCGCGCATCGGCGAGCGCGTGGGCGTGGCGCTCACGCGCATCGGTACAATCGACTCCGCGGGCGCGCCTGCCATCGCCTGGCGCGACGGCGCGGGCGCGCCGCTTCCCCTGACGTTGCAAGGCTTCGATCACTTTCATGCAGACTGACCCCACCGCCGCGAGCGAATCCGCGCCGCCGCGTTCGCCGTCCCCCGCCAAACCGCGCAAGGCGAGCGCGCGTTTCATGCTGACGCACCCGCTGCACATTCTGTCGCTCGGCTTCGGCAGCGGCCTTTCGCCCATTGCGCCCGGCACGGTCGGCACGCTCTTCGCGTGGGCGTCGTTCGTGCCGCTCAACCGGCATTTGACCGTGGCGGAATGGGGCGCGCTGATCGCCGTCGGCTTTATCGCCGGATGCTGGTTCTGCGGCTTCACCGCGAAGAAGATGGGCGTCGCGGACCCGTCGCCCGTCGTGTGGGACGAGATTGTCGCGTTCTGGCTCGTGCTGCTGGTCGTGACGCCCGCGACGTTCACCGGGCAGTTGTGGGCGTTCATCGTGTTCCGCTTCTTCGACATGGTGAAGCCGCCGCCGATCCGCTATTTCGACCGCCATCTGAAAGGCGGCTTTGGCATCATGTTCGATGATCTCGTCGCCGCGTTCTTCAGCCTGCTCGTGATTGCGCTGTGGCGCATGACCGTCTGACGTTTCACTCCTTCGTCTGCGAGACACCGTCATGCCAACCGATACCGTCGTTCATCAACTTGCGATCCGCGTCGGCAACAAGCTGCGCGACGAACGGCTCATGCTCGCCGCCGCCGAATCGTGCACGGGCGGCATGGTGGCGGCCGCGATCACGGACATTTCGGGCAGCAGCGCGTGGTTCGAGCGCGGCTTCGTCACGTATTCGAATCTCGCCAAAACGGAGATGATCGGCGTGCCGGCCGCGTTGATCGAGCAGCACGGCGCGGTGAGCGAGCCGGTTGCGAAAGCCATGGCCGAAGGCGCGCTGCGCAACAGCCGCGCGCAGGTGTCGGTGTCGATCACGGGCGTCGCCGGTCCCGCCGGCGGCAGCGAAGCGAAGCCGGTCGGCACCGTGTGCTTCGCCTGGAGCAATCGCCTGCATACCGCGTTCGAGACGCAGCATTTCAAAGGCGACCGCGAGCAGGTGCGCACGCAGGCGGCGGCGCACGCTTTGAGGAAGTTGCTGGAGTTTCTGGAACAGCGCGAGCGATAAACCCGCGCCGCGCTCATCACCGATACGCGTTGATCGTATCCCGCGTTTTCTTCGCGGCTTCGGCCGCCGCGTTCGCGTAATCGTCGCCCTTGCCGGCGTACAGAATGGCCCGCGACGAGTTGATGAGCATGCCCGTGCCATTCGCCGTGCCGCCTGCGCGCACGGTCGCCTCGACATCGCCGCCTTGCGCGCCGATGCCCGGAATCAGCAGCGGCATGTCGCCGACAATGCCGCGCACCGCTTCGATTTCCTTCGGAAACGTCGCGCCGACGACGAGACCCAGTTGCCCGCTCGCGTTCCACTTCTCCGCTGCCAGTTTCGCGACGACCTGATACAGCGGCTTGCCGTCCGTCGTCAGGAATTGCAGGTCTGATCCGCCCGCGTTCGACGTGCGGCACAGCACGATCACGCCCTTGCCTTCATGCGCGAGATACGGCTCGATGGAATCGAAACCCATGTACGGATTCACCGTCACGGCGTCCGCTTTGTAACGCTCGAACGCTTCCTTCGCGTATTGCTCGGCCGTGCTGCCGATATCGCCGCGCTTCGCATCGAGAATGACCGGCAGCCCCGCGTGCTTCTCGTGGATATGCGCGATCAGCGCTTCGAGCTGATCTTCCGCGCGATGCGCGGCGAAGTACGCAATCTGCGGCTTGAACGACGACGCGTACGGCGCGGTGGCATCGACGATGGTTTTGCAGAACTCGAAGATCGCGTCGGCGCGGCCCGCGAGCGCGCCCGGAAACTTCGACGGCTCCGGATCGAGGCCGACGCACAGGAGCGATTGCGTGCGCGACCACGCGGCGTTGAGCGACTGAATGAAAGACATGGGAAAAATCGGCGGAAAGGGATGCCACGCATTTTAACGTGCGCGGCATCGCTTTCCTGTTCGGGCGTTTGGCGCGTTCAGCGCGCGAGCGCCGCGCGGCCGCGCGCCTTCGCTCCCGCACGCGTGCGCGGCCGGCCGCGGCGCGCGGCCTCGCCGGTGCGCTCGACGGTGAAACGGAATTCGCGCGAGAGCCGCTCGCCGGGCGCGAGCACCGTCATGCCGTTCGCCTCGCCGCCGCCCGGCAGGTTCACCGCGTTGATCGGATGATCGACCGGCTCGAAGCAGAAGAAGTCTTCGCCGGGAGGCGCGTAAAGCACGTAGTAGTCGGTGTCGGCGGCAATCGTCAGCGAGAGACGGCGCTTCGGCCAGAGCACGCTCGTGCGTCCGCTCCAGCCGGTGAACGCGTTGTTCACCATCTCCGATGGCATCGGATACGCGACGCCGAACTGCCACGCGGGCGGCGCGGGCACGTGGCGCACCGGAAGCCAGTCGTCGCCGCAGAGCCACAGGCCGCCCGCCGCCGCCGAAAGCTCGGTATCGGCTTCGCGCATCAGAAACGGATGCAGGCCGAGACCGAAGGGCAGCGCCTCGTCGCCGGTGTTCTGCACGTCGAGCGTGACGACGAGCGTGGCTTCGTCGAGCGCATACGTCTGCGACGCTCGAAACGAGTACGGCTTGCCGTCGCTGCGCTCGAACGCGAGCCGCACGCGCGTCGCTTCTTCTTCCTCGACGCTCCACGCGCCGAGCCAGCCGTCGCCGTGCAGCGGCAGCGGCTCATCCGGGCGGTTGCGCGGCACGTCGATAGCGCGTCCGGAGAATCGAAAATGCCCGTTGCCGATGCGGTTCGAATACGGCAGCAGCGGATAACACGCGAGCTGGTCCGGATCGGTGTCGGGGCCCGGTTCCGCGCACGGCCGGAAAATCGGCACGAGCGCGCCTTCGTGACGCCAGTCGAAGCGCGTGACGCCGCCGCCGAGCGCCGGCGCGACATCGAGCCTCAAGTGCGCGTTCGCGAGGGTGATGCAGCCTTCGACGGCCGCGCCGCCGATTGCGACGACCGCCGTGCTCGGCCCCGGCCGGATCGGCGGTTCAGCGGCGGCGGCGAGCCGCGAGCGGCGCGCGTTCGCCTGCGCCGTGGACGCGGACGGCGGATTCACCCTTTGCTCATTGCGCGCAACCGTCATGACCTGTGCTCCATCGAGAGGCGAAGAACCCGGCGCGGCCGCGGCCGGGGGCTGGACGGGCGGCGCGTCGGATCGCGCGCCGCCTCGGTTTCTTATGCTCGCGGCTTGCCGGCGAAAACCGGCTCCGCGATGCCGCGCACGCCGGGCCGCGCGGTGAAGATACCGCCCGCGTGGGCGTCGGTCTTGAGCGCGTCGTCGGAAAGGCCGATGCGCGCCGTCGTTACGAAGAGCGTATCGAGCGACGCCCCGCCGAACGCCACGCAACTCGGCTGCGCGCTCGGCACCTCGATGCGCGCGGTCTCGCGGCCGTCCGGCGCGTAGCGCACCACGCGCCGCCCGCCCCACTGCGCGTTCCAGAGGCAGCCTTCTGCGTCGACCGTGGAGCCGTCGGGCGCGCCGGTATCGTCCGTCAATTCGACGAACACGCGGTCGTTCGAGAGGCTCGGGTAATCGCAGACGCGAATATGGCGCGTCGGCGTATCGCAGTAGTAGAGCGTCGTGCCGTCCGGACTGAACGCGGTGCTGTTGTTGATCGCGCACTGCCCGAGCGGCAGGCGCTCCAGCGACAAATCCAGGTTCAGCCGATAGTAACCGCCGAGCGGCTCTGCATCGTCCACGTCGTGCTTCGTGCCGAACACGAAGCGTCCTTCGCGGTCGCAGCGGCCGTCGTTCAGGCGCGTCGGCAGGCCGGCTTCCACTTCCGTGATCGTCTCGATCTTGCCCGTCGAGAACTGGAAGAACGCGAGCCGCGACGCCAGGCCGAGCAGCACGAAGTCCGGGTCCGCGCAGAGCGCGAAGCACGCGAGGCGCTCCGGCATGTCGAAGGCTTCGGTCGATCCGTCGCGCGGATCGTAGCGCAAGAACCGCTTGCCTTCGATATCCGTCCAGTAGAACCGCCCGCTCGCGGCGCACCACGTCGCGCCCTCGCCGAGCGCGCACCGGCTGTCGATCAGAAGCCGTGCCTCGGTTGCTTCGCTCGCGCCGCCTTGGTTCATTAGACCCATCCTCCGTCGATGATGATTTCCTGCGCCGTCATCATGCTGCTATCGTCCGATGCCAGAAAGAGCGCCGCGCGCGCCAGATGCTCCGGCAGCACTTCGGCGTCGATGCACTGTCCCTGCTTGAGCGCGAGCTTGCCCGCCTCGTCGAGCCACAGGCGCTTCTGCTTTTCCGTCATCACCCAGCCGGGCACCAGCGAATTCGCGCGGATGCCGAACTTGCCGAGGTCGCGCGCGAGACCGCGCGTCAAGCCCTGCACCGCCGATTTCGCCGTCACGTACACGGGCAGATTCGGGTTCTTGAGCATCCAGCTGACGGAGCCGAGATTGATGATCGAGCCGCCGCCGAGTTGCTTCATGTCGTCGACGACCGCCTGCGCCGCGAAGAACTGGTGACGGATATTCACCGCGATGCCCCAATCGAACGATTCGGGCGTGACTTCCTGAATGGTATGACGCTTGTCGTTAGCCGCGTTGTTGACGAGCACGCCGATCGGCCCGAGCGCGCCGCGCACATCCGCGATGCCTTGGCGCAATGCGTCGATGTCCGTCAGATCCACGCGCAGGAACATCGGCCGCGTGCGGTCCGCGGCGAGATCCGCGCCGAGCCGGTCGGCAAGCGCCTCGCCGGCTTCCGTGTCGATATCGAAGAACGCCACTTTCGCGCCCTGATCGAAGAAATGCTCGACGAACGCCGCGCCGATGCCGGTCGCGCCGCCCGTGATGAGCACGGTCTTGCCCGCGAGGCTCGGGTAGCGCGCGAGGGTGTTGTCGATGGATGTCATTTATTTCGCCGTCCTTTCAGTCGCGCGATCCGCGATTTTTCAACTGGTCTAGCAACACGGCAGCGAGCAGAATCGCGCCGCGCACGAGGTACTGATAGAACGCGTCGATGTTCAACAGGTTCATCACGTTCTCGACCGTGCCCATGATGAGGACGCCGATCACCACGCCGGAAATCGTCGCCCGGCCGCCGAGCAGCGAGACGCCGCCGAGCACGCACGCCGAAATCACGTTCAACTCGAAGCCTTGCGCCGCGTTCGGTTGTCCCGACGTGATCCGAGACGCAAGGATAACGCCTGCGAGCGCCGTCACCGCGCCCTGCACGAGGAAAATCCATACGCGCGTGCGTTCGACGTTGATGCCCGCGAGCCGCGACGCTTCCGGATTGCCGCCGATAGCGAGCGTGTTGCGGCCATAAACCGTCTGGTTCAGCAGCACGCCAAACACGATGAAACATGCGAGCGTGACCCAGATCGGCAGGGAAATGCCGAGCATGGTGAGGCTGCCCATTTCGATGAACGTATCCGACGACACGCCCACCGCCTGCCCGTGCGACACGATAAAGCCGAGCCCGCGCACGATTTCCATGGTCGCGAGCGTGGTGATCAGCGCGTTAATGCGCAGATACGCGATCACCGCGCCGTTCACGAAGCCGATCACCGAGCCCGCCGCCACCGCCGCGATGATCGCGATGAACGTGTTGTTCGTCGCGTTCAGCACCATCGCGCAGAGCACGCCCGCGAACGCGATGGTCGAGCCCACCGACAAGTCGAAGTCGCGCGAGGCGAGGCAGAACATCATCGTGCAGGCGACCATGCCGATCTGCGAGATCGACAGCGCGAGGCCGAGCATGTTTTCGATCGAGAAGAAGTGATCGACGGTCAGCGACATCGTGACGAACATCACGATGAAGATGACGATCAGGCTGTATTCCGTAATCTGCTGCCACCACTTCTGCTTGTCGCTTCTCTGCGGGATCAGCGCGTTCGCGACCGTCTCACTCGCCTGTCCCACGATGTTTTCTCTGGCTTCCATGATTTCTTTCCTTAGTCCCCTTGGTCTTTCTTCGTCCGCTTCGTCCTTAAGCGGCCTCGGCGACCGTCTCGGATTGCGGCAGCGCGAGGCTCAACACCGACTGTTCGTTCGCCTGCCCGCGCGGCAATTCGCCCGCGACGCGCCCTTGCCGCATCACGACGATGCGATCGGATACGCCCAGCACTTCGGGCAATTCCGACGAAATCATCACGATCGCGCAGCCGCGCTCCGCGAGCTGATAGATCACGTTGTAGATTTCGTGCTTCGCGCCGACGTCGATGCCGCGCGTCGGTTCGTCCAGAATCACGACCTTGAGATCCGGCTCCGCGAGCCAGCGCGAGAGAATCGCCTTCTGCTGATTGCCGCCCGACAGAAAGCGGATGCGCTGCCGGCGGCTCGGCGTCTTGATCTTCAGAAGCTGGATGAAGCGGTCCGCCGTCTCGGCTTCCTTCTTGCGGTCGAGGAACAACCCCGCGCGCAGATAATGACGGCGGCACGAAATGTTGATGTTCTCCGCGACGGTCGCCATCGCGACGATGCCCTCTTCCTTCCGATCTTCCGGGCACAGCACGATGCCGTGGCGAATCGCTTCGCCGGTGCTGCGAATCTTGATCGGCTGGCCGTCGAGCTGGATCGTGCCTTCCTTCTTCTTGTCCGCGCCGTAGATCAGATGCATGAGTTCGCTGCGTCCCGCGCCGACCAAGCCGAAGAATCCGACGATCTCGCCGCGCCGCACCTCGAAGCTCACCGGCGCGGAAAGCGCTTCCCCCTGCACGTTCTGCACCGCGAAGCGCACGTCGCCCAGTTTGCGCGGGCGATAGTTATAGATATCCGAGATTTCGCGGCCGACCATTTCCTGCACGAGCGTGTCGCGCGGCACTTCGGCGAGCCGCGTATGCGACGCGATCTTGCGGCCGTCGCGGAAAATGGTGCAGGCGTCGCATAGCTCGTAGATCTCGTCCATGCGGTGCGAGATATAGATGAGCGCGCGCTTGTCCGCCTTCAGGTCGCGCACGAGCTTGAACAGCACGTCGGTTTCGCGGTGCGAGAGCGACGAAGTCGGTTCATCGAGCGCGATCACGCGCGCATTGCGCAGAAGCGCCTTGCAGATTTCCACCATCTGCCGCTGCGCGATGGAGAGCTTGCGCAGTTTCGCGTTCGGATCGAGATCGACGCCCATCGCGGCGAGCCGCTCGCGCACGTGCTTTTTCGCCGCGCGCTTGTCCACCCAGCCGAGCCGGTTCGGCAGCGCGCCGAGCAGCAGGTTCTCGGACACCGTCAGGTCCGGCACGTACTGCAATTCCTGATGAATCACCGCGATACCCGACGCAATCGAAGCCGCGGCGCTTCCGAAATGCACTTCCCTGTCGCCGATGAGCACGCGCCCCGAATCGGGCTGATACTCGCCGCCGAGAATCTTGAGCAAGGTCGATTTGCCCGCGCCGTTCTCGCCCATCAGACCGTGAACTTCGCCGGCGTTGACGTCGAACGACACGCCGTCGAGCGCGCGCACGCCTGGAAACACCTTGCCGATATTGTCAAAACGCAGCGTCGCTGACACATCGCCTCCTTGTTCTCCGCGAGCCGCACGGTCATGCGGCCCGCCCTGCTTCAATGGATTTAGTTCGACGCCAGGCCCATTTGCTGACGCACCGACGACACGTTTTCACGCGTGGCGAGCATGCCCGTCGTGAGCGTGAGCGGCGGCGGCGCCTTGCCGTCCTTGATCCACGCGTACATCAGTTCGGATGTCTCTTCGCCGTGGCGCTTCGGGCTGATGATGACGGTGCCGTAGAAGCCCGTCGGGTTCGGCTTCTTGAACTCGTTCAGCGCCGAATCCGAGCCGCCGATGCCGATGCCGATCATGTTGTCCGCCTTGAAGCCGCGGCCTTCCGCCGCGCGCACCGCGCCGAGCACCGCTTCGTCGTTCAGGCCGTAGGCGACCCAGTGCTTGAACTGCGGGTTCTTCGTGAGCGCGATGTTCGCCGCGTTGAACGCATTCTCCGTGTCGGTCTTCGCTTGCGGCGCGGCGATGATGTTCGCCTTCGGGAAACCGGCGGCGAGAAGCGCGTCGGTCGCGCCGCTCGTGCGGTCGTGCGCGGTCGGCAATTGTTCGTAGGTGACGTCGATTGCACCGACATCCTTCATGTCCCAGCCGCGCTTCTTGATTTCGGCGGCGATGCCGTCGCCCACCTGCTTGCCGATGTTGTAGGCCGAAATGCCCATGTGCGGCACCGACTCGATCGGCTTGCCGGAACCATCGACGAGGCGGTCATCCACCGTCATCATCTTCAGCTTGTCGGCCTTCGCCTTCGCGACGATGCCCGGCCCGAGCTTCACGTCCGGCGTGCAGATGATGAAGCCCTGCGCCTTCTGCGCGGCGAGGTTGTCGATCGCGCTCATCACCTTTTCGCCCGACGGCGCGCCGATCTTCACGAGCGTGAAGCCCTTCTCCTTGGCGGCGGTCTCGGCGAACTTCCATTCGTCCTGGAACCACGGCTCTTCCGGCTGCTTCACGAGAAAGCCGATCTTGATGTCGTCGGCGGCCTGCGCGACGGGCGCGGCGATCATCGTGGCGCTCGTGGCCGTAGCGGCTGCGATCAGCGTGAGGAACACTCTGCGTTTCATTTTTGTCTCCCGACTTTTTCCGTTGTCTCAAAATACCCGCGTGCGGGCGGTAAAAAGCGTGTGGCCGCGTGTCTTTCTGCGTGGATGCCGCACCGCGGCCAGTGCGTCATTTCTTTTGATCCGTGCGTCTTCAGTCGTGGTACAGCGCGCTACGTCCGCCATCGACGGTGATGCAGCTTGCGTTGATGAAAGGCGCTTCGTCCGATGCGAGGAACACCGCCGTCATCGCGACTTCCTGCGGCTTGCCGATGCGCTTCATCGGCTGGAGATCGAGCGTCGCCTGCCGCGCTGCTTTCGGATCGGCTTGCGAGTCCCACCAGTCCAGCGTCAATTGCGTTTCGACGTATCCCGGCGCGATGGCATTCACGCGCACGTTGTTCGGCGCGTATTCGATGCCGAGCGCGCGCGTCAGCCCAATTACGCCGTGCTTGGCGACCGGATACGGAAAGCAGCCCGGGATGATTTTGAAGCTGTGCGTCGAGGCGATATTCACGATGCTGCCCCGGCCGCGTTCCACCATGCCGGGCAGCACCGCGCGGCAGCCGTTCCACACACCGTCGAGATCGACGGCGAAGCAGCGCCGCCAGTCGTCGTCGGTCATGGTGAGCGGGTCGCAGAACACGTTGATGCCGGCGTTGTTCACGAGCACGTCGAGCGCGCCGAGGCGTGCTTCCGTTTGCGCGACGGCGTCTTTCACCGACGCGCTTTGCGTCACGTCGGTCTGTACCGCCATGACGCGCTCGGACTGCGTTTCGTCGGCGATGCGCTTCGCCGTCTCGCGCGCTGTCTCGATGTCCAGTTCCGCGAGCGCCACCGCCGCGCCTTCGCGCGCGAACGCCAGCGCGATCGCCGCGCCGATGCCGCGGCCCGCGCCCGTGACCATCGCGACTTTGCCGGCCAGCCGGTTCATCGCTTCTCACCTTTCGCGATGGCGAGTCCATCCACGAACGCCTTCGCGTGCGATGCCGTGACGCTCACGCTTTGTCCGGGCTTGTAGAGCGCGGAGCCGAGGCCGAAGCCGTTCGCGCCCGCTGTCAGGAACGGCCCCATGTTGTCCGGCGCGATGCCGCCGACCGGCACGAGCGGCACTTCCTTCGCGATGACCGCGCGCCACGCCTTCACGATCGTCGGGCCGAGTTGCTCGGCGGGGAACATTTTCAGCACGTCCGCGCCATTCTTTAGCGCGAGAAAGCCTTCGTTCGGCGTGGCGACGCCCGGCGCGCACGCGAGTCCGTGCGCCTTCGCGGCCCGCACGACATCGCTGTCGCTGTGCGGCATCACGATCAGGTCGCCGCCCGCGTCCTTCACGTTATCGACGTAGCTCGGATGCAGCACGGTGCCCGCCCCGACGATGGCGTCGTCCGGCAGCGCCTGCCGGATCGCGGCGATGCTGTCGAACGGCTGCGGCGAATTGAGCGGCACCTCGACGATGCGAAAGCCGGCTTCGTAGAGCGCGCGGCCGTGCTCGGCGGCATCGGCGGGCGTGACGCCGCGCAGGATCGCGATCAGCGGACACTGGAAGAACGCCTTCGCGAGACCGGCGTGCATCTCGTACGGCCCCGGCAGGTTGATGTGAGGTTGCATCGTCTTGCTCCTTGCGTGTTCGGGTCCGTATGCGTTGCGTCAGGCGGCACTCGCGGGCGCATTCACGAGCCCGGCTTGCGCGGCGATTCGATACAAACCGTGTTCGGTGGCGTGCGCGACCGTCTGCGCGTCCTGGCAGTCGAAACGCGCGAGCGCGGCGCGGTAGCGGTCGCAGAGCGCATCGTTGCCGATCAGCCGCAGCGTCCTGCCCGCGAGCGACGACGCATCCCGCGCCAGCACTTCGTTCAGTCCGCGCAGCTCGTGGCCGATCAGCAGTCCCGACAAGTAATCCGGCTGCTGTTCGGGCGTCAGTTGCCCTGTGAGTCCCAGCGTACGCGTGCTGAAAATGGTCGCGAGCAGGCCGGGATGACCGGCATCGCGCGCAGTATCGACACCGCGAATGAACGCCGCTGCATCGGGCGCCGCGCCGTGCTGCATCGTGCGGCCGAGAATCGTGTGGTCGCGCAGCGCGCTGAACGTCTCGCCGGTCATGAACGTGTAGAAACGCTCGATGCGGCCGTCTTCGACGAACGCCCATTTCGCATGCGTGCCCGGCAGGCCGATCAGCGCGCCGCCCGGCGCGGACAGCGACGCGTCGGCGGAAAGCGCGCCGACGATCTGCGTTTCCTCGCCGCGCATCACGTTCGGCAGCACGCCGCGTTCGAGCACGCCCGGCACCACGCGCACGGTCACGCCGCGCGCCGCCGTCACCGTGACGATGCCCGCGACGAGCGCGTTCGCGTCGGCGGGCGTATCGACATACGGCGCTTCGATCCAGCCCTGCGCGCTGCCGATCATGCCCGCCGCGATCACGGGCAAGCGCGGATGCGCGTCGAGCCACGCGCCGCAGGTTTCCTCGAACGCCTCGTCGAAGCCGCCGGCGGGCAGCTTCATGATGCCTGCCGACGACGCGCGGGTGTCGAGCGCCGTGGCGTCGTCGCCGAGCAGATAGGCGCGCAGGGACGTGGTGCCCCAGTCGAGCGCAATGAGAGCGGGCGCGGTCATCGCTTGATCCTGCGATTGGCCTGCGGCGCGCGCCAGCCGAGTTCTTCGGAGATCGAGCGCGCTTCGCGCTGCACGACCGGAATCAGTTCTTCCATGCGTTCGTCCGGCATATAAGGAATGGTGCTCGCGACAGAAAGCGCCGCGACGATCGCGCCCGACGCATCGCGCACGGGCGCGGCGACGCAGCGAATCGACGCCTCGTTCTCTTCGAGGTCGAACGTGTAACCGCCTTGCGAATAGCGCGTCATGCGCTGAAGAAACGTATCGACGTCCGGGCGGTTCTCCGGCTTGAAGCTCGTGCGGGCGAGCGCCCGGTGCGACGCGTCGAGCAGCTTCTTCCACGCATTGGCTTCGAGGTCGAGCATCATCGCCTTGCCGATGCCCGTCGATGCGAGCGGCATGCGATGCCCGACGCGCGAACGCATTTCGAGCCCGCGCGTGCCGGGGATCTTGTCGATATAGAGCACGTCGTCGCCGTCGCGCACGCCCAGGTGAATCGTGTCGTGCGTATGCTGCGCGAGCGCCTGAAGATGCGGACGCGCGACCGCCGTGAGCGGCATCTGTTCGAGCGCGATGGTGCCGAGTTCGATCAGCTTCGGCCCGAGCAGATAGCCGCCCTGCACTTGCCGCAGATAACGCGCCTGCACGAGCGAACTCACGAGCCGGTGCGTGGTGCTGCGCGTCGTGCCGAGCGCCGCGCTGAACGAGCGCAGATCGCGTGCGCCGTTCGCGGCCGCTTCGAGAATCGCAAGGCCGCGCAACAGTGTCTGCGTGCCGGCCTGCTGCGGCGTGACATCGACGAGCGCGCTCGGCAGCGCAATGGCGTCGGCGTCGCGGCGGCCGGTTTCCCGCGCGCGGGCGTCGTTGGCGGCTACGCCGTTGTCCGTATCGGCATGCTGGAGCTTCGTCATGTCGATCACCCCTCGATGAGCGCGCAAGACGGCGCGCGCATTTCGCGTGAGGCGGATGAATCGTGCGGCGCGACCCGCGAGCGCGGGCAGGCGATCGAGTGCATGACGTGTCTCCGGTTTTGTTCTTGTTGGCGCGAGGCGTCTTGGCCTGCGCAGTGCCTTCTGACGGTGTCGTCGAAGGCTTGGACGGATTGTAGTTCCGGCTATCTCAAATCTTCAATATGTGGCCGCGCTGTTCACATAATGGGAGATAAGCTGACAACTGAAAGCGACACGCGAACAAAAAAGCCCTGACGGATCAGGGCTTTATCGAGTTTAGCGATGCCAGCTAAATCCTATTCCGGCAGTTCGGCCGCGCCCATTCGCCGCGCGATGACACGCGCTCGCATCGTCAGATACGCCGAATTGCGATGATCGTCGAAGTACTTCGGACGCGGCAGCATCACGGCGAGGCGCGCGCTCTGTCCCGCCGTCAACTTGGCCGCCGACGTCTTGTAGTAATAGCGCGCCGCCGCTTCCGCGCCGTAGACGCCGTTGCCCCACTCGACCGAATTCAAATACACCTCGAAGATGCGCTCCTTGGTCCACCAGAATTCGAGCATCCAGGTAATCACCAACTCCTGCGCCTTGCGGACATAGCTCTTCTCGCGCGACAGAAACAGATTGCGCGCGAGTTGCTGCGAAATGGTCGAGCCGCCGGCGACGATCTTTCCGCGCGACTTGTTCTTCTCCCACGCCTGCAGAATGGCGTCGGTTTCGTAGCCGTTGTTATTGACGAAGTTCGCATCTTCCGACGCGATGATCGCGCGCTTCAGATTGCGCGAAATCTGGTCGTACGGCACCCACGTGCGTTGCAGCGCGATGCCGGGATGCGTCTTCGCGAGCGTCCACGCATCCGCCCGCATAAAGGCGGTCGAGCCGGGATTCGTCACGGTCCACACGCCGATTTGAAGGAAGAAGTAGAGCTGGGTCGCGAGAATCGCGATGAAGAACACGGATACGCCGTACGCGATCCATCGCGCGGGACCGAGCCGCACCGCGCGACGCGTGGGCCGGTCGCTCGGCGACGTGCGGCTGTGGCCGGGCGCGGTGGTCATCAGGCTTTTGCCGTCAGTGTCTGACGCAGTTCGCGCAGCACCGCGCCGCCGTCCGGGCGCACGCCGCGCCAGATGAAGAACGATTCGGCGGCCTGTTCGACCAGCATGCCGAGGCCGTCGGCCGCGCGCGCGCCCAGACGCTCCGCGTGCTGCATGAAGACCGTCGGCTTGGGGCCGTACATCATGTCGTAGGCGAGCGTGGCCGCGCCGAAAGCGGCGTCGTCGCATTCGGGCAGCGCGGCGTCGAGGCTGCCGGCGGTCGCGTTCACGATCACGTCGTAGCGCGTCTTCTCGATGCTGTGGGCGCCGCCGCCCGACAGGCGCACGTTCGCCTCCTGCGCGGCCTGCGCGAACTGACCGACGAGTTGCTGCGCCTTCGCCGCCGTGCGATTGACGATGACGAGCGAAGCCGGCCGCCGGTCGAAGATCGGCAAGACGACGCCGCGCGCCGCGCCGCCCGCGCCGAGCAGCAGCACGCGCGCGCCTTCCAGACTCACGCCGAGATTCGCCTCGATGTCGCGCACGAGGCCGACGCCGTCGGTGTTGTCGCCGCGCACGCCGTCTTCCGTGAACGACAGCGTGTTGACGGCGCCGGCTGCCGCCGCGCGCGGCGACAGGGAGTCGGCGAACGCGTGCGCGTCGAGCTTGAACGGCACCGTCACGTTCATGCCACGTCCGCCCGACGCCATGAACGCTTTGACTTCATGCTCGAAGCCGCCGAGCGGCCCGAGAATGCGCCCGTATTCGACCGCTTCGCCGGTCTGTTCCGCGAAGCGCGCGTGAATCCACGGCGACTTGCTGTGCTCGACCGGATTGCCGATCACCGCGTACCGGTCGCGCGGCTGCGGCGCGTTCATGCGTTCGGCTCCTGCGAAGGCTGCGCCGACGCATCGGCCGGTGCTTCTGCCGACGTGTCCGCCGATGCCTCCGCCTGCGCTTCGGCTTCGCTCTCGGCGCTCAGGTCGTCGGCTTCGATGATTTCTTCCTCGGCTTCGTCTTCTTCGACGGGCGCGGCTGCGGACGGCGCGTCGATCACGTGCAGCAGACGGCACGACGCTTCGACGGTGAGTTCATCGATCGACACGACTTCGAGCATGACCCGCGTGCCGCGCGCATGCACGCCCAGGCCGGGCACGTGCAGGATCAGCGGAATCTCCTCGAAGCGCACGAGATCGTCCTTCACCACCGACGCCGGAACCTGCCGCTTGTTCTCCTGCTTCAGCCAGCGCAGACACCAGAAGTACTCCATGCGGCGCTGATGATCGGCGTAAGCGGTGTACGTATCGTCGAAGCCCTGCACGACGGCGAACAGGTCCGCGTCCTTCGGCTTGAACGGCGCGGCGAGCTTCGCGGTCACGCCGTGCTGCACGCACGCGAGCAGTTGCCACTGATTGACCAGATCGACGTAGCGGCGCAGCGGCGACGTGCTCCACGCATATTGCGCGACGCCCAGGCCCTCGTGCGGCGCGGGCGTCGTCTGCATGCGCGTGCGCTTGGGGCCGGGACCGCCGAAGCCGCGCTGCGAACGGTAGATGCCCGGCACGCCGTGATCGTTGAGGAACGCGCCCCACGACGAATTCGCGAGAATCGCGAGTTCGGCCACGATCAGGTCCAGCGGCGATCCGCGGCGGCGCGGCGTGATGGTGACGTGCTCGCCTTCGACATAGAAATTGAAGTCGTTGTTGCGCTGCACTTCGCGCTTGAGACCGTACGTCGCGCGTGCTTGCTGGCGCTTCTCGAAGAGCGCCTGCGCGAGCGGCCACAGCACGGCGATGTCTTCCTTGTGCGGATAATCGCCCGTGCCGGCGGCGAGGCTTTCTTCGGTCACGTGCTCGTCGAGATGGTTGTGGCGCAGATTCGACTTGATGAACACGCGCTCGGCGCGCGTTTCGCTTGCGACGATTTCCTGCGTCTCGCGATTCACGATGATGTACAGCGACAGCGCCGGCCGCAGTCCGCCCTCGCCGAGCGTGAAGACCTCGACGACGTTGTCGGGCAGCATCGTGATCTTGTCGCCGGGCATGTAGACCGTCGAAAGACGGCTGCGCGCGATCGAATCGATGGTGTCGCCGCGCGCGATGCCGAGCGCCGGCGCCGCGATATGCACGCCGATGCGCACGCGCCCGTCCGCCAGATGCTGCACGGAGAAGGCATCGTCGATTTCGGTGGTCGTCACGTCATCGATGGAAAACGCTTCGACGTCCGCTTCAGGCAAATCTTCGGGCAGCGGCGCGGGCTGCACGGAAGGGAAGCCGACGCCGTGCGGAAAGTATTCGGCGAGGAAGCGCGCTTCGTGCAATTGACGCGCGGACGCAATGCCGCCGCATTCGAGCATGAGCCGCGCCTGCGAAATGCCGCGCGCGGCCGCCGCCGCTTCGAGCGCCTTGTATTCGATGGAATTCTTGTCTGGCTTCGTCAGAAGGCCGATGGCCTTGTCCTTCAGCGCCTCGGGCAGCTTGCCCGCCTTCAGTTCTTCTTCGTAGCCCGCCTGCACGAGCGCCTGCTGGCGCTTGCGCTCCAGCGACGCGAGCGCCATTTGCAACTGCTCCTGCGGCGCGCGCTGATACTGCCCGCGCCCCTTGCGACGGAAGTACACCGGCGCGCCGTGCATGCGCAGCACGAGCGCGGCGCGCTCGCTCGGACCGAACTTGTCGCCGAAATAGTCCGCGCCGAGCGCGGCGAACGGAAACTCTTCCTCGGGCGCGCATTCCCACAGGAAATCGAGGTCGATGTCCTGCGCGATGGCGTCGGCTTCCTGCATCAGATCGGCGGCGGCAGGCTTTTCGAATTCGATCAGCACGTCTTTCGCGCGCACTTTTGCGCGGCGTCCGCCCGGCAACTCGACCTGGAACGCGTCGCCTTGTTTCGACAAGACCGAGCCGGCCTTGAAACTACCCGATTCCTCGAAGAAAACGTTCACTCAATACTCTCGTAAGACGGTGGACCGGACGCGGCATGCGCCGGTGGATGAATGAGGCGTCATGCCGCCGCGGGCGCGACGGCCGCGCGCGGCGACTGATCGCAGAACGCGAGCACGTCGCCGAGATAGTCCGCGAAGTCGCTGATCGCGTGGTTGCTGCCCTGAATCAACGTGGTGCGCACGCCGGGATAGCGCGCGAGCATGGTGCGGTAGTCGATCACTTCGTCGCCGGTCGCGGCAATCAGAAAGTACCGCTCGGGCCGCGTGATGGCATCGACGGCGAGCGCGCGCAGTTCGTCCAGATGGCGCGGCAACACGGTGATGCTGCCGCCGCCGTGCCACAACGGCTGTTCGCCCAGGTACGCGCTCAGGTCCGATTGCGGCACCACGGCGGGATTGAGCAACACCGCGCGCCAGCCGTGCTTTTCGGCGAGATACGTCGCGTAATAGCCGCCGAGCGAACTCCCGACGACGGTGACATCGTCCGACGCCGCCGTGCTCGCGATGGATTCCGCCAGCGCGATGGCGTCGCACGGAGAAACGGGCAACACCGGGCACTGCCATTCGCTCAACCGGCCAAGTTCCGCGAGGCGCGCGCGCATGGCGCGCGCCTTGAACGATTGGGGAGACGAGCGAAAGCCGTGCAGGTAGAGGATCACGCGGGGCCTCGTGTCGTGGTGCCGGACTCGCGCGCGGAAAGCGCGTCCAGCAGTTTCTGGTGCACGCCGCCGAAACCGCCGTTGCTCATGACGAGCACGTGATCGCCGGGGCGCGCGGCGGCGGTGACCGCCTTGACGAGCGGTTCGATTTGGTCGAAGGCGTGCGCCTTGTCGCCGAGCGGGGACAGCGCCTCCGCCAGATTCCAGCCGAGCTTGTCGCGGCCTTCGCGCGCGCCGTAGCCGAAGACGAGGTCCGCGCCGGCGAGGCTCGCAGGCAATTGGGCCTTCATCGTGCCGAGCTTCATGGTGTTCGAGCGCGGTTCGAGCACGGCGAGAATGCGCGCGTGGCCCGAATCGCCGATGCGCGTGCGCAATCCCGCCACCGTCGTTTCGATGGCGGTTGGATGGTGCGCGAAGTCGTCGTAGACCGTGACGCCGTCGACGCTGCCCTTCACTTCCATGCGCCGCTTCACGTTGCGAAAGCTCGCAAGCGACTTCGCCGCCTGCGCCGCCGGCACGCCGACCGAGCGCGCCGCCGCAATGGCCGCGAGCGCGTTCATGCGATTGTGCTCGCCCTGCACTTGCCAGTCGACCACGCCCTGCCGCTCGCCGTGCCAGTAGACAGCGAACTGTTCGTCGACCGTCGCACCGTCCTCGGCGGGCAGCGCCTGCCAGCCGCCCTCCACGCCGAAGCGCTCGACGCCCGACCAGCAGCCGCGCGACAGCACGCGCTCGAGCGCCGCCTCGCGCCCGTTCGTGACAATGCGGCCCACGCCCGGCACCGTGCGAACGAGGTGATGAAACTGCGTCTCGATAGCCGCGAGATCCGGGAAGATATCGGCGTGATCGAATTCCAGATTGTTGAGCACCGCCGTGCGCGGGCGGTAGTGAACGAACTTCGAACGCTTGTCGAAGAAGGCGGTGTCGTACTCGTCGGCTTCGATCACGAAGAAGCTGGAATCGGTCAGGCGCGCGGAGATGCCGAAATTCAGGGGCACGCCGCCGATCAGAAAGCTCGGATTCATGCCGGCGTCTTCCAGCAGCCACGCGAGCATGGAACTGGTCGTGGTCTTGCCGTGCGTGCCCGCGACCGCGAGCACCCATTTGCCCGCGAGCACGTGCTCGCCGAGCCATTGCGGGCCTGACGTGTACGGCAGGCCGCGGTCGAGAATGGCTTCCATGAGCGGATTGCCGCGCGACACCACATTGCCGACGACGAACAGGTCCGGCGCGAGTTCGATCTGCTCGGCCCCGAAGCCCTCGATCAGTTCGATGCCTTGTGCTTCGAGCTGGGTGCTCATCGGCGGATAGACGCCGGCGTCGCAGCCGGTGACCTTGTGTCCGGCCTCGCGCGCCAGGACGGCGAGGCCGCCCATGAACGTGCCGCAGATGCCGAGGATGTGGATGTGCATAAAGCGTGTCGCGCCGCGCGGGCGATGGAGTGCGGAAAACTGGAACGGCGCACCACGGATAAAAGCCGTGCGGGAGTGCGCCCGGAGGCGCATATTGTAACCGAGCGCGCCCGCCGCCCTTGCGCCATGCCTGCACTTCTGCCGCGCCGGCGCGCCTTGCCGGGCCCGCCCGGCGCGCCGGGCCCCGAGACGTTATCTAGTATGATGCCCCCATGGTTCGCAAATCACATATCGATCCGCAGCGCGTGCGCGAGGAAATCGCGATCGCGGCCGCGAGAATGATCGCCGAAGACGGTCTCGACTACTCCACCGCCAAGCGCAAGGCGGCGCGGCTGGTGGTCGGCGAAAGCAAGATCGGCGGCGAGTTTTTGCCCGACAACGATCAGATCGAAGAGGAAATCCGCGAGTATCAGGCGATCTTCCAGAGCGACAGCCAGCCCGCCGTGCTGCGCCGCATGCGCGAGACCGCGCTCGAGTGGATGGAGCGCCTCAAGCCCTACGATCCGTACCTGACGGGCGCGGTGCTCAACGGCACGGCCGGCGAGCATTCGGATATCCATCTGCAATGCTTTTGCGACAACCCGAAGGAAGTCGCGATCTACCTGCTCAACGCCAATATTCAATACGACGTCTCGGAGACGCGGCACTTCGCGGGGCGCGGTTATGTGGAGACATTGAGCTTTCTGCATCGCCTGCGCGGCGAGGAGCCGATCGGGGTCCACATCGCGCTCTACAACACTGTGGACCTGCGCGGCGCGGTACGCGCCGACGGGCGCGGCCGGCTCGCCCGCGCGAACGCCGCCGCCGTGCGCGCGCTGCTCGATCAATCCGACGATCCGGATCGCCCGCCGCTTTACATCGGCGAGTGAAACGGCAAGGCGCTTCCAATCTCACCTCCATGAACAGCACACGTCTCTTCGCGGCCCTGGCGGTCGCCATCGCCGCGACGGTCGGCGGCTTCTACGCAGGTCATATGTTGACCGGCAACGACACCGAAGCCGCGACGCCGCCGAGCGGCAACGCCGTCGACCAACTTTGGAAGATCACGCCGCCTGCCGCGTCCGGCACATCGCAGCCGCTTGCGGCCTACAAGGGCAAGCCGGTCGTCGTGAATTTCTGGGCGTCGTGGTGCGGACCGTGCGTCAAGGAAATGCCGACGCTCTCGGCCATGCAGCGCGAATATCAGAAGAAAGGCATCACGTTCATCGGGCTCGGCGTCGACAGCGAAAAGAACGTCAACGACTTTCTCAAGAGGGTCCCGGTCGACTATCCCGTCTACGTGACCGGCTTCGGTGGCGCGGACCTTGCGCGTAGCTTCGGGAACAACGCGGGCGGGCTGCCGTTCACCGTCGTCATCGATAGCAAGGGCATGGTTCATTCGACCAAACTGGGCGAAGTCAACGAAGCCGAACTGCGTCACACGCTCGACGCGCTGTAAAAATTCGCTGCGAATTCGGCTGACGTTCGCAGGATTAAGCAGCAAGTTGACGGCGGTTTGCTGTAACTTCTCAGTTTCGCTGCGATAATGTCGGGTCGCACGCGCGAACGAGCACGGTCTGTCGCTCGGTAAAACTAGACAAAATTCTCTAAACGGCGCTAAAGTGCGCCGAATTCCGCACAACCCGAAGCGACCATGACTATTCCGCCGGTGCAGCAAGGCCACGTAGCCGCCCGTTCCGCCGCCAGCGAAAGCGGCGTTGGCCGAGCCACCGCGCCCCATACGACAGGTTGCTACGCCGCCAGTTTCGCCGCGGGCGCGCTGCGCCGCACGCCCGCGCGCACCGGATGATGGCCGCGCCGGCACGCGGCTGACGCAGAACACACCCACAAATCAAGTCAAGCACCGGGCAGTCCCGGTCTCCAAGTATTGAAAGGGGATTTTTCGATGGACCTTCGTAAACTGAAAACGCTGATCGACCTCGTCTCGGAATCCGGCATCTCGGAGCTGGAAGTGACGGAGGGCGAAGGCAAGGTTCGCATCGTCAAGAACGCGGCGCCCGTCTATATGCAGGCGCCCCAGCAATACGCGCCGCAAGTGCAGGCGCAAGCGGCGCCGGGCGCATCCGCATCGGGCGATGCCGGCGCGAGCGCTGGCGCCGCCGCAAGCGCTGCCGCGCCGCAGGGCCACGTCGTGACGTCGCCGATGGTCGGCTCGTTCTACCGCGCGCCGTCGCCCGGCGCCGATCCTTTCGTGCAGGTCGGCGATACGGTCAAGGAAGGCCAGACGCTGTGCATCATCGAAGCCATGAAGCTTCTGAACGAAATCGAATCGGACAAGTCCGGCGTCGTGAAGGAAATTCTTGTCGAGAACGGTCAGGCGGTCGAGTACGGCCAGCCGCTCTTCGTGATCGGCGACTAAGCGCGTCGGGCCGTGCGCCGGACGCTTCGCTCCGGTCCGCCCGGCTTCACCGCGCCGGCGCGCGCCATCCGGAAGCAACCGGCTGCGCGCGCCGCCGATTCGAATCCCGAGGGCCGCTCGCGCGTGCCCGTTGATGAGCCGACCCACTGCCATGTTTGAAAAAATCCTCATTGCGAACCGCGGCGAAATCGCGCTTCGCATCCAGCGCGCGTGCCGCGAACTGGGCGTCAAGACAGTCGTCGTCTATTCCGAAGCCGACAAGGAAGCGAAGTACGTGAAGCTCGCCGACGAAGCCGTCTGTATCGGACCGGCGCCGTCGAATCTGTCGTATCTGAACATGCCCGCGCTCATCAGCGCGGCCGAAGTCACCGACGCCGAAGCCATCCATCCTGGCTACGGCTTCCTTTCCGAGAACGCGGATTTCGCCGAGCGCGTCGAGCAATCGGGCTTCACGTTCATCGGGCCGCGCCCGGAAACCATTCGCCTGATGGGCGACAAGGTCACCGCCAAGCAGACGATGATCAAGACCGGCGTGCCGTGCGTGCCGGGTTCGGAAGGCGCGTTGCCGGAAGATCCGAAAGAGATCGTCAAAATTGCGCGCGCGGTCGGTTATCCCGTCATCATCAAGGCGGCGGGCGGCGGCGGCGGGCGCGGCATGCGCGTGGTCCATACCGAAGCGGCGCTCGTCAACGCCGTGAACATGACGCGCGAAGAAGCGGGCCGCGCGTTCGGCAATCCGCAGGTCTACATGGAGAAGTTCCTGGAGAACCCGCGGCATATCGAAATTCAGGTGCTGTCGGATTCGTTCCGCAATGCGCTGTGGCTCGGCGAGCGCGACTGCTCCATGCAGCGCCGTCACCAGAAGGTGGTCGAAGAAGCGCCGGCGCCGGGCATCGCGCGGCGGCTGATCGACCGCATCGGCGATCGTTGCGCCGAAGCGTGCAAGAAGATGGGCTATCTCGGCGCTGGCACGTTCGAATTTCTGTACGAGAACAACGAGTTCTACTTCATCGAAATGAACACGCGCGTGCAGGTGGAGCATCCGGTGACGGAGCTGATCACGGGCGTCGATATCGTGCAGGAGCAGATTCGCATTGCGGCGGGCGAAAAGCTCACGTTGCGCCAGAAGGACATCCAGTTCCGCGGCCACGCGATCGAATGCCGCATCAACGCCGAAGATCCGTTCAAGTTCACGCCGTCGCCGGGACGCATCACGTCGTGGCACGCGGCGGGCGGCCCCGGCATCCGCGTCGATTCGCACGCGTACAACGGCTATTTTGTCCCGCCGAACTACGATTCGATGATCGGCAAGCTGATCTCCTACGGTGCGACGCGCGAACAGGCGATCAACCGCATGCGCATCGCGCTGTCGGAAATGGTCGTGGAAGGCATTTCGACCAACATTCCGCTGCACCGCGAATTGATGATCGACGCCAAGTTCGTCGAAGGCGGCACGAGCATCCATTACCTCGAAAACAAGCTCGCCGCGCGTCAGGCAGCGGTGGCCGAAGAGTCCTGAAGCGCCTTGGCAGAGAAACGAGCATGAGTTACCGGGAACTGATCGCCGAGCTGGACCGCGAGCACGCGGAGGCGCTGTCGGATGCGCTCCTGGACATGGGCGCGCTCTCGGTGTCCGTCGAGGACGCCGACGCCGACACGCCCGACGAGCAGCCGCTCTTCGGCGAGCCGGGGCTCACGCCCGAACGCAGCGCGTGGAAGCGTTCGCGCGTGGTCGCGCTGCTCGGCCAGGACGCGGACCCGGCCGTGCTGCTCGCCGCGGCATCCAACGACATCGGCCTGAAAGCGACGCCCGCCTTCTCGGTGCGCGAAGTCGAGGAGCAGGACTGGGTGCGTTTGACGCAGGCGCAGTTCGATCCTATCGCCATCGGTGAACGCATCTGGGTCGTGCCGTCGTGGCACGACGCACCCGATCCCGACGCCCTTGTGCTGGAACTCGATCCCGGCCTCGCGTTCGGCACGGGCAGCCATCCGACCACGCGTTTGTGCATGGAGTGGCTGGAGCAATCGGTGAAACCGGGGCAGTCGCTGCTCGACTATGGCTGCGGTTCCGGCATCCTCGCCATTCTCGCGAAGAAGTGCGGCGCGAACCCGGTCTATGGCATCGACATCGACCCGCAAGCGGTCGAGTCCGCGCGCCAGAACAGCGAACGCAATCACGCGGACGTCACCTACGGCCTGCCCGACGACTGCCCCGCCGGCGAGTTCGACATCGTGGTCGCCAATATCCTCTCGAATCCGCTGAAACTCATGGCCTCGATGCTCGCCGCGAAGGTGAAGCCGGGCGGGCGGATCGCGCTGTCGGGCATCCTCGCGCGCCAGGCCGACGAGGTCGCGGCGGTCTATGCGAAGTGGATCGACATCGGCGTCTGGCGCGAGCACGAAGGCTGGGTGTGCCTTGCCGGAACGCGGCGCGAAAGCCTTTAGAATAGCGCCATCGTCACCGTTTCGGCCGTGAGGCCGCTGGCACTTTCCACTGGCACTTCCTATGGCGCTGGCTACCCGCTGCCCACACTGCGAAACCGTTTTCAAGCTCGATCCGCATCTGCTCGCGCCGCATGACGGGCGGGTGCGTTGCGGCCATTGCCAGGAAGTTTTCGACGCCGCGCATCATCGGTTCGAGCTGCCGGACGAGTCGGCCGAAGCCGACGAGGCGCAGCACGCCGCGCTGATCGACGATGAAGTCGCGGTCGGGCCTTCGACATTCTCCTCGTCGAAGAAGGAAGCCACGAGTGTGCCGCCCACGTTGGCCGTGCCGCGTCAGCTCGATCTCGGCAACAAGTCGGCCGCGAAGCCCTTCTCGCCGCCCCCGGCGAAAGAAGACAACGATCCGACCGCGCATGCGAACGCGCCGGCGTTCGCGGGGGCGTCCATACCACCGCCGCCCGAGCGCAACGTCCCGCGCAAGGACGCCGCGAACGAGCCCGACGCCGAGCCTGTCGTCGAACCGGTTCCGCTCGGCCGGGTGAAGCCGGTCGCCGTCTCCAGCGTGCCGCTCAACGACGACGCACCCGCGCCGCCCGCCAGAAGCGAAGCGCCGAGGCGCCCGGAACCCGCGCCGCCGCCCTCGCGCTTTGTCGATCCGCTCGACGACCGCGCGGAGCCTTTCATCGGTCCGGCGCAACACCGGCCCGAACCGCCGCGCGCGCGCCCCGCCGCCACCCCGGCGCCGGCTTCCGCATGGGACGAGGACGAACCCGGCTTCGGCGCGCGGCCGTCCGGTCTCGGCACCGCGCACCCGCCGAGCGCCAACGAAGCTTTTCCGGTCTCGCGAGAACCGCGCATCGAGACAACGCAACCGGGCAAGCCTGCGCGCAAGGGCTGGCGCGCGCTCGGTACCGTCATTGCAGTCTTGCTCGCGTTGCTGTTCCTGGTCCAGTTCGCCTGGTGGCAACGCGAAACGATCATGGTGAACGTTCCTGGCTCGCACGCGTTCTACGTCAATATCTGCGACCAGATCGGCTGCACCATTTCGCCGCCGCGTTACATCTCCGGTTTGCAGATCGAGAGCTCCGGCTTGCGTCAGGTGGACGGCCCGCACAAGCTCGAACTGAAGCTCATGCTGCGCAACCGCTCGGACGTCGCGCTCGCCTATCCGGCGCTCGAACTCGCGCTGCTCGACGACAAGAGCGACGTCGCCATTCGCCGCGTGCTGTGGCCGCAGGATTACGCGCGACCGGGTACGATATTCGCCATCGGCCTTCCGCCGCAAAGCGCGCAACCGGTCGTCGTCCGGCTCGAGACGGGCGATGCCGTCGCCGCGAATTACCGGGTGCAGGTCTTCTATCCGTGACCGGATAGCGGCGCGGGCGCCCGGCTTTTCAAGACGCGACCCGGCAGCAAGAGCCGGTCGCACAGTTCCCGTCAGCATCTGACACATCCTCTGGAGCGCAACATGAGTCAAGTTACCCTCGGCGGCAACCCGATCGAAGTCAGCGGCACGTTCCCGAGCGAAGGACAGCAAGCGCCCGCGTTCACGCTCGTCGGCGCGGATCTCGGCGATATCACGCTCGCGAGCTTCGCGGGCAAGCGCAAGGTGCTGAACATCGTGCCGAGCCTCGACACGCCCACGTGCGCCACGTCGACGCGCAAATTCAACGAAGCGGCCGGCAAGCTGGACAACACCGTGGTGCTCGTCGTCTCGGGCGACCTGCCCTTCGCAGCCAAGCGTTTCTGCACGACGGAAGGCCTGGCCAATGTGGTGACGGCATCCACGTTCCGCGGCCACGAATTCGCGCAGTCGTACGGCGTCGACGTGACGAGCGGTCCGCTCAAAGGGCTGACCGCCCGCGCGGTCGTCGTGCTGGACGAAAACGACAAGGTGGTGCATGCCGAGCTCGTGCCGGAAATCAAGAACGAGCCGAACTACGATTCGGCGCTCGCCGCACTGAAGTAAAGTGCATCGACGGACCGCTGCGGCGGTCCGCATACGGGGCGCGGCGGTCCGTCAGTTCGACCGATGCCCACGCCGCCGCGCGCCGTATGCGCTACCCTTTCTTCGCGCCTAACTAATAAGGACGTTCGCCTTGGCTACGCTTATCTGCGGCTCGCTCGCCTACGACAACATCATGACCTTCCAGGGCCGCTTCGGCGACCACATCCTGCCGGATCAGGTGCACATGCTCAACATCAGCTTCCTGGTGCCGACGATGCGGCGCAACTTCGGCGGCTGCGCGGGCAATATCGCGTATGCGCTGAAGCTGCTCGGCGGCGATGCGAAGATCATGGCGACGCTCGGCGAAGCGGACGCGCAGCTCTACATCGACCGGCTGGACGCGCTCGGATTGTCGAAGGAATACGTGCGCGTGCTGCCCGGCCAGCACTCGGCGCAATGCTTCATCACGACCGACCTCGCGAACAATCAGATCACGGCCTTCCACCCCGGCGCGATGATGGAATCGCATCTGAACCGCGCGGATGAGGCGCAGGGCATTACGCTCGGCATCGTGGCGCCGGATGGCGCGGACGGCATGCGCGAGCACGCGAAGCAGTTCGCGGCGGCGGGCGTGCCGTTCATCTTCGATCCGGGTCAGGGTTTGCCCATTCTTGAAGGTGTAGAGCTTTGTCGCATGATTGAACTTGCCACATACGTGACGGTCAACGATTACGAAGCCAAGTTGTTGAGCAACAAGACCGGCTGGTCGATCGAAGACATCAAGAGCCGGGTCGAGGCGCTGGTCGTCACGCGCGGCGAACACGGCGCGCAGATTTATCATGACGACGGCGTGATGGACGTGCCGGCCGTGAAGGCGCGTCAAGTGGTGGACCCGACCGGCTGCGGCGACGCGTTTCGCGGCGGCCTGTTGTACGGCATCGAGAACAAGCTTGGCTGGGAAAAGACGGGGCGTCTCGCGAGTCTGATGGGTGCGTTGAAGATCGAGCATCAGGGCCCGCAAACTTATGCGCCGACGCGCGCCGAAATCGAAGAGCGTTTCAAGCAGGCATTCGGAAGCAGCCTGTCGTGATCGAGTGGATGAAGGGAGTGAAGGAATGAAAACGGTAAGTCGCATCGTGCTGGCAGCATCGCTCATCGGCTCAGTCGCGCTGACGGGCTGCGCCTACAACAGCAGTTCGCCCGACGTCTACACGGCGTCGCAGGCGCAGCGCGAGGAAACGGTGCGCATGGCGACCGTCGAGAGCGTGCGTGGCGTGAAGATCAGCTCGAACAACGGCCAGCCGACCGGCCTCGGCGCCATCGGCGGCGGCGCGCTCGGCGGCGTCGCGGCGGGGAGCGCGATCGGCGGCGGCAACGGGTCGATCATCGCGGGCATCATCGGTGGTCTGGCTGGCGCCGTCGCGGGCAACGCGGTCGAGAACAGCGTCGCGACGAAGAACGGGCTGGAAATCACCGTGCGTCTCGACAACGGCGACCTGCGCGCCATTACCCAGACGTCGAATGGCGAAGTGTTCCAGGCCGGCGAGCGCGTTCGGCTGCTGTCGAGCGGCGGCGTGACGCGCGTGACGCACTAGGTTCGTCAGAACTATTGAGCCGAGGATTCGCAGCCAGCCTGCGATAGGCAAAAAGAGGCGCATGCATCGAAAGAGGCATGCGCTTTTTTTCGTTCGCGGCTGGCTGGAACGGCGCGCAGTTACTTCGGGCGCCGAAGCGAACAACCCGCCGCCGGACTTGACCGGCGACGGGTCGAGGCCGGGTAGGCCTACCCGGTCGTAAGGCACATGGACGTGTGCCGCGATGCTTCGTACTGCTGCTGCCGCGACTTACGGACGGCTGCCCGTCGGGAACGGCCATGCCGCCGCCGGGTTCAGCGCCGTCTTGACCGCAGTGGCCGGAGCCGCCGGAGCGGGCGTCGACACCGTGGTAGCCGTCGTTGCGGGAGCGGCAGCCGTCGTCTTCTTTGCAGCAGCAGCCTTCTTGGCCGGCGCCTTCTTTGCAGCAGGCTCGGCTTTCTTCGCTGCGGGAGCAGGCGCGGAAGCAGCAGGCGCAGCGGGAGCAGCGGGAGCAGCGGCGGTTTTCGCCGACGCCTTCTTCGCAGGAGCCTTCTTCGCGGCAGCCTTCTTGGCGGGCGCTTTCTTCGCAGCGGCCTTCTTCGCCGCCGCTTTCTTCGCGGGCGCCTTCTTGGCGGCAGCCTTCTTCGCAGGCGCCTTCTTCGCTGCGGCCTTCTTGGCAGGCGCCTTCTTGGCTGCGGCCTTCTTGGTGGCTACCTTCTTGGTGGCAACCTTCTTCGCTGCGGCTTTCTTCGCGGGCGCCTTCTTGGCCGCTACCTTCTTCGTTGCGACCTTCTTCGCTGCTGCCTTCTTGGCCGGTGCGGCCTTCTTCGCCGCGACCTTCTTCACGGCAACTTTCTTGGCTGCAACCTTCTTCGCGGCGACCTTCTTCGCGGCTACCTTCTTGGCCGGAGCGGCGGCTTTCTTGGCGGGGGCTTTCTTTGCTGCAGCCTTTTTCGCGGCGGGTTTCTTCTTGGCAACTGCCATGGTTTTTCTCCTTCAGGTTTTCAGATGAGAGTCAGTTCAAACAACACCCTTCGTCAAAACCCGCTTCTTCGCGTGGAGGCTCTCAGGGCGCACGCTACGAAGCGGATTATTCATCGGCGTACGCTGATCCCACCTGCTTACGCTAATGAATACGGCAAGGCGCGCCGTGCCCCGAGGCACCGCGCGCCAAATTAAGTCAGCGCCCATACACGGCGCCGGCCATCGCTTGATCGAGCCAGCGAGCTTGTCGCCGGCATTTTCCGGGGGGAAGTTTGCCCATCCCATTGAAGGGAACGCAAAACGCCTGTCTTTCAATCGAACCACTCGGTCCGTCAAGTCAGTAGGCGCACTTTGCATCAGGCGACCGTTCTCCTAAACCTTGTCGGCGGGGCGCGCGCAATGACGCACGCTGCTGCCCAGCCGTCCCATCGATTTCGTCTGCAACACGTCCTGGGCTTGTTGTTATTCCCAGGTCAGCGCGCCGCCGGTTTGATACTCAATCACGCGTGTCTCGAAGAAGTTGCGTTCCTTCTTCAAGTCGATCATTTCGCTCATCCACGGGAACGGGTTTTCCTCGTTCGGGTAGAGCGGGTCCAGGCCAATCTGCTGGCAACGCCGATTGCAGATGAACCGCAAGTAGCTCTTGAACATCGACGCGTTCAGGCCGAGAACCCCGCGCGGCATGGTGTCTTCAGCGTAGCGATATTCAAGATCGACAGCTTGCTTGAAGAGCTCGCGAATCTCCGCCTTGAATTCGGCGGTCCACAGTTGCGGCTCTTCGAGCTTGATCTGGTTGATGAGGTCGATGCCGAAGTTGCAGTGCATCGATTCATCGCGGAGGATGTATTGATACTGCTCCGCCGCGCCCGTCATCTTGTTCTGGCGACCCAGCGCCAGAATCTGCGTGAAGCCCACATAGAAGAAGAGCCCTTCCATGATGCAGGCGAACACGATCAACGACTTGAGCAATTTCTGGTCCGCTTCCAGCGTCCCGGTGGTGAAGGCCGGGTCGGTCAACGTCTGGATGAACGGGATCAGGAACTCGTCCTTGTCACGGATCGACTTGACCTCGTGGTACGCGTTGAAGATCTCGCTTTCGTCGAGGCCGAGCGATTCGACGATGTACTGATACGCATGCGTGTGGATCGCCTCTTCGAACGCCTGGCGCAGCAGGAACTGGCGGCACTCCGGAGCGGTGATGTGGCGATACGTGCCGAGCACGATGTTGTTCGCGGCGAGCGAGTCGGCCGTGACGAAGAAGCCGAGGTTACGCTTGACGATGCGGCGCTCGTCGTCGGACAGACCGTTCGGGTCTTTCCACAGGGCGATGTCGCGCGACATGTTCACTTCCTGCGGCATCCAGTGATTCGCGCAGCCGGCGAGGTACTTCTCCCACGCCCACTTGTACTTGAACGGCACGAGCTGGTTGACGTCGGTCTTGCCGTTGATGATGCGCTTGTCGGCGACGTTGACGCGCGCTTCGCTCTGCGCGGCGATGGCGCCAGCGGAAGGCGTGGCGGCTGCGGGAGGCACGAAGCCATCCGAGAAGATGTTCTGCGCCTGAGCAGTCTGATGGGCGGCTTGATGATCGAACGATTGGGCAGCATGCGCTGCGCTCTGCGTACCGAAAGCCGTGCCTTGAGCGTTGCGCAACGTGTTGTGTTGCGACCCGCTCGACGGAGTTACGGCAGTGGTCTCGTCATCCCAGTTGAGCATAAATTCTCACCATCAATTTAGATCGGTTTGTACCATCTTTTCATGAGCGATAAAAGAGCTTGCTCATGAAAATTCTCGTTTTCTAGCGATTTGGATTCAGCGTTGCTACCTGCATACAACACTTGGCTCTGCGCATGGTCTTCGATGCGTGATGCGAGCAAGAGAGAGACGTGTGTGAAGCGGTCCTCATCGACTCTCTTCAAGCGTTGCGATGTGCGATTGGACTGCGTGGCTTCAACGCTTCGATCGATGCTTCGAAGCTGTCATGCGAACCCTTGGCGACAGCCCGCGATGATCGAACGACGCGAGTGCCGCGAGCGCCGCGAGCGGCACGCGATGCGATGCAAGCGAAGATGAAAGCGCGTGCTCGTTCTGGCTTCGCCCGATGACGCTCGAGCAGGCGAGCGAGGCGTCGTTGTTGCCTTCATGCGCTTCGAATTCGTTGCCGAAGTCTACCATTCGCTGCCTCGCTTTACCACTATATCTTGTGTCTTCTCTGGCGCTGCTCTACTACCTATAGCGCGCGGAGTCAACGTCTCAACGGGTCTAGCAACGAGCGCAGATTGTTGTGATCGATCTCGTGCATGAGCGCAAGCAACGCGCCGAGCTTGCCTTCAGGAAAACCCTCACGCGCGAACCACGCGAGATAGTGACCGGGCAAGTCGGCGATGAGTCTGTCCTTGTACTTGCCGTAAGGCATGGTCTGCGTCACGAGACGCTGCAGGTCTTGCGGGTCCATCGTCTCTTCACTCCTCGTTATGTTGATCGCATCACATAGCGCCCGGCGCGCGATCGCAAGCGCCTGGTATCGGTGCCATAATCGCCGCTCTTGCCGCCATGACTGATCGCATTCTCCGATGCCGCTCGCCGTCAAAGCTTTCATCGCTCCTCTCATCGTCGCGTGTGCGATGTTCATGGAAAGCGTCGACGCCAACGTCATCGTCACTGCGATCCCCGAAATGGCGCGCGCCTTCGGACGCGATCCCGTCACACTCAAGGTCGCCGTCACCAGTTACGTGCTCGGCCTGGGCGTCTTCATTCCGATCTGCGGGTGGGTGGCCGACCGCTTCGGCGCACGCGCCGTCTTTCGCGCGGCTATCGGCGTGTTCGTGGCCGGTTCGATTCTGTGCGCGGCATCGACGTCGCTCGGGCCTTTCACCGTCGCGCGTTTCATACAGGGCGTGGGCGGCGCGATGATGGTACCGGTCGGCCGCATCATCATCTTCCGTTCGGTGCGCCGCTCCGAGTTCATTCGCGCGATGAACTATCTCTCCGTTCCCGCGATGCTCGGCCCGGCCGCCGGCCCGCTGCTCGGCGGCTTCATCACGACGTATCTGCACTGGCGGCTGATCTTCTTCATCAACATTCCGATCGGCATTGCGGGCATCTACCTGACCAATCGCTACATTGCCGACTCGCGCGAAGAACATCCGGGCCGGCTCGACTGGGTCGGCTTCTTTCTCTCGGCGGGCGCCGGCGTGCTGCTGCTGCTCGGGCTGTCGCTCGTCGGCGGCGAACTGGTGCCGCAAAGCGTTGCGTTCGCGATGTGCGCGGCCGGCGCGCTGATGGCCGCGCTCTACTGTCTCTACGCGCGCCGGGCCGCGCGACCGCTGCTCGACTTGCGCTTCTTTCGCGTGCCGACGTTTCAGGCGAGCGTCTTGGGCGGCTCGCTCTTTCGCATCGGGCTCGGCGCGGTGCCGTTCCTCTTGCCGCTCGCGTTGCAGGAGGGTCTCGGCATGACGGCGTTCAAGTCCGGCGCGATCACCTGCGCATCGGCGTTCGGCGGGATGTTCATGCGTTCGCTTGCGTCGCGCGTGCTGCATCGATTCGGCTTTCGGCAGACGCTTCTCTTCAATGCGGCGTTGTCGGGCCTGGCGATTGCGGCATGCGGCACGTTCTTTCCCGGCACGCCGACTTGGGTGATCTGGACTGTGGTGCTGCTCGGCGGCTTCTTTCCGGCGCTGCAGTTCACGAGCCTCAATTCGCTCGCGTACGCGGAGATCGAAACCCGCGATGTCGGACGGGCGACGAGTCTTGCCAGCTTCGTGCAGCAGGTATCGCTCGGGCTGGGCGTCACGGTGGCGGGCATCACGCTCGAGCTCACGCAGTACCTGAATGGTCATGCGACCGTGCGGTGGTCGGACTTCTGGCCTGCGTTTGTTGTCGTCGGGTTGTTCTCGTTTCTTTCCATGCCGGTTACGGCTCGGTTGTCGCGGGATGCGGGGACGGAGATTTCTCGCGGGACGCGGGGGTAGCGGTTGGTTGCTTTTGCCTGCCGGCGGTGTCGTTGGGCTTGGTTCGCTCGACATTGCGCATTTCTTCGTGCTGGCCGCTCCCGCTTCGTTGGCCTTGCCTCGGCGTGGAACTTGTTTTCGTGTCGGTCTATTGGCGTTGCCCCTCCCCGGGGCGGGGGTCACTTTCTTTGCTGCTGCAAAGAAAGTAACCAAAGAAAGCAGCTCTTTTCTAAACCGCACGAAGCAAGAACCGTGTGGCCACTTCGCAGAAAAACGGTGGCACTCAGTTAATCAACAGCCTTGAATTACCCCCCGCGCCCGCTGAGCGCCACGTCCTCCGAGCCTCTTGGCTCGATAAAACCATGCGCCGCTTCAGGCTTCGCCCGCGGCAAGTGGTAGTCGGTAGCTGACCGATATGTTCCTGCACGCACCGGCGCACCTCTAGCCCCCCAATCTCGCGCCCAAACTCAATCTATAAACGGGGTTCTTGCATGCAAACCCGCGGTGTTGACGAGCCAAGCGGCTCGGAGGACGTGGCGCTCAGCGGGCGTGGAAGGTGGTTCAGGGTTGCTTCAAACTGAGGGCCAATGCTTTTTCTGCGAAGTGACCACACTGTTCTTGCTGCGGGCCCACAAAAGCTGCTTTCTTTGGTTACTTTCTTTGCAGCAGCAAAGAAAGTGACCCCCGCCCCGGGGAGGGGCGCACTAATAGACCGACGCGAAAACAAATTCCACGAAGATCCAAAGCCAGAAACAAAAAAGCCGGCACCGAGAAACCACCTCAGCACCGGCTTTCGCCAACAGCAGAACCTTACTCAGGCGCCAGCAAAAAACCTCACTGACATGCCTCGCACTCGTCGAACCCCGGATCGCCCGGACGCATCATGCAGACGGGACCGTCGGCTTCCGGCGCAGCCGCCTCGACCGCCGGCGTTGCAGCGGCCGCGTTGAAACCGCCACCCACGCCGCCGGCAGCAGAAGAAGCACCGCCCGACGACACCCCGAAGCCACCGCCGGCACCGGAGCCGCCCTCACCCGACGGCACCGCGTTCAGCGCGCCGTGCGCCACCGTCGATTTCTCGACGTGCGTCGCCGCCATCGTGCGGAGGTAGTACGTCGTCTTGAGGCCGCGCAGCCACGCGAGCTTGTACACCTCATCGAGCTTCTTGCCCGACGCGCCGCCCATGTAGATGTTCAGCGACTGCGCCTGGTCAATCCACTTCTGACGGCGCGACGCCGCTTCCACCAGCCACTTCGGATCCACTTCGAACGCCGTCGCGTAGATCGCGCGCAGGTCGGCCGGAACGCGGTCAATGCGCGAGAGCGTGCCGTCGAAGTACTTCAGGTCCGACACCATCACTTCGTCCCACAGGCCGCGCGCCTTCAGATCGCGCACCAGGTAGTCGTTCACGACCGTGAATTCGCCAGACAGATTCGACTTCACATACAGGTTCTGGAACGTCGGCTCGATACACGCCGAGACGCCGATGATGTTCGAGATCGTCGCCGTCGGCGCAATCGCCACGCAATTCGAGTTGCGCATGCCGTGCGTCGCGATGCGCGAACGCAGCGTCGACCAGTCCATCGACTCGGACGCATCCACTTCCACGTAACCGCCGCGCGCTTCGGCCAGCAGCTTCACCGTGTCTTGCGGGAGGATGCCGCGATCCCACAGCGAGCCGCGATAGCTCGAATAACGGCCGCGCTCTTCCGCCAGTTCCGTCGACGCGTAGTACGCGTAGTAGCAGACGGCTTCCATCGATCGATCCGCGAACTCCACCGCTTCCTGCGACGCGTACGGCGTGCGCAGCAAGTGCAGGCAGTCCTGGAAGCCCATGATGCCCATGCCCACCGGCCGATGCTTCAGGTTCGAATTACGCGCCTTCGGCACCGCGTAGTAGTTGATGTCGATCACGTTGTCGAGCATGCGCATCGCGACGCTGATGGTGCGCTTGAGCTTCGCGTGATCCAGCGCGAGCGTGCCGTCGGCCTGCTTCGTCAGGTGCGCGACGAGGTTCACCGAGCCGAGGTTACACACGGCGATTTCGGTGTCGCTCGTATTGAGCGTGATTTCCGTGCACAGGTTCGACGAATGCACCACGCCGACGTGCTGCTGCGGCGAACGCACGTTGCACGGATCCTTGAACGTGATCCACGGATGGCCGGTCTCGAACAGCATGCCGAGCATCTTGCGCCACAAGTGCTGCGCCGGCACCTTCTTGAAGAGCTTGATCTCGCCGCGCGCGGCTTTCTCTTCGTAAGCGACGTACGCCTTCTCGAAGTCCGCGCCGAAGAGGTCATGCAGGTCCGGACACGTCGACGGCGAAAACAGCGTCCATTCGCCGCCTTCCATCACGCGCTTCATGAACAGGTCGGGAATCCAGTTCGCCGTGTTCATGTCGTGCGTGCGGCGACGGTCATCGCCCGTGTTCTTGCGCAGTTCCAGGAATTCTTCGATGTCGAGGTGCCACGTCTCCAGGTACGCGCACACCGCGCCCTTGCGCTTGCCGCCCTGGTTCACCGCGACGGCGGTGTCGTTTACGACCTTCAGGAACGGCACGACGCCTTGCGACTTGCCGTTCGTGCCCTTGATGTGCGAGCCGAGCGCGCGCACGCGCGTCCAGTCGTTGCCGAGGCCGCCCGCGAACTTCGAGAGCAGCGCGTTTTCCTTGAGCGCCTCGTAGATGCCGTCGAGGTCGTCGGCCACTGTGGTCAGATAGCACGACGAAAGCTGCGAGCGATGCGTGCCCGAGTTGAAGAGCGTCGGCGTCGAGGACATGAAGTCGAACGACGACAGCACGTTATAGAACTCGATGGCGCGCGCTTCGCGGTCGATTTCGTTCAGCGACAGACCCATCGCGACGCGCATGAAGAACGCCTGCGGCAACTCGATGCGCGTGCCCTCCACGTGCAGGAAGTAGCGGTCGTACAGCGTTTGCAGGCCGAGGTAGCCGAACTGCAGGTCGCGGTTCGCGTCGAGCGCGGCGCCGAGACGCTTCAGGTCGAACTGCTGCAGCTTGTCGTCGAGCAGGCCGGCTTCGACGCCGCGCTTGATGAACTGCGGGAAGTATTCGGCGTAGCGCTCGCCCATTTCGGCTTGCGTCACTTCGCCTTCGAGAATCTCGCGGCGGATCGTGTGCAGCAGGATGCGCGCCGTGACCTGGCTGTACGCCGGGTCCTTTTCGATCATCGTGCGCGCGGCGAGAATGGCCGAATCGTAGACCTGATTCATCGGCACGCCGTCGTACAGGTTCTTCACCGTTTCCGCGACGATCGGATCAGCCGAGACGGCATCGCCCAGATTCGCGCAGGCGGAGACGATCAGCGCCTTCAGCGCGTCGAGATCGAGCGGGCGCGTGATGCCGTTGTCCGTCACGTTGATGACGCCTTCGTGCGTCTTCGCGTTCTGCGCGTGGCTGCGGTCCTGCTCGCGCTGCTGCGTGCGCTTCTCGCGATACAGCACGTAGGCGCGCGCGACGTTGTGCTCGCCGCCGCGCATCAGCGCGAGTTCGACCTGATCCTGAATGTCTTCGATATGGAACGTGCCGCCGTGCGGACGGCTGCGCAGAAGCGCGCGCACGACCGCCTGGGTCAGTTGCTCGACCTGCTCGCGCACGCGAGCGGACGCCGCGCCTTGGCCGCCGTTCACGGCGATGAACGCCTTCGTCACGGCAATCGCGATCTTCGACGGCTCGAACGACACCACGCTCCCGTTGCGACGGATGACCTTGTAGTCGGCATACGTCGTGTTCGACGCGGGCGATTGCGCGCCCTGAACGTGCGCCCCGCCAGCATGCTGCGAGGATGCGCCTTCGTAGGAAGTCGTGGCGTTGTCGGTGGTTTGCATGTGCAAAACTCCTGGTGTTCGAATGGTGCGGATGATCCGCGGATTTATCACTTATGCCGCGTGCGTCTCCTCATGAGACGCGCGTCGCGGTGTTTGACAGTGGTGCGGGCTGTGAAGACAGCAGGCCCTGAACACGAGTCGCGCGATGGCGGCCCGCACTGTCATGGCGTTGCGTGCGGTGCCCGCGTTGGCGCGCGGTGTCGGTCGACGCGACTCGCGTTCACTTGCATGCGTTCTTCACGGTGCTGCTTGCTGGCGCTCGATGCGCTGAGGGCCTCTTGATGAGACCGCTTGCGCACCGCCCCGGGCCAGCCAAACTTCTGATACGCCGGAAAGCCGACGGCGCCGGCTCGTGGGAGCGGGCGCCGCCTCTACAACACAAGATATAGTGCAAATCACGTCCTTCGGCACCAAGTATAGTGGAACTTCGCACGGTCTCAAAAAGGTTTATTTGCTTCGGAAGCGCCTGCGCGGGGTTGACTTTTGCGGCGTCGAAGCGCGGCAAGGGCTCCCGCTCGACGCTGCTGCGTCGCAGCGAGAATGACCGTAGGCGGAGGTCGGAGGTCGCGCCTTCGGCTCACGCATGGCACGGTTGAAGGCGCTGCCTGTCGCCGAACAGGACGAGATCGGTCTTACGCCGTGCGTGATGCCGAGGCGGCTGCGACGGCTCGGGTCACGTAACGCTTCGCGATGATCCGCACGGGCCCGGCGGACACCGCGTACTCGTCGAACCCCAGCTTGTCGCGCAGTCGTTGCATCGCCCCCGTTCGCAACACGACGATAGGCACGCGTGGCACGCGCGTTCATCGGAAGGGACACACGGCTTTACCTTAGTGTCGCGGTGAATCACGAAATTTCGCCGACATGCGCATGCCGCGCAGGAGATCGGACTTACGGACGCACAACCCGGAACGTCGCGCGCTAGCCGGCCGCCTGACCGAGCATGTGGCGGGCGTCAGGCCGGTGAACATCATCGAAGGGTTGCGCGCTAGGCTTCGCCCCATGAGCGCGCCTGTTCGGTGAGTAGCGCGCGCATGAATCGATGCTGAAATCGCCTAGCCGGCCGATGCTGTGGCTCACGACGAGCGCCGGCGTCTTGCCGTCAGGACGAGCCTCGAAGTTCGTCGACGGCATGCGCGCCGCGCTTCTGAGCCGGTTCTGCGCACATCAATGAAGACGTTGCGCGCGGTCGGCCCGTTCATCTGGCGTCGGAACCGCTTACACGCCGCGTCGCGCGACGCCGAGCGCGCTCGACGCAGCGCAGCGCTCTTAAGCGGCGACTATTGCTTCACTCGTCAGCGTATGTGCGCGTCGATGCCCGCAGGCAGCGCACTCATCTCGCGTCGCGCCCGCCAGGACGCGCTGCATGACGCCGCGCGTGCTCCGCGCAGCAAAAGCGCTGTCCCGCGACGGCTATGGATTCGCTCGTCGGCGTATGCACGCCGCACTGCGCGCAGCGAACGAGCGGATCAGCGAGCTGCGGCGCATCGCGGCGGGCCGCGCCGTTGCGAGCGCTCGCGCCGTCCGCCGTCGTGGATGCGCGGTTAGACGAAGCACGCGTTCCCGCCTGCTCGCGCTCGTTGGCGCGCCGGAGCTTCTTCAAGAGCCATTGCGTCACGAAGAAGAGAACGATAAGAAGAAGGAAATTTCGCATCGGCTTGAAGAAGTAAGACCGCGCTCAGACCACCGCGCGATGCAGCAGCACTTCGAACACGAAGCGGCTGCCGACATACGCAAGCAGCAGCGCCACGAACGAAGCCAGCACCCAGCGCAGCGCGGCGCGCCCGCGCCAGCCGGAGATGCGGCGCGCAGTGAGCAGCCCGCCGAACATCAGCCAGGACAGAATGGCGAAGACGGTCTTGTGATCGAAACGCAGCGCCCGATCGACCAGTTGCTCGTTGAACGCGATGCCCGACACGAGCGTGAGCGTCAGCAGCACGAAGCCCGCGCCGATCAGCCGGAACAGCAGCTTTTCGAGCGTGAGCAGCGGCGGCAAGGTGTCGAGCCAGCTCGCGAGCCAGCCGTTGCCGCCACTGTGACGCATCGCAAGGCCGCGCATGCGCTGAAGGCGTCGTTCGAGCATCAGCATCAGCACGGCATGCAGCGCGGCAATCGCAAAGAGGCCATACGCGATGTTCGCAATCAGGAAATGCAGCTTGAACATCGGCGCGGCGGAGTACGACAGCACGCGCACGCCGCCGAATGCCAGCGGCAACAGCGAAGCGACGCATGCGAGCGGCAGCACGAGCAGGCGCAGGCCGTCGAGCGGAAAGAAGAAGCTCTCGATCCAGTAGATGCCCGCGCCGAGCCAGAACATCGCGGACAACGCGAACGCGAAGCCGAAGATCATCGCGTTCTGCGGGAAGATGGTCATGTGCAGGAGAACGCCGTGCACGACCAACGCTATTAATAATAGAGCGCGTCCCATGCCGCTCATGCCCGACGCCTTCGACGGACTCGCCGGCGCGGCCCCGATGCCCGATGGCACGCCCGCCAGAACCGGCTCTACGGCCGTGTGACGATGCGCGCGCCAGCCCGCCACGGCCAGTCCGCCGTAGAGAAACGCAGTGAGGGCATACAGTACAATATCCATGTTCGAAGTTTACACTAGGCCCCGAACCCGCGACGTCTTCCCCCTTGCGCCAAAGTAGGGCGCATCGCCGCGAAACCGCCTGCGCGTCGCCGGAAACCAGGGCCCACTCTCACATTCCCATGCTCGACAACCTCACTCAACGGATGGCGCGCGTCGTCAAGACGCTGCGCGGCGAGGCCCGCCTCACCGAGGCCAACACGCAGGAGATGCTGCGCGAAGTGCGCCTCGCGCTGCTCGAAGCCGACGTGGCGCTGCCCGTCGTGCGCGAGTTCATCGCCAAGGTGAAGGAAAAGGCGCTCGGCGAGGAAGTGCTTTCGAGCCTGTCGCCGGGTCAGGCGCTCGTCGGCGTCGTTCAGCGCGAACTGACCGCCGTGATCGGCGGCGACTACGAAGGCAAGGCCGCCGAGCTGAATCTCGCCGTCACGCCGCCCGCCGTCATCCTGATGGCCGGCTTGCAGGGCGCGGGTAAAACCACGACCACCGGCAAGCTCGCGAAGTTGCTGCGCGAAAAGCAGAAGAAGAAGGTGCTGACGGTTTCCGTCGACGTGTACCGCCCCGCCGCTATCCGCCAGCTGCAAACGGTGACGGAACAGGTCGGCGCGGACTTCTTCCCGTCGGAGCCGGACCAGAAGCCCGCGGACATTGCGCGCGCGGCCATCGACTGGGCGAAGCGCCATTATCACGATGTCGTAATCGTCGATACGGCCGGCCGCCTCGGCATCGACGAAGCGATGATGAAGGAAATCAGCGAGCTGCACGCGCTGCTCAAGCCCGCTGAGACGCTTTTCGTCGTCGATGCGATGCTCGGCCAGGACGCCGTGAACACCGCGAAGGCGTTCAACGACGCACTGCCGCTCACGGGCGTCGTGCTCACGAAGCTCGACGGCGATTCGCGCGGCGGCGCGGCGCTTTCCGTGCGGCACGTCACCGGCAAGCCGATCAAGTTCGTCGGCGTCGCGGAAAAGCTCGACGGCCTCGAAGTCTTCCATCCGGATCGCATGGCGAACCGGATTCTCGGCATGGGCGACATTCTCGCGCTCGTCGAGGAAGCGCAGCGCGGCGTCGATACGCAAGCGGCGCAGAAGCTCGCCGACAAGGTCAAGAAAGGCGGCGACTTCGACCTGAACGACTTCAAGGCGCAACTCTCGCAGATGAAGAAGATGGGCGGGCTGTCGTCGCTCATGGACAAGCTGCCCGCGCAGTTCCAGCAGGCGGCGCAAGGCGCAGACATGAACAACGCCGAGAAGCAGATGCGCCGCATGGAAGGCATCATCAATTCGATGACACTTCAGGAGCGCGCGAAGCCCGAGCTCATCAAGGCGGCACGCAAGCGCCGCATCGCCGCGGGCGCGGGCGTGCATGTGCAGGAAGTCAACCGCATGCTGAACCAATATGAGCAGATGCGCGGCATGATGAAGAAGCTCAAAGGCGGCAATCTGCAAAAGATGATGCGCGGCATGAAAGGCATGATGCCGGGCATGCGCTGATTCGCGCCGCTTCGAACCCGCGCCTTCGTTCGCCCGACGCGAAAGGAACGCGGGTTTATCATATGGCGCACGCCGCCGTTTTTTCCACACTGAGTCGTCGTCTCTCCCGCCTGCCTCTATGAATCGCGAAGAAGCTCTCCACATTTTCAGCCACTCCGAAGAGATCGTCAGCGCCGATCAGGTCGATGCGTCGATCAAACGCATGGCTGCGGACATCAAGGCCGCGACGCAGGACGACTTCCCGTTGCTGCTCTCCGTCATGGGCGGCGCGGCCGTATTCACCGGCATGCTGCTGCCGCATCTGGATTTCCCGCTCGAGTTCGACTACATCCATTTGACGCGCTATCGCAACGCCATCAAGGGCGGCAGCGAGATGCAGTGGCGCGTGGCGCCGGCCGAATCGGTGAAGGACCGCGTGGTGCTCGTGCTCGACGACATTCTCGACGAAGGCGAAACGATGGCCGCCATCCGCGACCGCATCATGGCGATGGGCGCGAAGCAGTTCTTGTCGGCGGTGCTGTGCGAGAAGCTCATCCCGAAGGCGAAGCCGCTGCGCCCGGATTTCTGCGGCTTCGAAGTGCCGGACCGTTACGTGTTCGGCTGCGGGATGGATGCGAAGGGTTACTGGCGCAATCTGCCGACGATCCGGGCGTTGACGGAAGGCGCGTGAGCGCTCGCACGCACGACGAAAAAGAAAAAGCGGCCTCGGCCGCTTTTTTCACAACTGATGCACGAACGCGCGTATCCCGGTAAGAATCATCTCCACCGAGATCGCGACGAGCACGAGTCCCATCAGCCGCTCGAACGCCGTGACCGCGCGCTCGCCTAACCATTGCTGGATCTTCTCCGCGAGAATCAGCACGACCGCGCAGACGACCATCGTGACGGTAAGCGCGCCGATCCACTCGAACATCTTTCCCGGCGCCTGCGACGTCAGCAGCATCACCGTCGCGAGCGCGGACGGGCCGGCCAACGCCGGAATCGCGAGCGGCACGATCAACGGTTCGCCGCCGCGCGTGTCGCCGCCCATCGGGCCATCCGGATGCGGGAAGATCATCCGAAGCGCGATCAGAAACAGCACGATCCCGCCGCCGATGCGCAGCGACACATCCGTGAGGTTCATCGCGCGCAGGAAGCGGTCGCCGGCCAGCATGAAGATGAGCAGGATGCCGAACGCGATCGCCACTTCGCGCAAGATCACCACGCGGCGCCGCTCGGTGGCGACACCGCGCAGCGCGTTGATGAAGATCGGAATGTTGCCGAGCGGATCGGTGATCAGGAGCAGAAGGATCGTCGCCGACAGGAAGTTGTACTGCATTTACTTCCCGAGCGCGGTCCGAATCTTCGCCGTCACGACGCCCGCCGCTTCGTCCACCGGCAGCAGCGTAGCCTCGGTGTCGCGCCGCGCCTGATATTCGAGCTTGCCTTCCTTCAGCCCGCGATCGCCGATGACGATGCGATGCGGCACGCCGATCAGTTCCCAGTCAGCGAACATCACGCCGGGACGCTCGCCGCGATCGTCGAGAATCACGTCGATGCCCGCGTCCTGCAGCGTTGCGTACAGCTTGTCGGCCTGCTCGCGCACGGCGTCGCTGCGGTCGTAGCCCATCGGGCAGATCACGACTTCGAACGGCGCAATGGCTTCCGGCCAGATGATGCCCTTGTCGTCGAAATTCTGTTCGATCGCCGCGCCCAAGACGCGCGTCACGCCGATGCCGTAGCAGCCCATCTGCATCGGCGCGGGCTTGCCGCCTTCGTCGAGGAACGTCGCGCCCATCGAATCCGAATACTTCGTGCCGAGCTGGAACACGTGCCCCACTTCGATGCCGCGGCAGATTTCAAGCGTGCCACGGCCGTCCGGCGAAGGATCGCCCGCGACGACGTTGCGGATATCCGCGACTTCCGGTTCCGGCAGATCGCGGCCCCAGTTCACGCCGGTGGTGTGGTAATCGACCTCGTTCGAGCCGACGACGAAATCGCTCATGTTCGCGACCGTGCGATCCGCGATCACGCGCACCGGCTTTTTCGTGTCGATGGGACCGAGATAGCCCGGCGGCGTGCCGAACCATTCGACGATCTCGGCTTCTGTCGCAAAGCGGTAACCTTTCAGGCCCGGCAGCTTGCTGACCTTGATGTCGTTCAGCGAATGATCGCCGCGCAGCATCAAGAGCCAGATGGTCGGCTCGGCGCCTTCGTTGTCGGTCGCGAGAATGATCGACTTGATCGTGCGTTCGAGCGGAATGTTCAGCAATTGCGCGACGGCTTCGCACTTGGCCGCGCCGGGCGTCGGGGTCTTCTTCATCTCCTCGGCGGGCGCGGCGCGCTCGGCGATCAGCGGCAACGCGTCGGCCGCTTCCACATTGGCCGCGAACTCCGAGTCCGGGCAATATGCGATGTCGTCTTCGCCCGTTTCCGCAATGACGTGAAACTCGTGCGATCCGCTTCCGCCAATCGAGCCGTTGTCCGCCGCGACCGCGCGGAATTCCAGCCCGATGCGCGTGAAGATGCGCACGTAGGCGTCGTACATCTTCCTGTACGACTCGGCGAGGCCGGCTGTGTCCTTATCGAAGGAATAAGCGTCCTTCATGATGAACTCGCGGCCGCGCATGACGCCGAAGCGCGGACGAATCTCGTCGCGAAACTTCGTCTGGATCTGATAGAAGTTGACCGGCAACTGGCGATAGCTCTTGATCTCGCGCCGCGCGATGTCCGTGACCACTTCCTCGTGCGTCGGGCCGACGACGAAATCGCGTTCATGACGGTCCTTGATGCGCAGCAGTTCCGGGCCGTACTGCTCCCAGCGTCCCGATTCCTGCCACAACTCGGCCGGTTGCACGGCCGGCATCAGCAGTTCGAGCGCGCCCGCGCGATTCATCTCTTCACGCACGATGGCTTCGACCTTGCGAATGGAGCGCAGGCCGATCGGCATGTAATCGTAGATACCGCCCGCGACGCGGCGGATCATGCCGGCGCGCATCATCAGCTTGTGGCTGACGATCTCGGCGTCGGCGGGAGCTTCCTTCAGGGTGCCGATGAAGAAACGGGATGCTTTCATTCAGAAATTTTCCAAAAGCGGCGCGCGCCCACGAAACCATGTGGTTGAAGGCTGGCGAAACGGGTGAACGACGAAACGGTCGACGGCTCTGCACGAGGCCGCAATGAGACGCTCGCGCGCCACTCGCGGCCGACCGCCCTGCATGGAGCCGGAAAAGAAGATTCTGCCGACTTCCGGGTTGCCTGGCAAAGATTCCTTGCGCGAAGGCGTACGCGGAGCCCCGAAATTAGGGCTCCGACACGGGTTGGAACGGATGCGCCGAGGCCGTTATCTGTTTATAATCAAAGCAATTTTAAAGGATTCGAAGGTGGTTGTATGCTGGATCGTGAAGGCTTTCGCCCGAACGTCGGCATCATCCTCTTGAACGCGCGCAACGAAGTGTTTTGGGGCAAGCGGCTGCGTGAACATTCCTGGCAGTTTCCGCAAGGGGGTATCAAATACGGCGAAACCCCCGTGCAAGCAATGTATCGGGAGTTACACGAAGAAACCGGCCTGCTGCCTGAGCACGTGAAAGTTGTCGGTCGCACGCGCGACTGGCTGCGTTATGAGGTGCCGGATAAGTTCATCAAGCGCGAAGTGCGCGGTCATTATCGCGGTCAGAAACAGATCTGGTTTCTGCTGCGCATGGTCGGGCGCGACTGCGACATTTGCCTGCGCGCGACGGACCATCCGGAATTCGATGCCTGGCGCTGGAACGAATACTGGGTGCCGCTCGACGCGGTAATCGAGTTCAAGCGCGACGTTTATCAACTGGCTCTCACCGAGCTTTCCCGCTTCTTGCGGCGAACCAATACTCGTGGCGAACGCGGTGAGCGCGCCGCGCATCATGGGCCGCGTTATCCGCGCGTCATTCAGACCATGACGATCGAGACACCTGCCGTAACCGCCGCGGGAGCCGCGGTTCAGGCAGAATGTACGGTCAGCGAAGAAGTGCAGATCATCGCGCGGCGTTCATCGTGCGACTGACTTCGCGTTCGGTCTCGGCGTCGAGCGCGGCGATTCTTCGTTCATTCTGACACTCGGCACGTTTCATAGCCCGGCGCGGCGAGCACTGCTCGCGGCGCTGGGCGTTTCGCCGTCCGCGCATCCGTTATTCGGGAACATCGAATTGAAAGTCATCGTCTCATCCGCGGTACTCGTCGCCATGCTCGCCGCGCTTGCCGGCTGTTCCAGTTCTAAGGGCCCGTCCAATCAGGACGACGGCGTGTTCACCTATCTGCTCGACCGCAAGACCGAGTGGGTGGAGAACAAAGTGGATACGCTGCCGCCGCTGCCGCAGGCGTCGAACCTGCTGCCGTTCAATGTTTCGCAGAACACACCGCTGACCTTCGCGGTCGACAAGACCTCGCTCACGGTCGGCGATGACGGCGTCGTGCGCTACGTCGTCGTGGCGACGAGCCCGAGCGGCGCGCGCAACGTCAACTACGAAGGCATTCGCTGCGACACGTACGAATGGCGCCGCTACGCGAGCATCAACGAGGACGGCACCGGCTGGGATCGCGGCGTCGCGTTCGACTTCCGGCGCATCGAGAACGGCGAACTGAACGCGTATCAGGCAGCGCTGTATCAGGACTACTTCTGCACGAGCAAGCTGCCGGTGGGCACCGCGAAGCAGATCGTCAACAACATTCAGTACGAGCGCACGCAACGGTCCATCAACCTGCGCTGATTGCCGTTCGCGAAGTAAAAAGCCCGCTGGCCTTTCGGCTCAGCGGGCTTTGTTCATTCAGCGGGATGAGCGCCTCAGACAAGCACGAGATTGTCGCGATGGATGAGTTCCGGCTCCAGCATATACCCGAGCACGGCTTCGATCTCCGCGCTCGGCCGCCGATGAATCAGCCGCGCCTCGGCGCTGCTGTAATTCGTGATGCCGCGCGCGACTTCCTGCCCGCGGTCGTCGACGCACGCAATCACTTCCCCGCGACCGAACGCGCCTTTCACATCGACCACGCCGATCGGCAGCAGGCTCTTGCCGTCGGCGGTGAGCTTCTGCACCGCGCCAGCGTCGATCACGACGTGCCCGCGCACCTGCAAGTGATCCGCCATCCACTGCTTGCGCGCAGCCATGCGAGCGGTGCGCGCGATAAGCTGCGTGCCGATGAGCTCGCCCGACGCGAGGCGCGTGAGCACGTCGGCCTCGCGGCCGCTCGCGATCACGGTGTTCGCGCCGCTGTGCGCGGCGCGCTTGGCCGCAAGAATCTTGGTCAGCATGCCGCCGCGGCCGAGGCTCGATCCCGCGCCGCCGGCCATTGCTTCGAGTTCGGGCGTGCCGGCATCGGCCTGTTCGACGAGCGTCGCGTTCGGGTCCTTGCGCGGATCGGCGGTAAAGAGCCCGCGCTGGTCCGTGAGAATGACGAGCGCGTCGCCTTCGATCAGATTGGCGACGAGCGCGCCGAGTGTGTCGTTGTCGCCGAACTTGATCTCGTCAGTGATAACGGTGTCGTTCTCGTTGATGACAGGCACCGCGCCCAGACGCAACAGCGTGAGCAGCGTGGAGCGCGCGTTGAGATAACGCTCGCGGTCGGCGAGGTCGGCGTGCGTAAGCAGAATTTGCGCGGTGCGGATGCCGTGCGCGCCGAAGCTGCTCTCGTAGACTTGCGCGAGGCCCATTTGCCCGACGGCCGCAGCGGCCTGCAATTCGTCGATTTCGCTTGGGCGCTTGGTCCAGCCGAGCCGGTGAATGCCTTCCGCAATCGCACCCGAACTCACGAGCACCACTTCCTTGCCCGCTTCGCGCAGCGCCGCGATTTGAGCGGCCCACCGGGCGATGGCCGCGTGATCCAGTCCGCGCCCGTCGTTGGTGACGAGGCTGGACCCCACTTTCACTACGATTCGCTTCGCAGCGGCAATGACCGAACGCATCGTGCGCTTCTCTCCTCGGTGTCGCGGCCCGCGCGCGCGGGCGGCGTGTCGTTATTTGTCTTCGTCGTCCGCCTGATTTCCGGCGATGTCATCGCGAAAACGCACGTCGGCTGCGAGATCTTCCGCTTCCGCAGCGCGCGACGCGTCCGAATGCGTCGAGATGTAGTCGTAGATCGCGTAGATCAGCGCCTCGCAGCCCTGGCCGGTGAGCGCGGAAATCTCGAACACCGGGCCGTCCCACTCGAAGCGTTCGAGGAAGTCCTTCACGCGCGCCGCGCGCTCGTCTTCCGGCACCATGTCGAGCTTGTTCAGCACGAGCCAGCGCGGCTTCTCATAGAGCGACTCGTCGTACTTGCGCAATTCGTTGACGATCGCCTTCGCTTCCGCGACCGGATCGACGTTTTCATCGAACGGAGCGAGGTCCACGAGGTGCAGCAAGACGCCCGTGCGCTGCAAATGGCGCAGGAACCGGTGGCCGAGGCCCGCGCCTTCCGCCGCGCCTTCGATCAGCCCCGGAATGTCCGCGATCACGAAGCTCTTGCTCGGTCCGACGCGCACGACGCCGAGATTCGGCGCGAGCGTCGTGAACGGATAGTCCGCGATCTTCGGCCGCGCGTTCGAGACGGACGCGATGAACGTCGATTTGCCCGCGTTCGGCATGCCGAGCAGGCCGACATCCGCGAGCACCTTCAGTTCGAGCTTGAGCATGCGGCGCTCGCCCGGCTTGCCGTCGGTCTTCTGACGCGGCGCGCGGTTCGTGCTCGATTTGAAGTGCAGGTTGCCGAGACCGCCCGCGCCGCCTTGCGCGATCAAAACCTGTTGGTTGTGCTCGGTCAGGTCCGCGATGATCTCGCCCGTTTCCTGATCCGAAATGATGGTGCCGACCGGCATGCGCAGCGTGATGTCGTCGCCGCCTTTGCCGTAGCAGTCCGCACCGCGCCCGTTTTCGCCGTTGCGCGCCTGGTGCTTCTTCGCGAACCGGTAGTCGATCAGCGTGTTGATGTTGCGGTCCGCGACCGCGTAGACGCTGCCGCCGCGCCCGCCGTCGCCGCCGTCCGGCCCGCCGAACGGGACGAACTTTTCGCGGCGCATCGACGCGCTGCCATCTCCCCCGTCGCCGGCGATGACTTCGATCCTCGCTTCGTCAATGAACTTCATGCGTTGCTCCGTCCCGTGTTTCAGCGCGATGACTGCCGCGAGTCCACACTCGCTCAGTCGACACGCTATTTTGCCGTGACCGGCGCGTGCCGGGCACTCATATGCTTCGATTCTGTGGGCGCGTTTTTCGGCGCGCCAATGAAAAAGGCCCCGCGAACTTCGCGGGGCCTTTTTTGCGGTCCTGAAGCCCGTGCAGTAAACCTTACGCTGCTGCCGGGACGACGACGACCGTGTGCTTCTTCGCTGCGCCCTTCGTCGTGAACTGGACGTGGCCGTCGGTCAGCGCGAACAAGGTGTGATCCTTGCCGATGCCGACGTTTTCGCCCGGGTGCATGCGCGTGCCGCGCTGGCGAACGATGATGCCGCCTGCATTGATTGCCTGGCCGCCGTAAACCTTCACGCCGAGGCGCTTCGATTCCGAATCGCGGCCGTTGCGGGAAGACCCGCCTGCTTTTTTGTGTGCCATTTGCTATAGCTCCTTGACCGTTGCGCGACGCTTAAGCGTTGATCGCGTCGATGCGCAGTTCGGTGTAGTTCTGGCGATGGCCAGCATGCTTTTGGTAGTGCTTCCGGCGACGCATCTTGAAGATGGTCACTTTCTTGTGACGACCTTGCGACACGACGGTAGCCTTGACGGAAGCCCCACTGACCAGCGGCGTACCGAACTGAATCGATTCGCCTTCGCCTACTGCGAGAACCTGGTCGAGCGTGATTTCAGCGTCAATGTCTGCCGGTATCTGTTCTACTTTCAATTTTTCGCCAACGGCAACTTTATACTGCTTGCCGCCGGTTTTTATGACCGCGTACATTGAGAACCTCACTCAGAATTCGTTTTTCCACGCACCGCGCGGGGAAAACACGAGATTATACATAGGCTTAGACGTCGCGTCAAAAGGCATTGACATTTCGCGCAAGCGCCCGAAGCGGCCCGCCGCAGGCCGTGGCCGCCGCGTAGCCGTCCGGAAAGCGGGGCGCGAAGGACGCCGCAAAGCGCCCGGTCATTCGTCGCCGGTCCGATTCGCCTTATAATCCGCCGCATTACCTCATTTGCCGATCATGTCGTCCACCGCCACTTCCTCCCCCGACGCCGCCGCACTGCTTGCCCCGATCGCCGAGGACATGCAGCACGTCAATCGCGTCATCCGGCAGCGCCTGGCATCAGAAGTGATGCTCATTAACCAGATTTCCGAGTACATCATCGGCGCGGGCGGCAAGCGGCTGCGCCCGGCGCTCTTGCTGCTCGTGGCGGGCGCGCTGGGCGATACGACCGGGCATCGCCATGAACTGGCCGCCGTAGTCGAATTCATCCACACGGCCACGCTTCTGCACGACGACGTCGTCGACGAATCGGACCTGCGCCGCGGCCGCAAGACGGCCAATGCGCTCTTCGGCAACGCGGCGAGCGTGCTCGTCGGCGATTTCCTCTACTCGCGCTCGTTCGAGATGATGGTGAGCGTCGGCAAGATGCGCGTGATGGAAATCCTCTCGGTCGCAACCAACATTATTTCCGAAGGCGAGGTCCTGCAGCTACTCAACATGCACGATCCGGATGTGGACGAAGCGCGCTATATGCAGGTCATCCGCTACAAGACCGCGAAGCTCTTCGAGGCGGCTGCGCAACTGGGCGCCGTGCTCTCGGGTTCGGACGCGCGCACGGAAGCGGCGGCGGCGGAATTCGGCCGGCGCATCGGCACGGCGTTCCAGATCATGGACGACTGGCTCGACTACACCGGCACGCCCGAATCCATGGGCAAGAACGCCGGCGACGATCTGCGCGAAGGCAAGCCCACTCTCCCGCTCATCTATTTGATGGAGCACGGCACGGCGGAACAGGCGGCGCTCGCGCGCGAAGCGATCGAACACGGCGGCACGGATCGCTTCGACACGATCTTCCACGCCATCACCACTTCGGGCGCGTTGGACCACACACTCGAATGCGCGCGAAAAGAAGCCCAGGCAGCGGCAAACGCGATTTCTGCATTCCCCGCTTCCATTTACAAAGAGAGCCTGCTAGAATTATGTTCTTACTCGACGTCGAGGCAGTCTTGAAAGAGACTTTCAAGCCAAAAGCGTCCAAGTAACAGAATTCGGGGTGTAGCTTAGCCTGGTAGAGCGCTACGTTCGGGACGTAGAGGCCGGAGGTTCGAATCCTCTCACCCCGACCAGAATTTTTCTTGAGAAATCAAGACAAAAGCCGTCCACTCACCTGGACGGCTTTTTTGTTTTCCGGCCGTTCTGCGCCACTTCTGCGCCACCGCTTCCCGGCACATCCGGGCACGCGATGGCTAAAACCGGTCGCAACACGTGGTTTCGCTTTCACCAAGGACACCACATGGCCAGCATCGACAACCGCTCCCGCTTCATCGTGCGCGTGCAGAACCGCGACGACCTCGAACGCACCTTCCCCTACAGCAACACGAACAAGGTCACACAGTACGTCGACGACCTCAAGCGCCAGGGCTTCAAGCCTCGCGTCGAGCGGGCCAACGATGCCTACGCGGTCTGCATCCGCCGCAAAGGCTATCCGGAACTGAATCGCACGGTCGGCTCACTGCCGGAAGCCGAGGCCCTCATCAAACAGATTGAGGCGGAACGTGCACGCGGCCTGTTTATCGACTATTCCAAAGCGCACAAGGAGACGTTCGCCGACTGCGTCGTGCGCTACATCCGTGAAGAGTGCGTGCGGCACAAGGGCTTCGAGATGGAGACCTACAAGCTGAACGGCATGCTCGAGGATGCCGGCTGCGCCCGCGTGGACCTAGCGCCGGTCATCGCCGCCAACCTCGCCACCTACCCGCACCTCGAGAACATCAAGCTGCGCACGCCCACTGGCATCCAGGTCCGCAAGGGCTCGAGTGCGCTCGCTTGGCTGAACCTGCCGTTCGCGCAAGTGAAGACGACCGACATCGAAGCCTTCATTCGCGAGCGCCTGGAAGAGGTCCAACCGGCCACCGTCGACCGTGAGCTCGACCTCCTCTCGGCCATCTGCCGTGTGGCTATCCGGACCTGGGACCTGCACATTGCGAAGAACCCCATGGACGGTGTGCGCCGTCCAAAGTATTTCAACGAGCGCGACCGGCGCCTGAAGGCCGGAGAGGAGGCGCGGCTGCTGGCCTGCGCCCGCGACGAAGACCGGCTGCGCTCGATTGAACGCCTCACCGAAGCACTGATGACCGGCGCGCGGGAAGTGGCCGCACGGCTGCCCACCGTCTATCAGCGCAAGGCGCACATCAAGGCCGCGCTCGCGAACTGCCGCGCACAGGCCGAGACAGACCACACCCATGTTCCAGAACTAGAGACCTTTGTGCAGTTCCAACTGATGACGGCCGCGCGCCGTGGCGAGACGCTCAATCTCACGTGGGCGCACGTCGACCTCGACGCGCAGACCGCCTTCCTGCCGCTCACGAAGAATGGTAGGTCCCGCACGCTGCCACTGCGCGCCGAGCTCGTCGACTTGCTCAGCACGCTGCCGCGTCACAGCGACTACGTATTCAACCTCACCGTCGATGACCTTGAGAATAGCTGGACGCGCCTCTGCGCCCGTGCAGGCATTGAGGACCTCCACATCCACGACTTGCGGCATGAGGCCATTTCACGCGTCGCCGAAACCGGGCAGTTCACGCTCATCGACCTCCAGGCCTTCAGTGGCCACCGCGACGTGCGCATGTTGCTGCGCTATGCGCACCTGTGCGCGAGCCGGCTCGCCGCGAAGCTCGACGACGCGTTCCGCGCCGGGCTTGCTCATAAGGGGCGCCGGCGAACGGTCGCGGGCAGCATTTCCCTCGCGGAACTCGCAAATCCGCAGTCGGATATGCCGACGGCCGAGCTTACGGACGGCGCGCAGGAAGTGCCCGACCACCTTCCGCCGGCGCCCGCCAGCAATGTGATTCAGCTGCGCCGCCGCGCTGCATGAAGCTGCGTTGCAGCGCCCACGCCCCAACCAATACAGTTGCTAATGATTTCTTAAGCAATTGTAATTGGCTATCAAGTATCGAGAATCAATTGGACGTTCAAGTTGCGGTCGGCGACGATACGGCCTTCGACCTAAGAAGTGAGCACCGTGCATCCGTCGCCGTTCACGAATCTTCGGGGACGAATGTGGTGACGGCGTCAAGTCACCGCTCCCTTCACTCAGAGGACCATGAGCGCGAAGTGCTCGTTACGGATGACGACACCTCAGAGCAGGATGCCGTCAAGGTACTTCACATGACTGACGTCATCCCTTTGCGTCGATGACGACAACACCGAACTTCATGGCAAGTACCCGTGAGCGAGCATCACCCCGTGGATTTCCGTGGCCCTGAGATTGACGTACCTCCTTAACCACTAATCACGGCAACTCATGGATGACTTCCCAAGCCGGACCTTTTCGGCAAGTGCTTTGCGCCTCAACGCAGACGACATCGACGCTCTCCAGCTCGCGGACATCCGGAGCCACGCCGCCCGGCGCGGCGTGCCCACCGCCTATGTGGCGCCGCTTGCTATGCTGCTCCCACGCCCCGCCGGCGACGATGATGAACGGTGCGTAGTCATTGCACTGCCTCACACTGATGCGAACGATGTCGACGTCTCGGATAAGTGCGCTGCGACCATAGTCGTGGGGACGCCGGAGGGAGGCCGTGCGGCCTGCCTTCTCCTGGCGGCCAACCGGGTCGCGCTCGCCGAGCGCGCGGTCGTTGATGCGAGGCCGCTCGCTCACAAGCGTTTCATTGTCCTGTGGGCTTTCACGAACGCAACGGCCCTGCAGGTCCATGCTTACCACGATGAACTCGAGGAGGCGTTGTGGCTCGCATCGATGGCGGCTCAGAGTCACGAGCGACCCGAGGGCGACGACGAGCCCCCCGTCGATGACCCGCTCATCTGCGTATTTGATGTCTTTGACGTCGGCCTCACGAGTGAGGCTGGGCTAGCAGGCAGGCGCAGCGCGGTTTGCGGCCGGAGCCCCGGCTGACGCTGTACGGAGCATGAACGACTGCAACCGTGGACCTGCAGGCTCGTCTCGCGGATGAGCTGAGCGTCGGTGGACCGCCTCCGGCCCCTCGCGGAAACCCGCCACCGCGACACGGTGAACCGAGACGACAGTGCTCGTGCGGCCGCAGTCTTCGACGGTCAACCGTGTAAGCGCGAATATCTTCTGATTGCTTGACGAATGCGTTATCCGATACCCGCGTCCGCCCGTATAGAGACGAGAATTCTGGCCACAGCGTGGCTTCACTCCACGACAGAGCACTGATTATTGCGCGCGCGGCTACACCGGCCAAGCGGTGCGCCACTATCTGCGCACCACTGATGTGCCGCCGCCCTATCGCAGTCCTTTGAACCCGGGCTTATAAATGTTCCGGAGTGTATCGGCATTCTGGCTTAGAAGCTTGGCTTTCTTGGCACTGAAATCATATTCCGACGACACCGCCTGAGAATTTGCATTCAGATTAGTCAGGTGATACTTGGTGTTATGCAGCTTCCCCCGCGACTCAATCACCACATCTCCCGTTTTAGTCGTAAAGATTGGAATATCAAGTTCGTATAGGATGTCGCGTATTTCCTGACATGGATGTGAATATTGGTTGTCGTAATTTGAGGTGCAAATCGCAACTGTTGGGCGCACCTGTTCAAGGAATTTCTGGGTCGTGATTTTGCTAGGTGCCCCATGGTGCGGCAGCACCAGGATGTCCACCTCACGGCAAAAAATGCGGCAAGCGCGAAGATACGCACCAATTGCGCCGTCCTCAATGTCTCCGAGGCTTGCCACGTTGAACGAGCCGGCCCGGAAAAGCTTCACCGTCGAATTGTTGTTTGAGTTATTCTCGTAAATCTTCTTTGGATGATAGAGGATATTCTGATATCCGAGGTTCCGGCTTTTACCGAGCGACCCGATGTAGCCGGGGTCAACTTTGATGACCGAAACGGACTGCCTGACCGCCGACGCGTCGCGCCGGTAGTCGCGAATGAGCTTTAGGCTTTTACGCGCGCTGTCAGTATGTGGCTCATAGCCAGGGTATTCAATCTTGACTGGCTTCAGATATTGGAGAATCCATTCGAGGTCACCAGGATTGCAATGGTCAATGTCCCAGCTCGTGATATGGAGCACGTCGATTGTCTTTTTTCCGCAGATTGCTAGCTCATGCGTTAACGTCTTGTGGCTATAGGCCTCAGTCCGTCTAGCTTCAATAAGCGTGAAGTGTCCGTCTGCAAAGTAGGAATATGACGAGCCTGCCTCCCCAAGTTGGTAAGCACGGAAGCGGGTCTTGACAGATTTAAGTCCGACCGAATCTCGCACCCGGTCCACAAAAGGATTGGCACTCATAAAGTCCCCGTCATACTGCGTTAGTTCAATGATGCAGACGCCGTTTCCTTGAAAACAGCATTTCATTCCACTTGGCCGTCTCAAACCCGTGTCGTGCAATCAGGTCAAATGTTTCCGGCTTAACCCTTTTCAAGTCGGTCGCCCACGCGGCCGCCTCTTTCACTTGCATAGCTGATAACCAAGCGTCGGAAGACGCTGCTTCCCGGTCCCCGACCCATAGTCTCGATAACGATTCTTCCGGGTCTGAGCCGATTCGGTAATAGCGGCCAAGATTCGGGTTGTCGATGATTGCATTGACGTACGGGCGCACTCTCAAAGCCCGGGACTGGTCCATTAGTATTTCAAGGATGCGGGTGACGCGCGCCGGGTTCCATTGCGCCTGAAGCGAGCGAGCATGAAACGGCGCACCGGCGTCAGAAACAACTAGGTAGTCAAGTCCGGACCTCAGCGTTCGCGTTCCAGTGTCGAAGAGCGGCTCCATCCCAAGGTTGTCATACACCCCGCCATCGATGATGTGTAGGGTCCGATGTGCGGGAGCAACCGGTGTTTCGTCCGCTTCCGAGCCACCCCAGTCCGAACGCCTGTACCACTGAAACTGCGTTGCGTCGAGCCGAAGCGGCCCGACCAGCAGGGGGTAGGCAGCAGAAGCTGCCATCGCAACCGAAAGCGGGAATGCGCTGGCCGAAGCGTACCCGGCCCGGTAGTCGCCGCAGCGCCCCCGCTTGAAGCGGAAGCGGCGCCCCGTTTCGGCCGTCGTCCCGTTAATGGACCAGTCACATGCCGAATCCAGCGCATCCATATGGGTGTCGACGCCCCACGCGCGGGTGATGGCGTCGGCAAGGATGTTGGCCCGCGAAAAGAGGTACCGCCAGTTTGCTGGCCGGCCCAGCAAAAGGCGGCGCGCTTCACGCTCCAGACAAACTGTTGTCAGTAGCTCGCGCAAGCAGGGAAGCACATGGGTGAGATACCGACGCGAACTCGGCCACTTCCAATCGTTGAACCGGTAAACAAGTCCGGTGAGGAGACTTCCGCCAGACACCGATGAGATGGCGACGACCTGCTCGAGCAACATGTTCTCCGCGAGCCACTGAAGCACGCCCGCGTGGAATATCATTGCCCTCGCTCCCCCGCCCGACAGCGCCAGTCCGATTCGCTTACCCATGCCCTTGCGTCCGTGAATGATTGGCGGCCCTGCAACGCACACCATATGTTGTGTTCATTATTACTCAAAACACAACATGTTGTACAGCAATAATCTAAAGCAGCGGTCGCAATCGCTTGGCACGAAGCCGCCCGCGACATTACCGTGCATGCCCAACCTCTCGCTTTTGCTGTGCTCACGGGGCAGGTCTCGTTCGGCGGCCGCAAGAGCCGTGCAGCCGACATGCAGCGACGACGATTTGCGCCGGATACGCGTGATAGGATTCTCGCGGGGTTCGCGCGGGATGCAAATTGACAGGCTGCATCGGAGCTGATGCGTAACAGAAGCTTCAAAATTCGGGGTCTTGCGCGTCGACGGTGTCTTTCCGTCTCCCAGGAAGCAGAAAACATTAAAAAAGCGCGGAGACGGACTTCATATGCCCTTCCTTCCCTACTACGACCATATCGACCCCGGCCAAGGCGGGTCGTCAATGGTGATACCAGAATTGCCCAGGCCCGTGCTGAACCGTCAGCACGTGTTCACGTGCCCGGTCTGCCATCAGAGTTTCGCTTCATACGAGGACCGGTTTCAGCACCGGTTTGAGGCGCATCCCTATCAGCGCCCCCTGCTTGTTCTTGGGGCTCACGAAGTCACCACCCCCCGGTTTGTGGTCACCACGGCGCTCAGCCCCGAACAGATAAAAGCTGTGAATGCTGAGACGTGTCGTCTCGACGGCAAGACCATAACGGCGAAAACGCTTGCACGGCGTCTCGCAGAAGCGAAGTCGGGTTTTTTCAAAGTGGAATTGGCCGGCACACAAGGAAAAATTACGGTCAGCTACGAGATTTCAATCGAAGTCGCCTCAGATGCGCACGCGTTCCTGGTTGAGCAGGAGTTCGCCCGGCTGTACTCACCCGGCGTCGTCTCAGTCGCCAGCGTCAGCGCGTTCATCCGCGCGGCGTCCGAAGCACGCACGGCACGCAGATATGTCGATGGTCTGGCCGCCTACCTCTATGGCATCCTCGCCAAAGACCAGCGTGGAGACACTACGCTTTCACAAGAGCAGGGCCGCGCACGGCTGAACGAGGCGGGTCAGACGTTATCGGAAATTGGCCGCCCACTCGCTGCGGCCGTGGCGGGCATTGTCAGTTTCCAGTCGAACGCCTTTTCGCGAAACGAGCGGCTCGCTGCGGTCCCGCGACTGCAAAGTGCCATGAGCTGGTTTGAGTCGGTGAGGACGAGCGGTCAGCAATTGATTGTGGGCCGGGAGGACGGCCCCATAACACCAAATGCCTGCGTTCCACTCGACAGTGCGACGGACGAAATACTGGCCTGGATGGAGATGCCTCACGACCGCCTTCGCGGCCACACGAAACAGATTGCCAAGCGCGGTCAGCAGGACGACTGGCTTCCCGAGGACCGCATCAAAGCGAAGGTTCTCCTCGCCGCTATCCATGAAACTGAGGGCGACGCCGGGCAAGCGGGCAAGGTCGCCCGCGACTTCCGTCACGACCCGGTCTTCAGCCGGCTGGCCGAACGCCTTATATCTAGTGAGAAAGAGTCATCAGCATGAGCAAGCCCCACCGACACCAAGAGGGTACCCGGACCGCGAACGAGGCCTATCCGGACGGTCCCGAGAAAGACAAGAGCAGTTCGTCTCCGGACAACGCAGGTAAGCCTACCCCGGCGGGTGACGAAAACGCCAAACGGCTCTACTACCGGCCTTTGGAATTTCCGCGCAACGACGCCGCTAGCGAGGGCGCTGAAGGGCCGGACCATGATTCCGCGCACGAAGCGCAAGCGTCGGCTGGCAACGATGTAGGCATCTCACCGGACCATCGTGACGAGAAACATGCCGGCCCAAGCCCACGGCCTGCCCCGGAGCGCCGCCCGCATCACACTGAGCGAGTGACCGAAGCCTCTCCGGTGGAAGTGTCGACTTCCGGCAACAAGAACGACGGGCGCGTCGAGCCGCAGAACATAGCGGAGTTTATCGATACGTTCGTCGGCGGCAAGGCGAAGACCCTCTCGAGCGCAACGGCAAAGCGCCTGATGGGTGCGTCTACTGCCATTGAACCGGCAGTCCGGGGGCAATTGCTGCGACGGGTCCAGGAAACCGACCCAACTCTGGAGAGGACCCGCAAGCTGATGCTGCTGGCCAGAGAAAATCGAACATACAAGACATTGACTCAAGAACTCTTAGAGTTCTGCGTCGAGTGCGTCTTGCTGAATTCTGCAGTCCGTGCCACCGGGATGAAAGCGATGCTATTTCCGGGATTCGGGGACGAAAGCAGCCTCGAGGAAGCTTGGCACCGGCTTCAATCGCTAAGTGTTCCGGAGCGGCCGGAAACTTTGCAGACTGCACAATCGGAAACAGCATCTGAACGTAAGGAGCCTGCGGGTTCCTCAATCAGGACGGACGACCGCTCCGGCGGACAGCGGGGGCCGAAAGACAGCAAGGATAGAACGCCCGGAGGGAAGGCGGCCGCCAGCCGCAGCCGACGGAATGCCCTGCTCTGCTCCGCAATTTGGCGCATGCACCACGGTCAGACAACCTTTGCCGAAACCATGCGCTCCCTTCGCACAACGGTCTTTGCCCTCCGCGAGCGACCGCAGTCGCTGGAAGCCGAGGTTTTCGAAGCAATTGCCACGCTCCCTGAGAGGGAGGACGAACGCGTGGCCTACGTGCTTGAATGGTCGGTCCGCCAGCAGGCGGAGGCGCTCAACAGGCTGGCGGGCGAGACTCGGAAAGCAGAAGCATTGCAGTCCCGGGTGACGGCCACAGAGGAGCAGTTGCGAGTGGCGCTTGAGCGCGCCGAGATGCTCGGGCGGCAGTTGGAGGCCGAACGTACCGCCCGTGCTGCAGCCGACAGGGCCGTGGGCGTGGCCCAAACGCACGGGCAGGCCGACCTCGAGGAAGTTAGGGCGATGTCCCTCCGGGCCATCAGGGACGCGATTGCGCAACTTGACGTCGTGTCTGCCGCACTCAATCGGGAGTTTCCGAAAATCGACAGTGCCCGTGACAAAGTAGATGCGGTAATGGACGCGTTGAAGAACACCAATAACAAACTGGAGGAGGCCTGATGGGGATTGTGGGTTTTGATTTCGGGACGACGAACAGTGTCATGTCCATCATTTCGGGTGAGCGCTGTATCCCGATACTCGACGAGGGTTTCCCTCATCCGTCAGTTGTGTCGTATCGGGGCGGCGAGATTGTGGTCGGGCGGGAGGCGAAAAAGCAGTTGGCCAGCGCGACAGCCGGCGTCATCGGCAACACTGTGAAATCGCCGAAGACGATGCTCGGACAGGCCAGCGTGATGATTGACGGGAACCGCCATAGTCCGAAAATTCTCGTGCGCGACGTCGTCTCGCATGTCATGGCGCACGCACGCTCTGACCGGATTGCCAAACGCAGCGGCGAAGACTTTTCCCGCGCGGTCGTTACCATTCCCGTTGACATGAACGGTGCGCGGCGCCGCGAGCTACGCGAAGCGTGCCGGATGGCCGGACTCAGCGTCTACCAGTTTATTCACGAACCGCTGGCAGCTCTCTACGGTCATCTGCGCGGCCTCCCAGATTTTGCAGCGGAATTCAATCGCCTGAACCGCGAACTGGTGCTCGTGTTTGACTGGGGTGGCGGAACCCTCGACCTTACGCTGTGCCGGGTCACCGATGGCATGCTTGTCCAAGTCGTGAACGACGGTTGCAGTGATGTTGGCGGCGACGTCATAGACGATATGCTCGTCAACGAAATCGAGCGACGGGCACTGGCCAGGCGCGGCATCGTCAGTGAGGTCCGCCGACAGGTCGGTGCGGTCGCTCGACTGCGAGAGGAGGCGGAGCGGGCCAAGATTGCGCTTTCCTCGAAGGACGTCTACTCCGTGCTCGTTCTGGACTATTTCCATTCCGAAGCCGGCGACGTCGACCTCGAGTATCGTCTTACCCGCGAGGAACTGGAGCACATCGTTTCAGCGAAGGTCTCGCATGCGATTTCACGCATCGAAGCGATGCTGCGTGAGGCGTACGTCGAGCCTTCGAGCATTGAATTGTGCCTGGCAACGGGGGGCATGGTGAGCATGCCTTTGATTCAAGAACGCCTGCATGAAATTTTTGGGGCACGTCGCGTCAGAATCTCCGAGCGCGGCAATACGATAATTTCCGAAGGCGCTGCCTGGATTGCTCACGACCGTGCGCGCTTAATGCTGGCCAAGAACGTAGAGGTAGTGGTATCGAGGTCCGCGCATTTTCCCGTTATCCGGGCTGGCACACTTATGCCCCGCGAGGGCGAGGTCCAGCAACTGCCCGAACCCCTGACCCTGTATTGCTGTGACCCCACCGACGGAGTCGCCAAGTTTCAGTTGGCTGCGCCAAAGCGTACCGGAAGGAATGTCCAAGTGACCGACGAGCGAAATCTCCTCGGGCTGCTCGCGGTGACCGTAGATGCGCGTCAACCGCCATTGCTCGAGCGCCTGTTATTGGACGTCGCCATTGATGAGAACCTCATCCTGTCCGCGACCGCCAGTTCGACAATTGCCGGAAAATCGGATTCGCTGGAGCTGCACAACCTCGAATTTGGCCTTAACGTTGGCGGCGAGCCATCGACTGACGGCGCACAAAAACTTGAGAACGAACAATCGAAGGCCCGGCGCAGAGATTCGGTCGGCGCAATCCAGGTCCGCTCGAACATCGCCGCGCGCGCCAACGATTTGAGGTCTGTACCTGGCGAGGTACTCTACAAATCGAACCCGTACTATTTCGATTTGAGGAACTCGCCGCCGCGCGAGCAGGATTTCGAAAAGACCATCTATCAGCCCTGTTCCGCCTGTCGCAAGGTGTATTGCGAATGTGCAGCGCTTCGTGCCCAGACGACAGCGGGCACGACGCCCCACCGACAAGGAAAAGTCTAGACATTCATCGTGTTAGAGCATCGCACAAGTAATCGGACGACCACGGCGGCACTGCCAGCCGCCGCGTCAAAACGCTCGGTCCACACCCTCTCGCGCCCCTCGGCCGGTTCGATGACCGCTGCATTTCAGTGGGCGCGGCTCAACTCATCCCAGCGTCCGTCTTTGAATTCTGCTCGGCGCGGTCGCGTCCAAGCGCATATCCGTCGATGCGGCAGCACGTTCACTGCGCGGCGTGCTTTCGCCGTGTTGCCCAGGAGGGTCCGTCATAGGCGGCACTCCATCTCGCCTGAATCTTCCAGACCGGATGGTCGCCCAGCTCATGTCCAGCTCCCGTGAGCGGGCTATGATTGGACCGCTCCCAGCAGCGCAAGCACTTTGGCTCGAGGCGGTCAAATGCACCGCGACCTAGCATAGCGCTTCGCGCACTCCCTTGTTGATGAGCGTCCGTGAACCGCAAGGGGTCTCGCGTATGTCATAGTCAAACGGCGCCCTATGGCACGACATCGCCAGCCAAACGGATGGGGAAGACTGTATCTGGATATTTGCCAGGGCTTACGCCCCAAGACCTGCTTCCTCGACATGGTTCGGCACGCCACCTGCGTGCCATAGTGCGGTGCCTGCCACCGCTTGTAGTGGGTTGAGGGAACGGCAAAGTCCCATCAGCCAGACTTTACCCTGTTAAGACTATCTTTCTAGAGAAAGATAGAACAGCCTTCCCCGACGGGCCGCCGAGCCTTACCAGTCAAGCGATTCTTGCATTAGTCGCGTTCACGTGATGCCGGGATGTTGTGCGCTTGATGCCGGCGGCATTATATGAACGCGAGCATCGCACAGGCCAACCATTTTTGAACGGCTCGCGCCGTTCCAATGTTCTGGCAGCCAAGGCAAGACGTTTTCCCGCCAGTCACGGCCAGCGAGGAGCCCTGCTACGCAGGCCAGACCCTTACCCGTCGTGGTTATCATCAGGAAAACAGAACAATCCCTCTCGACAAGCTCACCAAAGCGGACCGGACAAGGGTCTCCTCGCTTTCGCCGCGTTCATATGATGCCGGGATTCGGTGCGCTTGACGCCCGGGGACTCATACGAACGACCAACTTAACCGCGACAGCATCGGACAGCACGTCCTCACCGCGAACTAGGCGCAGCCACCGACCGACGACTTGTGCCAACGACAGACGATTCTCTCGTGTCCGGGTGCCAACCCGGTTCTGAATATCCCGCGACGCGCCGCGTCTGTTAGTCGCCACGGAACGTCGGTTTCTTGAAGGTCGAGCCAGTGTAGGTCGAACGAAGGCGAGCAGTGGAACCCGTTGCCTGCCATTGGCAGGCGCAATCTGCGTTTGAGTCTCAAGTCGGGCGCGTTTAAGTCGGGTGAATACACATCGGGCCACGTGATGGCGACCGGACATGAAGACGGCGTTTTCGGCCCCTCCTGCTCCGGAGAACCTATCTTTTGGAGCGTATTCATGCCGTATTTGCTGTACCTACAAGAATTAGCCGAACTGCTCGGACGTAGCCACGGGACGATTAAGAAGGATTTAAGACGCAACCCCATGGCGGTACCGCCCCAGGCACATGTCCCCGGCGCACGTCTGCTGCGCTGGCGCCGGGCGGATGTCGAGTCGTTGTTTGCTGGATTCATGGTCGGAGGTGGCGAATGAACTCCTTCCCCGCCCTTAAACTCAATATCCGGCATGTCCTGACGACACCGCCGCCTGCGTTGAACCACGTCCTGCCCGGGTTGCTGGCGGGCACCGTGGGCGCACTGATTGCACCGGGCGGCGTGGGCAAGACCATGCTACTGACGCAAATCGGCTGTGCGATTGCCGCCGGACTGCCGATTCTTGGTGGAGCGCTAACCGGTTCCAATGTTGCGCCCGGCAAGGTTGTGCTATTGCTCGCCGAAGAGCCCGCAGGAGTCTTACATCACCGGCTGCACGGTGTCACCGAACAACTGAAGCAGTCCATGGCGCCCCCGAGCCACGACAAGCTGCAAGACCTCCTCACGCATTTGGATGGCAACCTGGACATTTATCCGCTGAGCGGGCGCGGGTCATTGGCCCGCTTCGGCGACGGCGCGGAGGAATACCGGCAACTGGTTGCGCTGTGCAAAGGTGCGCGCCTTGTCATTTTTGACCCTTTGCGACGCTTTCACGACAGTGACGAGAACGATACGGCGGCGATGACTGCCATCGTCAGCAAGTTCGAACGGCTCGCGCATGACACCGGCGCCGCAGTCGTTATCGCGCACCACGCCAACCGGATGTCGATGACAACCGGCGGCGGGGAGCATGCCTACGCGTCCCGAGGCTGTACAGCGCTGACGGATGGGGTACGCTGGCAGGCGAACCTTTCCCCCGTGTCGGAGGTGTTAGCCAGCGAGTTCCGCATTCCCAAATCCGAACTCCGTCAGTGTGTGCGACTGGACACCCCCAAAACCAACTACGTTGGTACTTTCGAGACGGTTGTGCTGCGCAAAGCTCAGCACTCGGGAGCCATGACGCTGTGGCAGCCCGAGGGCACACCGAAGCAGTCTTCGGCGCCACGAAAGACACGCACGTCGGGGACAACGCGATGACGCTACCAGTTCGAGACAAGCGCATCGTGCGATATGACCCGATGTTGCCGAGTACTGGACTGTTCGGCTCGGTAGGCAATGGGAACCGGCCAAAGCTGGATGTCAAATGTGCTTTCGGCGGTGTCGTTTGGCGTCTGCGCGGGCCTGACCGCCTTGGAATTCCCGAGCAGACCCTGCTGCTCGTACTTCTCGAATTGGCAGAAGAACAGTATGGCCAGGCGCAGCAAAAAATTGACGACTGGGCCCCCATCGAAACGGCGCTCTATCGCGAACCGGACGCGCATCCTCTTACCGCATTTCACCGGCAAGGTCCGCCTGCTCTAGCCACGCTGTGTGTCAGCTACGCAGAGCTGGCGCAACGCTGCGGACGCACGGCTGAGGGCGGCAGCGCTGCAAAGCAGATTCGCCGTGAGCTCATGCGAATGAGCGAGGTGACCATCTGGGCGGTGATGGGAAACCAGGAGTTCAGCTCGCGGCTGCTCCACTGGCGCCTGGGCGACGGACACGGCGCGCAGGTTATATTGAATGCGCGACTGACCGAGATTCTCATCGGCCGGCAATATTCGCCCGTTTCTCTGCAAGAGCGCCTGGACCTCAAATCGGATATTGCACGCGCATTGCATTGCGCCCTGTCGGTCCGAATCCGCCAAAAAAAGACCATGTGTTTCAAGCTCGATACACTCGCTCCCTATGTCTGGTGCGAACCGGACGTGGCCGATGCGACAGTTCGTCGGCGGCGCCAACAGTTGCGTGCCGCGTTGTGCGAACTCGACGGATTGCGCGGATGGTCAGTCCGAACGAGGTCAGGAGAGCCGTTGGAGCGGGCCGATAGCGTTCGTATCTGCCGCAAAGCGACCACGCCTGGAGGCCCGGGGCCGGCTCTTTCTCAGCGCAAGCCTACCGTGCAACAGTTGCCGAAGCCTGTCGCAAAGCCAGGCGACAAGAAACCGCAAACCATTGCGGATGTTTCGTCGCTCTTTGCATGAGTCGAACCGCCCTGTATGGGGTCGCAGCTTTCGGCAGTTCCTGCCGGCGGTTCCCGTCGTATGTCGACCTCGAGTCGATTAGCGGCGTACGCGCGTCGCAAGCGCCTTGAATATGGCGACTACTACTGACCTGATGGTTACGTCATGGTACGTGTCCGCCGTATTTACTGACTCTCCTTCGCGCGCCGGCAGGCCTCGAATGACCCTGAACCTTCGACGCGCCCACGCGCGCCGTGCCGCCCGGGCGAATGCCCTTTCAGCTTCTTGAGGCGTATCTGCGGTGATTTCTGATTCGTGGCCATCGATGTACCCGGACAGCTCATAACCCGATGGCCGTTGCGTGAGCCATGCAACATAGCCCCAGGAAAAGACTTCGGTTGCCATTGTTCGTTACCTGGTGTTCTTCACGCGGGAAAAGGCCGCCACGACAAGACGTACAACCTCGACGATGTTGTCTGCGCCGGCAACCGGAACTTCTTCCAACTCCTGCCGGAGGTCGCGGGTATGAATGAGCACACGTGCTACTTTGTCGACAATGCTCACATCCAACCGTGCCTCCTCCACGTGATTGGAATCTCCCGCCTCTCTACGCACAACAAGGACTGTAGCCGCGCCCGCACTCGGATAGGGGCTCGGCGGTGTAATGTATCCGCCAGATTCCATCGCCTCCAACGCGCGTCTCCACAGGTCAGCCCTCGGGTCAGTTTCACAGACTGCCACGTATGTCGGCTCGGGTTCTCCGAGCTCACAGAGGCCAGCGTAAATTTGCACGGAAGTACGCGACCATTCGGCGGCCCAGGCGTGCGCCATTTCGCGCAACCAGCGATAGTTCTTTTCGTCAGCTAGCGCCTCAAGCGGCGTGACATCGCCGAGGTTGCCTTGCTTTGAAGACAGGTAGTCAAGCCGACACGCTGGTGGGGCGGGAACGAGAATCCGGCAGATGGACTGCAAGCGTTTCCGGTCGACGCAGGGGTCCGCAAGTAGGGAGGGAAAATACTCGACACCATCGACGGCTATCGAGAAGGCGCTCCCGACCGCGACCATCTGTGCGACGCGCCGGCCACCTACACCCAGTCGCTCGCAGAACTCGTTTAACGTCAGCAGCTGTTTTGTTCGCACCATTTCACGACGTGCGGTTTGCGCCTGTCGGTGGATTTCCTCGCGAAACGTCATGTTTCCCTCCTGCGTCCGATTCAGGGACGCGAATATTCGCTTGACCGGACGGTCAGCAACGAACACTCAGACCATCGGCTGCTCGCCAAATCGCTCAACCAAGCGCAATTGGAACAATTCAATGGCGGCCGGGTCTCCCGTTCCAGACTCCGTCTGGCAGTGAATCAGGCGGTCGTGGTAACCGAGAACTCCATCGCGCCGGTCGTCCACGGCAAGCCATGACGCGATGTTGTGACGGCGCGCGTAGCGAAGAATCTGCACACCTCGATGACGGGTCCGCCATAACGCCGCCTCCTCGAGTTCTACCTCGTAGGTAGCGCCGGTCACGCGTCGGCGCAGACCTTCCACGCGAATCGAATCGCGTGCATGCTCAAAGCAGAGACACCAGTCGGTTGAGAGGACGGTTCCGATTTTCGAATACGACTCAAGCAGCTCGGGTAACGTCGGCGCAAAGTCGAACAGCTCAATCGTGCCAGGCGCGCTGCTTACAATGCCATGTGCAGTAACGTAGGTATCGCCTGGATTCAGTACGCCGTCGTAGTCGAGAAAAAGCACCTGTCGCATGTCAGGCCCTAGTCGCATCTGAGAACGACCGGAGCTTTTCGCGCAGCTCCTGCTCGGTCCGCTGCAGGCTCAGGCGAAACTCACGGTCGCACAGTACAAGATGGTGGACCGCAGCATCTTCGGTATGCATTCTTACCAGCCAAGTAGTTGCTGAACTCGCGCCATAACCCAACGCTGTTCCGCCGCCGACAAATCCCAGAGGCCGGTCGTCACTTTTCGTTCGACCCCTTCGCGTGTGCGTGCAAGATTGAACTTCCGCGTCCACGACGGGTTTTCCGATTCCTTGCGTGTGCAGTACGACGCAAGCTGCTCAGCTAAATCGTCGCATGCTTTATATCGCTCGAGCAGTTCTTCCTCAGTCAGCCCGGCATAGCATTTGCCGTCTATCAACCTGATGGCGAGTTTCGGATTTGCACCAGCCAACAAGGCGCGGAACAATTCACGCGGGAAATCGGCCGGAACTTTCTCGTCGGGGCACACGTTATCCTCCTACGTCTGTGATTCGCTACCAGGGTCCGCCGAAGCAAAGGAACGTCTGGTTCGGGCACCGACGAGCGCCAGTCGTCCGATGTCGGCCATTCGAACAAGACCGCCCCTTCTGGAACCGTTCGGCAATTAAGCGCCCCCGACAATATCGACGCCGGTCAACGTCGTGAAAAGAGATGACGACCTGGTACCCATGGCCTTCGCCAGGTCGGCAAGGGGAACGTAGGTTTGCCGAAACCCGAGCAGGTATTGAGGTGACACAACACGACAGGGTTGCCCGCGCAGCATGGTTTACTGAGACTCCAGCAAGCCAACGTTTTTCCAGTGAGCGATGCTCTCTCACTTCCAGCCGGCGGATTTCGCCAGCTGCTGAACCGACATGCCCGACTCGAGCAGGGGTGTACCAAAATATTCGGATATATACGCAAGAAACTCATCTGGCCGATATGACGACCGCGAACGACCACAACGATTTCGCCGGAAGTGCTTTGCAGGGTCGAGGCCGAGCGCCCCATCAAACTTTTTGGCGGCTACCTTGATGTCGATTTTCATATAAGGCTCGAATGCGCTGCCTTTGCAAATCTCGTTCCGGTTTAAATACCACTGACCTCGCAGAGTATTCAGCGTACAAGCTCCAGGTCGAGTTCATACGTACCGTGGGAATCGTACACGCGCCCTCCGCAGTTCGCGATTAGCAAAGCGTCATATCCGGCTCCCCGAGAGATACAAACTACTAATTGCAAGACGGGCGAAGAAAGCGGGGCTTATCGCCCCGCGAATCATTTACTACCTCCCGCTTACCTCCAGCACTGAGACGTGCCATTGCGTTGGGCGTGCGGCACCGGTTTCTACCCCGATGACGAACACCGTTTCCTCCTCGAACACCGGCGCTGTTTGCGAGACAAGGGCCACGACAGCTCCGGCACAGACGACTATTTTCCAGACGGACACGAATCGTGCTGGCCGGTCAACGAGCGTGATGCTCGTAAACACCCGCGACAGTACGGCCCGCGTCAATTCCACCGGTGCGTCAGCAGAAAAAAGCATCGGAATAGCATCGAGAGGACTAGCTTCTAGTTGCTTCCTGATGCTTTCGAAATCTAGCGACGCCGAATACGCGGTCAGTTGCGCCAGCTCATCCGCAAGTTGCTTGCGCTCGTCCCGCTGCTGCCTGTAGGCTTTTTCGAGAAAGTCGTCGTCGTCAGCCTCGAGTCGCCGCATTCTCTGCGCAAGACTGTCAAGCTGCCTTTCCGCGCGCGCTACTGCCAACTTCAGTTCGGCAATCCGGCTTTCATGCCCTCCGTGCAGTTTCGCTTCGAGCCGCCGCCTGAATTCCTGCACACGCCCATCGTCGAACATGAAGTTGAGCACATGCAAAAGTGCCCGTTCCAGCCCCTCCAAGGCGACGTAACTAACATGTTTCGGTGCGTCCGCCTTGGCAACTCGCCGCTGTTGTGCGCACTTGGCGCAATGCAGAGCTGGAGAAGAGCCGCCGGTCCTAACACTCATCGTCCCCAGACATATGCCACAGCTGACAAGACCGGCAAGCACATGCCTCCCACCACCACGAAATGGCCGCGAACTGGATTTCGCGTTGCACGCGTGCCATACCCTGTCCTCGACAATCCGCAGTGCCGGCCGCTGATATTCAACCGGCTCAAGCTTCCGCTTCTCCTTTATGGCCTTGGCCTTGCTAAAAGCGCTGCCGTTATAGACAAATAGGCCCCGATAGATGGTGTTACCCAGAAGCTGAAGCACGGTAGCGGGACGCCAGTATCCCCTTTCTTCGAGACGTGGAGGCCGTGGACACGCCACGCCTTCGCGATTCAGGCGTTCGGCGATGGCGTTCAGTGAGTATCCCTGGAAACGCATCTGAAAAATTTCTTTCACCCACTTCGCCGTTTCCGGTTCGACCTCCCAAGTCGTGCCACCCTCGTTGTTTTTGTCACCCAGCTTGACCGCGCGATAGCCAAACGGCGCTTTCGCTATCATGAAGCCGCGTTCGAGCTGACCTTGCATGCCTCGCACGACCCGGTGACTCGTCTCCCGCACGAAATGTGCGGCCATCAGCCCCGAGATGCCGAATTGCAATTGCCAGCCGGGAATCGAAGTATCGAGCCCGTCGCACGCGATGAGGCGCACGTGCGTGCGTTCAATACGCTGCTCGAGATAGGCGAACTCCAGGCTCGCACGAGCAAGACGAGCCAGCTCGTCGACGACGATTGCCTCGAATTCGCCCCTCTCCCATGCTGCGATGAACCGGTTGTATGCTGTCCGCTTCGCCAGTCCTTTAGCTTGCCCTGTTATTGCGGCGTCGACGTAAATGTGCTCGTCCGCAACGGTAAAACCTAGCTCCGCCGCTTTCTGTTTGGCACGACGCACCTGGTCGTCGATAGATGTCGGGCGTTGCTCTTGGTCTGAGTATCTTGCATAGATTGATGCTGGCCGCATGTGTTCCCCTGTGAGTTGGTCGCTGCGGCGAGCTCGACCAAAAGGTCAAGCAACTCAGAAATCGGGCCTGGTATATCCATTGAATATGTCCTTTACTTGCCTCAGCCCAATGTATAGCGAACGGGAAAGTGAACCTTCATAGAATCGCGTATTTACGAGCGTGAAAGGCATGGAGCCGGCTTCCGTGCCTCATACACCGGTTACACTGGCGCCCTAAAAAATAAAACGGACTCACTCGATGGATTCGACGCCAACGCTACTTCCCGATGAGCCGTCGTTAGTGGACGACCTCGGAGGAGCGCACGAAAAAATCGCGGAAACTATAGCGACCCTTGTCCGAACATCGCCCGGGGGCAGAACCATTCGACTCGACGGTACATGGGGTTCGGGTAAGTCGACTGTAATCAGGATGATTGCCCACCGACTCGAGAACACCTTGGCCAGCGATAGCGAAGACGGCAGGACGGTCGCGAGCGATTTCGCCGTTTTTCAGTACGACGCCTGGGTTCACTCGGGCGACCCCTTGCGTCGCGCGTTCCTTTCTGCGCTCGTGACAACCACATTCAAGAAAGGTTGGCTGAAGCAGTCGGATGGTCCAGCCGGTTACGCATTTTGGTCGAAGCGACTCGAGAAATTAAGCCGCAAGCTCAAGACGACTTCACGGAAAACAACGCCCGTCTTCTCGACTATGGCCAAGGTCGTCCTCTCAGGCCTGATGGCGCTCGGCGTGGTTGCGCCGATGGCCGCTGAACTCGAGCATAAGCTCACAGAGAAGCTTGGTAGTCTGGCGCTTTCCGCGCTTGTCCTGACAGTAGGCTTTGTCGCTTTCGGATTGATTCATTGGCTGACTGATGAAACCATGGGATTCGTCGTCCGCCGAGCTTCCGATGAGGAAACGGTAGAGACTCGCGACGAACCGGAGCCCACTTCTATCGAGTTTCAGGAAGCGTTTGGCGAACTCATGGAATCGGTCCTTTCGACGCCAGCGAGGCGGCTGCTCATAGTGATAGATAACCTAGACCGCATTGACCATTCGGAAACGCAGGCGGTCTGGTCGCTGTTGCGTTCGTTTCTCGACAATCCCAGTTTCAGTAGCCAGCCATGGTTTCACAGACTATGGGTAATCGTTCCAGTGGCAGAAGAAAGGAACGTCCTCGCCCAGGCTTCGTCTCTTGAACCCAGCATGACCGGTAGCAATCGCTCGTCGATGCCATCGTTCCTTGAGAAAGTCTTTCAGGTACGATTCTCCGTGCCGCCCCCGATGCTCCATTCATGGAAAAATTTCTTCAGCGCAAAACTAAACAGCACGTTCGGCACCGACTTAACGGGCGACTATGACGAAATCCTGCGCCTCTACGAAGACGAGGACTTGCGCCCAGGCGGCCCATTGACGCCACGCGGGATGGTGTCCTTCATCAACGAGTTGGTCGTCCTTCGGCTCGAATGGCAAGACGAGGTATCTTTATCCTGTCTTGCAGCCTATTTGCTCTCCAGACCGAAGCTCTCAGACATCAGCTGCAATCCGCCTGCGGCAGTGACTCGAATACTGAAGGAACCGAATCTCGTGGACACGTTCTCCATGCTTCACCTTCGTGCGAGCACCCGAAAAGAAGCGTCCTATCTTTCGTTACGGCCCAAGCTAGAGCAGGCGTTAGATAGCGCTGACACACAAGCGCTGGGGCAACTCTCCCATGAAAGTCCCGCATTCGAATATGTTCTCGACCGTTTTGTTCGAGAGGACCTCAGAAGCCTCGACGCGCAACAAGAGCGACTGCTCCAGGCGCTAAGAGCCTTGGGCCCCCTCGTTTTACCGATGGTCAGTAACGGCGAACAGCGCCCCCTCGCCGCCGGGACCGTGGCTCACTTGCAAACGGTTGCCTTCTCAACAATGTCGGCCGGTGGCAGTCTGCGACTTCTGAATGCCAAGCTCGTTCCGGGTCTATCCGCCTTCCTGGATATTGTCGCTGACCGGTCTGCGGGTGCGCGCCTGATTGTCGAAATGGTTCGAAACATTCATAGGCTGAATAAGGCCGACACCTCGCATTTCGACAAGCAAATCGCACAAGATTGGGACGCGTGGGCGTCGACACTGGGTGACGTGTTGTCAATGCCAGACGTAAAGTCTGTAATCGAAGCAACCGGGTTCACACCGATTACGCTTCCAATCGGTCCCGCACTGTGGGCTAATCTGTGCCGCGACTTCAGCGCTCTAGCGCGCAGCTGGATATTGGACCGATGCGAATGCGGCGACGGTCCGTCGAGCCGACTAGACTGGCTAAAGGAGCAGTTCACCTCGACTGAGCCTGGCGCCCCGCACATTGCAGCCCTGGAACAAGCGATAAGAAGCGGCGATATCACCTGGTTCGAAGCCGTAGCAGAGGCTGTGCGTCAGCGGTTGACAACGACGATGAACCACAGCGTCGAGTATGTTTGCAACGTCGCTGTTACCCTGCTTCGCATCGACCGACTTCGTTGGAAGCCTTACCTCCTCGAACTCGCTGACGACGGAACACTGCTACAGTATTTTGGGCTTGCCGCAGGTGCGTCAAACTCGGACGAGAACTTGGCGACGCTCGCATTTCTGATACTGTTTGCGACGAATGGCAGTCCGAAGGTGGTCATGTCAGGTACCGAGGCGGATAAGCCCAAGGCACTCGATGGCCTAGATATATTAAAGAAAACTATTCAAGGTACCGTTGGCTTGAATGGGTCTCAAATTAGGACCTATGCCGAAAAGCTCATAGACCTCGAGCTTTACGATGTGCTTACGCCCCTCACAAATCAGCAGAATGCATCGGGACTCGCTGCCTCGCTCGTATTCACGCTCGGCCACAGCAAAAGGTTCTTCAGTCATATCGCAGCGCAGGGGCACGTGAAGACCGAAGCCATAGCCTTTGCGGGAAAATACATACATAGCGAGTCCTTGCGCAAGCAGTTTGTCGACGCGCTCTTGCAAAGGGCAGTTTCCACGACTCCCGCCATGCCCCAGATTCCTGAAAACAAATAGTTCCCTGCGGGTGGTTACGTTGGGAAGACGAACGCGCAGATGACGCGCTCATCTTCGTGAGACTATTCGACCGGCTCAAGCTTCCGCTTCTCCTTCCTAGCCATTGCCTTGCTATACGCGCTGCCGTTATAGATGAATGAGCCACGATAGATGGTGTTGGCCAGAAGCTGAAGCACGGTGGCGGGACGCCAGTATCCCCTCTCCTCGTGGCGTGGGGGCCGTGGACACGCCACGCCTTGGGATTGTTGAAAATGGATGAGACGCGTCGCCGTAGCGATTACCAGAAATCAACCGTACTCGGGTTGATATAGGTTGCAGTTCCCGTTGAAAGAGTTCGGTCGCCCACTGCAAAGCGTAGCTGAGTATTGACGAACGATAGGCTACCAAAGTCCGGGGAACCAATGGCGCGTAGGGTTGAGCCACAATCGCGACGTACATCACCTAGCTCGGAACACGTTTTCACGATGGAATGCAAGGTACGGCCTGTGTGACGGCGCGATATCCGCGAGCCGCCACTGTGACCGAAAGCCAATCTGTGAAAGCGCGACAGCGTGCAACTGGTTACTTACCAGCAAATCCCCGGTGTCGGTAAACGTAATCCATCCGCCATCGAACAACGCATCAAGGTGCGGCGCCAACAACAATCCGTTGAATACGTCCAGCCGCTCATCATCGGTTTCGCAGTCGGCCCACGGTTTGATATGCGACGCCCTGAGGAGCGGCACCACGTCAAGGCCGGTCACAGCGCACCGGCCTTGCCAGTACTCAATGAGGGCGTTGCGAAAGATGCCTTGCCCGACCCGCTCCACGACGAGCCTTTCAGCTTCCGTCGACGCAGGTAGATTTCGTGTCGCAGCTTTGAACTGCGCAGGACCGTCCGAGGCAAAGAGTCGAAAAATCGTTGCCGCGCGAAACAGCAGACGATGCAAAGCATCGTAGCCGTCGATGTCGTTCACTTCGGCAGCCCAGGGCCCCGCCCGGAAGACCGCCGCGTATGAACAGTCCGCAGCCGCTTTCTGTCCCAATTCCGCGTCTGAAAATCCGACACGATAGCTTTCTCCCGACTGCAGAGAGACACCCAAGCGATACGTAAAAGAGGTTGAACGAAAAATCAGCCAGTTGCCCTCGTACAAGGTCGTCAAGTCGAAGCCCGCATCTGCGGCCGCCTTTTCGACGCGGGTCTCGCCTAGCATATCGCGCGGGTCTGCAAACGCCGTGCCGTCCGCCATATTGTTGCCGGCGTACCACCGCAGCAGCGCCCTAAGCGACGACTCGTCGGCAACCACGCAAGAAACCTGATTCGGCGCGGCGAGTTTCGATGGCTGCTGGTCTTTCACTCGCTGCCCATAATATGCATCCCCGCACGGAGCAACGCCAGGCAAAGGCGGTAACTCACATCGCTCAAGCACAATCCGCGTCTGCTGTGCTGGATGGTGTCCCGTCAGCACGTCTGTATCGCCCAACACAATTGCAAATTGCTTGCCGAGAGGTCCCCCAATCGCGAAAAGCTGCGCTTTACTCCTCTTGGGGTCGTCGAACCGATGAATATCGAGCTCCTGCTTCAGGGCACCGTCGATGACCAACAGCGCCTGATTCGCCGGATACTTGCGGTCTTCGCTCATTCGCCGCCCTCATCAGCGAGGCCGGGCAGCTGCATCTGATTTGATGCAAGTGGCATCCGGAGGGTTTCAGCGATTTCTTCCCACCGTGCACGTATCAGCTCGTGCTCATCCCGCGCCAGCGCGGCGTTACGAAGCACGTTCAACGGGTACCAACGTCCGTTCTTCTCCTGATAGAGAACCCGGTCGTATATGTTTCCCGTGTGTGACTTGCGCCACGGTTCATACTTTTCGGAAAGACGCGTAAACGCGTGATTGACGCTATCGAGTGGCGTATCCGAAACCTCGTCGGGAACCTCCACGCGGCTTGTTGCGATGCCCTTCGGTTGATTTCCCTGAACCGTCAACCAAATCCCACCAATGTCATCAGGTCGTTTCTCCCTCTGCTGTGGCGAGGGCTCCCCAATGGTCACCTCAACGAACTGCGTATCGTTTGAGCGCAACGTCTTGAGGTACTCACCCGAGAAGTTCATCGAAGTGCTCGTAAGCAGGTGCTTTTTCAACGCTTCATCCAGAGCGATGTCCGGGCGAACGGTCAGGGCGACCCGCAGTGCAGTTCCGGCGTCCAGTATCTTGTGCTCGGTCTTCCTGTTGAGTAACTCGAGAAACTTTCTGTCGGCAATGGCCTGCCGGTCAATCACGAGCTCGCCTACCGTTCCTTCGCGCGCGGGTACGGCGCCCCCATAGAAAAACTCCCACCGACCGTCAACGAGCTTGACCGGGACGCGCAACGTCGATTTCGCGAAGGCGTCCATCAGGCCCCCGTCAATCGCGCATGTCCGGCGCGGATAACCTGCGCCATCAGCGGACGCCGCGCCTGCAGGAAGCTCTGGTAGTCCATGGTCTCCCATCCCTCGGGCAAGCCATGCCACCGCCTCATATCGATGAGTTCCGCGTCAGAGAATCGTCCAGCATATTTGGGCCAGTATGTCGAAGGTGGAATATCGGAGATAGCGATGTTGTCGTCCCATTCGACGAGCGCGTAGTTGGCAATCTGATTGGTGTCCCGCAGTTCGGTTATCTCAATCTTGTGCAGAAATCGCTTAGGGAACAGATGATGGCGCTCGAGCGGCTTCTTGTTGCCAATCGCTGGCGGGTCAAGCAGGTCGGCTACCTTACTCTTCGAAAATAGCGCCTTCGCGTCGCACAGCACCAGCGCCGCATAGTAGGCGAACAGGCTCGGGCTTCTGCTTGCCGACGTCGACAACTCGAGCGGAAGTGCCTGGGTCCAGAAGTCGTTGGTCAGCGTCGCGACCTCGACGTCAATCAGTACCTTGACGAAGGCGTCAGGGTCGTTGGTCTGCGGAAGCAGCGCGAGGTCCTGTTCGTATCGCGACTCCGGTGAACTTGTGTAGCGGCCAGTCAGCAGCGACATGAACAACCATCGCGCCACCGTCTGCTTCAGCACGAAGGGCTCGACGCCAAATTCCGTACGGCCAATCAGGTACAGTTGATAAGCGAACAGGAGGGCGCCCTCGGAACTGATATAGCGCAAGTTTCGATAGCCGGCGTAACGCACCACGTTCAGAAAGTCCGCCCAGTGCGTCAGGTTGAGCACGCGACCCTGAGCTTCCCGGAGCTTCTCGAACTGCTCCGTCCTTCGCCCGGCGCTGAACTCTCCTGTGCGCAGGTCCTTACCGCGCAGGATGGAATACACGTGCTCCAGACGCCCTCGGCGGAAAGCCACACCGACGTCCACACGCAGGAGCTGGTCAGGCTCTGGTTGGAAAATCGGATTGAGCGGGCTCGCTCCGCCCCCTGGAATCGGCCTGCGTGTACCAATACTGAAGCGTTCGAGGTCAGTTCGACCCGTATCCCAGAACACCGACATCAAAGTAAGAATAAAGTCGGACTGGTTGAGCTTCTTACCCTCACTGTTGATACGCACAAAGACGTCGGCCACCTGCTCCTCGTTGGCACTCTGTGTCAGCTCCAACGCGATAAAGGGGTAGTTGGCCAAACCCGTCAGCCGCTCGATGGCGTTGCTGATGCCATCCTCTTCGTCGTCCGTCACCTCTTTGCCAGCCGCTGCGCGCGCGGCCGATAGGCGTTCAATGTAGTCCCTGATGGTCTTATGCGTGGAGCGCCCGAATACCTCCGAGATGTCGGGAATGAACTCCGGCTTTTTTTCGGTCGTGGCGTCCGGCACGGCGAACGAACCGTCGAGCGGGCTGAACGCAATTCGGATGAATTCATGCTCGAAATTGTCGCGTAGCACCGCCTCCTTGCGCAGGACGGCGTAAAGCGAGGTCAGCCGCTGCTGACCGTCGACGATAAGCAGAGACGGTGCTTTCTGCTTGGCTTCTGCGCCAATGACCTTGCTGCCAGTGTCCTCTGCGCCGGTTTGCCAGAAGAGGAAATACCCGACGGGGTAGCCCTTATACATCGAGTCGAACAGGTCCCGAACCTTGGCGTTGGGCCAGACAAAGGGGCGCTGGATATCAGGCAACCCGATGCGGCCAAGTCCAATGTCGTGGATGAGACCGCCAAGACTGTAGTGGACTTCCTTGAAAAGTGTGTCTGACATTTTGGGCCTTGATGTATTGGGTTATAGCCGTCTCTTTACCGCAAGTTGTGTCACTCCAGATTTTTGAAATATCACAACACAGCGACCGGTCGGCCCCATCGAAAGGTTTCTAAATTAGCCTGTCCCAAGCTTCGAGCACCAAGCGCCGCGTACGATATTCACCGAATTCACGGATTTCATTGCTTTTAAGCACACGGAACGTCTCGGATGGGTAGTCGTCACCCATGACGTCACTGGGGTCGAGAATGTAGAGCAACTCGTCATGGGACAGTCCATAGAGCCGCGCGTAGTAGGCATCAAGCTCGGCGCGCAAGACGGCGCGGCGGCTCGCGTCCCATGGAAAAGGCATGCCATTGAACCCGAGGTCCGCTGCCCACTCTTTCAGGTCATGCGTGGTGTATGTCAATTCAAGGACACGCGGCACGATGAAGGCGAGGTCTTCATCGTTGTAATGCCCCGGAGGTAAAATAGGAAGCTGCGATAATATAAAATAGTTAAGATGCGTGCCCCCGACCTTTTGCCGCGCGACATAATCAAAAACCAGTGCCGAAAGATTTGCCAGAAATAGCGCAAAAAATTCTTCATTTTGATGGTCTAGCAAAAACAGCGGCAACTGATTTCCCACCGCTACCCTTGGGAAGACTGACGCGATAACTGTCCGCTCATTCGTGGCGTTTGTTATATCGCGCCACCCCATAAGCCAGTTGTATTTCCACGATTTATCTTCAAACCAATTCTGCAACACTGAGGACTCAACCCAATACCGAGGTTGCACACAAAAGTCTGGCGAACTCTTTTTCGAGTCTTCTCGGTCAAGCTCTTGTTCTGTCGTCCCGTAACTCCACCAGCGATGGTCGAATTGATGAATCATCTTTGCTTCATATAAAGGTACCGACGCACCGCCAGGAGAGCTTCGAAACAAAGCGCTGTCCTCAGTCATATGAAACATCCTTAACAACCTAACTTGCCAAGGATTAGCATCCTGGATTCCCTTGCCCTTATCAGGGTTCTCCCGCAGGAGCACGGGTATTTTCCGGTAGACCTTTTTTGTCAACTCGGCGTCTACAAGGCTCCTGAATACCGGAAAAGTCAAGGTATTGGGGTTAATAAGGCGAAACTCCTCACGCGTCAGCGTAAATCGCCGACGGGCGTCCGAAAGCTGCTCAACCTGTGTGGCAAAGCAGACAAACTCGGCGCGCTCAGACCGACCCAGCGTAAGCAGACAGAACTTGAAGCTGCGATGCACTGACGGGAAAACACCACCGCGATTCTCGATATCATACAAACTCGCCAATCGCTCCCCTTGGGTTACTGCTGCGAAGTACGCTTTAGTACTGTCATCGGTAGCAATGCCTGTCGGCACAATGAAGCCTGCACGTCCTGTATCTCTCACCAGTTGTGCGAAGGTTTCGGCAAACAAAGCGTATGTATTTACGTCGCCGACACCTGTGAGTGGGTACCGGGTACTTTCTCGGGCGAAATTTTTGACAGAATCAGCAACACGTCGAGCACCGACAAACTGTGAATAAAGTTCCTGCTCCGCGACATTCGGTGGGACCAGTCCTTCGGATGCTTCGACTTCGGGGAAAAGCGTGTGCAGCAGCATGCCATGCTGAAGCAACTCTATCCGACGAACTCGTTCTGCCTTGTGCGGGGCCGCAGAAATTAATGGGCTGCGAGACGCGAAAAATTCTTCTTCGACTAGCTTGATACGCTCCCACGGCGGATTGCCCAGTAAGATATCAAATCCCCCCTTTGCCTTGACCTGCGGAAACGCTTGCCACCAGTGAAATGCTTGCGCAGAACCGGCTGTTTCCGTAGCGACCGCAGCCACGCCCGGGCGAGGGTCGCTTTCGTTTAGTACAAGCCAAAGGTCCTGACTCGTCGGCACGTAACGCTCGGTTTCCGCTGTTTTCGGAAGCACGAACGCCGCGACGAAGAGGTCCGCAGCAAGCCTACCGCGCGAATTTGCAATCCGTACCTCCGCGTCGCGGTATGCCGAGCGCTTGGCCTGCAACGCATCCAGCGTGTCATCAGGCAGTTCCTCGACGGCGGCCATTGCGCCGCCGGATTCGAATTCGAGGTTGAGCATGTGCCGCGACTGTTGGCGAGCTCTTTCAATCGCCTTAAGCGCCTCACGGTTCGACTTCTTCAGGGACTTAATGACCGCCTTGTCGTCACCGGAAAGCTCGTCGAATGCCTTGTCCGGAATACCGTTTTCGAGAATCCCAGGGTCCAGTACGCCGAGCAATGCATCACCGCAACGCAAATGGTGGTCGAGGAAGGTAAGGGGGCGGTCAGGCGTGTAGGCCTCGAGCCAGAGTGCCGTACGCGCAAGCTCCACCGCCATTGGATTTTTGTCGACGCCATAAATGCAGTGGGCCACGACATCACGCAAGGCATGGCGATAATCCTCAGGGAGCGGATTACCATCGATGGCATTAAGTCGTGCGACTTCTTCTGCGATGCGGCGGGCAGCAGCGAGCAGAAAGTGACCCGAGCCGCAGGCAGGGTCGCATACCGTCAGACCGAGCAGCGCCTTGACGGGCTCTTGCGAATTAGCCTTCAGCGTCTGCTCGATAACTGGCTCCAGGGCGCTCTTGATGAGTTCCTGTACAAGACTGTCGGGGGTGTAGTAAGAACCCGTGAGTTTACGCGCGTTGCCCTTGGTGCTGCCTTCGTCGTTATCGCCAACGAAGCCAAACGTGCGCGCCCCTGCAACCAGCGTGACCACTGGCACTAGCTCAAGCAGGCTTTCGTAGATGCTACCTAGCTCCTCGGAGTCCATATCCCGGTAGTTCACCCGAGAAAGCACGGCCCCTTCACGGAAAAAGCACAAGCTGAACAGCGCAGAGAGCAACGCCTGGTTCTCCACCTCTGCATCATCTAGGTCAGGGCATTGGCCTGCGTCGAACAGACCACCCAAGGCTGGCAAACCAAGTGCCGCTTGACCTTTCCCCAAGCTGGCGGCTGTGATGGTCAGGACTTGCCAGAGGTCGCTGTGCCGGTCATAGCTGCGTCGGCGCGCCGCGAGTTGGCGCAGGCGTTGAAGGCTGTAGCCACTCTGGTAACGGGCTTTGGCTTCCGCACTGGCATCCGGGGTGAATATCAATTCACGGTCTTCGATGGTGGCGAGGAAGATGAGACGGTAAATCAACCGCAGCAATTGCTCGAAGTAAGACTGGGCCGACAGCTGCCCCAATTCGATACGTTCTCGCAGTACACCATTGGCAGGATGGACAATGAAGCCCGTGCCGAGCGCCTGCAACGCCTCGGTCACTCCGTCCCGCAAGCGGTCGCGCGCGCGAACACCCTCTTCCTGTGCTGCGTTGCGCCAACGTTCCAGCGGGCAATCGGCTGGTTCCGCGCCTGCTTTGCCAAACCGGGTCCCGTGAGCCACCAACCACATCGCCGTGAAATCCGGATACAGTCCTTCGTCAAAGATTGCTTCGAGGTCGGCCTCGATATATACAGGGCGGGTAAGACTGAGATTGTCACGCAGAACGCGGAGTTTCAGCCCGTTACTGACGACCGCCCACAGTGACTGTTCGCTCGCGTTTAGGTACTCCTGCGCCAGCAAAAATGGCGAGCGTCGTCGAGTGCCATCACCATGACGGCTGCTTGGTTTGTCGAGCCCCTGGTCATGAGCGGCAAATATTACTGGCACCCGTCCCTCCCCCGCGCTGAAGCCAATCGGGAAGATACGTTCGTCGAGCACGACCTGCCCTACCTGTCGCAGGTCCGTAAAGCCGAGCACCTGTCGGCAAAAAGGTTCCAGAAAGTCACGCACCGTGACGGCATAGGTATCAAGGTCCGAGCGACGGCGCCTGGCTTCGAAGTCTTGCCAAAGGTTCTGGGCGATTTTCCAGTATCGACCGATTTCGTCGCGCAGCTTGAGCCCGCGCGGCACGTCGTAGTCGGCTTCCGATTGCTCCGTTGTTTCCAGGCGAGCCACCTTGTTAAGGAAGTCGGGCGCAAGCAGACCGCCTTCAATAGCGATGGCAGAGAAGGCGAGTTCTTGAGTTGAACGGCGAGCCATATTCTTCTGAATTCTTGTTTGTGGACTGGCTTCAGGCCGGGATGAGGACAAAGACACCCATGACGTCGACGGGCAGGCTGGGGGTTACGCGATATTCCCCGCGCGCATCGGAAGCCACGCGAACACGGCGATGGTCCTCGAGTAGTAAATGTGCACGCGTGCGGGCCAGGTCTTCGAGCATGGACTGCCAACCCGGCAACTGGTCAAGCGCGCGCTGGATGTGCTGGTCACGCAGCGGCGGCGGCATGTTGCGGCTGGGCTCTGCCGTCATTAACGCGTGCGCAGCGGCATCGTCGAGTAAATTGGACTCGCTGTCGGCCGGCACCCCGACAGCCAGCGTTTCTTCGCACAGCAATAATCGGGACTGTCCACGGTGGGTCACCGTAAGTTGGTGACGCAGGCGAACCAGCAGCACCGTGGTGCGGGTAGCCACTGCTTCGGTGAAGATGGCACCGGCACGCGCCACGGCCTCCGCGCCGGACTCCCGGGGACCATTACCCTCGTCCAACGCAGTTTCGAGCAGATAGTCCGCCAGCGCAGCTACCAGTGGATGGGTGCGATGGATGAATTGCGCGCCAGGCGCGGTGGGCTGGTGAAAGTCAATGTGCAACGTACCGGCGAGTCCCTCCCTTTCCAGACGCTCACGTATCCCCGATGGCGTGCTGTCAGCATGAAGTTTCCAGTGTTCGGCCCCACCTTTGGTGCTCGGCTCGAGCGCAGCACCAAGCTGCTGGGCAGAGCGTTTGACGAACCGTTCGACATCCGCTTCGCCGCCTAGCACCGCCAGGGTCCTCTGCCACTCGGGTAGCACGTCTTCCGGTTTGAGGCGACGCTGTGCAAAGAGAGTCCGGTTCTTTGAGGCCTTGTCCCGTGCCGACTGCCAGGCCGTATCAATGGCGTCTTCCGGTGCACCGAAATCCAGGCCGAGCTGAGGCATTTTCGTGGTGGTGGTTCCCTTCCTCAAAAGCACGGCGCCCACAAGTGCCTGGGTAAGCTTGCCCTCCTCGTCCGGCATCGGCACGAGCACGCCGAGTTCCTTGCGAATGCTTTCCGCCTTTCGCAGGATGACCTGCAGCACAGCGCCATCGACCGGGTTATCCTGACCGTACAGCATGGTGGTACGAACCTCGCGAGCTTTCTGACCAAAGCGGTCAACGCGGCCTTCGCGCTGCTCATGACGTGTAGGGTTCCAGGACAGGTCGTAGTGAACCACCGCCGTGAAGAGGTTCTGCAGATTAGTACCTTCGGAGAGGCAGTCCGTAGCAACGAGAATGCGCTGCTCCACCTCGCCCATTGCCTCGACGGCAGCTTCGCGCTCCGCCGGCGCAAACTCGCCCGTCACCGCCGCTACCAGATGGTTGCGGAATACCGAACGCAATTGCTCGGCGACATAGTGGGCAGTCGCAATGTAACGGCAGAAAACGACGGGCTGAAAGCCTGCCTCGATAAGTTCTTTCAGATGATTGATGAGGCGTTTGAGCTTGGGGTCGTTGGCCGCTCCTGTCAATCCGTCGGCACGGGCGACGAGCTCCGTCAGAAGCTCGCTGTCTTCGGTGTTGGCGGCAGGCTCGACGTCCTGAGTCGTCATGTCGTCTTCTGCGCCATCGAGGACCCGCTCTCTCCCCTGCTCGTCGGCCTCTTCCAGGGTCAGGGCTTCCGTCCCGTCATCCCCCGTCAGCGCCCGGCCGCGAAGTCGGGTCCGCAGGGCATTCACTGCGGCAGCGGGAGAGGAGGAAATGCATCGTAGCAACGCCAATGCCGCCCACCAGCTCATGCGCTGTTGCAACAGGTTCTGCTCTTCGGCGCGCACGACGAGCTCACGGGCGTAGTCGAGCACATCATCAAAGAGCTTGCCCCACTCGCCGGTAAGCCGGTAGGTGATTTCGGCAGTCAGGCGTTCGGGGAAGACCTGGCGGTCCTGCCACTCGTCGATGTCCGGCCGGCGACGCTGAACGAAATGACTCGCCAGCTCTTCACGCAGCGGCTTGCGACTATCCGACGGGACGTCCTTCAATGCGCGGAATTCAGGTTTCAGCAGCCCTAACAGGTTGTAGAACGCTTCTTCGTCACCAGAGTGTGGCGTAGCCGTCAGAAGCACCATGTGCCTTTGAGAGTTCTCAGCCAGCCCCTTGAGCAGCGTGTAGCGCTGCTGACGACCTTGACCACTGTAGGTGCAGGTGTGCGCCTCATCGACGATGACGCATTCCGGGCAGGCCCGCTGGAATTCGTCCCGACGACGGTCAGACTTGATGTAGTCAAGGCTGACCACCGTGAAGGGAAAAGCTTCAAAGACCGACTGATTGGCCGGCAGACCACGCTCCAGACGACTGGCAGTGGTGCTGCGCACGACCGCCGCATTGATATGAAAGCGCTCTTTCAGCTCCCGCTGCCACTGTTCGCAAAGGTGCGGCGGGCACAAGACAGAAACCCGGGAAATCTCCCCACGGTCGAGCAGTTCGCGAACGATGAGCGCTGCCTCGATGGTCTTGCCGATACCGACATCGTCGGCGACCAGCAGACGAACCACGTCCTGTTTGAGGGCCATCAGAAGCGGTACGAGCTGATAGGCACGCGGCTCGACGGCGATGTTGCCGAAACTGCGGAATGGGCCCGCTCCCGTGCGCAGCTTCAACCGAAGCGCGTCGCGCAGTAGCTGACCCGCAGCAAAATTCGACGCCTGCTCTACCCGTGGCCATGGAAAAACGGCCGGCCCAACCGGCTTCGGCTCGATGGGCAGATAGATAATTGTTGCGTCCTCTTCCGTCGCGCCGAGGGCGCGAAGGTGAAGCGTGTCGTCGGATGACTGCGGGAGAACAATCCATTCACGACCACGGGCAGCTACAAGGCTACCCGGCTGAAACGATACTTGAGTCGCCATTATTGCTGTTTTCCAGTTCCAAAGAGTGCCGCATGTGCTGCAAAAACCTCGGGCCAGCAGGTGGTTTCCTTCGGAAAGCGCACCACGTAATAGCCAGCCCCATCCAGGCAGCGGTTGATGGTCTCATCCACCTCAGCCTGCTTTGACGCATCGTGATGAGGGCCGTCGATAAAGATGGCGGCCTTCCAGTCTTCATAAAAGAAATCGGCTGTTGTCTTGCAGCATTCGATGCTTTCCTGGCCACGGTCTGGCATGCGGTAGCCGTAGGCCTCCACGTACCTGAGCCATGCGTGCTCAAGAGTGCTGCCTGAGATGCGCCCCAGTTCGCCCTGTTGAGCCTCTGGTGTCCTGCCGAAGGACCCGACAGTCCCTTGTGAACGCGTCAGTCGGCACAGGATGTCGAGTACCTTGCCGTCGTTCTCCAGGTCCTGGCGGTCGATGTGCGTGTGGTCGGGCTGGTTATAGTATGAGAGCAGGCACCGGTAACAGCCGGCCTCACAAACCGGCTTGCCATTGGCGTCGGTCTCCTGCTTTAACCCATCGGCATTCCAGCTTCCATCCTCTGACGGAATGAAGTGCATGATGGCCAGCGCTTCAGCGGCGACCCTTGCCATTGCGCCTGGCTCGGTCGCTATCCGCGTCAACACGCCGGCACCGCCCTCGGCCGATTCGTACAGCAGGATGGAACGCCGCAAATCGGCCTTGGGCAGAGGCTCCGCCATCAATTCGCTTTCTTCCAGCTGGTAGACAGCCTCGATACCCCGCTTGAGCGCGTACTGCAGCGTCGCCATCGTTTTCAGGCCGAGTTCCTCCACCGGCCGCACGATGAGGACATTCCGGCGGTCTTCGACGTACGGGACGATGCGCTGGGGCGGGGTCTTGTCCGGGGGTGTATCACCTTCCGGCTCGCCCGCCTCGTCTGCCCCGCCCATCCATTGACCGTTCACCGGATTAATCATGAAGCCGAGAAGGCTCTTTTCCTTGCGGCGTCGCCATCCCAGGTTCATGCGCCACACGGTCGCGGCTGAACCGTACTGCAGCTCAAGTACTACGCCATCGATGTCCTTAAGCTCTGCGGGTCGGACCTGCAGCTTGCCGTCCTGTTCACTGAACTGGAGGGTTGTCTGCATCTCGTACCCCTGTCGAACCCGTTCTTCCTCATTGGCCGTGATGCGCTCGGCGCGGCGCGTCGACACGTTCTCGATGCGGTAGAGGTTCTGGACGGCAACCGAATCGGCAAGCAATGCATTGCACGAGACACAGCGGTCGGCGTCGCGCTGACTGCGAAAGTGTCCGTAGCCACATACGGGGCAAATGCGTGCGACCTCTGTTGTGAGTCTTGCGCCTACAGAGACCTGGTCGTCGGCTCCCACGGACAGCATGGCCCGCGTGACGCGATACTGGCTGCCTTCGTGATAGATGAGGCTGTATGGTCCAAACTCAGACAGCGCGAGAAAACGCGGACGAGAGAGAAAGTTCTCGCGTCCAATTTTGCCCTTGCGCGCCGGAATATAGGCCATCAACGGCAGGCGCGGGAAGTTGTAGCCCGGCAGGAATCCCTGGCTGGCGAGATAACGGTAGGTGTAGAAGTCCGAGTTCGCCGAGCCCGATTCCTGTAATAGCAGGGACTGCTGGCGAAAGGCTTCGTCGTGGCGCTGTTTTGCGTCCCGACGTTCGCGCTCACTGGCGGCCGGATTGTTCATCACCTTCTGGTTAATTTCCATCTGCCGTTTGGTTGCCGCGAACAGGTCCCGCCAGCGGTCAAGCGCGCGGTTGAACGATTCAAAGGCGCGGCGATAGACCTGTTCCGCAAAGTTCTCATTGAACCAGGGGGCCTTGTCGGTCGTAAGTTCCGACGACAGCATGTCGAGCACGCGTAGACCGCGTTCGTGAGCCCTCTTTTGCGGCGCATCTGCGTCCATCGCCTGCCGATATTCATCCGTCAATGGTGCGGCCGCGTCATTCATGTCCAGCATGCCGCGCACGCTGTTGTCGAGCTTCTTGCCGGTCTCAGATAGCCAGACGGCTTGCAGGTGACTCTGGATGAGTTCACGGTTCGCCAAGTCGAGCGTGGGCGGATTCACCTGTCCATGAACCATCCTGACCGGGTCGCGGAAGAAGTATTGGTCATGCGGTGACTGGGCCGCACAGTAGGTAATGACAAGCGCTGGCTGACCCGCGCGGCCGGCGCGGCCGCTGCGCTGCGCGTAGTTTGCTGGTGTGGGAGGGACGTTGCGCAGATAGACGGTGTTAAGCGATGAGATGTCGACGCCCAGTTCCATCGTTGGAGAGCAGAACAGCACAGGCAGCCATTCCAGCGGTTTGCCTTTGCCATTAAGCCAGTCGACTCGGTCTTTCTCGGTGAAGCGAAAGCGTGCTTCGCGTTCAAGGCGGTCGTCCTGTTCAACCTGCGCCGTGTGCTCGCGTGCCTCAAAATCGTAGAGTCGATGTACTGGGCTGGCGAGCATGCCCGCGATATTGCCATATAGATTGCGGAAAAACGGGTTGTCGTCAGAAGCCTTCCTGCTTTTTCCTTCGCCCAGTATCCAGACTAGGCCGGTGCTGTTTAGCTGGTACCCAGTCATGCCGAATTCGGTCTCTTCGGACACGACCAAGCCATATGACTTCGCGGCCTTCAGCAACGCGGTCACGATTTCCTGGTAGTCGGCATCCTTGATTTTGGCCGCGTGGGGATTGTCGCTCGTCAGGCCATTATCAGCCGTCTCGCGCCAGGTTCCCGGACGCTTGATTTCCTTGCCCAGTCTGGAGCGGGCGCTGCCAGAAACCAGATACTCAATGTTCCGGGGGTCCTCATCCCGAGGCTTGCCTGTCGTAATGAACCAGCTGGCGGCAACGGGATTCTCGTCCTCCGTGAAGCCCCAAGGTTCTCGGAGGTTGGCGAAGCTGGCTGTCTTGAGTTTGTCGAGTTCGGTGCGGTCGAGGTAACGGGATGAGAGGCACAGGCCCTGTCGCATCGCGTCGAAAAGCAGCGCCAGCACACGCTTGCGCACGGTGGCTGACGCGGCCTGCAGTACCTGTGGGGCTTCGGCCCATTCGCCGGCATCTGCTGCGAGGTCATCAAGGTCCTGGTACTCGATACGTACGAGTCCAAGCTGCTCCAGGTTCGGATTATTGAAGCGCCATCCGCGACGCAGGTCGAAATACACCCGGTAGCCAAGAATCGCCCGCATGATGTCCTGCACCTGCCGACGCGCATTACCCTTGACGTCCGGCTCCTGCATATACTCTGCCCGTACGCCCGGGTCGTCGCGGTCGAAACCCAGTGCGATGAAGACCGCATGGGAGACTTCGCTTTCGGTCAGACGGCCGCCCGATTTTGCGACGGCTGACAGGAGTGCTGCCCGCTGCAGCAGCACTTGCAGGAAATCGTTGAAGTGGCCGACCTGTAACGCGGCGTCCTGCCGATTGTCGGTGAATCCGAGAACCTTTTTGGCCTCATCCTTAAGCTGTTCGTCCTCTTCGTAAAGGTAACGCAGCGCCGAGAGCGTGAGCATCGTCGTGGCCGAGCTTCGGCCCTCGCCCGAAAGACCAGTGAGGCGTAGCGATTCCTTGCCAGCCGTGTGATGCACTACACCGCAGTTGAGACAAAAACCGAAGCTGCCCGGGATATACCAGCCGGGCGTGCCGTCGGGAGTATGCCGACCATCGGTATCGACACGCACATGATGAGGTTGACGCTTCTTGTAGGTCGACTTGAGCTTCAGGTCGCCATCCTTCTTTTGCTCCAGCCAGGTCTCAGGATACCGGTCGAGCGTGTCGTCCCAGACTCCCGTGGTGTCGGGCATGAAGTAGCCGCTCCGGATTTCCTCGTCTTCGTTCGTGCGCTCTTCGATACTTCGCGGATTGAACACACGACCACTCGAACCGTTTTCATCCCAGACAGGCACATATTCCTGGCCACACTCGCGGCAGAAGTGAAGGGCGAAGAGTCGGCGCTGACGCTCTCCCGGCACGAATTGACTCCCATCGAGGGTCAGGAAACGCTTGCCCAGCGGTTCGAGCGTGCCATAGACCTTACTGCCCCCCGAGATGAACTGGTGAAGCTTGAACGCGAAGAGGCTCCGCCCCCCTTCCTCGGTGGGCTTGTCGGTCGTCCGGTAGGCCAACAGAAGGAAGTCCGCCAGCGTAGCGCGTGCCAATTCCACGGGGACGTCGGCATCATCCGCAAGGCGCTTGCTGGCTTGTTCCAGCGTGACGGGACGTGCGCGTCGCCACTTTCCTTCATCGCGTGTCACACCTAGGTTCAACTCCACCCACACAGCCAGCGGATGCTGGGCCAGCGCGTCGAATGACGGAGTCGAAGGAAGACCGACGCGAATCGCATCGCCGAGCGCAGACCGAATATGCTCAACCAGCAGATGTTCCGGTGTCACCCGCTTCAGTGTCTCGGTAATGACGTTGGCAGCGCCGATGTTTGTGCCGAACAGGCGGCTTGCGACCTCCGCGACCTTCCCGTTCTTTTCCTCCTCCGTACCTTCGGTCGCCATCGTCGCCGATGTGCCGATGCACTGAAGCTGGTCTGCAAGCGCCTCGCGGACGCGGCGGACCAATAGCGCAACGTCTGCCCCTTGCCGGCCACGGTACGTGTGCAGCTCGTCGAGGACCAGATACCGCAGTCCCTTGGCGTTCCGGATGACGGCCTTGTCCTTGTCGTCCTGACGGGTCATCAGGAGCTCAAGCATCATGAAATTGGTGAGCAGGATGTCCGGCGGATTCGAGGCCAGCCGCTGCCGTTCCTCGTCGTTTTCCTGGCCGGTGTAGCGCCCAAAAGTCACGGGGGAGTGACCACCATAGTCGGCCAAGAACTTGCCGAGCTCCTCCAGCTGGCTATTGGCGAGGGCGTTCATCGGATAGATGATGATGGCGCGCGTGCGCGGCGTGCTATCCGATGCTTTCGCTTTCAGGATGCCATCGACAATTGGAATGAAGTAGGCAAGTGACTTGCCCGACCCGGTGCCGGTTGTCAAGACATAGCTTTTGCCGCTCTGGGCAAAGCCAATGGCTTCCTCCTGATGCTTGAACAGGGTCAGCGAAACGCCGGGGTTCGAGGCCGACTTGCCAGCGCGAAAAATCCGCGCGCATTCCGCGTGAAGCCCTCCCGCCTTCACGAGAGTCTCGACGCTGTGCCCAGTCTTGAAGTTTGGATTGACCTGGACCAGCGGCGCGGGCCAGTAGCGCCCGGATTCGTAGGCTTCGTCAACAAATTCCTGGATGTCAGAGGCGCGGATGCGGGTAAAGCTGCGCGTGAAGCTTGCGTAGTCGGAAACGAGTTTTTTGCGGAACTCGAAGACGTCCATATGAGGCCTTTCCCCAATGCGGTGGGCCGAGCCTCGGCGGCATCGCGCTCTGGCAAGGCCTAGCACCACTTTATTTCATTATATTTTGCGGATTCTACCGACAAAACCAGTACGCGAGGCGAAGAAAGCGCCTAGAACGAGCACGCGTGACAACGCTAATGCCCCCGCGCGCATCACTGCCGCATGGTGGCGAGGTGTCGCCGAGCAGATATTCAAGGGACAGGATACGCATGCTCACAATATCGGATAACGCTACCCTGTCGACGGTCGATATGCCTCGTGATGCAGCCTTCAGCCTCCTACCACCGGCGTGGCAAAGATAGTTGGCCGTGTAAAAACCGCTTTTCCGGTTCACACGGCCAATTATTTGAAATCAACGACATACGTGCGGTCAGAATGCACACAATGCGCCGCGCGGACGAACCGGGGTGCGCCCCTTGTCGCTCCCCCGTGTTCAATGTTCTAACGGATGTTGTGCCCGCGTCGAAATTTGCGGCCAGTGCAGACGGTCTGGCACCCGCCGCCCGATAGCGCTCGCTAATGGGGCGGCTTAGCCGGCGTGCCTCCACGGCTCAACCATTTAGCGCGGCAAGCAGCGCTGCGTCCCGTTCCTGCACGCGCGTGGTCAGCGGCGACCGGGCGACCGACGCGGACCGTCCCGCGTTGGTACGCTTGCGCGGGACGTCCGTCGCCGGACGGGGCGGTGTAGCCGGCATGGCGGGCTCGTCCGGCTGCGCCGTAAACACCGGCAGCACGTCCTTCGGGGCGTCTGAAACGGCGTCCGGTGCCCCAAGTGCCCGATGGAGCCAGGCGTAGAACACCTCGGGGTGCCAGTACGCCCGCCGACCCAAGTGGACCGGTGCGGGCATGCGGCCATCCTGCACGTAGTGGTCAATCGTGCGAACGGAGACCGACAGGATTTGAGCGGCGTTTTCCTTCGTAATCGGGGTGAACGGAGTCGTCGACATGGTGGCTCGTGGGAAACGTAATCCACCGTGTTGACATCGGTTTTATCCGCGACCACCCGACCGACAATGGAGCCGTCTGCCCCGACGGGTCACACCCGTTGTCGGGCTTTTTCCGCCGACACCTGTTCCGGCCCCCCGACGCTCCGAATTCTGCGCCACTTCTGCGCCACTTATGCCCCGGTCGAGGCTGCACATCGTTGCGCGCAGTTGCGCAAAGCGATGGATAACCCATTGATGAAAAAGGAACCTTCGGATACTCTTTGGCGACCACGTGTACCGGTGGACGGCGTTCGGGACGTAGAGGCCGGAGGTTCGAATCCTCTCACCCCGACCAGAATTGCAAAAACCCGCATGGTTCGCCATGCGGGTTTTTTCGTTTTCGGCCGATGCCGCGCGGGCGAGGCCCAGCGGGCAGGCCCCGCAGCCCGGGAAAGCCGTCTGCTATAGTCCATCCATCACCGCCCCTACTCGATCACCGCGTGGACAACCTTCCCTTATGGGCGCAAATCTGCGCCATTTTTCTGCTGCTGTTCCTCTCCGGTTTTTTCTCCATCTCTGAAACGTCGATGATGGCGCTCAATCGCCATCGGCTAAAATTCCTGGCTAGCCAGGGCTCGTTGGGCGCGCGCACGACGCAAGGTCTGCTCGCCAAGACGGATCAGCTGCTCTCAGTCATTCTGATCGGCAACAATCTGATCAACACGATCATCCCGGTCCTGACCACCTCCATCGCGCTGCGCACGTTCGGGCACGACAACGTCGTGCTCTCGGTCACGACGGGCGTGATCGCGTTTCTCATCATCGTGTTCGCGGAAATCGCCCCCAAGATCGTGGGCGCGACGTATCCCGAAAAGGTCGCCTTGCCGGCGAGTCTCGTGCTCGCGCCGCTCATGCGCATCGCGCGGCCGCTGGTGTGGTTCGTCAACCTTTTTGCCAACGCGATTCTCGCCGCGCTGCATATCAACCTGAAGGGCAACCGCGATCAGCGTCTGTCGCCCGAAGAACTGCGCACCATCGTGCTGGAAACCGGCAGCTTCATGCCGACCAAGCACCGCAGCATTCTGCTCAATCTGTTCGATCTGGAAAATATCTCCGTCGATGACGTGATGATCCCGCGCCGCCGCATCGAGGCGCTGGACTTCGACGCGCCGTTCGACGACATCCTGCATCAGCTCGAGACGTGCTATCACAACAAGCTCGTCGTTTATCAGGGCGATATCGACCGCGTGCTCGGCGTCCTTCACGTGCGCAAGACGCTGTCGGCCCTGCATAACCAGGAACTCGAGCGCGACACGCTGCGCGAACTCCTGACGGAGCCTTACTTCGTGCCAGCCGGCACGCCTGTCTTCCAGCAGTTGCAGTACTTCCAGGAGAGCGGTCACCGCATCGCGATCGTCGTCGACGAATACGGCGAGCTGCAAGGGCTCGTCACGCCGGAAGACATCATCGAGGAACTGATCGGCGAATTTACGTCGACGATTCCGCGCGGCGCGGGCTCGCGCGGCTGGGACGAGAACGGCGAGTGCATCGTGCCGGGCAGCATGCCGCTGCGCGAACTGAACCGCTGGCTCAAGCTGACGCTGCCAACGGACGGTCCGAAGACGCTCAACGGCCTGATCCTCGAAACGCTCGAAGACATTCCGGACGGCGACGTGGCGATGCGCATCGGCGGCGTGTATCTGGAAGTCATGCGCAGCGACGATCAGGCGGTTCGCACGGTCAAGATCTTTCGTCCGGCCGCGCCGGCGAAGCGCGCGTTGCGTTAGCCATTCGGCCGAGTAGCCGGGCACGCGGGACGGCGGGATGATCGTTCATCTCGTTCCGATCCCGACCCGTTACCGCCGATGAATTCCGTTCCTCCCGCCGCGTTCCCACGCCCGGCCGACCCCGCCTTCGAGACGACGTCCGACGGGCACTCGCCCGCTGTTTCGCTCCTCGCCGACACCTTGCGCGAGGCCGCCGATCGCGGCGCGTCGGATATTCACGTCGAGCCGTCCGAACACGAATGGCGCATCCGGCTGCGCGTGGATGGCGCGCTGCACGTCCTGCGCCGTCCGCCGCCGCATTTGCGCGATGCCTTCGTCACGCGAATCAAGGTGCTCGCGCGCATGGACATCGCGGAACGTCGCGTGCCGCAGGACGGCCGTCTGCGGCTCGCCTTGCCGGGCGGCCAGACCGGCGACTATCGCGTGAGTTCACTGCCGACGCTCTTCGGCGAAAAGCTGGTCCTGCGCCGGCTCGATGCGTTGCCGCGAAACCTGTCGCTCGGCGCGCTCGGCCTCAGTGACGAGCAAAGCGGCGTCGTCGAATCCGCCATCTGCGCGCCGCATGGCCTCGTGCTGGTCACGGGTCCGACCGGCAGCGGCAAGACGCTGTCGCTGTACTGTTTTCTTCAGATGCTCAACGCCGAAGCGCGCAACATCTGCGCCGTGGAAGATCCCGCCGAGATTCAGCTTGAGGGCATCAATCAGGTCAGCGTGCGCGAGAAAGCCGGCCTGACCTTCGCCGTCGCGCTGCGCGCGTTCATGCGGCAGGACCCGGACGTCATCATGGTTGGCGAGATTCGCGACGCCGAAACCGCCGACGTCGCCGTGAAAGCCGCGCAGACCGGCCACCTCGTCCTCTCGACGCTCCACACGAACGACGCGCCCGCCGCGATCGCGCGCCTGATCGACATCGGCGTCGCGCCGTATAACCTCGCGTCGGCGTTGCGGCTCGTGACGGCCCAACGGCTCGTGCGCAAGCTCTGCGACGCGTGCCGCGCGCCGTCCGCGCTTACGCTCGCCGACGGCTTCCGTCCGTTCGAGCCGCGCGGCTGCCCGGCGTGTCACGGCATCGGATATCGGGGGCGCGTCGGCGTGCATCAGTTGATGCCGGTGTCGGACGGTATCCGCGAGTTGATCGTCGGCCGCGCGGCGACGCACGCCGTTGCCCGGCTCGCCCAGTCTGAAGGCATGCCCGCCCTGCGCGACGCCGCTTTCGCGCGCGTGCGCGAAGGCGTGACGAGCGTCGCGGAAGCTGTCGACGCGACGGAGATCGCGTGATGGCCGCCGACTTATCCGAGATGCGCGAGATGCGCTACGCGTGGCGCGGCATCGACGGGCAAGGCGCGTCGAAGCGCGGCAAGCTGATCGCGGCGGATTCCGCTTCGGCGCGCGCCTCGTTGCGGCGGGAAGGCGTGACCGTGCTGGAACTCGACGCGTTGGGAGCAGCGCCGCCGCCGAAGGCGTCGTCGGCGGAAGTCGGCGTCTTCACGCGCCAACTCGCCGGGTTGCTTCGCGCCGGATTGCCGCTCGCGAGCGCGCTCGAACTGCTCGGCAACGCGGGCGGGCGCGGCGGCTTGCCGCGCATCGTGCGTTCGTTGGCGCGCGACATCACGCGCGGCGTGCCGTTCTCGGCTGCGCTCGCGCGTCACCCGGCGTTCGGCGCGTTGTACTGTCAGTTGGTCGCGGTCGGAGAAGTAGCCGGTGCGCTGCCCGGGGTGCTGGCGAGTCTGGCCGACGATCGCGAGCGGGCCAGCGCCCAGCGCGCGAAGCTGCGCGCCGCCCTCGCCTATCCGGTCATGGTGCTGCTTCTGTCGCTCGCGATCACGGCAGGACTGCTGATCGGCGTCGTGCCGACTTTCAAGACGATCTTCGACGGCTTCGGCGCCGCGCTGCCCGCACCGACGCGCTTCGTGCTCGCGTTGTCCGATGGGGTCGCGCGTCACGGCGTGTCGTTCATCGCGGTATGCGCGTGCATGACGCTCGTCGCGGCTCGCTCGATGAAAAGATCGGCGCACGCGCGGGAGACGGCCGACCGCATCGCGCTGAAGTTGCCGATTGCCGGTCCGTTGCTCCGGTCCCTTGCTGTCGCGCGCTGGAGCCGCGCGCTCGGCACGCTGCTCGCGGCCGGCACGCCGCTTTCCGACGCGTTCGATTCGCTCTCGCAGGCCACCGGGAGTCCGGTGTTCGATAGCGCCACCGTCGAGATCGCGTCGCGCCTGCGTAACGGCGAGCGGCTCGCCGCCGCGATGCGCGCGCTCGGCTGCTTTCCGCAGGACGTGGTGCAGCCGATTGCCGTCGCCGAAGAATCCGGCTCGCTCGACTCCATGCTGCTCGATCTCGCCGCGCTCGCCGATCGTCAGGTGGACGAGCGCATCGGCGCGTTCGCGAGCCTGTGTGAGCCGCTCGTCATCGCGGTATTGGGCGCGCTCGTCGGCGGACTCGTCATCGCCATGTATCTTCCGATCATTCAGCTCGGCAACGTGGTGTAGCATCGCGGGCCAAAGACATCGCATCATGACCATGCAGCCTCCGATGACTCCGTCCGCCGCGCACCACGCGAGCCCTTATCTGGCAACGTTCGCCGCGTTGCCGGTGGCCGCGCAATACGCCTTCGCGATCGTCTTCGGGCTGATCGTCGGGAGCTTCTTGAGCGTGGTCGTGCATCGCCTGCCGGTCATGCTCGAACGTGCGTGGCGCGCGGAACTCGACGCGGCCATGCCCGATGCGCCGAAGCCGCCGCCGGACGGCTATCCGGCGCGGTTCAATCTCGCCGTCCCACGCAGCGCCTGCCCGCATTGCGGTCACGTCTTGCGCGCGTGGGAGAACATTCCGGTGATCAGCTATCTCGCGCTTCGCGGGCGCTGTTCAGCGTGCGGCGCGCGGGTGAGTCCGCGCTATCCGCTGATCGAACTGGCGACCGGCGCCTTCGCTGCGCTCTCGCTCTATGCGTTCGGTCCGGGCTGGCCCGCGCTCGCCGCATTCGGAGTCTGCGCGACGCTGCTGGCCGCAGGCGTGATCGACTACGACACGCGCTACCTCCCCGACGTGCTCACGCTGCCGCTGCTGTGGGCGGGGCTCATCGTCAATCTCGGCGACGGCGGCTTTGCGACGCTGCATGACGGCGTGATCGGCGCGATCGCGGGCTATCTGTTCCTCTGGTGCGTGTACTGGCTCTTCAAACTGGCGCGCGGCGTGGAAGGAATGGGCTACGGCGACTTCAAGCTGCTCGCGGCCATCGGCGCGTGGCTCGGCTGGGCGGCGCTCGCGCAGGTGCTGCTGATTTCCGCGGTCGCGGGCGCGCTGTTCGGTATCCTCGCCACATGGCGCGGACGCATGCGCTTCGAGGAGCCGTTGCCCTTCGGCCCGTTTCTCGCGGCCGGCGGCGCGATCACGCTTTTTATCGGGACGCCGCTCTATTCACTGTTCGGATGAGCGAAGGGAGCATCGGATGTTCAGCATCGGCTTGACGGGCGGCATTGGCAGCGGCAAAAGCACGGTCGCCGACCTCTTCGCGGCGCACGGCGTACCGCTAGTCGATACCGATCTCATCGCGCATCAGGTAAGCGCGCCGGGCGGCGTCGCGATGCCGCTGATCGCGAGCGAGTTCGGCAGCGCGTATGTCGCGCCGGACGGCTCGCTAGATCGCGCGAAGATGCGCGAGCTCGTGTTCTCCGACGACACCGCGCGCGTGCGTCTCGAAGCCATTCTTCATCCGCTGATCCGTGCGGAGACCGAGCGGCAGCGGGCAGCGGCCGCCGGCGCGTACCACATCGTCGTGGTGCCGCTGCTCGTCGAGTCGGGCAACTGGGCGTCGCGGGTATCGCGGGTGCTTGTCGTCGATTGCCCCGTCGAGACGCAGATCGCGCGCGTCAGGCGGCGCAACGGCTTTTCGCGCGAGCAGGTGCTGGCGATCGTGGCAAAGCAGGCATCGCGCGAAACCCGCCTCGCCGCAGCGGACGATATCGTGGTCAACGACGACTCGGCCACGCTCGACTCGCTGGCGCACGAAGTCGAGGCGCTGCACGCGCGATATCTGCAACTCGCGGCGCAGACCAGTCCGTGAGCAGCGCATTGCTTGCCCGAAACATCAGGAAAAGTTCCATTTATTGCCGCGAACCGCGTCAAAAGCGCCGTAAATGTGAGCGGATTTGCTAGGGTAAAGATGCGGCATTAGAATGTCCTGACTTCCGCTCATGGAAGCAACCGACCCACGCCGAGGCGAGCGCTTGATTCTTTACGAGTATCCCTTCAACGAGCGGATTCGGACGCTGCTGCGTCTCGAAGACTTGTTCGAGCGCTTCACGTTCTTCCTCACGCAGGAAGATCCCCGGGAACATCACGTTGCGCTCACCACGCTGTTCGAGATCGCGGAGGTCGCGGGCCGTACGGACCTCAAAGCCGATCTGATGAAGGAACTGGAACGGCAACGGCAGACGCTGGCGCCGTTTCGCGGCAATCCGGGCATCGAACAGGAAGCGCTGGAAGCCGTTCTCGGCGAGATCGAGCAGACGCTTGCCGGACTGACCGACATGCACGGCAAGACCGGTCAGCATCTGGCCGACAACGAATGGCTCGCGAGCATCCGCAGCCGCACGATCATTCCGGGTGGAACCTGCAAGTTCGATCTTCCGTCGTATTACGCGTGGCAGCAGTTGCCCGTCGAAGATCGCCGGCAGGACATCGCCAAATGGGTCATGCCGATGCTCGCGCTACGCGACGCCGCCGCTATCGTGCTGCGGCTCGCGCGCGAATCTGGTCAGGCGTCGAAGGTCATGGCCATGCAGGGCAGCTATCAGCAGATGCTCTCGGGCCGTACGTATCAGTTGATGCAGGTGCGCGTGTCGCCGGAAGTGCGCGTCATTCCCGAGGCAAGCGCGAACAAATACATGCTCTGGGTGCGCTTCACCGTGCAGGACGGCGATCTGAAACCGCGCGCCGTCGATGTCGACGTGCCCTTTCATCTGACGCTTTGCAGTCTTTGAACCACGCGCATCGGCCTTATATGATCGAATGTCGATCAACGCTGGCTCAATCCAAAACGTCTCGCCGTCATGACCACTGTCGTCAAATGCCCGACCTGCGCGAAGGAAGTTCGCTGGGTCCCGGAGAACCGCTTCCGTCCGTTCTGCTCCGAGCGATGCAAGCAAATCGATCTCGGCGCCTGGGCGACCGAGAAGTACCGTATCTCCGGTAACTCCCAGGAAACGCCGCCGGACGACGACTCGCACGGCGGCCTCAACTAACGCGCACTACGGCTGCGCTTCCGCCGCGAGCCACTCCAGCACGGGAATCGCGGCGGGCAACAGCGGCCCGACTTCCACCGGCAGCGTCTGCCACGCAATAGCCTGCCCTTCGCGGCCGCGCGGCGTTCCGGTCCACTCCATCACCTTGCAGAAGAAGAGCCGCACGTACGCATGCGGATAGTCGTGCTCGAGCGTGCGCCACAACGCGCACGCAGTCACGTCGATGCCGAGTTCCTCATGCAGTTCGCGCCCGAGCGCCGCTTCGACGCTTTCGCCCGGTTCCAGCTTGCCGCCCGGAAACTCCCAGTAGCCCTCGTACGGCTTGCCTTCGGGGCGCTGCGCGAGCAGATAACGGCCACCCGGCTGAACCATCACGCCGACGGCAACTTCCGTCACCTTGCGGCCATCGGGAGCGATATCCCCCGCAACATCCGACGCGCCGCTCATTGCTTGCGGCCCGACCAGTCGCGTGCGAACTGCCACGCCACGCGGCCCGAGCGCGATCCACGCTCCAGCGCCCAGACGAGCGCATCGCCGCGAGCGGCTTCAATTTCGCTCGCGTCGCAGCCGAAATGCGTGAGCCAGTGCCCGACGATCGACAGATAGTCGTCCTGCTTGAACGGATAGAAGCTGACCCACAGCCCGAAGCGTTCGGACAGCGAGATCTTCTCCTCGACCACTTCGCCGGGATGAATCTCGCCATCGGGCGTGTGCTTGTAGGTCTCGTTGTCGCTCATGTACTCGGGCAGCAGATGCCGGCGGTTCGAGGTCGCATAGATCAGCACGTTGTCCGACTGCGCCGCGACCGAGCCGTCCAGCGCCACTTTCAGCGCCTTGTAGCCAGATTCGCCCTCTTCGAACGAGAGATCGTCGCAGAACACGATGAAACGCTCGGGCCGCGTCGAGATGAGATCGACGATATCGCCGAGATCGTGCAGATCGTCCTTGTCGACTTCGATCAGGCGCAGGCCGTCCTTTGCGTACGCATTGAGGCACGCCTTGATGAGCGACGACTTGCCCGTGCCGCGCGCGCCCGTGAGCAGCACGTTGTTGGCGGGCAGATTGTTGACGAACTGCCGCGTGTTCTGCTCGATGAGCGCCTTCTGACGGTCGATGTTTTGAAGGTCGCCGAGCGAAATCTGCGAGATGGCCGGCACCGGCTGCAAAAAGCCGCGACCTTGCCGCTTGCGCCAGCGAAACGCCACGGCCGATTCCCAGTCGATTTCGGGCGCGGCCGGCGGCAGCATCCCTTCGATGCGCGCCAGCACCGCTTCGGCGCGCGTGAGAAATTGTTCGAGTTTGTCCATGTCCATTTCTGTGCGCGCCGATCGGGCGCGCTTTACGAGCGGTAATCCGCGTTGATGCTCACGTAGTCGTGCGAGAGGTCGCAGGTCCAGATGGTCGCCTGCTGCTGGCCGCGGCCGAGCAAGACGCGAATGGCGATCTCGCTCTGTTTCATCACGCGCTGACCGTCTTCCTCGCGGTAGTCGGGGTTGCGTCCGCCCGCCTTCGCGACGAGCACGTCGTCGAGATACAGGTCGATCTTGCCGACATCCAGATCCGTCACGCCCGCGTAGCCGATGGCGGCGAGAATGCGGCCCAGATTTGGGTCCGACGCGTAGAACGCCGTCTTCACGAGCGGCGAATGTCCGATTGCGTAGGCAATCTGGCGGCATTCCGCGACGTCCTTGCCGCCTTCGACCGTAATGGTCATGAACTTGGTCGCCCCTTCGCCGTCGCGCACGATCAACTGCGCGAGTTCCTGCGCCACGGACGTGACCGCGTCGCGCAGCGCGGCGTACGCGGGCGAATCGGTGGACGTGATCGCGGGCAGGCTCGACTTCCCCGACGCGATCAGGATGAACGAATCGTTGGTGGACGTATCGCCGTCGATGGTGATGCAGTTGAACGAGCGATCCGCCACGTGCCTCACCAGTTCATCGAGGACCGGCTGGGCGACGGCGGCATCGAACGCGAGAAAGCCGAGCATGGTCGCCATGTTCGGCTTGATCATGCCCGCGCCCTTGCTGATGCCCGACAGCGTGACCGTGTGGCCGTCGATCTGCACCTGACGCGACGCGGCTTTCGGCAGCGTGTCGGTGGTCATGATGGCTTGCGCGGCATCGAACCAATGCGCGGCCTGTTGATTGGCAAGCGCGGCGGGCAGCCCCGCTTTCAGACGATCGATCGGCAGCGGTTCCAGAATCACGCCGGTCGAGAAAGGCAGAATCTGCTGCGGTTCGACGCCCGCGAGACGCGCGAGCTCCGCGCAGGTCTCGCGCGCGTGCGCCAGGCCCGGCTCGCCCGTGCCGGCGTTCGCGTTGCCCGTGTTCACCACCAGCGCGCGAATGCCCTTGCCGCCCGCGCGCACCGCGTCCAGATGCTCGCGACACACCGTCACGGGCGCCGCGCAGAAGCGGTTCTGCGTGAACACGCCGGCGACCGTCGCGCCTTCATCGACGCGAATCACGAGCACGTCCTTGCGATTCGGCTTGCGAATATTCGCTTCGGCCCAGCCTAGCGTGACGCCTGAGACCGGATGAAGCGCGGCGGGATCGATCGAGGGGAAGTTGACAGCCATGTTCGCGACTCGCTGAAGGTGGCGAGTGCCGGCTCGCAGGCGCCGGCACGCTGTGAAAGACTGACGCCGCCCGGCAGGCCGGGAGCGCCTTGGAACGCCGGGCGCGCAGCGCAAGGCGCGCTCGAACCCGCAAAGACAAACGACGCATTGCTGCGTCGCTTGCCTCATTTGTCGATCGGACAGTTCGTTATACGAGCTTGCCGTGACAGTTCTTGTACTTCTTGCCGCTGCCGCACGGGCACGGGTCGTTGCGGCCGACCTTCGGCACGTCGTCGGCGGGGCGCGTGGCGACGCTGATGTCGTCGCCGCCGGCCATCGCCTGGCTGATCATCTGAGCGGTGGCCGTTGCCGCCGCTGCTGCGGGCGCAGCGGGCGCGGCCGCCGCGTTGTAGTCCGCATGCGTGAACGAGACATTCTCGACGTGGCTGCCCTTCTCTTCGTACTGCTCGGCGGCTTCTTCCAGTTGCTCCGGCGACTGGATCTGCACGTTCATCACGACGCGCGTGACTTCCTGCTTCACGGCGTCCAGCATGGCGGCGAACAGTTCGAACGCCTCGCGCTTGTATTCCTGCTTCGGATTCTTCTGCGCGTATCCGCGCAGATGGATGCCCTGACGCAGATGATCCAGCGCCGCCAGATGCTCGCGCCAGCGGCTGTCGAGCGTCTGAAGCATGATCGAACGCTCGAACGCGCTGAACGATTCGCGGCCCACGAGCGCGACCTTCGCCTCGTACGCTTCGTCGGCGGCGGCGAGAACGGCTTCGCAGATTTCCTCGGCGTCGATCGAGTTCGACTCGTTGATCATCTCCTGAATGGCGAGGTCGAGCGACCACTCGTTGCGCAGCACTTCTTCCAGCTCGGGCGCGTCCCACTGCTCTTCGATGCTGCCCGCCGGAACGAACGTGCGCACGAGGTCCGTAATCACGCTATGACGCATGGCCGCGATCGTTTCCTGCACGTCGTTCGCTTCGAGCAGTTCGTTGCGCTGCTGATAGATCACCTTGCGCTGATCGTTCGCGACGTCGTCGTATTCGAGCAGTTGCTTGCGAATGTCGAAGTTGCGCGCTTCCACCTTGCGCTGCGCGCCTTCGATGGAACGCGTCACCATGCCCGCTTCGATCGGCTCGCCTTCCGGCATCTTGAGGCGATCCATGATGGCGCGCACGCGGTCGCCCGCGAAGATGCGCAACAGCGGATCATCCAGCGAAAGGTAGAAGCGCGACGAGCCCGGATCGCCCTGACGGCCCGCGCGGCCGCGCAACTGGTTGTCGATACGGCGCGACTCGTGACGCTCGGTGCCGATGATATGCAAGCCGCCCGCCGCCTTCACGTGGTCGTGCAATGCCTGCCATTCGTCGTGCAGCTTCTGGATGCGCGCGGCTTTCTCGTTCTCGGGAATGGAGAGATCGGCTTCGATGAACGACGCCTGTTTCTCCACATTGCCGCCGAGCACGATGTCCGTGCCGCGGCCCGCCATGTTCGTCGCGATGGTGACGACGCCCGGCCGGCCCGCTTCCGCGACGATTGCCGCTTCGCGTGCGTGCTGCTTCGCGTTGAGCACTTCATGCTTGATGCCGGCTTGCATCAGCATGCCGGACAGCAGTTCGGACGCTTCGATCGACGTCGTGCCGACGAGCGTCGGCTGGCCGCGTTCGACGCAATCGCGAATGTCGCGGATGACGGCGTCGTAACGCTCCTTCGATGTCTTGTAAATCTGATCCTGCTTGTCGACGCGCTTCGGCGGACGATTCGTCGGAATCACGACCGTCTCCAGGCCGTAGATTTCCTGGAATTCGTACGCTTCCGTGTCTGCCGTGCCGGTCATGCCGGACAGCTTCGCGTACATGCGGAAGTAGTTCTGCAGCGTGATGGAGGCGAGCGTTTGATTCTCAGCCTGAATCTGCACGTGTTCTTTCGCCTCGACCGCCTGATGCAGGCCGTCCGACCAGCGGCGGCCCGTCATCATGCGGCCGGTGAATTCGTCGACGATCACGACTTCGCCGTTCTGCACCACGTAATGCTGATCGCGATGGAAAAGCGTATGCGCGCGCAGGGCGGCATAGATGTGGTGCATCAGCGTGATGTTCTGCGGCGCGTAGAGGCTCTCGCCTTCGCCGATCAGTCCCCACTCGGCGAGCAGGCGCTCGGCCTTCTCGTGGCCCGACTCGGTGAGGAACACCTGACGCGCTTTCTCGTCGAGCGTGTAGTCGCCCGGCTTTTCGACGCCCGTGCCGTCCGCCTTTTCCTCGCCGATCTGCAATTCGAGCAGCGGCGGCAGCGCGTTCATGCGGACGTAAAGTTCGGTGTGGTCTTCAGCCTGACCGGAGATGATGAGCGGCGTGCGCGCTTCGTCGATCAGAATGGAGTCCACTTCGTCGACAATGGCGAAGTTGAGCGGCCGCTGCACGCGCGCGTCGGTCTCGTAGACCATGTTGTCGCGCAGATAGTCGAAGCCGAACTCGTTGTTCGTGCCGTAGGTGATGTCCGCCGCGTACGCCTGCTGTTTCTGCGAGTGCTCCATCTGCGACAGATTCACGCCGCACGACAGCCCGAGGAAGTTGTAGAGGCGCGCCATCCATTCGGCGTCACGCTGGGCGAGGTAGTCGTTCACGGTCACCACGTGCACGCCGCGGCCCGACAGCGCGTTGAGATACGCGGCGAGCGTGGCGACGAGCGTCTTGCCTTCGCCCGTGCGCATTTCCGCGATCTTGCCGTAGTGCAGCACCATGCCGCCGATCAACTGAACGTCGAAGTGGCGCATTTTCAGCACGCGCCGGCTCGCTTCGCGGCAGACGGCGAACGCCTCCGGAAGAATCACGTCCAGCGACTCGCCGCCCGCGACGCGCTTGCGGAACTCGTCCGTCTTCGCGCGCAACTGATCGTCCGTATATTTCTCGACGGTCGGCTCGAGGGCATTGATCGCCACAACGGTCTTTTGGTACTGCTTGACCAGCCGCTGATTGCGGCTGCCAAAAATCTTCTGAAGGAAACCGGTCGTCATTGGATCAGTGTCTGCGTCGCGGCTTCGGACGGGCGCGTGTGCCAGCTGCGGCTAGCTGCGTCCGGGCTCGGAAAACCTCGGCGACTTAAGTCCATTGGGTGAAATTCGAATCGGGAATTTTAGCACGCGAGTCAAGCACATCTTGCGTCAGCGTGGGCCCTCGGGCGTCTGCGCCACGCGACAGTCAACGCGTTGAAAGCTTGGCCGCGCGGGCTTTCGCGGCGGGCGTCTACGCGAAGCGGAAGGCAGGCTCGCGGTACAATCGAGCGGTCGCATCAGGCGTCCGCTGATTAAAAAATGAGCCGCTTTTCTACAAATTCAAGGTCTGCGCCGGGGCGGTTCGATCCGCGCCGTCCGCAAGCCCTGGCCGACGTGCTGGATCGCACCGACGCGTTCCGCGCCCTGCGCGCGGGCGTCGAGCAGGTGGCGGCGCTCCAGCGCGATCTGGCCGCGCTTCTGCCCGACTATCTCGCGGCGAATGTCGAGCCCGGCTTCATCAAGGACGGCGTGCTTGCGCTTTTTGCCGCGCACAATGCGCTCGCCGCGCGCTTGCGGCATATCGAGCCGCGGCTTCTGTCGGATCTCCAGCAGCGCGGCTGGGCGGTGGATGCGCTCAAAATTCGCGTGCGTCCGCAGTCGATGAAGGAAGCGCCGCCGCCGAAGCAGGCGCGCATGTCCGTAGCGGGCGCGTCCGCGCTGCATGACCTTGCGGAGACGCTCGCGCCGTCGCCGCTACAGGAGGCGCTCGCCCGCATGGCGGCGCGTCACCAGGGGCGCGGGCAAAAAAAATGAGCGGCGCTTTCGCTGCCGCTCACCTTTCCGTCCTGCCGTGCGCCGATGATCAGGCAAACGCCGTCTGCGTATCGAATGCGAAACCGCGCGGCGCTTTCTGCGTGTCCTCGAACGTGACGATTTCGTAAGCCTCTTCGTTCGCGAGCAGTTCGCGCAGCAGCATGTTGTTCATCGCGTGACCGCCCTTGTACGCGGTGTACGACGCGAGCAGCGGATGACCCACGACGTACAGATCACCGATGGCGTCGAGCATTTTATGCTTCACGAACTCGTCGTCGTAGCGCAGGCCGTCGTTGTTCAGGATGCGGTACTCGTCGAGCACGATGGCGTTGTCCATGCTGCCGCCGCGCGCAAGACCCAGCTCGCGCATCATTTCCACTTCATGCGCGAAGCCGAACGTGCGCGCGCGAGCAATCTCTCGCACATACGACGTGGTCGCGAAATCGACTTCCAGCGCCTGGCCCGTCTTGTCGACGGCCGGATGGCGGAAATCGATGGTAAAGCTCAGTTTGAAGCCGAAATACGGTTCGAGACGCGCGAATTTATCGCCATCGCGCACTTCAACGGGCTTCTTCACCTTGATGAATTTCTTCGGCGCGTTCTGCTCTTCGATACCCGCCGACTGAATGAGAAACACGAACGAAGACGCGCTGCCGTCCATGATCGGGATTTCCTCGGCAGTGACATCGACGTAAAGATTGTCGATGCCTAAGCCCGCGCACGCCGACATCAGGTGCTCGATAGTCGACACGCGCGCGCCGTCCTTCTGAAGCACGGACGCGAGCCGCGTATCGCCGATCGCCATGGCGGACGCCGGAATGTCGACCGGCTGCGGCAGGTCGATCCGAGAAAACACGATGCCCGTTCCAACCGGTGCCGGGCGCAGCGTCAGATCGACCTTGCGGCCGGAATGAAGCCCGATTCCCACGGTTTTGACGACGGTCTTGATTGTTCGCTGCTTCAACATGATTTTTTTCCGATAGCAATTCCCAATAAAGAGAATTAATCGTTCATTGAATTTTAATAGATCGAAGTATACTCCATTCGGAGTAAGCCGTCCCAAACGAAGAGGTATCAACTGTTTCCCTGTGTTACGCCGCGACGCAGGGCCAGTCAAGTAGAACGGGCCGATGGCCGGAATGGAGGCATTTCCGGTCATCGGCCCCAAGTTGTCGCCGAATGCGAGGGCGTCTTTAGGCGTTGTACAAAGACAACGCGACGCCGCTGCGCTCAGCGCAACGTCGCCAGAATGCTGCGAGCGTCGCTGACTTCGAACTTTCCGGGCGCTTCGACAGCGAGCGTCTTGACCACGCCGTTGTCGACCACCATCGCGTAACGCTGGGAACGGATTCCCATGCCACGCTCGGATAAATCCTGATCCAGTCCGAGTGCCTGAGTGAAACGCGCACTGCCGTCCGCCATCATCCTCACCTTGCCCGCGGCTTGGAGATCGCGTCCCCACGCGTTCATGACGAACGCGTCGTTGACGGAAACGCACCAGATTTCATCGATGCCGGCGGCCCGAAACTCATCCGCCGCCTCGACATAACCCGGCACGTGCCTGGCGGAACACGTCGGCGTGAACGCGCCCGGCAATCCGAAGATCACCACGCGCTTGCCGGCGGTCCGCTCGCGCACCGCGAACCCGTTCGGTCCCACGGCACAGCCCTCGCTCGCCACTTCGATGAACTCGAAGAGACGCGCATCAGGCAACGTTTCACCCACTTCGATCATGCTCGGTCCTTCCCTCGTCAGTGCTCGAAACACCTTGCGATTGCATCGTCCCGCAGTCTCGCATCGCGCTTGATCGACGATTCAGGTTTCATTTGCTCGTCGGCAAATTCGTGGAGGTCGGCTGGCCACGACCTGGCGTCTGATGCTGACGCGGCCTTGGACAGTCGCCCCACGCGAAACCTGCGTCGCCGGCTCACGCCCGGCGCGTGCCTGCGGTGGCTGCATTGCTCTTGCTACCAGCGAGCAACGAGCACAGCGCGACCTCAGTCCGCTTGCTTGCGCAGGAACGCCGGGATGTCGTACGTATCGACGCCCTTTTCCTGCAATGCCTGCACGTGCGATGCCGCCGTTTCGCGCGACGAACGCCACACAGCCGGCGTGTCCAGCGAACCGTAATCCGTTGCCTGACCGTGCTGCGGCGCGTACGTGTTGTGCGCCGCGTGCGCGACCGGCTGGTTGTCGGTGCCCGTGCGCAGCAGCGTCATCGGCGCTTGCTGCTGCTTCTTGGCCGCGCGGCCGAGGCCCGTTGCGACCACCGTCACGCGCAGGGCGTCGCCCATTGCGTCGTCGTACACCGCGCCGAAGATCACCGTTGCGTCGTCGGCCGCGTAGCTCTTGATGGTGTTCATCACTTCGCGCGTTTCAGACAGACGCAGCGAACGGCTCGACGTGATGTTGACGAGCACGCCACGCGCACCCGACAGATCGACGCCTTCGAGCAGCGGGCTCGCCACAGCTTGCTCCGCAGCAAGCCGCGCGCGATCGACGCCGGCAACGGTTGCCGTGCCCATCATCGCCTTGCCCTGCTCGCCCATCACGGTCTTCACGTCTTCGAAGTCGACGTTCACGAGACCGTCGACGTTGATGATTTCCGCAATGCCCGCGACAGCGTTGTTCAGCACGTCGTCCGCGCACTGGAAGCACTTGTCCATCTCGGCGTCGTCGCCCATCACCTCGAAGAGCTTGTCGTTCAGCACGACGATCAGCGAATCGACGTGATCCTCCAGTTGCTGCGAGCCGGCTTCCGCCACGCGCATGCGGCGGCCGCCTTCGAATTCGAACGGCTTGCTCACGACGCCGACCGTCAGAATGCCCATTTCCTTCGCGATCTGCGCGACCACCGGCGCCGCGCCCGTGCCCGTGCCGCCGCCCATGCCCGCGGTGATGAACACCATGTGCGCGCCGCGCAGTGCATCGGCGATACGCTCGCGCGCATCTTCAGCCGCTTCCTTGCCCTTCTCCGGCTTGGCGCCCGCGCCCAGACCGGTCATGCCCAACTGCAACACCTGCGGCGCGCGCGAACGTGCGAGCGCCTGTGCGTCGGTGTTCATTACGATGAAGTCGACGCCCTGCACACCCCGGTTGATCATGTGCTGGACGGCATTGCCGCCCGCACCACCAACTCCGACCACCTTGATGATCGTTCCGTTGGTTTCCGTTTCCAGCATTTCGAAATCCATGTTGCCTCCGTCAAGAATGAAGATCGGCGTTATCCGGAGAGAGATCGGGCAACCTCTCGCCGCGCGCTAGCCGCCGGTACCGGCGCGAATTATATTCATTACTTAAATACGTTTGTTTCGTACTGCTCTGTTCCGCGCAAGCTTCAGAAGTTTCCGAGGAACCAGTCTTTCATTCGTGTGAGCACTTGCCCCATCGACCCGTTCTGCACCGCGACCTTGCGACCGCGCATGCGCTGAGAGCGTCCTTCGGCGAGCAAGCCCATGGCGGTGGAATAGCGCGGGTTGCGCACGACGTCCGCGAGACCGCCGGCGTACTCGGGCACGCCGATGCGCACCGGTTTCAGGAAAATGTCTTCGCCGAGTTCGACCATGCCGGGCATCATCGCCGCGCCGCCGGTCAGCACGACGCCGCTCGACAGCAACTCTTCGTAGCCGGATTCGCGCACGACCTGCTGCACGAGCGAGAAGAGTTCTTCGACGCGCGGCTCGACCACCGCCGCCAGCGCCTGACGCGACAGCGTGCGCGGACCGCGTTCGCCAAGACCCGGCACTTCGATCATCTCGTCGGGGTCCGCGAGCGCCTGCTTCGCGATGCCGTACGTCACCTTGATGTCTTCCGCGTCCGGCGTCGGGGTGCGCAGCGCCATGGCGACGTCGCTCGTGATCTGGTCGCCGGCGATCGGAATCACCGCCGTATGACGGATCGCGCCTTCGCTGAAGATGGCGATGTCGGTGGTGCCGCCGCCGATATCGACGAGCACGACGCCCAGTTCCTTTTCGTCCTCGGTCAGCACCGCGAGCGACGACGCGAGCGGCTGCAAGATGAGGTCGTTCACTTCGAGCCCGCAGCGGCGCACGCACTTCACGATGTTCTGCGCCGCGCTCACCGCGCCCGTGACGATATGCACCTTCACTTCGAGGCGAATGCCGCTCATGCCGATCGGCTCGCGCACGTCTTCCTGACCGTCGATGATGAATTCCTGCGTCAGGATGTGCAGCACCTGCTGATCGGTCGGAATGTTGATCGCCTTGGCCGTTTCGATCACGCGGGCGACGTCCGTCTGCGTGACTTCCTTGTCCTTGATCGCGACCATGCCGCTCGAATTGAAGCTGCGTATGTGGCTGCCCGCGATACCGGTGAAGACGTTCGTGATCTTGCAATCCGCCATCAGTTCGGCTTCTTCAAGCGCGCGCTGAATGGATTGCACCGTTGCCTCGATGTTGACCACGACGCCTTTTTTCAACCCCTTCGAGTCGCTCTGACCGAGTCCGATCACCTCGTAGTGGCCCTCGCCCTTCAATTCGGCGACGATCGCGACCACCTTCGACGTACCTATGTCGAGGGAAACCAGCAGGTCTTTGTAGTCTTTGCTCATAGCGTGCTCATGCCTGTGATGTCTGCTTACTTCTTGGCCTTGTCGGTGTCGTTGATGAAGCGCATGCCGGCGGCGCGTATCGCGAAGCCGTTGGGGTAACGCAAATCCGCATATTCGATGTCCTTGCCCCACCGCCCCGTGACCGCTGGCCACGACGCGACAAAACGCTTGCAACGGTCATCGAGCGTGTCCTGATTGCGCTCGCGACCCAGTTCGATCTGCGTGCCGTTCGAGAGCTTCACGGTCCACGCGAAACGCGGCGACAGCGTGACTTCCTCGGGCTGCGCGTCGAGCGGCGCGAACCACTTCTGGAAGTCGTGATACCGCGCGACCACTTCCTTCGCCGTGCCTTCCGGACCGTCGAACGCGGGCAGGTCGTCGTCCAGTTCGCCCTGGTTCGCGGTGAAGAGCTCGCCGTCCACGCTGACCAACTGATCGCTGCCCCACGTGCCGAGCGGCTTGTACTCCTCCAGCGTCACGGCGATCGCGTTGGGCCACACGCGACGCACGCTCGCGCGGCGCACCCACGGCATCTGTTCGAACGCGGTGCGCGCGGTGTCGAGATCGACAGTGAAGAAGTTGCCCTTCAGGTGCCCCACGACGCTCGCGCGCACCGTCGGCGAATTGATATGCGCCGTGTCGCCGTCGATCTGTATCTCGCGCAGGCGAAACTCGGGACGCTGGATCGCGTAGACGCCCGCCGCGCACAGCAGCATCAGCACGAGCATGGCGTGCAGCGCGCTTGCGGCGAGATTCATCTGGCGAACGTTGTTCCACATGTTTGCGCTTCGTCAGTTCTTGAGGGTGAGAGACAGCACCTTCACGACCAGATCCTTGTAGCTGATGCCGACCGCACGCGCCGCTTTCGGCGGCAGCGAGTGATCCGTCATGCCCGGCGCGGTGTTCACTTCGAGGAAGTACGGGTTGCCGTCGGCGTCCAGCATGAAATCGGCGCGGCCCCAGTCCGTGCAGCCGAGCATGTCGAAGGCGCGCTGCGTCAGTTGCTTCATGCGCGCTTCTTCGGCGTCCGTCAGACCGCAGGGAATCAGATACTTCGTGTCGTCGGCGACGTACTTCGCGTGGTAGTCGTAGAACTCGCCCGCCGGCACGATCTTGATGACCGGCAGGTCCAGATCGCCCGCGATGCAGCACGTGTACTCGCCGCCGCCTTCGATGCTCTGCTCGACGATGACGATCTTGTCGAACTTCGCGGCCTCTTCCAGCGCCGGCACGAGCCGTTGCGCGCTCTTCACCTTGATGACCGCGACGCTCGACCCTTCGCTCGCCGGCTTCACGAAGAGCGGCAGCCCCAGCTTCGCGATGATTTCCTGCGCGCGCCCCACATAGTCGTCGCCGCGATAGACGGTTTCGAACGGCGGCGTCGGAATGCCGGTCTGCTGCCACACGAGCTTGGTGCGCAGCTTGTCCATGCCGAGCGCCGAGCCCAGCACGCCGCTGCCCGTATAGCGAATGCCGTAGAAGTCCAGCGCGCCTTGCAACTGGCCGTTCTCGCCATAGCCGCCGTGCAGCGCGATAAACGCGCGCTCGAAGCCTTCCGCCTTCAGATCCGACAACGGGCGTTCGGCGGGATCGAACGGATGCGCGTCGACGCCCGCCTCTCGCAGCCCTTCCAGCACGAGGCGGCCAGAATTGAGCGAGACTTCGCGCTCGGCGGAATTCCCGCCGAGAAGCACCGCCACTTTGCCGAAGACCTTCGGATCGATGTTGTTCACTGTGTTACTCATGACGTCGTTTGTTGCTGTCTTCACTGCGGCTGGCTCTGCGCGAGCCGTCCGCATACACCGCCGATGGAGCCCGCGCCCATCGTGATCACCACGTCGCCGTTGCGCGCGAGCGTCGTCACGGCGTCCGGCACTTCATCCACCGTTTCGACGAATACCGGCTCCACCTTGCCCGCGACGCGGATCGCCCGTGCGAGCGCGCGGCCGTCGGCGGCGACGATCGGCGCTTCGCCTGCGGCATAAACATCGGTGAGAACCAGTGCATCCACGGTGGACAGCACCTTCACGAAATCTTCGAAACAGTCGCGCGTGCGCGTGTAGCGATGCGGCTGGAACGCGAGCACGAGACGCCGGTCCGGGAATGCGCCGCGCGCCGCCGCGATGGTCGCGGCCATCTCCACCGGGTGATGCCCGTAGTCGTCGATCAGCGTGTACGCGCCTTCGTTGTCGTTCGTCTTCACGTCGCCGTAACGCTGGAAGCGCCGGCCGACACCGTTGAATTCGGCGAGCGCCCTCTGGATATCGGCATCCGCCACTTCGAGTTCAGTCGCTATTGCAATCGCCGCGAGCGCGTTCTGCACGTTATGCAGGCCCGGCAGATTCAGCACGATGTCGAGCGGCGGCGCATCTTCGCGCATGGCCGTGAAATGCATGCGGCCGTCGCGCGCCTCCACGTTCACCGCGCGCACCTGCGCGTCGGCGCCGATGCCATAGCGAATGATCGGCTTCGACACGAACGGCAGGATCTCGCGCACGTTCGGGTCGTCGACGCAGAGCACCGCGATGCCGTAGAACGGCAGCCGGTGCGTGAATTCGATGAACGCCTGCTTGAGCCGCGCGAAGTCGTGGCCGTAGGTGTCCATGTGATCGGCGTCGATGTTCGTGATGACTTCGATCACCGGAAAGAGATTGAGGAACGACGCGTCCGATTCGTCCGCTTCGGCGACGATGAAATCGCCCGTGCCGAGCCGCGCGTTCGCGCCCGCGCTGATGAGACGCCCGCCGATGACGAACGTCGGATCGAGCCCGCCCGCGGCCAGCACGCTTGCGACGAGCGACGTCGTCGTGGTCTTGCCGTGCGTGCCGGCAATGGCGATGCCCTGCTTCAGCCGCATGAGTTCCGCGAGCATCACGGCGCGCGGCACGATCGGCACGCGCCGATGCCGCGCCGCCAGCACTTCAGGATTGTCGGGACGCACGGCCGTCGACACGACCACGGCGTTCGCGCCTTCGATGTTCTGCTCGTTGTGGCCGATCTCGACGCGCGCGCCCAGCGCCTTCAGCCGCTCGGTGACGGCGTTTTTCGAGAGGTCCGAGCCGCTGACCTGATAGCCCAGATTCAGCAGCACTTCCGCGATGCCGCTCATTCCTGCTCCGCCGATGCCGACGAAGTGAATGTGCTTGACGATGTGTTTCATGACTTAATGTGCCTCCCGAGCTTGGCGCGTAAGACGCGCGCCGGCGACGTCGGCGCACACGGTCGCGACCCGTTCGGTCGCGTCCGGTTTCGCCAGGGCGCGTGAGTGCGCGGCCATCACCGCCAGCGTGTCGCGCGTCTGCGCACGCAACCAGCCGGCGAGCTTCTCCGCCGACAAGTCGCGCTGTTGTATCAATTCCGCGGCGCCGTTCTTCGCGAGGAACGCGCCGTTGGTCGTCTGGTGATCGTCGACCGCGAACGGGAACGGCACGAAGAGCGCCGCCACGCCGACCGCCGCGATCTCGGACACCGTCATCGCGCCCGAGCGGCAAATCACGAGATCGGCGGATGCGTACGCGCTCGCCATGTCCTCGATGAACGGCACGAGCTGCAAGTCATCGCCGCGCGAAAGACCGGCCGCCGCGTAGTTCGCCTGCAATGCTTCGATATGCTTCGCGCCCGCCTGATGCACGATGCGCGGACGTTCTTCCGGCGCAAGCAGCGCGAGCGCCTTCGGCACCGTTTCGTTCAGCGCGGCCGCGCCCAGACTTCCGCCGACGACGAGCACGTTCAGCTTGCCCGCGCGCGACGCGTAGCGTTCTTTGGGCGGCAATGTCGACGTAAGTTCCGCGCGAATGGGATTGCCGGTCCATTCCGCATTCGGCAGAGCATTGGGAAACGCGACGAGCACGCGCTTCGCGAGATGCGCGAGCACCTTGTTCGCGAGACCCGCGATGGAGTTCTGTTCGTGCAGCACGAGCGGGCAGCCCGCGAGCTTGGTCATGATGCCCGCCGGAAACGTGATGTAGCCGCCCATGCCGAGCACGACATCCGGCTTCACCTGACGCAGCACGCGCAGGCTTTGCGAGCACGCGCGCATGAGATTCACCGGCAGCATCAGCTTCGTTTTGATGCCCTTGCCGCGCACGCCGCCGAAGCGCACGCATTCCATCGGGATGCCGTGCTTGGGGACGAGCGTCGCTTCCATGCCGCTTGCGTTGCCGAGCCAGACGACGCGCCAGCCGCGCGCCTGCATCCAGTGCGCGACCGCGAGCCCCGGAAACACGTGGCCGCCGGTGCCGCCCGCCATGACCATCAGCGTGGGGCGCTGCGCGCTCATACTTTGCCTCCGCGCATCAGCACGCGATTTTCGTAATCGACGCGCAGCAGCACCGCAAGCGCGACGCAGTTCAGCAAGATGCCCGAGCCACCGTAGCTGACGAGCGGCAGCGTCAGGCCCTTGGTCGGCAGAAGACCGAGGTTCACGCCCATGTTGATGAACGTCTGCGCGCCGAACCAGATGCCGACGCCCTTCGCCATCAGGCCCGCGAACGTGCGATCCAGCGCCAGCGCCTGACGGCCGATCTCGAACGCGCGGCGCACGATCCAGTAGAACAGCAGAATCACGCAGATGACGCCGACGAAACCCAGTTCCTCGCCGATGACCGCGAGAATGAAGTCGGTATGCGCTTCGGGCAGATAGTTGAGCTTCTCGACGCTGCCCCCGAGACCCACGCCGAACCATTCGCCGCGCCCGAACGCAATCAGCGAATGCGTCAGCTGATACGCCTTGCCCTGCGCGTAGCGGTCGTCCCACGGATCGAGATAAGCGAAGATCCGCTCGCGACGCCACGGCGAGAGCCACACGAGCATCGTGAACGTGCCGACCGCCGTGAGCACCAGACCGCCGAAGAGCTTGCCATTCACGCCGCCGAGGAACAGCACGCCCATTGCAATGGCGGCGATCACCATGAACGCGCCCATGTCGGGTTCAAGCAGCAAGAGCGCGCCGACCGCGCCGACGGCCACGGCCATCGGCAAGAAGCCCTTGCCGAAGCTGTGCATGAACTCCTGCTTGCGCACCGTGTAGTTCGCGGCGTAGATGGTCACCGCGAGCTTCATGATTTCGGACGGCTGCATGTTCGTGATGCCGAGCGGAATCCAGCGGCGGGCGCCGTTCACGCCCTTGCCGATATGCGGAATCAGCACGATGACGAGCATCACGAGCGCGACCAGAAAAAGCTTCGGCGCGAGCTTGTCCCAGGTCTTCACCGGAATCTTGAACGCAATGACCGCGCCGACCAGCGCCGTCGTGACCGAAACGAGGTGCCGCACGAGGAAGTGATAGTCGCGGTACTGCGCGTACTTCGGCGAATCCGGCATGGCGATGGACGCGGAATACACCATCACGATGCCGAGCCCGAGCAACGCGATCGTCACCCACAGCAGCGAATGGTCGTAGTCGAGCATGCGCGAGCGCGCGGGACGCACGCCGTTGACCGCGCTCGAAATGCCGCCCGAGCGCCCGGCGAGCGAATCGTTCGGAACCGCGTTGCGCTGCCCGGTGATTTTCGATCCGAAGCGGTCCGACCAGCTCATAGCATCACTCCCCGCGCGGCGGCGATATCTTCGACCGCGCCGCGAAACACGTCAGCGCGGTGTGCGTAGTTCTTGAACATGTCGAGGCTCGCGCACGCGGGCGAAAGCAACACGGCGTCGCCCGCCTCGGCGATGCGCGATGCCGCCTCGGTCGCGGCTTCGAGCGTGGCGTGATCTTCGAGCGCCACGCCGGTGGATGCGAGCGTCTCGCGAATGCGCGGCGCGTCGCGTCCGATCAGCATCACGGCACGCGCCCAGCGCGCAACCGGCGCTTCGAGCGGCGAGAAGTCCTGACCTTTGCCGTCGCCGCCCGCGATCAGCACGACGCGTTGCGCCAATCCATCGAGCGCGGCGACCGTCGCGCCGACGTTGGTGCCCTTGCTGTCGTCCACGTAATCGACGCCGTCGATCTGCGCGATTACCTCCACGCGATGCGGTTCGCCGCGATACTCGCGCAAGCCGTGCAAGAGCGCGGCGAGCGGCAGGTCGATGGCGCGGGCGAGCGCGAGCGCAGCGAGCGCATTGGCCGCGTTGTGCAGGCCGCGAATGCGCAGCGCGTCGGCGGGCATCAGCCGCTTCGCAACGACGTTCGGCGCGGCGATGTCCTGCTTGCGGCGGCGCGACGGCGCGGGTTCGTCGGCCGCGTCGCGGTCGATGCCTTGCGCGAGCCACGCGATGCCGTTGTCGCGCAACAGGCCGTAGTCGCCGACCTTCGACGGCTCATCGAGCCCGAACGTCACCACGCGATCCTGCGCGATATTCGCGGCGAGCGCCATGGTGCGGGCGTCGTCGCGATTCAGCACGCGGACCGTGCGCGAACCGAAGATGCGGCCCTTGGCGGCGGCGTAGGCGTCCAGGCCGCCGTGCCAGTCGAGATGATCCTGCGTGATGTTCAGCACCGCAGCCGCATCCGGCGAGAAGCTGTGCGACGTTTCGAGCTGGAAGCTGGAGAGTTCGAGCACCCAGACGTCCGGCAGCGCGGTTTGATCGATGGCTTCGGCGAGCTTGTCGAGCATCGCCGGGCTGATGTTGCCCGCGACCGCCACGCGCTTGCCCGCGCGCTCGCACAGAAGTCCGGTGAGCGCGGTGGTCGTCGTCTTGCCGTTGGTGCCGGTGATGGCGAGCACTTTCGGCTCATAACCGTTCACGGCAAGACCGGCGAGCGCCTGCGCGAACAGTTCCAGTTCGCCCCACACCGGAATGCCGCGCTCCTTCGCCGCCGCGATCAGGGGCGCGAGGTCCGGCGCGAGCGGCGAGAGACCGGGGCTAATGGCAAGCAGTTCGATGCCGCCATCGAGTAGTTCGGTCGTGAAAGCGCCGCCGACGAATTCCGCGTCGATGCTGTGAATGACCAGTTCCGAGAGATTCGGCGGGTTCTCGCGCGTATCGGCGATCCGCAGCCGGCACCCGTGCCTGGCGCACCAGCGCGCCATCGCGAGGCCGGATTCACCGAGCCCCAGCACGAGCACCATCGGACTTTGCCGACCGGAAAACTTCTCGCCAAACATCGCTTTACCCTTTCCTGAAACCGAAGAAACCGCAGACGTGCACGATCAACGCAGCTTGAGCGTCGACAAGCCGAAGAGACACAACATCAACGTGATGATCCAGAAGCGCACCACCACTTGCGTTTCCGTCCAGCCGGACAGTTCGTAGTGGTGGTGGAGCGGCGCCATCTTGAAGAAGCGCCGGCCTTCTCCGTAACGGCGCTTCGTGAACTTGAACCAGAACACTTGCAGCATGACGGAGAGCGTTTCCGCCACGAAAATGCCGCCCATGATGAACAGCACGATTTCCTGACGAACGATCACCGCGATGGTGCCGAGCGCGCCGCCGAGCGCGAGCGCGCCGACATCGCCCATGAAGACTTGCGCGGGGTGCGTGTTGTACCAGAGGAATGCGAGGCCCGCGCCGCCCATCGCGGAACAGAAGATCAGCAGTTCGCCCGCGCCGGGAATGTGCGGAAAGAGCAGGTACTTCGAATAGACCGAGCTGCCCATGACATACGCGAACGCGCCGAGCGACGCGCCCACCAGCACGACCGGCATGATGACGAGCCCGTCGAGGCCATCGGTGAGGTTCACCGCATTGCTCGACCCGACGATCACGAAGTACGTCATGGCGATGAAGCCCCACACGCCGAGCGGATACGTGATCGACTTGAGGAACGGCAGCATGAGGTCGGCGCGCGCGGGCAGGCCCATGGAGAGGCCGCTACGCACCCACGCCATGAAGAGGTCGAATACGCGCGTGTTGCTGGCCTCGGATACGCTGAACGCGAGATAGACGGCGGCGAACAGGCCGATGACCGACTGCCAGAAATACTTCTCGCGCGACGACATGCCGCGCGGGTCCTTATGCACGACCTTGCGATAGTCGTCCACCCAGCCGATCACGCCATAGCCGAACGTGACGAGCATCACGATCCACACGAAGCGGTTGGTGAGATCCGCCCAGAGAAGCGTGGACACCGCGATGCCCATGAGAATCAGCACGCCGCCCATCGTCGGCGTGCCCGACTTGACGAGGTGCGTTTGCGGGCCGTCCTTGCGCACCGCCTGACCCACTTTCATCGCGGTCAGCTTGCGGATCACCCACGGGCCGCAGACGAGACCGATCAAAAGCGCCGTCGCGGTGGCGCCCACCGCGCGGAACGTAATGTAGGTGAACACGCGCATAAAGCTGGCGTCATTCTGAAGCCATTGCGCGAGTGCGAGTAGCATGCTGGTCCTTCTCTTTCTGTGAGTCAGTGTGCAGCGGGCGCATTGCCCGCCGCGGGTTGTTGTGGGCTCGTCAGGGCGTCCACCACGCGCTCCATCTTCATGAAGCGCGAGCCTTTCGCGAGATAGGTTGCGCCGGGTCCGAACCCGGCTTGCTGAAGAACGTCGATGAGCGCGGTCACGTCGTCGAAATGAACGGCGGTCTGCTTCGACGCCGCCGCGCTAAATGCGTTCACCGAATCGCGGCTGGCTTCGCCGAGCGCGAACAACGCGTCGATGCCGCGCTCGGCGGCATACGCGCCGACTTCGCGATGAAACGCCGGCCCTTCTTCACCGACTTCGCCCATGTCGCCCATCACTAGCACGCGCGGGGCTGCCTGCGCCGCGAGCACGTCGATGGCGGCGCGCATGGAATCGGGATTGGAGTTGTACGTGTCGTCGATGATGGTCGCGCCCGCGAGCGCGCCCGTCACCGCCCGCTTCACCTGCAAGCGGCCCTTCACCGGCTGAAACGCTTCGAGGCCTCGCTTGATGACGTCCAGCGACACGCCGGCCGCCAGCGCGGCAGCCGTGGCCGCGAGCGCATTGCGCGCGTTGTGCTCGCCGAGCACGGCCAGCACGATGTCGACGCGGCCTTGCGGCGTGCGGACATGAACCGTCGCGCCGTCGACCGTGCCCGTGACCGCTGCCTTCGATTCGTCGTCGGTTAGCGCGAAATCCATGATCGGATTGCCGGTGGCCGCCACGCGCCAGATGCTCGCGTAGTGGTCGTCGGCGGGAAACACGGCCGTGCCGGTTTCGCCGAGCGCGTGAATGACGGACGCATGTTCGAGCGCGACGGCCTCGACCGTCGCCATGAACTCCTGATGCTCGCGCTGCGCGTTGTTGACTACAGCGACGGTCGGCGCAGCGATCTTGCCGAGCGCATCCGTCTCGCCGGGGTGATTCATGCCGAGCTCGACCACCGCCAGCCGATGCGCCGCGTTCAGGCGAAACAACGTGAGCGGCAGGCCGATGTCGTTGTTGAAGTTGCCCGCGGTCGCGAGGCGCGCGTCTTCGCCGACTGCCGCCGCGAAGATCGACGCGATCATTTCCTTGACCGTCGTCTTGCCGTTGCTGCCCGTGACGGCAACGAGCGGCATGGTGAACCGCTTGCGCCAGCCGTGCGCCAGCGCACCGAGCGCCGCACGCGTGTCCTTTACCTTGATGACTGGCAGCGGCCAGGCATCCGAATTGCGCAGATCGCGCGAGACGAGCGCGGCGGCCGCGCCGCTCTTCGCCACCTGATCGAGGAAGTCATGCGCATCGAAGCGATCGCCCTTCACCGCGACGAACAGATCGCCCGCCTGCACGGCGCGGCTGTCGGTCACGACGCGTTCGATGGCGATAGCTTCGTCGCCCTGAAAGACCGCGCCGGGAATCAGCGCGGCCGCTTCGCGCAAGATGAACATCGTCATTCGCCGCCTCCGCGTTGTTGCGTGGCGCGTGCCGCAAGCGCGAGGCGCGCGTGATCCTGATCCGAGAACGCGCGCTTTTTACCCATGATTTCCTGCGTGGCCTCGTGTCCTTTTCCGGCGAGCAGTACGACATCTTCCCGCGCCGCCGAGCGCAGCGCCTGCAAAATGGCGCTCGCGCGATCCTCGATGCGCCGCGCCTTCGCGGCGTGTTTCATGCCGGCGGCGATCTGGTCGATGATGGCAAGCGGATCTTCGCTGCGCGGATTGTCGCTCGTGATGACGACCTGATCCGCGAGACGCTCGGCGATTTCGCCCATCAGCGGACGCTTGGTGGCGTCGCGGTCGCCGCCGCAGCCGAACATGCAGACGAGCTCGCCGCCGCGCGCCTGGGCGATGGGGCGCAGCGCGGCCAGCGTTTTTTCGAGCGCGTCGGGCGTGTGCGCGTAGTCGATCACCACGAGCGGCTCATCGTTTTGCAGCCGGCCGCCGAGACGCTCCATGCGGCCATTGACCGATTCGAGCTTGGAGATTCGCGCGAGCGCGGCGTCGAACGGAACGCCGACTTCGAGCAGCACGCCGAGCACCGCGAGCAGATTGCTCACGTTGAACGCGCCGAGCGTGCTCACTTCGACTTCGGCCTCGCCCCAGTCCGACGAAAGATGAAACGCGGTGCCCGTGGCGGTTGCGCGCACGCGGCTCGCGAGCAGCATGGCGTCGGCGCTCGGCGGGGCATCGGCCGGCATCTCGACGGCGTACGCAATCGTCCGCACCTTGCCGCGCAGCGATTCGATGAGGCGCTGACCGGCGGCATCGTCGCGATTGACGATCGCTGTTTTCAGCGACGGCCACGCGAAAAGACGCGCTTTCGCGGCTTCGTAAGCCTCAAAGGTGCCGTGATAGTCGAGATGATCCTGCGTGAGATTCGTGAGGATCGCGATGTCGAAGTCCGTGCCGTTCACGCGCCCCTGATGCAGCGCATGCGACGAGACTTCCATCGCGACAGCCTCGGCGCCCTGCGCCTTCAGTCGCGCGAGGCTGCGCTGAAGCTGCGGCGCATCCGGCGTGGTGAAGCCCGTGGACGCGAGCTTGCCCGGCATGCCGATGCCGAGCGTGCCGATGATCGCGCACGGACGACCGAGCGCGGTCAGCGCGGTCGCGATCCACTGGCTGCACGAGGTCTTGCCGTTGGTGCCCGTCACGCCGACGGTGAGCATCGACGCGCTCGGCTCGCCGTACCACGCGGACGCAATGGGACCGGCGAGTTCGTTGAGCCCGGGAACGGCGAGCGCCTTCGATGCGTCCGGCTTGCCCGCGAAGTTCTCCGGCTGATACAGCGCGGCACCCGCGCCCGCGCCGAGCGCCGCGTCGAGATACGGCCGGTTGTCCGCGCCGTCGACGGCGTACGCCAAGAACACGTCGCCGCTTTTGAGCGAGCGCGTGTCGGCGTGCAACTGGGCCTCGGGCCGCGCATGCGCGCGCAGCCATTGAACGGCATGTGAAACGTCCTTCTGCATCTTGCTCTGACGGGGCGCGCTCATCGCACGACTCCCGGATGTGTCTTCGTGTTGCTCGACACGGCGACCTTCTTTGCCGTGTTCGCGTTGTTCGAACCGTTCGCGTTCGCGGGCTGCGAGGACGCTTGCGTGGCGGATTTCGATTCGTCCGTCACGACCATTTGCTTGACCGGCATGTCCGGCGGCACGTTCAGCGCGCGCAGCGTGTCGCCGACGATGCCCGAGAACACCGGCCCCGATACCTGTCCGCCGAAGTGGCTGCCCGCCGTCGGTTCGTCGACCGATACGGCCACCACGATGCGCGGATTCGGCATCGGCGCCATGCCGACGAACGACGCGCGGTACTTCGAGTGATCGTAGCCGCGGCCCGCGTGCTTGTATGCCGTGCCGCTCTTGCCGCCGACGCGATAGCCCGGGACCGCCGCATCTGGCGACGTGCCGTTTTTCGACACGACCGTCTCGAGCATGGCGCGAACCTCGCGCGCGGTGGTCGGCGAGAAGACCTGCTGGCCCGCCGGCGGCTGATCCCCCGGCGTGCGGAAAATCGAGACGGGCAGAATCGTGCCGTCATGCGCGATGGCGGTGTACGCGCGAGCCAGCTGGAACAGCGACGCCGACAAGCCGTAGCCATAAGACATGGTCGCCTGCTCGATGCGCCGCCAGCTCTTCCACGGCCGCAGGCGTCCGGTCACGGCGCCCGGAAAACCGACTTTCGGCGCCTGACCGAGACCGAGGCTCGTGTACATGTTCCACATTTCCTCGGGCCGCAATTGCATCGCAATTTTGGTCGCGCCGATATTGCTCGACTTCTGAATCACGCCGCCGACGGTGAGCGTGCCGAAACCGGAGTCGTCCGTGATGCGCGCGCCGTCCAGCACGAACACGCCGCCGCCCGTTTCGACGAGCGTGTTCGGCGTCACGCGATGCAGATCGAGCGCGAGCGAAACGGTGAACGGCTTCATGATCGAGCCCGGCTCGAAAGTGTCCGTCAGAATGCGGTTGCGCAACTGCTCGCCGGTCATGCGCGAGCGGTCGTTCGGGTTGTAGGTGGGATAGTTGACGAGCGCGAGCACTTCGCCCGTCTTCACGTCGATCACTATCGCTGCGCCGGCCTTCGCCTTCGTCTTCTCGACGGCCGCTTTCAGGTCCGTGTACGCGATGTACTGAATCTTGCTGTCGATCGACAGCTCGACGTCCTGGCCGTTATGCGGCACGACCTGTTCGTCGACGTCCTCGACGATATGCCCCATGCGGTCCTTGATGACGCGACGCATGCCCGGCGTGCCTGCCAGCACGCTCTGGTCACCCAGTTCGACGCCTTCCTGGCCCTTGTCTTCAATATTAGTAAAGCCGATCAGGTGTGCGGTGATTTCGCCTTCCGGATAGAAACGCTTGTATTCGCCGCGCGAATAGATGCCCGGGATGTCGAGCGCCGCGACTTTCTGCGCGACTTCGAGCGGAACCTGACGCTTCACGTAGACGAACGTCTTGTCCATCGACAATTTCGCGCGCAGGTCTTTCTGCGTCATGTCGAGCAGCTTCGCGAGTTCGGCGAGTTTGTCCGCGCCGAGGTCGTTCGGGACGGCTTCGGGAATCGCCCAGATGGCCTTAACGGGCAGGCTCGTGGCAAGCACGAGACCGTTGCGGTCGCGGATCTGGCCGCGAGTCGCGGGCATTTCCAGCGTGCGCTGATAGCGGCTTTCGCCCTGCTTCTTGAAGAAAGCGTTGCCGGGGCCCTGAATCCAGAAGGCGCGCGCCGCCAGCGCGACGAACGCCATGAACAGCAGGAACACGACGAACTTCGAGCGCCACATGGGCAGACGCACGGCGAGAATCGGGTTGGGCGTGTAGGCGACGTCCTTCTGCTTCGCGGATCTTTTCATCGTTTGACTCCGCGTGCGGACGGCGCCGAAGCGGGCAGCGGCGGCGGCATGGGCGCGTCGGCGGCCTTCGCGGTCGCCGGGTCGTAGGTCAGGTATTGCGTGCGGCCGGTTGTGACGGGCTGCATCTTCAGTGAGTTAGTGGCCAACTGCTCGATGCGCGAAGTCTTCGACAATGCGCTCTGCTGATACTGGAACTGTGCGTAATCCTGTTGAAGCTGGCGCTCCTGCGACTGCGCCCGCTGCAATTCGATGAACACCTGCCGCTGCTTGTTCGTGGCGCTGACGACCGACAGCGCGCACCCGAGCACGACGATCAGGAGAAAAATGTTGAGACGGTTCATGGCGCGATGCGCTCCGCGATACGCATGACCGCGGACCGGGCGCGCGGGTTGTCGGCTACTTCGGCATCGCTCGGAAACACGCGGCCGACGATCCGCAGAGGCGGACTCGGCAGATCGACCGCGCGGATCGGCAAACGACGGTCCACCGCCGGCGCGCTCGATTGCGCCTGCATGAACCGCTTGACGATCCGGTCTTCGAGCGAATGAAAGCTGATCACGACCAGCCGCCCCCCTTGCTCCAACAGCGAAAGTGCCGATTCAAGAACTACTTGCAGCTCCGCAAGCTCTTGATTGATGTGAATCCGTATAGCCTGAAAGGTGCGAGTTGCCGGGTCCTTGCCCTTTTCACGGGTCTTGACGACGTGACCCACGATTTCGGCAAGCTCGCGCGTGCTGACGAGAGGCCCGAGACGGTCGGACTCTGCCCTGCGAGCAACAAGCGCCTTTGCAATCTGAAAAGCAAACCGTTCTTCCCCATAATCTCTGATCACCTCCGTCATTTCCTGCACCGTGGCCCGCGCGAGCCACTCGGCCGCCGACTCGCCGCGAGTCGGGTCCATCCTCATGTCGAGCGGACCTTCCGCGCGGAAACTGAAACCGCGCTCGGGGTCATCCACCTGCGGCGACGACACCCCGAGGTCCAGCAACACGCCCGACACCCGCTCTATCCCGCGCTCGATCGCCGCGCTTCGCAGCGCTGCGAAGCTGTCATGCACGATCGAAAAGCGAGAATCCTGAATCTGTTGCGCCGTGGCGATGGCAAGCGGGTCCTTGTCGAACGCGATCAGCCGCCCTGCCTCGCCCAGCCGCTGCAATACCGCCCGGCTATGACCGCCGCGCCCGAAGGTGCCATCTATATAGATACCGTCGGCGCGCGTGATCAGTCCGTCTACCGCTTCCTTCAACAGCACCGTGCGATGCTGCAAGTCATTTCCCATCGCAGGTGCCATGTTTTTCAGCGCCGCGTCAGAAAGTGAAGTTCTTTAGCGCTTCAGGCATGCCCTGCGCCATGGCTGCGGCTTCCTTCGCCGCGTACGTCTGCGAGTCCCATAATTCGAAGTGAGCGCCCATGCCGAGCAGCGTCACTTCTTTCTCCAGCGCAGCGGCAGCACGAAGCTCGGGCGAGACCAGCACGCGCCCGGCGGTATCGAGTTCGACATCCATTGCATTACCGAGGAAAATGCGCCGCCACCACATGGCTTCCATGGGAAGCGCGGCAACCTTGGCGCGAAAGACTTCCCACTCCGGGCGAGGAAACAGCAACAGGCATCCATCCGGGCTCTTCGTGAGCGTCACCCGGCCTTCTGCCTGCCCTTGCAGCGCCTCCCGATAGCGGGACGGAACCGACATCCGCCCTTTCGCATCGAGCGTCAGCGCCGACGCCCCTTGGAACACTCGCCCTTCTCCCCGTTTGTCGCTGCCTGACTGTCGATGCCCACCGAGACGCCGCGCATGCCTTGAAACTGCCGAAAAGTAGTCGCTGAATCACACAAACAACCACTTTCTCACACTGTCTCCCACTTTAGAGGAACGGATTTCCTCGGTCAAGACGCGTGGCTTTTTTTCGGGGAGCTTTTACTCGCTAGAACAAGGACTTAGCGAACGGACTTATTGCCGGTAGGAAGGGGAAAATCGTTTGAAATTAGAGAACTAGTGAGGGAAGCGAACGTAAAGTATGAACATCTGCGCCGCAGACGCGTGAAATGTAACGGTTTCCGCGAGCGCTTGGAGGCGCTCGACGGATTCCATTGTTCATACAAACGGCTGGCGGTCGCACTTGGGCGCTAAACGTAATAAGCGGTGCGCGTCATCGCCTTCGCCGCTGCTCGCATCATGAGACGCACGGGGAACGGCATTTCTGATCCACCCGCTCCGATGGCGGCGGCTGCGTGCGCGCTTTCGTCCTGCCGCATTTGTTCCACAATCGCGCGAGAAGCGTAGTCGGTAGCTGGCAGCGTTTTCATGTGGCCATCGAGATGCTGTTCGACCTGGCGCTCAGTTTCCGCCATGAAGCCGAGGCTCGCGCGGTCGCCGAAACGCCCGGCGACGAAACCGATGGCGAGCGCGCCCGCATACCAGAGCGGATTGAGAAGGCTCGGGCGCGAGTCCAGGTCTTTGAGACGCTGTGACGTCCATGCGAGGTGATCTTCCTCTTCGCGGGCGGCCTGCTCGAAGCTGGCCTTCAACCCCGGTGACTGAGTCGCGAGCTTCTGCGCCTGATAAAGCGCCTGCGCGCAGACTTCGCCGACATGATTCACGCGCATGAGACCGGCCGAATGAGCCTTCTCCTGGTCCGTGAGCTGCGGCGCGTCAGCGACCATGCCGCCCTCCACGAGAACCGGCATGTTCGATTGCGGTACAGGCCGCGACATGCGGCTTACTCCGGTCATGGAACGTAGGCCGCGATCGAACTCGCCAATGATTTCATCGAGCGTCATGTTCTCACCTCGTTGTTGATGTCATCGTTTCGCGCAACGTCGTACGGGACGATAAGCAATCCCTATTCGCCCGGTCAGACATGCGAAAACGGCCGTCGACGAGCGCCATTTTTTGTAATTAGGGCAAACACGACTCGCAAAACTGCTGCAAAACCAGGATTTTAGCGCATGTTGCGTAAACGTCACACGTAGCCGCGGGCGCGGTCCCTTTTCCTTTGTGCGAAAAGTCGTGTTTGTTACATTACGTGTCACTTCGCAAAGAAGACCCCGGCAGGGACCGTCAACACACTGGCGCTAGAACAGTGACCTTGCCAAACAAGTCGCAAAACACTCCTTGGAGATCTACACAATGAAAAAGTCGCTTCTCGCTCTCGCAGCATTGGGCGTCTTCGCTGGCGCCGCACATGCGCAGAGCAGCGTGACGCTGTACGGCATCATCGACGCAGGCTTCGTCTACTCCAATAATGTCGCCGGTCAAAAGCTGTATGCAATGAGCAGCGGCAACGTGCAGGGCAGCCGTTGGGGCCTGCGTGGCACGGAAGATCTGGGCGGCGGCCTGAAGGCCCTCTTCGTGTTGGAGAACGGCTTCAACGTGTTCAACGGCCGTCTCGGCCAAGGCGGTTCGGAGTTCGGCCGTCAGGCGTATGTCGGTCTGTCGACGGCGCAATTCGGCACGGTCACGCTGGGTCGCCAGTATGACTCCGTAGTCGACTTCACCGGCGCTTTCGAAGTCGGCAGCCAGTGGGCGACGTACTACGGCGCGCACCCGGGCGATCTCGACAACATGAACAACTCGAATCGCGTGAACAACGCGATCAAGTTCACGAGCGCCAACTACGCAGGTTTCTCGTTCGGCGGTCTGTATAGCCTCGGCGGCAACGCTGGCCAGTTCAACCGCAACCAGATCTGGTCGGTCGGTCTCGGCTACTCGCAAGGTCCGCTGCAATTGGGCGCGGGCTACCTGAACGTCAAGGACCCGAACTACTCGTTCTTCGGCAACACGCCGGCGTCGAGCACGACGGGTTCGAACATGGCCGGCAGCCGCGTTTATTCGGGCTACGCTTCGGCTCATACGCAGCAAGTGATCTCGGCAGGCGCAGCGTATACGTTCGGCGCGGCGACGGTGGGCGCGACCTATAGCAACACGCAGTTCAAGGATGTCGGCACGGAAGCAGGCACCGGTCTGAACCCGGCTGGCTACACGGGCGGCACGGGCAAATTCCACAACGCCGAAATCAACTTCAAGTATCAGTTGACCCCGGCTCTGCTGGTCGGCGCTGCCTACGACTACACGAAGGGTTACGGCCTGGGCAATGCCAAGTATCACCAAGGCATGCTCGGCGCGGACTACTTCCTGTCGAAGCGCACGGACGTGTACATCGACGGCGTGTATCAGCACGCTTCGGGCACGGACTCGACGCGAGGCGCCGCAGTCGCCAACATCAACGGCCTGTCGCCGTCGTCGACGTCGAACCAGGTCGCAGCGCTGGTCGGCATCCGCCACAAGTTCTAAGAAGCTCGTAATAAAGCGGGATCTGTTGAAAGGCGCCTTCGGGCGCCTTTTTTGTCTCATGATCCCGGAACGCGCCATCAAAGAAGCCTTCGCTTCTTGCGACGCGAAGGCTTCGATCGAAGTAAGCGCGATCCGCTCAGACCGTACCGTCGCGCAACTCGCGGCGAAGAATCTTGCCGACATTGCTCTTCGGCAAGTCCTTGCGGAATTCGATGATGCGCGGCCGCTTATAGCCCGTCAGCCGTTCCTTGCAGAACGCAATCACGTCCGCTTCGGTCAGGTTGTCGTCCTTGCGCACGATGAAGAGCTTCACCGCCTCGCCCGAATTCTGATCCTTCACGCCGACCGCAGCGACTTCGAACACGCCCGGCAGCATCGCCACGACGTCCTCGATTTCGTTCGGATACACGTTGAAGCCCGAGACGAGAATCATGTCCTTCTTGCGATCGACGATCTTCACGTAGCCACGTTCGTCGAACACGCCGACATCGCCCGAGCGGAAGAAACCATCGGGCGTCATCACCTTCGCCGTTTCGTCCGGGCGATTCCAGTAGCCGGCCATCACCTGCGGTCCCTTGATGCAGATCTCGCCCGCCTGGCCGAGCGGCACTTCGTTGTTGTCGTCGTCGCGAATGGAGACTTCGGTCGACGGCAACGGCAAGCCGATGGTGCCGGTGTACTCGGTGGCCGTCACGGGGTTGCACGTGACGCAGGGCGAAGTCTCCGACAGACCGTAGCCTTCGACGATAGGCACGCCGGTAACGGCGAACCAGCGTTTTGCGACCGCCTCCTGAACCGCCATGCCGCCGCCGTTCGCCGCGATCAGCTTGGAAAAATCCAGCTTCGAGAAGTCGGGATGATTCAGCAACGCGTTATAGAGCGTGTTCACCGCCGGGAACGTGTTGATGGGAATGCCCTTCAGTTCCTTGATGGTGCCCGCGATATCGCGCGGATTCGGAATCAGCACGCCGAGCCCGCCCGTGCGGATCGTGAGCATGCCGCACACCGTCAACGCGAAGATGTGGTACAGCGGGAGCGCGACGACGCACACGAACTGGTCGATGTCGGGCCGCTGTCTGCGCGCCGGTTCCAGCCACACTTCCGATTGCAGCACATTGGCGATCAGATTTCGATGCGTCAGCGTCGCGCCCTTCGCCACGCCGGTGGTGCCGCCGGTGTATTGAAGGAACGCGACGTCGTCCGGTGTCTGCGCGACCGGCTCCAGCGCGTGGCGGCTGCCTTCGCTGATCGCATCGTTGAAGCGAATGCTGCCTGGCAGGTTGAAAGCAGGCACCATCTTCTTCACCTTACGGACGACGAAATTGACCAGCAGGCCTTTCATGCCCATCAAGTCGCCCATTGCCGCGACGACGACATGCTTGATCGCCGTGTTCCTGACCACGGCTTCGAGCGTGGTCGCGAAATTCTCCAGAATGACGATGGCTTCCGCGCCGCTGTCGCGAAGCTGATGTTCCAGCTCGCGCGGCGTGTAAAGCGGGTTCACGTTCACGACGATATAGCCCGCGCGCAGCACGGCCGCGATGGCGATCGGGTATTGCAGCACGTTAGGCATCATCAGCGCGACGCGCGCGCCACGCTTCAAGCCCTTGTGCTGCAACCATGCAGCGAGCTTTTTCGACATGTCGTCGAGCTCGCCGTAGGTGATCGCCTGCCCCATGCAGACGAAGGCGCGACGGTCGCGGTTGTTGCGAAAGCTGTCTTCGAGCAACTGCGAGACCGACCGGTACGCCGACACGTCGATCTCCGCGGGTACGCCGGCCGGATACGATTTCAGCCAGAGTTTCTCCATACGGCGTCTCCTTATTTAATTTTCGAATGGTCGTGCGAAAACAGGATGCTAGCCGCTCGCTTCCGTTCCGACAATCCGGTTAGACGCCGCATTCCAGACCACTTCGGGTCGGGTCTTTCCATACTTCTCAACGCACTGACTCCACTTCCACCAGGCAATCGTAGAACGTCGCCGATCCCCCCAGATCGGTCAAAGCCTGGCTCGTTACTTGATTGGCGTTGCAGCCATCGGGGGACAACTTCTTCCACCAGATCGACAGGCCGACGACGACGCCTTCGCGCGCCCGATCGGTGACACGCGCACGCGCCTGCATCGATCCGCGATCATTGAAGATGCGCACTTGCGCGCCGTCCGCGATACCGCGTGCGTCGGCGTCCGCGGGGTGAATGTCGAGATGAGGCTCCGCCTCGGTCGCGCGGAGACTCTCGATGTTCACGAAACTGCTGTTCAGAAAGTTGCGCGCGGGCGGCGAGATCATCGCCAGCGGATAGCGCGCGGCGAGTTCCGGCGCCGCTTCCGCCGACTCGTACGGCGGAAGGTAATCCGGCAGCGGGTCCATGCCTTCGCGCGCGAGACGTTCGCTGAAGAATTCGCACTTTCCTGATGGCGTGCGGAATCCTCCCTGCGAGAGTGGCGCGTCGGGGATGTCGAGTTCGAGCCAGCGCGACGCCTTCAGTGCTTCCCATCCGCGCCCATTTAACGTGGGGTCGTCCCAGCGGAAGGCTTGCGAAGCGATCTGCTCGTCGGTTTCGAAGAGAGCAGGCTCGGTGAGATGCATCGCGCGGGCAAGGCCGCGGAAGAAATCGGTGTTCGGACGAGATTCGCCCACCGGCGGTATAGCCGGCAGGTTCGCCATGATGTGCGTGTGGCCGTACGACTTGTGGACGTCGAGGTGCTCGAGCTGCGTGGTCGCCGGAAAGATCAGGTCGGCGTAATCGGCGGTATCGGTCTGGAAGTGCTCCAGCACGATGGTGAACAAGTCTTCGCGCGCGAAGCCAGCCGCGACCTTTGCCGAGTCCGGCGCAACGGCGACCGGGTTCGAGTTGTAAACAATCAGGGCTTCGATTTTCGGCCCGAACGCGGCATCGCCCGGATGAAGCAAGGCGTCCCCGATTGCATTCATATTGATGCTGCGCGGCAGCTTGTGCGGCCAGCCCGGCAGCAAGTCCGGGCGTTCGAGCGCGGCATTGTCGACCGGCGCCCATCCCGACGACGACAACAATAGACCGCCCGACCCCTCGCGCCACGCGCCCGTCAGAGACGGCAGACACGCGACGGCGCGCACCGCGTTGCCACCGCCGCGCACGCGCTGCATGCCGTAGTTCAGGCGGATGGCGGCTTTCCTGGTCGAGCCGAATGCACGCGCCAGATCGACGACGGTCTGTTCCTCGATGCCGCAAATCGCCGCCACGCGCGACGGCGGATACTGCGCGGCCCGCGCCGCGAGTGCGTCGAAACCGACGGTGTAGTCTGCGATGTACTCGTGATCGACCAGATTCTCGCGGATCAGCACGTGAATCATGCCGAGCGCGAGCGCGGCATCCGTGCCGGGCCGCAGCGCGATGTGCTGATGACATTTCTCGGCGGTCAGCGACCGATACGGATCGATTGCGATTAGTTTGGCGCCGCGCCGCTTCGCCTCCTGCGCGCGCGTCCAGAAATGCAGGCTCGACGCGATCGGGTTCGAGCCCCAGATCAGAATCAGTTCGCTTTCCTCGAAGAACTCCACATGCATGCCGATGCCCGCGCCATACGTATAACGCAGCCCCGCGGCGCCGGCTGCCGCACAAATCGTGCGATCAAGTCGGGACGCGCCGAGCACGTTGAAAAAACGCGCAGCGATGCTTTCCCCTTGGACGAGGCCCATCGTTCCAGCGTAGCTGTACGGAAGGATCGCTTCCGGCGCACGGCGCGAGATCGGACCAAGGCGCTCGGCGGCTATTCGCAGCCCAGCGTCCCAACTGATCCGTTCGAAACGATTGGAGCCCTTCGGCCCGACGCGAATCAGCGGCGTTAGCAGGCGATCTTTGTGATGCGTTCGCTCGGCGTATCGCGTGACCTTCGTGCAGAGCACGCCTTGCGTCGGCGGATGATCCGGGTCGCCACTCACCTTCACTGCCTTGCCGTTCTCTACGGTCACGCGCATCGCGCAGGTGTCGGGGCAATCGTGCGGGCAAACGGCTCGGGCAAACTCGGCTGGGGCGTTCATCGGAAAGTCCGGTCAATCGACAAGGGCGGCAGATGCCAGAATTCTATTACGCCGGCTATGCGACCGTCCGTCCGATGACTCAAATAGTGGCGGCGTAGAATGAATCAGGTGCATCACACGGTTGGTCCGAATTCAAACAAGCGAGCGGTTCAATGAATCTGATTCCGGAAATCGAAGCATCGCACGATGAAATCCAGGCTCTTCGACGAACGATCCATGCTCATCCCGAACTGCGCTATGAAGAGGTAGGGACTGCGAAACTGGTGGCGGAGAATCTTGAACGCTGGGGGATCGCGGTCCATCGAGGCTTGGGCAAGACAGGCGTCGTTGGCGTTTTGAAGCGTGGGACAGGCAGCGCCTCTATCGGGCTGCGCGCAGATATGGACGCCTTGCCGATTCAGGAACTCAACAGCTTCGGCCATAAGTCGACTCACGCCGGACGCATGCACGCGTGCGGTCACGACGGGCACACGGCCATGTTACTTGGCGCGGCCAAGTATCTCGCGGAAAACGGGAAGTTCGACGGGACGGTCGTCTTCATCTTTCAACCGGCAGAAGAAGGCGGCGCCGGCGCGAAGGCCATGATCGACGATGGACTTTTTACCCGCTTTCCAGTCGACGCCGTTTTCGGCATACACAACTGGCCTGGCATTCCGGCAGGGCACTTCGGCGTGACGGAAGGGCCGATCATGGCGTCGAGCAATGAGTTTCGAATTACCGTCCGCGGCGTTGGGTCGCACGCCGCTTTGCCGCATAACGGACGGGATCCCATCTTCAGCGCAGTTCAAATCGCCAATGCACTGCAGAGCATCATCACGCGCAATAAGAAGCCGCTCGATACGGCCGTGTTGTCGATCACGCAGATTCATGCGGGAGATGCGGTCAACGTGGTGCCCGATTGTGCGTGGCTGGGCGGGACGGTGCGTACGTTCACCGTGGAAACGCTCGACTTAATCGAAGCGCGTATGCGGAAGATCGCTGAATCGACCGCTGCAGCTTACGACTGCGAAGCCGAAGTCTACTTTCATCGAAACTATCCGCCGACGATCAATGATCCGGCGCAGACGAAATTCGCGGCCGACGTAATGGCCGATGTGGTCGGCGAGCAGAACGTCGATTTTTCCGTGGAACCGACGATGGGCGCTGAAGACTTTTCCTTCATGCTGCTCGAGAAGCCCGGCTGCTACGCGTTTCTGGGTAATGGTGATGGGGGGCATCGCGAGCATGGGCACGGTGAGGGTCCGTGCATGCTGCACAACGCGAGCTACGACTTCAACGACGCGTTACTGTCCGTCGGCTCGTCGTATTGGGTGATGCTTGCTGAGCGGTCCTTAGCCCGATGATGTGGGCTCAATCGAGTGGCGTGGCGCTTTGAGCCGCCCCAAACGCAAAAACCCCACCTTTGTGGGGTGGGGTTTTTGTTTAGGGCAAGGGGAGCCTGACGATTACCTACTTTCACA